>NZ_MDKC01000014.1 GCF_001712755.1 Gottfriedia luciferensis
TGATGTTGATTTCCATTACAGGATGCTCGCTTTCCATGGGGCGAGATTCTTTAGCCTCCTCGGCAAGCCTGCGGGGTCTTTAGCCTTCCCGCTAATCCCATAGGAGTCGAGCACCCCTCCATTCCAATCAACTTTTTCATCAAAAAAAGTATGCAATAAATCCTAATCAAATAGCCAGCCTTTACTTAGAGTAATCTAGCAGTTTTTATTAATCAGTTTGTAGTTCTATTAATATCGAACATTAAACTAAATTAATCAAATGAATTTGTTTTTCTAAGAATAAGCTCATAATTTTCAACTTCTGAAAAAAACATGTCTAGTGTTATTGGAATCATAAAATTGCTCGAACATATGAACATTTAAAATCATTAAAAGAACATCCAGAAAAATGATAATTTCATCATTATTAAATGTTCATTTAATGTCCGTTTTCCCTACCATTTTATATTTCAACACTCTGAAAAGGAGAACTTTTTAGTTCTCCTTTTAGTATGTAACTTATTAGATGATATCTTCCTTTTTCTTCATATACCTCATTCGATAAGCATTTTTAGCCGTTTCACCTAATTGTTCAAGAAGTTGATAATTTACATAAGCTCCAACTGGTGCTCCAATAATAGGGACTAATTGCAGAAGTTTTGCTAAATCGATATGATCTCGATATTCTAGTTGTAATTGCTCCCAATTGACTTGGGGATTTTCATCTACTTTATCTTCCCACTTTTCAATAACCTGAAATACTTTTTTCCGATGGCTATCACTTGAAAAAGCAAGTTGAAAAATATACAGCATAAACTGTCTTTCGAGCTCATCTTTAGGTGAGTAACCATATATTTTGGCTGCCTCAACTAAAAATCTAATTTTTATTCCAAGTAATAACGGAAAATCGGCAAGACCAAGTAAAATTCCACCCGCTCCTGTACCAGCACCTTCTACAGCTGAAATCTTTTTGTACTCGTTTAACTTTTTATCTAAAATTAAATCTCTTTCTCTAAGTGTTAATGCTTCATACTCCTCACCACTGCCATTAAAAACAGTAGACCCTCCCATAAATAAGACCATCATATTTTTAACGGTTTTTGTAAGCAGATCTTGGATTTGTTCTGGTAATAATGATTGAAGCTTTAATTGAACTTTTTTTGCAGAAGTTTGAAAAATATTTGAATCAGACATTACTTTTTGTTTCCATCTAGATAGTTCGTACTGAATACGAAGTTCATAAGAATCCATTTTGTCCACCCTTTACAATTTTTGTGGCTTACTTAACCTTTTATGCACATAAAATTTAATTAACCACATTGAAAATAAAGTATACACAACAATTGCCATAATAAAGTTTAAAATTGACAAGCCCTTTACTAAACCAATAATACTAAAAACTAGACTACATATTATCAGTAGTATATACAAAAGTGTCGAAATAGATTTTTTATTTTCTTCATTTGTATAAGGATAAATTTTCCACAACAAATGATAGTTATACTGTTTTAAAATTGACATATTCTGTAGGGAAATTACATAAAGAAATAAAATGCCAATCAATATTTTCCCAATTGTAGTTGGCACTAAGTAAACTACAAATCCTCCTACGAACAGTTGTCTTAAAAACATACTTAAAAAGTTACCATTCCTGATGAATGTACGAACTAGTAAATAATTCGCAGCATTCCTCATTTTAATTTTATTAATGATTGGATCCGCCCATTTTCTTCGCTTTACTTGTTGTTGAATAGACGGAACATCAGTAAACATATTCGCAAATCGATAAAAAGTCGCTAATCTTGAAGTATCAAGTTTAACATTTCTTTCCCATTGCACTCTTTTATTTTTACTACCAATTTGAATAAATAATGCATAAACTCCTAAGATTACGATGATTATTACAAGGAAAAAACTGCTCCATTTACTTAATAAACCATAAATAAATAAGAAAGTACCTAGCAACCTAAAACAATAATCAAATGCTCGGTTTAAAACACCGCTATTTGTAAGGTGTAAGAATGAAACAAAGAGATTGTATCCTTTTAATAAGAAAATTATTACCATAAAGACGATAAAACTTGTTGTTTGTCCTAGTGAAAATTTCTTATAAATTGGATAAATCACACCTAACATCATTAACATTAAATATACTTGAAAGATGTACGTAATTAAAAAGGAGCGGACAAAGTAACTTTTCATCTTTTTTTCTAATGGTAATAAGTAATGTAAATCAGGTCCTTTAAAAAAAGTAGTTACTTGACCTGTTACAACAAGAAAACTAAAAAGAATAGCGATTAGTAAAATAGCTGGAAAGTCTGGAGAAATTGTTTTTAGCATTTGTTGATAATAATATGCTCCTCCTCCAAATCCAAAAACAATTACAAATTTTATATGATCATTAAAGATATACCGACCATATTTACTCATTTCTTTAATGAAGCTCCTAAACCGTGCTAACCATAATTCTTTTATCGTACTCATATTTCTTTTTCCTTCGTTGCAAAAATATAAATTTCATCTAATGAAGCATTTGGCATATTATATTGAGTTTGTAATTCGTTTAATGTACCTTTTGCAATAATTACTCCTTCATGCAAAATAATAAATGAATCACAATAAATTTGAGCAGTCGATAAAATATGAGTAGACATTAAAATGCCTGCTCCTTTTTCTTTTTCATTGTTCAAAATCTCAAGTAAATCATTTATCGCGATTGGATCTAGTCCTAAAAAAGGTTCATCTATTATGTATAACTGTGGTTGGACAATAAGGGCACAAATGATCATTACTTTTTGTTTCATCCCTTTAGAGAAGGTCGAAGGAAAATATTTTCTTTTGTCATATAATCTAAATGTTTTTAATAGCTCTTCACTACGTTTTTTAAAATCTTTTTCTGGAATATTATATGCCAAGGCTGTTATTTCAAGATGTTCCTGTAAAGTTAATTCATCATAAATCATCGGTGTTTCAGGAACATATGATATGCTAGCACGATATGCAGTTGGATCTTTCTCAAATGATTCACCATTAATTAATATGTCGCCTTTAGATGGTTTCAAAAGTCCTAATATATGTTTTATAGTCGTACTCTTACCGGCACCATTTAACCCGATTAACCCAACAAGCTCATTTCTATTAATCGTAAATGAGACATCTTTAATGACAGGCTGTCTAGTGTATCCACCTGTGACATCTTTTACATGCAATAAAGTCATTCTTTACAAATCCTTTCAAATGTACTTTTCCTATAAATTTTATTGTATCAAATAATATTCTTAACTTCCTTATTATCCTATTTATGGAATACTAAAAAAAAATCCTTCTTTTTTTGAATACTATTTTAGGTTAAGGGTATTATAATTCATGAAGGGAAAGCAACACACTTTCTTAGTTCAAAATTTGAAATGAGGTGTGTGTTAAAGGAAATTTAATTTGCGTTCAAACCTAAGTCGGATAATTGTTTAAGTGAAATGAGGTATCTCCAAAGATTAACATCGTTGTCATATACAGCAATGCAAAAATCTAAGGAGATGGTGCGCTTGAACAGGATCTATAAAAACAAAGGTCATTAGTATACCAATTTGTAAATGAGGTGTCTCGAGCAGAACATATAATTTATTTATAGGTGTACCAATTTATTGAACATTAAAGCAAATGAGGTGTCTGTTAAAGACAATTTAACTTATTAACCTAAAATCTTTTCTAAAATCTTTCCCCTTCATCAAGGAGCAACTATTGGTTGCTCCTTGTTTTATTTTGTTGATGTCACGTGGTCATTAACTTCTTGTATCTCGCCCATAGTTAATCTTTTTTTTAACTACTTCCTTCTATTATCTATACTTTTTATGGTCCCAATTTCCACATTAACTGGGATCTCTTCCAAACATCTTCTACTTTCCTGTTTTAATTATCTCTCCCTGTCTTAACTACTTTATAAATTTTTTTATTGTTTTTGCATACTTTCTTTACCGCAGGGCATCATAATTCTTGAAGGGAAAGCAACACACTTTCTAATTCAAAAATTTGAAATGAGGTGTGTGTTAAAGGTAATTTAATTTGCGTTCAAACCTGTGCAAGGTAACTGTTAAAGTGATTGTCTCACAAGATAATTCATCGTTGTATAAAACAGCAGTGAAAATATCAAGGGAGATGGTTAGCTTGAACATTATTACTTAAAAACAAAGGTTTTAGTATACCAATTTGTAAATGAGGTGTCTCGAGCAGAGCATATATATTTATTTTAAGGTGTACCAATTTATTGAACATTAAAGCAAATGAGGTGTCTGTTAAAGACGATTTATAATTACTCCATTAATCTTTCCTCTTCATCAAGAAGCAACTTAGGTTGCTTCTTGTTTTATGTTGTTGAAAAGAAGTTGTAATTTAAATTAGTAATGTCAAGATGATTGCTCCACCTAGGTTTGTTCCTACGAGCGCTCGGCCTTCCCGTTCCCCCTGAAAACATTTTTTAAAAATATAACTTCAATTATCTATACTCTTGATGATCCAAAATAAATTTAGTCTTAACTTCCACTTAAATCCTCATTATTAAGCTTGTGTTTTTGTTTTGTTTCTGAAATTTCCTGATCTTTAATATTCTCTCTCTGCTTTTCAAAGTTTTTTATTGTTTTTGCATACTTTCTTTAATACAGGGCATCATAATTCTTGAAGGGAAAGCAACACACTTTCCAGTTCAAAATTTGAAATGAGGTGTGTGTTAAAGGTAATTTAATTTGCGTTCAAACCAATGCAAGGGTAGTTGTTGAAGTGAAGTTTCTCCATAGATAAAACATCGTTGTATAAAACAGCAGTGAAAACATCAAAGGAGATGGTTAGCTTGAACATTATCACTTTTAAACAAAGGTTTTAGTATACCAATTTGTAAATGAGGTGTCTCGACCAGAGCATATAAATTTCTTATAAGGTGTACCAATTTATTGAACATTTAAGCAAATGAGGTGTCTGTTAAAGACAATTTATAATTACTCCATTAGTTTTCCCCTTCATCAAGAAGCAACATAGGTTGCTTCTTGTTTATTTTTCCCTGCCCTATTTCCCCTTTAACATACGCCTATGTTAAAATAAGGAAAAAAGTGAAAGGAAGTATAAAAAATGGCACATGACGCTAATTGTATTTTCTGTAAAATTGTTGAAGGTAGCATTCCAGCATCAAAGGTATACGAGGATGATGATATTTTAGCTTTTTTAGATCTAAGTCAAGTTACAAAAGGACACACATTAGTCATTCCAAAGGATCATGTTGAAAACATATTCGAAATGAGTGAAGAGACAGCTAGTACATACTTCCGAAAAGTACCTCACATTGCTAATGCAATGAAAGAAACTTTTAATGTTCAAGGAGTAAATATTTTAAATAATAGTGGTGAAGTTTCAGGTCAAACTGTATTTCATTATCATATGCATATTTTACCACGATACGGAAATAATGATGGCTTTGATGTAAAATGGCTTTCAAACCAAAATCAATACACAAATGAAACGCTACAAGAGATTGCAAAATCTATCGAAAATAACATTATTAAAAAATAATAAAACCATCCCTTTTAAATACGAAAACAGGAGAGTGCATATCTCCTGTTTTTGTTTTTTTTATGTAATTTTAATCTAAATCCTGCATTTTACACTATATTTTTATAGATTTATATTATATATTTACTATATTACCAATAATATTTTATCGACAATCACTCTATAGTTTCGTTAAAATTATTATATAAACATAATTTTCACAACCCGCAACACTTAATTATAATATAAAAATGTAGAATTTTATCAACTACTTTGTGAAAATTTTTAAAAATTCTAACTAAAAGTTCTTTATTTCTTCACATATTATTGGCATAATAATAAATAGATAGTTAAATAGAAAAGAAGGTGAATTGATGAAAACTGAACAAAAATTATACACAATGAAAGAAGCTTTGATTTTTAGTCAAAGAATTGCCCAAATTTCCAAAGCATTATGGAAGTCAGTTGAAAAGGACTGGCAACAATGGATTAAGCCCTATGATTTAAATATCAATGAACATCATATTTTAATGATCGCCTTCCACTTAAAGGGTGCGTCTATTTCTGAAATTGCTAAATTTGGTGTAATGCACGTATCAACTGCTTTTAACTTCTCTAAAAAGCTAGAAGAACGTGGTTTATTAGTGTTTTCTAAAAAAGTAGAAGATAAACGTAATACGTATATTGAATTAACAGAAAAAGGTAAAGAAATGCTATTAGAGATTCTAGGTGAATTTGATCCAGAGACAAATTCAGTTTTTCAAGGTACCTTACCATTAAAAGAATTTTATGGTAAATTTCCAGAAAATATGGAAATTATGGCTATTTTACGTAATATTTATGGAAAAGATTTTATGGATATATTTGAAACAACGTTAGGTAACATAGATAAAGAATTCATCGAAGAAGATAATCGTTTAATTAAGAAACCTTAATATCTTCTTTAAAGCTACAATTTCAGTTTATATGTCATTTGAAATTGTACAAATAAATAGAAGCGGGGTAAGATTAATTAAATCCTTCCGCTTTTTATTTCGGCCACTTTTGTTCAAAATTTCACATAAATACCTCTTTGAAACCCTCAGGTTCATTTTCCTTTTCATTTATTTCTAAATTTCAATAGACAAAGAATATGTACATCATTAATTATTTCAATCTGGAATAAAAACTCAACCGGAGGTACAATACCTCCGGTCGAATATTTGTCTTATTTACAAATTAGATGCAAGCTGCTCCTACGATAATTAATAAGATGAACAATACAACGATTAACGCAAATCCTCCACCATGGAATCCTACGCCCATCATTCACACCTCCTTTTGCTACATATCTTATCTTATGCGTGTAGTAAAAAATGGTCTGGGCAAATGTATAAATAACCTTCATTTTTGAAGATTCATACTACTTATATAAATGAACACCCAATAATGATTAACAAAATAAACAGGATCACGATTAATACAAATTCACGCGATGCTTTCCCCTCCATTTTTCCACCCTCCTAACAGTAATCCATAATAATATATAGACGAATGCCTTAAATGATTGGGCGAATGTCACGATTGACAAGTTTTTAATTTGCTGGATAAGCATGGTTTTTAGGCAAAGTCAGGTGTTAAAATATAAAAAATAGAAATCTCCATTCATTTATTACCTCATCTCATAGTGCCTACATTTCATTTAAAACTAGTTCAAGTTTCCTTAAAATTAATTAATTTTTTATTAAAAAGCATACCAAATTATTCTTTTTTTGGATAAACTTTGTCACATTGTAGAAAAATATGTTATATTAAGTGAAGTAATTTCCAGTAAAAGGTATGTCTAAATACAGGAAAAATTAAGATTTAAGCTCCATACTTTAATATGTAAAATTTTTCTTTATAAGAAATCATTTTAAATTTTTATTAGGAGATGTTTAAATGAAAAAGTTAATCGTATCTGCAGTTTTAGCTACCTCAGTATTCGGACTAGCAGCATGTGGATCTGCTGGTGTTAGTAACGATGTTGTTGCTACATCTAATGCTGGAGATATCACATCTAAAGATTTATATAATAAGATGAAGGATACAGCAGGATTAGCAATGCTTAAGCAAATGGCTATTGAAGATTATTTAAAGAAAAACTACAAAGTTAGTGATAAAGATGTTGATGCTAAGTTCAATGAGTATAAAACACAAAATGGTGACCAATTTAAAGCTTTCTTAGCACAGTACGGATTTAAAGATGAAGCAGCATTTAAAGATCGTGTTAAAATCGATTTATTAACTGAAAAAGCTGCTGAAGCTTCAGTAACAAAAGCTGACCTTGCAAAATACAAACCAGAAATTAGAGCTAGCCATATTCTAGTAAAAGATGAAGCTACAGCTAAAAAAGTCGAAGATGAATTAGCTAAAGGTGCAGATTTTGCAGCAGAAGCAAAAAAATATTCTACTGACACTGGTTCAAAAGATAAAGGTGGAGATTTAGGCTATTTTGGAGAAGGTGCTATGGTACCTGAATTCGAAGCAGCTGCTTATAAATTAAAAGTTGGAGAAATTAGCCAACCAGTTAAATCACAATTTGGATACCATGTTATTAAATTAACTGGCAAAAAGACTGCTAACGAAAAAGATGCTCGCAAAAAAATTGCTGAGTCTAAGTTAAGTCAAGAAAACTTCCAAGCATTCTCTGATGAACTTCTTAAAAAAGCTAAATTTAAAGTAAAAGATAAAGACTTACAAAGCCAAGAGAAAAAATCATAAAAAAAAACCTGCCTTAATGGCAGGTTTTTTAATTAGATGAAATCTCAGAGTTAATAAGCAATTGTTCTCTTCGTTCTCTTTCTTCTTTAATTCTTTGTAAGTAAATTTCTCCCTCTTTTTCAATGAATGCTTCATCAGCATCTCTTTCTTGTTTCGAGGTATAAAGCACCATAAATCCACTTACAAAAATTCCTAAAATCACAATATACATCCAAAATGGTAAAATTGGCATTGATTTTCCTCCTTAGTAGACAAGCATTTGCTTCATTATATGGCTAATAAAGAGGAAGTATGATTAATTTAAAATTTTGGTTTGTAAAAACTACGATTTTCTAATGGGAAAATACGCTCTGTATATTCTCCTGGTTCGACTCTTTCAAGTGCGCGGTCTAACATATTCATTTTTGCATCAATATTATCAATATAATGTAAAATTTCCGCTTCTTTAATTAAAGGTAGTTTTGGACTACCGTACTCATACTTACCATGATGACTTAAAATAAGATGCTGCAGAACAGTAACCTCTTCTCCCTCAATACCTAGTTCAATTGAGGCGTTTCCAATTTCAATTGCCATAAGCGAGATATGGCCTAACAAATTACCTTCTACAGTGTACTTTGTTGAAACTGGACCAGATAATTCTCTAACTTTTCCTAAATCATGTAGGATGATTCCAGCATACAGTAAATCCTTATTGATCGAAGGATATAAATTCGCAATTGATTCACCTAATTTCAACATACAAAAAACATGGTATGCTAAACCAGAAACAAATTCATGGTGATTCTTAGTTGCCGCTGGATAATCAAGAAAATCCTCTTGATTTTTTAATACTAGATACTCAGTAAGCTTTTTAAGTTTTTCATTGGTCATATTATTTATATATGAAGTAATTTTCTCATATAATTCTTCTTTAGAAACTGGTGCTCTTGCGAAAAAATCTTCTGGATTAACTTCGTCTGTATCTTTAGTTGGACGAATTTGGCGTAATTTAAGTTGAAGTTTTCCTCTATAGTCGTGTAGCTCCCCTTCAACTTTTACAACAGTACCTTCTACATATGCTTCTTCTTGCTCTGAAGAAATATCCCAAAGCTTCGCCTCAATATCTCCACTTTGATCTTGTAAAGTTAAAGATAAGAATGTTTTTTGATTACTTGCTACACCTTTAGTAACAGCTTTGACAAATAAAAATGTTACAAAACGTTCGCCAACTTCATGATCATATACTTTTTTATCCATAAGTACCTCCATTTTGTATATGCTTCCTTAAGCTCTACTTAAGTAAATAGCTTAAAATATTTTGGAAAATTAATTTCACAAAATAAAAAAAGGAAAATCAAATTATGTATTAGTCGTTTTACTTATCCTATTATACGTTAAAATAGATGCTTAGCCCAACAATGTTCATACAAAAAATTAAGACATAATCTAACATTTCTTAAAATCTGTTCGAACCTACAAATGTCAAAATTATAAATCTGCACTGAATTTTTTTATAATTCAAATTATTACTTTACACAGCTTTTCAATCTATGCCAAAATAGTAATATCGCAACTACTTTAGGGAGGTCTAGGACATGGCAACATATCGAATTACTGCTTTTGAAAAAAGTGGCGAATCAATTGTCGATGAACAATTTGAAGCTAATTCTGACTTAGAAGCAAAAAAAATTGGTACAGAAAAACTTACTACACTCGGTGCACTTGATAAAACACACCGTTGCATTAACCAAACTGGTAAACTTCTTTTATTTCATCCATAATAAAACAAGCTGCGAAAATTGATCGCAGCTTGTTTGTTTTTGATCTAAATTAATGTTTAAAGTACCAATCAAAGTTTCAACATTTTCCAACTTCTGCTTGGCGTGGAACGATCCTTTTAAGAAAATAGCTGTCGGGAATTTCTCGACAGCCATAGGATTACCTCTAAGTGCATCCTATTTACATTTTATGAAGCAGGTTCAACTTTTGTAGCTTTATAGCCAGAGCCATCCCACATGAGATATACTCGATATTTTTGCGAGCCCTTTGTCTTTGCTGATACAGTCCCGACTGAGCCACCTGGGTTGCTTTTGTCACTTCCTAAAAACCATACAGTCATATTGCCTGAATCTATTCCAGCAGCAGAAGAGATTGTTTGTAGCATTGCCTGCCAGTCTTGAGAATTTCGATCATAACTTGTAACATGCTTCCCACCAGTTTGTGCACCCGTTTGTTCTGGTGTTTCCGGTGCAGTG
Organism: Gottfriedia luciferensis; assembly: GCF_001712755.1. Lineage (GTDB taxonomy): Bacteria > Bacillota > Bacilli > Bacillales > Bacillaceae_G > Gottfriedia > Gottfriedia luciferensis_B. The sequence goes on from NZ_MDKC01000014.1 coordinate 10,491, forward strand.
CCATCTGAATCTTCATCATCAATTGTTTGAACCGTTGTTGATGTTTCTTTAACACCGTTATCATCATTCTTTTCACTGTTTTTGGCCGATGCATAGTCACTTTTTTTAGATCCTGCCTTACTATCATTCGGCGAAAAAATGGAATACGAAATAAACGCTATTAGTATTAGTACGATTCCAATTGATCCAAATAAAATGAGTTTTGTTTTTTTTCTTTTCGCTCTTGACGTTGTACGTGAATTGCTTTGAATCTTTTTCAATCTAACCACTCTCCCAAAACTGAGAATGTCAACATTCTACCATGAGTGGAGAAAAACTTATAGTCTTGTATTTTAAAATTAACCATTTCGTAAAACAACTGTTAAGTTTTTTTCATTGTCAGACACAATTTAACAACAAAGACTAGTGCATAATAGAATATAGACAATCTAATTTTTAATGATTTATTCTTTTTTATATTTAAAACATTGGATTACAGAAAGAAAATAGTGTGTGATAGTCAATACTATATTTTTTCAAATGGATTGTTAATTACATTTCAGGTTATTTAATTGTACTTTTGTTAATTTTATTTGTACATCTTTTCTTTTCCTCTAATCAAAAAAATCGACCGAATCCAGTCGATTTCACAATCCTTATTTACCAGTAAAAACCGGCAGTCTCTTTTGTAAAAAGGCCTGTACACCTTCCTGATGATCTGCTGTTCTTCTCATTGCACTTTGTCCTTTTTTTTCAAATAAAAGTACATTTTTTAAGGACTCTAAGTTACCGTTACTGTAGATTTGTTTTGTTTGGATCATCGCACTTACTGGTTTTTGAAGAATAGACTTCACGCGTTCATTAATTTTTTGTTCAAAGTCCCCACTGATTACTTCATCAATTAAACCGATTTCTAGCGCTTGCGTTGCATTTAGTTTTTTACCTTCCCAGATTAGTTGCTTAGACTTTGTTTCACCTAGTCTTTTTTCTAAGAAATAATGTGCACCACCATCAGGAATTAAGCCAATTCCGATAAAGTTCATTGCCAATACACCTGATTCGTGAGCAAGAACGAAATCACTAGCAAGAGCAAAACTAAGTCCTATACCTGCAGCTGGCCCATGAATAGCACTAATAACGATTTTAGGTAAAGTATATAATTTAACTACTACATCTGAAATTAAATCCATTACTGGACCAAAGGCAGACTCATCTGTGTTACTTAGCATTGATTTTAAATCTCCACCTGAAGAGAAACCTTTTCCATTTCCACATAGAACGACTACATCAACGTCTGAGCTAGCAATTTCATCTAGTACATCTCGAAATTGTCTGAATGTATCTTCATTCATTGCATTCAATACTTCAGGTCGATTAAAAACAACAGTCGCAACTCGTCCCTCTTTTCTTAATAAAACATGTTCTGCCGTGTTCGAAATAGACATAAAAAAATCCCCCTTGTTTTCATGGTTAATTTAAACATTAAACATCGCAAGGGGAATTTCCTTTATTTTTCTTTAATTTGATTGATTAGTTTTCGAAAATAATTCATCTAAAATCTTAATTTTGGCATTTGTATAATGCTCATAACCATCATTATATGATTTAGGATCTTTCGCATTAGCAAAACGAGTTATTTGACGGGTTTCTGGATTTACAAACTTACTAGATGCACCACAACCTAAACCTATAATTGTTTGTTCTTCTTCCATAATTAATATATTATACAAGCTTTCTTGACCATCAACAGAGTAACCAATGTTCTCAAGATTACCTAATATATTTTTTTGGCGATATAAATAGTAAGGATGATAGTTATGATTTTTTGTCCATACCGTTGCTTCATTCATCATTTGCTGCACTTCATCTCGATCTGCAACTTTATATTTTTGTTTGTTTTGCGTCATTTCTGAGGCTCTTTTAAATGAAAGTGTATGAACAGTCAATGATTCAGGCATTAACTTTTCGGTTTCATCTAAAGTATATTGAAATTCTTTTAACCCTTCTCCAGGTAAACCAATAATCAAATCCATATTTATATTATTCATACCCATTTCACGGGCTAAATGGTACTTTGTTATTGTTTCATCTACAGTGTGATGTCTACCAATCGCTTTTAAAGTTTCTTGAATATAGGATTGTGGATTAATACTAATTCGATCAATATTCCATTTATTTAAAACATCTAATTTTTCGGGTGTAATTGTATCAGGTCTACCAGCCTCTACCGTAATTTCACGAACCTGCTTCATATTTGGAAATGATTCGTGCATCTTAGCATACAGTAAGTCCATTTCTTCTGCTGTAATACTAGTAGGTGTCCCTCCACCATAATAAATCGTTGTAATGTTAATTCCACGTTCCTTTAGAAATTCGCCGATTTTTTCCATTTCGTAATGTAATCCATATAAGAATGAATCGACTGCACCTTGTTTCCCTTGAATAGCATAAGCTGGGAATGTACAATAAGCACACTTAGTAGGGCAGTAAGGGATACCAATATAAAGACTAACTTCATTTTGTAAGTTATATAAATCTGGTATTACTTTTAATTGACGATCAACGATTGATTGCATTAATTCAATTTTTTCGTCATGGATTAAATAGTCATTCCGTAACTCTTCATGCGCCATTTCCTTTGACATACCAGATTTAAGTTTTGAATGAAGGAGCTTAGTTGGTCGTATACCAGTTAAGATTCCCCACTTTTGCTGTATTCCAGTATGCTCTTGTAGTAATGATAAAAAGACAAAGTTGACTGCTTTCTTTTTAAATTTAAATGATTCTCGATCATCTTTACCATCTACATAGCTTGTATTTGCTTCGAAATTCGGATCTAACTTACCTGATACTTTTTTATTAACTTCATCTAGTACAAAACTTACTTCTATATCAGCATCTATTTTTTCTAACGATACATCACAGTCTTCAAAAAATAATTGAGCTAATAGCTCTAACGGTCTTTGAAAACGAATATCCTCTAAGCCTTTAATATATATTTTCATTTTTTTATCACCTTTTTAAGTTATCACTTAAGTATAAAATTAAAGAGTAGCGAGGTCAATTATTTAAAATTCACTGAAAAAGCCTGGTTTTCGAAGAGGATTCTCTTGAAAACCAGGCTTTTATTTATTTTTCGATTTTTAAATGTGTTTTTAAGAATGGCAGTGGAAATTGTTTCCTGAAATGCTCCTTGATCATATATGGAACACCATTTTGATCATTTGATCTTGTAATCCAGTCTGCAACTTTTTTAATCTCTACAGGAGCATTTGACATAGCAACTCCTAAACCTGCATGCTCGATTAATGGTAAATCACTATAATTATCTCCGATTACAACCATTTCGTGATAAGAAATTCCTAAATGCTCTCCTAATCGTTTTAATCCTGAATATTTTGAAATTCCTTTTCGGACGATTTCAATTTTACGATCTTCATCACATAAATAATCAAGATGTGGATACTTTGCATTCAATTCTTTTTTCACTTTATTTTTCTCTACTTCATCAGAGAAATAACATTCGATTTTTAACGGTGATATTGAATTTTCCAGAATGCTATCTGAAAGTGATTCAACAAATTGGATTGGATAAAAGACAGGATCAGCATTTGATAAAACCGCTTTTGCCACTAAATTAGATTGTAATTTTTTTCGATTTCCAATTGAAAAATGTTCATGTGACAATCGAATATTACAATCATATTTTTCTAGTTTTTTAACGATGTCATAAGCTTCTTCCTCTTCAATTCTCTTTTCAAATAATGGTTCATCAAGCTTTGAAGAGATAAAGGCACCTGAGTGAGAGACCAAAAGATTATTAACCTTAAGAGCTTTTGCGATTTTTTTTGTAGCTTGGAAATTTCTACTTGTATATAAGGTTACATAAATCCCTTTGTCTTGAACGTATTCAACAGCTTCTTTCGATTCTTTTGAGAGTTTTCCATTGGATTGCAATAAAGTACCATCTATATTAATTGCAAGTAACTTATAAATCACTTAATCTCCCCCATTTCGCGAAGAAATACCTTACTATAATATATGACATGCTTCATTTAATTAGAACATTATAGGCTGTTATTATATCCATTCTTATACTAAAAAAGACTCCATTTCAATGAAGTCTCTCTTATGATAAAAGGGTTTTAAGAAAGGCAGGAAAAAGTAAAAGAATGAATGATCCTCTTCTTATCCTGCCTTTTAAGTATTAAAGTTCAAGTAAAGATTTATAAAATTCTTCTAATGGACTCATGACAATTTTATTTACATCTTGAATGACTAAATTTAGTCTTTGTTCAACTTGCATTAAGTTTGCAATTAAAGGGTTTTGAGACACTCTTGCAACAATTTCTTGTCCTTTTGCATTTTCTTCAGGTGTAACCGCTTCACCTTGATACATTTTTTGTTGCATCGCCTTTTGGAAATTTTGAAACTCCATAAATAATGGTTTTGCATTTGGATCAGCTAATACTTGTGAGTAAAGTGATTGTAAGTTTTTAAATTCTGGTTGCTCCTTAAAAGCGTTTTGTAGTGAGTATGCAATATCATAAATATTTACAGCCATGTTACTACCTCCTATAAACTTTTGTATCTCCACTATAGCAAACATTCTATTATATGTCAGTCTTTCTAAAACAAATCAAACTTTCTTCCCTAAAAATTTCATAAAGTCATTCACCAACTAGGCGAATATCACATAGTATACAACGACAATTATTTTGGAAAGGAGGAGAATCATTGCAATGTTTTCCTAAAAATCAAGAACCCCAATCTTTTGTTGTAGTAACTGATTCAATCAATGAGGAGTCATTAAATCCGCTCGGTTCAATAACGACACTTTGTGAGGAACTATCAGAGTTATGCGGAGATTCTGAAATTGATTTCTATGTAACTACATTTAAAAAGCTACTAACGAATGAATTAAAGGGATATAAACGTTCAGAAAATGGCTGGACTTTAATGAATGTACCTGCCCCTTCAATCATTCATAATCGTATTCATTCAAGAAGACTTGAACGAACGAAAGAGTTTAAATTACTTAATTCTTCGCTAACAAGTCAGCAAATACCTTTTTTTAATGCTCGCTTCTTAAATAAGCTTGAAGTATTTAAAGCTCTGATTGATTCAGCCTATATAAAGCCATACGTTCCATACACTGAGGAATGCTGCTCAGTCGTACAATTAGAGAATTTTATTCAAAAATATGAAACGGTTTTTATTAAACCAGTTCATGGTAGCCAAGGTAGAAACATTTTTAAGGTTACAAAAGATAAAGATTTGTATCGTTTGAAAAATAGCCAAAACTCCGAAGTAGAAGTTGAATATAAATCAATTTCTCAACTATTTAATCCAATTAAACAGCAATTAAGTAAGCGGACTTTTATCATCCAAGAAGGCTTACCTTTAATCAGTAAGGATGATCGACTTGTTGATTTTAGATTTCTATGTCATAAAAATAAATTTAATAAATGGGAAGTAACTTCAACTGTAGCAAGGATTGGTCACCCTACGCAGTTTGTAAGCAATTTAGCCCGCGGAGGAGACCTTCAAAAAATTGATGAATTTTTAAGTCACTATTTACCAAAGAAAGAGCGAATTCACTTTAAAAAGTTAATGATTGAATTAGCCATCGAATGCTGTATATGTATAGACTCCTCCTTTGATGGATTATTCGCAGAGTTTGGTGTAGATCTCGCTATAGACAATCAATTTAACCCTTGGGTTATCGAAATAAATTCAAAGCCATCTAAGGATTTACATGTTTCAGACCCAATTCAAAAAATTAGACCCTCAACAAAAGCTATTTTTTCTCTTGTTCAATCATATTTATAAGTACAAGGAGTGAAAAGAATGAGAATAGGTTATTTATCTCTTAAAGAAAGACAAGAAGGTGAATACGTTCAGCATATGGCGAAAGAAGCAAGTAAACTTGGTTACGAATTCGTTCAATTTACCCCTTTCAATATTCAACCAGCTACTGAAGAAATTATGGGCTGGAAGTATATAGCAGAAACAGAACAATGGGAGAAAACAACATTTGAAATACCGAATTATATTTATGATCGTTGTTTCTATTCCCCAAGTATTAAAAGTAAGCAGGCAAAGCCTATTGTTGACTGGCTAAAAAAGCGTAAAGACATCACTTTTTTAGGATATGGACTGCCAGGTAAATGGGAAACTTACCAGGCTCTAGCAACTGATGAAAGCTTAAATCCATATATCCCTAAAACAAAGAAACTATTACATTTAGCTGTATTTTTTGAAGAACTTAGAAAAACGCGCAAGCTCGTCATTAAACCGATTCATGGTTCAAGAGGAATTAATATTTATTTTATTACGTTAAGTGCCTACTCAATTAGTGTTTCAACACAAAAACAAAAGGAAGTAATTGAAACTGTTTACGAAACACGAGATGAATTTTTTGAGTGGCTTCAACCAATTGTTGAATCAAAAGGATATGTTTATCAAAATTATCTAGACCTCCAAACAAAATCACGCGAAGCATTTGATTTAAGGATCCTTTTACAAAAAAATGAAAAAGGCGAGTGGCAAGCTGTTGGAAAAGGCATTCGCATTGGTCAGCCTAATTCAATTGTTGCAAATTTAAGTGCGGGAAGTAATGCAGTTCCATTTGAAGAATGGATTACTCAATTTAATCAAAGAACTGCTTTAATATTACAGCAAGATATTGAGACAATTTGTAAACAATTACCTATCACACTTGAAAAGAATTTTCTTCCTTTATTTGAAATAGGTTTAGATTTAGGCATCGATTCAAATCAAGCCATCTGGATTTTAGATGTTAATTCAAAGCCTGGTAGAAAAGTTTTACTTCAAACCGACCCTTCTATCCAACAAAAGCTTTACTCAGCACCTATTCAGTATTGTTTACATTTACAATCGAAATCTAAAAGTGAAAGAAGTGAAATTAAATAATGAATGAAGTTTATAAAATCGTTACTCATCGACAGAGTAAGAATCTAGTATGTATACCTGAAGAGCTTACTACTTCTAGAGATATTGAATATATTGCTTTTGGTCAAAAAAAATATCCTTGTCAACTAGTTACGATGAATACACTTCACAATATTATTTCGATATCAGAGCATTTAGTCGAAATGCTCTGTATACCTTTTGAAGGTTCTATTGAGCCCATTATTATCGGAAATACTTTACAGCTTGGGCCACTTGTCGGAATTTTCACTGCTGGCTTTACTGAGTCATTACTTCGCCCTATCGGAGATCGTAGCTTTATGTTTGCAAACTTAATTGCAGAAAACAATCACAAAAATAGTTTTATATTTGTATTTGGTACTCACGGGATCGATTGGGAATCTGAAACCATTCAAGGTTATTTCTTTACGAATAAGCGATGGACTAAAGAAGTAGTTCCTTTTCCAACGGTTATTTATAATAGATTACCAAATCGAAAAGTTGAGGTTCATAAATCAATTAAACGCGTACGTCAAAAACTTGAAAAAGAATACAAAATTCCATGGTTTAATCCTGGATTCTTCAATAAATGGGACTTATATGTAAAATTAAAAAATGAAAAATCAGTTGCACATTATCTTCCGAAAACAGTAAAGTTCCATAATTTTGACACGATTGAAGAATTATTATCGAAATACCAATTTGTATACGTTAAACCTGAAAATGGTAGCCTCGGTTCAAGAGTCATTTTAATTCGTTACCACCGAGAAGAAGGAATTTATTATTGTAGATATCGTGATTTTGAAACAAATAAACTTCAAAAATTCTCATCACTCCAATCTTTAATTAATCATGTTTTTCGTAGCACCAAGTTACACGACTTCATTGTACAACAAGGTATTTCACTAACACGCTACGAGCATCAGCCTGTCGATTTCCGAGTTCATACAAACAAGGATGCTTTAGGAAAATGGCATGTAACGGTTATTGCTGCAAAAGTAGCAGGAAAAGGTAGCACAACTACTCACTTAAATAACGGTGGTCGAGTGAAAACTCTTGAAGAATTATTTGATCAGGAAAAAGCGAAAAGAATACATGATAAATTATCTACAGCAGCATTAAAAATTAGTGAATCTTTAGATCGTCAAGTAGATGGTCATATCGGAGAAATTGGATTTGATTTAGGGGTTGATAAGGATGAAAAAATTTGGCTGTTCGAAGCGAATTCTAAACCTGGAAGATCAATCTTTTCAAATCCTAGTTTCCAAGAAAATGACAAACAGATTAAAAAACTATTTTTGGAATATGCTACTCATCTTTCCAAGAAGGGTAATGAACTCGAGGTTTCAATGAAATGATCTCTGTTTTTTATCATCTTGATAAAAATACTTGGTCACATGACCATAGTGAATCAAGATATTCCATAGGCCATAATCGGCTTACTATATTACCATCACAAGACGATCGTTTAAATTCCATACAATTTCAGGTAAAAAAAACCGGAACACATTTAGGTCCTATTATCGGTATTTTAACAAACGAAGATCGGCTACCTTTTAGTGGAAACATTAAAACCTTTAAAAGAATTTGTAAGAAGGTATTATCTGATGGCGGTATACCTATCATATTAACCCCTACCGCCCTTTCTGGTCATTCGGTTAAATGTTATACGTTTTGTTTTAAAACAAAAAAATGGCTTACGCTATATTCCCCATTACCAGACGTAATTTATAATCGGATCCCATCTGTACAGTACGAATCTAACGATGATTATAAAAATTTCCGAGATAAAATCTCACAACTAAACATTCCATTTTTTAACGAATCATATCTCTCAAAAATACAAACAGCGTCAATATTATCTTCAAACGACTTTTTAAAAAGTTATATACCAAAATCAATCGATTTATCTAGCGAAAAAGATTTATATTTCTATTTAAAAAAATGGAAATTTCTATATATAAAGAAGCATAATTCTTCAAAGGGATTTGGCGTGTTTAAGCTCTCCTTGAAAAATGATAAAGAAGTCATAATCCGAAATGCATTTCATGTAGAACTGGTGAAATCAATTAGTGATTGTTGGAAATTTCTTTGTTCATTAAGCGAGGATTTTATTTGTCAACAAGGGATACTGAGCGAATTACCAGATGGAAGAAAGTTTGATCTACGAATTCTTGCACATAAAAATGAAAATAATTATATTCTTTCCGGTATCGGTGTAAGAGTAGGAACATTTAATGCTATTACAACTCATGTACCTAGAGGTGGTAGCATTATTACGATTGAAGAACTACCGATCGAATTAAATTTTTCATTATTACAAGAATTAGTCACACAAACAGGAACTGCTTTAAATATGGATGATGCGCATTTTTATGAATTTTCAATGGATATCGGAATTCAAAACAATCATTACTATATTTTTGAAATTAACTCTAAACCAATGGTCTTTGACGAAATTGCGATAAAAGAACAAGGACTCGAAAACTTAATTCGACTATTTTATGAACTTTCGAATTTTAAACAGTAGTTTATAAGGAACTCTATCAATGTACAAAAAACTTAGGTCTCAGACTGATTGCAAGCGTTTGTCTTTCGAGGCGCGAAGGCTGGTGAGGAGCGGAGTTACCCTAGACGGTAATGAGCACCGCTCAACAGGCGAAGCAACGAAGAAAGAAAACGTTTGACGGGCAGTCTGAGCTACTGTTCTTTTTTATTTTTACCAACAATGATAAACTAAAATGAAAAATGCTTCGGAAGGTAATGAATGAAAATGATTGATAAAATTAAGACATTATTTGGGAGTGAGTCTGTTTCAATCACGCCTGATGAAAGTACATATATGGATTATTCTTGGTTTTCTACTGAGAATCAAGAAATTTTCGGGATTAGAAAAAATTCAATATCAGAAGAACAGAATAACCTACTGGAATGTCTTTTTACAAAATTAGAATCAGATACAATTCTGATGCCATCAGCACAAACCGAATGGTTTCAATATTTATTTTTCAGTAAAGGACATAATCCTTTCTCTTTCGAAACCGATATTTCTCTCCCTACTTCAATACGTTTTATTCACTTTTACAGCAATCAGTTATTTTCTAGTAAAACTGAGTTTGAGGAAGCAATTAATGCATTCTTTCATAAAGAAGTAATAGTGGTTTGGAATTCTGCTAAGGAAGGCGTCATTATTGAAAAAATAATCGATCAACCATTTAACAAAGAATTTTTAGAGCATATGCAAGAGATCATTGCAGCTGACTTGTACCATGACGTTACCTTTTTTGTAGGAAAACGCTATTCACCATTAGCGAATCTAAGCCTTTATTTTGATATTGAACATCAATGTTTTAAAAAAGCATTATCCGTAAAAAAGCAAAAAAATATACTTTGGTTTTCAAAAGAAATGCTTTATTATATCCTTTCCTTTATACCAGATGATTTACAAAAGGAATTACCTAATTTATTTTTGAATGATATGAAAATTGATGACCCAATTCTTTCAACGGTAAAAATCTTTCTTCAACAAAATTTAAATGTTACTGCTACTTCAAAAAAAGCTTTTTTACATCGAAATACTGTTCAATATCGACTTGATAAGTTTTCGGAACAAACTGGTATAGATTTAAAGCATTTTGAGGATGGATTAGTTATATTTTTAGCCATTCATCTACTTGAGAACGTGAATGAAAATTAATTTACGCCTATTTTGTGCACCTTGTACAAAGTAGGCTAATTTTTTTGTGAACCTTTGCCATTGTTTAAAAACGTTTAAATGTTTACAATTTAATCAATGAAACCGATTACAAATAGTTGGAGGTAATACTAATGGCAGAATTAAAATTAGATCACATTTATAAAATTTATGATAATAACGTAACAGCTGTAAAAGATTTTAATCTACACATTGAAGACAAAGAATTTATCGTATTCGTTGGTCCTTCTGGATGCGGTAAATCAACAACACTTCGTATGATCGCTGGTTTAGAAGATATCTCAAAAGGTGACTTCTTTATTGACGGTAAGCGTGTAAATGATGTTCAACCAAAAGATCGTGACATTGCAATGGTATTCCAAAATTACGCATTATATCCACATATGACAGTATATGATAACATGGCTTTCGGATTAAAATTACGTAAGTTTGACAAAGCAGAAATTGATCGCCGTGTAAAAGATGCTGCACGTATTTTAGGTCTTGAGGAATATTTAAATCGTAAACCAAAAGCTTTATCTGGTGGACAACGTCAACGTGTAGCTCTTGGTCGTGCAATTGTACGTGATGCAAAAGTATTCTTAATGGACGAGCCTTTATCAAACTTAGATGCTAAATTACGTGTTGCAATGCGTTCTGAGATTTCAAAATTACATCAACGTCTTCAAACGACAACAATTTATGTAACACACGATCAAACAGAAGCAATGACAATGGCAACACGTTTAGTAGTAATGAAGGATGGTATTATTCAACAAGTAGGTACACCAAAGGAAGTTTATGATCGCCCTGAAAATGTATTCGTTGGTGGATTTATTGGTTCTCCTGCAATGAACTTTGTTTCTGGTAAAGTTGAAGATGGTCACTTTAACTTAGGCAGCAAAAAAGTTGCTATACCTGAAGGAAAAATGAAAACATTACGCGATAATGGATATATTGGAAAAGAAGTTATTTTAGGTGTACGACCTGAAGATTTACATGACGAACCTGTTTTTATCGAAGCATCTCAAGGTACAGTTCTTGATTTAAAAATTGAAGTAGCTGAGCTTTTAGGAGCAGAATCAATGCTTTACACTAATTTTGAAGGAAATACATTAGTAGCAAGATTAGATGCACGTTCAACATTTACACATGGTCAAGTAATTAAATTAGCAGTAGATATGAACAAAGTTCATTTCTTTGATAAAGATACAGAGTCTCGTATCCGATAATTTAAAAATGAATTAAAATAACGCGGTACCATTTTAATTGGTACTGCGTTATTTTATTTTCTCAATAATTTTAAGAAAACCTTCGTTACAATCTGGACAATTAAACATATGAGTACAATACTGATTTGAATTTTGCTCAGTTAATCCATCAGCTTTTGCTGAAATATCATAATCTAAATATGGACTATATTTATCTTCGTAATCAACAGCTCTGCCTTTATCTTCACAATGATTTTCACAAATAGGGCATTTTAGTTTATACTGTTCAATTCCATTGCAAAGTGGACAAATACCATCCATAAAAAGCTCACTCCAATCTCATTTACTTCATTAAGAAAGGATGGAGATTAATCTCCATCCCTTATTAGCCATAGATATTATTTTGAATAACCACCTAAGCTTTGTTCAGCCATTTGAACTAAACGTTTAGTGATCTCACCACCTACAGAACCGTTAGCACGAGCTGTAGTATCAGGACCTAAGTTTACTCCAAACTCAGAAGCGATTTCATACTTCATTGCATCTAATGCTGATTGAGCACCAGGTACTACTAAGTTGTTGCTGTTTCCGCTGTTGTTGTTTGCCATGTTGTCTCACCTCCTTAAGTAGTGTAATGATAGTATGACTCTAATCGATTAACATATGTATGTTTAGCTAATGTAAATTTTGGAAAAAACAATTTAATTTGTTTTTCTACTTTTTTACATAAAAAAAAGCACTAGATCAACATCTAGTACTAGTTTTCTACACTACTTTATAAAATATTTTATCTAAAAATTACTGTATTAATTGTAAAAATTGTTTTGTTCTTGCATGTTTAGGATGCTCTAAAACATCTTTAGGATGACCTTGTTCAACAATATAACCACCGTCCATAAAAATGACTTCATCCGCTACATCTCGAGCAAATTTCATTTCATGTGTAACGACAATCATTGTCATTCCCTCTTCGGCTAACTCCTTCATTACCTTTAGAACTTCTTGTACAAGCTCTGGATCTAATGCTGAAGTTGGTTCATCAAATAAAATGACTGTTGGTTCTAAGGCTAACGCTCTAGCAATCCCTACACGCTGTTGCTGACCACCTGAAAGTTGATGAGGTAATAAATTTATTTTCTCTTCTAATCCAACTTTAGTAAGTAAGTCAATTGCTTTCTTTTTTGCAACATCTTTTTTTACTTTTTGTACTGTTACTAAACCTTCCATAACGTTTTCTAACGCTGTTAAGTGAGGAAATAAATGATGTTGTTGAAAAACCATACCTGTTTTACTTCTTAAAGAAATAATTTCTTTTTTTGACACCTTATTTGAAAAATCAATTGTCTGTTCATCAATTGTTATTTTTCCATCTGTCGGTTGCTCTAAAATATTAATACATCTTAAAAATGTAGTTTTCCCAGAACCAGAAGGGCCAATAATAGCTGTAACTGTACCTTTTTCTACATTTAAGCTTACATCTTTTAATACTTCTAATTCACCAAAACTTTTTTTAATGTTTTCTAGTTTTATCATAAGTTCTTCCTCCCTTACTTAGCAACATAGCGTGCAACTCGTGCTTCTAATCGACCTTGAATGATTGAAAGGAAGAAGCAGATTATCCAATAGATGATTCCAGCTTCTGTATAAACAACTAAGAATTTATAGTTAGTTGCAGCTATCTCCTGAGCTGTTCTAAACATCTCAGTTACTAATATTAAGGAAGCCAAAGAAGTATCTTTTACTAAACTTATAAAGGTATTTGATAATGGCGGTAATGAAACTCTCGCCGCTTGAGGAATAATAATTCGTTTTAATGTTTGATTATATGTCATGCCTATTGATGAAGCAGCTTCCCACTGCCCCTTATCAATCGACTGGATTGATCCTCTAATAATTTCAGATGCATATGCACCAACACTTAATGAAAAACCAATAATAGCAGAAATATAAGGTGATATTGTTACATTTATTGAAGGTAATCCATAAAAAATAATAAATAATTGTACTAAAAGAGGTGTTCCTCTAATAATTGAAACATAAAATCTGGCTATACCATTTAAGAATTTATTACCTGATAGACGGAAAAGAGCGGTAATAAATGCTAAAACTATACCAACTATAAAAGTAATAATTGTTAATGGAATAGTACCGATTAAAGCAGTTTTAACCATTGGAAGGAAAGAATCCTTCGCAATGGTTAAATTTTCTTGGCTGAATATACTATTTAAGTCCATCTTTACCGAACCATTTTTGTACTATTTCATCATACTTTCCGTCTTTTTTCATATCTGCAAGTGCTTTGTTCACTGCTTTTACTAATGAATCATCATCTTTACGGAACATAAATCCACTGTTAGAAGCATCATTTTCTAAAGCTGCAATTTTAACTTTATTGTCACCAGTTTCTTTTAAATAGTTTTGAATTGATAATTTATCGTTAATTGTAGCATCAGCACGGCCAGATTCAATTAATTGAATTGCTTGGCTAAATCCTTCTACTCCAACTAATTTAGCTCCATATTTTTTAGCTAAATCGCCATAATTACTTGTTAAAGATTGAGCAGCATTTAAACCTTTAATATCATTAAATGATTTAACTTTTGAATCTGATTTTACAACTAATGCACCTGATGAAGTGATATATGGATCAGAGAAATAATATTTTTTCTCACGATCTGCTCTAATACCAACTTCATTTGCAATGATGTCAAAACGTTTTGCATCTAAACCTGCAAACATTGCATCCCATTGAGTTTCAAAATATTTTGGTTTTACTCCTAGACGTTTTGCAACTTCATTTGATAAATCAACATCAAAGCCTGTTAATTTACCAGATTTATCATGGAACGTGAAAGGTGCATATGTACCTTCAGTACCAATTTTTAACTCTCCGCTATCCTTCACTTGAGTTAATAAATCTTTTCCTTTTGCAGTTTCTTCTTTTTTATTTGTATTACAGCCTGCCATAACACCTGCTGCTAAAAATAACGAACCTAATGTTAAACCAATTTTCTTAATATTCATTCTTTAATCTCCCTTAACCTTATCGGAATTGTTTGTTTTGAATTGTGTGTCTTAAATATATTGCATGTATTAAAAAATTACAACAAAAAAATCTTATATTTTTATTATTTTTCTTTTTGCCATTTTAATTCTATTTTTATAACTGAAAAGCCCAATTTCTAAAAACTGAGTATTTCACTTTGTTTTTAGTTCGAAAAAATTAATCATATACAAATAAGTATATGTGGTTGATTTCCACTACGGGATGCTCGCTTTCCATGGGGCGAGATTCTTTAGCCTCCTCGGCGAGCCTGCGGGGTCTTAGCCTTTCCGCATATCCCATAGGAGTCGAGCATCCCTTCGTTCCAATCAACTTATTCATCAAAAAAAGTGTAAAATTTAAAACGTTTAAAAATTCCATTAAGAGGAAGTGTATTACACTCTCCAAATAAGTTTTCACGAATCTTGATGGAATAGAGTAAAAGAAAGATAAAAAATTAATATACATTAATCTCTTCAAAATATTAAGGTCAAAGAACGATTCAAACTTTTTACTCATACTTTTAGCGTCACATATATAAAACTCATTTTTATACCAATAAAGTTCAAAACTTGATCCAATTTCACCTATTGTTCTATTTTTCAATAATGACTGTATTTCAACACATAAAAAACTCGGCTCTTAAGACCCGAGTTTACTTTGCAAATTTTGTTGGTTTATTTTTACAATTACACTTTGTATTCTTCTATTTTGAACTTCTTTAATGATGAAGGTTAAATTCTTATATTGAAGTAATTCTCCATTTTTTGGTATATGTTTAAAACTTTCAAATAACCATCCACCTAATGTTAAATATCTACTACTAGGTTTTTTTATGTTAAATCGATTAAAAAAACTCGATAAGTCAATTGAGGCTTGGAATTGGTATTCATTCTCATTTATTTGGAAAAAATCATCCTCTTGCTCGTCAAATTCATCTCTAATTTCGCCAACGAGTTCTTCTATTATGTCTTCAAGCGTGACGATACCAGAAGTTCCTCCAAATTCATCCATAACAATAGCTAGATGTGCATTTTGTTTTTGAAGAATTTTTAACACTGTAGAAATTTTCATTGTTTCCATAACAAAAATCGGCTCTCTAATCAGTTCATGAATATTAACTGTTTGCTTTTGTATTTGTTGAGTTAAAAATTCCCTTTCAGAAATTACACCAATTATATGATCAATATCCTGCTCATAAACCGGGATTCTAGAATACCGTTCTTGTAAAAACAAATTACATATATAGTCTACAGATTCATTTATATCAATCGCTACCACATTTGTTCGGGGTGTCAAAATGTCATTTACTTTTTTTTCTTTAAAAGTGATTGTTCTTAAAAATAATTCATCTTCGTACAAGTTAAATTGTTCCTCTTCAACAACATCAAACAAATAATTATGAGTTAAAAGATGTTTTTCTTTTGAATCTACATTTTTTCGATCCTTTGATTCCTTTAAAAAAAGTCGGTTAATAAAGTTAAAAAAATCTTTTATACTATTTCCCGAGGGAGCATCTGACAAGCACTTCACACCCCTATAACAAATTTTTAAATTATTAACTATCGACAATCCTTTACAAATATTTAATTTATATGTATTCAATAAAGGTAAAATTATGCAAAAAAAAGCCTCTTACTTTAGAAAGTAGAGGGGGGAAATGAGGTTTTGTACGAAACGATTAAAAAATAAGCTGAATGAAATAGTTAATAACATAACTAGTAGAAGAATTTGAACTTCTGCTCAATTCAACCTTACAACCTTATTTTATAATAAAATGAATTGAATTGGAGTTGTAAGTTGTTAACGTTTTGTGAATTATTGTACAAAGTATAACTCTATAATGTATTAGCGTTAATTTGTTTTAAGAAACAAAAAAAGAAGGTATCCAGAATGATACCTTCTTTTCACGCTGTTGAAAAACAACCTTGTTAATTACATTACCAAATTTTCGTAAAAGGAGTAGAGTGATGTTGATTTCCATTACAGGATGCTCGCTTTCCATGGGGCGAGATTCTTTAGCCTCCTCGGCAAGCCTGCGGGGTCTTTAGCCTTCCCGCAAATCCCATAGGAGTCGAGCACCCCTCCATTCCAATCAACTTTTTCATCAAAAAAAGTATGCAATAAATTCTAATCAAATAGCCTTTACTTAGAGTAATCTAGCAGTTTTTATTAATCATTTTGTAGTTCTATTAATATCTAACATTAAACTAAATTAATCAAATGAATTTGTTTTTCTAAGAATAAGCTCATAATTTTTTAACTTCTGAAAAAAACATTTCTAGTGTTATTGGAAAGATCATCGAGAAAAATATTTCATCATTATTAAATGTTCATTTAATGTCCGTTTTCCCTATTAATCATTTTATATTTCAACACTCTGAAAAGAAGGTATAAAAAATTATACCTTCTTCCCATCTGATCATTATGATTTTACTGCCTGAATTAACTCATTTTTTTTTATTTCAACTAATTTCACTTGGTGTGAATCTAATTCAACAACTTTGAATTCAAAGTCCTCAAATATGACAGATTCACCTTGTTGGATGTCGTGATTTTGAGTTAAAATCCAGCCACCAATTGTATCAACATCATCTTCCTCAACATATAGACCGAATAAATCATTAATTTCAGTAATTAATACTTTTCCGTCCACAATCTTATGTGATTCTGAAATATGTTGAACAGCTGGTTTTTCATCATCATCATATTCGTCACGTATTTCCCCAACAATCTCTTCAAGAATATCTTCCATTGTTAATAATCCAGCTGTTCCACCATATTCATCATACAGTATTGCAAGTGGAATACGTTTCTTTTGCATTAGCAATAATAAATCATGGATAGCGATTGTTTCAATTACTTGAATAACTGGGCGAGTATAGTTTGCGAAATCGTATGTTTTTTCAACTTTTCCATCAAGATAGCGAATAAAAAAGTCTTTTACATTAACCATACCTAATATATCATCTTTATCTTCACCAAAAACTGGGTAACGTGTATATTTTTCGTTTTTAATTATTTCAATTTGTTCTTCAATTGGGTCTTCTGCATATAAACCGATAATTTCAGTACGAGGGACCATAATTTCTTTTGCAAGACGGTTATCGAATTCAAAAATATTATTTAAATATTTATATTCAGCTTGATTAATTTCTCCGCTTTCAAAGCTTTCTGATAAAATAATTCTCAATTCTTCCTCAGTATGAACTTCTTCTGATTCAGATGCTGGCTTAACTCCAAATAATCCTGTAAAAAATCTTGCAGAACTATTTAATGCCCAAATAAATGGATAAGCTATTTTATAGAAAACAATAAGTGGGGTAGAAAGTATTAGTGTGATCGATTCAGCTTTTTGAATAGCAACCGTTTTAGGTGCTAGCTCACCAATTACAACGTGAATAAATGTCATAAATGAGAAAGCTAAAATAAACGAAATAGTTGTAGCGATTGTTCCGTTTAATCCAAGAAATTCTACGACTGGGTGTATAAGATGCTCAAACGTTGGCTCACCTAAATAACCTAATCCTAAAGCTGTAACCGTAATACCTAATTGACAAGCTGATAAATATTCATCCAAACTCGTCGTAACCTTTTTAGCAGCTACTGCACCTCGCTTTTTTTCGGCTACTAGTTGATCAATTCTACTTGATCTAACTTTCACTATCGCAAATTCTGCTGCTACGAAAAAAGCTGTAAGTGCGATTAAAACTGCAATCATAAACAAGTTAACTATGTCCAATGACGAACTCGAGTATATTACTCGAGTATTCACCTCCTGAGAATTTCAATCTACAAAAATATAAAATTATTATTTTACTTACTTAATAGATTACCATAATTTAGTAAAACATACATATTTTATAGGTTTAATAAATTGTTAAGTTTTAAAATTAATTTAGTCATTATTTTACAAAATGTTTCAATGTTTCAAATAACGGAAATGTATGATGTGATAATGAATCGACTAAAGCATTTTTTTCACAATCATTCATATCTGATATCACTGGTACTAATTGAGCTAATTTAGCTTCAAGCTCAATAATTTGATTTGATATTTGTTGAATTTGTTCAAAAACACAATTTTTTTGATTATAATTAGTTTGCAGTAAATCTTTTATCTCTTCTAAGGATATTCTCATTTTTTTACAATGTTCAATAAATCTGAGAGTCTCAATTGCCTCTTTGGAATAATATCGATAGTTTGATTCTGATCGTTTTGCTTCTAGTAACCCTAATTTTGTATAATAATCAATTGTTCTTTTTGAAACTTGAGCTATTTCAGCTAACTCACCAATGCGATACTCGATCCCAAGTGACAACCCTCCCCATTTTAAATAATATTTCTATTATATAATTTAGAAAGTATACAGTCAAACGTTACAGTTCTACAAATAAAGTCATAAATATGGTATTGAAATACATATTATTATAGATTTTTGAATAATCATTGTTGTTTTAAAGAAGTTTGTACGTTGATTTCCGCTTCAGGATGCTCGCTTTCCATAGGGCGAGACTTGAGCCTCCTCTGCAAGCCTGTGGGGTCTCAAGCTTCCCGCTTTTCCCATAGGAGTCGAGCACCTTACACTCCAATCTTTTTAACCTTTTTTGTTGATTGATAATACCAATGAAAAACAACATTAATAATACAAGTGGTAAAAATAATTAAAGAGTAGTCTAATTTAATTAGACTACTCTCTTTTATCGGGGTATCTTGTCATTTGCAGTCGTTATGATTAATCTTTTTTATTGATATTAAGCAGATTTTTATCAGATTATTATTCGAATAAGAGGTATATTTGCTAATTCCATTTGAAAGTATCTACTAATGAACATTTCCCAACACATAATACCTTAACTGGTATGGGTAATTTTTTATTTTATTTGCGATTCATTGAAATTTAATTGCTGTTTTGCTAATTTTATTTGCGGTTTTCTAATTTTAATTGCAGTTTTCCTAAATTTAATTGCGATTCTCAGATTTTAATTGCAGTCCCTTCTTTTTTTGTACCTTTTCATCTTTTATTTGCACAAATATTCTCCTTATTTTCAACTCAGCCTTTAATTCGTATGATTCCTTCTATAAATTTTTTCAAATCTATATTGATATACCAAAAAACGAGTGTCCCCATCTTTTGGGACACCCTCCATTTTTATGTATTATTTCATTCTCTTAAATCAAATAAGCTAAGGAAAACATCCGTAATTTCAGGATCAAATTGGATTCCTTTATTCTTTTCAATTCCCTTTAAGCAGTCGTCTAAAGACATCCCCTTACGATATAATCGATTTGAGATCATTGCATCATAGCTATCGGCTATTGCTACAATTCTAGCAGTTAAAGGAATTTGATTACCTTTTAACCCTTCCGGATATCCTTTTCCATCGTATCGTTCATGATGATATAAAACGATATCAAAAATGCCATTTTCATTAAAAATATCAATATGCTTAATAATGTCATATCCAATCACAGGATGTTTTTTAATTGTATTATATTCATCCTCAGTTAATTTCTGGTCCTTCAGTAAAATATGCTCCGGAATTCCAATTTTACCAATATCATGTAATAGCCCCCCTTGATGGATGACTGCACATAGACTTTGAGATAACTTCATTTTCTTTGCAATTTTATAAGCAATATTGGCAACACATTCTGAGTGATGTGCAGTGTAGTTGTCTCTGGAATCTAACGCCTTTGAAAGAGCTAATATTAACTCAATCGATCCTGTTTTGACTTTCTGATATTGTTTCATTAAACCGACTGATATGTACGCGATCAAGTAGTATGTAATTAGATAGCTAATAATGTGCCCTGCCTGGGGAATTAAATAGTATCTAGCAAGCACTATTATTGTAGAAACTAAAATGATAAACCAATGAGGACGGTTATAAAAACCGAGACCAAATATTACAGTATTAAGCATGTACAGAAAGTAAAAACTATCATTTTTTACAGAAGAAATTAGATTGAATAAAACACTAACCACAAAAGAAATGTAAAAAGCATAACGAAAATAAACTGGATTGTTAAACCATTTAGAAATCATTTAAACTCCCTTAAATACAATATAACTATTAATTTTTCCATTATCTTCTAGAACTATGCATATTTATTTATCAATCAAAGTATTAACCAACTTAATTTTTTATTTTTATTCATTTCGATCAATACCATTGCCTTTTCACTAATTAGAATATTAAAATTTTTTGTGAAATTTTTATTATTTTATTTCATCTTTTATTGACCAACGTATATCGGTGGTTTAAAGTAAGAATATTATAAAAATAACAAGTGAGGATGATTATTATGGAACGCGTCTTTAATTTCTCCGCTGGTCCATCTGTCTTGCCTGTTCCAGTATTGGAAAAAGTACAAAAAGAACTAGTTTCTTATGGTACTTCTGGTATGTCAGTTATGGAAATGAGTCATCGTTCGGCTGAGTTTGAAGGAATTATTAAGAAATGTGAAAGCTTATTACGTGAACTTTTAGAAATTCCATCAAATTATAAAGTGTTATTTTTACAAGGTGGAGCATCAACTCAGTTTTCAATGATTCCATTGAACTTATTAAGTAAGTATAAAAAAGCTGCTTATATTAATACAGGAACTTGGTCAAAGAAAGCAATCTCTGAGGCAAAAAAATATGGAGATGTTGATGTGATCGCTTCGTCTGAGGATGAAAATTTTTCATATATTCCTAATTTAGAAGATTTAGCCCTTTTTGAACAATACGATTATTTACATATTACAACGAATAACACGATTGAGGGGACAAAATACTCAACTTACCCTAAAACAAATTCTCCATTAGTTGCAGACTTTTCTTCAAATATTCTTTCTGAACCAATTGATGTGTCTCAATTTGGTTTAATTTATGCTGGTGCTCAAAAAAACATCGGTCCAGCAGGATTAACAATTGTCATTATTAGAGAAGATCTCATTGGAAGTGCAGATAAAAATTGTCCAACAATGCTTGACTACAAAACACATGTAGAAGCTTCTTCACTTTATAATACACCTCCTACATTCAGCATTTATGTAGCGAAGCTAGTTTTAGAATGGATTAAAGAATCAGGTGGATTAAATTCTATTTATCAAACTAATCTTTTAAAAGCTCAATTGTTATATGATTTTATCGATCAATCTGACTTGTTCTCTTCACCAGTTAAGAAAGAGAACAGATCACTTATGAATATTCCATTTACATCAACTTCTGATGAATTAAATAAGCAATTTCTTGCTCAGGCAAATTCAGCTGGCTTGGTGAACCTTGAGGGTCATCGATCAGTTGGGGGAATGCGAGCTAGTATTTATAATGCGATGCCATTAGAAGGCGTTGAGAAATTAGTTCATTTTATGAGTCAATTTGAAAAGAAAATAGTAGAGGAGATTGTAAGATGATAAAAATTCAAACATTGAATAATATTTCTGAGCACGGAATAAAAGAATTTCCTTTGGAAAACTATTCAATTAACAATCAATTAAATGAACCAGATGGAATTCTTTTAAGAAGCCATAGTATGCATGAAATGAACATACCAAACAGTGTTAAAGCAATCGCAAGAGCTGGCGCTGGTGTAAATAATATTCCAATTGATGAATGTACTTCACGAGGAATTGTTGTATTTAATACGCCTGGTGCAAATGCAAATGCAGTTAAAGAACTAGTTTTGACAAGTTTATTTCTTTCTTCACGACGAATTATTGAAGGAATAGAATGGACACGTTCTTTATTTGGTGAAGAAAATGTTTCCAAAATTGTAGAAGCTGGTAAAAAAGAATTTGCAGGAGCAGAGATTGCAGGAAAGAAATTAGGTATTATTGGTTTAGGTGCAATTGGTGCACTTGTAGCAAATGACGCTCTTGCATTAGATATGGAAGTATATGGTTACGATCCTTATATTTCAGTCGAAACTGCATGGCGATTATCTAGGAATGTGCAGAGAATCGATAATTTAGAGCAGATTTTTTCAACATGCGACTATATAACAATCCATGTGCCTTTAACACCTGAAACAAAAGCATTTGTGAATGAAAAACTTTTATCAGGCATGAAAAAGGGATCAAGATTACTTAATTTCTCACGCTCTGAATTAGTAGATGATGCTGCGCTTGAATATGCGCTGAATAATGGGACTGTAGGAGTTTATGTGACAGATTTTCCAAATGAAAAAGTGATTGGCATGAAGAATGTCATTCCAATTCCTCATTTAGGAGCATCAACAGCTGAATCAGAAGAAAACTGTGCTCGAATGGCTGCAAAACAATTAAAAAATTATTTGGAAACAGGTAATATTAAGAACTCTGTTAATTTTCCAAATGTAGAATTACCTTATACAGGCAAAAAACGTATTACGATTGCGCATAAAAACATTCCAAATATGGTCGGTCAAATTACAGGATTACTAGCAAACTATCAAGTAAATATTGCTGATATGCTTAACCGAAGTAAAGGTGCTTTTGCTTATACAATGATTGACCTTGATGAAACGATCAATGGTCCAGTTGAACAGCTGTTAAAAGATATTGAGGGTGTTATTTCAGTAAGAATCATCTAACCTCAGACTGTTGACATACGCTCGCTTTCTTCGTTACTTTGCCTGTTGAGCGGTGCTCATTACCATCTAGGGTAACTCCGCTCCTCACCAGGCTTCGCGCCTCGAAAGACAAGCGCTTGCAATCAGTCTGAAACTCAGATTTTTTGTGTTTTTGTGTTTTTTGTCTACACAATGAAGCGGTAGGTCTCATTACAAGAGTCCTACCGCCTTTTACTTATTTTTTATTCAAAACAATTTTCAATAATTGTCGCAACGCCTTCTCCTCCACCAATACATAGGGTTGCAAGTCCGTACTGTGTCTCGCTTCTCTTCATTTCATGTATCAATGTAACTAGTATTCGAGTTCCACTTGCACCAATTGGATGTCCGAGTGCAATCGAACCTCCATTTACATTGACAATATTTTCATCAAATCCGCATTCCTTCATGACAGAAATCGATTGCACAGCAAATGCTTCGTTTGCTTCAATCAAGCCTATTTCACTTAATTCAATCGATGATTTTTCAAGTGCTTTTTTTGCTGCAAATGCTGCTCCAATTCCCATTATGCTCGGATCAACGCCTGCACTACTATTTGCATTTATTTTTACTAATGGTTTAATACCTAGTTCTCTTGCCTTACTTTCACTCATAATTACAACTGCTGCTGCGCCATCATTTATACCAGAGGCATTTGCTGCTGTAACCGTTCCATTCTTTTCGAAGGCTGGTCTTAGTGCTGAAATTTTCTCTACAGTAGCACCAAATTTTGGATATTCATCATCTTTAAAGATGATTGGGTCCTTCTTCCTTTGTGGAATTTCAATCGCAACAATTTCATCTTCAAATTTACCGGCCTTAATTGCATTCTCAGCTTTTTGTTGGCTATTTACCGCAAACTCATCTTGTTTTTCTCTCGAAACCTCATAACGAACAGCCAAGTTTTCAGCTGTGTTTCCCATGTGATAATCATTAAACGCACACCATAGTCCGTCTGCAATCATACTATCAACAATCTTTTGATCTCCCATTCTATAACCATCTCTTGCACCTTTAAGTAAATAAGGTGATTGACTCATATTTTCCATACCGCCAGCAACGATAATTTCAGCATCTCCTGCTATAATTGCTTGAGTTGCCAAATGGACTGATTTTAATCCAGAACCACAAACCTTATTTATTGTCATTGCTGAGACAGTATTTGGGAGTCCTGCTTTTAATGCTGATTGTCTTGCTGGATTCTGACCTAAACCAGCTTGAAGTACATTCCCCATTATGACTTCATCAACCTGGTTTTCTTGAATACCGGCTCTATTAATCGCTTCTTTAATAACTTTAGCGCCTAATTCTACTGCACTTACATCTTTCAATGTACCACTGAAACTTCCGATTGCAGTTCTAACAGCACTAACAATTACAACGTTCTCACCCATTTTATTTCCCCCTTTTTATTTCATCCTAAATAACCAAATCACATGAAATCTTTTAACTTTTTATGTTATAAGCTTTACATTTTTCATAAAAAGTTGACTTGCTTATTTCTAATAATTTTGCAGCTTCAATTTTATTACCTTGAGATTCAATTAGAGCTCTCTTAATTGCTTCCTTTTCGGTCTCTTCAACCATTTCTTTTAATGATTTTATGGTATTTTGATTGTTTAATTGAGATACATTTTTTTCGAATTCGACTGTATTTTTTTGACTGGTTGGATTTTCATACAAATAAAGAGGTAATTGCTTTGGTGTAATCACTTTGCCATTTAGGACATTTATGCATCTCTCAAGTACGTTTTCTAGTTCTCGAATATTTCCTGGCCAATGATGTGACTTAAGAATTTGTAAAACTTCATTTGAAATTTGAATTCCGTTTCGATGAAATTTCCTTTCGAGTTTTTTTATTAACGAATCTGCTATGAGAGGTAAATCATTTATCCTTGATCTAAGTGGAGGAATGTCTATTTTAATTACATTTAAGCGGTAATACAGATCCTGACGGAATTCTTTTAATACTACCATCTTCTCAAGATTTCGATGCGTAGCTGCAATGACTCTTACATCAATGGAAATAGGAGAACTTCCACCAACTCTTTCAATCTCTCTTTCTTGAAGTACTCTTAGTAATTTACTTTGCATATGCAAGGACATATCACCAATCTCGTCTAGGAATATCGTTCCTCGGTTCGCAAGCTCAAATTTTCCTTTCTTCCCACCTCTTTTTGCACCTGTAAAAGCACCTTCTTCATAACCAAAAAGCTCTGATTCTAGTAAATGCTCTGGAATGGAAGCACAATTTACTCGTACAAATGGAAAATTTCTTCTTGGACTAGCATCGTGAATTGCATGTGCAAACAATTCCTTACCTGTACCAGATTCACCAAAAAGTAAGATTGCAGATGAACTTGCAGATACTTGCTCTGCTAAATTTTTTGTAGCGTTAAAGACTGGCGTATCACCAATTATTTGATTGAAGCTATATTTACTATTTAATTCTTTCTCAAATTTTCTTTTATAATAGTTTAATTCTTCTACTAAAGGTTCTACTTTCTTAGAATACTCAATCCAATCTTGCGCATTTCGGAACATTACCGTTCCGACAGCACCTACTAATTCATCACCCACATAGAGTGGATAACGATTTGCTACCATTTCTGTATTTTTTATTGGATGGATCTCCGCTACCTCTGCCTGACCGGTTTTAGCGACTATATGCATTCTAGAGTTTTCAATAACATCTACTACAGGCATACCAATCACTTCATCAGCAGAACGCCCAACAAACTCACAATACGATTCATTCATATACAAAACTTTTCCTTCACGATTAACGACAACAATCCACTCAGTTGCAAGATTAATAATTTCGGAAATCCAATCAAAAGGAAGACTCTCTAACATACTATTCATTCATACGATACCTCACTTAAAGTAGTAGGGTTCTAGAAAGGATAAGAGCAGGAATCTCCCCCTGCTCAAACAACATTTCCTCTTTTCCTACTGAACTGTATATCCTGCATCTATTACATTCGCTTGACCTGTAACCCCACTAGTAAATTCGCTAGCAAGAAATACTGTATAATTTGCTATTTCTTTTACTGTAAGTAATCTTTTTTGAGGTACTAATGGATAAATTACTTCTTCAATTACACTTTCAATTGGTACATTTCTTGATTTTGCTAAATCAGCCAATTGGTTTTGAACTAAAGGTGTATCAACATAGCCTGGGCAGATTGCATTGACTGTAATACCGTCACTTGCACCTTCTAATGCAGCAACCTTTGTTAAACCAATAACGCCATGCTTCGCAGAATTATAAGCAGCTTTACCAGCGAATCCTATTAATCCATTGATAGAAGCCATATTAATAATGCGACCATATTTTTGCTTTTTCATAATTGGAAATACATGTTTAATACTAATAAAAGGTGCAGTTAACATGACCTTAATAAGTAATTCAAATTTTTCAGTTGGGAAATCTTCAATTGATGAAACGTATTGTAAACCAGCATTGTTTATTAAAATATGTAATTCACCAAATTGATCGATTACTTTACGAAACGTGTCAACTACTTGTTCTTCATTTGTTACATCACAAGCATAACCAATCGCATTAAACCCTAGCTCTTGTAATGAAGTAGCTGACTTTTGAACATTTTCCTCATTTAGGTCGGTTAAGACAACTGTTGCTCCTTGCTCTGCAAAGGTTTTAGCAATTTCAAAACCAATTCCACTACCAGCACCAGTTATCAGTGCAACCTTCTCAGAAAGCATTTGCTGCATTGGTTTGCCTCCTTTTAAAGATTAGTTCACGTTATTTAATAACTTCGGACTAATTGTAAATGTAGCCTCTGTTTTTTCAGTAATTTCTTGAATCGTTGCTCCACCAACGCATTCTACTAAAACCATTCCATTTTCTGTAAAATCAAAAACGGCTAATTCAGTAATCAGTCTATGAACTACGCTTTTTCCAGTTAATGGTAAAGTACATGCTTTTTTAACTTTACTTTCTCCGTATTTATTTGCATGTTCCATCACTACAACGATTTTCTTAGCACCATTTACTAAGTCCATCGCACCGCCCATACCTTTTACCATTTTTCCAGGGATCATCCAGTTAGCTAAATCACCAGTTTCTGAGACTTCCATACCACCTAAAATAGCTAAATCAATATGGCCTCCTCTAATCATCGCAAAAGACTCAGCGCTATCAAAATAAGAAGCTCCTTTAGCCGCAGTTACTGTTTCTTTACCTGCGTTGATTAAGTCAGCATCTAGTTCAGCTTCTTTAGGGTATGGTCCAATACCTAGTAAACCATTTTCGGATTGTAGCATTACTTCAATTCCTTCTGGAAGATAGTTTGCTAATAAAGTAGGTAGTCCAATTCCAAGGTTTACATACATACCATCTTGAATTTCTTTAACCGCAGTTTGAATAATTAATTGACGAATATCTTTCATGTTATTAGCCTCCTATACTCCTGTAGTCATTCTACGTTCAATTCGTTTTTCGTATGTTTCACCGTGGACCACGTGTTGTACATAAATGCTTGACGTATGAATTGCATCAGCATCAAGTTGGCCAACTTCTACTACTTCTTCAACTTCTGCAATTGTGATTTTTCCAGCCATTGCTGCAAGTGGATTAAAGTTACGAGCAGTTTTTCTAAAAATTAGATTCCCTTGCTTATCAGCTTTCCAAGCTTTAACAAATGCAAAGTCCCCTACGATCCCTTCTTCTAATAAATAAGTTCTTCCATTAAATACTTTATGTTCTTTTCCTTCTGCGATTGGTGTACCTACACCAGTTGCTGTGTAGAATCCTGGGATTCCAGCACCGCCTGCACGAATACGTTCAGCTAGAGTCCCCTGAGGAACAAGCTCTACTTCAAGTTCTCCACTTAAGAACTGCTTTTCAAAAATTTTATTTTCTCCAACATATGAAGAAACCATTTTTTTAATTTGTTTATTTGCTAATAAAAGACCAAGACCCCAATCGTCTACTCCACAGTTATTACTTACGATTGTTAAATCCTTTGTCCCTTTATCTCGTAATGCTAAAATCATTTTTTCAGGAATACCGCAAAGACCAAAGCCACCGACAATAATCGTAGCTCCATCATGAATTTGTGAAACAACCTCTTCAACTGAAGTAATTACCTTATTCTTGCCCATTATTTTGCTCCCTTCAAAAGTAAGATTAGTAGTTTAACATTCTTAAACAAGTCCTGTAAGTTTAAATACTGCAATGATTAAGAATACTGCAACTGTTTTAATGATTGTTATTGCAAAAATATCTTTATATGACTGGCGATGTGTTAAACCAGTTACAGCTAATAATGTGATGACTGCACCATTATGAGGCAAAGTATCCATACCACCTGATGCCATCGAAATAACACGATGCATTACTTCAGGCGGAATATTGTATTTATTAATTGCCTCGATGTATTTATCAGACATGGCACTGAGTGCAATACCCATACCACCTGATGCAGAACCTGTAATACCTGCTAAAGTTGTAGTCGTCACAGCTCCATTTACTAATGGATCCGTAAATGTATGAGAGATTCCTTTACTGACCATTCCAAATCCAGGTAAAGCAGAGATTACTCCACCAAAACCATATTCAGCACCAGTATTCATAGAAGCAAGAAGTGCTCCACCAATGCTTGCATTCATACCTGTCTTTAGATTTGTACGCATATTTTTATAGCCATAAATCATCGCTGAAAGGATCCCAATAACTAAAGCACATTCAACTGACCAAATACCAACAACTGCAGGAATTTGAACAACCCCAAAAGCTTCTAGTCCAATTGATTTAAAGTCAAATTCCTTTGGATACCATTTTGGGAATGAAACAACAAAAAATTTATTTGAAAATCCAACAAATAATAGTGGAACAAATGCTAGAATCTGTTTTAAAACTGGTGTAGGAGTATTGGTCGTTAATGTAGGAACTTCTGTTTGAGTTTCATTTGCAGCAGCTAGTTCTCCATTAAATCCTAAATAACCTTCACCTGCTTTTTCTGCTTTTTTACGTCTTGATTCTAAGTACCAAAGACCAACTGCAAGTACAAAAACAGCTGCTAAAATACCTAGAAATGGTGCAGCATAAATATCTGTTTTGAAAAATGTAGTTGGAATAACGTTTTGAATTTGCGGTGTACCTGGCAATGCATCCATCGTAAATGTAAACGCACCAAGTGCAATTGTTCCAGGAATTAGTCGTTTTGGAATATTACCTTCACGGAATAAGTTTGCAGCAAATGGATAAATAGCAAATACAACAACAAACAAGCTTACCCCACTATATGTTAAAATGGCTCCCATTAATACAATCGCTAAAATAGCTCTTTTTGCTCCAACTAATTGAATAATCGTTTTTGCGATTGATTCAGCAATCCCAGACATTTCAACGACTTTACCAAAAATTGCACCAAGTAAAAATACAGGAAAATATAGCTTTATGAAACCAACCATTTTTTCCATAAAAATATTACTAAAAAACGGAAGAATATAACTTGGTTCAGTTAAAAGTACTGCAAATAAAGCACAAATTGGTGCAAATAAAATGACAGAAAACCCACGATAAGCAACAAACATTAAAAGTCCTAATGCTAATAAAATAATTAAGATTTCCATAATAACCTCCTTGTTATCTTTACGTATTGGCCACTTTTTTGATAACGCTTTCATTCGAACTGTTTAACTAGTTCAAATTCCACTATTTACTGTATTTTGCTCCTTTCAACAGAATGTTCTTCTGCTTTTAATACAAGCAAATAGTGTGCCAAGAGTTACTAACGGATTTTATGTGGACTGAATTAAATATATTTAGGACAGAATCTACACGGTAAAATCTTTTTTTATAATTCTAATAATATTAAGTTAATTTATAATTTTCAATATTTTTAATGTATTTTTTTCCGAAATTTCGGAATTTATCTTCAATAAAATTCCGAAAACCTGGAAATTCCAGAAATTCGGAATTTTATTTTTGTACATTTTATGAACTTTTTATAGTGAACAATAATGATGAATTAATTTCGCCATCCATTCATGAACTTCTAAAAATTGAAAACCTTCTTTTTTAGCTTTCTCATTACTCAATGATTGATCGCTATAAGCATCAAATGGCGATTGATGTTCGACTGCACCAAAAGAGTTAATAATGGCCTTTTTTCCAGTTTCCATTTCACAAATGTTTATAATTTCTTGAAATGTAATTTCACCATTAGAACACGCATTAAAAGGACCACTTTTAATCGATTCATTTTCCCCTAACCAAAATAAAAACTCAGCGGTTTCATCAGAATCGATAAAGGTCATCTCTTTGTTTAAATCAGATATAATGATTTCTTCATTTCTTGAAACTTTATCAACATGGAAAAGTAATCTCTTCGTATAATCATCCGGTCCTAATACGATTGGGAATCTAGCCGCAAACACTGGAAAATTTGCTTCTTGATATAAAACAGCCTCACAAAGACGCTTCCCTTCAGCGTATGAATATTCGTTATCTTTATTATACTCAATACGATAGTTGTAAGGATCAAAGTCAGTTTCCACATGATTTAATCCCGTATCATAAACCGCTAAAGATGAAGTAAAAATATATCTTCCAACATGATTAGTTAATAGTTTAATAATTTCCTTCGCTTCATTTGGAGTATAACAAATATTATCATAAACAAGGTCCCATTTATGAGCACTTAAACTAGTTAATGTTTCAGGATTTCGTCGATCGATTATAAATCTATTAACTCGATCTCCAAAGTCATCTTCTGTCAGTCCTCTCGTTGCGATTGAAACATTATAGCCTTTATCGATTAATTTATGAACAAGTCGTTTTCCGAAAAATCTTGTACCACCTAATACTAAAACCTTTTTCATTTTTTAACCTCCAAACAAAAAAATACCCAATATTAATAATTCGCCATAAAACTGCAAAATACCTTTTTTATATACGAATCTTCTTTTATCAAGTTTATTTTTCTAGTAGTCTATTTATGGGATTTGGACGAAAAAAGAGAGCCTCATTCACAGAGGCTCCCCGTTTTTATTATTTGTTTAAAATGACTGTTTCAGTTGCAGCACTCACATTTCCTGCAGCATCTTTTGCAGTTACAGAGATTACCAATCCAATGTAATCGCCATAGTTTTTATGAGGTATGTCTAAACTGAAGTTCCCATTTTGATCAGCTTGTACTTCTGTCACTACATTGTTGAATTTTATAGCAACCGTCGCATTTGCTTCTGTTTTACCTGTAATTTTTTGATCTTTTTTCGTAACTGTATTAATAATTGGTGCGTCTGGTGCTGTACGATCTAATACAACAATCGATGCTTGTTCACTTTGATTTCCAGATGCATCACTTGCACTAACTGTTAATACACTGTCTGCTTTTTGTGGTTTAATTTGAATACTATAGTTCCCACTTGCATCCGTTTTTCCTGTACCTACTACAGTACTATTATTTTTCACAACAATATTGACATTCGTATTTGCTTTACCAGTAATCGTTGTATCATTATCATCAATTACGTCAATAGTTGGTGTTAATAGTAATGTTGTCATCTGAATAACGTTTGAATATCCACTGTTAAGTGTTCCATTCAATCCACCCATTACAACCAATCTAAAACGGTAGTACGTACTATCACTTAATCCTGTCACTTTCGCACTAGTTGAGCTAACTGTGATTGGTGTATCCAGTTTTGCATCTGTCCAAGTAGTTGGCCACGTGATACCATCCGTGCTTGATTGCTGTTGAATTTTCAATCCACCCCAATTGCCGGCAGGATCTACAGCTAACCAATTAAGTGTAACTGAGTTAGCATGTTTCGAATCAACTTTGAACGTATTTACATTACTATAAACCTTAGCCTTATTGAAGATTTCTGTTGCATACAAGTCTTTACCGTCAACTTTCATAACTTCTTTTGGTGAAATCGTTGCATCTGGATTTGTTTTACCGAAGTTAGTCGCGACAAACTGCATGTCCTTACTATCAACAATACCGTCTTTATTTAAATCTTCTATTGGGTAGTTTTCACTATTTTGTTGACCCATTTTATCAGATACTTGCTTCGCATCAAGAACGTCAATTACGCCATCGCCAGTTACATCTCCAGCTGAACCGTATGTTTGAGTTCCTCCGATGTATTTATACTCTCCAATATCATCACCCCATGGTGATTTTTTACCAAGTGTAATAGATTGTATGCTCTTTAAGTGTCCTGGTCCTTCCACAATGAACTTGATTGGATCTTTTGAAAGTGGAATGCCTTTGATATCGATGTAGCCATAACTATCAATTGTACCTGGTATTTTCGTTCCGTCGGGTAGTTGTGCGTACCCTTTAGCGCCAATGCTATCCAACTTCGCTGTGAAGTTATTTTTAAGCCCTTCAAGTTTCACGTACGTTTGCACTTGTGAATGCGTCGGAACGATTTGGAATTGATTTAATCGGCTAAATGCTGTAATCTCTTTTGTTTCATTTGTTCCGTATTGTGTCATGCTAAATTTTGTTGTGTCATCATCTGGTGTCAATTTCGATGCCATAATATCCCACATGTCATCTGTCACTTTGAATGTCACATCTAAAAATGGACTATCGCCATTGAATCCTTTAAAGTCTGATCCACCTGTTAATTGTGCCCCAACATTGATATCTGTAGCGTTTTGTCCGTAAACCGCATCTGGTGTTTTCACTGGTGTATCCACATTAACCTTCACGCCGTTTTGGTCTGCCCACTTTTGGAATGCTGGGTTGACTGTTACGCCTTGTAGCTCAAGATACTTATTGTAGTACATTGATTTAAAAGTACCTGACATCATATCTTTCACGTTGTTTAAGTTTAACGTCATCGTGATTGTATCATTTAAGGTAACTTTTTGTTTGTCATACGTCGGCACCATATATGGTGATCCTTTTTTGATAAACGCGTACTCATGGAAATCATTGATAAGCTCAACGTTATGTGCTGCATCCATTGGCATTAACGTAATTGTAGCTGGTCCATTTTCGATATCGGATTTTTCAATTCCGAATTTTGCATCGCCATTTGCATCAACTGGGAAATCGCCTTCCGGGTAACCGATACTATTGTGATAGTACCATAAAATATTCGCTGACTGCGTTAACCCAAGTGGAGCAAGTTTCGCTGTCCCTTCATCCGATAGGTTTGTGTGCACCCAGAATGCGTTGTACATGTTGCCATTTTGTTTTTCATCGGTAAAATCTTTGTCTTCTAACTCGTACACGCCAGGTGTATGGTCTTTATAGGTTAACTTCGGTAGCGTGTTGTCCACAACGAACAGTTGTGATTTTTCATACGTTTTTGCATACATGTTAGTCGTATCAGTTGTACGCATTTTTAACGTATATTGTCCTTCCGGTAATGCTGCTTTTGTGAACATATTTGTTTTTTCGAGTTTTGGATCTCCAATAAACGGATAATATGTGCTTGGGTCAAAGCCTACAACATAATCAATATCGGTTTGAACACTGCTCACATTTAATGGGGAATCCGTTGTTGCACCGACTGGATTTCCGTCTTTGTCATAAATCACGATCCAGAAATACTTCATTGGACTATTGAATCGGAACTTTATTTGACGACCTGGGTTTCCGTTGAAGTCCGAATAGATTACCGGTTTACGAGTCGGAGCTGCCGGAACATCCATTAGTAAATTGCCAAGTCCTTTTTCTACCGAGCGAACAGCCAATGGCATGCGATAAGTCTCACTTGGGTCGTCATGATTAACAATGTTCAAATAACCTTCGTATCGGCCATATTCCGCCGTATCTGGTAGATTCAAAGTTACTGTAAAGTTCGTTGTTTCACCTGCTTTTACTGTTAATGATGGTGAACTTGTTGTCACAGTAATGCCGTTTTTAGTTGCATCACTAACCGATGCATTTGGTTTAATGAAAGTTGTAGAAATATCAAATGTTTTGTCAGAGTTTCCTCGATTTTTTACTTTCACTGTTCGATTACTCGTATTGACCGCACCATCTTTTTTATACACTGCGCCAAACGTTAATGAACCTTTTTCGTAATTCAAGTTCACACTATTACCGCTACTATCAATGTTTGCAGTTGTGTCCTGTGCTTTAAAACTTACATCACGTTTTACTGCTTTCACGACATTGACTAAACCAGCACCTTGCTCATATACAGAATAATTGCCGTCTAGATTTCCAGCAGTGTTTGTTAACGCTGCTTTCACATCGGCTGGTGTATAATCGGGATGGGCTTGTAAGATTAGTGCAGCAATGCCTGTCACATGTGGCGACGCCATCGATGTACCTGAAATACGAGAATACGCGTTACTATAATCTACTTTATCTGGGCTATGAACGAAATATGGATAAGTTGAGTACACCGATACACCTGGTGCAACAACATCTGGTTTAATGTCATATGTTGCAGCGACTGGTCCTCTTGAACTAAAACTTGCCAAGTGGTTCCCTTCTGTATTTGTTGTACTTACATTCGTAAAGGTGATTGTATTTGTGCTTGCTACATTACGTAAACGTTCACCGTCAGCTTTTGTCATACGGAATGTTGGTATAAAGCCATCATTACTTGCTAAGTAAGCATCAATGTCCCCATCAATATTATTACTCATAATTGCTGCAACCGCGCCTGCTTTCGCTGCGTTCGTAATTTTATCAGCTAACGGGATTGTACCACGTGTAATAAGTGCAACTTTTCCAGTTAAATCGATTGGATTGCCGTTCGCATCTTTAAAATCAGTTGCTTGTGCTAAACCAACATCCACGATTTGATACGTTTTGTTCTCTAAATCTGACACATGATCATTGTATCCTTTTCCAAGTAACTTGAAGTCAGTAAATGTTTCATTTCCAACTTTTGCTGACGCAATTGGAACACTAACTGGGAAATCACTTGCTCCAACTGTAATGGCAAGTGCTGATGCACCTGGTGTACCTAGTGTCCCTTCACCTGGACCAGAGTTTCCTGCTGAAATAACACATGTTACACCTGCAAGGGTTGCGTTATTAATTGCCACAGCTTCAGCTGATAATGGATTATTAACTGGTGCTCCAAGAGATAAGTTGATAACTTTCATACCATCTTGTATTGCTTTATCAATTCCACCTACAATCCCATCTGTATACCCTGTACCGTAAGGACCAAGTACACGATAGTCATACAAGTTCACGCCTGGTGCAACCCCTTGAGCTGGGAATTCTACATTATTTTTCGCTTGAGCAGCAATCGTACCTGATACGTGTGTACCGTGGTACGTGTAATACGGTTCATCACTTTCAGGTTTGCCGGCTTTTACCCAATCATCGATTGTAGTTTCCATAGGATCGGCATCATTATCAACAAAATCCCAACCTTTAACTGTCGTTGGATCGATTTTGCTTGCATCTTCACCACTTTTTGCACGGTAGCCTTTATATACGTCTGTTAAATCTGGGTGATTGTAGTCAACTCCTGTATCGATAACTCCTACATTGATTCCTTTTCCAGTAGTGCCCTCTTTATGCAAATCTTCAATTCCTGGTAATGGAATATAATTTTCTGCTAAATTATTCCCACCTTGTTCACTTTCAGCAGCAGCTTTCAGTTCACTTGGGTCAAGCTTTACTAAGTCATCGTTTAATACACGATTTACTACACCAGAATCAAATAATTTTTCAACTAAGTTACCTGGTAGTGTCATTGCCACCCCGTTTAATGCATGTGTGTATTCACGCGTAATTTGAGCGGTAGCGTCCCCGGTTTGGTCGGATGTTTCGTTAGATACTTCGTTTGGTGAAACAGATAATGCAGATACTGCATTTACTGCATTCGTTTTACTTGCACTATTATTTAACCCTTTTATAAATGACTTGAATGTAGCGTGTGACGAGTTAACTGCGCTAGTTTCTGCGCTTAATGTCGTTTTTTCGCCCTCCACTGCTTTTTGCAGTACACTTATTTTTGCTGGCGCTTGTGTAAATTCGACAATAACCTTAACTGGTTTTGAGCTTGTCGTATCAATTTTTGGCGAAATCTTTACATCACTTTCTGGTGACACGTTCTTTAACGCGGCGATTTGCTCAGCTGTTAAGTCTGGTGTGCTTGTGTTTTGAGCTAGTGAACCCATGACCGTTTTTTCTGTGCTCGCATTTTGTGTAGCTGCTAGTACGTTAAATGGAATCATCGAGCCCACAACCAGCGCACTGATCGTTGTTTTAGCTAAACTCATTTTAAAGTTTCTTTTACTCACCTGTTCTCCCCCATTTTTTTATTTTTTTGACTTTTGACAATTCTCTTTCTTTTTTTTATTTTATCGCTAGTAATCGACATCGTAAATTGGGGTAATTCATCAAATAAACTATCAAAAAAAGAAGAAAATTGATCCTATTTATAGAACTATTTATTAAAAAGCTTTATAAAACGTCATTTTCAGACAATTTTAATTTGGGTGAATTTTGAGTTTTTTAATAAAAAAAAAGAAAGATTAGAAATAATTACTAATAATTATTACAATCCTCTAATTCGACTAAATTTTCATATTATTTATTTGTCGTTCATATTTTTTTACAAAGAAAAATATGAAAAAAGTTCTAATAAAAAAAGAAGATACGAATGTATCTCCTCCTAATGACTTTATATACTCTTAATAACAATATAATGTGTTTCCGGCCTAGCACTTAATCTAAGTGGTATAGTCGTAGTACCATATCCATTACTTATTATTTGAGTTATCCCCTCATACACATGCGTTTTTCCTTTTTCATAAGGACCATATCCAAAAATCCTTATTTGTCCTCCATGTGTATGACCACTTAAAACAAGAGAAACTCCTTGTTCTTTCTTTAGTAACTTTAAGACTCTTGGATTATGACTAACTAAAATCTTAAATACATTTTGTTTAACATCTTGAAAAGCAAGATCAAGATCCACCTTCCCAGTTTTCAAATCATCTACTCCAATCAGTGACCATTCTTTTTGTAAATGATTAACCGTAACAGATGAATTTTTCAATACAACTACTTTCCATTTAGTAAATATATTCTCTAAATCTGTCTTTTCGATTTCGATATCATTATTTCCCCAAACAAAGTAGACTTTCCCAAGACTACTTAGTTTTTGAATATTTTGTTCAATTCTTTTTAGAGGTACTCCTTTTTCTAAAAGATCACCACCAATTATGACAAGATCAACTTGATTAGACATTCTCTTTATAATAGAAGAATGTATTTTTCTTCTATGAATATCTGAAATAAAAAATAGTCTAATTGGCTTTTCAAGAGGAGCATTCGAAAAAGAAAATTCATGTTTTCTTACTATATTTTGATGTGCCTCTATGAACATATAAACTAACAGCAGAAAACCTAGTAATATACAAATGAAAAAATAAATCATATAGCCCTCCATTTCCCGCCTTAAAAGAAATACCTACTCGCTGAGCTTTCCTAAAAAGGACTTTTCCTTCTCCTTCAACAACTACATTGTCAGGAACATCTTTTGTTACAACAGAACCAAAAGCGATCACAACATTATGTCCAATCTTTATTCCTGGATTTATAATCGCTCTTCCACCAACATTTTAGGTGTAACTTTTATGGTATTCACTCTCATTGTATTTTCAATTATAGCGATTTTTGCAGACAGCTTTGGTGAAAAATTGTTACAAAATGAGAAATCTTCTACAATTATCAATCTAGCACAAGGCACTATTTTTATAGGATTAGGTTTACTAAAACTATTATGGTTCGATAAAAGTGTAACCTATTAAAATGACAATACAATGAAAAATGAGTACTTTATTTAGTACTCATTTTTCTATTTATAATATTTTCAACTCTCCAGTTTTAATCATATTTGCTTGTTTTAAGAATATGTACACAATATATGAAACAATCCCAGGTACTAATATGTATGTAACAATCATCGGTATCATAACTGCACTTCCATAGGTAGCTAATAAATTCATTGGTGCAACAAGTGCACATAATCCTAAACCGGCAATTTCTTTTGGTGCTTCAATATGAAATAAGAATGCAGAAATCGGTCCAGCCACGGCACTTGCAACTATGGTTGGTATAAGTATCCTAATATTCCTGGTTACATTGGGTAGTTGTAACTTAGGAGTGATAATTAATAAACCAAGGATACTTCCTGGATCATTCTCTCGTGCAGAGATAACTGCTAATCCCACAAATTGCGCTGCACATCCCGCCAATGCGGCCCCGCCGGCTAATCCATCTAAATTCAATGCAATGGCTAATGCAGCAGAAGAAGCAGGCGAAACAATTAATATCCCCCACACTACCGCTAATACAATCGAAGCAATAATTGGCGAACCTTCAGTTGAACCTTTAATAAAATTCCCAACCGCTATTAAGATTGGAGAAATCCATTTTGATAAATATAATCCAACTAATCCTGAAATTAAGATGGCAAATAAAGGCACAACCATTAAATCTAATTTCGTTTTACCTTGAACAGCTTTTCCAATAAGAATTGCAACTAAAGCTGATAATAACGCTCCTACTGGTTCACCCATTTTAATGGTCATCGCCGTATCTACCATCAATAATGCCCCGGATCCAATTATTGCAGCGGCCATTGCAGAAAAAATGATTAACGTACTTGAACCTAATAAAACAGCTATACCTGCACCAATAGCAGGTGCCATTAATAATTTAGTCGAAAATCCAATCGTCATTAAAGATTCAAAATGAAAAATCTTTCCAATACTCTCAAGTAAAGACCCGATACCGATCATGACGAAAACAGCATGTGCTATACCTTCTGATGCTCTAAATACCCTACTTTTTTGTTGCGTGCTCATATGATACCTACCTTTTTTTAGTAACTACTTCTAGTATTTGCATAATGAATAGAAAATTATTAATAAATTAGAAGCACAAAAAAACGTCCAAATAATTGGACGTTTTCAATTAGAAAATTATACCATATTTATTGAAAAGCTTAAACACTCTTCTGCTTTTGTAATTTGTTTCCAAACTTCATTCGTTGAAGTTCCACCTTCACTAATTCTTGCTTCCATTACTGTTTTTGGATTTAAAGTATGATAAATATCTTCTTCGAACACTTCATTAATCACCTTAAATTCCTCAAGCTTTAATTCCCCAAGAAATTTATGATTCTCTATAGCATATAGAACCGTTTTTCCAACGATTTCATGAGCTTGTCGGAATGGGATATTTTTTCGAACTAAGTAATCAGCAAGGTCAGTAGCGTTTGAATAATCATTTTTAACAGCTTCATACATACGGTTTTCATTTACTTTCATTGTATCGATAATTCCCGAAAGTAATTGCAGTGTTCCTACAACAGTATAGATGGTATCAAACATACCTTCTTTATCTTCTTGCATGTCTTTGTTATAAGCTAAAGGTAGTCCTTTTAAAACAGTTAATAACCCGATTAAGCTGCCATAAACTCTCCCTGTTTTACCTCGAAGTAATTCTGGAACATCTGGATTTTTTTTCTGCGGCATAATACTAGAGCCGGTACAAAAAGCATCGTCTAATTCAATAAACTGAAATTCTTGACTAGACCAAATGACAAATTCCTCTGATAGTCTAGAAATATGTGTCATTAGTAAAGACGAATCAGAAAGGAACTCTACGATAAAATCACGATCGCTTACTGCATCTAAACTATTATGATAGATATCACTAAAACCAAGTAATTCAGCAGTACGTTGACGGTTAATTGGAAATGTAGTTCCAGCTAATGCACCTGCACCTAATGGTGAAATATCCACTCGTTTTAAACTATCTTTGAATCGGCTTTTGTCACGCTCTAGCATCCAAAAATACGCAAGTAAATGATGTGCAAATGAAACAGGCTGTGCTCTTTGTAAGTGCGTATATCCAGGCATAATTGTATTTACATGCTTTTTTGCTTGCGTCACGATTTTATTTTGAACTTCTTCAATTAAATCAATAATGGAAGACGTATTATTTTTTAAAAAAAGGTGCATATCCGTTGCTACTTGATCATTTCGACTACGCCCTGTATGTAGTTTTCCTCCTACAGGACCAATTTCTTCAATTAACAAGCTTTCGATATTCATATGAATATCTTCATTTTCTATACTAAATTGAACCTCATTTTTCTCAACTTTTTTTAATATTTTATTTAAACCTTCTATTATTAGTTCAGCTTCGTTGATTTCAATAATGCCACATTCTCCAAGCATCGTTGCATGTGCGATACTACCAGCTATATCTTCCTTAGCCATTATTTGATCAAATTCAATCGATGCTGTAAATTCTTCGACTAATTGATTTGTCTCCTTCGTAAAACGTCCGCCCCAAAGTTTTGACATAACTGCCTCCTTCATCAACCCTATATTTTATTTACTTAGTACTGTATTTTTCTGTGTAACTTCGCTATATACCTTTGTTGGTAATCCCCATAGTTTAATAAAGCCTACTGCTGCATTATGATCAAATAAATCACCCTTTGAATAGGTTGCAAGCTCTTCATTGTATAGACTAGTTTCTGATTTTCTACCTACTACTGTATGAGTGCCTTTAAATAATTTCACACGAACAATACCACTTACTGTTTCTTGTGTTGTATTTACAAACGCATCTAAAGCACCCATTAAAGGTGAATACCACAAGCCATCGTATAGCATTTTTGAAAATTGTTGTTCAATGCTTACTTTAAAATTTGTCACTTCACGAGGCAATGTAAGGAACTCTAATTCTTTATGAGCATTGATTAAGATTAGCGCTGCTGGATTTTCATAAACTTCACGTGATTTTATACCTACTAATCTATTTTCAATATGGTCGATTCTTCCTACACCGTGTTTTCCACCAAGTACATTTAATTGTTCGATAAGTTGAACAAGATCTATAGGCTGACCGTTCAAGCTAACAGGTACACCTTTTGAAAATTCAATTTCAATATATTCAGGAACATCTGGAGTATTTTCAATTGCATTCGTCCAATCAAAAGCTTCTTCTGGTGCTTCATTCCATGGATTCTCTAATACACCTGCTTCACAAGCTCTTCCCCATATATTTGCATCAATTGAAAATGGATTATCTAAATCAACAGGAATTGGTACACCATTTTCATGTGCGTATTGTATTTCCTCATCACGAGTCATACCCCATTCACGAACGGGCGCCACTACTTTAAGATTCGGATTCAAAGCCATTACTGAAACTTCAAAACGAACTTGATCGTTTCCTTTACCTGTACAACCATGCGCTACTGCAACTGCACCTTCTTGCTTTGCTACATCGACTAATAATTTTGCGATTAAAGGTCTTGATAGAGCAGATGAAAGTGGATACTTTCCTTCATATAATGCATTCGCTTTTAGAGCGGGGACAATATATTCATTTGCAAATAAGTCCTTTACATTGATCATATATGACTTAATTGCTCCTAAATTTAACGCCTTTTGACGAACAGCTTCAACATCTTTTCCTTCACCTAAATCAAGACAAAGTGCAATCACATCATAGTTATATTTCTCTTGTAACCATTTAATACAAACTGACGTATCTAAACCACCTGAATATGCTAAAACAATTTTCTCATTTCCCATGTTATTACCCCCGATTAGATTATTAATAGATTTTTAGAATTATAAATTACCCATTAAGGCAACTAAGATCGCTTTTTGAGCGTGAAGTCGATTTTCAGCTTCATCAAATACGACCGAATGCTTACCATCAATTACCGAAGCTGTTACTTCTTCCCCTCTATGTGCAGGTAAGCAGTGCATGAATAAATAATCATCTTTTGCGTTTTCTAATAAATGATCATTTACTTGATACGGGCTAAAATCTTTTAAGCGAATTTCAGTCTCTTCCTCTTGCCCCATACTGGTCCAAACATCCGTTATCACAACATCAGCTCTACTTACACCATCTACAGGATTATTAACAACTTCAATAACACTTCCAGTTGTTTTTGCAACATGCTTCATCGATTGAAGTACAACTTTATTAGGTTCATACCCAACGGGACATGCAATTGTTAAATAAACACCAAGCTTAGCAGCACCCTCAATTAAAGAATGACAGATGTTATTATTTCCATCTCCTACATAAGCAATCTTCAAACCTTTTAATCTACCTTTATGCTCAAGAATAGTTAAGAAATCAGCCATGATTTGAGCTGGATGGTGCAGATTTGTTAAACCATTAATAACTGGAATTGACGAGTGTTCAGCGAACTCGGTCAACATCTCATGAGTATTTGCTCGAATCATGACCCCATCTACATAACGAGAAAATACTTTTGATGTATCATGAACAGTTTCGCCTCTACCAAGCTGTAAATCTTTACTACTCATAAAGATTGCATGACCACCTAATTGCATCATCGCAATTTCAAATGAAAGTCTCGTTCTAGTAGAATTCTTTTCAAAAATCATCCCTAGTACTTTGTCTTTTAAATAAGGATGTGCCTCTTTCGCCTTTTGCATATTTTTCATCTCTAAAGATTTTTCAAGTAAGAATAATAATTCGCTTGATGAAAACTCACTTATTGAAAGAAAATTTTTCCCTTTAAAATCCGACCATTTTACAGAGCTAAAATTTCCTTTTGTAACATTCCCTTTTGTCTTTTGAATATAACCATTTTTCTTTACATGATTTTCTTTCAATACTTTACTCATAAATCCATCCCCTTTTTTTAGAAGTTAAGATTCTTATATAATGAATGATTATACACAAATATAAATAATTATACAATCGGTTTTTTAGTTTTTTTTGGTAATTTTTTACGAAAAATTTTAACACATCACAAAAACCCTTATAAACACTCGTTTTATACTAGAAAACAAGATGAAAAAAAGGGGGAAAATAAAAAAAGATGAACTAACCAATCATCTGTAATGATAGGTTAATCCATCTTTTTAAATATTTATTCATTTTCCAAGAAATGATTTTAACATCCAAAGCATCTTTTCAATTTCAGCAATCTTACCTAGGAATAAATCAGCTGTTTCTTGATCATCACTTTCTTCTGCAATTGAGATTACATCACGCGATTCTTGTACAACTTTTTCATAGTCTTTAATCAGATCAGATACCATTTCTTCTGCAGAAAACGTATGATTACCTTCTTTAATCGTAGCCGTTTCTAAGTATTCACGAAGTGTTGCAATTGGTTTTGCGCCAATTGTTAAAATACGTTCTCCTAAATCGTCTACCATTACTTTTGCATCGTCATAATACAACTCAAATTTTTCATGTAGAGTAAAGAAATTTGGTCCTTTTACATACCAATGATAGTTATGTAATTTTACATATAATACATTCCAATTCGCCAGTTGTTGATTCAATAGACTTTCTAAATTTGCCAACTTCATTCACACTCCAATTTCTTTGTTAACATACAAAGAAATTTTTCCCAAAAAGTGTGTAATCTATTCTATTTTTCCCATGAATGTTCAATTGTAGTTCGAAATAGTTCGTTCAAGTTCTCAGTATTCACCTTGTTTGATTCAGTAATTCCCTTAACATACTCTTCAAAAAACTGAATGTTATTTTCAATAAAATCGTTTAATACTTTTTTTCTAGGCTCAAGATCTAATTCTTCACCTTGTTTTTTTCGGATTAATAACTTGCCTACTTCTTCTAAAAATTCCTGTTCTAAACCCTCCATCTCTAAAAGTTCATCAAATAAAATTGGAGGAATTTCATTATATTTTTGAATCCATATACAAGCTAAAATTGGTCTTAATATATAAAAATACTTTTTAATCTTAACTTCTTCACCTTGCAAATAATCACGGTAATTCCCCCTGGCCATATGGAGATAATGGTAGATACACGCCTTTTTAGAAAGAATTTCATTTCCGATTTTTCTTAATTCTTCTGAAATCGTTAAATCATCATGATAAACAATTGGAGACCTTAACCATTCTAAAAAGGCTGGGTTTGACTTCGCGAAGAGATTAAGTGCCTTTTTTAAGTCCCACCCACTAAAATCGAGTAAATCATTTATTGGATATTCAATTACATCACGTTTTTGGTCAATACTTAAATACCAATCTTTGCGGTGAACATAGACAAAACGTACATCATAATCACTGTCTTTAGATGGAAATCCCCACGCTCTACTACCAGACTCAACTGCAAATAGTATTTTTACCTCATGTTCGGTTTCTATTTGTTTTAGTTTTTCCACTATTATTTCCTTCATATTTATCTCCTTAAACCGCGTCATGAAATGCTATAGTATAACTAGTATAATAATGATTAAAATCTCTGCACAAGGAGTTTCTTGAATTTATAATTGGAACAAAAGGATTAAAATAGGCTCCGTATGACTTTATATCGATAGTTAAAGCTAAAACCCGATCATTAAATTCTGATTTTAAAAGAAGGCTCTGTTAAAGAAGATTGTTGAATTTCTTATTCAACTAACTGGCAGATTAGTTGAACAAGGAATTCAATAATTTATGTCGAATTGTGTAAAGTAAATAAAAAAAAGATTTTTTAAGGAACGTGGATAAATTGATAATAAATACTAAAATAACAGTAACCCCACAGGGACCTAAATA
This sequence comes from Gottfriedia luciferensis, assembly GCF_001712755.1. Classification (GTDB taxonomy): domain Bacteria; phylum Bacillota; class Bacilli; order Bacillales; family Bacillaceae_G; genus Gottfriedia; species Gottfriedia luciferensis_B. The sequence goes on from NZ_MDKC01000014.1 coordinate 55,442, forward strand.
TAGATGTTTGTTATTATTGATAATCGCGTGTTTAGTTTTATCTAGTTGTAAACAAAATGAAAAAACACTTCAACATAAAAATGCGTCAAAAGTTAAAAAAATAGATTTTGTTGCATTATTAGAAGCACCACCTGATGCAAAAAGTGCATCTGAATCTGCAATTTCTGAATATGAATGGCATTTCAAAGATAAAACTACGACAAAACCACTTAAGTCATCAATTGTAAATGATGTTTCTATTGGTAATAGAAGTATTGTAATTTTAAATACACAGAAAATTGACAATAGGTTTGTTGTAATGAATTATAAATATACTAATATGTATAACCTATTAAGTTTTATGGATCTAAATGTTAAAGATGGCCAATACTTCACTGATAAAGGGGGAATAAAACTTCCTTTAAATCAATTTGTCGTTGCTAAATCTACAGAACCAGATGACGATCCAGTTATTTTGGCGTTTGCAAATAAAAAGAAAATTGCTGTAATTGCTAGATATAAACGTTTTTCATTTAAGTTAAATTCAAATGAAAATAAAAATATATCAATAGTAGATAGTAGTGGACATAAATTATTTATAGTAACCAATGGACAACGAAGATTTTTGTATTTTTTTGATAATGATTATATTTTTGTAGTTACTGGTAATTTAAATAAAAATGAGCTAATTAATATATCAGATTCATTACCATCTGCTACTAGTGATATTTTTCCTAGTTCAAAAAATAAAAATTAATCCTATTTCTAACAAATAATTCGTTCAATTCAAATAAAAAAGTTAAATAATTAGTAATTTAGAGAAAAAATAATGAATATTCTAATGCGATTGTTGAACAACACGAGTCACATAGTGGCTCGTTTTTTATTGTTCAAACTGGCAGATTAGTTGAAAAAGAATAATTTGATTTTTGTAAAAAAAGCGAAATTCCCCCAAATCAAAGTAGTGGATATACAATGTATAATAAGTTTGCGGGAGTTACTGGAAGTTTCTGAATATAAACTAACCAATTATATACATAAAAGGAGTCTATTTTAATGAAGAAGATTTTTCCTGTTTTACTACTAATATCAATTATGTTAACTGGCTGTAATTCCGATACCGTTTACACACCTCTATATAATGGCAAAAATTTAATCATTGGTGTTATAGGTAATTATCCGAAAGTAAGAGAAGAGAATGTGAAATTCAAAAAAATCAATTTTAATAAAATAGAAGAAAACAAAAAACTTTCGTCAGAACTTGATGCCGTTTTTATTATGAAGGAAAATCATTCCGAAGCTGCCAATAGTAAATACGAAGCTGTTTATAAAAGTTCTGGTATTCCTTTCTTCTTTATTGATTCAACAAAATCATTCGAAGCAATTATAAATGGACAACTCTCCTTTGAAGATGCGCCTGATAGAGTTGACCAAAGTTATGCAACAGGTATTTTGGGTAACGGAAAATATCAATATTGCGGATATTATCTTTATAATGACAAGGTAAACGAAAATAACATTAAGGCTCTATACACACAAATATTTACTACAATTGAGTCTGGTAAATGCTTCAACGATTAAGAAATGCAATTTGTGAGTTTGTGAAGAATTGTTATCTCACTAACGCAGTGCTTTAGTTGAATAACAAGATCGGCTGTTTAGTCGATTTTTTTATGGCACTAAATGGCAGTTTAGTTGCATAAGGATTATGGTATTTTATGGTAAAATTAGAGGGGTTTTAGTAAAAATTTTTTTTCACATAGGGGGTTTTACAATGGGAAAACGGAAATTATCGATTACAGTATTTTTATTAAGCTTTTTTTCATTACTTATTTCTCTTAAGTTATTTTGGAATTTAGGTATTTTTGTTGATGAGTCCGGTTTAAGCCCTAATATTGTTAATGGCGGTGACTTTTGGCTTACAATGGATTGGTTAAGATTATTATTACTGTTATTGCTGTGTGTAGTATCTGGTATTAGTATTTTTAGTGCTAAACAAAAAAAGTGAAATAAAGAAAATAAAAATTGTGAAGAATTACACTTAAACTAACGCATGCGATAGTTGTAGATTTCCAGGTGGTTATCCAATGAATAGTGAATCATAATTATTATAAAAACTAGAGGTATTATAATGAACCGCAATATATTCATTTTGTTAGAAATTGTATTTGGTGGTATATCTATTTTAGTATTTGGAATGATATTTAAATTTTTAGGACTTTATGAATTTATTGGCGGAATAATCGGTATGCTAATTTATTCATTTATTTGGAGAAAATATCTTAAAAAATATGATCCAGATAATAATTAATTTTTTAACCTTATTCAACTACTATGAAAATAAACTTCTGTAAATTCGATAAAAAGGCAATACTAAATAGAAGCAGCTCATTCGTTTTTTAAAAAAAAGAGGAGCGACTTATTGTTGGTGTTTATGGACTGATCAAATAGATTAAGAGGCTTCAGTTATTGATACGGAATAGCCTAAGTTTTCTAATCTTCGTACCGAATGGCGGACAATTGATTCCTGTCTTTGTTTATCAAAATAATCTTCGCCTAGGTCGACATACATTTCTTTTCGGGTTAAAAGGTAATATGCAATTCTTAACATCGCATGGGCGACAACGATTGCAGCTTTACTTTTTCCTTTTCGTCCAGCTGTACGTCTATACAGTGCACCAAGATAGTTTTTGGATCCTCTTACTGATTGGGCTGCTTCTGTTAATGCCGATTTTAAATATTTATTTCCTTTTTTAGATTTACTAGATTTCCTTTTACCTGCACTTTCGTTATGTCCAGGAACCAGTGCTGCCCATGAACATAGATGTGCTGCGGTAGGAAATTGATTTCCTACATCGGTGCCAATTTCAGATAGAATTTGTTCAGCCATCCTTGTAGCGATTCCAGGAATTGAATCAAGTCGTTCAACATCTTCTTTATAGGAACTTACTCGATTTGCGACTTCTTGATCCAACATTTCTATTTGATTTGTTAGGAAATCAATATGAGTTAAAATCGTTTTTAACATTAGTCGTTGATGTTGTTGAATGTAGCCCCGAAGTGCCAATTCAAGCTCCTCTTTTTTCTTTTTCAACGTACCACGAGCGAAGTTTGCTAGTTTTTCAGGATCATCTTCACCATGTGAAATTGCACGAAGCATGTCCAGTGAAGAAACACCCTTGATATCTGAAACAACAGAACCAAGTTTAATGTTAGCCCCTTCTAAAACCTTCTGAATCCGATTAAGTTGTCTTGCACGTTCTTCAATAATGCTACGACGATAGCGTACAAGTTCCCTTAATTCTCGTTGATTCCGATTTGGAATAAAACTAGCTTTGAGTAGTCCATGGCGAAGAAGTTGCGCGATCCATTCGGCGTCTTTAACATCAGTTTTTCGTCCTGGAAGTGCCTTCATATGCTGGGCATTCACAACTAAAAACTCGATACCTTCGGACTCAAGTAAATTAACAATAGGCTTCCAATAAACACTGGTACTTTCCATCGCTACATGAGTACAATTATTCTCTTTAATCCAGTCCAATAACTTTAATAGAAAAATAGTCTTGGTTGAAAATGTTTGGACCTCCTTTCCTTCTGATGTCATGATACAAGCAGTGATATTGTCCTTGTGAACATCTAAACCACACGCTCTTTCAATGATTACATCCATTGAAATCTTCCTTTCTAGGCTCATAAATGGAGGCTAGTGCAACAATCAGATTAGGATTAATCTACTATTAGTGCTTCCCGCAAGGGAGCAACAGTCAGTGGTGCACCGTGGTCGTTGGAGTCAGACTAACGCGTGGGCTCTATGGCACCATAGTTGATCGACCTTCTTCTCCTAGCCTTAGAATCAGTATGGTCGGATTCAATACATTTTCATTCACTGTGGTGAAGCTCCGTTTTTGAGCTTCATGGGTGGCTAACGCATGCATGAGTTAAATAGCAGCTGCCAATACAGGTGGCTTTTTTTATTCAACAAAATGGCAGTTTGGTTGAGTAAGGGCTCAGATGGTTCTAATTGCTGTTTCTTGTTTATTTGGTATGAGTGCATCTGTAGAAGAGTTTGATCTATTAATCGATACAGTGGAAGAAAACAATCCTGAAGAAACTAAACGAATAGAAGAAATGTTTGGCGGTACCCCTAAGTGAAAGTTAATGGATAATATTGTGATATGTAGCAAATGTGTTGGGAATTATTGGTTATTTATAATTCTTTACTAATCGTTCTAAAAAGAATATTATTTAATCATGGTTTGAAATTCATGTGTTTATTTTAGAACGTTCATTCTATAATGGATTATGACATTTGTTTTTGTTAGTATTGGTTCATGGATTTTTTTAAGGAGAAATAAAATGGCTAGAAGTAAAGAGTTTGACGAAAAAGCAGTATTAAGAAAAGCAATGGAGCTTTTCTGGGAACAGGGTTATGAAAAAACATCCATGCAAGATTTGGTGGATCATATGGGGATAAACCGCAGGAGTATGTATGACACATTTGGTGACAAGCGTTCATTGTTTTTAGCTTCCCTTAATCACTATGAAGAGCTCATCGTCAATGAGATGGAAAGCATAATTAGCAGCACTTCATCCATTAAACAGGCGATACGGGATGTTTTTATTTTCATACTGAATTCCATTGAACAATACCCAAAAGGTTGTCTATCAGTAAATACAGCCATTGAATTATCTTTGTTGGACAAAGAAATTGGACGCATAGTTACAAAAATGTTTAACCGTACTGAAGATATGTTTAATGACCTTATAAAACGGGGCCAAACTAGTGGAGAGCTATCAAAAGAAATCGATTCTGATAACACATCTCGTTTCTTACACAACAATTTGGTAGGTATAAGAGTACTAATAAAAACTAATTACAATAAAAAAGAATTAGAAGGCATCATCACTCTAGCACTTTCAGTGTTGGACTAGCTTTCTTTTTTTACCCTTTTTAGAACGCTCATTCTAAAATCAGTATGAAACAAACCATCATAATGCATACTTATAAAATCGTTTTTTAATTTCTAAGGAGAATCACAAAGATGACAAACTTTAAAATACCAACAGAATCAGAATTTATTGAAGCAGATGGAACTCGTTACGCATATAGAAAATTTGGTACACAAGATGGTATACCAGTAGTATTTCTTGTTCACTTTAGAGGAACGATGGAAAACTGGGATCCAAACATGCTTGAACCTATTGCAAATACACGCCCAGTAATCTTATTTGACAATAAAGGGGTTGGTGAGACCGATGGACTAACGCCTACTACAATTGCTGATATGGCAAAAGATACAGCAACATTTATAAAAACTCTTGGATTAGAACAAGTTGACATTCTTGGTTTTTCCATTGGTGGCATGGTTGCACAAGAGCTAGCTTTACAAGAAGGAGATTTAGTAAGAAAAATTATTATGGCAGGTACTTCGCCTGAATCTGGTATTAATCCAAATCCAGAGATTTTTGAAAGAATGAATCGTCACGGCGGAACGGAAGAAGATGGAATAAATGATTTTATGTTCTTTTTCTACGAACAAACCGAAACAAGTAAATCTGCAGGAATGGCTTCACTACAAAGAATTTTTAATCAGAAAAAAGTAAACAGTTCAGAACAAGTAAAAGAGGCACAATTACAAGCCATTGCAAAATGGGCTAAACAAAAATCTAATCATGATTATGAATGGTTACAAAACATCAAACACCCTGTACTTGTTACTAATGGTGTTAATGATGTGATGGTACCGACTAAAAACAGTTATATCTTAACAGAGAAATTACCCAAAGCACAGTTGATTATATATCCTGATTCTGGTCACGGGCATCTGTTTCAATTTCCAGAACTATTTGCAGAACACGTAAATTCATTTCTTGATTCTAATTCTTATTAAAAAGGAGTATTCATATGAGCAGATTATTTGAAAAAGTTCGTATCGGAAACATTGACTTAAAAAATCGTATAGGTATGGCTCCGATGACTAGAAGTAGAGCTTTACCAGATGGTACGCCGAGCGATTTAGTAGCAGAGTACTATGGTCAGCGTGCTTCAGTCGGTTTAATTATAAGCGAAGGAACCCAACCTTCAGATGATGGGCAAGGTTACACTAATACACCTGGTATTTATACAGAAAATCATATTAAAGGGTGGAAAAAAGTAACTTCTAAAGTTCATAGTGAAGGCGGTCATATTTTTGTTCAGCTTATGCATGTGGGACGTGTATCACACCCTGATAACACACCTCACCACCGCCAAGCAGTTGCACCATCAGCTATTGCACCTGGTGTAGAAATTTTCACGGCAGAAGGAATGAAAGAAATTCCAACACCAAGAGAATTGAGTGAGCTTGAGATAAAAGATGTTATCAATGAGTTTCGTTTAGCAGCACGTTCAGCAATTGAAGCTGGTGCAGACGGAGTTGAAATTCACGGAGCGAATGGTTATCTGATCCAACAATTCCTTAGTGAAAACTCCAATCATCGTCAAGATGCATACGGTGGTACGATTGAGGGTCGTTCTCGATTCGCTATTGAAGTAGCTAAAGCAGTTGTTGATGAAATAGGAGCAGAAAGAACAGGCATCCGTTTTTCTCCTCAAGGAACACTGCAAGGCATTGATGAGGGGGAAAATAGCCTTGAGATGTATCGCTATTTAATAAGTGAATTAAATAAGCTTAACCTTGCATATCTACATTTAATGCACTTTGGAAACGAGCAATTCCTAAAAGATGTGCGTCAACTTTGGGATCAATCACTTCTTGTTAACCGTCCAGGTCGTCCTCTAGATCAACTTTCGTCTGATATAGATAATAATCTTGCAGATGTTGTCACAGTAGGCACTTGGGTACTAGCTAATCCAGACTTTGTAGAACGGATTCAATCAGGTGCTCCCCTAAACGAACCTGATAAAAACACGCTCTATGCAGGAGGAAAAGAAGGTTATACAGACTATCCTTTCTTAAAATAGTTTATTTAATATGAATATCCCATCTAGGGATATTCATAATCTTTTTTCTTATGTTCGATATGAAAAGATACATGTGAGTTAAATAAAAATGAGGAGGATTGTAATGAAAGCTTTAGCAATTGAAAACTACGGTAAAAAACCAAATTTTTTAGACTTCCCTATGCCCAAAATAAATAATGACGAGGTCTTAGTTGAGATATATGCGGCAAGTATAAATCCTCTTGATACAAAAATTCGAAAAGGTGAATTAAAATTATTATTGAAATACAAGATGCCGTTAATTTTAGGAAATGATTTTTCTGGAAAAATTGTTGAAGTAGGTACTAGTGTCACGAAGTTTAAAGTTGGTGATGAGGTATATGGTCGACCTAGAGCAAATAAAATGGGAACTTTTACTGAATTTCTCTCTGTTAACCAAGAAGATATTGCATTAAAACCTAAAAATTTAAGTTTTGAAGAAGCAGCCTCCGTCCCTCTAGTCGGATTGACATCCTACCAAGCTTTACATGATATTCTGCGAATTGAAAAAGGACATAAAATATTAATACATGCAGGATCAGGGGGAGTAGGAACATTTGCTATCCAACTTGCAAAACATATGGGTGCTTTTGTCGCAACTACAGCTAGTGATGGTTGTGATTTAGTAAAATCTCTTGGCGCTGACGAAATTGTTAATTACAAGACAGAAAAGTTCGAACATTCGATTCGTGACTACGACGCAGTTCTTGATACCATTGGGGGGGCGACGTTAGAGAAATCATTTGTAACATTAAAAAAAGGAGGAAAGATTGTTTCTATATCTGGAATCCCGAATGGTCGCTTTGCTAAAGAAAACGGATTTAGCTCATTTAAAAAAACCTTATTTTCAATTGCAAGTTATAAACTTACGAAGCTAGAAAAAAAACATAATGTCCAATATACGTTTCTTTTTATGAAGCATAGTGGAGAGCAGTTGAGAATTTTAACAGAAATGTTAGAGTCAGAAGTGATTAAGCCTACACTTGATAAAGTTTTTATTTTCGAAGATGCCCAAAAAGCATTGGAGTATGCAGAGGCGGGAAGAGCAAAAGGAAAAATAATACTTAAATTAAAATAATTAGTCTTATCTAACAAACCTTTCTTTAGATAGAAAGTGTTTGTTTTTTTTACTTATCGAGGTTGCTTATAGAACTAACAGGTGCGTTAGTTGAATAACTTTTTAATTTAATCAACAAAAGGGACTGTATACGCTCGTCATTGCCAACAGTACAAACAATATAAAAATAAATAGTAAACCGTTCGAAGTGGCATCTCAGTCAACTTCTTTGTTCACTCGTTGAAAAGAACAAAGCAATTGTTCTCGACGAGCACACCAACGAATTATTACAAGAAAAATCAATCCATTGCAAGAGCTGGTATAAACGTATCCATTTGCTGGATCATCTTCATTCCAGTTATTCTAACCATCGTTCGATACTTTTTCTTTTCGAATTAATAACTCATGGCTATTAAAGTGTGCATTTATCCGCTTTATTTGGTATGCTT
>NZ_MDKC01000015.1 GCF_001712755.1 Gottfriedia luciferensis
GAAATGGTCGGGAAGACAGGATTTGAACCTGCGACCCCCTGGTCCCAAACCAGGTGCTCTACCAAGCTGAGCCACTTCCCGTAATATGGCGCGCCCGAAAGGACTCGAACCCATAACCTTTTGATCCGTAGTCAAACGCTCTATCCAATTGAGCTACGGGCGCATATTATAAAGTGTGTCGTCTTCGTTAGCGACTTTTACAGTTTATAACATCTAACTGTTTATGTCAACACTTTTTTAAAAGTTTTTTTAAACTTTAAAAGCTTACTACGATAAGCTTTCGTTGACTTCGTTAACTTGTCTGACGTGACTTAAACTATATTAAAGCATCGAACATTTAATGTCAACACTTTTCAAATAAAAAAAATCATAAGTTTATTACTTATTTGATTTAACTTGGTTTAAGTGCTTTTTAAGTTAATAATGTAGCTTTAAACAGTACATATTTAACGTTTCTGACAAAGTACGACTCAACAATATCCGACTTACTATAGTACAATTTAAGGACAAGACCCGATAAAAGTAGCGCAGCTCCTTTTTCTTATAAAAAAGTTCTATGTTTCATTTTTTGATATTTTAACGGGATAAATAATATTACTGTATTTTGGAGTTACTATGAAGTGTTTTCGAATACTTTGTTCTTTTATATAAAAAATATTATTAATGAGCATTAAAAAAGATATTAAACTAATATAAGGAAATTTGACTAATAGGAAGTGTGAAAAATGGATATTAATAATTTTCTTACAATCCTCCTTATCATCAATATACTTCTAGCAGGAGTACTAGTATTTATAGAAAAAAGAGATGTTGTTGCCACATGGGCGTGGCTAATGATCTTACTTTTTATACCTATAGTAGGATTTTTACTATATCTATTTTTAGGTAGGCAGCTAAAACAAAAGAATTTCTACCATCTATCGACTAAAGAAAGAACTTATCTACAATTGGCGGTTACAGACCAGGCTAATAAAATTCATAATGATCAAAGTTTTCTTCAAGATGAGCTACTATCCAAGCATTCACATTTAATTATGATGAATTTAAAGTCAGCTAATGCTTTATTAACGACAGATAACGAGATCCAAACATTTCGAGATGGACACGAAAAATTTAATTCACTATTTAAAGATATACAACTTGCCCAAAGAGAAATTAATATCCAGTACTATATTATCCAGCGTGATTCGTTAGGAAAGAAACTTAGAGATGAACTTTCGAAAAAAGCAGAAGAAGGTGTGAAAGTACGAGTCCTGTATGATGACATTGGTTCCAAAAGAATTACCCCTTCTTTTTTCAAAGAACTTGTTAAACATGGTGGCGAAGTGAGAGCTTTCTTCCCTTCATTTTTAAGACTCATCAATTTCCGGTTAAATAATAGGAATCACAGAAAACTATGTATTATAGATGGAAAAATTGCTTATATAGGTGGGTTCAATATTGGAAATGAATATCTTGGAATTGATCAGAAATTTGGTTATTGGAGAGACACTCATTTTCGTATAATGGGAGAATCAGTAAACCAAATTCAAGGTAGATTTATTTTAGATTGGCAACAAGCTACTAATCAACCTGTACATAATATAGAAGAATTCTCATTTAATAATGAAAAAAATATTGGAAGTACCCCTATCCAAATTGTTGCTAGTGGGCCAAATTCAGAAACAGAACATTTAAAAAACATGTACGTTAAGTTAATTATGTCTGCCAAAAAATGTGTTTATATTCAAACACCTTATTTTATTCCAGATACAAGTATTATGGATGCGTGTAAAATCGCAATTTTATCCGGTATCGATGTAAGAATAATGATCCCAAGTAAACCTGATCACCCATTCGTGTATTGGGCTTCTCTATCATACGCTGGAGAACTTTTATCGTATGGTGCAAAAATCTTACTTTACGAGAATGGGTTTTTACATGCTAAAACCATCGTTGTTGATCACGAAATAGCTTCAGTAGGAACTACGAATATTGATACACGTAGTTTTAAGTTAAATTTTGAAATTAATGCGATTACCTATTCAGAAGAAAAAGCTTCTGAACTACAAAACTTTTTTTTACTTGATAGTCATCATAGTAGTGAGCTTACAATTGAAAAATATCAAGAGCGATCAGTCTTAATCAGGTTAAAAGAAGCAATCTCACGCCTCTTATCTCCTATATTGTAAATAAAAAACATTACTTAATAGTAATGTTTTTTATTTTATCTTTATAGTTTCAAAATGAAAGGTGATGTGAGCCATTCTGTAGAATAATGGTTATAGTTAACAGATTATTAAAAAATCAAAGAAGGTGAAATATGAGAATTATTAAGAAGATATTTGTATTTTTTTCCACTCTTTCATTTCTATCGATAAGTTTCTTTACAAATCCAACATCTACCTATGCAGCAAATAAAGTTTATACTGTAACTGCAAATAAATTGAATGTCCGTGGTGGGCCTAGTACATCATATAAGTTGATCGGTTCAGTTAAAAAAGGCCAACTTTTAACGGTTATTAATAAACACTCCAATGGATGGTATAAAATTAAGTTTAAAAAGACAATAGGATTTATAAATGGAAAATATGTGATAGCGGAGTTCAATAACGTTAAATCATTAGATAAAAGTATTATTGTTGATTTGAAATATAACACAACTAATAACTTCACTGGCAAACGTATTTATAATTTTAGTCAAGCAATACTTAGGACAAGTACAGCAAAAAAATTAGCAAAAGCAAACGCAATACTTAAAAAACAAGGATATATAATTAAAGTATGGGATGCTTACCGACCTTTATCTGCACAACAAACACTTTGGAACGCATATCCTAATTCGGATTATGTAGCTAAACCTGATCCTAAAAATATCCGTGGACACCAACTTGGTGCAACGGTGGATATAACACTATGTACTTTAGATGGAAAAGAAGTACAAATGCAATCTAATTTCGATGATTTTTCTTCACGAGCATCTCGAAGCTATAAACGAAGCAGTGTACAGGAAAAGAGTTATCATATTATGGATAAGGCAATGAGACAAGTAGGTTTTGTAGGCTATTCTAAAGAATGGTGGCATTACTCAGATAATAATCAAAACTTTAAAGCTATCCAGGTAAATCCTGCAAATTATTAATAAAAAAACTCACTTTTGAATAAAATCAAAAGTGAGTTTTTTTATTAAAATATGTAATTCATATAAAATAGAGTTAACTCTATTTTGTACGATGAACGGTTAAGGTTACTTTACTTGTTTCACACATAAACGTTGAAAGGTGGACAGGTTCCTCATTTGAATCGTAGGCAATTTTTAGGATTTTAAAAAGATTGGCTCCTATATCGCATTCAAGGTAATTGGCATATACTTTTGTCGCTCCTATTACGTCGATAATTTTATCGTTGCTTAGGATTTCTGTATTATAGTCCTTTGAGAGTACTTTATATGTAGATTCGTCTGTTGCAATTTTCTTTTCCAAATCAGGAAAACGAGTTAGTGAATAATGTGCAATATCATAAAAAAGTGGACGTTCATTCACATACATAAGTCGCTCAAGCTCAAGTACTCGACTTCCCTCTTCAACTTTAAGATGTTCTGCAACATCCTTTGATGCCGGGATGACTTCACTTCTAAGGATTCGGGAATTTGGAATCATTCCTAGTTGGTGACTAAACTCTGAGAATCCGCTTACAGATAACAGTTCATTATTAAACTTATTTGAAGCTACAAACGTGCCCCTACGTGGTATGCGTGTTAATGTACCATCCTTCACTAATTCCTCAATGGCCTTTCGAATAGTGATTCGACTGACATTATACATTTCACAAAGCTCAGCTTCTGTGGGAATCTGTTGATCTGGTTTATATTTCCCTTGTTGAATATCATTCTGTAGCATTTGCCTAATCTGCATATAGAGAGGTTGTGGGGTTGAAGAATTTAGGTTCATAATTTTCATCCTATCCGTCAATGTTTTTCAACATTATTATACACTGCCGACTAGTTATCGTCACCATGCACCGAAATAGCCAATTGTTTTTGCAGCCGTTTTAGTTCCCAATTCCAAACACTGTTCGATCGAAAAGCCCTGTAAAGTACCATAAATATATCCAGCTATGAAAGAATCTCCTGCTCCCATCGTATCTACAACGTTATCTTCCAATACACCAAATTGATAAAAATGTTTCCCATCGAAAGCTAGAGATCCATTTTCTCCAAGCGTGGCAACGGCAACCTTGGATCCTTGTGTTTTTACATCCTTTAAAAATCCCCTGATAAACTCATCATCCTTTTTATAAGAAAAAAAGGAATAGTCCACATAACAAGGTAGCGTCTTTACTAAATCGTGCTCTAACTGGTCTGAAAAATCAAATGCAGTAAGCAATCCTTTTTGTTTAAAAAGTGGATAATACTCCTCAACATGTCCCCATATACCAGCGTGGACAAGTTGATGGGTTTGAATAAACTCCTGTTCTTCACCAGTTAATGTGAACTGGGCCATTACCCCTTCATCGTAATCTCCAAAATGGCGGTCATTATTAACCAATTCTACATGGGTAACTGCTGTTTTTCCTATCTTTTTAGAAATAAATGATGTATCGACCCCCTTACTTTGAATCGATTTAATCATTTGTTCACCAAAGGAATCACTTCCAACCCAACCTATATACGAAGAGTCTGCCCCAAGCTCTTTTAAGTAGACAGCAACATTTACCGGATTTCCTCCAGGATACACTTTCTCGTTTGCAAGATAGACATCCATACAGTTATCGCCGACTGTAACAATTCTCATCTAATCCCAACCTTCTTTTTAATCTAAGAAACGAGCACTACTATGTAGTGCCCACTAATTTTTTTAATATTCTACTTTACGGTAGTATCTTCTTAGGTCTAATGAGTGATTTCTTTCCCTTTCAAGGTAAACACTAATTCGACTTAAAACTGCCCAGTTAACACTGACAGAAAAGTGTTTTCTAAATTCCTCACTAATACCTAGCAATTCAAAGTCCTTTGTATCAATAACAGTTAATTGATTCGTAATTTTTTCCGCAAACCTTTCTACTCGATCCATCAATGGTCTTGTTTCATCTTCACCTTTCAGTAAAATAACACTAGTATCTTCAACTACTAGCTCAAGCGTACCATGGAAAAACTCCGCTGCATGGATGGATTTTGTGTGAATCCATTGCATTTCCTCCAAAATGCACATTGCATATGAATAAGTGTTACCCCATAAGTTACCTGAACCCACCATCATATGATAATCTGTATCCTTATGTTTAATAGCAAATTCCTCAGCCTTATTATCAAAGTCTTTTACAGCAGCTAAAATAGCTTGTGGCAACAAGGAAACTTCTTTTGTGAACTGTTCATATTGCTGAAATTCATTGTTATTATACATGAAGCGAAATACTACGATGTACAACAGCATAAAGAATGTATCAAACGAATGTTTTTCCGAGCCGGTTGTAATACAGTAATCTACTACTTGCGTTAATGGAGTATTTGGTTCCGCTACTAAAGCAATTGTAGTAGCCCCTCTTTCTTTACAAAACTCTGCCGCCGCTACAGTTTCTTGTGTTGTCCCTGAAACTGAGGTGAAAATACATACGGAATCCTTTGAAAAGTGCTTATTGTTCATGACCATAAACTCGGCTGCGATTTCGGCATGTACATTGATTGTAGAGTTTGATTCTAAAATATATTTATAAGGATACATCATTGCAATCGTTCCGCCAGCACCAATCAGGAAAAGATTGCTGTAACCTTTTTGACAGATTGAATCTACGATATCCTCAATTTTACTTCTAAATGCAAGTCCTTCTTTTTCTACAAGTTTTAAAAATAACGCTTCATCAAATTTTAACATGGTTAGATCCCCCTAAAACATATTTGTTATGCCTTGTATTATAATTAAATATAACAAATAAAGCAATTGCTTTTTCAAAAAATTAAGAAGCTAGCAAAAGTTCACTAGCTTCCTGAGATAATTGAATTCTTCTTTGTTACTAGATTACCGTCATTTTTCTTATTCGGACCGTACCGTTTTTCCCAGTAAAAGTAAACAGGTAGTCCGGTAGCGATGACAATGAATGCTGCTACCATCCCTTGCCATGGAGCCCAAGTAAACGTACCCCAAGCAAGCCAAGAAGCTCCAAGAATTGCTAAAATCGTCGTTAGTCTCCACATTGGCATCCTGTAAATCGGGTTATAGTCCTCACGCTTACGGCATTTATAAACTGCTACAAAATCCAAAATATTAATCACTAATTGAATTAATGTAAAATAGCCTAGTAAAGTCGTTAAATTAGTTGCAAAAACTAGAATACATGCATAGGTAACTTGAACAATAATTGAAAAACTTGGAGTTTCATACTTTGGATGGACACGACCAAAACGCTGGAAAAACAGCCCGTCCTTCGCCATCGCGTATTCTAACCTAGGCTGAAACATGATACATGAACTTAGTGAGCCTAAAATAACGATAATTGCAGTAATCGCAACAAACGAAGAAGCAATATGAGATAGGCCTGGTATATACTTAACCGCATCAGAAACAGCTGCACTAGAACTCATCAATTTACTAAAAGGCATTAACCCAATTACACAGACTGCAAGCAAAGTATACAAAATTAATACAATAAAGACAGAACTAATCAAGGCACGAGGTAGCGTTTTTCCGGGATTTTTAAATTCACCTGCCATAAAACAAATAGCGGCCATACCGGTATAAGCCCATGTTGTAGCAGAGACACCACCGATTAGACTTGTTTTTACCACTTCTCCATGAGCCGTATAGGAGAAGTTCCCCGGGTGCATATACATTAAACCTAGAACAATAACGATAATGAACGGAATGATTTTCACAGCGGTAATAATTACTTGAAAAAGCCCGCCCTCTTTTACACTTCGATAATGAATTGAAGTAATTATTAAAATTATCGCAACCCCTAACAACTTGCCAGCAACTCCAGAGAAAAACGGGAAAAAGCTTGCCAAGTATGAAACGACTGCTAGAGCCATAATTGAAATTGACGGTGGATCAAGCGCCCAAAATGTTGCCCATCCATATAAAAAGGCTAAAGGTCTCCAGCCTGCTTTATTCAAATAGACGTAACCGCTTCCATTTTCAGGATAAGCAGTCGACAACTCAGCAAGAACCATCACTTGCGGAATAGCAATAATACCGCCAATAATCCAAGCTAATATAGAAATAGAGGGGGTTCCCGCTGCTTTTGCTACATCACCAGACGAGACAAAGATACCTGATCCTACGGTCGTACCAACAGCAATTGCTAATGCCGACCAAAATCCGAGCTTTCTTGTAAGCATAGTATTACTCATAAAGGCTCCTCCAAATTTTTAGATTATACAATTCCTAATTCATTTAGTTTAACTAAGGATTTTTTAACAGCATCTAGTGGATTTTGATAGTAAGTTGACCCCATAATTTCAAGAGTGAATGCCCCATCGTATTGGTGCTTTTGCACGCTTTTCACATATTCCCTCCAATGTAAATTACCATCATCTAAAGCAAGATGAGAATCTGTCTTGCTATCACCATCTATTAAATGGAAATGACATAACTCAGGAAGCAATAAGAAAAAATCATCTGGTGTTTCACCCGCCAAGTTCATAGCAACGGTATCAATCATCCCTTTTAAGGAAGGGGATTTTATTTCATCAACCATTCTCTTTAATCCCTGTGTATTAATAATTAAATTAGATTCAAATCTTGTTAAAGGTTCTAGTGCAAGTGTGATCCCCTCGTGCTCTGCCACCTTTGTAATTTGATATATTGATTCACTTACATATTTCCACGATTCTTCTTTTGTTAGGGAGAAATCGCCAATCCCTGAAGTAATTAGCATCTTATCAGTATCCAACTCCACCGCAGAGTGAATATTTTCAATAAAATAATCAATACTCTTTTTTCGCCAATTTGAATCTGAAGCAGCAAGGTTGTATGGATAAATGCATTGTTCTGGAGTATAGCAGACTATTTCCATACTTCTAGCCTTAATTTCTTTCTTTATCTCTCTCAAATTGCAAAGCAAGTTTCTATAAACATAGAGGTGAGGTTCACCAGCCCATAATTCAATGCTACTGATGCCTAATTGGTCCATACAATCAAAAAAATATTGGATAGGATAATGCTTGAATGTAATATTCATCCCTGCTACTTTCATTAATTACCTCCTTTCTCTCAAAGTTGTTTTATTTGTTATGCTTTGTATTATAATCAAGAGTAACATAAAATACAATGAATTTTAAAAATTTTTAATATTCATTTTTAAAAACCGCAAAGTCCAGATTCCAATCAAACAATGATTTTAAGAAACGGTTTACCAATACTTCTAAAGTTTAGTACCTTACTTCAACTTAACCTATAAAATTCAAACAATTTTTAAACACAAAAAAGGCCTCTACATTACGTAGAAGCCTTATTACTTATATATTAAATTTGATGCGGCCGAGAGGACTTGAACCTCCACGGAGAAACCTCCACTAGGCCCTCAACCTAGCGCGTCTGCCATTCCGCCACGACCGCGAATAAACAAAAGTGAGCCATGAAGGATTCGAACCTTCGACCCTCTGATTAAAAGTCAGATGCTCTACCTACTGAGCTAATGGCTCGTAATAACAAAGTTTATAAAATATAGCCTGTTTCTAAAAGACGTTCTTGCCCCAGAGAGCAATTACACTTTCATAATATAAGATATTACAATTATAACTAAAAACCATATATTTTTAAACCAACTTACTGTTTACACGATCGCGTCTAAGATAAAAGCCAATCCCCTTACCTTAAACATATTTATAAAAAACTAAAATGGCTGGGCTACCTGGATTCGAACCAGGGCATGACGGAATCAAAATCCGTTGCCTTACCGCTTGGCTATAGCCCATTGATTTAGCATCATGAACTAACTCCTTCGAATTAACTCCATGAACCCGCTCCGCAGGATTTTTTTTTATGTTGTATTGTCCTTACCTCTCGAATCAACTCCTCAAGATAAAAAACAATCCGACAATTTCGGTATTCATCTCTACCTAAGGTAAGAGTATGCTACATGAACCTGCACCGCAGGATTTTTTTATGTTGTATTGTTTTAACCCCTCGAATCTACTCCTCAAGATAAAAACAATCCGACATTTCGGTATACATCTTTTTATAGAATACGAGTAATCTTCATGAGCTTTTACCTCTTGAATCAACCTCTCAAGATAAAAAACAATCCGACATCCTAAAAAAATACAAATATACTCTATCTTACAAAAAAACAAAATGGCTGGGCTACCTGGATTCGAACCAGGGCATGACGGAATCAAAATCCGTTGCCTTACCGCTTGGCTATAGCCCATTGATTTAGCATCATGAACTAACTCCCTCGAATTAACTACATGAACCCACACCGCAGGATTTTTTTTATGTTGTAATGCCTCTACCTCTCGAATAATCTCCTCAAGATAAAAACAATCCGACATTTCGACACTCATCTTTATAAAAGATACGAATATCCTACATGAACCCACACCGTAGAATTTGTATTGCTTCTACCTCTCGAATTACTCCTCAAGATAAAAAACAATCCGACATTCAATCCAACTCCAACCATCCACTCTTACTAATTTTCTCCAAATAAAGAAAAAAATACTACAATTTGTAGTAATTAGTGGCGGTCCCGACCGGGATCGAACCGGCGATCTCCTGCGTGACAGGCAGGCATGTTAACCGCTACACCACGGGACCATATGAAGTTAATGGTGGAGGATGACGGGCTCGAACCGCCGACCCCCTGCTTGTAAGGCAGGTGCTCTCCCAGCTGAGCTAATCCTCCAGGATAAAATGGTGACCCGTACGGGACTCGAACCCGTGTTACCGCCGTGAAAGGGCGGTGTCTTAACCGCTTGACCAACGGGCCAAAAAAAAATATGGCAGAGAAGAAGGGATTCGAACCCTCGCACCGCGTAAACGATCTACACCCTTAGCAGGGGCGCCCCTTGAGCCACTTGGGTACTTCTCTATAATAATGGCTCCGCAGGTAGGGTTCGAACCTACGACCACTCGGTTAACAGCCGAGTGCTCTACCACTGAGCTACTGCGGAAAAATACTAATCTTTTCATCAGGTGCTGAAACATGATGACAAGTATTAATATAAACTAAATGCATATTAGATGTCAACACTATTTATATAGTTTTAATGGACTTTTGCATAATCCACATACATAGCGGTTTATGTCCACTTTTCTTTTTCTTAAGAAAGCTTGCCCACACCCTGAACATCTATATTTATACTTATATGAATGCGTTCTTTTTTTTATTGAATTTAGTGGTTTGCAATACCTAGGAGCACCTACCTTTTTTAATAGCTCTTTAAAATCTCTATCTTCGTGTTTATAGCCTTTCTTCATAATATGAAGATGATAATGACAGAGCTCGTGTAATATGATCCCTTTTAACTCTTCAATTCCGTGTTCTTCATAATAAAACTTATTTAATTCGATATTGCTTGTTTTTAATAAATACCTACCACCAGTTGTCCTCAATCTAGTATTAAAAGAAGCTTGGTGGAGAAATGGTCGATCGAAATAAGTGATTGATAGTTCTTCAACCAGTTTTTGTATCTCCTCATTATCCATTTATGAATCTCCATCCTTTTTTTCTCTTTATTCTAACTGAACAACTCACAAATTCTTGGGTATGCGCATACATTAAACTTACAAATGAGAATTTCAAAAGATCTTATTAGTACGATTTATGCTAAATGGGCTGCTCTTAGTAAATCTCTCTACAACGGCGTAATTTTTACTATCAAAATGAACAATACAGTTATCCTTTTTATACAATGTATCGGAAGGTTACCCCTCACTCATTTATTTCATCGCCCATCCTCAAAAAAGATGGGCGAAGATTTTTAAGTTGGAGGTTTTCATCATGGTAATGCCTAGTTGGCTTAAAACTCAAATTCAAAAAGCATTTTATGAAAAAAACCGTTATCAAATTAAATTATTGAATCAATGTTGGTTTTATTATCAAAAAATTAAGCTTTGACGATTTCTTTCGATTCAATTGGTAGCATAGATAAACCTACTCTTTGTTTCTTTTGGTCTACTTCAGCAATCCATACTTTTACTACTTGACCTACCGATACAACATCAAGTGGGTGCTTAATAAATTTACTACTCATTCTAGAAATATGAACAAGGCCATCGTTCTTTAATCCAATATCAACAAACGCACCAAAATCGACTACGTTTCTTACTGTTCCTTCAAGTTCCATCCCTATTTTTAGGTCTTCAATTTGAAGAACATCTTGGCGAAGGATTGGTGCTGCTAATTCATCTCGTAAATCTCTTTCAGGTTGCATTAATGATGCAAAAATATCTTTTAACGTAATTTCACCAATATCTAGTTGCTCTGATACTTCTTTTAAATTAATCGTTTTTAACTGTTCTTTCAATTCATTTGAACCAATTTGACTCGTTGAGAAATTTAATTGCTTTAATAATTTTTTTACTTGTATGTAACTCTCCGGGTGAATACTTGTACGGTCTAATGGCTCATCTCCTTCAAGAACACGTAAAAATCCAATACATTGCTCATATGTTTTAGCGCCTAATCTCGGTATTGTTTTAAGCTCTTTTCGGTTTGTAATTTTTCCTTTTTCATCACGATAATTAACAATATTTTTCGCTACTGTTTTAGACAAGCCCGATACGTATTGAAGTAATGAAACTGATGCTGTATTTACATTTACACCAACTTGGTTAACAGAAGTTTCAACGACAAATGATAATGATTCATTTAAGCTCTTTTGAGACACATCGTGTTGATATAATCCTACCCCAACAGATTTCGGATCAATTTTAACTAGTTCTGCTAATGGATCTTGTAGTCTTCTAGCAATTGATACAGCGCTTCGTTCCTCAACTTGGAAATCTGGGAACTCTTCTCTTGCTAGCTCAGATGCTGAATAAACACTTGCGCCAGCTTCATTTACGATTACATAGTAAGTATTATTTTTCATTTCTTTTAAAATACCAGATATAAACAGCTCTGTTTCTCTCGAAGCCGTACCATTTCCAATTGCGATCATTTCTATTTTATATTTGATAAGAATATCTTTAATTTTTGCAATTGCTTGTTCTCGTTTATTTCTTTGAACCTCTTCCCTTTCTCCTCTGAAAGGATGAGGGTAAATCACATCTATTTTGAGTACTTTGCCCGTCTCATCTACTACTGCTAGTTTACAACCTGTACGAAATGCAGGGTCTACTCCTAGAACGATTTTCCCTTTTAATGGTGGTTGTAGTAATAATGAACGCAAGTTTTCTGAGAAAATATTAATCGCGTGTGAATCAGCTTTTTCAGATAATTCTTTACGAATCTCTCTTTCAATTGAAGGCTGAATTAATCTTTTATATGCATCTTCAACGACTTCCATTAAGATTGGTCGTACAAAAGTATCCTTTGTAATAACTCTTTTTTCTAAGTATAAAATAATCTCATCAAAAGGAGATTGAATTGCAACCTTTAAAATATCTTCTTTTTCAGCACGATTCATGGCTAATATTCTATGTGGAACAATCTTTGAAATTGGTTCAGAGTACTCGTAATACATTTCATATACTTTTTTCTCGTCTTTTTCGGAGTCTTTTACCGTACTATCAATCGTTCCTTTTTTGAAAGTGACTTCACGAATCCACTTGCGATAAGTAGCATCATCTGCAATCCATTCCGCAATAATATCTTTTCCACCTTGAATAACTTCATCAACTGTATTAACTTCTAGTTCAACATTTATGTATTTTAACGCTTCATCCGCAAGTGAACCTTCTTTTGGCATTGAAAATAACCATTCTGCAAAAGGTTCTAACCCTTTATCTTTTGCAACTGTAGCGCGAGTTCTTCTTTTTTCTTTATATGGTCGGTATAAATCTTCAACTTCTTGTAGCTTTGTAGCTAATGTAATACTTTTACGTAAGTCTTCAGTCAGTTTCCCTTTTTCCTCAATTAAACGGATTACTTCATCTTTTCTAGTTTGAAGATTTACAGCATACTCATATTTTTCTAAAATGGAATGAATTTGCACCTCATCTAGAGAACCCGTTTTTTCTTTTCGATACCTGGCAATAAAGGGAATCGTATTTCCTTCTTCCTTTAATTCAATTACAGTAGCTACTTGTTTTGTAGTAATCGATAAATCAGATGCAATTTTATTAATCAATTGTTGTGACAAAAATAACGCCTCCAATTTTTTGGCAATTTTAACAGACCTAAAATAACCCTTTCAAGACGAAAGGGTTACAAAACAATTTATTATAATCTATGTAGGTAAAGCTGCTATAAAAGCAACTTTAAAAATCAACAAGTCCTAAACTGATTTGCAACGCTTCGTCAACCTGATCCATCATCTCATCATCAAGATGTGTTATCTTATCGGTTAATCGTTGTTTGTCAATCGTTCGAATTTGTTCTAGTAGTATAACCGAATCACGTTCAAATCCATATTTTTTAGCATCGATTTCAACATGTGTTGGAAGCTTTGCTTTTTGGATTTGTGCTGTAATCGCAGCGACTATAACGGTAGGACTAAAACGATTACCGATATCATTTTGTATTATGAGAACCGGACGAACTCCACCTTGTTCTGAGCCAACTACAGGGGAAAGGTCTGCAAAATATACGTCGCCACGTTTTACTATCAAGTGATTACCCCCCGCTAACTAAGCGCTCCACTTTAGAATCCGCTTCAGACTCAGCATAGAATGACTCAGAAGATATTAATAAGTTGATTTTAGCCATTTCCATGTATCCACGTCGCATTTGTTCGCGACTTTGGCGTCTTTTACGATCTTTTAAAAACATCTTAGTCGCTTGATAAATATACTCATTTCGATTACCGTTTTCTTGCTTTACTAATCCATCTAGTTCGCTTACTACATGTTTTGGTAAACGTACTGTTATTTCAGTTGTCGCATTTAGTTCGGACAAGTTTCAGCACCTCCAGAATCAACTATTACCCATATATCTCCCTATACTACATCATACCATTATTTTCAGTGATTGGAAAGACACATATCTTCGTTTATCTTAACCAAATAACAGTGTTTCATACTTTAATACATCAAATTACAATTTATCTGATACTAGATAATTACTTATGGACTTAATATTTCCATCCTTTTTATATACCCTTGGTACTCTATGATTTATAAGGCAAGTTACTTCATAGTTGATTGTATTCATATGTGTAGCGACTTCCTCAGCCGTTACTGCTCCATCCTTACTTTCTCCTATTAAAGTTACTTTTGTACCAACAGGATAATGTTTAGAAAGCTTGATCATACACTGATCCATACAAACTCTACCAACGATTTCTGCCTTTTCACCTTCAACCAACACAGAAAATCCTTGCATATCTCTAAGCCAGCCATCTGCATACCCAACTGGTAACGTCGCAATCCACTCAGAATCAGAAGTAAAATACGTTGCACCATAGCTTACACCACTATTAGCTGGTAATTGCTTAATATGAGAGATTTTCGTATAAAGCGATAGTGCTGGCTTTAATATAAATGGTAACATTGGTTTTATTTCTAAAGATGGAGTTAAACCATACATGATAATACCAACACGTACAGTATTAAATAAATTTGTTTCTAATGCAGCCGCTGCACTATTAGCACAATGAATTAGCTCTGGAGAGAATCCACTGCTCTTAACCCATTCTATACATTCATAAAATTTGTCGACTTGCTCTTTAAAATAGGATCTATTTAGCTCATCTGCAGTAGCGAAATGTGTAAACAAACCTTCCAGTATAATTGATGGATTTTTTCGTAAGATCGATGCAGCTTGCTCCCATTCAGATTTTGTTTTTAGGCCTAATCTACCCATCCCAGTATCAAATTTAATATGAATCATTGTACGATCTGTGCTTTTTAGATTTTTAGAAATACCTTCTAACCAATCAACATTATATGCCGTTAAAGTTAATTTATTCTTGATGGCAACGTTAATATCCTCTGGTCTAGTAGCTCCTAAAACTAATATCGGCGCCTCTATACCCGCGTTACGCAGAAAAATCCCTTCATCAATAAAAGCAACTAATAATCTTGTTGCTCCAGACTCCAATGCTTGTTTCGCTACTTCAACGTAACCATGTCCATATGCATTCGCTTTTAAAGCTACATATATTTCTTGATGATTAGGGTAAAGCGATACAATATTTTTGATGTTTTCCTCAATTGCATCTAAGTCTACTTCTACCCAAGTGTCGCGATAAAATGATGTTTCTGTCATGATCTACACTTCCTTATCGATTTACCCATTACTCTTTTTTATATGTGTAAAATTATTTGCTTATTTTACTATAAATGTCAACCAATATACTACTCATTTATAGTTTATTTAAAATTTAAAAAGGCGTGATAAAGCATCATCACGCCCTTTTTAAGTTTGAAAAAAATATTATTTTGTGCCTGTATCTCCGACTGATTGGGCAACTTGAATTAACTCACCTTGAGTTAAGTTTTTAGAAACAATCGTGAAATCTGTTCCACCGTATGACCATGTGATCATCTTATCTGATAAAGCTCCTACTGTTTTACCTAAATCTACTGGTTCACCAGTGATTTCCATCGTTGTTCCAGACTCTGAAATTCTTGCTTTTTCCTCGATTAAAGTAAACGATTTTTTATCACCTTTATATGAAAGTATAACCTGAACACCATTGTTTGTTTTTACTTCTTGTTGGTCATCTAACACAACACCCTTCATTAAATAATTAGGGTAAAGTGTAACTAATAAATTAGGATCATTATTTGGATTTGTAGATGTAGGTACACTTAAACGAGCGCTTGTCATATTTTTCTTCACATCAAAAGCATCATTATCAAACTTTGCATTGTATTGTACTTTATCGAATTTAACATCCAACACAACATTTTTATCTGTATCTAATAGTTTTACTGATTCTGGTGTCAGACCTTTTTTATTAAAAGTAATTTCTTGTGTTGGGAGCAATTGTCTATTTGTGTAATTTGTTTTTGTTTCAAACACATACCCTAGTTTAGTTGTTTTAAACGTTGCATTCTTATCTTGTACTAAGTCATTAACTAATGATTCCGGTAAATATGGCTGACTGCTGTTTGATGGCCAATCACTTTGGAAGCGATAGCTTTTATTTAATGCTGGCGTTAAAACAAAGACACCCTCTTTGTTTCTTAAAATAATTTGGTTTTGATCACTCTTAGCATTTTTTAATTGTACTCGGTAGTAAGAAGGCTTTTTATGCCAAATGACTACTTCATACTTTTGAGGATCATTCCCATTATTAATCGTTAATGTTGCATCAGCCTTATAGCCATTCATTTTTTCCATCTGATTGCTAAGTGAACCTACAACATCATCTTTCGATTTCTTGCCACATGCAGCCAATGATAGTACTAACATGATTGTCAAAAGCATCGCTACAAGCTTTTTCTTCATCTCCCCAGCTCCTTTATTCCTCTTAAATTGAAAAAAAGAGAATTTTATGCAAAGGCTTATGAATAAATGTGCGCGAGTAGCTTAGAAGTAAAATCTTGATTTATTCATGCACGTTGCAACCTTGCTTCTCATATCCTCATGAAACTATATGAGGTCAAGCTCTAAAATATGCAGACTAGCATGACAAGCTAATTTAAAAAATTTAAAGAAAACGTTCAGATTGGCGAGGGGTGTAAGTGAAGACAATGGTATTGTTACACATATTAATTAATCCTTAAATTTAGCAACTACGTCGAGTACAAAAAAGAAAAGCCACTCAAAAGAGTGACTGTTTAAAAGGGTATTATATTTGCTGTAAGACCACTTGAGCTGCAGCATAATGTTCTGTATGCGTAATTGATAAAAACGGTATAAATGGCAAATCAACGGTCAATACAGGCTTACCTTTTTCGTCATTTAAGATTTCAATATCATGAAACCCTAATTCTTTCCCAATTCCTGTACCAAAAGCTTTTGAACAAGCTTCTTTTGCGGCGAATCTTCCTGATAAAAATTCAAGTTTTCTTCGTTCTGATAAGTTGTCGTATATTTGATATTCTGCTTCAGTTAAAATCCTTTTCGCAAACCGTGGCTGCGAGCTTATAATTTCTTTCATTCGTTCAATTTCTACTAAATCTAATCCAATACCTACAATCATATTTCCACACCCTAACTTTCGAGTACTACGGTTTAAAATAAAAGCTTGAATCATTAATTATTTCAATAGACGGATGGGCTTTCATATCATCCATTAATTGAAATAGTGCATTATCTTTTTGTTTTGCTTCAATCATACAATCAATTTGCTTAACCGAGCCATAAATTTCATTTAAAAATGTAATAAACATGTTAGGGTCCACAAAATCAGCATGAGCACGTATGTCTTTCTCATCTCTAGGACTTGATATATGCATTTTCATAGGCAAGTTTGAAGTTTTCCATGTATCAACTGCATAACCCCAATTTTTTACCCAATCTTCATTTGTATGATTAACTAGATGATGATGATAGTCAAATACAAGTGGGACTCCTAATTTTTCACAAGCAAATAAAGTTTCATCAAACGTAAAGGTAGTATCATCATTTTCAAACATTAGCATTTTTTGAATTTGCGCAGGAACAAGGCTAAAATTCTCTATTAATTGTTCAAGTGATTTTTCCTTATCATCATACCCTCCACCAATATGGAGTACACATCGTTGTTCTGTATTAATCTTCATTGCTTTTAAAAGCTGATAATGCATTTTCAAGGTTTTTACCGATGTTTTTAATAACTCTTCATCAGTTGAGTTTAAGATTACGAAATGATCCGGATGAAAATCAATCCTCATTTCATTCGTAATTGCAAATTTACCTAACTCAAGTAAACTCTCCTTTAATGGCTTTATGTAATTCCAGTCTGCTACTTCTTCATGATTTGCTAAAGGGATTAATTTACTGCTCAGGCGAAAAAAAGATATATCATGTGCTTTGTTGTGCTTTAGTAATCTTAGACAGTTATTAATATTAGTATTAGCAATTTGCTCTAACTTACGAATCGCCGCATCTTTATCCTTTTGTTTTAAAAATTGAGTAACCGTCATTGTCTTTGATGGTGAGGCGTTTTGTAAATTCATACTCATTGCGACATATCCAAGTCTTACTAACATTTTTATTCCAACTCTCATACGTTTTTAGTTAGTGTATGGAATCTGTCCAAATTCACACAGTTTTTTATATTAATTGGCAATAAAAAAGGTACATGGAATATTATCCATGCACCTTATCTATTATCTTATTTACTGCTGTCTTGTGGTTTACGTTGTCCACCACGGTTGTTATCGCGAGAACCTTCGTTTCGTTTGCCACGGAAGTTTCCTCCACGGTTGTCACGGTCTCCACGACGTCCATCTCCACGACGATTATCGCTACGACGTCCATCTCCACCGCCACGTCTATTTTCACCACGACGGAATCCACCGCCGCCGCCACCGTTTCCTCCGCGTCCGCCACGGTCACGTTTGACCATTGGTGGCTCATCAGTTAAACGAACTGGTGTTTCATTAGGCTCTTTTGTTAACATTTTTAAAGCTGCAGCTACAACACTTACAGAATCATGCTCTTCAAGTAATTCTTCTGCAATACGTTTGTAGAACGCTAAATTATCACTTTCCATAGTCGAAGTTAATTTTTCTGCAATGATACGTTGTTGACTTTCAATTGCTTCGTCTAATGTAGGTGCAGTCATACGTTCCATACGACGTTTAGTTGTACGTTCGATATTTTTTAATTGATTAAACTCACGAGGAGTAATAAATAACATCGCTATACCTGATTTCCCAGCACGTCCTGTACGTCCAATACGATGAACGTAGCTTTCAGGATCTTGAGGAATATCAAAGTTGTATACATGTGTAACGCCAGAAATATCTAATCCACGAGCTGCTACATCAGTTGCAACTAAAACATCAATTGAACCAGCTTTAAATTTACGAAGTACTTGCTCACGTTTTGCTTGTGATAAATCACCATGAATACCTTCTGCAGCATAACCACGTAAGTTTAACGCTTCTGATAATTCATCAACACGACGTTTTGTACGTCCGAAAATAATTGCTAATTCTGGTGTTTGAATATCTAATAAACGTGTAAGAACGTCAAACTTTTTCTTTTCTTGAACTTCAATAAAATGTTGTTCAATGTTCGGCATTGTTACTTCTTTTGCTTTTACTTTTACGATTTGTGGATTTGTCATGAAAGTTTCTGCAATGCGACGAATTGGATCAGGCATTGTAGCAGAGAAAAGAAGTGTTTGTTTGTTTTCTGGAACTTCTTTTAAGATCGCTTCAATATCTTCAATGAATCCCATGTTTAACATTTCATCCGCTTCATCTAAAACAACTGTGTTTACATTGTTTAAGCGAATTGTACGGCGGTTAATATGGTCTTGAATACGACCAGGAGTTCCAACAATAATATGTGGGAATTTTTTTAATGAACGCATTTGACGATTAATATCTTGTCCACCGTATATTGGAAGGATTTTTACACCTTTATTCATACCAATTTTGTGTAATTCTTCACCAACTTGAATAGCTAACTCACGTGTAGGTGCGATAACAAGTCCTTGAACATTGTTACTATCTACATCAATTTTTTCTAGTAATGGAATACCAAAAGCGGCAGTTTTACCAGTACCAGTTTGCGCTTGACCAATTACATCATGGCCTTGTTTTGCTAATGGAATAGTCTGCGCTTGAATTGGAGTAGCTTCCTCGAAGCCTAATTTTTCAATCGCAAACAGGATCTTACTACTTAATCCTAATTCTTGAAATGTTGTCAATTTGGTTAATCTCCTTTGTATCTCAATTGATCTATAAAAATTTAAAAAAATTATATGTTTCGTGACTGTTCATATGGAAGGTTCGTTTTTAGTGGAAAACAATAGTCCGAAGTATCATGAAAAGGAAACAATATCTACCCATTATACGGACATTCTATCTAAAAAGCAAATGAAGTTATATTCTAACAATTTGATTTCCAAACTATATTTTGCCCTTATATTATAGTTAAATTCGCTATAAAATCATGTTTATAGCCTTCTTCATCCCTTATATTACGAACAGTTTTCATTTGTTAAATTACGCGTATAAAGTTTTCACTTCGCATATTTTTACATACAAGAAGCGAAGAGCAGAACGAATGGAATAAGGAAATTTTTTAATCCCTATTTCTCCTGCCTTCCCTTCCTTATTATATGCTTACACTTGATTTACTAACGCATTTACAACTTCTTCTAATTTCATTCCCCTAGAAGCTTTTACTAATACTAAGTCATTTGGTCGAACTTGTTGTAATAAATCTTCAATTAACTTATTTTTATCATCGAAGCTTTTTACTCTTGAAGAGTCCATTTGTTCAAAAGCTGACGTTGCTGCAAATTTACTTAATGGTCCAAAAGTATAAAGAAAATCGAAATGAAGGTTTACAACTTCTTCTCCAATTTCTTCATGAAAAGCAATTTCTTGATCACCTAATTCTAACATATCGCCAAATACTACAAATTTTCGATTATAACTCTTCAGTTCCGAAGCAAATAAAAGAGCCGCTTTCATTGATGTAACACTTGCATTATAGGCATCATTAATAACAGTTATTCCATTATTTTCATTCTTTAATAGTTCCATACGCATTTTTGTCATTTCTAAATTCTGCATTCCAGAACTAATTTCATCCCATGTTAATGAAAACTTCCTCGCAACTGCAATAGCTGCCAATGTATTACTAATATTATGTTTGCCTAGTACGGCCAATTTGAAACGGAAATCCTTCGCTTTATTTATTTCAAATTCACTTCCAGATTCATTCATTTCAATAAATGTTGGATATACATCATTACTTTCGCTTAAACCAAAAGTTTCGATCGTATAGATTAAGTTTTTGTCTTTTGTACCTTCGATTAATAATGGTTCATCGCCATTAATGACAAGTAAACCATTTTTTGATAGTCCGCTAGCAATCTCAAGCTTCGCCTTTGCGATCCCAGCCCTTGAGCCTAGTTCCTGCATATGAGACTCACCGATGTTTGTAATGATTGCCGCGTCAGGCTCAGCTAAATTAGACAAAAATTCAATTTCTCCATAATTGCTCATACCCATTTCTAAGACAGCAACCTCTGTATCTTCTGCCATCGCTAAAACTGTTAACGGAAGTCCGATATGATTATTAAAGTTCCCTTGTGTTTTATGTACTTTATATTTTGCTGAAAGAATGCTAGTTAAAATATCTTTTGTCGATGTTTTCCCATTACTTCCTGTTATACCAACTATTTTTCCATTCCACTCACTTAAATATGATTTGGACAGTTTTTGTAAGGCTTCTAATGTATCATCAACTAAGATGACAGATGCATTAGTTGGTACATTTGAAAACTTTCTAGAACAAAGTACTGCACTAGCACCATTTTCAATTGCTTGAGGTAAAAATTGATGTGCATCGAATTTTTCACCAATTAGCGGTATAAATAATTTTCCATTTAAATCTACACGAGAGTCTGTTGAAACTCCGTTGATTGTTAAATCTTTACCCTTTAATTCGCTACCGGGGATCATGTTAATGATTTGAGATAAAGTACGTACGATTGACATTGTCACCGACTCCTCTTCTATAGCATTTTTCTTCTATTCACATGAAAACACTATTCAACCATGAATAGTGTTTTCAATTGTTAAATATTATATTTAATTTGTTGTTTTTGTTCGTAACGTTCAATTGCTAGATCGATTAATTTTTCAATTAATTTTGGATATGTTAATCCAGTAGCCTGCCATAATTGTGGATACATACTGAACGGAGTAAATCCAGGCATTGTATTAACTTCATTCATTAATACGCCACCATCTTCTGTTACGAAGAAATCAGCACGAGTTAAGCCTGATCCATCGATTGCTTTGAACGCCACTTCTGCATAATGCTTAATTTTTTCATATGTTTCAGTTTCTACAGGAGCTGGGATAATTAGACCAGTATCGCCACTCTCATATTTTGCAGTATAATCATAAAATTCTACTGATGGTTTGATTTCGCCAACAACAGAACATTCAACTTGATCGTTACCTAATACAGCAATTTCAATTTCACGTCCAACAATATTTTCTTCAATAATTATTTTACGGTCAAATTGGAATGCTTCTTCAAATGAAGCCATTAATGCTTCACGATTCTTAGCTTTCGTAATACCAACACTTGAACCTAAGTTTGCAGGTTTAACAAATACAGGATAGCCTAATTCTTTCTCGACTGCTTCATAGCAAGACTCTGCATTTGATTTCCACTCTGTTTTTAAGAAGTGTACATATTTAGCTTGAGGAATTCCAGCTTGAGCAAATAAGTTTTTCATAATCACTTTATCCATACCAGCCGCTGAAGCTAATACACCATTTCCTACATAAGGGATATTTAATAGCTCAAGTAAACCTTGAACTGTTCCATCTTCACCATTTGGTCCATGTAATAATGGGAAAATAACGTCAACTGGGCCAGTTGAATCTTGATTTGAAGCTGCAGGAATAATTGATGAAGTTAACGCGACAGGAGCGATTTCATTTACATGTTGATCTTCATTTGAGAATTTTAAAGCTGCAACACTTTCTACTTTCCCCTCAATTTGTTTCCCTTGTAACCATTCGCCTTGTTCTGTTATATAAATTGGATACACATCAAATTTTGTGTGATCTAAAGCAGAAATAACGGCAAAAGCTGTTTGTAATGATACTTTGTGTTCTGCAGATTTACCGCCATATAATAATCCTAACTTAATCTTCATGATGTTCCCCCTACTATTTTTTGCTCTCCCTATTGTACCACTTTATACAAATGTGTATAAGCTTTTATGGGTAGAAACCTATTTTTCTTTACAACATATGCAATGATATCTGTTTTGTGATTTCTTTACAACTAAAAAAAGCATAGCTCTACTTAAGCTATACTTAGTTCGTAGACAAGAATATAAAAACTTGAATTTCAGATTGATTACAAGCGTTTTCGGGCAGTTTGATAAGTGTAATAAGCACTGCTCAATTGACGAAGCAACAAAGAAACAAGCATCCTGCGACCTATTGCGCTATACCCTGTTGATTATCTCTAATCGCTACTTTTTCATCAAGTGAGCGATACATTATTCCTGATAGCACAACTCCTGTTCCAAGAATTATAAATAGCCATATTCCAAGTTTTAAATCAAATAAAAATCCACCTAATAAAGGCCCAAGAAATCCACCAATCGTCCATTTCATACTACCAACCGCCATATAGGTCGCTCTTAATTCTTCAGGTGCAATGTTGGCCACAAATGTCATTTGAACTGGTGACATAACCATTTCTCCAAAGGTGTAGTATATGAAGATTATTGCTAAGAAAAATAGAATCATCCACTTACCTACACCACCTGTAAGTAATAATGGAGGTGCAAGGCCGATTGATAAAATACCTAAGCCGAATAAGATGGTTCCATAAAACATCGTTTTTCCAATTGAACGATTCGATAAATAACTTGAAATCGGAAATTGCAAAAGAACAACTAACAATCCATTAAGCGACATTAAAAATGGGTAAGGATTCCACATACCAAATTGAGATTGAAAGGTTTGTTTAAAATAAAGTGGTAACATTCCCTCAATTTGTGAGAAACCCATTGAAATAATTACACCTGTTGCTACGTAAAAAATTAATAATTTATCAGATCTAATGATTTTCATAACCTTTTTAAAAGGTATTTTCGTTACTTCAGTCTTTTCTTTAACATTCTTTTCTGCAGGAAGTGTTTCTTTTAATAGAATTAATTGTGCAATACTATAAAGCCCTAAAGTGATTGCTGCAATATAAAATAAACTGTCTTTCGAAAAGTAAACAACAGAACTTCCTAATAACGGACCGATTACGGTACCTACATTACTTCCAACCCTTAATAATCCATATGCTTCAGTTCTTTTCTCTGGTTTAGTAACATCAGCTACCATAGCAGAAGCTGCTGGACTAAAGAACGAGTTACTAATACCTAGTAAAATTGATAAAATTAAAAATGCTGTATAGCCTTCTACTAAAGCAAAGGATACTAAAATAAGAGATGTTCCAAGCGTCGAAAAAACCATCATACGTTTTCGTCCATATAAATCAGCGAGTCTACCACCAGCCATCGAACCAAATAATGATGCTATAGGTGAAATCGACATAATAAATCCTACCTTTAGCATTGAATCAACTTTTCCTTCTAGGTATAGAGCAAAAAATGGCATAAGCATCATCATTGCACTACTCGTAATCGTTTCTCCGATTACTCGAATCCACACATTACGATCCATACCTTTTAACTTTTTAAAAAAATTCATCCTTAGCAGCACCTCCTAGTGCATCATAACTTCCATATTTTAATCATATCGGAAGAATTTTAAGTTTCAAATTACTTTATATACGTATCCGATAAAATATGTTATACAAAACAAAAGGGCGTTCAAATTGACTTATCGCCATTTGAACACCCACTCTTTTTTTAACTTTTAAACTTGTTCTTTTGAAGGAACTGAGAACATCAATCCCAAAAAAGTACCTAATAGAAATAAGGTTGAACAAGAGCCCATCAATACTATGCTCACCGTTAAGCTTATGCCTGTATGTAAGAAACCGCTTCCAGTAAAATATAGTAAAAAAAGAATAAGACCAATAAAAAAGGCAATACCAGAATATTGAGTATATGTTTCAACGATTTCATAATCAGTTCGCTTCATAATGATTAACCTCCTGTTTTCATCTTTTTTGTGAATTGCAATACCTAATTTGTGACAACTTTGTGACACTTTTATAGTAACACACTTATTTCACAATTGTAAATATTTTCAGAAAACTTTTTTGAAAATATTTTGTTCAATAGTAACAAACCTCCCCCTTCTAAATAAAAAACAAAAAAACCGAGACAAATAGTCATCTCGGTTAAAATTTTAATTATTTCACTTTGATTGTACCTAGTTAAATATCCTTAGTGTCTATTTAAGAAAGATACTCTTATAATTACCATAGCCCTCTTCATCCATTTTTTCATATGGAACAAATCTTAATGCCGCAGAGTTTATACAGTAGCGAAGGCCCTCAGGTCCAGGTCCATCATCAAATACATGCCCTAGATGCGAGTCAGCTTCAGAACTTCTGACTTCAATACGCAACATTCCATGACTATAGTCCTTCTTCTCCTCAATTTCACCTTTTAGAATCGGCTTTGTAAAACTTGGCCATCCACAGCCTGAATCAAATTTATCTAATGAACTAAATAAAGGAAGTCCTGATACGATATCAACATAAATTCCTTTTTCTTTATGATTCCAAAACTCATTTCTAAATGGTGGTTCAGTTGCATCTTCCTGAGTAACAGCATACTGAATCGGTGTTAGTCTTTGCTTAAGCTCCTCTTGGCCCGTTTTCCAGTGTTCCTTTAAAAATTTTTGACGACCAGATCCTTTAAAGTAAAGTTGGTAACGAACCGGGTGCTTTTTATAATAATGCTGATGATATTCTTCTGCTTCATAAAATGGTTTTGCAGGTAAAATTTCAGTCACAATTGATTTCTTGAAAACGCCACTTTTCTCTAGTTTATCTTTCGAAGCTAGAGCTTGCTCTTTTTGACTTTCATTATGATAAAAAATTGCAGTTTTATACGAACTACCTCGATCATTAAATTGCCCACCTACATCTGTTGGGTCAATTTGTTGCCAAAATAAGTCCAATAATTTTTCATACGGATAGACTTCTGGATCAAATGTAATTTGAACAGCTTCATAATGACCTGTTAAATGTGTGCATACTTCTTCATATGTCGGGTTTTCTTTTTCCCCACCTGTATAGCCTGAAACAACTTTTATAATTCCGTCCTGTTGATCAAACGGTTTTACCATACACCAAAAACATCCACCAGCAAATGTAGCCAATTCTGTGCCCATACCTTTACTCCTCCTAAAAATTGTCATTAATTATATTTACCATATCTAATAGCCGATATAAATATTTTTGCTTAAAAAAGACCAATTCTTAACTTGAAAGAATTGAGATTTGTATGTAAACTTATACGATAATTACACAGGAGGAAATAAAAATGTTTGAAGAATTTAAGAAGTTTGCCCTTAAAGGGAATGTACTTGATTTAGCAGTCGGGGTAATTATTGGGGGTGCTTTTGGTAAGATCGTATCTTCTTTAGTTGGAGATATTATGATGCCTCTAATCGGATTGATCTCTGGAGGTGTAGATTTCTCAAGTTTAATGTACACATACAATAAAACTCAAATTAAATATGGTTCATTCATCCAAACAGTAGTCGACTTCCTAATCATCTCAATCTCAGTATTTTTCTTTATTCGATTAATTAATAGACTTTCATTTAGAAAGAAAGAAGTAGAAGAAGCAAAACCTGTGGTTCCTACTAAAGAAGAAGCACTACTTATTGAAATACGTGATTTATTAAAAGAACAGGTTTCAAATCAAAAAGGTATAAGCTAAAAGCTTATACCTTTTTGATTACCCGTAAGAATATATAAAAAACCTCGTACTATACTAATTATAATACGAGGTTAATAAACTATTAGAATTTTCCATAACCTAAGAAGTGAGAACGAACCCAGCTATTACTTAAGCTGATTACGCTGATTCCTTTACTTCCAGCATGAACCATTTTATTTCCACCAATATAAATACCCATATGTGAAGGACCATTAATATAAGTATTTTGTAAGAATACTAGGTCACCAGGTTGTGGAGAGCTGATTTTTGTCGCATTGCTCCAATATGTTTTTACATTTCCACGAGAGATGCCATATCCATTATGTGAATATACATACCAGATGAAACCACTGCAATCAAAACCGCTTGGAGACGTTCCACCAAATACATAAGGTACACCTTGGAATTGTAAAGCATAATCTACAAGGCCTCCAGTTGCTACTGGACCATCATTATTTGAACCTGAATCAGGTTTAGAATTTGAATTTGAATCTGAACTAGAATTTGAATCAGATTTCGAATCAGAATTTGAACTAGATTTAGCGGCTGGAGTGCTGCTAACGCTGTCATCTTCACCATCATCGCTAGATAAAGCAGCTAATTCAAGAGATTGTTGCTCAAGACGTTGAACTCTCTCATCTTCTTTTGCATTCTCTAGTTCTTTAACAGCTAACTTTAAGTTTGCTTCAGCAGTAATTAATGATTTTTGCTTTTCAGCTTGTGATTTAGAAAGTTCACTTTGTTGAGCAACTAAATCTTCTTTTGCTGTTACTAAAGATGCTTTCTTCTCATCAACAAGTTGTTTTTCTTTTAATACTTCTGCTTGTTCAGACTTTTGTTCTTTAATGATATTTTCATCAGCTTCAAAAAGTGTTGAAATTGAGTTTACTCGATTAAAGAAATCTACGATTGAGTCTGAATTAAATAAAACGTCTGTTACTAGATTCACTTTTGGTTGCTTTTGCATTGCAACTAAACGATCCTCTAATAAATCGTTACGTTTTTGAATTCTGTCTTGTAAGTATGTAATTCTTGCATTTTTATCTTTAATAATTTCTTCTGTTTCAGAAATTTCTGCTTTTTTAGCTTCTATGTTTTGCTTAGTAGTTTTAATTTGTTGATCTATTTTCTCTATCTCGTTGCTTAATTCTTTAAATTGTGATTGGAACTTATCTACTTCAGCTTGCTTTGTTTCAACTTTGCTATCAGCTAATACTGAAGCATTTGGCGCTAATGATAATACTATTGTACTTGCCATCGCCAGCACTGCTAGTTTTTTTCTTAACATTTCAGCGTTTCTCCTCTCGCTAATCTACGTAAATATTTATACCATAGATTCCCGAAGAGAGTCGCAATTGTTACAATATTGTAATATAAATGATAAATATGTCTTTATATGTCGATAAATTATCATCTTTTATTAAAGGAAACGAAATAAAACACTTCTATATTATATAGAAGTGTCAGTATTGATACAAATAACACAAAAACGTTAATTATCTATCTACTAGAGTTTTCGATGTAAACTCTGTCATTTCTAACTAAATCTTCATATGTTTCACGACGGACTACTTCTCTTGAAACACCATCTTTAACAAATACTACTGCTGGGCGACGGATACGGTTATAATTATTAGCCATTGAATAGCCATAAGCACCAGTGCAAGATACAGCTAATAGATCTTTGTTTTGTACAACAGGTAAGTTACAATCCCAAATTAGCATATCGCCACTTTCACAGCATTTACCAGCAATCGATACAACTTCTTTATTCTCATCATTTGCTCGATTTGCAAGCATCGCTTCGTATTTTGATCCGTATAGTGCAGGACGAATATTATCAGTCATTCCCCCATCAACAGATACATATTTACGAATTGAAGGAAGAGTTTTTGTTGAACCAATCGTATAAAGTGTTGTTCCAGCTTCACCAACAATACTGCGTCCAGGCTCTAACCATAGTTCTGGTAGTTTGTAGTCTAGCTCTTCACATTGTTGTTTAATAATAGTAGTAATTTTTTCTATATGTTTAGCAATAGCTAAAGGCTCATCTTCTGAAGTATAACGAATACCAAAGCCTCCACCTACATTTAATATATCAGCTGTAAAACCTAAATCATTTTTAAGTCCATTTAAAAAGCTCATTAATACATTGATTGCATGAACAAATCCATCTGGTTCGAAAATTTGAGATCCTATATGTGAATGTACTCCTAATAATTTTAGGTTAGTTGAATTTAACGAAACTTCAACTGCTTCATTAGCTTGACCTGACATAATATCGAAACCGAATTTAGAGTCTTCTTGGCCCGTCATTACATATTCATGTGTATGTGCTTCAACACCTGGCGTAACACGTAATAAGATTGATACTTCTTCATTTCGTTGTTCAGCTAAGGCCTGTAATACTTCTAGCTCAAAGAAATTATCAACTACAAAACAACCGATTTTTGCATTTAAAGCTTCTTCTATTTCTTCAATTGTTTTGTTGTTTCCGTGAAAATGAATTTTCTCAGTTGGATATCCTGCTTGCAAAGCTGTATATAGCTCTCCACCAGAAACAACATCTAAACATAGACCTTCTCTTTCTATTAAGCGGGCTTGTTCAACACATAGAAACGCTTTACTCGCGTAAGCAACCTGATATTTCATTCCCGTTTCTCTTAAAGCTTCATGGAATTCCCTACATTTTGATTCAATTAATGCTTCGTCATAAATGTATAGAGGGGTACCGTAATTTTTTACTAAATCTACAGTATCACAACCTCCGATTTCTAAATGTCCTTCATTATTAATTCGACTATTACCATGTAAATACATTCGTATTCTCCCTTCAAATCAAATGTAAGATCATTCTAAGAAGCTTCCCTCAATGTATTAGTGTATTAAAAAAGACACATGAAGGATATGTTCATGTGCCTATCGCTTTTAAAAAAAGGACTTAGCCAATCACATCTCTTCAATAGCTCTTCACAAACACATGTGACAGTACTACATTTATTAAATGTAGTCCCAGAAATAAAATGTGTGGCAATTTATTTCTTCGGCATAGGATCCTTTCTCATTTTGTCATAAAACCCACAGTTCTCTAAAATGATACTCATATACAATGCAACCTCTACGAATAGACTGTTATTTTTTATATTAGTCTATGTATAACACAGTCTAAAAATAGATGTCAAACCATTTTTGAATAATATTGTCGATTTATATTCACTTCATACACACAGCTTTTCCTTTTCAAAATAATATCTATAATATAGAATATGTTTTATGCGAGAGAAAAGGTGATTCAAAAATGAAAAATCATTTCAATAAATTTAAATTAAATCTAAAAAAAAACAAACCACTAACAAACTGTTAGTGGTTTTTCTTTTTTGTTGCCTTATTACAAAACTCTTAACTTAAGTAGAAAAAATTGGACAGGGGTGAATAGATTGCGTTCAAGCAAAATAGCAGTACTTTCAATATGTAGTAACACATTCATCGTTTTATTAAAATTAATTGTCGGGATTTTTACTGGTTCCGTAGCAATTATCTCTGAGGCAATTCATTCTTTATTGGATTTAGTCGCTTCAGTCATTGCATTTTTCTCTGTAAGGATTTCAAATAGACCACCTGATAAGGAACATCCTTATGGTCATGGTAAGTTTGAAAATATTTCAGGTACAGTCGAAACAATCTTAATATTTGTAGCTGGTATTTGGATTATCATTGAATCTGTTGAAAAGTTACTTCATCCTACTCCAATTAAAATGCCAATGATCGGTGTAATCGTTATGTTAATTGGAGCGTTAATCAATTGGAGAGTAGGAAAAATCGTTCAAAAAGTAGGTAATGATACTCATTCTGTCGCAATGCAATCAAACGCTTTGCATTTATTAACAGACGTTTATTCATCACTCGGAGTCGCAGTAAGTTTAATTTTAGTAAGTCTTACTGGTTGGGAATTTCTCGATGCATTGATCGGAATTGGAATCGCAATTTATATAATGAAAGAATCAATCGAACTTGGGCGTAAGTCGTTTACCCCCCTACTTGATACTGGGCTATCTACAGATGAATTAAAACAAATCGAAAATGTATTATATTCTTTTAAATCCCAATTTATCGAATACCATGATTTACGCACGAGACGTTCGGGTGCTGAGGAGCATATTGATTTCCATTTAGTATTACCATCACACATGAGCATTGAAGAAGCCCATTTACTATGTGACAAAATAGAAGAAGAAATAAAAAAGGTTTTAGTTGATCCTAAAATATTAATTCATGTCGAACCAGAAAATGAAAGAATACAAAAACGTGATTTCATAAACGCAGCAAACAAAGAAGAGCAGGAATTACAAAGAGTAGGAAATTCATTCAAGGGATAAATGGACATCAGTAATTAAAAAAACCCCACAAAGAACTTGTGGGGTTCATTCTATTTAAAGGGCTTTTACTAAATAATAATTTCATCGGAAGGTTGCTCTGGGTCGTCTCCTTTTAATTTTTGAGCTCTCATCGTAACCATCGCATAGCCAATCGCCATAATTATGCCAAAAACATATCCACCAACTGTAAAGATAATCGTACGTGAGTAATATGCTTTTAATCCATACGTATCAACCATCCACCATTGTGCAACAGCAAAAACGATATCTTTAATAATCCATGCGACAAACAAATATTGAAATACTTTAAATAGTGAAGGATGTTTATATAATTTTTTACTTTCTTCACGATCTTGCCCCTGTATTGCAGCAATATCAATCATAAAATAATATGGTAATGGCTTTTTCAAAGCTAATAAAACTAAAAATACTGCGACAACCCCAAAATGGTAATACACATTATACAAAATTAAGTTTTTCGCAGAACCTAATGCCATTAAATCAACAGCTGTACTTACAGTTAATGTTGAGATAATAAAAATACCAGTAACATTAAACTGTTTTGTATACCAAAAACGAAATAAAGTATATAAGATCCCTGGAACCGTCGGTAAAAGCATCGCCCAATAATCACTAAAATAGTGTTGTAAAACTTTATATAAAACAAGCGGAAATACTAAATACAAAATTAGATCGTAAATAATTAAATTACTTTCTTTCTTCATTTATATAACCTCGTTTTTTTTGGTCTTTTTCGTCATAATCATTGCTATTTTATATTATTATTATTGTTACTAAAAAACAAAAATCAATTAGAAAGAGCCATATTTTATTTTGAATAACCACAATTTTCAAACTATCAAAATGACAAATTGTTAAACATGATTATACCAAAAAAATCTAAGAGCATAAACTCTTAGATTTAATGTGTGGACAAAGTCAAAAAATAACTTTACTGGCGAAGTGATCTTTTTAAACCGTTTATTAATCCAGCATGTAGCCCTTCATGGAAAATGTTAAAGCTAATCATGTCTCGAACAGTCTTTATTTCAAAACTACCTAGTTTCATCTCTTTTAAAATGATTTCATCTAAACGTCCTTCATATGTAGAAATAACTTGTTCAACTTGCTGTTCTAATAAAGTAACAATTTCCTCATATGATGGTGGCTCTGCTTGCCAGTCACCTGGTTTAGTCCCACCCTTGAAGAAATCAATGAATTCTTTTGAAAGTTGGCCAGCATCACCAGTGTTAGCATAAAGTAATTGCTCATATGCCCCTAGCACATGACCTGCATTCCAAAGAATATTATTATTGAATCCTGCCGGTATTACATCTACAGATTCTTTTGAAACAGAACTAAGAACTTTCAATGTATAAACTCTTGTAAACCTAAGTTGTTCAAAAATAGCATCTGCCATCTTGATCCCTCCATATCATATTATTACTAAAATGATCGTATCACGAATGAGGGATATTTTTCATGAAAAAGATGTTTTCTCGATAGAACAGATGACTGTTTAAACGATCATTAAGAATCAAAAAAAGAGCCTCAATAGTGAGACTCCCTCCAGTCTTATTAACAATCAATGCCTTAAAATAATACCATTGATCCTGGACCAGTGAGCAATAACCCTACTGCGGCTGCAATAATTAATAGATTAAACTCAAATCCATTCGAACTATTCCAGAATCCGTTCTTTATATGAACCTTTATTACCGCTACTGCCATCACTACTATTATCAACCATGCACCTATTTCTGTATATACCCCAGCCGCTACAAAGAATCCACCTACAACTTCTGCCACTCCTGTTATAAAAGCAAAAAATGCTCCAGGTTTGATTCCAATCGACTCTAGCCATTGTCCAGTTCCTTTAATACCGTAACCACCAAACCAACCAAATACTTTCTGCACCCCGTGACCTAATAAAATAATACCTAAAACAAGTCTAATAACTAATAGGCCTTCATCAAGCATATCTCCACCTCAATTCTCTTTAATTTGAGATATTTAGTGCATAATTATTTTTATTCTTTTTTTGACATATATATGACCTTTATTATAAATTTTTAAAAATGAATCAGTTTTCTTGTCTTTGAGGAATAGAATACTATAACAGAAGATTTTCTAACTCAAAAGGAGAGCATGAATCATGAAAAAAGTCGTTCCACTAACTGTAATCGGCTTTTGGATTTTAATGCTACTACTCGCAATTCGATATCATTTATTTCATTTATCATTGCAAGATATAAAACAGTTTATTGCTAATTCTTCCT
Organism: Gottfriedia luciferensis; assembly: GCF_001712755.1. Taxonomy (GTDB): domain Bacteria; phylum Bacillota; class Bacilli; order Bacillales; family Bacillaceae_G; genus Gottfriedia; species Gottfriedia luciferensis_B. The sequence goes on from NZ_MDKC01000015.1 coordinate 33,192, forward strand.
TCAATCCGATGCTATTATTTGTCGCAATTTTCTGTGCAAGAATCTTTCTATTCATTCCGAGCTCTGTATTAATTGTAGTAGGTAGCTTGTTTTTCCACCCGTTTGAAACCATTCTCTTATCATTAATTGGAATGGCCATCACAGAAACAATTATTTACTTATTAAGTAGAAGTATTTTTAGTGATTCGATCCAGCAATTCATGGAGAATAAATATCCCTCTCTATTTGAAGAGATTATTTCGAACCGAAAGAGATACTTATTCTTAACAGTTGCCACTCCACTAGCTCCAACAGATGGTGCATGCTTCATCGCAGCCTCAACTAATATGAAATACTTGTCCTATATAGCAATTGTGTTTGCTGGTAATATTCCGATTGCAGTTCTTTATACGTTATACGGAAATTTCTTACTTGGCTCACCGTGGATTACAATCTGTATTACTGCTACAATCTTAGTCGGATTTTTCATTTTCATTTCTTTAAAAAAGAGACAAAAAAAGGATACACATTTCTCAGCCTAAACTTTTTCAATATGTATTTTAAAAAATTATTAATAAATAAATCGATTTTTATATATAAATTAAACTATACTAAGATTAATTAGAATTTTTTAAGAAACCGAGGTAAAAAGATGGAAACAAATAAGATTTTGTCCTCATTATGTTATTTTAGCGTATTCTTCGCACCTTTCTTATTCCCAATAATTGTTTATTTCGTCGCAAAGGATCAACAACTAAAATCGCATTCTAAACGAGCATTTTTTTCACATATCCTACCATTTCTAACAATTATTATTTTAGCGATTATTTCCCTTTTCACTTTTAATACTTTTGGTGACGGTGCAGGTTTTGCTCTTATAGGTGGATTTATATTAGCATTCATTGTTAATTTAATCGTCTTTATATGGAATATTGTTCAAGGTATTAAAGTGCTGATGTAAATTCGTCATGTTTTCTACATTATTTCTCAGGAAATTTTCAATTTCGACAAATGCAATTTTAAACTTTCTTAATAAGTAAAAAGGCAATGTAATGTTAAACCATTACATTGCCTTTTTTTATTATTCACTTTGGGTAACATAAGCTTCTTTTGAATTAGTTCGTTTAATTGATTTCTTAATTATAAATGATAAAGATAAGATGCAGGCAATTACAATGGAGCTAGTTAAAGCTATTTGCGATGTTGTTAAGGAGAAAAATTTAGCCAAATAGACAGAGTATGATAGTAGAGATGATGTAATTAATTTTGAAATCGAAGCAATTAATAGAAACTTTTTGAAAGATACTTTACTAATTCCTGCCCCGACACAAATAATTTCATCTGGTAAAATCGGAATGATAAACATTAAAGTTAATATAATTGTTTCATTTTTTTTGACATATTCCTGATATTTTTTTAACTGTCTTTCTTTAACAAACTTTGAAACTAGTTTAAGTCCACCTATTCTTGCTAAGAAATACATAATGACAATACCTAAAGTTGAACCTAAAAATCCAATTAATGCTCCTGAAAACGATCCAATTACTGCACTACCAGCAGGAATAGTAAGTGCTTCTGGTAAAGGTAAAAAAATCGGTTGAAATAAACAGATTAAGAAAAATAGTAATTTTGCAGTTGCGATATGATTGGTTAATAATCGCTCAACTCCGTACTGATCTATAAATACTAGAAATTGACTAGCATAAAATACAATTCCAACTACTGCTATACAAAGTAGTAAACTAATTAGCGCTATTTTTGTAACCTTTAAAAACTTTCTATGATTCGAGACAACTAGATAGAAATCTAGTAGCAGAATTCCCATGATTGCAAAAATGAATGATATTTTATAGATCGTTACGACAGTAGGTAAACTAGTGACTAATATTAAGATCGATATTGTAGCTAATACTATGTGTAGCGTAAGTTCTTTCATCGTATTAAACTGTTTATTCTCTTTCTTCAAAGTAATCAACTCCTCTACTACAGCTTGACCGTTCAATGTTTTTCGCTACTATGTTTATCGTAACGAAACTGTAAATAATTTGAAACGAACTTAAGTATTAAACTTACTAAGTCTTAAGTCTTACGGTGAGGAAGTTTTTGTAATTGAAATTGTTATATTCGAATATTCGACCCTTAGTACAAAATGCCTCTATGATTTAGATCGAATATATTAATTTTTTTAAAAAGATTTGAAAGTCGTTTACACGCTGTTGAAAACAACCTTGTCAACTAATAACCAAATTTTCGTAAAGGAATCTTAGTGATGTTGATTTCCACTCCGGGATGCTCGCTTTCCATGGGGCGAGACCTGAGCCGCCTCGGCGAGCCTGTGGGGTCTCAGCCTTCCCGCATATCCCATAGGAGTCGAGCACCCCTCCGCTCCAATCAACTTATTCATCAAAAGAAAGGTTACTCTAAAAAACCAATCTAAAATCCTTTACTTAGAGTATCATAACAGTTTGATAATGGGTTTATAGATAAATTTAGATATAACATCAGAGTATTAAAATAATCATTTAAAAATTAGCCCTCAAATATTTTTACTTCTCCGGAATAAACAATTACTAGAGTTCGTTGATATTATAAAACTGCTTAAACAACTAACATTTAAAATCATTATTAAGAAATCTAAAAATGAATTAATTATCAATTCACTTACTATACTTTTGACCATTTTATATTTCAACACTCTAAAAACGACTGTCAAAGGTTTGACAGTCGTTTACTTTTTTAAAATTAGAAATCAAAATTGTCAGGGTCTGGGCCAACACGAAGATTTTGGTTCAGTGAGTTAATTTGGTTCATATCTTCTTCTGTTAGTTCAAAATCAAAAATATTTGCGTTTTCTTGAATGCGGTGTTCTTTGATTGATTTTGGTATGATTACTACACCGTTTTGTAAATGCCAACGTAATACAACTTGAGCAATTGATTTATTATGTTTGTTTGCTATTTGTGATAAGGTTTCGTTTTCAAATAATTGTCCTTGCATTAATGGAGCCCACGCTTCTACTTGAATTGAATTTTCTTTTAAAAATTCTCTTAGTTCAACTTGACTTAGCATTGGGTGTAATTCAACTTGATTAATCATAGGCATTATTTCAGCATGCGCCATGACTTCTTTCAAGTGGTGAATTTGGAAGTTACTCATTCCAATTGCTTTTACTTTTCCGTTTTTATATAGTGTTTCAAGTGCTTTCCATGATTCAACATATTTACCTTCAACTGGCCAGTGGATTAAATATAGGTCTAAATAATCAAGACCTAGTTTTTTCAAACTTAATTCAAAAGCATCGATAGTTGATTGGTAGCCTAGATCGGCATTCCAAACCTTTGAAGTAATAAATAAGTCTTCTCGTTTAAGATCATTTTCTTCAAGAGCTTCTCTAATCCCTTGCCCTACACCTTCTTCGTTTTGATAGATCGCTGCAGTATCGATACTACGGTAGCCATTACGTATTGCAGCTTTTACAGAATCAATTACGACTTGTCCGTCTTCTACTTGGAAAACTCCTAACCCTATAACTGGCATTTCTAAACCATTATTTAACTTAACTAAATTATTCATTTTTATTTCTCCTTTTATCTATTTTATTTTTTAAAATTTACTTTTTCTTTTCTAAAGAAGCGCTCCATATACTTAGCAGAACTGCTCCTAATACCATGATTCCACCTATCCACGGTGTATGAATCAAGCCAATTGTATCAACGACTAAACCACCAATAAATGCTCCAATTGCAATACCTACGTTGAATGCTGCTATATTTAACGCTGATGCAATATCTACTGCAGATGGGACATACTTCTCAGCTAATTTCACAACATAAATTTGTAGACCAGGTACATTCATAAAAGCAAGCAAGCCTAAAAAGAAAATCGTTACAATTCCTACTAGTTTAAATGGAGCCGTAAACGATAGAATGATGAGAACAATCGCTTGAACGGCAAACATCCACGTTAATGCTTTTAAAGGATTTTTATTAGCCGCTTTTCCACCGATCGTGTTACCAAGTGCTACTGCAATTCCATAAACAAGTAAGATAATACTTACAGAGTTTGGAGCAAAGCCGGTAATATTTTCAAGGATTGGTGACAAGTATGTGAATGCTACAAAAGTACCTCCATATCCTAATGCTGTAATAGCAAAAGCTAAAAGTAATGGTCCATTTTTTAAAACTTTCAGGTTATCACTAAATTTTGATGCCGGTGGCTGTTTAATTGTTTTTGGAACTAGTATTGCAATTGCAATGATTGCTATAACACCTAGTAATGCTACAGCTCCAAAAGTTGATCTCCATCCAAAATGTTGACCAATAAACGTGCCTAATGGAACACCTGTTACAGTCGCAACAGTCAAACCTGTAAACATAAATGCAATCGCACTTGCACGTTTGTTTTCAGGCACTACATCGGCGGCAATTGTTGAACCGATTGAGAAGAATACACCATGTGAAAATGAAGTAATGATTCGAGCAACTAACAATAAACCAAAACTAGTTGAAAAAGCAGCAACACTATTTCCTATGATAAAAATAACCATTAATAGCATTAGTAACGATTTTCGACCAATTTTGTTTGTTAATGCGGTTAAAATTGGTGCTCCAAATGCAACACCCATCGCATATACAGAAATTAATAATCCCGCTAAAGTGATTGAAATGTTCAAATCACCAGCAAGAGTTGATAATAAACCAACGGGAACAAATTCGGTTGTTCCGATACCAAATGCACTAATGGCAAGAGCCATTAACGCAGGAGTGCCACTTTTTTTCTCTTGCATCTCAATTGAAGCAGCGGTTGAACTCATAGAGAATCCTCCTTGTTATTGTTATTTTTTATGATTAGTTTGAATACAAGAGACGTGGCGCCTGAATAAAGTCTCATTGTCATTCAAAACATAAATGAAATGGAATAGTAAAATGATCAACGTTTCTTTATAAAAATACTTTTTAGTAAATGTTTGTTAATCAATTAACTATTTGTCATTATGAGCGATAGGAATAAGTTAGAGAAGTATGTACTTTGAAGTGATATAGTTACTTTTTAGTAACATTTAAGAGAATAAAGGCTTAAAACAGAGAAAAAATTACAAAAAGTTTTTTAACAGACTTGAAACTACACAGTTTGCGAAGAGAATGTTATGATATTTTAATCATTAAAAATATGTTGCATAGGTCGTTTTGTTTAAATATGAATGAGGGAGAGGAGAAAATGAAAAAATACAATATTCCGGTTGAAGCTTCATTAGATGTAATTGGTGGTAAATGGAAGGTAGTAATTCTTTGTCATTTGACAAAAGGGACGAAAAGAACTTCTCAGTTAAAAAAGTTAATGCCGAACATTACCCAAAAAATGTTAACTCAACAACTGAAAGAATTACAAGAAGACAATATCGTTCATCGAAAAGTATTTAATCAGGTTCCTCCAAAAGTGGAATATTCCTTAACGGATTACGGATGGTCTTTAAAAGAAGTATTAGATCTACTGTGCACTTGGGGAGAAAACCATATTGAAACAATGTATCCTAATAAAAATGACGTACTTCTTCCACCAGTTGAGGATGAAGTAACTCTATAAAATAAAAACTCCTTCTATTGAAAGGAGTTTTTTTAAGAGTGTTGAAATATAAAATGGTTAATAGGGGAAACAGACATTAAATGAACATTATTTAATGATGAAATTATCATTTTTAATGGTTTTAAATGTTAATATGTTTGAGCAATTTCATGATTCTAATAACACAAGTAATGATTTTTTTCAGAAGTTAAAAAATTATGAGCTAATTTTTAGAAAAACAAATTCAATTGATTAGTTTAGTTTAAATAATGTTCGATATTAATTGACCTACAAACTGATTAATAAACAACTGTTAGGTTACTTTAGTAAAGGCTATTTGATTAGTATTTATTGCAGAGACTTTTTTTGATGAATAAGTTGATTGGAACGGAGGGGTGCTCGACTCCTATGGGATAAGCGGGAAGGCTGAGACCCCGCAGGCTTGCCGAGGAGGCTAAAGAATCTCGCCCCATGGAAAGCGAGCATCCAGTAGTGGAAATCAACATCACTCTACTCCTTTTACGAAAATTTGGTAATTTAATTGACAAAATTGTTTTTCAATAGCGTGAAAAAACTCCTTCTAAATGAAAGGAGTTTTTATCTGCAATCTAATTAAAATTAACTTTTATTTTTTGTGCTTTCGCAATTACTTTATGCTGATTATCCAATACATCGCTAGTTGTTAGCTCAATCCATTTCAAGCTAGGATCCGTATGATCAACTATAAATCCCATTGCTCCTTGCTTTGAACTATTAGGACTCATTTCCCCACCTAAATATTCAATATAGAAGTCATCTTTAAATTCCTTTACTTCATTATTACTCGTCATCAAATGGGCAACTGGACCAAAGTGTAATTGTTTATTCGAGTGATTAATGATTTCTACCTCTACCTTAATGAATCGAAAACTTTCATAGCTTTCTGTATAATAATGAAAATAATCCATTAAAGAATAGGTCGGTAAGTTTTTAATCAGCTTAATCTGTTTAAGTTTCATTTCAATTGGACCAATTGAATAGGACTCATTTAATGAAGCAATGCCCTCTAAAGTAACTTCTCCTTTATCATCTTTAAGTGTTTGACCTTTAAGGAGTAAACCCGTATCATCTGAAACCTGTGGATTAGGAACATATACATCGTTTAAAGACTTTGCTCGGCTTTTAGAGATTGTAGAGACCTTTTTTATATTCTCTGCTGAAGCAGTTGTTTTCTCTTTCTGAACTAAGCTACATCCTGAAAGCATTAAAGAAAGTAAAATAAATGGAATCAATTTTTTCATCTAAATCCCCTTTCATCCTTAAATCCCGTTAAATAAGTTCATTTAACGGGATCTGATTTATTACTTATTTACCATTCTTTAATATTCTAAAGATGTTTTTTGCTTGGTCAGTATTATCAATTTTCCCTGCAAATAATTGGCTGCCAGGTCCATATGCATAAACATTTACGTCTTCACCTGTATGACCACCAGTAGTCCAACCAGTTACTGAACGGTTATCAAAAATTGCTTCGATTGCATTATCAATCTCTACCATATTTTTTGACTCTGCTGCTTTTTTAACAGATTGAATTTCTTCAGGCTTCAATTCTAAGTTAATATTCGATTTTAATGTTTTTTCTACTTCTGCACCTTTACTAATTTGTTCAGCCATGAAATCTGGCGTACGTTTAGCTGCAGCAATCGGTGCACCGTACCAATTGTAATCACCTTTTGCACCGATAGAATAGCCACCTGTTGAGTGGTCAGCTGTTGCAACGACTAATGTATGCTTGTCCTTTTTAGCAAATGCGATTGCAGCTTTAAATGCTTTTTCAAAATCTTCCATTTCACTCATAGCTGCTACAATATCATTGTCATGTCCAGCCCAATCAATTTGACTACCTTCTACCATTAAAAAGAAGCCATCTTTATCTCTACTTAATTTATTAATAGCTGTATTTGTCATATCGTTTAATGATGGCATTGAATCATCACGATCGATCATTTTCGGCATTCCACCTGGTGCGAATAAGCCTAACATTTTATTATTTTTATCATTTAACATTTGATTTTTATTCGTTACATAAGAGTAGCCATCTTTTTTAAATTGCTTTGTTAAATCACGGTCTTCTCGTACAAAATTACTTAATCCGCCACCAAGCATGACATCTATTTTATGTCCACCTTTAATTAGTTCATCATAATAATCATCTGCAATTGCATTCATATTTTTACGACTTACATCGTGAGCTCCATAAGACGCCGGTGTAGCATGTGTAATTTCTGAAGTAGCTACAAGCCCTGTTGCTTTTCCTTTTTCCTTTGCAGCCTCTAGTACTGTTTTTACACTTGAGCCATCATTATCTACGCCTATTGCAGCATTATATGTTTTAACTCCCGCTGACATAGCTGTTGCCGCTGCTGCAGAGTCAGTAATATTTTGCTTTGGATCCTCAGGATATGTCATTTGTTGCCCTACTAAGTAATGATCGAATTCTGTTTGTTCTACTACATTTGTTTTTGGATTATCTTTTAAATAACGATAGGCAGTCGTGTATGATACACCCATTCCATCTCCAATTAAAAAGATTACATTTCTGATTTCATTCTTGTTTGTTTCCTTAGCTTGTACTTTATGATTTGCAAATGAGCCAATAAACGAACCAAATGCCATTGTTGAAAGCACCGCCACTGGAATTAACTTTTTCTTAAGTTTGTTTCTGAACATAAAAAAACCCCCTAAAAATTAAAATTTCATTAGATTTCACCTCTTAATTTTAATGAAATTTTATTAATTTACTTTGGAGGTTCTGTAAATAGAGTATTAAGAATTGTTTTTACTATATTAATTTTCTTAATTAAAACCAACCACAACTTTTCTTAGCATTCAAATATAAACTGACTAGTTCCGTCTTCTTCACAAATACATCACATTTTTGAACTAAACTATCTAATTGAATAGAGTGGTTAATTTAACTAAAACAATAATATTTCATAATCACAAGGTTTTACATTATATTAAATTAAGCACGAATTTTACACAAAGAAGGAGATTTATATGAAAAAAGGTTTATCAATTATTATTTTACTGCTATTTTTATTCCCATCTATGGCGAGTGCCCATACCAAGCTTGTTTCTTCTTATCCATCAAATGGGCAAATAATCACTGAACCAATTAAACAAATTACGCTTGAATTTGAAGAAGCACTTGAGCAATTAGGTACGATCAAATTGTATAAAGCTGGAACTGCTACAGCTGTTACAAATGTGCAAGTTAAAGAGAATAAATTAATTGCTGATTTACCAAACGATCTAGAAAATGGTGATTATAAGATTGAGTGGAAAGTTGTAAGTGAAGATGGTCATCCAGTAACAGGTCAAATTCCATTCAAAGTGCAATTGAAGCAAGTTGAAACTAAAACGACAACTGAAAGTAAAACAACTGACAAAGCAGTTAAGGATCAAACGCCAGCTAAAGAAAAACAAAAAGAGGCTACTCCTAAAAAAGAAAGATCTAAATATCTTATTCCATTAATCGCAATTGGGCTTTTTGGAATCGCGTTAATGGTTGGTGGAGTTGTTCTTTGGAATAGAAAATGAGTTATATTGTTCCAATCACGGAGTTCATAACATATATCCTTTATTCGATATTAGCAGGAAAGTTTGTTTTAGATTTTGTACCGTCAGATAAAAAACCAACAATCAGAATTTCGAAAGGTGCTGTTTATTTAGTTATTGTCGGCATATTATTCTTTTCACTATTTCCTGCTCTACGAATTATTACTTTTTTCTTAGATGATGTTCATCTTAAAACAGCCCTTTATTCTGTTTTCATAAAAACAGCTGTTGGTAATGCATGGATTTACTCGAGTATGTTTGCCATTATGCTTGTCATTAATATTTATAGCGATGGTAAAAAGTTTTTTAATTTCTTTTGGCTATTTATGATGATTTTAAGTATCGGTTATGCTGGTCATATAACCTCTATGAATTTTTGGACGGGTTTTATCTTTCAAAGTAGTCATTTTCTAATGGTTTCTATTTGGAGTGGAATTCTATTTAACGTCACTTGGCTAGCTAAGGACACTAATAACTATGGTCGTTTCTTAAAATGGTTTACACCTTTAGCCATCATATGTGTTGTTATTATATTTATTAGTGGTGTAGTCTTAATGCTAGAAGTCGTTAAATTAAAAGACTATACAAATGCTTGGTTGCTTCCTTATGGACAGATGTTAGTCTTGAAGCACATCAGCATCATTCCAGTATTGTTTTTTGCTTTTTTCAATGGTGTACTAATGAGAAAGTCCGCTGAAGGCCCTTCGAGTAATATTCGTAGTTGGTTAAAAGCAGAGTATATTACCATCATAATTGTATTCTTTTTTACAGCTATAATGGGTACTAAATCTCCACCGCATAATATTAATTTAACTTTGCAAAATGAGGGTCCATCTAAATGGATTGAATGGATTATGGGGATTGATATTACTTTACCTATTAGAATAGCTTTTAGTTTTACGGTTGAAGGAACGATGTTAATGAGTATGTCGATCATCTTCCTAGTATTACTAGTCATCAGCTTTATGAAAAAGACAAAAATCATGTTACCAATTACATTTAGTCTTTGCTTTTTGTTTACAATGTATCTTGGACTAATGTATAGCGTATTTGTTCAGTAAAAAAAGATTGTACATAGTACAATCTTTTTTTACTGAATTTCTATCTTAACTTCCATGTCTCCATTTAGTTGGTTTTCCTGATTTAGGGCAATTAGGGAACTTTTGTCCTGCTTCTAATTCAATATGCTCCCCGTCTGCGTCAGTATAGTAGCCCGAGATCATAACTGTTTCACCTGTATCATGTGTATGTCCAAATCCTTGATTATCCATGATAAACCTCCTTTTCAACTGAACTAGAATTACTATTTCCTTCATCAAAGTTAATTATTCGATTACTACATCTTTTTTAGGATTTTTTGCTTATCTTTCTCGAATTTGTTTATCATGTACGATGTTTCTCCACTTTAAGTCCCCTCGCTCTAAACCATGAATTAAAATTTCTGCTGTTCCCATGTTTGTTGCTAAAGGAATTGAGTAAACATCACATAAACGAATTAAAGCCAAAATATCCGGTTCATGTGGTTGCGCTGTGAGTGGATCGCGAAAGAAGATTACAATATCCATCAAATTCTTAGCTATTAAGGCACCGATTTCTTGATCTCCCCCTAGTGGTCCAGAATTAAATCGGTGTATTTTTAAATTTGTATTTTCCATTATTTTTGTTCCAGTTGTTCCTGTTGAATATAATTCATGTTTTGATAAGATAGATTCATATGCCATTGCAAAATTTACTAAATCTTTTTTCTTTTGATCGTGTGCAATGAAAGCAATTTTCAACGTCAACATTCCTCTCTTTTAGGAAAAATGGATTTCCAATTTCGGCAATTGTTCTTTTTAAACATTGGGAAATACGCCATTCAAATTTACCATTTATATTTTTTACTTCTTTGTATCGGTTATTCTACTCTTGTGGCATATGTCTTTTTACTACTCATATTAGAAGTTGGAATCCGAATAGTAAACGTACTTCCTTTTCCAACTTCACTATTTACTTGAATAGTTCCATTATGAATTTCCACGATCCATTTTGCAATTGCCAAGCCTAAACCATGGCTACCAATTTGTCTAGATCTAGCTTTATCTGATCGATAAAAACGATCAAATATTCGGGCGTGGTCCTCCGGTTTAATCCCAATACCAGTATCTGTTACTTGAATACATAGTTCATTTTCTTTATTCGAAAGAACTAACTGAACCTCTCCTCCAATTGGCGTATACTTAATCCCATTATCTATTAATATATATAAGAGCTGTGATAACTTTTCAGAGTCTCCCTCAGCGATTACATTCTCTGAAGCAGTTAAGTTTAAATTGATTTGTTTAGATGCAGCTAACGGTTGTAGAGATCCTATCGCCTTTTCTGCAATGGAGCGAAACTCAAACTTTTCTAATTTAATTTCAACTTGATCTGAGTCTGAACGAGCTAAAGTTAATAATCCGCTGACTAAGTTTGTCATCCTTTTTACTTCGTCTTTCATATTAAATAAAAGCTTTCGAGAAAAATCATCTTTCTCTGTATCAATCGTCATTTCCATTGCATCTATCGACGATAACAAAACGCTTAATGGTGTTCTTAATTCATGAGAAGCATCTGCAACAAATTCGCGTTGTCGGTTAAATGATTTAAAGATAGGAATCATCGCTTTTTTTGACATAAAAAAACTGATATATAGTGCAACTCCAGAAAATACGATTGTTAAGCCAACCAATATGATGACAACAAATTTAAATAAATGGTAAACATCTGAAATATCTTTTCCAACATAGATCGTACCGATGAAATCTCCCTTATAAAATAGTGGTTTACCTGATACCATCAAACTAATCTCTTTTCGATTTGAAGGAACATGTATTTCATGATCATGGAATTTTCTCATGTCCTTTTCAAACTCTTCATGTTCTAATTTAATTTTTACCTTTCGTGTTTCATTTCCTTTAGGAATCCAATCTTTTATTTGCCCAAACAGCCTTGACCTTATTTGTGGGATATCCTCCTGTCCCATTATTAATTCACCATTTGGATTAACGACATAATAAAAAAATTGATCGACACCTGCTAAAACTACCTCTTTGTCATCATCCTGGAGGTTTCCTTGTTGATTTTGAATCATATAGTTTTCGATAATCTTTGCTTCTTGACTAGCCAATGATTCCACTGTACGTCTTTGATCATTCATTATGACTACATATAACGCTGCAAAGACGATGATGATGAATATAATTAGAAAAAGCATAACAAGTCCGCTATATAGTATCGTTAGGCGATTTTGCGTACGCTTAAAAACATCTCTACCTCCGCGATTTCGAAAATCACGTAAAGAAGAAATAAGATTAGTTATCAAATTTATATCCTACCCCTCTAATGCTTTGTAGCAAATCTTGTTTACCAAGCAAATCTAGTTTCTTTCGAAGAAGTTTAACAGTGGCATCAATCGTTTTCATTGCAACATCTGAATCAAAACCCCATACCCGCTCCAAAATAATTTCACGAGGTAATACTTGCCCTTTATTTTGTATTAAAAAATCAACTAATTGAAATTCGCGAGGGCTTAATTGAATTTCAGTATCTCCACCTCTGATTGATTGGCTTGTACGATTAAGAATCATATCACTAATAATAATTTCTTCCTCTAATATAGGAGCATAATTACGTCTAGAAAGCGCTCTTAATCGAGCAAGTAGCTCATCAATTTCAAAAGGTTTAACTAAATAATCATCAGCTCCTGAGTCCAGTCCTACAATGCGGTCCTCTAGGGCGTCTTTAGCCGTAAGGATTAAAATCGCTCCTGAATATCCTTCTTTGCGTAACCTACGACACACTTCTATTCCTGTTCCACCTGGCATCATCCAATCTAATACTAATACATCATAATGACTGTTTGTAGAGTAATAGTAGGCTTCTTCTCCCTCTGTAACCCATTCCACTTTATAACCTGCTTTTTTCTTTAACATATAACTGATTAGCTCACCGAGTTTCAAATCATCTTCAGCTACTAGTATATTCATCATCAAAAATACTCCCTCGTTTTATATAAGTATCTCTATTTTTTTTCGGTTATCTTCTTCATCTTTTCCATTTTCAAATCAATTATAAAATAAAAGGAAGCACCCGTTAATTAATACGGTGCTCCCCTATATTTCTTTTAGATCATGACCTTACGCAGTTTCCACAGCATGCTGTTTTAGCTGTTTTAGCTTTTGTAGCTCTTCTTCTACTTCTTCACTCATTACGTTATCTTTATATCCATTAGATAGGTTAGTATGATATGCAAATTTATTTTGAGCTTGTACTTCTGCCTCCATCATAAGTATTCGATCTTCTGCACGTGATATGCCATTTGCGATTGTTTCTGAATTAAATGAAACAGATGTTTGTTGAATTTGTTTAATTGATTTTGCAATATTTGCTCTAGAAACTAGTAACAGTCTCTTATGCAGATATTCATCATATTTACCTTTCAGTTCATCTAATTTTTCATAAAGTGACTGAGTTTGATTTTGAATTGTATTTAGTTGCTCTGTATAGAGACTTAACTGTTTTTCATGAACAAGTTTTTCCTGTATTGCCAGTTTTGCAATGGAATCTTCACCATTTTCAACTGCTAGCTTAGCTTGTCCACTTCTTTTGTTTACCAGCCCTTCTGTCTCTAAAATCAATGCTTTTTGCTTATTCTCTAGATAGATTTGACGAGAGAGTGCTTCCTGACCTTTCAAAAGATCTTCTTCCATTTCTCTAATATATTGATTTAACATTGAGATTGGATCTTCTAAACCATCCAATGCTCCATTCACTTTAGCCAATGATATTGATTTCATTCTTTTAAAAATGCCCATTTTATTTATTCTCCTTTTTTGACAATAGATTTTTTTCCCATTTATCCAATAAGTCTGCGTTTGTTCTGTTTATAGGTGTATTAAAACTAGTTGTATCTAATGAAATTTGATTAACCTGGCTAGCTTGTCCCTTTTTAACTAACTTTTTAAAGATAAAAGTCACTACCGCAATTGCGATTAAAAGGAATAATACTAAACCAATCCAAGAAAAATCATGAAAATGGTGTGGACCATGCATTATCTGATGTGATCTAAATTCGTTTCGACCGCCTCTATCCATGTACATTGAATGTTGATCAGCAAAACGTCTTTCATGAAAGCCACCTAGTAATCTAAGAAAAAAGTGTACCCCTAAAACAAAAACTGCAGTTATAGAGACCCACGTAAATATTCTCTTTACTCTTTTATTCATGTTATTTCCCTCCTCTCATTTCTTAATAAATTGAATTCTAATAGAGGATGGTGAAATTATGGTGAAAACCAAAAATTAATTTTGTTCATAAAAAAAGATAGGTAACAGATTTTCATCTGCATTCCTATCTCTTTTTCTTTTAAAATTATTTGATTAATCCGGTCCCTTTAATTTTCACTTCAGACTTAATCTTAAAGGCTAGGCTATCGTACTTTTTGTTCCATAATGATAAATTTCTATTTTCGCTATTCCTAGATAAGTATCTTAAACCAAAACCGATTGGATCAATGTCTTTTTCTTTTATTTTAATTAGTAAAGCTTTAGTCTCTGCACTTATTTTATCTTCCAATTGCTTATTAAGTTTTGGTATGTCACTTTCTTTGATCGAATCAAGGTCATCAATCTTTTCTTCTATAACCGCTCTCACCTTAATCGTATAATTGGCAACAATATTTTTATTTTGATGTTTTAATTTGTAATTTGCCTTTCCTTTTTCTAAATTCATTACAAACATAACTTTCTTGTTTTTGACCTTTAAGCTTTCATCGTAAATTCCAGTCGTTAAAAGTCGATAAGTTTCTGATTCACTTGGACTGAGGTCCATAATCATTTTACTCTTATCAAATAATGCTATTCGGTCTACTAATAAATCTTTTTTATTTGATTCAATAATAGGCATAACGATGTCTATTCCGTCTTCTGTTTCTCTCCTATATGCGTCGAAAAGACAAACTGAATCTATGTATGGCGATTCAGTTCTACTAAAATCAAAATATGATTTTAAAACACCGCCTGATACTTGTTCTTGTATAGGTTTAAAGTTAAGCACTTCAAATGCATTCGGTTTAGCAACGCTTAAATAAGACGTCATTTGAATATCCGGTCTTCTTACAAAAAACTCTAATAGCGGTTGTATATTACTTTTAGCTAATTTTTCTCCAATCACAATCGCACTACTATGTCCATAAACCAATTCCTTATCAATCTGTGATTTCATTAAGTTAAGACCTTCTGAAATCGAGTCAGTATTTGCTGTGAGTATAAGAAATTCTGATTTTGGTATTTTCGGATCTCCATTAGGAATTGCTACTTTAATCATCACTTTATATTTTTTTTGAGGATCCTCAGATTGATCAATTCCAATAGATGTTACGAATGCTCTCTTATCAATATCTTTAAAGGTACATCCAGATAATAGGAGCGTTGCACCAATCATAAAAAAGCTAAGACTTAAATAACGTTCCTTTTTTTTATAGACGCATACAATAACGAAATGATTAATAAGAAGTTTGAGATAGCATTTAAATTGAAATACAAAGTAAAATATTTTACTAAATCTGTTTCTCTTATTAGAAGTTGAATAACTGTAGTTAAACAGATAAAGAAGGAAATTAATAACCATTTATAAGATCCTCCATAACTTAAATTGAGAGTTTTAAAAAGCTCTAATGAGGTATGCCAGCTAAGTATGATATATATTAATGAAATAATGATTTGGCCAAACAGTAGAATGTAAATAACCCTCTCTACTATCAAATAGTCAAAATGCATACTATCAACTGTCGTTAACCAAACAAACACTTCTTTCCTAACACCGTTTAAGCCTAAGTATCCGATTGGTATTAAATAATTACTGCAGATTATAAACATCCCACATAGAAAAATCCAAAGAAGAAATTTTTTGGTTATAAAATTTAAATTTATTTTTTCATTAAAAATAATTAAATTAGAGAATCCCGTAAAGACAAATAGGGCAGCGGTGAACGCACTAATTTTTGGTAGATGTTTGAAATAGTTAATAGATTGGTAAAGGGAATCGACTACAACAAAACGATCAGTCAAAAATCTTATAAGCACAAATAAAACAATTGGAATATGAAGTATTACGAGTATTTCTGTAACGTATAATAATGATTCTGTTTTTAGTAAAATCGCAAAAATTATTACTAAGAGAAATACAATATAAGTTATTAAGATAGGGGTATTTGGATTGATAAATATATTTACAACGTGAATTAACGCAATAATAAATAATGCACCCGTCAAGTACCAAAAAATTAAGCTATAAATTATGTAGCATTTTCGACACCAGTCGGGAACTACATTTTTTATGATTTGACTAATATTTTGTTCAGGAAATTTACTAAATAACTTTTGTAAAATATAAATAAAAAAGCCACCTACTATAATGGCCAAACCAATACTTGTAATACTTCCATCTAAACTATTCCTATACAATATTTGTGGCCCAAATGCAGTTATGCTAATAACCGTATTTAAATAAAATAGGTATGTAATATATCTTTTCCCTAGCAAAAAATGCACCCCATTATTTAATTTTTATTAAAAAGTGTCAAATAAGGTTTTCCTAAGCTTCTTAAATTACATAAATGGCAAAGTATAGCTAGTGTACCTACTATAACGCCAATCATCCCAAACAATGAGGCAAATAGTATAATCGGATATCGAACAATTCTAATTGCTTGATGCATCGCATTAATTGGAATACTAAATAAAGAGATGGCAACTAATGAAACAACGATAATCATGATGTCTGCTACTAGACCTGCCTGTGATGCAGTTTGCCCTAAAATTAGCCCCCCTACAGTAGTAGCTGTAGAACTAATTGATTTAGGTAATCTCAAACTTGCTTCTATTAAAAATTCTGCCATTAACATGAGAAAAAGAATTTCAATATAAGAAGGAAACGGCACTGACATTCTACTTCCGGCAACGAGTAAGGCGAATTGGACTTGTAAAACTTCTGGAGAATAAGAAATAACTGCGACATAAATAGCTGGTAAAAACACTGTAATCATTAAAGCTATATAACGGATTGAAATAAAAAACTTCGACACTAACGTTAGTTCCACCGTATCATCCATCGATTTAAAGAAGTCGGCGAAAGTCGCAGGTCCAATTAGCGCCCATGGCGTTCCCTCAACAAGTAAAATTATCTTTCCAGTTGATAGATTAAATACGACTCGATCTGGCCGCTCAGTAGTTAGAAATAGAGGAAATAAACTCCACTTATTATTAATTAATATTTTTTGAAGTTGACCGCAGGATTGTAATACATCAATTGTTATCCCTTTAACTTTTTCTATGAGATGTTTGTATACATTACCATCTACTAAGTTCTCATCATATAACACAAGTACTTTAGTTTTTGATAAATTTCCTACAATATAGTTTTCAACCTTTAAAGTACTCTTTCTATACCGATTACGAATCAAGTTTAAAGATACATCAATTTTTTCATTTAATCCGTCCTTTGGTCCTTGTAACACATTTTCTTCGGTCGACACTCCAACAGAACTTGCACTAAATTCGCTGATCATAATTGAGTAGTTTATTTCATCTAAATTTATAATAATATTTCCGTTTAGAATCTTTTCAACCATGACTGATTCTTCGGAAACGATCTCCCAATTATTTAATGTTTTAAGGTAGTTTTTATATAAAACAAATGATTCATATTCATAAAAAGGTGTAATAAGAAGTTCAGTAATTTTATTCCCATCACATACTGAATTTAAATAGTAAAGAGTGATCGTTTTATTATATTTTTTTAGGCTACGTTTTTGAAAATCAATGTTATTTTGAATTGATTTAAACTTCATATACATCACCTCTTTATTAATTTGTACGAATATCATGTGGATATTCGTAAATATTGGCAATAAGAAAAACGTGTATAAAAAACAATTTTTTTAAATATCATCACTTTGTTCGATAATTTACGGAAGAAACAAAAAAGAGGCTGCTGAAAATTTAGATTTCAACTTAGCCTCTTTTCTATTAAAGTTCAACCTGATTTGGTTTTCTTATTACAACACGCTCATCAACTTCACTAACATGAAAGTCATCTTTTGTTGGAATGAAGTTTTCATCGTAAACTTTTATCATCATTTTTCACTCCTGCTCAGTATTTAAATGCGAATTTTCCCATATTCTTAAGATGGATTGCTTGTTCTAGTTTTATTCTTAGTTTTGTTAAATTTTTGCTGCTTGTATGTATTATCATGTTCAAAATAAAAAAGGACTAATGGTTATCACCACTAGTCCCCTGTATTTTAAATTTAAAGTTATTTAATTGGTTTTCTTATTACAACACGCTCATCAACTTCACTAACGTGAAAATCGTCTTTTGTAGGGATGATATTTTCATCGTTAAATTTGGTCATCTTTTTACACTCCCTGCTCAGTTTTTATTTTCAAATCTGTTTTTTAATAAACTTTGAGATTACTAATTTTATTATTCAACAGTAACTGATTTTGCAAGATTACGTGGTTTATCAACATCACAACCACGATGTAAAGCAGCATAGTAAGAAATTAATTGTAATGGTACGACTGAAAGGATTGGAGATAATTCTTCTTGTACTCTTGGTAAAATGAAGCGATCGCCTTCCATATTTAATCCTTCCATAGAAATGATACAAGGGTTAGCACCACGAGCAACAACCTCTTTTACATTTCCACGAATGTTTAAGTTTACTGATTCTTGTGTTGCTAATGCGAAGATTGGAGTCCCTTCTTCGATTAGAGCAATTGTACCGTGTTTTAACTCTCCACCAGCAAATCCTTCTGCTTGGATGTAAGAAATTTCTTTTAGTTTTAATGCGCCTTCTAAGCAAACGAAGTAATCTACGTTACGACCGATGAAGAATGCATTACGAGTTGTAGCTAAATATTCTGTAGCAATTTTTTCAAACTCTTCTTTTTGGTTTGTAATTGATTCCATTGCATTTGCTACAATTCCAAGTTCTTTAACTAGGTTAAAGTTAACTGATTTTCCTTTTTCTTTTGCAAGAGCATTTGCAACAATTGCAAGTACTGCTAATTGTGCAGTGTAAGCTTTCGTTGATGCAACTGCGATTTCAGGACCTGCGTGTAAAGGAAGAGTGAAATCAGCCTCACGTGATAATGTTGATCCTGGAACGTTTGTAAGTGTAATTGCTTTATGACCTAATTTATTTGTTTGTACTAGACATGCTCTACTATCAGCAGTTTCACCGCTTTGTGAAATATAAATGAATAATGGTTTTTCTGAAAGCAGTGGCATATTGTAAGAGAATTCACTTGCAACATGTACTTCTACAGGTACTCCCGCCATTTTTTCAATAAACTGTTTTCCAACAAGACCAGCATGATAACTAGTTCCACAAGCAACAATATATAATCTGTCAGCTTCTGCTAAAGCCGCTTTAATTTCTGCGTCGATTACAAGCTCGCCATTTTCATCTTGGTACTTTTGGATAATATTACGGATTACTAAAGGTTGCTCATCTGTTTCTTTTAACATGAAATGAGGATAAGTTCCTTTTTCGATATCGCTAGCATCAATTTCTGCAGTATACGGAGAACGTTCTTTAATATTTCCGTTAAGATCCATTAATTGAACACGATCTTTAGTAACTAAAATAACCTCTTTATCCATTAATTCAATAAATTGATCAGTAATTTGTAACATTGCCATCGCATCAGATGCAATAACATTAAACTCTTCACCAACACCAACTAGTAATGGACTTTTATTTTTTGCTACATAAATTACGTCATCGTCTTGTTTATCTAATAATGCAATTGCATAAGAACCTTTAAGAAGCTTAAGTGTTTCTCTAAAAGCATCAAGCACAGATAAACCTTTTTTAATATGAAGTTCTACTAACTGAACAATTACTTCAGTATCTGTATCACTTGTAAAATCAATATCATTTAAATAATCGTTTTTTAATTGTACATCGTTCTCGATAACGCCGTTATGAACAAGTGTAAAACGTTCAGTAGAGCTTTGGTGAGGATGCGCATTTCGTTTACTTGGAGCACCATGTGTTGCCCATCTTGTATGACCAATTCCAACGTTTCCGTCCGCTTTTGTAGGGATTGATTTACGTAATACTGCAATTCTACCTTTTTCTTTATAAACTTCTACACCATTGTCAGTTAAAAGAGAAATCCCAGCAGAATCGTATCCACGATACTCTAATTTCTCTAAACCTTTTAATAAAATTTCTTTCGCATTATCATTTCCAATATATCCAACGATTCCACACATAATTAACTATTGCTTAGTAAGTCCTAAAACAAGACATACAAAATGTATAGGAATGGAACGCTGTTTTCCTAACCGTTTAACTATTTAATTTTCTATTCCCTCGTCATGTTTAATAATGGTAGAGGACTTACAAGCAATATCCACCTACCTTTCATATTCCGCTCATTAGCGAGTTCATTTTTTTGTTTTAAACGGTGTATCAGATTATTTACGTTTGTGCACACAGTCACCCATGTGTTTTACATAAATAATTTCGGTTGTGATACAGCAACCGGGAGTCATCCGCCGAAACTTCGATAAAACTCCACCTCGTCAACTACACATTCACGTCTAGTGTAGTTCTGGCGCTTTTTTAATACTTTATTATTTCTATACTCCTTCCCTGTTAGGAAAACAATAAAACAACTATACTATACTGTATTAAAACTGGTCAACAAAAATATGTTGAAAAAAAGTTATAGAATAGCTGTATATAACAAAAATATGCATAGACTTACACAAAAGTGCTCATCAATGCATATTTTTTTAATTTATATTATTCTCCAACTTCTTCTTTTACAACAGCAACAATACGTTCCACATATTGTTTACATTCTGCCTCAGAAGGAGCCTCAGCCATTACACGAATAAGTGGCTCAGTACCAGAAGGACGAACTAAAATACGACCATTGCCGTTCATTTCTTCTTCTACCTCTGAAATGATTGCTTTAATGCGTTCGTTATTAAGTGCTTCATTTTTATCTGTAACACGAACATTAATTAATAATTGTGGATACTTTTTCATTTCTCCAGCTAATTGTGATAAAGTTTTACCTGTTTCTTTAACAATACTAACGAGCTGAATCGCACTTAACATACCATCACCAGTCGTAATATGATCTAAAAAGATGATGTGACCAGATTGCTCGCCACCTAGATTGAACCCATTCTTTCTCATCTCTTCCATTACATAACGGTCTCCAACACCTGTAACTGCACTTTTCATTCCATTTGTTTCTACTGCTTTGTAGAAGCCTAAGTTACTCATAACAGTTGATACAATTGTGTTTTGTTTTAGACGACCTTTTTCATTTAAATATTTTGCACAAATATACATTATTTGGTCACCATCAACGATTTCACCATTTTCATCGATTGCGATTAGACGATCTCCATCTCCATCGAATGATAAACCGATGTCAGCACCTTTTTCCTTCACAAGAGCTGCTAAAGCTTCAGGATGTGTAGAACCTACACCATCATTTATATTAAATCCATTAGGATTTGTTCCCATTGTAACAATATCTGCTTCTAAATCTGCGAATAAATATGGCGCTAATGAAGAAGTGGCACCATGTGCACAATCTAGAGCAACTAATAAGCCTGAGAAATCTTCGTCAATTGTGTTTTTAAGGAATTGTAGGTATTTTTGCCCACCTTCAAAATAATCGCTAACTTGACATAAATCATTTCCAGTTGGTCTTGGTAGACGATCAACTTCTGCATCCATTAATTCTTCAATTTCATCTTCTTGCTCATCCAACAGTTTAAAACCGTCTGGACCAAAAAACTTAATTCCATTATCTGCAACAGGATTATGCGAAGCTGAAATCATAACACCCGCTTGTGCTCCTAGTGCTTTTGTTAAATAGGCAACACCTGGAGTAGAAATAACACCTAATCTCATAACTTCAGCACCAATTGATAATAAACCTGCAACTAGTGCTCCTTCAAGCATATGTCCAGATACACGTGTGTCACGCCCAACTATAATTTTAGGTTTGACATTATTTTTTGTTAAAACATAACCGCCACAGCGTCCAATTTTATATGCTAATTCAGGAGTTAACTCTTTATTCGCAACTCCTCGTACACCATCAGTACCAAAATATTTACCCATTTTAACTCTCCTTCTAATTCGATGACTGTCCTACATCGCCTGAATTCTCATTTTCATCAGTTTGAGCAGATGATTTTTTATCAGTAATTTCAATCGTTATTGTATCAAAATCTAAACTATATATAGCTCCTTTTGGGCCGGTAATAGTAAGCGCTACATCTCTAGTTCCTGGTTCTAGTCCATTAACTTTTGCTGTAATATTTAAATCGCTTGGATTAATCGCATCCAAGTCTTTCTTAAATCCTTTAGCAGTAACTACTACTTTTCCTAAAGGGGGCTTAGTAAACTTATATTCAAATTGATTATTTTCACCCACTAAATTAATTGGGATATTACTAAATTTCTTTTCCATTTCTTGATCAAAATTAACGTTTACATTAATCGTGCTTGAGTCAACTCTAAATGCTCCATTTGGAGTAGGTACATTTACTTCATATGTACCACTTTGATTAAATGAAGATATGTCAACTGGCACTTCTATTGGTCCATTAAACTTGTCCAACCAATCTTTTGACGCATAAATTCTTACTGCATTAACATCACTAGCAAGACTACTTAGTTTTAAACCATCCTTAAGTGTTCCTGTTTGCACTAACTTAATCGGGAAGCTAGCACTTTCCGAAACAATAGGGACAGTTACTTCAACTTTTCTTGGACTTGTAATGAACGGAAGTTGAACACCTTTTTTATTGTATAATCGAACAGGTAGCACCTGACTAAATGTCTGATTCGCATCAGTAACATCCACACCAACACTTGCATATGCCACTTGTGATACATCATATCTTGATCCTACTATTGTAACTAAACCTGGTTTAACAATTGCATTCTCTGCCTTATAACCATGTTTAATCTTTTTTTCATTTAGATAAACAACTTTAACTGAAACATTTTTTTCAATTTTTTCATTAATTGTTACTCTAACTGTTCTTGGTTTAATAGTTGCTTTTATTTTATCTGAAATATTTCTAATTTTTAAAGGAACTTCATATGTACCTAAAGCATACGAAGTTAAATCCAAATATACTTCAAAATCCTTCTTCATCTCAGCTGTTTTTACAATACTATTGGGTCCATCTAATTGCACTGAAACATTCTTTGGAATCCCAGTTGCAATTAGATTGTGCTGATCATAAATAGGAGTTACTGGTACATCTCGCACTAATTCTTTATTATTAACAAACGGTATGTCTCCTAAGCCCGATGAACTTGATTGTGGGACTAGATTGACAGACATAAAAAGTAATAATGTTACTAATAAAGCGATTCCTCTTAATATCCAACGATTATCCATAAAATTATCCATTACGTTTCACCTTCCAATTCCATTTAGATGTAGTGGACTCTTCTGGTGATTTTAGTTCAGTATTTAATAAATTTATAAGCTCGTCTTTTGATAACTCCCTGTATAGATTTCCGTTCCTTGCAACTGAAACCGCACCTGTTTCCTCGGAAACTACAATCGTAATACTGTCAGTAACTTCACTGATTCCAACTGCAGCTCGATGTCTGGTTCCTAATTCCTTTGAAATAAATGCACTCTCAGACAGAGGCAAATAACAAGCTGCTGCCGTAATCTTTTCACCTTGTATAATTACAGCTCCATCATGTAGTGGTGTATTTGGTATAAAGATATTAATCAATAACTCTGATGATAAATTAGCATTCATACGTATACCGGACTCTATGTAGTCACCCATTCCTGTTTGTCTCTCAAAAGAAATAAGTGCACCTATTCTTCGTTTAGCCATGTATTCAGTGGCTTTTGCAATGTTTTCAACAATATCATTTCGGTCATTAATCCCATTACCAGTCGTTCTAGAGAAGAAACGGCCACGTCCAAGCTGTTCTAGTGCTCTCCTTAATTCTGGTTGAAAGATAATAATAACCGCCAAGAATCCCCATGTTAATGCTTGATCCATTAAGAATTGTAGAGTATGCAAGCCAAATAGGCTGCTTAATACTTTTACAACGATAATGATTGTAACACCTTTTAGGAGTTGGACTGCCTTTGTCCCTTGAATAATGATAATTAATCTATAAATAACAAACCAAACTATTAGTATGTCTAATCCATTCTGTAAATACTGTAAAAAATTTATATGTAAAGAAGGCATCTTTTACCCTCCAAATTCTCTAGAATAAAACTGTATCTTGAGTATTATACCATATTTTTGCAATACACAAAAATTGTGAGTTATTAATTATATTAACAATACTTTAACGACTATTTTAGTTATATTAAACAAAATTACAGAATTATATATATTGGCTCTTTATATTAATAGGAGAATGACCAACCATTCTTATTTGATTTTAAAGTTTTTGAAAAACAGTTTTCCATATTTTTTTGATAAAAAAAAAGCTAGCAAATGCTAGCTTCACGCTGTTGAAAAACAACCTTGTCAATTAAATAACAAATTTTCGTAAAGGAGTAAAATGATGTTGATTTGCATTACAGGATGCTCGCTTTCCATGGGGCGTGACCTGAGCCTCCTCGGCGCGCCTGTGGGGTCTCAGGCTTCCCGCTTATCCCATAGGAGTCGAGCATCCTTCCATTCCAATCAACTTATTCATCGAAATAAGTTTGTTATAAAAACCTAATCAAATAGCCTTTACTTAGTGTAATCTAACAGCTTTTTATTAATCAGTTTGTTGGCCAATTAAGATCGAACATTAATTTATAAGCAATCATTTTAATTTGTTTACTAAAAATTAGCATAATATTTTTAACTTTATCCATATTGACCGTTTGAATTTTATTTAAAAATTAAAGTAATTTCTCACCTAATAATGAGCCTATTAATGCAACGGCTACGATTGCTGTTCTATTTCTTTCGTCTAAGATTGGATTAACTTCTACGAATTCAATTGAAGTAATAATATCAGCATCAGATAGCATTTCCATTGCTAAGTGGCCTTCTCTATAAGTGATTCCTCCAGGTACAGGTGTGCCCACTCCAGGAACGTGAATTGGATCTAGACCGTCAAGATCTAATGATAAGTGTACACCGTCACACCCTTTTAAGTGGTCAATGCTTTCTTCCATTACTTTTGTCATTCCTAATTTATCAATTTCATGCATTGTATAAACTTTAATTCCTAATTCTTTAATAATTGCTCTTTCGCCTTCATCAAGATCACGTGCACCAATAATGATTACGTTCTCTGGTTTTACTTTAGGGAAGTAACCACCTATTTTCGTTAATAAGTCGTGACCATGACCTAATGAAACAGCTAAAGACATACCATGAATATTACCAGAAGGAGATGTTTCAGCAGTATTTAAATCTCCATGTGCATCAAACCAAATTAATCCAAGATTATTATAATGTTTTGATACGCCTGCTAATGTACCGATTGCAATACTATGATCACCGCCAAGTACTAGTGGCATTCTGTTTCTTTTAATAACTTCATCAACTTCAGCAGCAAGCTTTTCACATGTATCTTTTACAGATTTTAAGTTCTTTAAATTATGTTCTGAATTATCTTCTTTAACTGGTGTACGTTCTACTAAAATATCTCCTAAGTCTTCTACCTGATAAGACATTCTTTCAATACGTTCGTGCAACTGTGCATATCTAATTGCACTTGGCCCCATATCTACCCCACGTCTAGTTTGTCCTAAATCTAATGGTACTCCAATAATCGAAATATCTTTTAACATTTTTATTTCCCCCATCGACTGATTTCATAAAAGAAAACGCTTACTTGTTTTTGAAAAAATATAATTTTTTGACTGTTAAAGTTATTAATTATATTAATAGTTTAAATCTTTTGAAACAAATGGGTCAACTCGACATTTTTTTGTATACATATGCATTTTGAGCTTATTAATTGCTATATCATATGATTATATACAACAAAAAACCTTAGTCAAATGACTAAGGTTTAACTTTATGTATATTGGTGGAGCCTAGCGGGATCGAACCGCTGACCTCCTGCGTGCAAGGCAGGCGCTCTCCCAGCTGAGCTAAGGCCCCACTGTATAAAAATATATGCGAATGAAGCGGAAGACGGGGTTCGAACCCGCGACCCCAACCTTGGCAAGGTTGTATTCTACCACTGAACTACTTCCGCACATAAAAAAAAAGAGTGAGCCATGAAGGATTCGAACCTTCGACCCTCTGATTAAAAGTCAGATGCTCTACCTACTGAGCTAATGGCTCGTAATAAATTACGATAAAATAAAAAAATGGCTGGGCTACCTGGATTCGAACCAGGGCATGACGGAATCAAAATCCGTTGCCTTACCGCTTGGCTATAGCCCAACAATAAATGGTGGAGGGGGACGGATTCGAACCGCCGAACCCACAGGGAGCGGATTTACAGTCCGCCGCGTTTAGCCACTTCGCTACCCCTCCGGTATTTATTAAATTAGATGGTGGAGGATGACGGGCTCGAACCGCCGACCCCCTGCTTGTAAGGCAGGTGCTCTCCCAGCTGAGCTAATCCTCCGTAATATAAATGGTGACCCGTACGGGACTCGAACCCGTGTTACCGCCGTGAAAGGGCGGTGTCTTAACCGCTTGACCAACGGGCCAGTACAACTTTTCCTAAGCTTCCAACCGGGCTCGAACCGGTGACCTCTTCCTTACCATGGAAGTACTCTGCCTGCTGAGCTATGGAAGCATTAAGTTAAAAATGGCTCCGCAGGTAGGGTTCGAACCTACGACCACTCGGTTAACAGCCGAGTGCTCTACCACTGAGCTACTGCGGAATAAACTTAAAACCAAGCGACGTTCTACTCTCACAGGGGGAAACCCCCAACTACCATCGACGCTGAAGAGCTTAACTGCCGTGTTCGGTATGGGAACGGGTGTGACCTCTTCGCTATCATCACTTGATTCATTTTCTTAAAGACATTAATTATTATATCAAATTTCATTTAAAAGTCAATAACTTTTTGAAGTTTTTTATAATAATTTTTGTACCTTCAAAACTAGATAATGTCATTATCAAACTTGTTAGTTAAGTCCTCGACCGATTAGTATCAGTCAGCTCCACGTGTCACCACGCTTCCACCTCTGACCTATCAACCTGATCGTCTCTCAGGGGTCTTACTAGCTTAACGCTATGGGAAA
>NZ_MDKC01000016.1 GCF_001712755.1 Gottfriedia luciferensis
CAGAGGTGGAAGCGTGGTGACACGTGGAGCTGACTGATACTAATCGGTCGAGGACTTAACTAACAAGTTTGATAATGACATTATCTAGTTTTGAGGGTACGAAGTACAACTCAATACAAATCAGGTGATTATTGCGAAGAGGTCACACTCGTTCCCATACCGAACACGGCAGTTAAGCTCTTCAGCGTCGATGGTAGTTGGGGGTTTCCCCCTGTGAGAGTAGAACGTCGCCTGGTAAAGAAAAACATCAGCTATTAGGCTGATGTTTTTTTGTGTATGTAAATAAAAAAATTAAAGAACCAAAGTTAAATAATTTAAAACTTGACCAATGTATTTAATCAAAGCTAATTTCACTAGTACTTCACTTAAAGGCATTTGCTTTAAGTAGCAGTTCTTTTGAGGTACTGGGTTTACTTATATATAGAGCACAGCACAGGCAGGCGAAGTAATCAAGAAAACAAGCGTTTGGCGAGTAATTAGAGTCAGAGACTACAAATTTTTGTAGTCCTTTTTTAGTAGTTAGAAGGAACAAAAATAAGATCAAAGCAGGAAAGTAGTATCATGTTAGAAAAAAATATTTAAAATAGAGAGCACAAAATTAGAACTATTTTCATATATTACAAAAAAATAGGCCTTAAATTGTATAAAAAGTTTTTAATTTGCAAAACTAAATAATAAACGAAATTGTTTAATCAATCGTAAATTACACTGGAAAAACACTTAGAGGAGGAATAAAGGTGAATGGTTTATCAAAATGTATAGTTTGTGAAGAGAAAAAGGAACATGGCATTCATATTATAGAAGCATTTGTATGTGAAGAGTGTGAAAAGAAAATCGTAAAAACTGAAACAGACGCACCTATATACAATTCCTTTGTAGAGAAGTTAAGATGTATTAGTACGGTGAAAGAAGAAATTGCGAATTAGAGATTAGCATAAGCGTAATAGACTAATAGTAGTAGTCTAATAAGTTTTTGTAAGTTAAAATAAGATATAAAGTGAAGGACCGATTTTATATACAGGTACCTCTGCCATAATTTATTACTGTTTTGTCACTCCTTAATGTGACTGGACCTTTAAGTAATGGAGAGAACTTGTAAATATAATCGGTTTTTATATTGTCTATAAAATATTGGATTTTGAATTAGGTAGTTGTATTAAAATGTTGAAAAGTATGTTTGGAATGGTTAAATTAAAACCTAACTAAAAAATATACTAGTATAACGATACATACAAATAAATTGCGTAAATTAAAGGAAGAGTTATTGATGAATAAAATGCCATTACTAAATGCACTGAAACAGTTTGTAAATCAAGAAACAATATCTCTACATGTTCCAGGTCATAAAAATGGAAAGCACAATTTTATAAATGAATTAGGATTACCAAATATATTAAATTATGATGTGACAGAATTAAATGGCTTAGATGACTTACATTACCCTTCAGAGGTGATTAGTGAGGCTCAAAAATTGTTAGCGAACGTATACAAAGCAGAAGAAAGTTTCTTTTTAGTAAATGGCTCAACTGTGGGTAACCTAGCTGCAATTTTAGCGTTATGTGGTGAAAATGACGAAGTATTAGTACAACTCAATTGTCATAAGTCAATTTTTCATGGTCTTTTACTTGCTGGAGCAAGACCTATATTCTTACCATTAGATATTGATGAAGAGTTAGGACAGCCACTTGGGGTAAACAGTGAGGAATCTATAAATGTAATAAAAAATTATCCGAAAGCAAAAGCAATCATTTTAACCAATCCTAATTACTATGGAATGTCTCAGAATTTAAAAAATATAATTGAGTTCGCTCATAGTATGGAGATCCCAACAATCGTGGATGAGGCTCATGGAACACATTTTATAATCGGGGATCCCTTTCCAAATGATGCACTCTCTATGGGTGCCGATATTGTCATACAATCAGCGCATAAAACTTTGCCTGCAATGACAATGGGTTCTTATTTACATATAAAATCAAAATTTGTTTGCAAAGATAAAGTAAGAGAAATGCTGAGAATGCTACAAAGCAGCAGTCCCTCTTATCCAATTATGGCTTCCTTAGATTACGCAAGGAGTTTTGTCGAAACATTTTCTCACGATAAGGTGAAAATACTTCAAAAGAAAATTGCCGAATTTATTAAAGAAGTTAATGATTTATCTAGTATACAAACTGTTACATCAAGTCGAATAAACTATACACAAGATTTACTAAAAGTAATCGTAAAAAGTAAAAAAGGTCATACCGGTAAGCAATTACAGGAAATATTTGAAAATGAGGGAGTCTATTCTGAACTATCAGATTGGGGACATGTGCTGTTCATCCTTCCGCTAGATGAAAGAATGGATTTTAATGACCTTGTTAATCGTATAAAAAAAGCAACTGAATCTATGACTTATATTGAAAATAAACAACCTAAGCTTAATATACCTAACTTCACGAGTACAGTTTTACATAGTTACGCTGACTTAAAGAAAAAGAGGAAGTTGGTAAAAGATTTGGCAGATTCGGTAGGAGAAATCTCTGCAGAAAATATAGTGCCTTATCCACCAGGAATTCCTATTTTACTAAAGGGTGAACTAGTTACTACTAAGCATGTTGATTATATTCATGATGTATATCAATATGGAATGACGATTCAAAATTTGATTGAAGATAAAAATTTACAAATTGAAGTATTGATTTAGGAGGAAACACACTTGAAATCTTTATTCATAACATTCGAAGGACCAGAGGGTGCAGGGAAAACAACAATTATAAATATGATATCAGAAGAACTTCGTAAAAGAAGTGTAAATTTTATATCCACTCGAGAACCAGGTGGGATACGGATCGCTGAAAGTATAAGAAATATTATATTAGACACAGAGAATATTGAAATGGACAAGCGTACGGAGGCGCTACTTTATGCTGCAGCAAGGAGACAGCATTTAGCAGAGAAAGTAATCCCTGCATTGGCAGAAGGAAAAATTGTGTTGTGTGATCGATTTGTAGATAGCTCGCTTGCATATCAAGGTGTCGGTAGAGGGATTGGAATAGATGAAATTTATAATATCAATCAATTTGCAATCGATGGATTAATGCCCGATTTAACAATTTACTTTGAGTTAGACCCTAAAGTTGGGTTAAATAGAGTTCACCAAGCAGATGAGAGAGAAATCAATCGACTTGATTTAGAAGAACTAGATTTTCATTTAAAAGTTCAAAGTGGATATGCCGAAATTATGAAGAGAGAGCCATGGCGCTTTAAACGAATTGATGCATCAAACGAGGTCGCTCAAGTATTTAATGATACATTGAAAGTGATTTTAGAAAAAATAGAAGAAATTTAATTATATACAAAACTTGATTACATGAACAATAACATGACGGAACTGGTATAATAGAAGTAGGAATCTATTCGGAACTTAACTAAAAATTACTTGCATCAATAGAAAATTGTAGGCTAAAAGTTAGCCTGAAGTAATTGGTAAAACGATTAAAAAAAAACGATCCAATTTAAAAATATCATTGATTAATTTATAGATATGAGTAGGTGTAAACATGAAAACATCTTGGGAGAAACTAAGCGAGCGTCAACCAGTTGCCACAAAAATGTTAAAAAATGCAGTAATTAAGAACAGGGTAGCTCATGCTTACTTATTTGAAGGCCCAAGAGGAACTGGTAAACGCGAACTTGCATTATACTACACAAAAGTATTACTATGTGAGAATGTAAGTGGCGCTACACCTTGTGGAACTTGTCGTAATTGTAAGCGTGTCGATTCGGGTAATCACCCAAATGTTTATGTAATTGAGCCGGAAGAAGCCTCAATAAAGAAACATCAAATTCAACAATTACAAGAAGAATTCTCTAAAACAGCTGTTGAATCGAATCGAAAAATTTATATAATAGACCATGCTGATCGAATGACGACAAATGCAGCTAATTCTTTATTGAAATTTTTGGAAGAACCGGTCTCGATTACAACTGCATTTTTATTAACTGAACAAGTACAACAAATTTTGCCAACGATACAATCTCGCTGTCAATCAATCCATTTTAATCCATTACCAACAAAATACTTTGAAGAACATCTAGTTAATATAGAGCTCCAATCAAACTTAGTACCATTATTAGCAAGATTAACAAATAGTGAGGCAGTTGCACTTCAAATTGCTGAAGAAGAATGGTTTGCACAAGCTAGAGATTTAGTGATAGAATTATATGAAGCATTATTAACAACAAAAAAAGATAGTCTTCTAGTCATACAACAAAATGTTTCTCGTCATTTTGATACGAAGGAACAGTTACAAATGATGCTTGATATGCTTGTATTAGCCTTTAAAGATATGCTATATATATATGCTGAGCAAGATCAAAATGTTGTTTTTAAAAATGAAGAACCATTAATGAGACAAGCATTAAATCGTATTTCATTAGAGAAAGTAACCACTTGTTTAGAAATCATCCTTTTTGCTAAAAAGCGATTAACATCAAACGCAAATATGTTAATGGTTTTAGAGCAAATGATAATAGAGCTACAGGAGGGATTGTAGATTGTGTACGAAGTAGTCGGAGTACGTTTTAAAAAAGCTGGTAAAATCTATTATTTCGACCCAAATGGATTAGCAATCCCTAAAGATACTTTTGTCATCGTTGAGACGGTGAGAGGGATTGAATTTGGAAAAGTAGTTGTACCGAATAAAAAGGTCGGAGAAAATGACGTAGTCCTTCCGTTAAAAAAAGTCATGCGATTAGCTGATGAGCATGATCGTATGATTGTTGAAGAGAATAAACAATCAGCTAAAGAAGCTTATGAAGTTTGTTCTAGTAAAGTTATGCAACATGAACTAGATATGAAATTAGTTGATGTCGAATATACATTTGACCGAAATAAAGTCATCTTTTATTTTACAGCAGATGGTAGAATAGACTTTAGGGAATTAGTAAAGGATTTAGCTGCAGTATTCCGTACTCGAATAGAATTAAGACAAATAGGAGTACGTGATGAAGCTAAAATGCTCGGTGGGATTGGGCCTTGCGGTAGAATGTTATGTTGTTCAACGTTCTTAGGTGATTTTGAACCAGTATCCATTAAAATGGCTAAAGATCAAAACCTTTCTCTTAACCCGGCGAAAATTTCAGGACTTTGTGGCCGATTAATGTGCTGCTTAAAATATGAAAATGACGAGTATGAGGCTGCAAAAGAACAACTTCCAGACTTAGAGGATATCATCAAGACAGCAGAAGGTCCTGGAAGAGTAATAGGATTGAACATCTTAGAACGAGTTATTCAGGTAGAATTGATCAAAAAAGAACGCGTTGTGGAGTATACCCTAGATGATTTAATTCACGAGGGAGTCGTGTCAATACAAACCACAGATTAAGAGGTGGTAAGATTGGACAAGAAGAATATATTCTTATCTCTTTCCAATATGGAAGAACAAATTCAAGATTTATCAACACAGCTTAGTGATTTAAAACAATATATCGCTGAGCTACTAGAAGAAAATCACTATACGAAAATTGAGAATGATCACTTACGAGAAAGATTAGGTCTAAATAAACGTATAGAAGAAAAAGAACAAATAAAAGACTCAAAGAAGAAAAAGGTACAAAAGGATAAGGATCTTGGGGAAGGCTATGATAATTTAGCAAGATTGTACCAAGAAGGTTTCCATATTTGTAATCTACATTATGGAAGCGTACGTCATGGTGAGGACTGTCTGTTTTGTTTATCCTTCTTTGATAAAAAGTAAAGTAATGGTAGGCTATTCCGGAAGAAGCGAGCGATTACCTTTTTAGAAAACAGCTTTTAAATAAGCTGTTTAAAAAGGTAAAGCGCGCAGGTTCCAAATGGAATAGCTTCTTTTTATGCATTGCTAGTTAATTGTTATACAATTAGGCAATGCTAAAAGATAATATTGGTATGAATTTGAAAGGAACTAATTATGCTTAAAGGTGACGAACGCTTAGATTACTTATTAACCGATGATATGAGGATTATTCAAAGTCCATCCGTTTTTTCATTTTCATTAGATGCAGTTCTTTTATCTAATTTTACATATGTCCCGATCCAAAAAGGTACAATTGTTGATTTATGCTCTGGAAATGGAGTTATTCCATTGATGCTTCACCGAAGATCTAAAGCAAATATATTCGGTGTAGAAATACAAGAGCGACTGTATGATATGGCTAAAAGAAGCGTTGAATACAACAAGTTAGATGAAAAAATATCAATGATTCATGACGATTTAAAAAATGCACCAGATAAAATAGGTAGAGAATTTGTAGATGTTGTTACGTGTAATCCACCATACTTTCAAGATATTCCCACTTCTGAACAGAATATGAATGAGCATTATGCAATAGCGAGACATGAGATTAAAACGAATTTAGAAGAAGTAATCAATGCAAGTAAACAACTTTTAAAGCATGGTGGAAAATTGGCGATGGTTCATCGTCCAGGGCGTATGTTGGATATTGTTACAACAATGCGCAAACATGGTATTGAGCCGAAAAGAATTCAGTTTGTTTATCCAAAAATGGGTAAGGAAGCAAATACACTTCTAATTGAAGGTATTAAAGGTGGGAAGGCTGACCTTAAAATTTTGCCTCCTATCTACGTATATGAGGAAAATAACGAGTATACGGCTGAGTTAAAGGAAATTCTATATGGAAGATCATAAACACTATTTATACGTGCTAGAATGTTCAGATACAACTTTCTATGCAGGATATACAACAAATATTGAACGTAGAGTAAAACAACACAACGATGGAAAGGGTGCAAAATATACAAGGGGTAGGACACCTGTAAATTGTATATTTTTTGAGGAGTACCCAACCAAAAGAGAAGCGATGCAAGCGGAATACGCTTTTAAGCAATTATCAAGAGAAAACAAAGAACGATATATGAGAGGAGGAACTGGTAATGATTAAAAGTCAAAAGAGCTTCTTAAATGAGGAATTAGGCTGTCTTTATTTAATACCAACCCCTATTGGTAACTTAGAAGATATGACGTTTAGAGCGGTACGAATACTAAAAGAAGTAGATTATATTGCGGCGGAGGATACTCGTAACACGAAAAAGCTGTGTAATCACTTCGAAATACAAACGCCATTAGTGAGTTATCATGAGCATAATAAAGAAAAAGCAGGATTAAAGCTTGTAGAAGACTTGAAACGAGGATTAAAAGTTGGATTAGTAAGTGATGCAGGAATGCCATGTATAAATGACCCAGGTTATGAGCTTGTAAAACTTTGTTTAGAAGAAGGTATTTCTGTCGTTCCTTTGCCAGGTGCAAATGCTGCCTTAACATCTTTAATATCATCTGGACTGCCTACTGATTCGTTTTTATACATAGGATTCTTGTCACGTCAAAAGAAAGATAAGAAGAAGCAATTAGAACCGTTAAAGGGACAACGTAGTACAGTCATTTTATATGAGTCTCCACACCGTTTAAAAGAAACGTTACACGTTATTCTTGAAGTATTAGGTGACAGACAAATTGTACTTTGTAGAGAATTAACAAAGAAGTTCGAAGAGTTTTTACGTGGGACAGTTAGTGATGCAATAGACTGGGCAACGAATGAAGAAGTACGTGGAGAGTTTGTAGTTGTTTTAGAAGGGGCATCTGAAGAAGATGTGAAAAACAATGAGGAGTGTTGGTGGCAGGAACTATCAATTAACCAACATGTCGATTGGTACATAAATGAAAAAAATGAAAAAAGTAAAGATGCAATAAAACTTGTTGCGAAGGATCGTTCATTAAATAAAAGGGACGTCTATGCGGAATATCACGAAATTTAATAAGGATTAAAAATGAAGTTAGGCTGTCTTTTTATTTGTTATTCTCTATTCATTTTTTACTTGCTTTTATTTAGAGAATGCAATTAAAATAGGCAGCCTCTTCAATTTAATTATTATCAGCTATAAATTGTTCAATCTCGAATTTTAGAAGCTCTGCGCCTTTTTTACTTAAAACAATTTTGCCATCAGCAACCTCAAGATTATTTTGAGAAATTTCTCCCGTCATCATACAAGTCATATTTGGTTCATACTTTTTTAGGATAATTCGATCATCCTGAACAAATATTTCAAGTGTGTCTCTTTCAGTGATATTTAGTGTTCTTCTTAGTTCAATTGGAATGACTACACGGCCAAGCTCGTCTACCTTACGGACAATTCCTGTAGATTTCATAATTAATCCTCCTAGTATAAAGTTTTTATGAAAATAAATGTGCTATGTAGTCCAAAAAACAGAGATACATAGTGTTACTATGCCAATATGGGTTAATTAAAGAGAAAATGTATGTATATTTACGAGAAATAATAGAAATAGATGTTACTATTGTGTAAAATTTAACTTATAAAATAAGTATGAAGTTGTAATAGTAGATGGGGATATGCAGATAACTCATTTTTCATTTTATAATGAAATGCAAAATCATGCGAATAATTTAGTGTCAATATTTAGAAATTTTTGAAGGAGGATTTTTGGTCAATGAGTAATAAAACTTTTTATATTACAACCCCAATATATTATCCGAGTGGAAAATTACATATAGGTCATGCTTATACGACTGTTGCTGGGGATGCAATGGCTAGATATAAAAGACTTCAAGGTTTTGATGTTTTTTATTTAACGGGTACAGATGAACATGGTCAAAAAATTCAACGTAAAGCTGAGGAATTAAATGTCTCGCCTCAAAAATACTTAGATGATATTGTTGTAGGAATTAAGGAATTATGGACAAAATTAGATATTTCATATGATGACTTTATCCGTACAACAGAAAATAGACATAAAGAAATTGTTGAAAAGATTTTCAAGCAATTACTTGATCAAGGTGATATTTATTTGGACGAGTATGAGGGTTGGTATTCAGTACCGGATGAAACATATTATACTGAAACACAAATTGTTGATCCTCTATATAATGAAGAAGGAAAAATTATTGGTGGAAAAAGTCCTGACAGCGGCCATCCAGTAGAGCTAGTTAAAGAAGAGTCATATTTCTTTAAAATGAGTAAATATGCTGACCGATTACTGAAGTATTATGAAGAAAACCCAGAATTTATTCAACCTGAATCAAGAAAAAATGAAATGATTAATAATTTCATTAAACCAGGCTTAGAGGATCTAGCTGTCTCACGTACTTCATTCGACTGGGGTGTAAAGGTACCTGGCAATGCTAAACATGTAATTTATGTTTGGATTGACGCTTTATCTAACTATATTACGGCTTTAGGTTATGGTTCAGATAATGAAGAAAACTATAAAAAATATTGGCCAGCGAATGTTCATTTAGTTGGTAAAGAAATTGTACGTTTCCACACGATTTATTGGCCGATTATGTTAATGGCATTAGACTTACCATTACCTAAAAAGGTCTTTGCTCACGGATGGTTATTAATGAAAGACGGCAAGATGAGTAAATCAAAAGGAAATGTTGTAGATCCAGTAGTATTAATCGAACGATATGGTTTAGATGCTCTGAGATACTATTTATTACGTGAAGTTCCTTTTGGATCAGATGGTATTTTTACGCCAGAAGGATTCGTTGACCGTATTAATTTTGATTTAGCAAATGATCTAGGAAATTTATTAAATCGAACAATTGCAATGATCCAAAAATACTTTGATGGTAATATTCCTGCAGTTAACGGCACAGTAACAGATTTTGATGAAAACCTTCAACAAATGGCAAAGAACACGAAGGAAACTGTGGAAGCAGCAATGGAAAATATGGAATTTTCAGTTGCATTAACAAATATTTGGCAGTTCGTTAGTCGTACAAACAAATATATTGATGAGACACAGCCGTGGGTACTTGCTAAGGACGAAAGCCGTGTACAAGAACTAGCATCGGTAATGGCGCATTTAGCTGAATCTTTACGTCAAGTGGGGATTTTATTAAAACCTTTCTTAACTCAGACGCCAGCAAAAATTTTCAATCAGTTAGGACTCGTTGATGAAAAGATTCTTTCATGGGATAGCCTAAATAAGTTTGGAGCAATTCAAGAGGATACGAGAGTACAAAAGGGTGAACCGATTTTCCCACGTTTAGAGACAGAGGTTGAAGTTGCATATATTAAAGAACAAATGCAAAGTACTGTAAAACCAGTGGTAGAAGAGAAAGTCGAAGAAACTGTTCCTGAAATTACAATTGATGATTTCTTTAAAGTTCAACTAAAGGTAGCTGAAGTAAAAGAAGCTGGTGCAGTAAAAGGAGCAAAAAAACTTCTAAAACTTCAATTAGATTTAGGAAATGAATCAAGACAAGTTGTATCAGGTATAGCGGAATACTATAAACCAGAAGACTTAATTGGTAGAAAAGTGATCTGCGTAACGAATTTAAAACCTGTAAAGCTTAGAGGGGAATTATCCGAAGGGATGATCCTTGCAGGAAGTATTGAAGGTAAACTATCACTAGCAACAATTGATCAATCATTACCAAACGGTACTATTATTAAATAAAGTTACTAAGAAAAGTATTTCGTGTAAAAACTAACATGAAATACTTTTCTTTTTTGATTTATTTTACTGAAATAATTGTTGTATTGTGCAGAAAATTGTAAAAATATCATAAGAATCACAAAAATGATAATAAATTGTTGATTTATGGCAGGTATTAACAAGTTATTGTTAAAAAATGTCACTATATGAAGAAAATATTACAGATTGATTACAATAGTAAACTAAAAATATTATCAGAATTTTGTTTCAAAAAACAAGAAAGTCTTGATATAACATGGAATTAATTTAAAACATCTTTAAAAATTAATTAGAAATTGCTTAATTTTGACTGTTTCTTTTTGTAACGGAATTGTTAACTGTGCGTTAGGTAAGAAATTTTACGGTATGCTAGACTAAATCTCAGATGAGCAAAGGGGAAGTAAAAATGCTTTTTGATACACATGTACATTTAAATGCAGATCAATACAAAGAAGACCTTGAAGAAGTAATAAGTAGAGCTCTTGAAGCAGGAGTTGTTCATCAAGTAGTTGTTGGCTTTGATCGACCAACAATTACGAAAGCTATGGAATTAATTGAGAAGTATGATTTTCTTTATGCAGCTATTGGCTGGCATCCAGTTGATGCAATTGACGCAACTGATGAAGATTTTGAATGGATTAAGGAATTATCAAAACATCCTAAAGTAGTAGCAATTGGTGAAACTGGATTAGATTACTACTGGGATAAATCTCCAAAGGAAATCCAAAAAGAAGTATTTCGCAAACAAATTCAATTAGCGAAAGAATGCGGACTACCGATTGTCATTCACAATCGAGACGCAACAGAAGACATTGTAACCATTTTAAAAGAAGAAAATGCATCTGAAGTAGGTGGCATCATGCACTGCTTCGGCGGAAGTGTGGAAACTGCAAAAGAATGTATTAAAATGAACTTCTATATTTCATTAGGAGGACCAGTTACATTTAAGAATGCAAAAAAACCAAAAGAAGTTGCGACAGAGATTCCGTTAGAAAATCTATTAATCGAAACGGATTGTCCATACTTAACACCACATCCGTATAGAGGAAAAAGAAACGAACCTAGCTATGTATCACTTGTTGCTGATGAAATTGCACGTTTAAAAAACATATCAGTTGAGGAAGTTCAAAAACGAACTTTCGAAAATGCGTGTAATATTTTTCAGATTAACAAATGATCTCATGAACTAGTACGAATACATAATATTCGTCACAGTTCACGTATGAAGAGTTGAAGAATTTGTCGAAAGAAAACTCTTCTACTTCTAAATCTAGTAAACATACATTCAGTAGAGTAGAAGCACTAGTTAATAGGTTTGGAGCTAGTCAATCTTTTTTCTCAGGCGAAAAGGAGGAGTAAAATCGTGATAGACGCGAATAGGTTACTTTCTAGACTTGGGAGTAGTAAAAAACTAGCAGTACAACTTGCAGGAGCTTTAGTTTTCACTGGATCAGTAGGTACAGGAGCATATGAGGGACTTAAAGAACAAGTAACTCTTGAGGTAGACGGGAAGGAACAGGTTATTCAAACACATGCAAATACTGTGGCTGAATTATTAAAAGAACAAAATATTAATATTACGAATGCAGATGAAATATATCCGTCAGCCAAAACGAAAATATCAGATGATATGGATATTACAGTTCATTTAGCGAAACCTGTTAAACTTACGATCGATGGGCAGGAAAAAGTCATTATGACAACTGCTCAAACGGTAAAGGAATTATTAAAGGAACAAAATATTAAGATCAATCCTGATGATGTTATAATGCCTGCACTGTCAACACCGTTAGAGGAAAATGGTAAGGTATCTTACGAAAAAGCATTCCCTATGGTATTAAATGACGGAGGAGTTTCTAAAAAAGTATTTGCAACTTCGACTACTGTCGCTGACTTTTTAGAAAAGCAGAACATTACATTAAACGAATTTGACCGAGTTGAACCAGGTGCCGGCGAAATGATCAAACAAAATGATACAGTTCGAGTTATCCGTGTCGAAAAAGTCAACGATGTGGTGGAAGAGCCTGTAGATTTTAAAGAAAAAGAGCAAAAAGATTCTTCTATGTATAAGGATGAATCTTCGGTCATTTCAGAAGGTGTAAAAGGGCTTGTTAAACGTAACTTTGAATTGATTAAAGAAAATGGTAAGGTAGTTTCTAAAACGCTAGTAGATGAAACTATTTTAAAAGAACCAGTTGATCGAGTAGTTGCAGTTGGAACAAAGTCTGTACCAACATCAAGTGCATTAGTAAAATCTAGTGCTCCAAAATCAAGTAGTAAGGTAAAAGAAATGTACGTTGAAGCAACTGCATATTCACCTTACGATGCTGGGATGTCTGGTGTAACAGCTTTAGGTATTAATGTTCGTAAAAATCCTAACACAAAACTGATTGCAGTTGATCCAAAAGTGATTCCTTTAGGATCTAAAGTTTGGGTTGAAGGATATGGTGTTGCTATTGCTGGTGATACAGGTGGAGCAATTAAAGGTAGAAGAATCGATATTCTAATGCCTACAAAAGACGATTGTTTTGATTTTGGGCGTCGTACTGTAAAAATTCGTATTATTAGTTAATATTTTTAAAATAGATCGTTGTTTGAATGAAAGTAGAAGGATAAGTCCTTCTGCTTTTTTTTATACTACTTTTAAGAGAGTATGAAGTTTTATTATCCTTATGGTATGATTACATATACTTGTATTGGTTGGAGGAACAAATGAAAATTAAAGAAATCATTGTTGTTGAAGGTAAAGATGATACGGCGGCAATTAAAAGAGCTGTGGATGCAGATACAATTGAAACAAGTGGTTCTGCTATAAATAAGGATACTATAAAATTAATAAAGCATGCTCAGGAGACTCGAGGAGTTATCGTATTTACAGATCCTGATTATCCTGGACAACGTATTCGCTCGATTATTAAAGAACATGTACCAGGATGTAAGCATGCGTTTTTACCAAAGGAAGAAGCTGTTCGTTCAGGTAAAAAAGGATTAGGAATCGAGCATGCTACTAGAGAATCTATTCGAAATGCTTTAATTCATGTTAAGCAGGAATTTATCGAAGTTGAATCTGAAATTACAAAGGAAGATTTAATAGATGCCGGATTAATTGGACATCCCTCTTCAAGTGAAAGACGAGATAAACTTGGTAAAATTCTTAATATAGGTTATACAAACGGTAAGCAACTAGAGAAAAGACTGCAAATGTTTCAAATCTCAAAAGATGAATTTGGGCAAGCAGTAAAAAAAGTTTTAATGGAGGAAAAATAATGAAGGATATCGCGACACCTAGTCGAACGAAAGAAATATTAGCCAAGTACGATTTCTTCTTTAAAAAAAGCTTTGGTCAAAATTTCTTAATTGATACAAATATACTAGAAAACATTGTAAGTTATGCAGATTTAACTGAAGAAAGTTGTGCAATTGAAATTGGACCGGGAATTGGAGCATTAACTGAGCAAATTGCTAAGCGTGCTAAGAAAGTATTAGCTTTTGAAATTGATAATAGACTAATCCCAATCTTAGAAGATACACTTTCACCATATGATAATATACAAATCGTTAATGAAGACGTATTAAAGGCAGATGTTGAAAAAGCGATTAATGAGTATTTGCCGAATGAGTTAGATATAATGGTAGTCGCTAACTTGCCTTATTATGTAACGACACCAATTATCATGAAGCTATTAACAGAAGGTTTACCAATCAGAGGCATTGTTTGTATGTTACAAAAAGAAGTGGCTGACCGTATCTCCGCTAAGCCGGGAACAAAGGATTATGGTTCACTATCAATCGCAATACAGTTTTATACACATGCTTCAACTGTTATGACTGTACCTAGAACAGTCTTTATGCCACAGCCAAATGTTGATTCTGCTGTTATAAAGCTAGTAAAACGTGAAGAACCAGCAGCAGAGGTAATTGATGAATCATTCTTTTTTGAAGTAGTTAGAGCGAGCTTTGCTCAAAGACGAAAAACATTAAATAATAATTTATTAAATAACTTTTCTCATCTTAAAAAGGATAAAGCAATACTTGAAGCTTGTCTTCTAGAGGCAGGTATTGAGGGAACAAGAAGAGGAGAAACTTTATCAATTCAAGAATTTGCAACATTAAGTAATAGTCTATATAAACAAGTAAAAGTAAAATAACAAAGAGATGATTATAAGCTAGTTTACCAACTAGTTTGTAATCATCTTTTTTTTTGCTACTTTATTTTAGTTCTGTTGCCCTACAAAAGTTCAATAAACCTTCTTTTCACCCTTTTTTTTGTCCATACATAATCTAAAAAAAGAGAGCGAACTCGTAGTGTACTTAAGCAATTTTGGAGGGGAAGGCATGTGAATATTAATGTAGGGGATATAGTAGAAAGAGCATCTTATAAATATGACCTAGTTTTTCGAGTAGTGGAGGTAAAACAAATCGGGGATGAAGTCATTGCTGTTTTATATGGTGACGATTTTCGTTTAATTGCTGATGCGCCTTTATCTGACCTGCGAGTAATCATTGAATCAGAGTATCGAGAAAAAGGTAAAAGATCATCTGTTCAAATTGAGGAAAACTACAAACTATTTAAAAGAGAAGCCTTGGAGCAAAAAGAAAAAAGAAGATTTCAAGCAACAAATGGATATAGAACAGATGTAAATCTTTTTCAAATACCAGGTCGGGTACTTCACATCGATGGAGATCCAATTTATTTAAAAAAATGTCTTGAAATGTATAATAAGATGGGTGTCCCCGTTGAGGGAATCTATTGTAAGGAAACAGAATTACCAACAAAAATTGGTTATTACTTAGATCATTATCGTCCCGATATACTCGTTATAACTGGTCATGATGCATACACAAAGGCAAAAGGGGTCGTTACTGATATAGAAGCTTACAGACATTCAAGATATTTTGTCGATGCTGTAAAAGAAGCGCGAAAAAAGGTTCCGTCTTTAGATCACCTTGTAATTTTTGCTGGGGCATGTCAATCTCACTTTGAAGCGATTATACGCGCAGGAGCAAACTTTGCAAGCTCACCAACTAGGGTAAACATACATGCATTAGATCCCGTTTATGTTGTTGGAAAGATAAGCTTCACATCATTTATGGATCGAGTAAATGTTTATGAAGTAGTTCGTAATACAATTACAGGTGAAAAGGGACTAGGCGGAGTAGAAACAAAAGGAATTTTAAGAACAGGGCTACCTTTCCAATCGATGGAAGAGGAGTAAGGAAAAGATTTTCTACATTAGCGAGAGAACTCGTATGTAGAAAATCTTTTTTTTATTCTCATACATAAATTTTCTGATTTTCACAAATAATAATCGGGTGTTGCAAAAAAATATTGACAGGTAACCTGTATCGTTGGTATAATTTTATCTTTTTTGACTTAGTTTACATAAGATGGTATACTTGTCATAGTGAGGTGGTATGAAATGGCAAAAAAATTATCTGAAATAAAGGATACTTTAGATAGTCATGTTGGACAACGACTTACATTGAAAGCAAACAGCGGACGTAGAAAGACTGTAGAACGTTCCGGTGTATTAGCAGAAACATATCCATCCATATTCGTGGTACAATTAGATCAAGAAGAGAACGCATTTGAACGCTTATCTTTTAGTTATGCAGATATTTTAACAGAAACAGTTGAATTGTTTTTCTGTGATGACCATACAAGTGGACTGATGGCGAATGGGCAGTAGAATTTTCTACTGTCCCTTTTCTTTTTATTATTCATGAAATTAAACAGATTTACACATACTAACAATGTCGAAGTGGAAAAAGGGGGTTGCTTTTTTTGGGTAGAAGAAAAAGAGGTATAATGTCACAGAGCTTTAAAGAGGAACTTGCAAAAGATCTTGGTTTCTACGACGTCGTTCAAAAAGAAGGCTGGGGAGGCATTCGAGCGAAGGATGCCGGCAACATGGTTAAAAGGGCAATCGAATTAGCTGAGTTACAATTATCTAATAAGCAACAATAAACAATCTTCACTTCGACAAGCGATTTTGTCTACACATCAAACCGAAGCTAAATGCTTCGGTTTTTGTGAATCTTCCTAAAGAAAATTTACTGATCTAGCTCACTTTCATTGGGGTACATTTTTCTTATGAGTTAATTATGATACAATAGCAAAAAAGTAAGTGTTCATAAGAAGGTGAGAATAGTGAAATTAATGGTGAAGGCTCCTGCGAAAATAAATCTTTCATTAGACGTCGTAGGGAAGAGAGGCGACGGTTATCATGATGTAAAAATGATTATGACAACGATCGATTTAGCCGATCGAATTGAATTAGAGCTTATTCAGGAAGATAAAATTGTCGTTACATCACATAATCGTTACGTGCCTGATGATCAACGCAATTTAGCTTATCAAGCTGCGATGCTACTGAAAGAAATGTTCGGAGTTAAATTAGGCGCACATATTTTTATTACAAAAAATATTCCTGTTGCTGCTGGTTTAGCAGGAGGTAGTTCAGATGCAGCGGCAGTACTAAGAGGTCTGAATAAGCTTTGGAATTTAAATTGTTCGTTAGATGAATTAGCGGTAATTGGGTCTAAAATCGGGTCGGATGTATCATTTTGTGTTTACGGCGGAACAGCAATAGCTACAGGTCGTGGAGAAAAAATTGAACATATCGATACACCACCACCTTGTTGGGTTATTTTAGCAAAACCAACACAGGGAGTTTCAACAGCAACTGTTTATCAAAAGCTTAAATTAGATAATATTCAACATCCTGATGTAGATCGTATGGTTAATGCCATTTCGAATAAAAATTACGACGATATTTGTCAGTCATTAGGAAATGTATTAGAAACAGTTACACTGCAATTACACCCTGAGGTTGCA
Source organism: Gottfriedia luciferensis (assembly GCF_001712755.1). Classification (GTDB taxonomy): domain Bacteria; phylum Bacillota; class Bacilli; order Bacillales; family Bacillaceae_G; genus Gottfriedia; species Gottfriedia luciferensis_B. Next base: position 17,323 of record NZ_MDKC01000016.1, read on the forward strand.
ATGATTAAGGATCAAATGAAGCGTTTTGGTGCAGATGCGGTTTTAATGAGCGGAAGTGGTCCTACAGTATTCGGATTAGTTCGCCATGATTCTAGGATGAATCGTGTTTATAACGGATTAAAAGGTTTCTGCGATCAAGTATACGCCGTTCGGATGTTAGGTGAAAGGGAAAAACTTGATTAAAAACGAATATTATTATAAAATTTTTATAAAATATTCGTGATTTGAGGTGCTGCATGAAAATTAGAAGAAGCTCTCGTCTTGTAGGTATGACACACTATTTGTTGCATCATCCACAACAATTAGTATCATTAACTTTTTTTGCTGATTTATATGCGTCTGCTAAATCATCAGTAAGTGAAGATTTAGGTATTATAAAGCAGACGTTCGAACAGCAAGGAATTGGGACACTTTTAACTGTGCCAGGAGCAGCTGGTGGAGTAAAGTATATTCCTAGTATAAGTAATCAAGAAGTAAATACAGTGATTGAAGAATTATGTGATCTACTTCAAAAACCGGACCGAGTGTTGCCCGGTGGTTACTTATACATGACTGATATATTAAGCAATCCTAACTATGTTAATAGTGTAGGCCGTATGTTTGCATCTATATTCAGTAATCAAAAAATAGATATCGTTATGACAATTGCTACAAAAGGAATTCCTTTAGCGTATGCTGTTGCAAACTTTTTAAATGTACCTGTTGTAATTGTTCGTCAAGATAACAAGGTTACGGAAGGATCAACAGTAAGTATTAATTACGTATCTGGTTCTTCAAAACGTATACAAACAATGTCATTAGCAAAAAGAAGCATCGAGGCAGGTTCTAATGTTTTAATTATTGATGATTTCATGAAAGCTGGTGGAACGGTTACTGGTATGAAAAATTTGCTTAAGGAGTTTCAAGCAAATGTTGCAGGAATCGGTGTATTAGTCGAGGCAGTAAATATTGAAGAAAGATTAGTTGAAGATTATATATCACTTGTAAAGTTATCTGAGGTAAATGAAAGAGAACAGCTTATTCGAGTTGAAAGAGGCAATTTTCAAGAAGAATCATTTATTAAAACGGAAAGCTTATAATCGTTAAATAGATAAGCTAATTGTATATAATGAAGAAGGGGAAGATACATAATGCAATTAATTCATACTGATTATGCACCAAAAGCAATTGGACCATATTCTCAAGCAATAATCGCTAATGGATTATTATACACTTCTGGACAAATTCCATTAACTGTAGAAGGAAATATTGTAGAAGGTGGTATTGAGGAACAAACAAAACAAGTGTTTGCGAACCTTAAGGCTGTTCTAGAAGAAGCTGGAACAGATTTATCAAAAGTAATTAAAACAACTGTATTTTTAAAAGATTTAACAACTTTTGTTGATTTTAATGCAATTTATGAAGAGTTTTTCAATGGACACAAACCCGCAAGAAGCTGTGTCGAAGTTGCAAGACTACCTAAAGACGTATTAGTAGAAATCGAATGTATCGCAGTTATATAAGACCAAAACCTGAAATTATTTTCAGGTTTTTTTTATTGTGTAGAAGTATTACTTAGTCAATATTTTCATAAATAAAAAAATTGAAATTTATGTATTTGTGAATTTTTTGGGTATTATGATGGGCTTTAATATAATTTCTCTATTTTTATCCTTTTCTATAATGAAACTTGGCTTACTTGCAAATTTCTTGTTTTCTCCTTTGAATACCTATTCTTCTAAAGGTCTCAAATATAACGGATTGAGAGTCACTTAATATCAACAAACTATAGTAATTGTTTATTCTTGAGAAGTTAAAAATATTTAATAGTTAATTTCTATAAAAAAGTTCAATTGATAGTTTAATAAAATATTTAATATTGATTGACCAATAAACTGATTAATAAACGACTGTTAGTATACGCTAAGCAAAGGACTATTTGATTCGATTTTTATTAAAAACTTTTTTTGATGACTAAGTTGATTGGAACGAAGGGGTGCTCGACTCCTATGGGATAAGCGGGAAGCCCGAGACCCCGCAGGCTAGCCGAGGAGGCTCGGGACTCGCCCCATGGAAAGCGAGCACCCCGTAGTGGAAATCAACATCACTCTACGCCTTTAATTTGGTAATTTTATGACAAGGATGTTTTCCAACAGCGTGAAAAAACTTGAAATTATTTTCAAGTTTTTTTATATTCATTAAAATTCAATTAAAATAATCCGATAAATAAGTTAAGGACATTAATTTAGTAAACATTTGTAAAAATTAAATAATTTAAATAAAAAATTTTCCAAAAAGAAGGAAATTATTGATAATTGTTGAAACTTACTAATTATGGTTTAAGTTGATAAAGGTGGTGAACTAGATGGAAGTGACAGACGTAAGACTACGCCGCGTAAACACGGAGGGTCGTATGAGAGCTATCGCATCAATTACATTAGATCATGAATTTGTTGTTCATGATATTCGCGTAATCGATGGTAATAACGGTTTATTTGTAGCAATGCCAAGTAAACGTACTCCGGATGGAGAGTTCCGTGATATCGCTCATCCGATTAACTCTTCAACTCGTAGCAAAATACAAGATTCTGTATTAGCTGAATATCACCGTGTAGGTGAGTTAGAAGAAGACTTTGAAGAAGCAGGTGCTTCTTAAAAATATGACCAAAAAGAACCCATTAATGTATAATGGGTTCTTTTTTTATGGTATAATAAAATGGATGTATTTTGTGGAAAAATATTAAAATTAGCATTTTGAGCTACCAGGTATAGGTATTTAGATTGATGGAGGATGACTATGTCAAATAAATATGCGATTGTTCTAGCTGCAGGAAAAGGTACTAGAATGAAATCAAAATTATATAAAGTACTTCACCCTGTTTGTGGGAAACCTATGGTTCAACATGTTGTAGACCACGTATTGTCAGTTGGTGTACAAAATATTGTAACTGTTGTAGGTCACGGAGCGGAATTAGTTAAAACACAAATAGGTGATCATAGTGAGTATGCTCTACAAGCTGAGCAATTAGGTACTGCACATGCTGTTATTCAAGCAGCGCCAATGTTAAAGGATAAAAAAGGAACTACTTTAGTAATCTGTGGTGACACACCATTAATTTCGCCAGAGACAATTCAAGCCTTATTCGATGAGCATGAAAGATTACAAGCAAAAGCTACAATTTTAACAGCTCATCTTGAGGATTCAACTGGTTATGGTAGAATAATTAGGGGCGAAAATGGGTCTGTATTAAAAATTGTTGAGCATAAGGATGCAAGTCCAGAAGAGCTAACAGTTCAAGAAATCAATACAGGTACATATTGCTTTGATAATAAAGCATTATTTGAAGCATTAAATGAAGTAAACAATAATAACGCTCAAGGTGAGTACTACTTACCAGATGTTATTGAGATACTAAAAGCAAAAGGCGAAATAGTAGCTGCATATAAAACAGCAAATTTCGATGAAACATTAGGTGTAAATGATCGTTATGCATTATCTATTGCAGAATCAATCATGCGCAAAAATATAAACAAAAAGCATATGTTGAATGGTGTAACGATTATCGATTCGGCTAGCACATATATCTCTGCAGATGCAAAAATTGGTTCGGATACAATTATTTACCCTGGTACAATGATCTATGGAAATAGTATAATTGGAGCGGGTAGTACAATTGGCCCAAATACTGAAATTATCGATAGTGAAATTGGTAATGATACAGTTATTAAACAATCAGTTGTACATGAAAGTAATATCGGTCATTCAACTACAGTTGGACCATTTGCTCACATTCGTCCGGCATCAACATTAGGTGATGAAGTTCGAATTGGAAATTTTGTTGAAACTAAGAAAGTTACTTTTGGTAACGGAAGTAAAGCATCTCATTTAAGCTATATTGGTGACGCGGAAATTGGTCAAGGTGTTAATCTTGGTTGTGGCTCAATCACTGTGAACTATGATGGTAAAAATAAGTTTAAAACAACGATTGAGGACAATGTCTTTGTTGGTTGTAATTCAAATTTAATTGCACCTGTAACTGTGAAAAAAGGTTCATACATTGCAGCTGGTTCTACGATTACTGATGAAGTTCCAGAAGATTCACTAGCAATTGCAAGAGCAAGACAAGTGAACAAAGAAGGTTACTATAAAAATTAATTATAGATAAAAAGAAAAGAAAAAAAGCGGAGGGTACACGAAACATGCCTAATCATTATCCAGACAAGCATTTAAAAGTATTTACTCTAAACTCGAATCCTAAATTAGCTGAAGAAATTGCAAAACACATTGGTGTAGAGCTTGGTAAATGTTCGGTTTCTCGTTTTAGCGATGGAGAAGTGCAAATTAACATTGAGGAAAGTATCCGTGGTTGTGATGTATTTATCATTCAATCAACAAGTTTCCCTGTAAACGAAAGTATTATGGAATTATTAATTATGATTGATGCTTTAAAACGTGCATCAGCAAAAACAATTAACATTGTAATTCCTTACTACGGTTACGCTCGTCAAGATCGTAAAGCTCGTTCACGTGAGCCGATTACATCAAAGTTAGTTGCAAATCTACTTGAAACTGCGGGATCAACTCGAGTGATTACACTTGATTTACATGCTCCACAAATTCAAGGATTCTTTGATATTCCGATTGATCACTTATTAGGTGTACCTATCCTTTCAGATTACTTTAGAAAAAAACAGCTTGAAGATATCGTAATTGTTTCTCCTGACCACGGTGGAGTAACAAGAGCTCGTAAAATGGCAGATCGTCTAAAAGCTCCTATTGCTATCATTGATAAACGTCGTCCAAAACCAAATGTTGCTGAAGTTATGAACATCATCGGTAATATTGATGGTAAAACGGCTATCTTAATTGATGATATTATTGATACAGCGGGTACAATTACACTTGCTGCTAATGCATTAGTAGAGCATGGTGCAAAAGAAGTATATGCATGTTGTACACACCCTGTATTGTCTGGACCGGCAATTGATCGTATCGAAAACTCTTGTATTAAAGAATTAGTTGTAACAAATTCAATTTGTCTTACTGAAGATAAAAAGACTGATAAACTTGTTGAATTATCAGTTGCTGGCCTATTAGGTGAAGCGATTATCCGTGTATATGAAGAGCAATCAGTAAGTACTTTATTTGATTAATATAAAAATTACATCTTTGCTTTGAAACTTATAAGAGGACGTAACCAGAAGTGGTTACGTCTTTTCGTAATATAACCAAGTGAATTAGAATGGAGGATAATAAATGAAGCTGTTTGTAGGATTAGGCAACCCAGGTAGAGAGTATGAAAGAACGCGACATAATATTGGGTTCATTGCGATCGATGAATTAGCTCACCGATGGGGCTTTTCTTTAACCCAACAAAAATTTAATGGTATTTATACTTCAGGAATTGTGAACGGAGAAAAAGTTTTCTTGTTAAAGCCTTTAACATATATGAACTTGTCAGGTGAATGTGTAAGACCATTTATGGATTATTTTAATATTGATCTAGAAGATCTTGTCGTTCTATATGATGAAATGGATATTCCAACGGGAAAGCTACGTCTGCGTACAAAAGGAAGTGCTGGGGGGCATAATGGTATAAAGTCATTAATTCAGCATTTAGGAACACAAGAATTCCAACGAGTTCGAATTGGTGTAGATCGTCCATCAAATGGGATGAGTGTCGTAAATCATGTATTATCAAACTTTTTTGAAGAAGAAATTGCAGAAGTAGTTGATGGTGTAAAAAGAGCTGCAGATGCATGTGAATATTTTTTAAAGCATTCTTTCGTGGATGTAATGAATCAATATAATAAAAAATAAAAAACAGGAATTTAAGCTTTCACATTGAATAAGTATAGTTAGTACAATCCATACTGTATATATGAATTTTATGTAGTATGGAGGAAGTAATGGAATTATTAGATTGTCAGTGTCGGTATTGTAGTAAACAAATGGGTAGTATTGAAAAACAACAGTTGTTACAAGTTTCGTCTTCGTATTGTCATTCTTTCGATGAAGAACTAAGCGATTTTGTAAATTTTATTCAATCTCCTAATCAAGTAATTTATATTGTGTGTGAGGATTGCGAAATGACTCTATCTGAGTTTCCACATTACCATGAATATAAGAATTTCATAAATTAAATTGCCTTTGGTTTATAACTGAGGCGTTTTTCTGTTTTTTTCTAGACTCTGTTAAGATGAAGTGTGTGTATCTATACAAATGAAACTTAAAATGGAGCAAATTAAAAAAACTATAAATATAAACTTCAACTAAGATTATTGTTACTTAGATTGACTGTTAGGGGAGATTGACTTCGTGATTGGTTTAATTGAACAATTTAACCAGTATAAAGATATTAAGAAAGTAATAAATGGCCTAAAAAATGGTCTAAGAGAACAATTGGTTACAAACTTAACGGGGTCTGCGAAGACATTGCTTGCTGGAGCTGTTTTTAAAGAAACTGGACAAACGCAGCTAATCGTTACAAATAATCTTCTCCAAGCTCAAAAAGTATCGGAAGACCTAAAATCGGTAGTTGGGGAAGATAAAGTATTTTTATATCCTGCAAATGAATTGATTGCTTCAGAGATTGCAGTATCAAGTCCAGAGCTTAGATCCCAAAGACTTATCGCATTAAATAGTTTGATGTCAAAAAAGCCGTCTGTAGTAGTTACACCTGTTTCAGGGTTAATTGGCTTTTTGCCATCTCCAGAATTATGGTCTAACTATCAAATTAATTTTGAAATTGGTGAAGAAATCGACTTAACTAATTTGATTTCAAAGTTTGTCCAAATGGGCTATGAACGTGTTGGGATGGTCGAAAGTAAAGGAGAGTTTAGCGTACGCGGAGGAATTCTTGATATTTATCCACTTACGTATGAAGATCCTATTCGAATTGAACTCTTTGATACAGATATCGACTCAATCCGTTCGTTTTCTCCTGATTCTCAAAGATCTATAACAAAATATGAGAGTGTCCATATTGGCCCAGCGACGGAAAGGATTATTTCCAAGGCTGATTTGCAATTAGGCGTTCAACGAATTGAACAAGCTTTTAAAACAACTCTATCAAAAATAAGTGATCAACAAGTAAAAGAGTTATTGGTTGAAAAGGTAACCTATGACCTTGAGCAACTAAAGCAAGGGCAATTGATTGATCAAATATATAAATACTTTGGTCTAATCTATGAAAACCAATTTAGTTTACTAGATTATGTTCCTAAGGAAACTGTTGTCGTTATTGATGAGATTTCGAGGGTTCATGAAATCGTAGAGCAGCTTAAAAAAGATGAAGCAGAGTGGTATACGTCTTTACTAGCTGAAGGAAATGCATTGCATGGAGTAAGTTTTTCACATGACTTTTTTGAATTACTGCATTCGAGAAAGCGCCAACAAATTCATACGAGTCTGTTCCCTAGAAGAGTACCTCATACGCATCCTGAACAAGTAGTTTCGATTCAATGTAAATCGATGCAAGAGTTTCATGGACAAATGAATCTGTTGAAAAATGAATTAGATCGCTGGAAGAAAAATAACTATACAATCGTTATGCTCGGCGAAAGTGACGAAAGAACAAATAAAATTGAAAATATATTAGAAGATTACAGAATTGAAGGTAAAATTGTCTCTTCTTTAGAACAAATAAAAAATGGCGAAGTATATATCATGAAAGGTGATCTTCGTTCTGGATTCGAACTTCCTTTAGAAAAATTTGTTCTAATAACAGAGCGTGAGTTATTCACGAAAAAAGCTAAGAAGAAAAAAAGAATTAATACAAAATTATCAAATGCAGAACGAATAAAAAATTACTCAGAATTAAAAGTTGGAGATTATGTTGTTCATGTAAATCATGGTATTGGTAAGTTTTTGGGAATTGAAACATTAGAGATTAATGGTATTCATAAAGATTATATACATATTCGATATCATGGCGACGACAAATTATTCGTACCGATTGAACAAATTGATCAAGTGCAAAAGTATGTTGGATCTGAAGGTAAGGAACCAAAGATTTATAAACTTGGTGGTACTGATTGGAAAAAGGTTAAGAAGAAGGTTGAAGGCTCAGTTCAGGATATAGCAGATGATTTAATTAAGCTTTATGCAGAACGCGAAGCATCAAAAGGCTATGCTTTTTCACCTGATGGCCTGGAACAGCAAGAATTCGAATCTTCATTTCCTTATCAGGAAACTGACGATCAACTTAGATCAATTCATGAAATTAAAAAGGATATGGAAAGAGAACGTCCAATGGATCGACTGCTTTGTGGTGACGTAGGATACGGAAAAACTGAAGTAGCTATTCGAGCGGCTTTTAAAGCAATTGTGGAAGGAAAGCAAGTTGCTATTTTAGTGCCTACTACAATTTTGGCACAGCAGCATTTCGAAACATTAAGAGAAAGGTTTCAAGATCACCCAATTAATATCGGTTTGTTAAATCGTTTCCGCTCTCGCAAACAGCAACTTGAAACGATGAAAGGCTTAAAAGAGGGCTCTGTCGATATAGTAGTTGGAACCCACCGCCTATTATCGAAGGATATTCTATATAAAGATTTAGGACTTTTAATTATTGATGAAGAGCAAAGATTTGGTGTATCGCATAAAGAAAAAATAAAACAACTAAAAGCAAATATAGATGTATTAACCTTAACTGCAACGCCAATCCCTCGTACATTGCATATGTCAATGCTAGGAGTAAGAGATTTATCAGTTATTGAAACGCCACCAGAAAATCGTTTTCCAGTTCAAACATATGTAGTTGAATATAACGCTGCATTAGTGAGAGAAGCGATTGAAAGAGAGCTTGCTCGAGATGGACAAATCTATTTCTTATATAATCGAGTAGAAGATATTGAACGTATGGCTGAACAGATTTCGATGCTTGTACCAGATGCAAAAGTAGCTGTAGCACATGGTCGAATGAATGAAGGGGAACTAGAATCAGTTATGTATGCCTTTTTAGATGGCCAATATGACGTATTAGTAAGTACGACGATTATTGAAACAGGTGTGGATATTCCAAATGTTAATACATTGATTGTATATGATGCAGATCGAATGGGTCTATCAACGCTTTATCAATTAAGAGGGCGTGTAGGACGTTCGAATAGAGTGGCATATGCTTACTTCACATATAAACAGGATAAAGTACTGACTGAGGTAGCCGAGAAGCGCCTGCAAGCAATTAAAGAATTTACAGAACTAGGTTCAGGTTTCAAAATAGCAATGCGTGACTTGTCGATACGAGGTGCAGGAAATTTACTTGGAGCACAACAACATGGATTTATAGATTCGGTCGGTTTCGATTTATATTCTCAAATGTTAAAAGATGCAATCGAACAGCGTAGAGGGGTTAAGAAAGAGGATATAATTACAATTGAAATTGACATTGAAGTCGATGCTTATTTACCTGACACGTATATTCAAGATAGTAAGCAAAAAATTGAGATGTACAAGCAATTTAGACGTGTTGAAACGTTTGAAGAGTTAAATGATTTACAAGATGAATTAATGGATCGTTTTGGCGATTTCCCGTTAGAAGTAGGTTACCTATGTCAGGTTGCTCATATTAAACTTTTAGCTATTGCAGAGAAGATTGAACTGATTAAACAAGTTAAATCAGAAGTAAGTGTTTATTTCTCTGAGAAGGCAAGTGCTAATATTGATGGTGGTAAATTATTCCAACTATGTAATTCATTCGGTAGAGGCATTGGTTTAGGTATGGATGGATCGAAATTAAAAGTAACGCTAGACGTAAAAGGAAAAAATCCAGCTGACTGGCTTACTACGCTAGAAGGTTTAATTACTGGATTAAAAAACGTGAAAAAAGAGAGTGTAAATGCTTAAGGATTGTAATACGAATGGTTGCTTTAATTAGGCGATAAAGTAATTAAAAGTTACCAAAAAGTGCTTACAGTACTATATTTTTAGTAAAGGTGTTAAAAAATCTCACTTATTTTGTATAGAACTTTCGTTGTGTAGGATACTATCATTAATTAAGGGTGACCTTACCTCATTGTCACTCGGATATCTTTCATCAACGTAGACATGCAAGTAAGTGAGGAGGCGCTTTACAAGTATGAAAGCAACAGGTATTGTTCGTCGAATTGACGATTTAGGTCGAGTAGTAATACCAAAAGAAATTAGGAGAACTTTACGGATTCGTGAAGGTGATCCATTAGAAATATTTGTGGACCGAGATGGAGAAGTCATTTTAAAGAAATATTCGCCAATTAGTGAATTAAGTGATTTTGCGAAGGAATATGCTGATGCACTATACGACACACTTGGACATACTGTTATTATAAGTGACCGAGATTCAGTTGTAGCAGTTGCGGGGGCTTCCAAAAAAGAATACTTAAACAAAAACATTGGTGATATTATCGAAAAAACTATGGCAGAGCGTAACTCAAAAGTAGTTAGCGAGCCTGGGGAAGCTTCATTTATCGAAAGTGTAATTGAAAAATATCAATCCTATGCAGTAGGAGCAATCATCGCAAGCGGGGATCCAATTGGAGCTGTTGTTATCTTTTCGAAAGATAAAACAATTTCTGAAGTTGAAAAGAAAGCAATCGATACTGCTACTAACTTCTTAGCTAGACAAATGGAGCAATGATCATATTATGAAGTAAAACAAAGGCCAGTAAAGGAATATTACCTTAACTGGCCTTTGTTTTTTCCCTTGATATAAACTACCGGATCCACATTTAAAGATAACCATTACTTGCTAAAATTGGAAAAGGGAGTTTTTTCTTTTGGCAACTCTTTACATAAGACCTATTAATGTAATACATTAAAGGGTGAACCGTCTAACAAAGGAGTTGTTATCCTTTTGCAAAAAGCTAAGCAAAAAGCAGCCCTACAAGGGGCTTTGTTCATAACAATAGCATCATTATTATCGAAAGTACTAAGTGCGTTTTATAAAATTCCTTATCAAAATATTGCCGGCGATTTAGGTTACTATATTTACCAACAGGTATATCCTGTCTACGCAATTGCTTTAGCATTTTCTACATATGGCTTTCCTTTGGTTTTATCATCTTATGTGGCTGAAAGATTGGCGAAAAAAGATGATAAAGGGGCTAAAGATTTGGTTTATGCAACATTTATGATGTTGTTCGTCATAGGTATACTTTGTTTCTTTACTTTATACATAGGAAGTAATAGTATAGCGAAGTTTATGCGAGATGATCATCTAGCGATGTTAATTCGTGTTGTTAGTGTTGGATTTTTATTTGTCCCAATCACTTCAGCATTTCGAGGATATTATCAAGGTTTAGGGGACATGGGGCCAACTTCAGTCAGTCAGGTGATTGAGCAATTAATTCGAGTTATTACGATATTAGTGCTGTCACTTTATTTAATGCAAACGACCGACAATCTTTATATTGTAGGTGCAGGGGCTGTTTCAGGTTCAATACTTGGTAGTATAGCAGCGATACTGTACTTCTTTTATTGGGTTTCTTTTCGAGGATCTGGTTTGACGATACCATCATTTGGTTTACTTAAAACCTATCGCTTAGAATTAAAAACAATTTTGTATCAAGGTATCCTACTAAGCTTAAGTAGTTTAGTACTCGTATTCATTCAGTTTATCGATTCACTCTCTTTTTATCCGTTATTAGTACAATATGGATATCATGTTGAAGGTGCTAAACTAGTAAAGGGTATTTATGATCGTGGATTTCCACTAATTCAATTAGGCTCTGTCATTGCTTCATCGTTTTCTCTAGCCCTAATTCCGTATTTATCGAGTGAATTAGTTCGTAAAGAACATCATTCTATTAATAATCGAATTTCAGGTGCCATTAGAGTTAGTATTGTAGTCGGAGCAGCAGCCACAATTGGTTTAATTTCAATTATCCATCCGACTAATATAATGCTATATCGAAATGATCTAGGAACGGATGTCCTAACTGTTTTATGTATATCGATCTTCTTTGCTGGAGTATCGATTACGACATCTTCAATCGCACAAGGATTAGGTAAAAGTTTAATTCCAGCTTTAAATGTAATTGCTGGAGGATGTGTTAAATTTATTGGAAATGTTATTTTAATGGAGCAAATCGGATCTAAGGGAGCAGCTTATTCAACGGTATCTGCTTTAATTATTGTTACGATTTTAAATTTAGCTTATATATATAAATTGTCAAAAGTAACATTTTTTGATTTTAAGTTTATTGTGAAATTAATTGTATCTGTAGCCATTATGTATGGTTGTGTATATGGTTATGAATATGTTTTTGAAAGATATGCAATGTTTATTAACCCACTTCGTTTAAGAATGTTAGTTGAGGCACTAACTTCAGCGGTTGTAGGTGCAATCGCATTCGCGGTTGTCTTAATAAAAATTAAGTTATTTACAGTAGAAGAACTAAGCTCAATCGTTAAAAGTGAAAAATTAAAGAAATGGCTTTCTTAAAAGAACAGGAGGATCAAAATGAACAAGATTAAAGTTTTAGGTTTAGGAGCAGGTGACCTTAATCAGCTTCCATTTGGTATCTATAAAGAGTTACAAAAAACTGATAATCTTTATTTACGTACAAAAGACCACCCTGTTATAAGTGAATTAGAAACAGAAGGACTAACGTTTCAATCATTCGATGAAATTTATGAAAAACATGATCGTTTTGAAGAAGTATATCAAGAAATTGTTCAACTACTGGTGAAAGCTTCTGAAGAAGGTTCAATTACATATGCGGTACCAGGTCATCCTCTTGTAGCGGAAAAAACTGTTCAGCTACTAATAGCGCTTGCAGATAAAGGAAATATCCAGCTTGACATCAAAGGTGGACAAAGCTTCTTAGATGCGATGTTTACTAGTTTGAAAATTGATCCAATCGAAGGCTTCCAGTTTGTTGATGCAACGGATTTAGAGGCGGAGTCGATTACGTTTAGACAGCATTTAATCATCTGCCAGGTTTACGATCAAATGACTGCCTCACATGCGAAATTAAAGTTAATGGAACAGCTTCCCGATGATTATGAAGTCGTAATCGTTACGGCAGCGGGTAGTTCAAATGAGCAAATAAGAAGGGTGCCATTGTTTGAATTAGATCGCGATACATCAATTAATAATTTGACAAGTGTTTATGTACCTCCAGTTAAAAATGAAGAGGATCTGTATCATCAATTTGAAACACTTCGTTCTGTCATAGCTACTTTAAGAGGCCCTAATGGATGTCCGTGGGATCAAAAGCAAACACATGAATCATTAAAGAAGTACTTACTAGAAGAGGCTTATGAGCTACTTGAAGCAATCGATGAAGAAGATGACGATCATATTATTGAAGAACTTGGAGATGTATTACTTCAAGTCATGTTACACGCCCAAATCGGAGAAGATGAAGGTTACTTCTCAATACAAGATGTAATTCAAGGATTAGTAAGCAAACTAATCTATCGTCACCCGCATGTATTTTCAACAGTTCATGTGAATGATGAGGAAGACGTATTAAAAAATTGGCAAGCATTAAAACAAGCTGAAAAGGGACATGTCGTTGAGTCTGTTCTTTCAGGCATACCAAAGGATCTTTCAGGAATATTAAAAGCAGAGAAACTTCAAAGTAAGGCTGCGAAAGTAGGGTTTGACTGGAAGGAACTACCGCCAGTGGTAGATAAAGTTAACGAGGAGTTAACTGAAGTTCTTGATGCCATCAAATTGAATGATCAGACTAAAGTTGAAGCAGAACTTGGTGATTTGTTATTTAGTATTGTTAATTTAGCGCGTTTTATTGATGTAAATCCTGAAGAAGCGATTTTAAAAACTAATATGAAATTTACAAAACGTTTTCAATATATTGAATCAAGACTTCGTGAAATAAATAAGACATTTTCTGATGTATCTCTTGAAGAAATGGATGAGATTTGGAATGAAGCTAAAAAATACGAATAATGTCTAATTGAATGAGAATTGAGGAGAATAAATTATGAGACTTGATAAATTTTTAAAAGTATCGAGAATTATTAAGCGTCGTACACTTGCGAAAGAAGTAGCTGATCAAGGAAGAATAACGATTAATGGAACAGTTGCGAAAGCATCTACAGAAGTAAAAGTAAATGACGAATTAAAAATTCGATTCGGACAAAAAATTGTTACAGCAAAAATTAATTTACTTAAAGAGACCGTTCGAAAAGAAGAAGCAGATGCAATGTATACAATCATTAGTGAGGAAAAACTGTCAGATAGCTTGTTCTAAAAAAGTTGTCCCTTCATATACTTGTACAAATAACACTGTATTAGGAATCGATTTACAAGAGGTACAGTTTATGTAAATGGAGGGACTAGTATGAATAATCCGTATGAGTTAAATGCGAAAAATACAAGCCAAATAATCGAGCAGGATTTATCGTTAAAAAGTAGAAGATATCTTGAGATTACTGGAGTAAAACAGGTTGAGAGCTTTGATAGTGAAGAGTTCCTATTAGAAACAGCTTTAGGCTTTTTGCATATTAAAGGTCATAATTTACAAATGAAAAACCTCGATGTAGAAAAAGGTCATGTAGCAATTAAGGGAAAGATTAATGAACTTTGTTATATTGACGAATACAACTCGGGGAAAGCTAAAGGAATCTTTAGCAAGCTATTTAAATGAGCTTAAACGTTCAGTTCTACTCTATGATAGCGATGGTCGGTATGGGTGCTTATCTTGGTATGGCGCTAGATACATACCATCGTTTTTTATATCGAGGTACTCGTAATCGATTGATTGTATTTGCAACTGATATATTATTTTGGGTTTTTCAAGCACTACTAGTTTTTTATGTATTATACTTAGTTAATGAAGGTGCACTTAGGTTTTATTTACTATTAGCATTACTATGTGGTTATGCTGCATATCAAAGTCTTTTTAGAACTATTTATAAAAAAATATTAGAGCTTGTTATTCAGTTGGTTATTAGCATTTATCGCATTATATTAAAGTTAATCGTAATATTTATTGTAAAACCTATAAAGTGGATTATTCAGGTAATAATTATCATTCTTTTGTTTATTTATGGACTCCTTATTCGACTAATCCGTTTAGTTTACAACGTTGTACTATCAATTCTTTTATTTTTCGGCAGAGTATGTTGGTTTTTTGTGCCAAAACGAGTCAAAAACTATTTAATACAATTTAAAGGAGTTTTCGGAAAATTCAAGAATATCTTCCTTACTACTATTAAAAAAGTAAAGGACCTTTTAGATAGGAGGAAGAAATAGGTGGAACATGCGAGAAAATTGGATTTAACTAGTCAAGTTCAAGATAAACAAAATATTACTTTAGTTGAGGAACATGGTGTTAAGCCTAGGAGAAGAAGTTTTAAAAAGTTTTTAATGCGAATTTCATTATTTTGCTTTTTAGCTGTCCCCCTATTCTTTTTATTACAATCACATTATGTAACACAACAACATGTGTATTCATCTAAAGTAAAACAATTAAAACTAGCAGAAGTTGATTTAAAGAAAACAAAGAGTACGGTAAAGGATTCGAAGCGCATGATTGACCAATTGAACGATGATCAATATATTATTGAGTTAGCTAGAAAAAACTTATTTTTTTCTAAAAAGGGAGAAATAATTTTTCCTAATATCAAGTAATTATCGTTTCATTGACACTTGTTTTTATAATTTTATATAATATAGTAAATCCAGTTAAACATTTTTAAGGAGGAGCATTTTTTTTATGTCAATTGAGGTAGGCAGCAAAGTTAGTGGGAAAGTTACAGGGATTACAAATTTTGGTGCTTTTGTAGAGTTACCAGAAGGAGTAACTGGACTTGTTCACATTAGTGAAGTAGCTGACAACTATGTTAAAGATATTAACGAACATTTAAAAGTTGGCGATGAAGTAGAAGTAAAAGTAATCAATGTTGAAAAAGACGGTAAAATCGGTCTTTCAATCAAAAAAGCGAAAGAACGTCCACCAGTAAAAGAGGGAGAGCGTGAGCAAAGACCTCGTCAAAGCAGACCTTCATATGGAGGCGGCGGTGGTGGAAACCGTGGCAAAAATCAAAACCGTTCGGATCAACGTCCGGTTAAAGAAACATTTGATCAAAAAATGAGTAAATTTTTAAAAGACAGTGAAGACCGTCTAGCTTCATTAAAACGCAACACAGAATCTAAACGTGGTGGCCGTGGAGCTCGTCGAGGCTAATTTCCTACCTTGTCAGGACATAAATAGGTATATAGAACACGCACTCTTTAATGGGTGCGTTTTTGTATGGAAAAAATAATAAAATAAGATTTAAAAAAACTGTTGACGGTTAATTGGTACCATGATAATATAAATCTTGTCGTTTAAAGATAATGGCGGTGTAGCTCAGCTGGCTAGAGCGTACGGTTCATACCCGTGAGGTCGTGGGTTCGACTCCCTCCGCCGCTACCATTCCCTTTAACGGCCCGTTGGTCAAGTGGTTAAGACACCGCCCTTTCACGGCGGTAACACGGGTTCGAATCCCGTACGGGTCATACAACAACAAAAACGTTTGGTCTCTATATAAGAGGCTAGGCGTTTTTTTCTTTTTCTGGAACATGCGTCCCCGTCTCTTAAAACCACTCTTCTTTCCAAACTTTTTCCCTTTATTCTGAATTTCGATTGACATAAAATTTAATAAATGCGTTTCTTTTACCCTATTAGAGAAATTATGCTGCAAGCTTTTCTCATATTTTGTAAAACAGTTGCACGTAAAAGCTTTTTCCGTCGAAGAAAACTTTTATTTGCCTTTGTCATTTTGACATATTCCTTCAATTGGACAAGTTAAAATATGTTCAATAAACCAATTCGGATGAGGTGGAAATATGACGAAACTGCAAAGAGGGTCTTCTAATTCTTCAGCAAGCTTGGTCCCTACTAATGGATTTCAATCAGTATTTCGGCAATCTTCTAAATCAATTAAATCAAAATTAGAGAGAGCATTCTTTGATTGGGGGTTACTAATCTTTCTAACGGGATTTTTATTAGGACGAGCGTTGATCCTATCACATATTCTCCCGTTTGTATTACCGTTTTTTGCCTCAGTTTATATGATGAAACGTGAGCGTACAGGAATCGCTTTTGTTGCTCTTATGATCGGCTCGTTAACTGTGTCGATTGAAACGGTTAGTTATGCGTTTGCCACAATTATCCTATTTTTCATCCTTAATATCTTCTTCGCTAGAGTTAAACGACATTATATAGGTTTAGTACCTTTTCAAGTTTTTTTATCAGTATTTATTAGTCATCTATTAATTACTTATGCTTTTCAACAAGAAGTTCTGATGTATGATGTTTTGATGGCATCAGTTGAAGCGGGATTAAGTTTTATTTTAACGATGATCTTTTTCCAAAGTGTACCACTACTCGCGATTCCTAAAAGAAAACAGCTTTTAGGTGTTGAAGAAATCGTATGTTTAGTTATTCTTTTAGCTTCAGTTGTGACGGGGACGACTGATTGGTATATTCAAGATTTATCTATTCAGCATATTGTTACTAGATACATCGTCTTACTATTTGCCTTCGTAGCCGGAGGAACGGTAGGTTGTACAGTAGGGGTTGTAACGGGCCTTATCCTAAGTTTAGCGAGTGTTTCGAGCCTATATCAAATGAGCTTATTAGCATTCTCTGGATTACTCGGTGGCCTCCTTAAAGAGGGAAAAAGATTAGGTGCGGCAGCTGGCCTATTAATTGGGACATGCCTCATCAGCTTTTATGCTGAGAAACAATCAGATATTATTTTTTCAATTATTGAATCAGTAATAGCGATTGTCTTATTCTTAATAACACCATCTTTCCTACTAAAACAATTAGCTAAACTAGTACCAGGAACAGAAGAACACTCTACAGATCAACAACAATACTTGCGTAAAATAAGAGATTTGACAGCTAATCGAATTACTCAATTTTCAAACGTGTTTGAAGCATTATCTGCAAGTTTTTCACAGCCTAGCCAGTTTGCACATATTGAGGACGAATTAACTGATGAAGAACTGTTTATTTGTAGTATTTCAAATAAGTGCTGTAATAGTTGTATGAAAAAGGATCATTGCTGGTCAAACAATGGTGACCGAACATATCAATACATGGAAAATATGATGCATTTAGTTGAAAAGGATCAGCTCATTAAGAATGGCCAATTTATGAGAGAGTGGGAGAAATACTGCCAACGTTCTTCAAAAATGGCAGATTTAATGAAGCAAGAGGTTTTCTACTTCCGTGCAAATCAAAGACTTAAAAAACAAGTTCAAGAAAGTAGAAGATTAGTGGCAGAGCAATTACGCGGAGTTTCAAAAGTAATGGTCGATTTTGCAAAAGAGATTCAACGAGAGAAAGAAAATCATCAATTACAAGAAGACCAAATCCTACAAGCTTTATTAAACTTTGGAATTGACGTTAGCCAAGTAGAAATTTATAACTTAGAGCAAGGTAATATTGATATAGATATATTGATTCCGTTTGAAAATGAGTATGGTGAATGCCAAAAATTAATTGCGCCGATTCTATCAGATATTTTAAAAGAAACGATTGTCGTATTAAAAGAAGAGGCAGCGACAATACCAAATGGAGGTAATTACTTAGTTACATTTGGATCAGATAAGGCGTTTGTTATTGAAACTGGAGTTGCGACTGCAGCTAAAGGTGGAGGCTTTATTTCGGGTGATGCATTTAAAATAATGGATGTTGGAGCAGGAAAACACGCTATTGCGATTAGTGATGGAATGGGAAATGGTGAGCGAGCTCATATTGAAAGTAATGAAACACTAAAACTACTTCAAAAAATATTAAATTCAGGTATTGAAGAAACTGTCGCTATTAAATCAATTAATTCGATTCTATCATTACGTACTACTGAAGAGGTCTTTGCTACACTGGATCTAGCGATGGTCGATTTACACGATGCTTCAGCAAAATTCTTAAAAATTGGTTCATCGCCAAGCTTTGTTAAACGAGGGAAGCAAGTTATTAAAATTGAAGGCAGTAATTTACCAATTGGGATAATTGATGAGTTTGATGTAGAAGTCGTGAGTGAGCAGTTAAAAGCTGGAGACCTATTAATTATGATGAGTGATGGTATTTTTGAAGGTCCTAAACATGTAGAGAATTACGAAATGTGGATGAAACGTAAAATAAGTGAATTTGAAACGGATGATCCACAATCAGTAGCTGAATTGTTACTAGAGGAAGTTATTCGTTCGAATACAGGCGATATTAATGATGATATGACAGTTGTGGTTGCTGTTGTTAAACGAAACTTGCCAGAGTGGTCATCTATCTCATCGTATAGTGCGATGGCTTAGTAAAATAAATTAAATAAAGGTTTATCCCCTCCCGTAATTGGACAAAATGGTAACAACTTTTACGCGGAGGGGATTTTGTATGTATAAGGGAAAGTTAAAACAAATTCTATTAATAACTGATGGTTATTCAAACCATGGTGAAGATCCGTTAGCTGTTTCAAGTTTGGCACAAGAATACGGTATTACAGTAAATGTAATTGGAATTTTAGATGAAAATGTACAAAGTGGTGACGGTTTAAAGGAAATCGAGGAAATTGCTAGAGCAGGTGGAGGGATTAGTCAAGTCGTTTACACAAAGCAACTTTCTCAAACTGTCCAAATGGTTACAAGAAAAGCAATGACACAAACAATTCAAGGATTTGTTAATAAAGAACTTAAGCAAATTTTAGGTGATAGCAATTCAATAGAATCACTTCCTCCTTCAAAGCGAGAAGAGGTTTATGAGGTTGTAGAGGATATCGGTGAAACTGTAGGTTTAGAAGTTATTATTTTAGTAGATACGAGTGCTAGTATGAAAGACAAACTAGAAACCGTTAAGGAATCATTATTTGATTTACAAATTAGTTTAAACTCAAGAACAGGAGAAAATGCCTACTCATTATTTATATTTCCCGGGAAACATGACGATGTAGATAAATTACTAGATTGGACGCCTAAGTTAGAAAAATTAAACACTATTTTTCCTAAGTTAACAATGGGCGGTATGACGCCAACCGGTCCTGCTCTACGTGAGGCTTTAAACTATTTTAACGAACAAAACTACAATAGAGGTAATAATGGTGATGATGAACAATCAATTGAATGGGCAGATTAATTTAGCGCCTGGGACTCTCATTACTGGAAAGTGGAATAAAAACAATTACGAAATTAAGAGTTTACTTGGAAATGGAGCAAATGGAACAGTTTATCTAGCTTCTGGAAAAACTGGAGATGTTGCTATTAAGCTGAGTAAAGATTCTACTAATATCACGAACGAAGTAAATGTTTTAAAAAAAATCACACAGGTCCAGGATTCAATCCTTGGGCCTTCTTTTATCGATGTAGATGACTATATAAATCCAGGGACAAATGAATGCTGCTATTACTATGTTATGGAATATGTAAATGGTGTAAGTTTACCAAACTTTATTGAAAGAAATGGAATGGAATGGAGTAGTATTTTTATCATACAAGTTTTATCATTGTTAGATAAATTGCACCATAAAGGCTTTATTTTTGGAGATTTAAAAACAGATAATCTACTAGTTACGAAAGAACCAAATAAAATCCAATGGATCGATTTTGGAGGAGTTACTCAAATTGGACGTGCAGTTAAAGAGTTTACGGAGTTCTTTGATCGTGGTTACTGGGGCTTAGGTTCTAGAAAAGCAGAAATTTCCTATGACTTATTTGCTGTTACGATGATTTTTATCCACTTGCATTGTAAAAAGCAGTTTTTAAAAAACGGGTTGGGAATAAATCAAATTGAACAAGTAATAACCCAAACACAAACCCTTAAGCCATATAAAGAATTTCTAATGAAGGGATTAAAAGGGGAGTATACTAATGCAAGTGCTATGAAACAAGCTCTATTAATGTATGAACAAAAGATAAATGCTACAAAAAAGAAGAATAGTAAAAAGGATCAAGTTACTACAGCACAAACGATGAATCAAACAAGGCAATCGAAAAAGCAAAGTCAGACTGCTAATCAATCAACACAATCAAAAAAACATAGCCAGCCTACAAATCAACCTAGAAATTCAACTAGTCAGAATCAAAAACCTAACCAATCAACACAGACAAGAGCAGGGAACAACATCCAAGTGAAGCAAAAGAAAAAAAGAATTCACTGGTTTGAAACATCGACCATTCTCTTGTTAATGGGCTTGGCTTATGCATTATATTTTTATTATCAGCTGTAAATTATAGTACTCCAAGTGTGTGAATGGTAACATATAGATATGAATTTTACTTTCATTAGGAGTATAGTTAAATGGTAATTAATCAATTAAAGGAATTTATAAAACAAAACAATATTATTAGAAATAGTGTAATTGTGATCGGTGTTTCTGGAGGTCCAGACTCAATGGCGTTAGCTCATTCTTTTTTATCTATTAGAGAAGAATATGAGTTCTCGATTATTATCGCACATGTAGATCATATGTTTAGAGGGCAAGAATCTTTAGATGATTTAGAATACGTTAAGAACTGGTGCCTCCAAAATAACGTACAATATGAAGGTAAAAGCATAAATGTGAATCAGTATATCGAGGAAACGGGTTTAAGTAGTCAATTGGCGGCAAGGGAATGTCGATATCGTTTTTTTGACGAAACGATGAAGAAATATGAAGCGAATTATTTAGCGTTAGGTCATCATGGAGAGGACCAAGTTGAAACGATTTTGATGCGTTTAGTAAGAGGTAGCTCGCAGGTCGGTTACGCTGGCATTAGGGAAAAGAGATCTTTTAGTACAGGCGAAATTATTCGTCCATTTTTAGATTTAAGAAAACAAGCATTAACTACATATTGTCACGAACAAAGTATTATCCCTCGAAAAGATCCAAGTAATGATAAAGATGTTTACACTAGAAATCGATTTAGACATCATATTCTACCTTTTATATTTGAAGAAAATCCAACTGCACATAAAAGATTCCAGCAGTTTAGTAGACAGCAATTGGAAGATGATCTATATTTAATGGAATTAACTGAAGACGCGATGAATACAGTTATAAAAAATAAAGAAAAGCAAGCAGTCACTATTGACGTTAAACAGTTTTTAAATGTGCCTATATCTTTACAAAGAAGATGTATTCAACTAATATTAGATTATGTCTACCTATATATCCCTAAAGGCTTGACACAAGGGCATCTTAATTCAATTCTGACTTTATTACGAAATGAAAAATCTACGTGGGAGCAGCATTTACCAGGAGGACTTTTTGTCACACGCTCATATAATGAATGCATCTTTACATTCGAACAAATGAATGTGAAGGATTATACTATTTCTATTAATGAGCCTGGCGAATACGATCTACCAAATGGTTTTTCAATTAAAGTTGAATTAAACAATCAATATTTTGAACAAAAAAATGACACATTTATTTGTTCTGTCAAGGATGTTTCTTTTCCACTCATTGTTCGGAATCGAAAGAATGGTGATCGAATGTCATTAAAGGGTATGAATGGGTCAAAAAAGTTAAAAGATATATTTATTGATGAAAAAATGAAACAATCATTACGTGATGAATGGCCAATAATTACGGATAGTCAAAATAATATATTATGGGTACCTTTCGTAAAGAAATCTGCATTTGAAAGAAATTTTTCGACAGATGAGTCACTCATTGCAATACAGGTGGTTTCTAAGAGTTTCTAGGAGGAAAAAATGAAACAAGACATTCAACAAGTATTAGTAAGTGAAGAGGCAATTCAACAAAAAGTAGTAGAATTAGGTGCAGTACTAACTGAAGAGTACAAAGACCGCTTTCCACTAGTAGTGGGTGTTTTAAAAGGAGCTCTTCCGTTCATGTCTGACCTTATCAAGCATATTGATACATATATCGAAATTGATTTTATGGATGTTTCTAGTTATGGACATAGTACAGTTTCTTCTGGTGAAGTAAAAATTGTAAAAGATTTAAATACTTCTGTAGAAGGAAGAGATGTAATCATTCTAGAAGATATTATTGATAGTGGTCTAACATTAAATTATTTAGTTGAACTATTTAAACATCGCAAAGCTAATACAGTTAAAATCGTTACATTATTAGATAAGCCAAGCGGACGTAAAGCAAGTATTGAGGCTGATTTAGTTGGTTTCGAAGTACCAGATGCTTTCGTAGTAGGATATGGTTTAGATTATATTGAACGTTATCGAAATCTGCCGTATGTTGGCGTTTTAAAGCCTGAAGTATACACGAAATAAGTCAAGTTTTATTCGTTTGTTTACATGGTATAACTATGCTACTATATAAAGTAATTAAATTGAAAGAGAGGAGGTTTGGAATTGAATCGAATTTTCCGTAATACAGTCTTTTACATATTAATCTTCTTAGTTGTGATTGGTGTTGTTACATATTTCAATGGGCCAGAATCTCAAGTTAAGAAAGTAAGTTACGATACATTTTATACTAAGTTACAAAAAGGAGATGTTAGCAGCTTAACATCTATCCAACCTAAAAATGGAGTGTACATAGTAAGAGGTCATTTTACAGATGTAAAAAAAGGCGAATCTTTCCAAACTCAAGTACCAATTAGTGACGAAACGACAAAAATAGTTAACAAAGCAGTTGCTGACTATAAAATAAAGGCTAATTGGAATCCAGCTGAAACAACAAGTGCATGGGTGCAAATTTTCACTTCACTCATTCCATTTGTTATTATTTTCATTCTTTTCTTCTTCTTAATGAATCAAGCACAAGGTGGCGGAAGCCGTGTTATGAACTTTGGGAAGAGCAAAGCTCGTCTTTATAATGACGAGAAAAAGAAAGTACGATTTAAAGATGTTGCAGGTGCAGATGAAGAGAAGCAAGAGCTTGTTGAAGTTGTAGAGTTCTTGAAGGATCCTCGTAAGTTTTCTGAATTAGGTGCAAGAATTCCTAAAGGGGTACTATTAGTAGGACCTCCTGGAACAGGTAAAACATTATTAGCAAGAGCTGTTGCAGGAGAAGCTGGAGTTCCATTCTTCTCAATCAGTGGTTCTGATTTCGTTGAAATGTTTGTAGGGGTCGGTGCTTCTCGTGTTCGTGATTTATTTGAAAATGCGAAGAAAAACGCTCCTTGTATCATATTTATTGATGAAATCGATGCTGTAGGTCGTCAGCGTGGTGCTGGATTAGGTGGAGGTCACGATGAGCGTGAACAAACATTAAACCAGTTACTTGTTGAAATGGATGGTTTTGGTGCTAACGAAGGTATTATCATCATCGCTGCAACAAACCGTGCAGATGTTCTTGACCCAGCGTTATTACGTCCAGGTCGATTTGATAGACAGATTACAGTAGACCGTCCAGATGTAATAGGACGTGAAGCGGTATTAAAAGTTCATTCAAGAAATAAACCATTGTCACCAGAGGTAGACTTAAAAGCTATTGCTCAAAGAACTCCTGGTTTCTCTGGTGCAGATTTAGAAAACTTATTAAACGAAGCGGCATTAGTTGCGGCTCGTCGTGATAAAAAGAAAATTGATATGCTTGATATTGACGAAGCAACTGACCGTGTAATTGCGGGACCTGCTAAGAAAAATAAAGTTATATCTGAAAAAGAGCGAAAAATTGTTGCATTCCATGAAGCTGGACATACGGTTATTGGCCAAGTGTTAGACGAGGCTGAAATGGTTCATAAAGTAACAATTGTACCTCGTGGTCAAGCTGGTGGTTATGCAGTAATGCTTCCAAAAGAAGATCGTTACTTTATGACAAAACCAGAATTACTTGATAAAATTACAGGTCTACTTGGTGGACGTGTTGCAGAAGAAGTGGTATTTGGTGAAGTAAGTACAGGAGCTCATAATGACTTCCAACGTGCAACTGGTATTGCTCGTCGTATGGTTACTGAGTTCGGTATGAGCGATAAACTAGGTCCATTGCAATTTGGTCAATCTCAAGGAGGAAATGTATTCCTTGGTAGAGACTTTAATAATGAACAAAATTATAGTGATAAAATTGCTTATGAAATCGACGTTGAGATTCAAACAATCATTAAAGACTGTTATGCAAAAGCAACTGATATTATTAAGACGCATCGCGATAAATTAGACTTGCTTGCTAACACATTATTAGAAGTGGAAACTTTAGATGCAAAAGGAATTAAGAGTCTTTGGGAACAAGGTACACTTCCTACATCTCCATCTTCAAAAGATGAGGTTAAAGTCAACATTTCTAAAAAGAATGATGAACCAACTGAGCCTAAAATCACTGAATAAAAAATTAAGAGTGTCTTTCTAGACACTCTTTCTTTTGTTTATTGGTGAAAAGTAAAGTTGACCACGACCACGGGGATATCGTTTCATTGAAGCGTTTTAACAAACCAATAGGAACCCATGACCACAGTAGAAAGCATCTATTTTTAAACTACTATCAACTTGTGTTATCATTATTTTTATAGTGATTAAAAAATGTACTTGAGACAAAAAATATAAAATAAAAGTTTTATTTTTGAAATGGAGAGACGGTGGATTATATGTTGTTTGTAATCGATGTAGGAAATACAAATACTGTTTTAGGTGTTTACCAAGAAGATGAGTTAATACATCATTGGAGAATTGAGACGAATCGTTATAAAACAGAAGATGAGTACGGTATGGTCATTGGTTCATTACTTGAATATGCAGGTATTGGGTTTGATGAGTTTCATGCAGTCATTATTTCATCAGTTGTCCCACCGATTATGTTCTCACTGGAAAGAATGGCAACAAAATACTTTAAACAAAAGCCACTAATCGTTGGTCCTGGTATAAAAACAGGTTTAAACATAAAATATGATAATCCGAAAGAAGTTGGCGCAGACCGAATTGTTAATGCGGTTGCTGGAATTGCACAATACGGAAGTCCGCTGATAATTGTAGATTTCGGAACAGCTACTACATATTGTTATATAGATGAAAATAAAAATTATATCGGTGGAGCAATTGCTCCAGGTATCAATATTTCAACAGAGGCACTCTATACAAAGGCCTCAAAGTTGCCTCGCATAGAGCTTTCAAGACCTTCTAATATTGTTGGTCGTACAACTGTAGAAGCAATGCAGGTTGGAATCCTATATGGTTATGTAGGTCAAGTTGAAGGTATTGTAAAACGAATGAAAGCTCAAGCAAAGGTAGAACCTACTGTTATAGCAACTGGTGGACTTGCATCATTAATATCTAAGGAATCGGATATCATTGATGTCATGGATCCATATTTAACACTAAAGGGTCTACATTTAATTTATAAACGAAATTCTTAAAAAGGGGTACATCATGAAAGATTATTTAGTAAAAGCATTAGCTTTTAACGGTGAAGTCCGTGCATATAGCGTTAGATCAACAAATATTGTAAAAGAAGCTCAAGAACGTCATGACACTTGGTCAAACGCTTCTGCTGCATTAGGTCGTACACTCACAGCTGCTACAATGATGGGTGCTATGTTAAAAGGCGAAGAGAAATTAACTTTAAAGGTTGAAGGTAATGGCCCAATTGGCCATATTTTAGTCGATAGTAATGCAAAAGGTGAAGTACGAGGATATGTACAAAATCCACATGTACAAACTGAACTTAACAAACATGGAAAAATTGATGTAGCAAAAGCTGTTGGTACTGTAGGTACAATCTCAGTTGTTAAAGATATTGGTATGAGAGAACCTTTCACAGGCTCAGTACCTATTGTATCAGGTGAACTTGGTGAAGACTTTACTTACTATTTTGCTGTATCTGAACAAACACCTTCATCTGTAGGTGTCGGTGTGTTAGTAAACCCAGATCATTCGATTTTAGCAAGTGGAGGATTTATTATTCAAATCTTACCTGGCGCTAGTGAAGAATGTATTACACAAATTGAAAATCGTTTAAAAACGATTAAACCAGTTTCTAAACTAATTGAAGAAGGCCTGACTCCAGAAGAAATTTTATATGAAGTGTTAGGTAAAGAAGAAGTTAAAGTTTTAGAAACGATGGATGTAAAATTCCAATGTCAATGCTCAAGAGAGAGAATTGAGGGTGCTCTTTTAAGTATTGGTAAACAAGAATTGGAATTAATCTT
Source organism: Gottfriedia luciferensis (assembly GCF_001712755.1). Classification (GTDB taxonomy): domain Bacteria; phylum Bacillota; class Bacilli; order Bacillales; family Bacillaceae_G; genus Gottfriedia; species Gottfriedia luciferensis_B. The sequence goes on from NZ_MDKC01000016.1 coordinate 44,286, forward strand.
AGAAGAGGATGGAGAAGCAGAAGTAACATGTCATTTCTGTAATCAACCTTATCATTATTCTGATGAACAATTAAAAGAGTTAATTAACAAATTGTAGGTGAAAATTGAAGGAATTTGTCGAGCTTTCTTTTCATAATTTATTATGAATTTCATACAAGTTATGTATAGGAGAAAGTAATTGACAGATTCTTTTGTTTTTTACATAATGTATATTAAACAGGTCAATATACTTGGAATTAGGAGTGGATGAAATGAAAGTTGCAAATTCAGTTTACGAATTAATCGGTAGAACTCCAATTGTAAAACTTAACAGATTAGTAGACGAGGACAGCGCGGAAATTTACTTAAAACTAGAGTTTATGAATCCTGGTAGCAGTGTTAAAGATCGTATTGCACTTGCGATGATCGAGGATTCGGAGAAAAAAGGTTTAATAAAACCAGGTGATACAATTATTGAACCAACTAGTGGAAATACTGGTATTGGATTAGCAATGGTAGCTGCTGCTAAAGGCTATAAATCAATTCTAGTAATGCCAGAAACAATGAGTATTGAGAGACGAAACTTATTACGTGCATATGGCGCAGAATTAGTTCTAACTCCAGGTCCTGAAGGAATGGGAGGAGCAATTCGTAAAGCTGATGAATTAGCAAAAGAAAACGGATATTTCGTTCCACAACAGTTTAATAATATTGCAAATCCTGAAGTTCACCGTTTAACAACTGGTCCTGAAATTGTTGAACAAATGGGAGACCAACTTGACGCATTTATTTCAGGAGTAGGTACAGGAGGAACAATCTCTGGTGCAGGAGCTGTTTTAAGAGAAGCTTACCCTGGCATTAATATTGTCGCAGTTGAACCTGAAGACTCTCCAGTTTTATCAGGTGGTAAACCAGGTCCGCATAAAATCCAAGGCATTGGAGCAGGTTTTATACCTGAAACATTGAACACGGATATTTATGATGAAATCGTACAAATCAAAAATGATGATGCAATGGAAACAGCTAGAAAAGTAGCAAAAGAAGAAGGTATACTTGTAGGTATCTCTTCTGGTGCTGCGATTAGTGCTGCATTACAAGTTGCAAAAAAACTTGGAAAAGGTAAGAAAGTACTTGCGATCATTCCAAGTAATGGAGAGCGTTATTTAAGTACAGCATTATTCCAATTTGAGTAATTTTTTTGGTTGATTAAATGATAAATTTAAAACCCCTTTGCTAGCTGCAGAGGGGTTTTTTGTTTTTCCATAAAATGCTTTGATGTATACTTCTTACTTTTTGTGTAAAATGAAAAAAGAAGCGCTATCAGAGGGGGATATTCACATGAATTATGAAATCTTTTCAAAAGTTATCAATTATACTACACCTTTCTTTAAATACTTTGTAGAAACGGCAAAAGAGAAAAAGAATGCCGTACTTCTTGAAAGTGGTCGTGACGGAAGATATTCAATTATGGCATCTAATCCAGTTGCAAAGTTATATGGGAAGGATAATAAATTAACGGTCGAAGTAGGAATTGAAGGATGCTCCGAAATAGTAGAATATGTAGGAAATCCAATAGATTTAGCAAAGGAATATCTAACTAAATACACAGCGGAAAAAAGAGATGACCTACCACCATTTCAGTGTGGAGCAATCGGTTATTTCACATATGACTGTAACCATTATATCGAAGACCTACCAAAGATGGCTGAGGATGTTTACAATATTCCAGATGTTTATTTATTAATCTTCCATGAAGTGGTTGTTTTTGACCATCAAGAAAATCAATTATATTTTATTGTAATAGATGAAATGAATAATGCTGATAAGGCACAAGAACGAATAGACTCTTTAGAAGAGTTCTTCATTAGTGAAATAGAGCAAATCGATTTATCTAGAAGAACTTCTACCGAGGAGATTGAAAAAACAATTTATATGTCTGAACAAAAATTTACAGATGCTGTTGGTAATGTTAAAGAATATATCAGTGCGGGGGATGTATTCCAGGTGAATTTATCCGTGCTACAATCTGAGACGCTTGTAACAGATCCACTGTATATATATGAGCAGCTTAGAGAAATAAATCCATCACCATATATGTCCTATTTAGATTTTGACGAGTTTCAAATTGTTAGTTGCTCACCAGAACTGTTAGTAGCAAAACGTGATCAAGAAGTTTGGACAAGACCAATAGCAGGTACGAGGTCACGTGGTAAAACAGTTGAAGAAGAACAACAATTGATGGAAGAACTACGTTCAAATGAAAAAGAACAAGCTGAGCATATTATGTTAGTTGATCTAGAGCGCAATGATTTAGGAAGAGTATGCGAATATGGAACTGTTGAAGTGGACGAACTATTAGTGATCGAAAAGTATTCACATGTAATGCACCTTGTTTCAAATGTTAGAGGTGAGCTACAAAAGGGTAAAGATTCATTTGACTTGTTAAAAGCAGTATTTCCCGGGGGAACAATAACAGGAGCTCCAAAAATCCGTACGATGGAAATTATTGAAGAACTAGAGCCGACCAAGCGTGGCATTTATACAGGTTCTGTTGGATGGATTAGCTTCACTGGAGATATGGAGTTAAACATTACGATTCGAACAATGATTACAAAAGACCAGCAAGCATTTGTACAAGCCGGTGCTGGCATTGTTATTGATTCTAATCCAAAACATGAGTATTTAGAAAGCCTTAAGAAAGCTCAAGCTTTATGGACAGCTAAGAAAGTAAGTGAAGAAAAAGCACAGTTGGGTGGGAATGTAAAATGATATTAATGATTGATAATTATGATTCATTTACCTATAATCTAGTTCAATATTTAGGCGAATTAGGTGAAGAGTTAATTGTTAAACGAAATGATGAAATTACTTTAGAAGAAATCGAAGCATTAGCCCCATCTTATTTGATGATTTCACCAGGTCCTTGTACACCAAACGAGGCAGGAATCAGTTTAAAAGCAATTGAACACTTTGCTGGGAAAATCCCAATTTTAGGCGTATGCTTAGGACACCAATCAATCGCTCAAGTGTTTGGAGGTGACGTAATACGTGCAGAACGCTTAATGCACGGAAAAACATCTGCAATTACACATGAAGGTTTAGGATTATTTAATGATCTACCATCACCAATTGATGTTACACGATATCACTCTTTAATTGTTAAAAAAGAAACTTTCCCTGAGGAGCTTGAAATTACAGCTTGGACGAATGAGGGAGAAATTATGGCTTTAAAACATAAGACATTACCGATTGAAGGAGTGCAATTTCATCCGGAATCGATTATGTCACAATTCGGTAAAGAAATGCTTAGAAACTTTTTACAAGCATATAAACCATCTAGGAGTACAGTATGAAACTATATTTTAATGGAGAATTCTTGAACGATCATGAAGTGAAAATATCTCCATTTGATCATGGCTTTTTATATGGCTTAGGAGTATTTGAAACATTTCGGATCTATAATGGGCATCCATTTTTATTATTTGATCATTTAAAGCGTTTAAGAAAGTCGTTATTGAACCTGAATATCGAGTGGAATTTGCTAGATGAGGAAATACAAACGATTTTAAATAAGTTAATTGAATTAAATGGGTTGCAAGATGCGTATATACGTTTGAATGTTTCAGCAGGTGTAGGTGAAATAGGTTTATACACTGGGCAGTATTCGAATCCAAATACCATTATTTTCATTAAACCTATGCATGAAAGTAATATCTTAGAGAAAGAAGGGGTAATACTTAATACCCCTCGAAACTCTCCTGAAGGAAAAGAACGATTAAAGTCTCATCATTATTTAAATAATATTATCGGGAAAAAAGAGATCGGTAACTTACCAAGTATAGAAGGAATCTTTTTAAACAAAGATGGGTTTCTTTCAGAAGGTATCGTTTCAAATCTCTTCTTTATTAATCAAAATCGATTATATACACCACACGTTGATACGGGAATCTTGAATGGGATAACGAGACAGTTCGTGATTCATTGGGCAAAATTAAAAGGGATTACAGTTGAAGAGGGTTTCTACACAGAGCAAGAGCTGTTAAAAGCGGATGAAATATTTATTTCAAATTCAATCCAAGAAATTATTCCCGTTACAGTAATTGGCGAGCGGAGCTTTAATGTTAGTGAAAGTAGCGTAATAAAGGATTTGCAAAAGGATTATAGAATTCACCGACAATCCTTATTAAGCATGAATGAAATGGAAAGAAGTGAACAAGTGTGAGAAGAGCAACAAAACCTTTGATTTGTGGAAATTACGCATTACCTATTCAGGATGAAACAATAGTAATGGGGATTTTAAACGTAACCCCAGACTCATTTTCTGATGGTGGTCGATACAATGAAATTGAATTAGCGATACAACATGCAAAGAAGTTAATTGCTGATGGAGCAAAAATTATTGATATAGGTGGGGAATCGACAAGACCTGGAGCTGCCATAGTTGATGAAGACGAAGAGTTAAGAAGAGTTGTTCCGATTATTAAAGCACTATCTAAAGAAATTGATGTCCCAATTTCCATTGATACATATAAATCTGAAGTGGCAAAACAAGCTGTTGAAGCAGGAGCTACAATCATTAATGATGTTTGGGGAGCAAAGAAAGACCCTAAAATTGCTGAAGTGGCTGCTGCGTACAATGTTCCAATTTGTTTAATGCACAATCGAACAGATGAAAACTATTATAGTTTAATGAGTGATCTTGTCTGTGATTTAGTTGAAAGTATTAATATTGCAAAACGTGCAGGTGTAAAGGATGAAATGATTATTTTGGATCCGGGTGTTGGTTTTGCAAAATCAGCTGGGCAGAATTTGGAAGTGTTAAACCAAATGGAGCAGATTAAAGCACTGGACTATCCAGTGTTACTTGGTACTTCTAGAAAAAGGTTTATAGGGGAGGTTCTTGGTACTGAAGTACATGAGCGAATGGAAGGTACAGGGGCTACAGTCTGTTTAGGTATTACGAAAGGCTGCGAAATTGTACGAGTACATGACGTGTTAGCGATTTCCCGTATGGCTAAAATGATGGATGCTATGTTAAAGATTGGAGTAAATAATGGATAAAATATATGTAACAGGTATGAGATTTTATGGATACCATGGTGTATTTAAAGAGGAGAAAACATTAGGGCAACGATTTAATGTTGATTTAATTGTCGAATTAGATACAAAAAAAGCAGGAGAAACAGATGATTTGGCGTATTCAGTAAGTTACGCAGACTTATTTAAAACATGCGAAGAAGTAGTTCAAGGTCAGTCGTATGACTTAGTGGAATCAGTGGCTGAAGGGATTGCTAAACAAATATTAAATACATATGATTTAATTCAACAATGTACTGTAAAAGTCATAAAACCAGATCCACCAATACCAGGACATTATGATTTTGTAGCGGTTGAAATAACAAGAGGTCGCATATGAAAAATGAATCATATTTAAGTTTAGGAACGAATATAGGCGACCGAGAAGGTTTTCTTACAAAGGCTATTAGGGAATTAGTGAATCATCCAGATATTCAAGTAGAACACATCTCTTCTATCTATGAAACAGACCCAGTTGGATACGTAGACCAAGATCCATTTTTAAATCTCGTTATTAAAATTTCTACCAATTTAACACCACTTCAATTACTTGATGTTACACAAGGGATCGAACAAAACCTTGGTAGAAAAAGGGAATTACGTTGGGGTCCAAGAACAATAGACCTTGACATTTTACTCTATAATCACGAAGATATAGAAGTTGAGCACCTAAGAATACCGCACCCGAGAATGTTTGAAAGAAGCTTTGTATTAATCCCCTTAAAAGAAATTAACCAATCAATTAAGGTTGAAACTAAATTTTTAGAGGATAAAGGAGTTCGATTATGGAAGCTGAAAAGTGGGGTAGACGGATTAGGGCTTTTAGAAAATTAAAAGGTTTTACCCAAGAAGGCTTTGCAAAAAACCTTGGAGTTTCTGTTTCGGTGTTAGGCGAAGTTGAGCGAGGGAATCGTATGCCAACTGAACAGTTTTTGCATGATTGTGCAAAACAATTAAAAGTAAGTGTAGAGGAATTATCAATATAAAGTTTTATTGTAATAGAAGGAGGATGGGATGTGCTAAAAATTGGTGACATCGAGATGAAAAATCCCGTCGTATTAGCACCGATGGCTGGAGTATGTAACTCAGCTTTCCGTTTGACAGTAAAAGAATTCGGTGCAGGTTTAGTATGTGCAGAGATGGTAAGTGATAAAGCTATTCTTCACAACAATAAAAGAACATTAGATATGCTTTATATGGATGAACGTGAAAAGCCATTAAGCTTACAAATTTTTGGTGGTGAAAAATCAACATTAGTTGAAGCTGCTAAGTACGTTGACGAAAATACGAATGCAGATATTATTGATATTAATATGGGGTGCCCTGTTCCTAAGATTACAAAAGTAGACGCAGGAGCTAAATGGCTTTTAGACCCAAATAAAATTCATGAAATGGTATATGCTGTAGCACAGAATGTCAGTAAACCAGTTACAGTTAAAATGCGTCTTGGATGGGATGACGATCACATATATGTAGTAGATAATGCAAAAGCAGTTGAAGCAGCGGGTGGAAAAGCAGTTGCGATCCATGGACGAACTCGTTATCAAATGTATGAAGGGAAATCTGATTGGAGCTGGATTAAAGAAGTTAAAAATCAGGTTTCTATACCGGTAATTGGTAATGGTGATGTGGAGACTCCTCAAGATGCTAAGCGTATGTTAGATGAAACAGGCTGTGATGGCGTAATGATCGGTCGTGCTGCATTAGGAAATCCGTGGATGATTTATCGTACAGTTAAATACTTAGAATCTGGTGTATTAATGCCTGAGCCAGAAGCTCGTGAAAAAATTGATGTATGTTTATTGCATTTAGACCGATTAATTGATCTAAAAAATGAACATGTAGCTGTAATGGAAATGAGAAAACATACAGCTTGGTATTTAAAAGGTTTGAAAGGCACTGCATTAGTTCGAGATCAAATTAACGAAGTTAGTACTCGTGCTCAAATGGTTGAAGTATTAACAACATACGTTAATGAAGTAGAAGAAAAAATGAAAGCAACTCAAGCTTTGTAAGTTTGACAGGTTTCGCTTGACAAAATATAATAAGTTATAGTAAACAAAACTGCCAGATCGAAATACTGGCAGTTTTTCTATTAAAATCATATTGTATTTAAATATTTGAATAATTACGTGGAGTTGAGAAAATGAGTCACGAAGAATTAAATGATCAAGCCCTTATACGTAGGGAGAAATTAAAAACACTTGAAGGAAAAGGTATCGATCCATTCGGTAAAAAGTTTGTGCGCACACATTCTTCAAATGATTTATTAGCACAATTTGACCAGTTTTCTAAAGAAGAACTAGAAGAAAAAGCGATTGTTGTTTCATTTGCAGGTCGAGTAATGACTAAACGTGGTAAAGGTAAAGCTGGGTTTGCACATGTTCAAGATTTAAATGGACAAGTTCAAATCTATGTTCGTAAAGATGCTGTAGGCGAAGAACAATATGAAATCTTTGATATTACTGATTTAGGTGACATTGTAGGTGTTACTGGTGTGGTATTTAAAACGAATGTAGGGGAATTATCTATTAAAGTGAAAGAATATACATTCCTTTCAAAAGCGTTATTACCACTTCCTGATAAATTCCATGGTTTACAAGATGTTGAACAACGTTACCGTCAAAGATATTTAGATTTAATGAATATGGATAGCCGACAAACATTTATTGCTCGCAGTAAAATTATCCAATCTATGAGACGTTATTTAGATAGCCAAGGTTATTTAGAAGTTGAAACTCCTATGCTACATGCTATTGCAGGTGGAGCTTCAGCAAGACCGTTTATCACTCATCATAACGCGCTTGATATGGAATTATATATGCGCATTGCAATTGAGCTACATTTAAAACGACTTATTGTAGGTGGACTTGAAAAAGTTTATGAAATTGGTCGCGTATTCCGTAATGAAGGTATTTCTACTCGTCATAACCCAGAGTTTACGATGATTGAATTATATGAAGCTTATGCTGATTATGCTGATATTATGGAACTTACTGAAAATCTAATTGCTCATATCGCTAAAGAAGTTTTAGGTACTACTACGATTCCTTACGGTGAGTACACAGTAAACCTAGAGCCAAAATGGACTAGACTTCACATGGTAGATGCGATTAAAGAAGCTTGTGGAGTAGATTTCTGGCCAGAGATGTCAGTTGAGCAAGCAAGACAATATGCTAAAGAACATAATGTTGAAGTTAATGAGAATATGTCTGTTGGTCATATTATTAACGAATTCTTCGAACAAAAAGTTGAAGAAACATTAATTCAACCTACATTTATTTATGGTCACCCTGTAGAAATTTCACCGCTTGCGAAAAAGAATGCTGACGATCCACGTTTTACTGATCGTTTTGAGTTATTTATCGTGGCACGTGAACACGCTAACGCATTTACAGAGTTAAATGATCCAATTGACCAAAAAGAGCGTTTTGAAGCACAGCTTAAAGAACGTGAGCTTGGTAATGACGAAGCACATATGATGGATGATGATTATATCGAAGCATTAGAACATGGTATGCCACCAACAGGTGGTCTTGGAATAGGTATTGATCGATTAGTTATGTTGTTAACTAATTCTCCTTCAATCCGTGACGTTCTATTGTTCCCATTAATGAGACATAAATAAGATTTAACTAACTGGCTAAAGGAATACTTTTAGCCAGTTTTTTTTATGATTGGATGTATCTTTTTAAAGGAATAAGGACATCATTTATTTATTGGAATCTGGTAAAAACTATCTGAATAAAAAGAATTTAAAATTAGGTATTGTATTTTGTTTTTATAGGTGTTATATTATTAAACGTTGTCACATTAATACGAAATGACAACGAAAAAAACTTTAAAAAAAACATTGACAACATTCAATAGAAAATGTTAAGATGTTTAAGTCGCTTCAGAGCGACAAGGTGAACTTTGAAAACTAAACAAAACATGAAGTAAACGTCAATTATTAGTTTTTTTGAGCAATACAAGATTTAAACTTAACTTTTATGGAGAGTTTGATCCTGGCTCAGGACGAACGCTGGCGGCGTGCCTAATACATGCAAGTCGAGCGGACTAATGGGAGCTTGCTCCCGTTAGTTAGCGGCGGACGGGTGAGTAA
>NZ_MDKC01000017.1 GCF_001712755.1 Gottfriedia luciferensis
TCGACTTGCATGTATTAGGCACGCCGCCAGCGTTCGTCCTGAGCCAGGATCAAACTCTCCATAAAAGTTAAGTTTAAATCTTGTATTGCTCAAAAAACTAATAATTGACGTTTACTTCATGTTTTGTTTAGTTTTCAAAGTTCACTTCATCGCTTCAGAAGCGACTTATAAATCATATCATTTAAAGCTTGTTTTAGTCAACAACTTTTTTAAATGTTTTTTGTTTTTTTATTTCATTTGTTTTCCCTCGTTTGGGACAACATAGAATAATATATCAGCTATTTAAATTAATTACAATACTAAAATAAAAGAACTATTATTCAGAATGTTCCATTTACCTGAGCTCTTTATTAACAATAGTTACTATATTCACTTTAATAGGATGCTTCATAAAGAAGCATCCTTTGATCCTTTAAGCTAACGTTGCATTCTTCTTAAATTTCCCAATTGGTTTCACTGCTTCTACTAATGCTTGATCTAACTCTGTAGTGTATTTTGCTTTTTGTTCCTTACTCCACTCTAGCTTTATTGACATAAATTCAATTACTGAGTCTCTCCATTCATATACCCAATGAATATTGAAGAACAATGCACCAGTACGACGTATAAAAAAGTCGACTGGTTTTACAACCATCTCAAAGTCTATTGCATATAAAAGCGGTACGAAGACATCTAAAGGTAAATTATATTGATTAGCCACCATTCTGTATTGACTTGCTAACTGAAATAATGTATCAACATTGGAACCATAAAATTTTGTAAAACGTTCAGCTTGATTTTCTGACAAACCATACTTGATTCCTTCTTTGGTTTTTTCAGAAATATATTTAGAAAATTGTGATGCTCCACCTACATGTCCACCAGAGATAGGCATATGTTTTGTCTTACTTTTTATATAGTTAGAATTGTATCCTTCCTTTTTTAGTAATCCAATTACATAGTCAATTACCGTTTCGGCCATTTTTCGATACCCCGTTAACTTTCCACCAGCAATTGTTATTAAGCCAGAATTTGAAGTCCAAATTTCATCTTTGCGTGAAATTTCGGATGCACTTTTCCCTTCTTCATATATTAACGGACGTACCCCTGCCCAACTTGATTCTATATCCTTTTTCGAGATATTTATTGTTGGAAACATATAGTTGATTGCATTGATAATATAGTTACAGTCTTCATTAGTCATTTGTGGTTTCGCAGCATCTTCATTATAAAATGTATCTGTTGTACCAACATATGTCTTTCCATCTCGAGGAATCGCAAATACCATACGTCCGTCTGGCGTATCAAAATAGATTGCTTGACCGAGCGGGAAACGGCTATGATCAATAACTAAGTGAACACCTTTAGATAGCTGTAATACCTTACCTCTCTTTGATTGATCCATTTCACGTAGTGAATCAACCCAGGGTCCCGCTGCATTTACAATTTTTTTGCCGTATACTTCATATACTTCACCATCCAATAGATCAACGACAATTACACCGCATACTTTACCATCTTTATATAAGAAACCATCTACTTTAGCATAGTTCACTGCTTTAGCCCCATGAGCAATTGCTTCTTTCATTACCTCAATTGTTAGACGAGCATCATCTGTGCGGTACTCTACATAGTATCCGCCACCTTTTAACCCTTCTTGTTTTACAAGTGGCTCTTTTTCAATCGTTTGTTCACGATTAAACATTTTTCTGCGTTCACTTCTTTTTACACCAGCTAGGAAATCATAAATCCTTAATCCTATTGATGTACTATATGCACCAAATGTACCACCTTTATGGAAAGGTAATAACATCCATTCTGGAGTTGTTACGTGAGGACCATTTTCGTAAACAATTGCACGTTCTTTCCCAACTTCTGCTACCATTTTTACTTCTAATTGTTTTAAGTATCGTAATCCACCATGTACAAGCTTAGTTGAACGACTAGATGTACCTGCTGCAAAGTCTTGCATTTCAAATACGATTGTTGATAATCCACGTGTACTAGCATCTAAGGCAATACCAGCTCCAGTTATACCTCCACCGATTACGATTACATCTAATTCTCTTTTATTTACTGTTTTTATGACATCTTTTCGTAGTGCACCTGAAAATTTCATGGCTTTTCCTCCTTAAAATACGAAAAAAAGAGACCACAAACATCACTATAGAAATTCTTCTATAGCATGTTGTGGTCTCTCTAAATCTCCTACCGAAATATTAACTTGTTTCTATTTTAACACTATACTATGTTATTTGAAAGCTTTTGTTGCTTCTATTGCTTTTTTCCAACCACTGTATAGTTCTTCTCTTTTATCATCTTGCATTTCCGGTTTAAATCTCTTATCCATGTTCCATTGTTTTGAGATTGTTTCTTGATTTTCCCAATAACCAACAGCTAGACCTGCTAAATAAGCTGCACCTAAAGCAGTTGTTTCATTTACTTCAGGACGTTCAACTGGGACATCTAATATGTCACTTTGGAATTGCATTAAGAAATTATTCTTAACTGCTCCACCATCCACACGTAAAGTTTTTAGTTCAATACCCGAATCAGCTTCCATTGCACATAATACATCTTTGGTTTGATAAGCTAATGCTTCCAGTGTTGCACGAATAAAATGTTCCTTCGTTGTTCCACGAGTTAATCCAAAAACCGCTCCCCGTACATCACTATCCCAATAAGGAGTACCTAGACCAACAAATGCGGGTACAATATAAACTCCATCTGTAGATTGAACTCTAGTAGCATATTCCTCACTATTACTAGCATCTTTAAACATGCGCATTCCATCACGTAACCATTGAATAGCGGAACCTGCTACGAAAATACTTCCTTCTAAAGCATATTCAACTTTTCCATTTAGGCCCCATGCAATTGTTGTTAATAAGCCATGATTAGATTTTACCGCTTTTTCACCAGTATTCATTAACATAAAACAACCAGTACCATAAGTATTTTTCGCCATTCCTTCGCTAAAGCAAGCTTGACCAAATAACGCAGCTTGTTGGTCACCAGCTATCCCTGCAATAGGTACATTTTGACCAAAGAAATGGTAATCAACAGTATGGCCATATACTTCAGAAGAAGATCGTACTTCTGGAAGCATACTTTTTGGTACCGTTAGCATTTCAAGTAGCTCATCATCCCAACTTAAGTCATGAATGTTATACATTAATGTACGTGATGCATTTGAATAATCTGTAACATGTACATTGCCTCCAGATAATTTCCATACAAGCCAAGTATCAATTGTTCCAAATAATAATTCACCACGTTCTGCTTTCTCTCTTGCACCTTCTACATTATCTAGAATCCACTTAACTTTTGTTCCAGAGAAATAGGCATCAATTAAAAGACCTGTTTTTTCACGAACAACCTCTCCATAGCCTTTCTCTTTTAGATCATCACATATCTCACTCGTTTGACGTGATTGCCACACGATTGCATTATAGATTGGTTTTCCAGTTGTTTTGTCCCACACAACTGTTGTTTCGCGTTGATTTGTAATACCTATACCTACAATTTGCTCAGGTTTTACATCTGCTTCACTTAAACAAGTAGCAATAACAGCTAAAATTGACCCCCAAATTTCTTGCGCATTATGCTCAACCCATCCTGGCTTTGGAAAATGCTGTGTAAATTCTTTTTGTGCAACATGGACTATTTTGCCATTTTTATTAAATAGAATTGCACGAGAACTTGTTGTACCTTGATCTAAAGAAAGAATGTATTTATTCATAATCGTCCCATCTCCTCATTAAGCTACTACTTTTCTATTATTTGTATGACTTTGACTCTTTTTACTTGTTAAATAAGAAACTATTAAAATACCAACTGTTACAATTCCTAAATAAATAATTGCAGAGTTATGCTTACCTTCAAAAATAATTTGATAGAATAATCCTGCAAGTGATCCTCCTAATGCTGGCCCAACAACTGGAATCCATGCGTATTTCCAATTTGAACCCCCTTTACCAGTAATAGGTAATAAAAAGTGTGCAATGCGAGGTCCTAAGTCACGAGCCGGATTAATTGCATAACCAGTCGTTCCGCCTAATGATAAACCAATGCTAACAATTAAGAAACCTACGATAAAAGGATTTAAACCATCTGCAAATTTATTTGACCCAATTGCTAAAATACCAAAAACTAAGATGAACGTTCCAATCAATTCACTTAAAAGATTTGCAAATGTATTAGGAATAGCAGGACCCGTTGCAAATACACCTAATTTTGTTCCTGGATCTTCTGTTTCTTTCCAATGAGGTAGATAATGTAAATAAACAATTGTTGCTCCGATCATAGCACCAATCATTTGTGCTGCAATGTATTCGGGTACTTGACTCCATGGAAATGAGCCTTTAAAAGCTAATGCTAAAGTAACAGCTGGATTTAAATGCGCTCCACTAATACTTCCTACTGCATAAACAGATATTGCAACTGCTAGACCCCATCCTAGAGTTATTACAATCCAACCTGAATCCTTAGCAAATGATTTTTTTAAACTTACACCTGCACAAACTCCTCCACCTAAAACAATTAGCAAAGCAGTTCCAATTAATTCCCCTAAAAATCCTGACATAATTTCACTCCATCCACATTCAATTTAAGATTAAGTTTTCTCGTGAGCGAAAATAAATCGAATGGCCATTCTTTTTAATAATAACTCTGTTAATATAGAAAAGAAGTATTGAGACAACGAGTATGATATTAGTGCATACCAATTATTAACTGAGCCTAAAAACAAAAAGACCCACAATCAATCAGCTTCTATTAATAAATAGAAACAATTAATTGTGGATCTCTTCATTTCTCCGTCACGTTTATTAACTTGTCTTTTATGCTAACCTCAAATGAAAGCGGTGTCAACAAGAATTTTCACATTTCTGCCATTATTTTAGGAATTTTTTCCATAAGTCTTTATCCGATGTTGTAATTGCAGTAGCACCAGCATTTAAAGCTGCATCCACATCTTCAACAGTTCTTATAAATCCACCAGCTAAAATAGGTATACCAGTTCTTTCTTTTACCTCTCCAATAACATTCGTAAGCGCTCCTGGTAACACTTCAATGTAATCGGGCTTTGTTTTTTCTAATAACAAAAAACTTTTTTCCATTGCTCCGGAGTCAATCAAAAAGATCCGTTGGATGGCAATAACCCCTTTTTGCTTAGCCTTTAAAATAACATTGGATTTTGTAGAAAGTAATCCATCTGGCTTGTATTCTTGACAAAGAAATTCCGCTGCATGCCCATCACTTTGTAAACCATGTATAAGGTCGACATGTAAAAATACTTTCTTTCCATGTTGCTTAGCAAGAGAAACTACACTTTTCAATTGACCAATATGAATATCAAGAATAACAATATATTTATACGGTGTAGTTAATAATTTTTCTAAATCCTTTATTTTTCTAACGGCTGGTAGAATCTTTTGTTCATGAAAATCCATCAATATTACCCCTATAGAATTTTTTACTTTTATAGTACACAATTAAAAAAAAAAGAAAAAGCCTGTACAATGAAAGAATTTTCATTGTACAGACTATTTTTAACTTTAGATCTACTCTCTGAAATACGCTAAGAATAATAGGAATACTACAAACAACACATACATTACAGGATGAATTTTTTTCGCTTTTCCAGCAGCAATCATTGAAATCGGATAGAAAATGAATCCAACTGCGATACCAGTTGCAATACTATAAGTTAGAGGCATTGCAATAATTGTAAAGAATGCTGGAACAGCAATTTCGAACTTTTTCCAATCAATTTGACCAATAGATGAAACCATTAAAACTCCGACTACGATTAAAGCAGGTGAAGTTACCGCTGCAGTTACTACTCCTAAAAGTGGTGCGAAGAATAATGCTAATAAGAAAAGAATACCTGTTACTACTGCTGAGAATCCAGTACGTCCACCAGCAGCTACACCAGCAGTTGACTCAATATAAGAAGTAGTAGTACTTGTACCTAAAGTTGAACCAACTACTACAGCAGTTGCATCAACCATTAATGCTTTACCAGCTCTTTCAAGTTTGTTTTCTTTTAATAATCCAGCTTGGTTAGCTACAGCTACTAATGTACCAGTTGCATCAAAGAAATCTACAATAAAGAAAGTTAATACTACAGCAAACATTTTACCTGAAGAGAAAACATCTGGAATATGTTTAATTGCTTGACCAAATGTTGGAGCAATACTTGGTACTGGACCAACAACTGAAGATGGTAAGTCGATAATTCCAAAAATCATACCTGCGATTGCAGTAATGATCATACCTAAAAATACACCGGCTTTTATTTTTCTAGCCATTAAAACTACAGTAATAACTAAACCGAAAATCGTTAATAAAACAGCAGGTTCATTTAATTTACCAAGTGATACGAATGTCGCAGGGTTACTTACGATAATACCTGAGTTTTTTAAACCGACAAAAGTAATAAAGAATCCAATACCGCTACCAATTGCTAATTTTAATTCAATTGGAATTGCATTTATAATTTGTTCACGAAGACCAGTTAATGAAAGAATGATAAAAATGATACCTGATACGAATACGCCAGCTAATGCTGTTTGCCATGGAATACCCATTCCAAGAACTACGTTAAAAGCAAAGAATGCATTTAATCCCATACCTGGTGCTAAAGCAATTGGATATTTCGCATATATACCCATTAAAATCGATCCGTATGCTGCAGCTAATGATGTAGCTACAAAGATTGCCTCTTTATTCATTCTTAAAGCTTCTGGGAAATCCTTAATATCTGATAATGATAAAATTGATGGATTTACAAATAAAATATAAGCCATTGCTAAGAATGTAGTTAAACCAGCAATTGTTTCTTGACGATATGATGTGCCTAACTTGTTGAACTCAAAATAATTACTGATACGTTCTTTCATGTGATCCTCCTAAGTTTTAGTCTTAAAAGTCGGTCTCTATTTTATAAAATAGAAAAGGCACTTTTACACAAAGGTAAAAGCGCCTATCACGAGCAGTTTCATTCTGAAGTTATTAACCCTAGAATAATAGAATAATAGCAACATAGTGGGTTAATTACTTTCAGAAATCATTACTTCGTAGTCCGCCATTTTACGGTGGCGGGTAGAGACGCTAGTCCATATTTACTAGCCTATACGACAAGTTTTGACAAATTATTTATTTAATTTACATCCTTATATTACAATCAGTTTTAGTTAGTGTCAACAAAAAAACGAACATTTTTTATAAAATATTCGTTTTCGTTCGTTTTTACCATATTTTAGTTATTCTATTATACTTAATCATTAGGATATTAACGTATCAGTAAAATAAATCATGTAATTCACTGTAAATTCTAATAATTATTGTACTATAAATTGATCAATAATAAAAATTTTTAAAACTCTAATTACAAAAAAAAGCTATAATCCCTTAGAAGAGATTATAGCCGTTTTAAATTATTCCCACTCAATCGTTGCAGGTGGCTTACTAGTTACATCATAAACTATACGGTTTACGTGTTTAACTTCATTTACAATACGAGTTGAGATTTTTTGTAGTACATCCCAATCAATACGTGCCCAGTCAGCAGTCATTCCATCGATCGACGTAACTGCACGAATACCTACTGTGTAATCATACGTACGTTCGTCACCCATTACACCAACACTACGGATGTCAGGTAATACCGTGAAATATTGCCAAATTTCTTTATCTAAACCAGCTAAAGCAATTTCTTCACGTAAAATTGCATCTGATTCACGAACGATTTCAAGTTTTTGATCAGTAATTTCACCTAATACACGAATTCCTAGACCTGGTCCTGGGAATGGTTGTCTCCAAACGATTGCATCTGGAATTCCTAATTCAGTTCCAACTGCACGTACTTCGTCTTTAAATAATGTATTTAAAGGCTCAATTAACGTGAATTGCATGTCTTCAGGTAATCCACCTACATTATGATGTGATTTGATTGTTTGAGCTGTAGCCGTACCGCTCTCGATAATATCTGTATAAAGAGTTCCTTGAGCTAAGAAATCCATACCTTCTAATTTAGCTGCTTCATCATCAAATACATAGATGAATTCATTACCGATAATTTTACGTTTTTCTTCTGGATCAGAAACGCCAGCAAGTTTACCTAAGAAACGCTCTCTAGCATCTACTTTAATTACGTTCATGTTGAAGCCTTCGCTAAACGTCTTCATAACGCCTTCAGCTTCATCTTTACGTAATAAACCATGGTCAACGAAGATACATGTTAATTGATCACCAATTGCTTTGTGAATTAATACTGCAACTACTGAAGAATCAACACCACCACTAAGTGCACAAAGTACTTTTTTGTCGCCAACAGTATTACGAATATTTTCAAGTTCAACTTCAATGTAGTTTTTCATTGACCAGTTTGCTTCACATTCGCAAATATTGAATACGAAATTCTTTAATAGATCATTTCCATATTCAGAGTGACGAACTTCCGGGTGGAATTGTACACCATACATTTTTTTAGCTTCGTTACTCATTGCAGCGATTGGGCAAGAAGCACTAGTTGCATCTACAACGAATCCTTCTGGTTGTTGCATTACTTTATCACCGTGGCTCATCCAAACTACATGGTCTGAAGGCAGGTCTTTTAATAAAGCAGACGGATTTTGAATATTTAATTCAGCTTTACCGTATTCACGTTGGTCAGCTCTAGCTACCGTTCCGCCAAAATGTTGCGTCATTAACTGCATTCCGTAACAAATACCTAAGATTGGAATTTCTAAATCAAAAATTGCTTCATCACAGAAAAAAGCATTTTCGCCATATACGCTATTTGGTCCGCCAGAGAAAACGATCCCTTTAGCACCCATTTGCTTAATTTCCTCTGCAGTTATTGTATGAGGACGTAATTCACTATAAACGCCAAACTCACGGATACGTCGTGCTATAAGTTGGTTATACTGACTTCCAAAATCTAGTACTACAATTGTGTCATGTTGTTGCAAAACGGTCACCCCATCTATATATATTGAATTAACGTATCAGTTAAACTGATACTATTTTTCCCAAAAAAAATAAAAAAAGCCGATTTTCTACTCTTTTTACATACGAAAAATACGCATAAGAAGGCAGAAAATCAGACTTAAATTAAACAAAGTCAGACTGCCTTCATAGTCAGGGCATGTTACGGCGCCCCGGTAGAGACTCTCGACCCGTATTGTCGAGGATATATGAAGAATAATGACGAATATTGTATTATTGTCTCATTCTAACAATGTATAATTTTTCGGTCAAGGTATTTCAATGCATAAAAAAAATAAATTTTTGTGGAAACGTTACAACTTGTCATGAATAAGATTATAGTGTATCTTTTAACTAACGAACGGTAGGTAGTTTATTGAGTCAAAATCATTTATTTAGTCTGCTATAAAGGGGAGATATTTTATGAGTTGGATTTACTTAGTTATAGCGGGGGTTTCCGAAATTGCCTGGGCATTTGGACTAAAATACTCAGAAGGATTTACAAATTTGTTGCCAACAATTTTAACGATTGCTGGGATCCTGTTCAGCTTTTATTTATTTTCAAAAGCAATAAGAGATATTCCAATAGGTACTGCCTACGCAGTTTTTACAGGAATCGGTGCCGCTGGGACAGTTATTATTGGAATGTTATTTTTAAATGAATCTGCCTCTATATTGAAAGTTGTTTTGGTAATTACATTATTATCCGGAATTATTGGCTTAAAATTAACTTCAGATGATAAAAAAGCAGAGAAAGGAGATGCAGCATAAAATGGCTTGGTTATTTTTATTTATTGCGGGTTTGGGTGAAGTCGGCTTTGTCATTTTTATGAAGCTATCGAATAATTTAAAAAAACTTAACTACTCCATTTTGTGTATTCTATCTGGATGGACTAGTTTTTACTTATTATCAAAGGCCTTAAAGGTTATACCCGTCGGAACAGGCTATACAATCTGGACTGGTATAGGTGCCGCTGGTTCTGTTTTAATAGGCATGTTGTTCTTTTATGAATCACGTGAATGGAAAAGACTATTATTTATCACATTGGTAATTGGTTCTGTTATTGGTTTAAAAATCATCTCACCTCATTAAAAAAATCCCTATTTGAAAAAGAAATAGGGATTTTTGTCTTTTAAAACAGCTTTCCCCAAGTGTTTTTTCCAACAATTCCATCGACAACTAGTCCATTACTTGCTTGAAATTTTTTAACTGCATTTTCAGTAACTGGTCCAAAAATTCCATCTGCTGTTATTTTTAGTTTTTGTTGAACCTTTTTTACAGATTCACCTCTTGATCCTTCTTTTAAAATACCAGGGTATGGAATTGAATCTGTCTGAGTTATCGGGGGATTTAAGATGGCATTCACTTGTGCTTTAAACTCGTTAAATTGCTCTGGGTGGTCTATGAAGGTTTTTGGACATGGCTTATGTGTTATGTCATAATGTCTTACAATGTCATTTGCATTTAATTTAAACATCTTACATAATTCAGCAATTACTCTGATCGTACGTGTTAATGTGTATTGTGAAATAGTACCATCCTTTTCGACACACATTTCAACTCCAATTGAAAGCTTATTTGCGTTCGGAGCTAGTGCATCCACCCCTCTAAATACACCACCATTACTATTTCTTTCATAATGATCATTTGCATGATAAGCTACTTCATCAAGCGGAATAATACAGATTGCCTCTTTCGAATCAACAAAAATATGAGCAGATGCATATGTTTTATTTTTAATCGCTATACCGTTAAAATACCTTTGGTGACTTTGTGCACTTGCCCCCGGATTGGCTGTCCAATGCAGCACAATTTTTCTAACTTCTTTCAATTTTATTGACGGCCTCGTATACTTGTTCATCGAAATATAATCATTTCTCCAAGTTGCCAAAATTAGCACTCCTTTTCAATATTGGCATGTCCAAACAATTTCCATCCGAATACTTGGACATGTATATTAATACAGTATTCTAAAAGATAAAATTCGTTACATAAAAAAAGAGAGTATTAGATACTCTCTCGGAATACTTGATACTAATTACTTTTTTAGTGGTTTAACATAAATTGCTTGTGAAGAATTAACAGATATACATCCATCCAAATCCTTCTCTTTTAACAATCCCAAATTAATAGCAGACTTGATCTTATCTCCATCTGGTTTTCTTACAATTTGTATTAAATCAGTCAAGTTTAGTTCTTCTAATTTATGAATTGTCTTATCTTCATTAAATTTCTCTTTTTTTCTTATGATTCGTTCAAGTTTTAAATTATTAATAATTAGTTCACCTTTTTCATTCATTCCAACTTGATGATCAAAGTATCCATGAAAAATCTTTTGTAATTCTTCTAACTGATTTTCAATATCTTTCTTTTTTTGACTCAAATCATAGTACTCGTTCAACATCGGTTCGGTAATTTTGAAATTATTTTTCCTCCCCATTTCATAACACCACTTTTCATTAGAAGATAATTAATCTTATTGTGAAATTAGACGAGTTATGACTTGAAATACATTAGAAATAAAAGTACATTAACTAGTGGAAGACTAAAAATAGAATGAATTATTGCTATAAAAGAAAATAAGAAAATTTATGTTATTTATATATATCAAATCAAAAAGAAAGGAATCTTGATTATGTTGAAAAGCAACAATCATGATAGCGAAATGAAAAATGTTTATTGAACCAATGCTATTACAAAATGCTGATAAACCATTTGACTCTGATCAACATTATTTTGAATTGAAATCAAATGGTGTTCGAATGATGCTTGAAAGGCAAAATGGAAAGAATAAACTTTTTAATCGAAATGGTACGGAGATTACAGAGAGAATCCCTGAACTCGAAAATATCGAATTAGATGATTGTTACTTAGACGGTGTTTTAGTTTGTTATAATGACGGCAGAGAGGATTTTGAAGCTGCAACCAATCGAGTAAGTTTTATTCAAGAATACAAAATAATACAAGGAAGCAAACAATTTCCATTAACATATATCGTTTTTGATATTTTACGCCTTAAAAATAAAAACTTAATGAAAGAACCTTTATCTTATCGAAAAAAAATCCTTTCAGAAACTATAGTAGATCAAGAATCAATTAAAAAAAGTTTTTATATCGAGTCGGAAGGTGAGATGTTTTTTGAGCAAATTAAAACGCTTGGACTTGAAGGTATAGTAGCTAAATCAAAAGATTCCACTTATATACCAGCACATCGATCACTAAATTGGTTAAAGATCATTAACTGGAGATATAGTAACTACTATATAACGGGATATAAAAAACAAGGAATGGGATTATTAATCTCGGAATTAAAAAATGGTGAGTATGTAAATGTAGGGATAGTAGAGTTTGGGATGAATATCGGCCAAAAAACAGCTTTCTTTAGTCTAACTAAGCATATAAAAACTGGGGAAGACAAAAATTATATTTATGTAGAACCGTTAGTTCGATGTGTGATAAAAAGTAGAGGTCAATTAAATAGCGGAGAATTAATTGAACCAATTTTCCATGATTTTATTGTTTAAAAATAACTTTTTAAAAGTAATGATCTACCCCCCTTTAAATGTAGAAAGTATTAGTAGCTTTTTACTTATATGAAGGGGTTTATTTTTTTCTATCTAAATATAAGCCATAATATGATCAACCAAAATGGTATAGAAAATAAAAGACCAAAAAGGCATCCTCTATATAAACCAAAATTCATCTAAATCATCCTTAAAAAGTTATTTGATATAATTGCAATATTGCATCAAAGATTTTCTGCTATTATCAAATTTACTATACATATTTAAACGATATTTAGTCAATAAAGCCTTAGTTCTATTTAATTCAATTTCTTCATCAAATACCTGTTAGTTATTCTCATTATGGACTACACCGATCGTAAAAGTGTTGCAATTATATGCAAAAAAAAACCCTTGATTGCTCAAGGGTTTATTCTTTATTACATCATGCCGCCCATGCCCATGCCGCCCATGTCAGGCATTGCTGGAGCATTTTTCTCAGGAATGTCAGCTACTACTGCTTCAGTTGTTAAGAACATAGCTGAAACAGATGCTGCGTTTTGAAGTGCAGAACGTGTAACTTTAGTTGGGTCAACGATACCTTCTTCAATCATGTTTACCCATTGTCCGTTAGCAGCATTGAAACCAACGCCAACTTCCGCACTTTTTAATTTCTCAATAATTACTGATCCTTCTAGACCAGCATTTGTAGCGATTTGACGAACTGGAGCTTCAAGTGCACGTAATACGATGTTGATACCTGTTGCTACGTCACCTTCTGCTTCGATTGCAGCTACTTTATTATATACGCTCATTAATGCAGTACCACCACCAGCTACAATACCTTCTTCAACTGCAGCGCGTGTAGAGTTTAATGCATCCTCAATACGTAATTTACGCTCTTTTAATTCAGTTTCAGTTGCAGCACCAACTTTGATTACTGCTACACCACCAGCTAATTTAGCTAAACGCTCTTGTAATTTTTCGCGATCAAATTCAGAAGTAGTTTCTTCTAATTGAGCACGGATTACGCCGATACGTCTTTGGATTGCTTCAGTTTCACCAGCACCTTCAACGATTGTAGTGTTTTCTTTTGTTACTACAACTTTTGAAGCACGACCTAATTGAGTGATGTTAGTTGTTTTAAGATCTAATCCTAATTCTTCTGTAATCACTTCACCGCCAGTTAAGATCGCGATATCTTCTAACATTGCCTTACGACGGTCACCGAAGCCAGGAGCTTTAACAGTAACTGCATTGAACGTACCACGTAATTTATTTACGATGATTGTTGCTTGTGCTTCGCCTTCAACATCCTCAGCAATGATTAATAGTGGTTTACCTTGTTGAACAACTTGCTCAAGTACTGGTAAAATTTCTTGAATGTTTGTTACTTTTTTATCTGTGATTAAAATATATGGATTTTCTAATTCAGCGACCATTTTCTCTGAATTTGTAACCATGTAAGGAGAAGAGTATCCACGGTCAAATTGCATACCTTCAACTACTTCTAATTCAGTTGTGAAACCTTTTGATTCTTCAAGAGTAATAACTCCATCGTTACCAACGCGCTCCATTGCTTCAGCAATTAATTGTCCAACTTCTGGATCCGCTGAAGAAATTGCAGCAACTTGTGCGATTGACTCTTTACCTTCAATTGGTTTTGAGATTGTTTTTAATTCTTCGATTGCTACAGCAACTGCTTTTTCGATACCTTTACGGATACCCATTGGGTTTGCACCAGCAGTTACGTTTTTAAGACCCTCACGAATCATAGCTTGAGCTAAAACTGTCGCAGTTGTTGTACCGTCCCCAGCAACATCATTCGTTTTGCTAGCAACTTCTGCAACTAATTTTGCACCCATATTTTCAAATGCATCTTCTAATTCGATTTCTTTTGCGATTGTAACACCATCATTTGTAATTAATGGAGAACCGAATTTTTTCTCAAGAACTACGTTACGTCCTTTTGGTCCTAAAGTTACTTTTACAGCATCAGCTAAAGCGTCTACACCACGTAACATTGCGCGACGTGCTTCTTCACCAAATCTAATGTCCTTTGCCATGAAAATGACCTCCTTATAATATAAAAAATATATTTTTTAATTTAAGTATTATTATTTTATTAACCTATGATTGCAAGTATATCGTTTTCGCGAAGTACTAAGTATTCAGTACCACCGTACTTAACTTCTGTTCCTGAATATTTAGAGAAGATAATGCGGTCACCTACAGATACTTCTAAAGCTACGCGCTCACCATTTTCAAGTACTCGGCCAGTACCTACTGCAACAACTTTGCCTTCTTGTGGCTTTTCTTGTGCACTACCTGGTAACACGATACCACTAGCAGTTTTTTCTTCAGACTCAACAAGCTCAATTACAACACGATCACCTAATGGCTTTAACATGTGTAATACCTCCTCAATAATCAAATCATTATTTTTTAGCACTCATGTATATTGAGTGCTAACACAATTATTAGTTTAAATAATATCAAAAAATTTTGCAAGCCCGAAGCAGGCACTTTTCTTGTCGAAATTTAATAAGTTTTTTTCTTTACAATCAAAAGTAAAATAAAAAGTGAAAATTTCTTTTAAGAAACATAAGAAACGAGTAAAATAATGTACGTGTTGTTATAAACCTTTGGGTTCTGAAAAATATCAACACAAAGGAGCTATCGTATTGAAAACTAGAGATTTATGGATTTTATTAACGTATGTCGTTCTTCAATATTCAGCGGTATTTGGAGTGCCCTATTTATTAAATAGTAACTTATACGCTGGAGTGGATCAGAAAACGGCTTCTCTTGAAGCAGTGGCATTATGGGGTTGTATTAGTTTCGTAACTGGATTAATTATTATCCTTATCTTATTACATAAGCCCATTTATGAAGGAATAAAGCATTTAAAAACTAATTATCGTACAATAATAAATTGGGTTGTTTTAGGTTACTTCATAACAATGCTAACTCAAATTGTTTGTAATTTAATTTTAATTTATGTGTTTCATTTACATAAGGGCTCAGAAAATACTCAAAATATCATAAACATTGCAAAGCTTAATCCGGCTTTTATTATCATCCCAAGTCTAGTTGCACCAATTTTAGAAGAGATTATTTTTCGTCGAATCATTTTTAAGAGGCTTTATAATCGTTTACCATTTATTATATCTGCTGGAATTAGTTCAGCGATCTTTTCGCTTATGCACGGTGACTTGCCCTTCTTTTTATCTTACTTTCTAATCGGTTTTGTATTTTGTTACTTGTATAAACGAACAAACTCAATTATGGTACCAATCTTAACACATATGTTAATGAACTCTTTTGTCGTTTTTCAGCAAATCAATTTACATTAAAAACCCCCAATTCTTTTGGGGGTTTTTGTATTAATATAAATTTATTGTTGTAAAAAATATGCCAATGTTTGCAGTTCAACTGCTAAGTCTATATGATGAATGCGAATATGTTCTGGTACACTAATTCGTGCAGGTGTGAAATTTAAAATACCTCTAATATTTTTTCCATTTAATCGATCAGCTATTGATTGTGCTACAGGTGCAGGAACAGTTAAAATAACGATTTGAATATCTTCATTCATAACTTCCTCTAGATTATCTAGATTATAAACGGGTACTCCACCTATTTCAGTACCAATTTTATTTGGATCAATATCAAATGCCATCTCAATTTTTGTATTATTATTTTTTATAAAATTATAGTGTAAGAATGCAGTTCCTAAATTACCAACACCAATTAATGCAACTTTCATAACTTCATGCTGGTTAAGCGCTTTCGAGAAAAAAGTTAATAAATAATTTACGTTATAGCCATAACCTTTTTTACCAAGTGCTCCAAAATAAGAAAAATCTCTTCTGATTGTAGCGGAATCTACCTTTACTGCTTCACTTAACTCTGCTGAAGAAACTCTTTGTTTACCTGATAAAGACAAATTCTTTATAAAACGGTAATATAAAGGTAGACGTTTAGCAGTAGCTTGTGGAATTTTAATTTGTTCCGAATCCATTTTTTAATCCCCCACTTACTGTAATTCTTTTTACTATGGTGTGTAATTTAACTTTATTTTAGTAATAAAGTACTTGTTCTAATGTAAAATATACACTATATTTAAGAATTTTGACAGTCTACAGTTACATACATAAAAAATTTTGCAATGAGGTGTTATCCATGATTCTTTTACAAGTAAATAATGTCTCAAAGTATTTTGGTAGTGACATTATACTTTCAAATATAAAATTAGAAGTTCAAACGAGTGATCGCGTTGCCATTGTTGGTCGAAATGGTGCGGGAAAATCTACATTATTGAAAATCATAGCAGGTGAAATATCTTATGATGGCGGTGAAATAAATAAACCTAAAGATGTTACTGTAGGCTACCTAGCCCAAAACACTGGTTTACAAAGCAATCAAACGATTTGGGAAGAATATTATTCTGTTTTCAATCATTTAGTAGAGATGCAAGACAATATGAGAAAATTAGAAGTTAAAATGACAAGAGAGGATGTCTATTCTAACCAAGCCGTTTATGACAAGGTTATGAATGAATATGATCATCTTCAATATACTTTCAAAGAAAACGGTGGTTACCAGTTTGAAGCAGATATTCGTTCAATTATTAGAGGTTTAGGTTTTAGTAATGAAGATTACGAAACAAAAATTTCTTCGTTAAGTGGTGGACAAAAAACAAGACTGGCATTAGGTAAGCTATTGTTGACGAAGCCTGACTTGTTAATTTTGGATGAGCCTACTAACCATTTAGATATTGACACTCTTAGTTGGTTAGAGCGCTACTTACAGTCATACCCTGGTGCAGTATTAATCGTTTCCCACGATCGATATTTCCTTGATCAAGTTGTTAATATTGTTTATGAAATATCTAATCATAAGCATCAACGATTTGTTGGTAATTATAGTAAGTACCTTGAGCTAAAGGCAGCTCAATATGAACAAGAGTTAAAACAGTTCGAAAAGCAACAAGAGGAAATCTCTAAACTTGAAGATTTTGTGCAGCGTAATATTGCACGTGCATCAACTACAAAAAGAGCTCAAAGTCGTAGGAAACAATTAGATCGAATGGTTCGATTAGACAGGCCACTTGGAGACGAGTCTTCTGCTAATTTTTCATTTGCAATTGAAAAACAAAGCGGTAATGATGTGTTGTCTGTACAAGATTTATTTATTGGCTATGATCGTATCCCAACAATTGATCAGCCGATGAGATTCGTTCTGAATCGAGGCGATAGTGTCGCATTAGTCGGTCCAAATGGTGTTGGTAAATCGACATTACTTAAAACAATTATTGGAGATTTAGAAAAATTACAGGGTACGATTGATTTTGGTGCAAATGTTTCAGTTGGTTATTATGATCAAGAGCAAGCAAAACTAACTTCTAATAAAAGAGTTTTAGATGAACTTTGGGATGATTATCCATTAAAGGCCGAACAAGAAATCCGAACAATATTAGGTAATTTTTTATTTTCTGGAGATGATGTAACAAAAATTGTTACTTCTTTAAGTGGTGGAGAAAAGGCAAGATTAGCTTTGGCTAAGCTTATGATGAAAAAAGCTAATTTCCTAATTCTGGATGAGCCTACTAACCACTTAGATCTAGATAGTAAAGAAGTATTAGAAAATGCTTTATTAGATTACCCTGGAACTATTTTATTTGTTTCTCATGATCGTTACTTTATGAACAGATTATCCACAAAAACTTTTGAACTAGCAAAAGCAGGATTATCAATTTATTTGGGTGATTATGACTATTACCAATTTAAGAAAAACGAAGCATTTGAAAAAGAACAAGCAGAAAAAGAGGCTACATTCTCACAAGTTAAACAAACTTCTCAACCAGTTTCTGATTATCAACAAGACAAAGAATTGAAGAAAAAAATCCGTCAAACTCAGCGCCGTATAGAGGAAATTGAGAGTAATATATCGCAAATTGAGCTTGATATAGAGACGATTGAACTAGAATTATGTAAGCCAGAGGTTTACGGTGATTTTCAATTAGTACAAGAATTAACAATTAAGA
Source organism: Gottfriedia luciferensis (assembly GCF_001712755.1). Classification (GTDB taxonomy): domain Bacteria; phylum Bacillota; class Bacilli; order Bacillales; family Bacillaceae_G; genus Gottfriedia; species Gottfriedia luciferensis_B. Next base: position 18,527 of record NZ_MDKC01000017.1, read on the forward strand.
AAAATGATATCGAAGCTAAGTTAATAGACCTAATGGAAGAATGGGAAAACTTACAAGAATAATGTCTAAACGGATAAGCTTTTTGCTATCCGTTTTTTCTTATCTACATATTTATCCACATATATTCAATTATTATTTAGCTTTTACACAGGTTTATACACATTATCCACAGAAAAACAGTAATGTTATACACAATTTTGTGCACATAGTTTAATAAGTTTTTAACAAATAAAAAGTACTTATCCACATTTTATTAAAAAATTGTGAATAAGTACTTCTTACATATTTTCTAAATCCAAACCTGGATTCCCGTTTAATGCCAAATTACCTAGTTTTCCTTGTTTTAAACGAATAAATGCAGCAGCACCAATCATCGCAGCATTATCTGTACAAAGTGATAGTGGTGGTATAACTAATTCTATATTATTCAAAGCATTCATCTCTTCTTGTAATGTAGCTCTCAACCCTTTATTAGCTGCAACTCCTCCGGCTAATAAAACTTGTTTTACATCATATTCTTTTGCAGCTTGAATTGTTTTTGAAACAATTACTTCAATTACACTCTCTTGGAAACTTGCTGCCACATCAGCTGGTGATACTGCTTCGCCTCTTTGCTCAGCATTATGCATATAATTAATAACTGCTGACTTTAATCCACTAAAACTAAAATCATAGCTACCCTCTTCTAACCATGCTCTAGGAAAAGGAATGGTTGCATTTCCTTCTTGTGCGAGACGATCAATGTGAGGACCACCTGGATAAGGTAATTTAAGTGTTCTAGCAACCTTATCATAAGCTTCTCCTGCTGCATCATCCCTTGTTTCACCTATTACCTCAAAGACGCCATCTTCCTTCATGTAGACAAGCTCAGTATGTCCACCAGAAACTACTAAGGCTAATAGCGGATATTGCAGGGGCTGTACAAGTTGATTAGCATAAATATGACCTGCAATGTGGTGTACACCTATAAGCGGTAATCCATGTGCAAATGCAATTGCTTTTGCCGCATTTACCCCAATTAGTAACGCTCCAACAAGTCCTGGACCTTCTGTAACCGCAACTGCAGCTAGATCCTCATATTCTACCTGTGCTTGCTTCATTGCTTCTTCGATTACTAAAGTTATTTGCTCAACATGTAATCGTGAAGCAACTTCAGGTACAACTCCACCAAAACGTTTATGAATATCGATCTGAGTAGCTACTACATTACTTAAAATTTCATTTCCATTTTTAACAACTGCTGCTGAAGTTTCATCACAGCTTGTCTCTATAGCAAGAATTAAACAATTTTCATTTATCATTTCAAATTCACCCACATAACTAATGCATCCTCAAAATTATCTGTATAATAGCTTTTTCGAATACCACCATCTTGGAATCCCAGCTTTCGATATAGTCCCATTGCTACATGATTTGATACCCTTACTTCTAATGTTAATGTATCAGCTCCAAGATTTTTAGCAGTTTCCATTACCGCCCGAAGTAGCTTTTCGCCAAGACCTACTCCCCTATAATCTGGTAAAATAGCTATATTTGTAATATGTCCCTCGTCAATAACCACCCATAATCCACAATAACCAATTATTTTCTCATCAACTTCAGCCACTATATAATTAGCAAATTGATTTGAATATAATTCATTATAAAAAGCATCATATGTCCATGGTGTAGGGAATGATAGTTTTTCAATTTCTACTATTTGATCTAAATCTTCTTCTTTCATTTTACGAAAAGCAACCGATGAGATCATAATATCCTCCTACTTTTCTTGGCTTGCTAGCCAATTAGCTTCTGCTTCTGATAATCTTAAATATTCTGGTGCAAAATTATGAACTGATTCTTCTTTTTCTTCTAAGCTACATGTATACAGTTCACTTGGTCTCTGGTTATTCAAACTTTCTTTTGCAAAGACCGCTTGATCTTTTAAATGCTCAATAATAAATTCTTTATGAATTGATACATCATTACCAATAAATAAGATTTGTTCATTATAAGATTTAAGCTTTTCAATCCAGATACTTCGGTCAATATTGCAGTCTTCTAATACCTCATTAGTAACCTGTCCTCTAAAATCATAAAGACCTGTAAATAATAAGTTGCGTCTTGCATCAAATAATGGGCAAACTAATCCATTAAAATATCGTCCGTTAGCAGCTAATACCTTCAAACTTGAAACCCCGATAATTGGAATATTTAAAGTGAAAGCTAATGATTTAGCCACAGTGACACCAATGCGTACACCTGTATAAGAGCCTGGACCTTTTGCAACTACTATTTTAGATAGTTCCTTTGGTTTTATATTGCATTCTTCCATTAAAGTACTAATGGCTGGCATTAATCGTACAGAATGGTTTTTATTAATAAATGTTATCGTTTCTCCAATAACAGATTGATCTTTTATTAGACTAATTCCCATAACATTTGTAGATGTATCAATTGCTAAAACGGTCATTGTTTATTAACTCCTTACAAATAAATTCATACCTAGATCCACTTGGAATAAAAGTAATCATTCTACCATTTTCTTCATGAGTTATTATGATTTTTAAGAATTCATTTGGTAAGTAATCTGAAATTAAATGAGCCCATTCTACAACACAAACACCTTCACCCATAAAATACTCATCAAAGCCTAAATCTTCACTACTACCTTCTAAACGATAAACATCCATATGATATAGAGGAATTCTACCTTTATATTCTTTGATAATATTAAAAGTTGGACTATTAACCGTTCTTTTTACATCAAGACCTTTAGCAAAACCTTTTGTAAAGGTGGTCTTTCCAGCACCAAGATCTCCTTCTAATAATATTACATCTTTTTGTTGCACTAATTGTCCGAGAAAAAATGCAATTTCTTGAGTTTCTTCCTCAGTATTTGTATGTAAAACAATTTCCAATTACTTCACCACCAAAATTCTAACTCGTCTATTTCTAACTTTGCCATATTATATCATTTCAAAACATTAAGCGGATGTCAAACAGTAATATTCTTTTGAATAGTTTAAATAAATTATTGAAATTTATATTTAGGTTGTTTTCGTTTATTTTGTTACTTCTCTCGCATTGCGTATGTCGTAAGCAGTGTCTTCTAGTCGCATAGACTCCTTGTTGATCTCTTACCTACCATCCCACGTTTACTAATTAAGGTTGAGTTAAGCAGTCTTTGCTTTTGTCAGCTTCTGTTTTAAACAATTATAATCGTTAAAAGTAATACTGTACGAAATTAAATCTATTTATATATTACTCATTTCCAATATAATAAAAAAAACGAAACAATTTTTTGTTTCGTTTTAAGAATCGTATGTATGGCGGTCCCGACCGGGATCGAACCGGCGATCTCCTGCGTGACAGGCAGGCATGTTAACCGCTACACCACGGGACCAATTTGGTTGCGGGGACAGGATTTGAACCTGCGACCTTCGGGTTATGAGCCCGACGAGCTACCAGACTGCTCCACCCCGCGATAATTAGGAATTTATTTCCAAAAAAATTCAAACCAGGCGACGTTCTACTCTCACAGGGGGAAACCCCCAACTACCATTGACGCTGAAGAGCTTAACTGCCGTGTTCGGTATGGGAACGGGTGTGACCTCTTCGCAATAATCACCTGATTTGTATTGAGTTGTACTTCGTACCCTCAAAACTAGATAATGTCATTATCAAACTTGTTAGTTAAGTCCTCGACCGATT
>NZ_MDKC01000018.1 GCF_001712755.1 Gottfriedia luciferensis
TGATTATTGCGAAGAGGTCACACCCGTTCCCATACCGAACACGGCAGTTAAGCTCTTCAGCGTCGATGGTAGTTGGGGGTTTCCCCCTGTGAGAGTAGAACGTCGCCTGGTAACGAAAAACATCAGCTATTAGGCTGATGTTTTTTTGTTTATTATGTAGTTAAAAAACGATGAATTAAATAAGGAATTTTTTGTTCCGTTGTTGTTAAAAATTGGTTTATCAAAGGATAATCATCAGTAGAATAAGTCTGTAAAAGTTCACACCACCAGTCAGTTTCATAGCGACAAATCATACTCAAGTTATATAAAAGTAGATAGTGGTAAAGAATTTCAGGTAATAATAAAAGCGCTTCCTTTTGTGATTTTATAAAATAACTTTGATTTAATATATTAAAATAAAATGGCGCTTTATTTAAAATTTTATCAGGAAAATTTGACTTAATTTTAATTTGCTTTTGATTCTGTTCAACAATTACAATATCTATTGAAGCTTGCTTTGATTGAAGAAATGAAATAAAACGTTCTGAAGTAAAATGATAGGATGACAAAATTTGTTCAGGTAAAGTAATTACATCATGATCAACAGTAGTTGGGAAAAATAAATTTCCTTTTTTGGTAATTTTAAGGATTTTATTTAATTCTGGTATTGATTGTAAAAGCTGAAGCATTGTAAATTTTTCGTTTTCTAAATTATTAAGATTAAATAATACTTTAGAAGCATGAGTAAATAATCCATTTTTTTGGATTTTAACTTCGTCATCAATAAAAGAATATCCTACTTTTTTTATTTTTCTTGAGGTAACACCATGAGCCAGAATTGCAGTGGTACTCGGGTAATCAGGATCTACGGTAAGTATGCAAGCCTTTAATAATTGTACTAGCCCATAAAACAGTAATGTAGGTTTTACATTAATTTGAGAATTTTGAGCTGCATGAAAATAACTTTTTCCATGCTCAATATAATATAAAAATGGATAAGCATTACGAAAAGCCTTTGTTTTTTGTTCCTTGGAATTAGTACGTTCATATTTTGTTTGAAGATAGTTTTTTGAATATTGCGCAGAGCTAAAATAACATAGCTCATCCCATACATTACTATACGAGTATAACATAAGAGGGGAACTCCTTATTAACTGAATATTTAAACATAATTTGACTTCCTTGACAGTGTTTTATCCTATTGTTAATCTACTAATAATATTTATACGTGTATAGGGGGGCTTTTTTATGTGGGAATCAAAATTCGTAAAAGAAGGACTTACTTTTGATGATGTTTTACTAGTTCCAGCGAAATCTGAAGTACTTCCAAATCAAGTTGATGTAAGTGTGAGATTAACTGAGAAAATTCAATTAAATATTCCATTAATCAGCGCAGGAATGGATACAGTTACAGAAGCAGATATGGCTATTGCAATGGCTAGACAAGGTGGATTAGGTATCATCCACAAAAATATGTCAATTGAAGAGCAAGCTGAACAGGTAGACAAAGTAAAGCGTTCTGAAAGTGGTGTAATTGATGATCCATTCTTCTTAACACCATCTCATAAAGTTGCAGACGCTGAATATTTAATGGGTAAATATCGTATTTCAGGTGTTCCGATCGTAAACGATACAGAGAATAGAAAATTAGTAGGTATTTTAACAAATCGTGATTTACGTTTTATTCAAGATTATTCAATTGTTATTTCAGATGTTATGACAAAAGAAGATCTAGTAACAGCTCCTGTTGGAACTACACTTGCAGAAGCAGAAAAAATTCTTCAAAAACATAAAATTGAAAAGCTACCCCTAGTTAATGAAGACGGTACTTTAAAGGGCCTAATTACAATTAAGGATATTGAAAAAGTAATTGAGTTTCCAAACTCAGCGAAAGATCAACAAGGACGATTACTTGTAGGTGCAGCTGTAGGAGTAACAAAAGATGCACTTCAAAGAGTAGAGTTTTTAGTGAAAGCTAACGTCGATGTAATTGTAATTGATACAGCACATGGTCACTCTAAAGGCGTTATTGAAAAAGTAAAAGAAATTAGAAGTAGATTCCCAGAACTAGCAATAATCGCTGGTAACGTTGCAACAGGTGAAGCAACTAAAGAACTTATTGAAGCTGGAGCAGATATCGTAAAAGTTGGTATTGGACCAGGTTCGATCTGTACTACTCGAGTTGTTGCTGGTGTAGGTGTTCCTCAACTAACTGCAGTTTATGACTGTGCTTCTGTTGCTAGAGAATACGGAGTTCCTATTATTGCCGATGGTGGTATTAAGTACTCTGGAGATATCGTTAAAGCTCTTGCAGCTGGTGGGCATGTAGTTATGTTAGGAAGCATGTTTGCTGGTGTACAAGAAAGTCCTGGCGAAACAGAAATCTTCCAAGGTAGACAATTTAAAGTTTATCGTGGTATGGGTTCTGTTGGAGCAATGGAAAGAGGAAGTAAAGATCGTTATTTCCAAGAAGGTAATAAAAAACTAGTTCCTGAAGGTATTGAAGGACGTGTTCCATATAAAGGCCCATTAGCTGATACAGTTCACCAATTAATCGGTGGAATTAGAGCTGGTATGGGTTACTGTGGTACTGCTACATTAAATGAACTAAGAGATAACGCACAGTTTATTCGTATGTCTGGTGCTGGATTACGTGAAAGTCATCCACACGATGTTCATATTACAAAAGAAGCACCAAATTACTCACTATAATAATTTAAGCAATCTACCTAGGGCAATTACAAGAAATTGTAGTTGCCTATTTTTTGGGAAATAATTGTGTTAAAATGAACAAGTGAAATTAATGGTTGGAGGTAAGACAGTGATTGGAAAGAAAATACTAACAAAATTGATCGTAATAGCATTAGCGATTACGATAATTATCCCAATGAATTTACGACCAGCTGCTGCAGAGGACGTTTTAGATATTAAAGCTAAAGCTGCGATTTTGGTTGATGCAAATTCAGGGAAAATATTATATGAAAAAAATTCAAAAGCTCCATTACCGATTGCAAGTATGTCTAAAATGATGACAGAGTATCTAGTTAATGAAGCAGTAAAAAATGGCAAAATATCATGGGATGATAAAGTAACTGTTTCTGATTATGCTCATAAAATCTCTCAAAACACTGGATTATCTAACGTACCACTTGAATTAGGTGGTCAATACACAGTAAAAGAACTTTATGAAGCAGCTGCTATTTATTCAGCAAATGGTGCGACAATTGCACTAGCAGAAAAAATTGGTGGGTCAGAGAAAAACTTCGTCCAATTAATGAACGATAAAGCAAAGAAACTAGGCCTAGGAGACGTTAAATTTGTTAATGCTACTGGTTTAGTAAATAAAGACTTACAAGGAATGCAACCAGAGGGAACTTCCCTTACTGATGAAAATATTATGTCAGCAAACGGTGTTGCAAAATTAGCCTATAATCTAATTAAAACATATCCTGAAGTACTTCAAACTTCTTCAATTCCAAAGAAAACATTCCAAGAAGGTGGAAAGTATCCTGTAAAAATGGATAACTGGAACTGGATGTTACCAGGGTTAGTATTTCAGTACCCAGGTATGGATGGATTAAAAACAGGTTCAACAGATTCAGCTGGATTCTGTTTTACTGGAACTGCTAAAAGAGATGGTCAACGTTATATTACAGTTGTAATGGGGGCAAATTCTTATAACTCAAGATTTAGTGAAACGGCTAAATTAATGGATTACGGTTTCAGTAACTTCGAAAAAGTTACATTGGTATCAAAAGGTCAAACTGTAAAAGGTAATAAAACAGTTAAAGTAGTTAAAGGTAAAGATAAAGAAGTAAAAGTAGTAGCGAAAGACGACGTTACTTTAGCTATAAAACGCGGTGAAGCTAAAAATTATAAAGCAACTGTCCAATTGTCAGGTAAGTCAATCGATAAGAATGGCAATATTAAAGCTCCAATTAAAAAAGGAACAAAGGTTGGACAAATTGTGGTTAAATCTTCAAAGAATGAAGATTTAGGATTTATCAATACTAATAATCAATCGTACGATTTAGTAGTCGATAAAAGTGTTGATAAAGCAAATTGGTTAGTTCTATCATTCAGAGGAATTGGATCATTTTTCGGGAATTTATGGGATAGCATCGTAGGCGGAATTGGTGGTTTATTTAAATAAATTTCTATATAAGTATATCAGTAATTGTTAAGTTGTCATTTTTTCAGTAAAATAAAAGTAAGGTAACTTTAACTAGGGGATAAGAAATACTAAAATGTTACCAAGTAAGCTTTAATAATGGAGGGGCATAACAATGAATTTAACAGGAACAGAACGTGTAAAACGCGGCATGGCAGAAATGCAAAAAGGCGGCGTTATTATGGACGTAGTAAATGCTGAGCAAGCTAAAATAGCGGAAGCTGCTGGTGCAGTAGCAGTAATGGCATTAGAAAAGGTACCATCTGATATTCGTGCAGCTGGTGGAGTAGCTCGTATGGCTGATACAAGTATTACTGAGGAAATTCTTAACGCTGTTAGTATTCCTGTAATGGCTAAAGCTCGTATTGGACATATCGTTGAAGCGCGTGTTTTAGAAGCAATGGGAGTAGATTACATCGATGAGAGTGAAGTATTATCTCCAGCAGATGATATCTTCCATATTAATAAATCAGATTACACTGTTCCATTCGTTTGTGGTTGCCGTAACTTAGGTGAAGCACTTCGTCGTATTGGTGAAGGCGCATCTATGCTACGTACAAAAGGTGAGCCTGGTACTGGAAACATTGTAGAAGCAGTACGTCACTTACGCCAAATCAATGGTGAAATCCGTAAAGTAGTTGGTTTATCTCGTGATGAATTAATGGTTGAAGCTAAAAACCTTGGCGCTCCATTCGAATTATTACTTCAAATTAAAGAACTTGGTCGTTTACCAGTTGTTAACTTTGCAGCTGGTGGAGTAGCAACTCCTGCTGATGCAGCTCTAATGATGGAATTAGGCGCTGATGGTGTATTCGTAGGATCTGGTATCTTTAAATCAGAAAACCCTGAGAAATTTGCTCGTGCGATTGTACAAGCTACTACTCACTATCAAGATTATGAATTAATCGCTAACCTTTCTAAAAACTTAGGTCCTGCTATGAAAGGTATCGACATGAGACAACTTGCTGCAGCAGATCGTATGCAAGATCGTAGCATTTAAGTTGGTGAATTTATGAAAATAGGTGTATTAGCATTACAAGGTGCAGTTCAAGAACATATAAATGCAATTAAAGCATGTGGTGCTGAAGCTGTTATCGTAAAACGTGTAGAACATTTAGATGGACTTGATGGTATCGTATTACCTGGTGGAGAGAGCACGGCAATGCGTAAGTTGCTTGATCATGTCGGGTTATTAGAACCTTTAAAAGAGAAAATCGAAAATGGTTTACCAGCATTCGGTACATGTGCAGGTATGATCTTACTTTCAAAAGAGATTGCAAATGATGACACGGTGCATCTAGGGGTTATGGATATGGTAGCTGAACGTAATGCCTATGGTAGACAAGTGGATAGTTTTGAAATAAACATCCCAATTAAAGGTGTTTGTGAAGACTACCCAGCTGTATTTATCAGAGCACCATTTATACGTTCCGTATCAGGTGATGCAGAGGTTATTGCAGAACATGATGGTAATATTGTAGCAGTTAGACAAAATCACATGTTAGCAGCATCTTTCCATCCCGAATTAACGAATGATTACCGTTTTATGAATTACTTTGTAGAGATGGTTAAGGAAAAAAGTGCAAATTTAAGTATGTAACTATTGAAAAAAGTAAAAGCTTATAGTAAATTATTATATAATTTAAATTGTCTAAAGCGATGAAAGAAAATAGTAGCAAGTTCTAAATTTATAGAGAGTCGGTGGTTGGTGAAAACCGATAATGAAGACTTGTGAATCCATTCTTGAGCGGGTTACGGAATGCTGTAAGGCTAGTAAGTAACCCCGGTACTATAGTCCGTTAACTATACTAAGGTGGAAGAATTACTTATTAATTCTTCAATTAGGGTGGCAACGCGGGTAGCTCTCGTCCCTTTTATGGGATGAGGGCTTTTTTGTATTCTTTTTTATCCTTTAGACAATAAAAGAATAGGAGGATTTAAAAATGTTAGATATTAAATTATTACGCAGTAATTTTGAAGATGTTAAAGCGAAACTTCAGTTACGTGGTGGCGACATAAGCTATATCGAAAAATTTGAAGACTTAGATTTAAACCGTAGAGAACTACTTGTTCAGGTTGAAGGATTAAAAAGCCGACGTAATGAAGTTAGCCAAGAAATCAGTGTATTAAAGCGTGAGAAAAAAGATGCTGAAGCACTAATTGTTGAGATGAGAGAAGTTGGAGATAAAATTAAAGCTCTAGATGAAGAGATTAGAACTTTAGAAGAGCAACTAGATGCTATTTTATTTACGATTCCAAACTTAGTTAGTGATTCAGTACCAGTTGGATTAACAGAAGACGATAATGTTGAAATACGTAGAATAGGTGAAGTTCGTACATTTGATTTTGAACCAAAGGCACATTGGGACTTAGGTGTTGATTTAGACATTTTAGACTTCGAACGTGGAGCAAAGGTTACTGGTAGCCGTTTTACTTTCTATAAAGGCTTAGGAGCTAGACTTGAACGTGCTTTAATCAGCTTTATGTTAGATCTTCATACAGAGGAGCATGGGTACACTGAAGTACTACCTCCAAACCTTGTAAATCGTGCTAGCATGATTGGTACAGGACAACTACCAAAATTTGAAGAAGACGCATTCCGTATCGAGAAAGAAGACTTTTTCTTAGTACCTACTGCAGAAGTACCTGTAACAAACTATCACCGTGACGAAATTCTTGATGCTGCTCAATTACCGATTGCATATACTGCATATAGCGCGTGTTTCCGTTCTGAGGCAGGTTCTGCTGGTCGTGATACACGAGGACTAATTCGTCAGCATCAATTTAATAAAGTTGAACTAGTGCGCTTTGTAAAACCTGAAGATTCTTATATTGAATTAGAAAAATTAACAGCTCAAGCTGAAAAAGTTCTTCAATTATTAGGATTACCATACCGTGTCATTACATTATGTGCTGGAGATATTGGATTTTCTTCTGCAAAAACGTATGACATTGAAGTTTGGTTACCAAGCTATGATGCATACAAAGAAATTTCTTCTTGTAGTAACTTTGAGGCGTTCCAAGCAAGAAGAGCGAATATACGCTTCAGACGTGATCCAAAAGGAAAACCGGAATTTGTTCATACATTAAACGGCTCTGGTCTTGCAATAGGACGTACGGTTTCTGCAATTTTGGAAAACTACCAACAAGCAGATGGCTCAGTTATTATTCCTGAAGTTCTTCGTCCATATATGGGTGGAAAAGAAGTAATTAAATAAATAAAAAAGCAGAATGTATTTGAGAGGTTCTCAGATACATCTGCTTTTTATTTAGATTGTTTTAACATTAAGTTTATGCCCAGATCGATCCAATATCCCCTGAAAATAAGAGATATCCCCACATAAAGCATGCTAGTGCACTAGCAAAAATTGATCCTGGTACCCAATCTGTTTTCTTTAATGGCTTATAATATTCCCCAAAGAAATCTTGAATTAAATATCGAGCTACTCGAGTTCCAGCGTCAATTGCTGTTAAAATAAATACGGCTTCGAACATAACAACAAACTGGAAGAAATAGGATGCTAAGTGACTAAACCAAGGAATAGATGTAAATATGTACGTCATACCTACCGCCAATGTTACAGCTCCACCAGTACGTCCTTCTAGACTTAATCCAATTTCTTTACTAAGTTCCGGTAAGTGGACAACATTCATTCCTAACGTTTTAAAAACTTCTGGAGTAGAGTTAATTGCAAAGTAGTCTGCTGGCTGAAGTGCAGTAGCAGCGATTAAAGCCATAATACCTACTAAACATTCAACTAGCATAGCACCAAATCCTACAACCTTTATATCGCTCCATCGATCAAGCATTTTTGGTGTTGTACCAGAGCCTACAAATGCATGAAAACCTGAAATTGCTCCACATGCTATTGTAATCGAAATAAATGGCCAAACTGGACCGGCTAAAATAGGTCCCCCGCCGTTAACAAATTTAGTTACAGTCGGAAATTGTATGGAGGGATTAATAATAAATACCCCAATAATGAGTGCAATAAATACACCGATTTTCATAAAACTACTTAAATAGTCGCGAGGTGCCAGTAAAAGCCATACTGGCAAAGCAGCAGCAAAAAACGCATAGATAGGTAGTATGATTGCCAAAGTTCTCGTATCAAATGTTAAAAAATCACCTAAAGCAGTTTCTTGTATTGTCGGTCCCATAAAGACGCCAACCATTAGTAATATAAATCCAATCGTTGAAGCTAACTTTAAATTGCCAGTTTTTTTATATAGTAGCCCTACACCCATAGCAATTGGTATTGTGATTCCAACTGCAAATGTACCCCATGGATTATTTTCAAGCGCATGTAGAACAACCATTGAAAGTCCGGCCATTGTAATTGTAATAATGAAAAGCATAGCTAGTCCCGTACAGAAGCCTGCAATTGGTCCAAGCTCTTCTTTTGCTACTTCTGATAGTGACTTACCTTTCTTTCTCATTGAAGCATATAAAACGACTGCATCATGTACCGCTCCACCGATTACAGCACCAATTAATAGCCATAGCAGACCTGGAAGATATCCAAATTGAGCGGCCAAAATTGGACCTACTAGTGGGCCAGCTGCTGCGATTGCAGCAAAGTGATGACCAAAAGAAACCCATTTGTTAGTAGGAACATAATCCTTACCATCATTTAACTCATGTGCTGGAGTAGGAATAGAATCATTTAATTTAAGTACCTTCACAGCCATAAATGTTCCGTATAGACGATATGCAATCATCAAAATACACATAGAAGCAATAACTATTGTAACCGCATTCATTTTATTTAATAAGCCTCCCTTGTTTCTTTTTATTTACACTCATTTTACTTTATGAAAATTAAATTTTTGAATTTTCAATGTAAGACGCAATAAAAATAGGTTGAGAAGCATGAATGGATTATTGAAATACAAGCTTTATAAATTAAAAAGTTGTTTAAGTTCCTTTGTGTACGTCCGACTAACAGGTACTTTTTCACCATCATTCATAATTAAATTATATGTGGAATTAAACCAAGGCTGAATTTCAATGATTTTATCTAAATTGACAATATAGCTCCGATGGACACGGGTAAATGATGTATTTTGTAGCTTTCGCTCTAAGTTGATTAAAGGCTCATTTATTCGATAAGTCATCTTATCAGTAACGACACTTGTTTTACCTTCTTGTGTAAAAATGTAGATGATCTCTTCGAACGTTATTAAAAGAATTCTTTCATCAACTGAAATAGCCAATCTATCTTGTTTTAAAAGAGGGGGATTCTTTTTTAGCTCAGTCTTAATAGATTTCATACTTAGCTTTGCTAATTTTTCAATAGTCTTTTGAATTCTTATTTCATCAAATGGTTTTAAAATATAATCAATCGCATGTAAATCGAATGCATTTAAAGCATACTCATCATAAGCTGTTGCAAAGACGATTGCAGGTTGATGGCTGAGATCCTGCAGTTTTTGTGCTAATTCTAATCCACTTTCGTCAGCTAACTGGATATCTAAAAATACAACGTCGACGTCTTCTAGTTGAATGAAATCCAATGTACTTCTAATTGAGTCCGCTTCACCGACTATTTCGACTTCCTTGCTTCTTTTTAGTAAATAAGCAAGTTCGTCCCTTGCTAATGGTTCATCATCTACAATTAGTGCTTTTAACATTAATTATCCCTCCATTACTTCTTTCATTAATGGGATTCTTATCGATACTTTCGTTCCAGTGTTCAGATCTGATTTTATTTGAAAATATTCTTTTTCCCCGTAAATTTCTTCAATTCGTTTTTTTATATTCCATAACGCTGTTCCAGTTCCCTCTTTCGACTGTATTGTTTCGTTCCCAATTGTATTTAGTAACTCTGGTGAAATCCCCTTGCCATTATCTTCGGTGATGAGAATCATATCATTATTGAACTCATATGCTTGCACAGTTACCTTTAAAATTTTTTCCTTTGAAAATGCATGTCGAATCGAATTCTCTATAAGTGGTTGAAGTGTAAAAGGGGGGATTTGAACCATTTTTAAATGAGGTTCTATTTGGAACTCAACATGGAATTTAGAAGGAAACCTAGTTTGTTCAATGGTTAAATATGCTTCTACATGTTCTAATTCCTTTTCTAAAGTGACTAAGGTCTGTCTTGCCCCTTGTAAGTTATTTCGGAAAAAAGTACTTAAATGAATTAATAACCTTCTAGCTTGATCAGCATCTGTTCTAATTAAACTAGAAATTGTATTTAAAGAGTTGAACAGGAAGTGGGGATGCATTTGTGCTTGTAATGCTTTTATTTCAGCATCTTTCACTAATTTTCGCTGTAGTTCAGCCTCTGCTAATTCCAATTGGGTAGAAAAAAGTTTAGATAATCCGTCTGCTAGTTCTTTCTCAACTTTATCTAGTTTGTTGGAATCCGTGTAATATAGCTTTAAAGATCCAACTGTTTTATTTAAAGCCTTTAGCGGCAATACGATGGCCGCACTTAAAGGGCAATCCATATGAAAGCATTGAATTTCATCTTTTGAAGTAGCAATAATAATATTTCCCTCTTTTAATGCCTTCTTAGTTAGTTTTGTTGCTAAACTATTCATTGGTTCATGGTGATCTGAACCTGCACCCACGTGAGCAAGTACGCTATTGTGATCAGTAATCGAAATTGCATCTGCCTTGGTTAATTTAAAAATAATTTTTGCCGCTTCATTACAAGAATGTGGGGTTAGTCCCTGTCTAAAAAATGGTAAAGTTTGCTCTGCAATATAGAGGGCTTTGTTTGTTTGAAGCGCGCGCGTTTTTTCTTCTTCCTGTAAAATATTTTGGATGATTAATATAAATATAAGTGTACCAAATCCATTTATTAGAATCATTGGAAGAGCAATTACTTCAACAAGATGAAGAGCTGACCAAAATGGTTTTGCGATTAAAAGAATAATCCCCATTTGAACACATTCCATAATTATTCCAATTGATACTACACTCCAAAGGGATTTGTTTTTCTGTATCCCAAATTTTTGTCTAAGCAGTCCTGTAACTACTCCCGCTACGATTGTAGAAATAGCACATGCATATGCAGTAAATCCACCTAATGTTAGACGGTGTAAGCCTGCTATTAATCCGACTCCTAAGCCAACAATCGGGCCACCAATTAGACCACCAATGGCTACTCCCATAATTCTTGTATTTGCAATTGCATTATTACTTGCTACATTAAAGTGCCATGACTGAGACATAATTGACTCATGATAAATATGAACACCAGTATAATTACTAATTACACCAAAGGCGCCAAATATAACAATTAGGATCATTTTTGCTCCAAAGGAGTGTTCATTTTGAATGATTTGTCTAAATGACTTCATCCTTGAAAGTAAAAAGGCGAGTATAACGAGAATACCCACTCGTTCCAACATCAGCGGTATAAGTTCAAACATTTCTCTCTCCTTAAAAATTTCTAATGTTTTTAAATAGTAGTACCATTATAAATACAAATGAATTTTCTGTATATTTTTTCTGCTTATAAAAAAGCCGTATATTTTATTAGTAAGATGACAATAATACCTGTTGTAAAAAGGTTAGTTTTATTACCGGAAAAAAATTGTAATATTTTTTAGAAGAATGCTTGACCATGTATTTTTCATATGGTATTATAAATCTTGTCAATACGGAGTAATACCCAAGTCTGGCTGAAGGGATCGGTCTTGAAAACCGACAGGGGTGTAACAGCCCGCGGGGGTTCGAATCCCTCTTACTCCTCCATTTTTTAAATTAATAGAGTGCATATATATTGTAGACTCGTTACATTATTGTAACGAGTTTTTTATTTGTTTTTTTGACATTATACAGTAAAACGACAAAGAAAAAGCTGCAAACTTTAACTGATACAGTTTGCAGCTTTTATATATATATTTACTAAATAAGATGAATGTCTTACTTTTTATGATCTAGATTTCATATATTTTTGTGAATGATTTAGTACGTTTCCAATCTTCTTAACGATTTCTTCTACAGAAGATTCATTTTTAATTAAATCATACTCGCTAATACTTAAACGAAGTACAGGACAAGCATTAAAGTTATTAATCCAGTTTTCGTAACGTGTATTCATTTCTTTCCAATATTCAATAGGAGTTTGTTGCTCCATTGGACGTCCACGCTCTTTAATTCGCTCAACGACTTCATCGAATGTTCCCTCTAAGTAAATTAATAAATCAGGAGCTGGGAAATAAGGTGACATAACCATAGCATCAAAAAGGCTAGTATATGTTTCGTAGTCTACTTCACTCATCGTTCCTTTTTCGTAATGCATTTTCGCAAAGATGCCAGTATCCTCATAAATTGAACGGTCTTGTATAAATCCACCGCCGTATTCAAACATTCTTTTTTGTTCTTTGAATCGCTCTGCTAAGAAGTATATTTGTAAATGGAAGCTCCAACGAGCAAAATCTTGATAAAATTTATCTAGGTATGGGTTTGTATCTACTTTTTCAAATGATGTACGAAGGTTTAGCGCATCTGCAAGCGCATTGGTCATAGTAGATTTCCCTACACCTACTGTCCCAGCAATTGTAATAACTGCATCGTTTCGTATTCCGTATTTTTCACGTAAATTCATATACTTCTTAGCTCCTTTTGTAAGGTGTTTTCTAACGACTCTAGTATCATCGCTAAATCTCTCGGGTTATTAACGAAGTCAATTTGATCACCGTCAAATTTTAGTACTGGAATTTCAGGGTATTTAGCTTGAAATTCTTTCATGTGTGTCTCGTAATCTTCAATTAACTGAAGTAGGTACTGGTCCTCGATCAATTGTTCGAATTCTCTACCACGAAGTTGAATACGCTTTTGTAGCGTCTCAAGGCTTGCCGTTAAGTAAATAACCACATTTGGCTTTGGCATATCCTCAGTTAATATTTGATATATTTTTAAATATTTATCATGCTGCTGGTCTTTTAATGTTCTGCTAGCAAAAATTAAATTCTTAAGGATGTGGTAGTCTGCAACCACTGGAATCGATTTATTAAGAAACATTCTGTCTATATCTTCTAATTGTTTAAATCGATTACAAAGGAAAAACATTTCTGTTTGGAAACTCCACTCTTCAATGTCCGTATAAAACTTACCCAAAAAAGGATTTTCATCTACAATTTCTTTTAATAGTTCATAATGAAAGTGTTCAGAGATCGCTTTGGATAGAGATGTTTTTCCGACACCGATTGGTCCTTCTACTGTTATAAAAGGTACACGTATCATCTCTTGTCCTCCTTACTAGTCAAATTCCGTATCATACTCAAAAAACATACAGAAACTATTTTAACATACTGTAGTCAGACGGAATACAATTTTAAAATTTTTCCAATTACTGATAATTGTTGCTCACTAAATGATCGATCATTTCTTCGATTTCTTGAGTTTGAATAACCATAGCATTTAAAATGTCCTTCATCATATAAATTGCAACTTTCTCATCATAATCAGTAACCGAGGAAATTGCATCTTGAGGTATAATTAAGTTATAATCCCGCATAAATGCATCATTTGCTGTAAAAAGTACGCAACGATTTCCCGCAACCCCTACAATAACCAAATGGGTAATATTTAATTTTTTAAGTAATTCATCTAAATTTGTTAAGTAAAAACCTGAGTAGTTAGGCTTAAAGATAAAATAATCTTCCTCATTTGGTTGTATATGCTTTATTAATTCGTAGCTTAAAGGATTGAGGCAATGCTTAATAAGTTTTTCTTGAGTCGGGTTTTCGATTTTATAATGATCATTAACATATATAGTAGGAAGTTTTTTGTTTTTAAAAATGTCTCTTATGTAATTTATTTTCGGAACCATATGGATTGATTTTTCCGCAAGAACACTTCCATGTTTAAATGTAAATGAGTTGATTAAGTCGACAATTAATAATGCAGGCAACTGCTTGTCTTTTTGATTTGAAGAATTCAATCGGCTTCACTCCAATCTATGTTTAGTTTATCTACTCGTAAAAAGAATATTTGTTTGTTAAAGAAATAAAGAGGTGTAAAGTTTGAATAAAGATGAGTTTTATATGAAGTTGGCAATAGAGGAAGCACTAAAAGCAGAGCAAATAGGGGAAGTACCTATTGGAGCTGTATTGGTTTACAACGACCAAGTCATTGCACGAGGTTATAATTTACGTGAAACAAAACAAACAGCTTTAGGTCACGCAGAAATGAGTACAATAGAAGATGCGTGTAAAGTCATTGATTCTTGGCGGTTAGAGGAAACAACTCTATATGTAACACTGGAACCTTGTCCAATGTGTGCGGGCGCTATCATTCAATCAAGAATACCAAGAGTCGTTTTTGGTGCAAAAGACCCGAAGGCAGGCTGTGGAGGATCCATCTATAATCTTTTGCAAGAAGATCGATTTAATCATCGTTGTGAAGTTAGTTCGGGTATATTAGAAGAAGAATGTGGTAAATTATTAACGAATTTCTTTAGAGAGTTGCGATCTAGAAAGAAAAATTTACCTTCATAAGGACAAGGATTGATTTTTTATTTCGGTTCGTATATACTTTAACTACCGCTTCAATCAGCGGTTTAAAATTAGGTTTTAACTTTGCCGTGCTAGGTGGGGAGGTAGCGGTGCCCTGTACTCGCAATCCGCTCTAGCGAGACTGAATTCCACTCCGAGGTGTATCTATTTCAGGGTCTGCCTTAAATAAGTGGTGTTGACGTCTGGGTCCTACGCAACGAGAACTCATGAACCTTGTCAGGTCCGGAAGGAAGCAGCAATAAGTGAGCCATCTCGTGTGCCGTAGGGGTGCCTGGGCCGAGCTAACTGTTTAAGTAACGCCTGGGGTAGTGCATCGACGAGTGGTGCACGGCAGTAACTTTATAAAAACTCACTCAATTTTGAGTGAGTTTTTTTGTTTTCTTTAAAATATTTTCCATCAAATCATTACATAGGGTATAATAATGATGACTTTGTAAGAAGGAGGAAACCAATTGACTTATCAAGCATTATATCGTTTGTGGAGACCGCAGCAATTTAAAGATGTCGTGGGTCAAGATCACATTGTACGAACGTTACAAAACTCCCTTCTTCAGCAAAAAGTATCACATGCATATTTGTTTACAGGTCCGCGTGGAACAGGTAAAACGAGTACAGCAAAAATCTTTGCAAAAGCTTTGAATTGTGAACATGCACCTACTAATGAACCTTGTAATGAGTGTGCCATTTGTAAAGGAATTACTGATGGATCAATTTCAGATGTAATTGAGATCGATGCTGCATCAAATAATGGTGTAGATGAAATACGTGATATTCGAGAAAAAGTTAAATATGCTCCTTCTGTAGGCGAATTTAAAGTGTACATAATAGATGAGGTCCATATGTTATCAATAGGGGCTTTTAATGCATTATTAAAAACATTAGAAGAGCCTCCAAGTCACGTTATCTTTATATTAGCTACTACTGAACCACATAAAATACCTTTGACCATCCTATCAAGATGTCAACGTTTTGACTTTCATAAGATAAGTGCTCAAACGATTTCAGATCGATTGACAGTTGTATTGAATCATCAGCAAACAGCAATTGAACCAGAAGCTTTGATGATGTTATCTCGTGCAGCTGAAGGTGGAATGAGGGATGCGTTAAGCATTCTGGATCAAGCTATCTCATATAGTGATGAATCCATTTCATTAGATGATGTTTTAGCGGTAACAGGCACAGTTGCTCAAGAACGTTTAATATCCGTTGTTTCAGCAATAATAGATGGTAATGTTTCAGTTTGTTTAACTAATATTGAAGAACTATTAAACCAAGGGAAAGATCCAGTTCGGTTTATTGAAGATTTAACAGTCTATTATCGAGATATTCTATTATATAGGCATTCGCCAAGTACGATTGAATTACTTGAGAGAGCAACACTTAGTGATCAATTTAAAGAGCTTTGCGATGCATACAATGACGAGTTAGTTTATCAGATTATCGCTTCATTAAGTAAAAGTCAGCAAGAAATGAAATGGACTAATCATCCAAGAGTTTTACTTGAGGTGGCAATTGTACAACTTTGTCAAAAGGCTTCTGTGAGCGGTATCGGTAAAAAACAGGACGAGCTGACACCATTAATTAATAAAATTAACGCTCTTGAAAAAGAAGTGAAATTTTTAAAGGAAAATGGTATTACAGTAAGTGGAACGAATGATTCCTCTACTAGTCCAAAACCGAAATCGACTACATCTCGTTCAAAAATACCAAGTAGTTTAATACAAGGTGTATTAAGAGCTGCTTCTAAACCAGAAAAAAATAAAGTTTTAGCAGTTTGGACATCACTTCAAGATCAATTAAGGCAACAAAATAAGGTTTCTACTGCGACATTAGTCTCATATGGTGAAGTTGTGGCAGCTTCTTCCGAACAGTGTATTGTTGCTTTTAAATCAGAGACAATCTGTGATCTAATCAATAATAATGGTGAACAAGAGCACTTAACAACGATTAATCAAACATTATCAAGTTTATTAGGTGCAGAAATGAGTATGTTAGCAATTCCCGAAGAAGATTGGAGATCGACTAGGGATTCATTTTTAAATACAACAAAACAAAAAGAGACTTCAACAGAAGTTTCACCAATTGTGCAAGAGGCAATCAATCTTGTTGGTGAAGATTTAGTAATTATTAAAGAATAACTATATTGGAGGAAATGAAAATGATGCGTGGCGGAATGGGCAATATGAATAATATGATGAAACAAATGCAAAAAATGCAAAAACAAATGGAACAAGCACAAAATGAATTAAACGAGCGTACATTTGTTGGTACAGCTGGCGGTGGAATGGTAACTGTAACAGCTAATGGATTAAAACAAATTGTTGATGTTACGATTAAGGAAGATGTAGTAGATCCAGAAGATATTGAAATGTTACAAGATTTAGTTTTAACTGCAACTAATGATGCTATTAAACAAATTGAAGATGCAACAGCTAAAACAATGGGGCAGTTTACTAAAGGAATGAATATTCCAGGATTATTTTAAAGGGTAAGACATATGCATTACCCTGAGCCGATATCCAAATTAATAGATAGTTTTATGAAATTGCCAGGGATTGGTCCCAAGACGGCCGTGCGACTGGCGTTTTTTATGTTAGATATGAAGCAAGACGACGTGTTAGACTTTGCAAAATCAATGATAGATGCGAAAAGAAAACTACTTTACTGTTCAGAATGTGGCCATATAACTGATCAAGATCCTTGTTATATTTGTAGTGATCAACATCGAGACCGATCTACGATTTGTGTAGTGCAAGATACGAAAGATGTTATTGCTATGGAAAAAATGAGGGAATACCAAGGGTTATATCATGTACTTCATGGTGCAATTTCTCCTATGGAGGGAGTTGGACCTGAAGACATTAAAATTATGGAATTATTGAGCAGATTAAAAGATGATGTAGTACAAGAAATTATTTTAGCTACCAACCCGAATATAGAGGGTGAAGCAACTGCTATGTATATTTCTAGGCTATTAAAATCTACGGGTATAAAAATTACTCGAATCGCACATGGTCTACCAGTAGGCGGAGACTTAGAATATGCAGATGAGGTTACACTCTCGAAAGCTCTGGAAGGTAGAAGAGAACTTTAGAAACTGATTAATGGAGAGAGACCATGGGTTTTTTTCGAAAAAAAGGAAAGATTCGTAAAGAATTTGATGAAAAGTTAGTTGATAAACTACATGACTATAAAGATATTTACTTGAGTCAGGTCGAGTTAATGGAAAGAAGTGTAGATCCACCAGATGATCTATTAATCCATGTTAAGCTTTATCAAGCTAAGTATTTCTTCTTATTAAAAGAAGCAAAGGCTAGAAATGTTTTAATAACAAGAATGAAATAGGTAAAAGAGTTTATTGTTTAGGCAATAGGCTCTTTTTTTTATTAATGTTTTTTGTCATTGATTAGTTCCTTTTCTCATACAATCTTAGTAAAAGGTGTACAAGTTATATGAGGGGAGTTTTTTTGTGGTGAATAGTATTATTATGATTTCAGTTGTATTGTTTGTAATCTTATTTCTATTATTAGTAGGTCTACCAGTAAAAGCTTTAAAACTAATTAGCAAATACGTATTAAGAGGCATTGTATGTGTCATGATTGTCTTTATACTGAACTATGCTTTAGCTTCAAATAATTTTCATATTCCAATTAATACTGTTACTTGTGCATTCTTAAGTGTATTAGGTGTTCCAGGTATTGTAGCGTTAAGTGTAATTGGCATTTATATCGTTTAAAAAATATATATAAAAAGTTTTAAAAAAACTGTTGACCATTTATCGAGGGGATGTTATATTTATATACGTCGCTGATGGCGATAACAAAAAAAGAAAAAAACAACTGTTGACAGATTTTGTCGAAGATGATAAACTGATTAAGTTGTTAAAAAACAAGATGATCTTTGAAAACTAAACAAAACATGAAGTAAACGTCAATTATTAGTTTTTTGAGCAATACAAGATTTAAACTTAACTTTTATGGAGAGTTTGATCCTGGCTCAGGACGAACGCTGGCGGCGTGCCTAATACATGCAAGTCG
>NZ_MDKC01000019.1 GCF_001712755.1 Gottfriedia luciferensis
CCATAGCGTTAAGCTAGTAAGACCCCTGAGAGACGATCAGGTTGATAGGTCAGAGGTGGAAGCGTGGTGACACGTGGAGCTGACTGATACTAATCGGTCGAGGACTTAACTAACAAGTTTGATGATGACATTATCTAGTTTTGAGGGTACGAAGTACAACTCTATAAATCAGGTGATTATGGCAAAGAGGTCACACCCGTTCCCATACCGAACACGGCAGTTAAGCTCTTTTGCGTCGATGGTAGTTGGGGGTTTCCCCCTGTGAGAGTAGAACGTCGCCTGGTTTACCAAAGTATCAGCTAATCAGCTGGTGCTTTTTTTATTTTGGATCCGTTAATTGTTCATATTTAATAAATATTAAAGGACTGTCAAATTTTGATAGTCCTTTTAAGTCCTTTGTACAAAATTTGAATACCAAGTACTTAAAGCAACTGAATCTGGTCAATTAGAATTATCTATAATATAAGGAATTGTATCAAGCTGTTTAAAAACATAAGTTTCATTATCAATTTTTATTTTAAAAGTTCTTCTTTTTTTATCATAAATGATTTTTAAATTATGAAACTTAGAACTATTAATTACATACGTCGTATCTGTTTTCTGTGAATAAGCTCCTTTATCTACTTCAGAACGATTATAATAATAAAACGTATGATGGTCCTCTTCATCAAATACTATTGTCGCAAATGGAAGTTTTTTGCTATGGTAAGTCCCTATTAAAGTTGACTCATCTAAATTCTGTATTTTTGGCATGTTTATAGCTAAAATAATAAATACAAAAACCAATAATAGAATAATACTTTTATCAACCCAATTTTTCTTTTCAACCTCAGGCAGTACAATCTACACTCCTTCCTTAATTTAAAAATATTTAAAGAAATGAAGAACTATTCTAAATACAAACCAATACCGAGTTATTCAATCTTTGTATTAATCTTAAGTATCTAGCTCATTGATGTAATGATCCTAGGTGAACAACTAAAACTAACACTCTGAAAACGAACTGTTCATAACAGTTCGTTTTCAAAGTGTTGAAATATAAAATGGTCAATAGGGAAAACGGACATTAATTGAACATTAATTAGTGATGAAATTATCATTTTTGGGATGATCTATTTATTAATGGTTTTAAATTTTAATATGTTTAAGCAATTTTATGATTCTAATAACACTAGTAAGTTTTTTTAGAAGTTAAAAATATTATGAGCTAATTTTTAGAAAAACAAATTCAATTGATAAGTTTATTAATTAATGTTCGATCTTAATTAATCTACAATCTGATTAATAAACAACTGTAGGATGCACTAAGTAAAGGCTATTTGATTAGTTTTTATTGGAGACTTTTTTTGATGAATAAGTTGATTGGAACGGAGGGGTGCTCGACTCCTATGGGATAAGCGGGAAGGCTGAGACTCCGCAGGCTCGCCGAGGAGGCTAAAGAATCTCGCCCCATGGAAAGCGAGCATCCCGTAGTGGAAATCAACATCACTCTACTCCTTTTACGAAAATTTGGTAATTTAATTGACAGCGTTGTTTTTCAACAGCGTGAAAACCGCATGCTTTAGTACTTTATAAAGAAGTTAATCACCTGGTTTATCCACTTTTTTTAAAATAACTGTACTTATAGCATCTTTCCAGTAAATTTCATAATATACTTCTTTTTTCTTATCAATAAACTCACATCCGCCACACTCTCTTTTTTTACCATGAAATTCACCAGATTGATTTAATAAAAACCTCTCTCCTCCAATCGTTCCATTATTATAACTAATCAGATAGTGTGAATATGACTTAATTAAATCTTTATCAAATTTTCCTTTATATTTTATAGTTGTTTGAAATAAGATATCAGTTCCAACTAAAGTCATCTCGTGTAAAACTTCCCAATTATTATCGCTTCCTTTAAAACTAACAGACTTAGTACTAAATAAATGATTTGCAATTTCTCCGTGTACTGTAGTAATCGAGTTAAATAAGAACAATAAACTGAAAGTAAGATGAGCTGATGCCTTTTTCATTTTAATTCTCCAGTTTTTATATTTAATATTCAATTAAATGGTGTGTTTTTATACAATGATAAATCCTTATTAAACTAAATTTCTATTTCTACAAATTTTGAAGATAGATTTATTACTTTTTACATTGGGCCTACGAGTATGAAACTTAAATGAAGTGCTTACCTGAAGGGGAAAAAGTTGTAGAAAATTTTTATTAAAAACATACAGTAAATAATGTAGATCATCTTTACTTTTCAATTCACAAATAGTATGATGATTTCAATAAGTTAGATTTCAATGAACATAAAAATAAATGAGGTGCATTTTGTGAGTGCGGTAGGTTCTAAATAGGAAAAAAATAAATGAAATAAATAGGATGAAAAAAAGGGGGATTTGTAGAATTCGGACCCTTAATTTTGTCATGTATTTATTTCAAACCTATGAAGATACCTACAATACTTTATAATGCGTATAAAGAAATTAGTATGGCTATTCAGTAATAGCTTATTTAACTATATTTCAATTATGATTGCCTTGTAATGTGATTAAGCTGCGGTATCTCCGCAGCTTTTTTATATTTTTCGGGTAAAAATAAATCTTTATTACTATAAATATTTTCATTGGAATCTAACGTGTAGGTATCTCCATTTATGATCGATCAAATCATATTAAAGAGGAGAATTAAAATTGAATAATATAACATTTGAAAAATTACAATATAATGAGTTAAAAGAAATTGTAAAATCTTATTGTGTAAGTGGATTAGGTAAAAAATTGATAAATCAATTAGAACCAAGTTCCAATATAAAAGTAGTTAAAAATAGATTAAATGAGACAACTGAAGCTCGGGCAATATTAGACGCAGAAGGACATGTACCCTTTTTAGGTGTCTCTAATATTGAAAATATTATGCAAAATCTTGAAAAGGGAATGATATTAGATCCGAGTGAATTAATCAGTGTTTCGGACTTTTTAAGAGGATGTAGAAGAATTAAAAAATTTATGCAAGATAAGGTTTTTTTTGCTCCAATTCTCTCTTCTTACGCAAACTCAATGAGTGAATTTATGAGTATTGAAGATGAGATTAACTTCTCTATTAAAGGAAACAGCGTTGACTCCGGGGCTAGTAAGGATCTAAAACGGATACGAAATAATATTGAATCAGTGGAAGAGAAAATTAAAGATCGTTTAAATAAATTTCTAAATAATAGTGCAAATAAAATGTATATTCAGGACTTTTTTATAAGTAAGAAAGACGACCGATATACAATCCCAATTAAAGCTTCCTTTAAGAAGCAAGTTCCTGGATCAATTATTGAAGTTTCTTCTAAAGGGGCAACAGTCTTTATTGAACCGAATACAGTAACTAAATTAAACAGTGAGTTAGCAAGCCTAAAAGCTGAAGAGGCAATGGAAGAATATCAAATATTGGCTACCCTTTCAGGAATGATTTTAGAAAACATTTATGAAATAAATATAAATATGGAGTTAATTAGCCAATATGATATGGTGTTTGCTAAAGCAAAATTTAGCAAACATATTGGTGGAGTTGAACCGAAATTAAATGACTTTGGATATATAAAGTTAGTTGATTGTAAACATCCACTATTAACAGGTAATGTAGTTCCGCTTAATTTTGAGATAGGAGAAAGTTATCGAAGTTTAATCATTACTGGACCTAATGCGGGCGGGAAGACAGTCGTTCTGAAAACAATTGGCTTACTAACTTTAGCAACAATGTCAGGTTTCCATATTATTGGAGACATGGGGACTGAAATTGCAGTATTTGAAAAGATTTTTGTTGATATTGGTGATAATCAAAGTATAGAGAATGCACTAAGCACATTTTCATCACATATGAAAAACCTTTCCGATATTATGAGTGTTTCTAATAATAATACACTTTTACTATTTGATGAAATTGGAAGTGGTACGGAACCGAATGAAGGATCTGCACTAGCAATTTCTATATTGGAAGAGTTTTACCTTATGGGATGTATTACAGTTGCAACTACCCATTATGGTGAAATTAAACGTTTTTCAGAAATGCATAGTGACTTTATGAATGCAGCAATGAGATTTAATAGTGAAACGCTAGAGCCAATGTATAAGTTAATTATCGGAAAATCAGGAGAAAGTAATGCTCTATGGATTTCTAAGAAAATGAATATTCGCGAAAGTGTACTTCAAAGAGCGAAGGAATATATGGAAAATAAAGAATATCGATTAGAAAAAGTGATTGAAAGTGCAATAAGGAAACCAAAGATTGTCAAATTGAAAGCAGAAGAAAAGGCTTACTATCAAAAAGGTGATCGAGTAAAATTATTAGACTATGATACCTTTGGAATTGTTTATAAAGAAATCGATAATTTTTACAATCTCATTGTTTTTTATAATGGTGATTTTTTAGAAGTGAATGAAAAACGAGTATCTTTAGAAATGAAGGCTGCTGAACTTTATCCAGAAGGATATGACTTAGATACGTTATTTGTTGATTATGCGACCAGGAAATTACAGCACGATATTGAAAGAGGTTCAAAAAAGGCACTTCGAAAGATTCAAAAAGGAATGAGAAGTAATGGGCAGTAATATTACGGCTGTTTTCAATCAGCAAATTATTGCACTTTGTATACAAATTAAAACATCAGCCTAAAAGCTGATGTTTTGTTTTTGATTTAAGAAAAATTTCATTGTTTTCAAGAATACAAAACAAATTTAAGCTTAAATGAATAGACTATACCAAACTATATGATTGGGGTCTTAATATGAGGAAATTTTCTTATATAGATTTAATCGCCACGTTAAATATAGAAGATGCACATCCAGGTGGGTTTGATTTAACAAAAAAAACATTAAGATTTCTTCCGCTGAAATCAGATAGCCAAGTTTTAGAAGTTGGATGCGGTTCAGGTAAAACTGCTAGCTATTTATATGAAAGTTTCAATTGCTCAATTACAACAATCGATATAAACAGTCGGATGCTGGCTAATGCAAGAAAACGATTTAACAAAAAGAAAATTCCAGTTACTCTGCATCAAGCAAGTGCAGAAAACCTTCCTTTTAAGGATAATTCATTTGATATTATTATTTCGGAATCGGTAACAAGCTTCACAAATGTAGATAAATCATTACATGAATATGTAAGAGTGTTAAAAAAAGGTGGATATTTTCTTGCAATAGAAATGACATCAGAGAGACCACTAACACTAAAAGAAGAAAGTGAAATAAAGGATGTTTATGGTATTTCAAAAGTAAAAACGGTAAGAGAGTGGGAACAAGCGTTAATCAAAGGGGGATTTAGAGACTATAAAATCCTCAAAGGAAATACAATAATGAATACATCAACAAACTCAATTGATTCACTTCCATTTCAAAAGTTACCACCAGAAGGAATTGAATTACTTCATAGATTTCAAGAAATATTAATTCGTTATAAAGATGTGTTAGGATATAGAGTATTTTTATGTAGAAAAAGATAGGCATAATAGCTTATCTTTTTTGTTTGATTAACAAAAGTACCGCTTACGAGAATTGAATTCATTCCCAAAGTATCAGACTGCTGTTTATATTTTAATAATTCAATTGGATTTAACTAAGCTAATCCAATAATTCCAAGCTATTAAGTATTCGTCCAAATCATCTGGATGATGTTTTATACATGTTGCTAACCTAAAATATAATCCAACTAATACGTTTTTATATATTGTGTTAGAATCGAAATCTTGTAAAAATTTCAAATGACTAACTGCAGTAGAAATTGTCTCTTTTGTTAGATTATCTGGTGAAGAACAAAACGCATATATTAAATCATAAAGTGGATCTCCAAACACTGGAGTAGGATCGATAATGCCACTTAAACCGCCTTTATTAAAAATAAAGTTATGTATACCACAATCACCGTGTAATAAAAAAGGTTTTCCTTGAAAAGTGATTAGATCTGAATTATTTACAATAGAAAAGATAAGTGTATGATCTGGCTTTTCTAAATACGAATCTAAAATTTTATAAGACTCTGTCAGTCTACTCATAAGAAAATCTGACCATGAATTCGATAAATCATCTGCCCATCCCCAACCTGGAGCATTAGGGTAGGATTCGTAATTATTTATTAACTGTTCAACAAGTGATATAAGTAATTCTTTTTTGTTTTTATTAACATAATTTGTGCGACCTGGAATGAATGGATATACTATGTATTTAAATGTTTTTTCAGCAAATAGTAAATTGGGTAATATATCTAATTTGTTATAGGAATTAAGAAAATATGCTTCTGATTCTAATACACTAGGATCATTAAACTTAACTATATACTTGCTTTCGTTTTTTATGTTACTTAGAAGATATATATTGCTCGATGTTCCACCTGTTAGTTGAGTGTACTTAATTTCTTTTTTGTTAATTAAATTCATGTTTGATAAATCATTTATTACTGATTCTATTTGCATAATATCCTCACCTTCATTATTAATAATGTACTTATTTAAGTATACTCTTATAAATTAACGGTCACCATGAGGATAGATGGGAAAATACTTATTAATCTCCACTTTATTTATGTTTAAAAATGTTTTGGAAATTGTAAAAGTATATGTACAAAAGCGAAGGATGAATATAAATATTATGACTTGAATGAATCTTTTCATGATAACTCCTATTCATATAATTAAAGTACTTTTATTCTTTATCTAAAGAGAAGAAGTTATTTTTTGTAATTAATTATTAAAATTATATTGAAGGTATCTCAAGACTTATATTTACCTTTACCCAAAAATTAAAAGGGTGTCTCAAAAGTCAGCAAATGACCAAAGAGACAAACCCACAGTAATTGAATATAGGATTTTATTGAGCTATTAAAAAAAGAATAATGCTGCTAATGCGACTCCTGCGACAAATCCGAGTGCAATTGAAATACCGAACCCACAGCCGAAGAATCCGCACCTAAAACCATCTCTGTCAAAATCTCTTTCGTCTCTTCTTTCTTCTCTTCTATCAAACCTTCTATCAAACCTTCTATCGAAACGATCGTCAAAACGGTTATCAAATCTATTATCAAATCTATTATCAAATCTGTCATCTACTCGATTATTAAACCAAACATTAGAACGATTTCCATTATGGAAACTTCTATTTGAAAAGTTTCTATCTGAGAAATCTCTAGATTGGCTTCTATTCATATTACTTCTATTACGATTTGATGATCTATTAGATGAATTAGAGTTTTGACGATGTTGATTGACTGGTTCAATAAAAACTCGATCATCAGTTACTCTTGTAATACGACCAATATGCTCATTTCCATCTTTATCGAAAATGCGTACAACCTGCCCTCTAAAATTATTACATAATTGATGGGCTTCATTACATTGCATAACAATTCCTCCCTTTCTTGTACTAATCTATGGAAGAGGAATTGTTTGTGCTTGTATATATACCTAGTTGTACAATTAACTAATTAATTTGATTTGAAATTCACATAAATTATTTTAGTTTATTTTTTCAAAAGAAATGCTTGCAATCATTTGGACGAGATGGTATATTTGTTTATGTTGTCACGACAAAACAAGTTCGAACAACAAAAAAATATAATAAATTGTTGACAAAGAGTTCAACAAAATGTTATTATATTAAAGTCGCTTCTGGAGCGACAAAGCGAACTTTGAAAACTAAACAAAACATGAAGTAAACGTCAATTATTAGTTTTTTGAGCAATACAAGATTTAAACTTAACTTTTATGGAGAGTTTGATCCTGGCTCAGGACGAACGCTGGCGGCGTGCCTAATACATGCAAGTCGAGCGGA
>NZ_MDKC01000020.1 GCF_001712755.1 Gottfriedia luciferensis
ATCAAACTTGTTAGTTAAGTCCTCGACCGATTAGTATCAGTCAGCTCCACGTGTCACCACGCTTCCACCTCTGACCTATCAACCTGATCGTCTCTCAGGGGTCTTACTAGCTTAACGCTATGGGAAATCTCATCTTGAGGGGGGCTTCATGCTTAGATGCTTTCAGCACTTATCCCTTCCACACATAGCTACCCAGCCATGCTCTTGGCAGAACAACTGGTACACCAGCGGTGTGTCCATCCCGGTCCTCTCGTACTAAGGACAGCTCCTCTCAAATTTCCTGCGCCCACGACGGATAGGGACCGAACTGTCTCACGACGTTCTGAACCCAGCTCGCGTACCGCTTTAATGGGCGAACAGCCCAACCCTTGGGACCGACTACAGCCCCAGGATGCGATGAGCCGACATCGAGGTGCCAAACCTCCCCGTCGATGTGGACTCTTGGGGGAGATAAGCCTGTTATCCCCGGGGTAGCTTTTATCCGTTGAGCGATGGCCCTTCCATGCGGAACCACCGGATCACTAAGCCCGACTTTCGTCCCTGCTCGACTTGTAGGTCTCGCAGTCAAGCTCCCTTATGCCTTTACACTCTTCGAATGATTTCCAACCATTCTGAGGGAACCTTTGGGCGCCTCCGTTACTCTTTAGGAGGCGACCGCCCCAGTCAAACTGCCCACCTGACACTGTCTCCGAGCCGGATCACGGCTCTAGGTTAGAATTTCAATACAGCCAGGGTAGTATCCCACCGACGCCTCCACCGAAGCTAGCGCTCCGGCTTCTCAGGCTCCTACCTATCCTGTACAAGCTGTACCAAAATTCAATATCAAGCTGCAGTAAAGCTCCACGGGGTCTTTCCGTCCTGTCGCGGGTAACCTGCATCTTCACAGGTACTATAATTTCACCGAGTCTATGGTTGAGACAGTGCCCAAATCGTTACGCCTTTCGTGCGGGTCGGAACTTACCCGACAAGGAATTTCGCTACCTTAGGACCGTTATAGTTACGGCCGCCGTTTACTGGGGCTTCAATTCAGAGCTTCTCCCGTAAGGGATAACCCCTCCTCTTAACCTTCCAGCACCGGGCAGGCGTCAGCCCCTATACTTCGCCTTGCGGCTTCGCAGAGACCTGTGTTTTTGCTAAACAGTCGCTTGGGCCTTTTCACTGCGGCTCTCCCGGGCATACACCCAAAAGAGCACCCCTTCTCCCGAAGTTACGGGGTCATTTTGCCGAGTTCCTTAACCATAGTTCTCTCGCTCACCTTAGGATTCTCTCCTCGCCTACCTGTGTCGGTTTGCGGTACAGGCACCTATTTCCTCGCTAGAAGCTTTTCTTGGCAGCGTAGAATCAGGAACTTCGGTACTATATTTCCCTCGCCATCACAACTCAGCCTTATGATGTGCGGATTTGCCTACACATCAGCCTAATTGCTTGGACGCGCATATCCAGCAGCGCGCTTACCCTATCTTTCTGCGTCCCTCCATCGCTCAAACGGAAATGAGGTGGTACAGGAATATCAACCTGTTGTCCATCGCCTACGCCTGTCGGCCTCGGCTTAGGTCCTGACTAACCCTGGGAGGACGAGCCTTCCCCAGGAAACCTTAGGCATACGGTGGACGGGATTCTCACCCGTCTTTCGCTACTCATACCGGCATTCTCACTTCTAAGCGCTCCACCAGTCCTTACGATCTAGCTTCAACGCCCTTAGAACGCTCCCCTACCACTGATACCATACGGTATCAATCCGCAGCTTCGGTGATACGTTTAGCCCCGTTACATTTTCGGCGCAGAGTCACTCGACCAGTGAGCTATTACGCACTCTTTAAATGGTGGCTGCTTCTAAGCCAACATCCTGGTTGTCTAAGCAACTCCACATCCTTTTCCACTTAACGTATACTTTGGGACCTTAGCTGGCGGTCTGGGCTGTTTCCCTCTTGACCACGGATCTTATCACTCGTAGTCTGACTCCTATGGATAAGTCATTGGCATTCGGAGTTTGACTGAATTCGGTAACCCGTTGGGGGCCCCTAGTCCAATCAGTGCTCTACCTCCAAGACTCTAACACATAAGGCTAGCCCTAAAGCTATTTCGGGGAGAACCAGCTATCTCCGAGTTCGATTGGAATTTCTCCGCTACCCACACCTCATCCCCGCACTTTTCAACGTGCGTGGGTTCGGACCTCCATTCAGTGTTACCTGAACTTCATCCTGGACATGGGTAGATCACTCGGTTTCGGGTCTACGACCACGTACTATATCGCCCTATTCAGACTCGCTTTCGCTGCGGCTCCGTCTCTTCAACTTAACCTTGCACGGGATCGTAACTCGCCGGTTCATTCTACAAAAGGCACGCCATCACTCGTTAACGAGCTCTGACTATTTGTAAGCACACGGTTTCAGGTTCTCTTTCACTCCCCTTCCGGGGTGCTTTTCACCTTTCCCTCACGGTACTGGTTCACTATCGGTCACTAGGTAGTATTTAGCCTTGGGAGATGGTCCTCCCAGATTCCGACGGAATTTCACGTGTTCCGCCGTACTCAGGATCCACTCAAGAGGGAACGAGGTTTCAACTACAGGGTTTTTACCTTCTTTGACGGACCTTTCCAGGTCGCTTCATTTACCCCGTTCCTTTGTAACTCCGTATAGAGTGTCCTACAACCCCAAGAGGCAAGCCTCTTGGTTTGGGCTATCTTCCGTTTCGCTCGCCGCTACTCAGGAAATCGCTATTGCTTTCTATTCCTCCAGGTACTTAGATGTTTCAGTTCCCTGGGTCTGTCCTCAGTACCCTATGTATTCAGGTAAAGATACTACTCCATTACGAGTAGTGGGTTCCCCCATTCGGAAATCTCCGGATCAAAGCTTACTTACAGCTCCCCGAAGCATATCGGTGTTAGTCCCGTCCTTCATCGACTCCTAGTGCCAAGGCATCCACCGTGCGCCCTTTCTAACTTAACTAATTTTAAAACTAATTGAATTAAACTTACGCAGTTTAATGAATGACATTATCTAGTTTTCAAGGTACAAAATAAAAAAAATGGTGGAGCCTAGCGGGATCGAACCGCTGACCTCCTGCGTGCAAGGCAGGCGCTCTCCCAGCTGAGCTAAGGCCCCATTATTATATTATAAAAGATATGGTGGGCCTAAATGGACTCGAACCATCGACCTCACGCTTATCAGGCGTGCGCTCTAACCAGCTGAGCTATAGGCCCATATCTACAATAGAAGGATAATCCTTCAAAACTAAACAAAACAATGAAGAAACATTTCATACATGAACCATCGGTTCATGATGTCTCCATAGAAAGGAGGTGATCCAGCCGCACCTTCCGATACGGCTACCTTGTTACGACTTCACCCCAATCATCTGTCCCACCTTAGGCGGCTGGCCCCTAAAAGGTTACCCCACCGACTTCGGGTGTTACAAACTCTCGTGGTGTGACGGGCGGTGTGTACAAGGCCCGGGAACGTATTCACCGCGGCATGCTGATCCGCGATTACTAGTGATTCCGGCTTCATGTAGGCGAGTTGCAGCCTACAATCCGAACTGAGAATAGTTTTATGGGATTAGCTCCACCTCGCGGTCTTGCAACCCTTTGTACTATCCATTGTAGCACGTGTGTAGCCCAGGTCATAAGGGGCATGATGATTTGACGTCATCCCCACCTTCCTCCGGTTTGTCACCGGCAGTCACCTTAGAGTGCCCAACTAAATGCTGGCAACTAAGATCAAGGGTTGCGCTCGTTGCGGGACTTAACCCAACATCTCACGACACGAGCTGACGACAACCATGCACCACCTGTCACTCTGTCCCCGAAGGGAAAGCCCTATCTCTAGGGTTGTCAGAGGATGTCAAGACCTGGTAAGGTTCTTCGCGTTGCTTCGAATTAAACCACATGCTCCACCACTTGTGCGGGCCCCCGTCAATTCCTTTGAGTTTCAGTCTTGCGACCGTACTCCCCAGGCGGAGTGCTTAATGCGTTAACTTCAGCACTAAAGGGCGGAAACCCTCTAACACTTAGCACTCATCGTTTACAGCGTGGACTACCAGGGTATCTAATCCTGTTTGCTCCCCACGCTTTCGCGCCTCAGCGTCAGTTACAGACCAGAAAGTCGCCTTCGCCACTGGTGTTCCTCCAAATCTCTACGCATTTCACCGCTACACTTGGAATTCCACTTTCCTCTTCTGCACTCAAGTTTCCCAGTTTCCAATGACCCTCCCCGGTTGAGCCGGGGGCTTTCACATCAGACTTAAGAAACCGCCTGCGCGCGCTTTACGCCCAATAATTCCGGACAACGCTTGCCACCTACGTATTACCGCGGCTGCTGGCACGTAGTTAGCCGTGGCTTTCTGGTTAGGTACCGTCAAGGTGCCAGCTTATTCAACTAGCACTTATTCTTCCCTAACAACAGAGCTTTACGACCCGAAGGCCTTCATCGCTCACGCGGCGTTGCTCCGTCAGACTTTCGTCCATTGCGGAAGATTCCCTACTGCTGCCTCCCGTAGGAGTCTGGGCCGTGTCTCAGTCCCAGTGTGGCCGATCACCCTCTCAGGTCGGCTACGCATCGTCGCCTTGGTGAGCCGTTACCTCACCAACTAGCTAATGCGCCGCGGGCCCATCTGTAAGTGATAGCCGAAGCCATCTTTCAATAAAGGAACAGGAGTTCCTTTATGTCATCCGGTATTAGCTCCGGTTTCCCGAAGTTATCCCAGTCTTACAGGTAGGTTGCCCACGTGTTACTCACCCGTCCGCCGCTAACTAACGGGAGCAAGCTCCCATTAATCCGCTCGACTTGCATGTATTAGGCACGCCGCCAGCGTTCGTCCTGAGCCAGGATCAAACTCTCCATAAAAGTTAAGTTTAAATCTTGTATTGCTCAAAAAACTAATAATTGACGTTTACTTCATGTTTTGTTTAGTTTTCAAAGATCATCTTG
>NZ_MDKC01000021.1 GCF_001712755.1 Gottfriedia luciferensis
TGATTATTGCGAAGAGGTCACACCCGTTCCCATACCGAACACGGCAGTTAAGCTCTTCAGCGTCGATGGTAGTTGGGGGTTTCCCCCTGTGAGAGTAGAACGTCGCCTGGTAACGAAAAACATCAGCTATTAGGCTGATGTTTTTTTGCGTTATAAAAAATAATATTTAAGAGTAAAAAATAATTTAGTTCATTCTTTATTCATATTTTAGTTGTAAATTTTAAAGGGAATGTAGATAAAAAAATAGTAAGTGTAAGGAGTAAAGATATGAAAGAAGAAACTAATTTAAATAAAAAAAGTGATTGGAGAAATTTTATCTCTTTATTAAAAAATGCAAATCCTCCTAAATGGTTGTTTGCAATAGGCGTACTATTAAGTGTAGCCACTACTTTAGTGGGGTTACTATTACCTTTGCTAACAAAGAAATTTGTAGATGGTTTTTCGTTAGCATCCTTAAGTGCGGGACAAATAGTGGTTTTTGTTGCAGTACTAATAATACAGGCTATTTCATCAGCAGCTTCTATTTATCTGCTTAGCCGAGTAGGAAATACAGTTGTTGCCAATGTAAGACACCGATTGTGGAAGAAAATGATTGTTCTTCCAATATCTTATTTTGATGAGACTCAGACTGGAGATAATGTAAGTCGAGTTACAAATGATACAGCAATTTTAAAGGGGTTAATAACAGAACACATAACAAACTTTTTAACAGGAATCATTTCTATTGTCGGATCTTTTATATTACTTCTAGTATTAGATTGGAAAATGACATTGGTAACTTTTAGCATTATACCTGTCATTGCACTAATATTTATCCCTATTGGAAAACAAATGTCAAAATTATCAAAAGCAACCCAAGATGAGACAGCAAAATTCACATCGTTAATAAGCCAAGTTTTTTCGGAAATTAGATTAGTGAAAGTTTCGAACGCGGAAACCTCTGAAATTACTAATGGAAACAAGGGAATTAATAATTTATTATCTTTCGGTATTAAGGAAGGAAAGCTACACTCTTTCATTGGACCAATTGTTTCCTTTGTATTAATGCTTATTTTAGTAGTCATTATTGGATATGGCGGGGTCAGGGTCTCATCGGGTGCAATAACTGCAGGGGCGTTAGTAGCTTATATCCTTTATTTATTCCAAATTATCTTCCCAATAACCCAAATTACACATTTCTTTACTGAACTTCAAAAAACAAAAGGTGCTACTGAAAGAATGATCAGTATATTAGAACTAGAAGAAGAAGATTATCAAACTGGAAAAGATGAAGTTGATATGAATTTACCGATTAAGATTAATAAGTTGCATTTTGCATATAAGGAAGAAGAGATGTTAACAAATCTTAATTTTGTGATCCCTCCTGGTAAGGTAACAGCTATTGTAGGACCAAGTGGAAGCGGAAAGACAACTTTATTTTCACTCATTGAACGTTTCTATCCTCCAAATAATGGGGAAATAAAAAATGGAGATAATCCAATAAATAGTTTTAATTTAGAGAGTTGGAGAAAACAAATAGGTTATGTTGCACAAGAAAGTCCGCTAATTGCCGGTACAATTAGAGATAATATTTGCTATGGAATTAAAAGAGAGATATCTGATAAAGAATTGGCTTATGTATCGGGTATGGCATATGTAGATCAATTTGTTAATGACTTACCTGAAGGTTTTAATACAGAGGTTGGAGAAAGAGGTATAAAACTATCTGGTGGACAAAGACAACGAATAGGTATTGCGAGAGCTTTACTAAGAAACCCTAAATTATTAATGTTGGATGAGGCAACTTCAAACCTTGATAGTAGGTCTGAATTAGTTGTACAAAATGCACTTTCTAATTTAATGAAAGGGAGAACTACTTTAATTATTGCCCATCGTCTTTCCACAGTTATAGATGCGGAGCAAATTGTATTTTTAGATAAAGGGAAAATAACTGGTATAGGGACACATGATGAATTATATAGTAACCATTTGATGTATAGAGAATTTGCAGATCAACAATTGAGAGTAAATAGTGCAGTGTAATTAAACTTTAGGGAAGGTGTTTTTATGGCTAGTATTTTAATCGTAGACGATGATCCACATATTCGGAAACTATTAAATGTTTTACTTCGGGATGAGGGCTTTACTGTTTTTGAGGCTACAAATGGTATTGAAGCAATTAGTGTTTTTGATGATAACAGAATAGATATGTTAATTATAGACTTAATGATGCCTAAAATGGATGGATTTGAGCTTTGTAGAGAAATACGCAACAATTATGATCTTCCTATAATTATGTTAACTGCAAAAGGTGAAACTGAACAGAAGGTTAGGGGGTTTAAATTAGGGACCGACGACTATATCGTAAAACCGTTCGAACCAGTCGAATTAGTTGTTCGAGTAAAAGCTTTGTTAAGAAGATCAAAAATATCTTCGTCTAAAATTGTTCAAATAGGAAGGTTAATAATAGACCACAGAAATTACAAAGTTCTAAATGACAATGAGGTAATCAATATGCCATTGAAAGAATTAGAGCTTTTATTTACTTTAGCAAGCTCTTTAGGTAGAACATATTCCAGGGAACAATTAATTGAAAACATTTGGGGATTCGATTATGCAGGGGATGAAAGAACTGTGGATGTTCATATAAAGCGATTGAGGGAAAGATTTCCCGAGAAAGAATTTGGTTTTAAAATTGCTACTGTGTGGGGATTAGGGTATCGAATGGAGTTATTGAAATGAAAGTATTAAAAAAAATTAGAGATGTTATAGGAGCTATATTATTATTAACGACTGCAATAATGATTGGAAGCCTAATTGTTCACTATTCTACTATTTACTTTTATGAAAATCATTTCACTAGTCTATCAGACTTAACGATACAAATCATAAATACTTTTTTAACTTTTCTATTACTAATGCTCGGAGGAGCTATATTTGGTAGAATGTTTCATCATCCAAAGCAAATGAAAATGGTAAAAGAAATAATGCAGGCAATTAGAAGTATTTCAAGAGGAGAGTTTAACGTATCAGTGGATCTTGAAAAATTCAGGAATGCATTTGGTGGTGAAATAGGACAGATAATAGATAGCTTTAACCATATGGCAAAAAATTTAGATCAAATGGAAAACATGCGACAAGAATTTATTTCAAACGTCTCACATGAAATTCAATCGCCATTAACATCGATTAAAGGTTTTGCTAAAGTATTACAAAATGAAAGTTTACCATTAGAAGAGCGAAAGCAATATTTAAATATAATCGAGTATGAAAGTACAAGATTATCCAAGCTTAGCGATAACCTACTAAAGCTAACTTCACTTGAATCACAAAACCAGCCAATAGAAAAGAACAGTTTTTCATTAAATAGCCAACTTATGTACTCATTGTTAAGCTGCGAACCTCAAATAGTAGAAAAAAATATTAATATGCATGTTGACCTTGGTAAAATTGACTTTATTGGAGACGAGGCTCTCTTGAATCAGGTTTGGATGAATTTAATAACAAACAGTATAAAGTTTACTTCTAACAATGGTGATATATTTATATCTGCTATACAAGATAATGACAAGGTAGTTATACAAATTCAAGATACTGGAATTGGTATTTCGGAAGAAGATCAAGTGCATGTATTTGAAAGGTTTTATAAAGCAGATAAATCAAGAGATAGAACAACCGGCGGAAATGGATTGGGTTTATCAATTGTAAAGAAAATTGTTGATATGCATAACGGAATAGTATATGTAAAAAGTGAGATCGGTAAAGGGTCACTTTTTGTAGTAGAGTTACCTGTAACAGCGGGGTAATTGTTTTTCATTATAGTAAGTAGCGTTTAGTAAAGTTAACTAGATTTTTTGCTATAATGAGAAACATTATCTTTTTTATTATAAAGTTATTGCAATCATAAAAGAATCGTGGTATATTATTAAACGTTGTCACATTGAACCAATAAATGAGGCAAGAAAATAATATAAAAAAGTTGTTGACTAAACAAACTTTAATATGTTATTATTATATAAGTCGCTAAGAGATGAAGCGGCGAAGTGAACTTTGAAAACTAAACAAAACATGAAGTAAACGTCAATTATTAGTTTTTTGAGCAATACAAGATTTAAACTTAACTTTTATGGAGAGTTTGATCCTGGCTCAGGACGAACGCTGGCGGCGTGCCTAATACATGCAAGTCGA
>NZ_MDKC01000022.1 GCF_001712755.1 Gottfriedia luciferensis
CATAGATTTATGTATAATAGATTATGAGGTGAGTAATATGGTTGTAAAATCAAATCTACTTATTACAAATTCAATGCATTTACCAACTACGAATCTAAATGAAGATAATATAATTGAGTATTTAATAGATGAAACTTACTTTCCTATTCTTCTACAAACAAAGTTTGAAAATGAAAAAAATCATCGTATGATCTATGAAGGTTTTTCTGATTTAGATATGATCTACTACTTTGTACATCAAAGAAAAGATATCCAAAAATCGAAACAACGAAAAGATAGTACAAAGATGGAATACATAAGAGAGTTAATGCAGTTTTTTCGATATTTGATGAAGAGTGAAGAATTTTTGCGACAGGATGTAGAATCTTATATAGAGACTTCATTTTTCAAAAATTTAAAACAAAGACATATCGATTCATATCAACAATGGCTATCTACTTATAAATACGGTCCGAACAATCAACAATATCGTGTTACAACTCTTTCAAGAAAACTTGTCATATTAAAAAGCTTTTTTAAGTTTTTATTTGATAGTCATTATGTTCAAGTACCTTTATATACTCGAATATTGAATGCAAAAATTACAAAGGATGATCTACCAAATCGCGATTTAGAAGAAAGTGAAGTTAAAGCATTGTTGAATTTTTATAATAGAAATATTTTAAAAACGACTATAATCAAATTATTAGCTACAACTGGTATGCGAATTCGGGAACTGGCTGAGGCAAATTGGGGTAAAGTTACAAAGGATTCAAACGGTTATTGGCTAGAAATTGTTGGAAAAGGAAATAAAAAACGTGAAGTTAAATTATTAAATCATGTTTTTGTAGATTTATGTAAACTAAGGAGTCGACGTGGTCTTTCAAATGTCATTTCGAAAACTGATTCAAGTCCATTCTTTCCGAATAAATTGAATCAACATTATTCGTTTAAATATTTATCAAAATATGTAATTGAAATGATAAAAGATTCTGGGTTACCTTTTGTAAAAGAACATAATCGATCAAGCAATATTAGTCCTCACTTCTTTCGGCATCATTATGCTTGTCGTTCAATTGAAAAAGGTGCGAGCATTTATCAAGTTAGTCGAAGTTTAGGTCATGAAAGTATTCAAACGACTGAACTTTATTTAGCAAAAATGATGAATCGAACACAAAATGCAAGTAATGTTTGGGATGATGAAAATTATTAAAAAGAAAAAACCCCATTCTTTTAAAAAGGGGTTTCTTTTTATATTTCATATTAGTTTACATAATATTATTATTAGTAAAATATAGAATAATTTGCGAAAATATAAATTGTGTCTAAAAGAGTGAACTTAAAGCTTTACAACTACCTCTGTTCCATCTTTTAATTTCGTATCAACAAGGATTAGTCCACTATTTTTTGAAAGTCCCTGTAGGAACGGTTTCAAATCTTTTCTATCAATTTTAGGAAAATTGAATTTACTGCCATTTTCATTAATTGCTTTATTTATTATACGATTAAGCAATTTTGATGTGATGATCACACTACCTAAATTTAAAACTGTATATGGAACAGGAATGGAGAATCGCTTTCCATCTATTTTCAACTTGACCTTTATCATAATCTACTCAATCACAACAAAAACTTTATCACCGTTTGATGAAGTGATGTCAACGATTTGTCCGACCATTTCGTTTTCGATTGCTTCGATTAGCAGATCAACGTTAATATCTTTTACATATTTTTCAGCCTCAGGAATTTTTTCAGCAATATTTGTACCTACTTTTAAAACTGCCTTTACAAGATTAATCGGTACATTAACATTAACATTATCTCCTACTTCGGAGTTAACACGAATCTTTAAGATTTTATTTCCGTATGGTTCTTTTTTTAGTGATACGCGTTCGGGCTGTTCTTTATCTTGTAAAATATTAATTAATTCACTTGCTTTATCCTTATCAATCTTGCCTTCTTCCATCAACGTTAAGATTCTTGAAATCTCGTCTTTCATTATTATTCCCCCTCTTTTAATAATTGAATGGCTTTCTCAGCCGTAATTTCGCCTTTTTCTAGCATTGTTACAATTTTTGATTTATCTATTTCTGGTTTCTTTTGAGTGGAATATCCAAGTGTAGAGATAATTTCATCTAACTTTCCTCTGACAGTCGGATAAGATATTCCTAGTTCCTTTTCGACCTCTTTAATATTTCCACGGCATTTAAGAAAAATCTCAATAAAATGGAGTTGTTCTTGGCCTAGAGCCGCTAATCTTGATACTTCAAATTCATTTTCGATTGTTGTCTGACAATGATTACAATGTAGCTTAGTAATTTTAAGTGCCTTGCTGCAAACAGGACAATTAGTGAGTAAAGGATACGTCATACTGTACTCCTTTCTTTTATTTAATCATATCATACACCATATATTTATTTTTTTAAACAAAAACTTAAAATTATTTATAAAAATTTATAGTTTAATTAAATTATTAAATGATTACATTAAATAAATTGATTCACCGAATAC
>NZ_MDKC01000023.1 GCF_001712755.1 Gottfriedia luciferensis
GCTGTTCCAGTTGCTCCTGTCGCTCCAGCTGTTCCAGTTGCTCCTGTCGCTCCAGCTGTTCCAGTTGCTCCTGTCGCTCCGGCTGTTCCAGTTGCTCCTGTCGCTCCAGCTGTTCCAGTTGCTCCTGTCGCTCCGGCTGTTCCAGTTGCTCCTGTCGCTCCAGCTGTTCCAGTTGCTCCTGTCGCTCCGGCTGTTCCAGTTGCTCCTGTTCTCCCTCGTTTACCTCGATCTCCTTCTTTACCTCTTGGTCCTCTTGGTCCAACGCAACAACAGCAACAACAACACTTTTGACATTTATGACAATCATTACATTCACATTTTTGTTCTTTGTTTTCTTTACATTTACATTTGCATTTACATTCACTATCTTTATGCTTGTCTTTCTTCAAATAGGTCTCATCCTTAAATATTATTAGATATACTCCTCAAATAGCACTTATTGCCATATCACCAAAGTTATTTTATGGCATGTATATCTCATGTGTTTGAAGTATTTGCTTAGGTGTAAATTGGTATTTTTTTACAAATGCGTTCTATTAAAATAAAATATTGATATCTTATATTTGAAAAAAGACAGTCAAATTGACATTCCTTTTTAAAAACTTTTTCAACTATCCTGCCATTTACTTTAATAAAAAAAGCCGCATATTAGCAGCTTCTGATCTTCAACTAATGCATGCGTTAGTTGCATAAGATTTTAAATAAATAGGTAAAGAACAAAATCAGAGAACTCAGTGCCTAGATATATTTTTAGTTGAAATAGCTATTATTTACGGATCCACTGGTAGCTTTTTTTTCAAGACTTGTAAGTACAAAATAACCTGCTGCTATTCCAATTATTGCAATTAGTGTAGGTGTTGAACTTCCAAAATACCCTCCCATAATGTATTTCATTAAAGGATATTTCATAGAAATTAATTGTTTTAAGAATAAGTACGGCGTAATAACAAAATATAAAGTAGGAATTCCTAGTACAATAAATCGAACCCAATTGAATTTCCAATCTCCATGTTTGAAGAAGTTCTTAATATTATGAGGAATCGCCAACATTGCTCCAATAATTAAAGGAAACATAGTTTGAAATTTATAATAATCAAATAAATCATAGGTAACACCACTTTGCTTAAGAAGATTATTCTGATGCTTTAAACCAACTGAGATTACTATACCTAATACAATCAAATATAATAAATAACCTACTATCCTTTTAATTTTATCTCCCACCTAAATCCCCCTTGAACTTTACTTATATTGAACTAGCTAAGGTTAATATTAAACAATTATTACCACTATCCCTTTATTCAATTTAAAAATATGTTTGGTAATTATATAGTAGTACATTATTAATTTTTAATTGGAA
The DNA here is from genome assembly GCF_001712755.1 of Gottfriedia luciferensis. Taxonomy (GTDB): domain Bacteria; phylum Bacillota; class Bacilli; order Bacillales; family Bacillaceae_G; genus Gottfriedia; species Gottfriedia luciferensis_B. Next base: position 1,361 of record NZ_MDKC01000023.1, read on the forward strand.
CCTAAAAAGTTGCTTATTTAGCAGCTCGTGATCTCAAACTAACGCATTAGTTAGTTGCATAAGCATATTAACAATAATCACCATTTTCGTCTATTCCAATTGGGAAGTAAGGCATACCATTCATTAATTCAAATAATTCATAAGGGTCTCCATCGTTTGATAGCCAATCAATTGTAAATATCTTTGGGTTAACATACTCGCTTGAACCATTTTTATTGTAATGAGCATTTAATTGATTGCACTTTAACCAATATTTCCTGAATACTGCAATAACACGTCCAGAACAGCATATAGGATCAAATTTTCCCATTATAAAATTCTCAATTTCTTCCTCAGATTTTCCTTCATTGAACAATTTTTCTCGAATTGAATCTAGTTTATCTTCTTCAAATGAAACAGCATTATCTAGTTCTTTTACATATTCATCAAATAAGTTTTTATAAGTTTTATTCATTTTTATCACCTGTATAGTTACAAACTTTATGAAAATTTTAATTTATTACACCAATAAAAACAACAATCCTTTATTCCACTAACCTGCCATTTACTTGTATAAGAAAAAGCTACCGAAGCAGCTTTAATGTTGTTCAACTAATGCATGCGTTAGTTGAATAAGGAAATTCATTTTAAAGACATTTAAGGCTGTAACAATACTTTCTTTCCATTAACAACTTCATAAATACTTAAATGTTTTTTTGCTGTAAAGTCAACGTAATACCATAATCTTAAATTATTGTTATAAGTAACAAGTGTAGCATCTGTATCTCCAACAATTATTTTGTCTGCTTCAGGATTAGTTATAGTACCAAAGTATAAAAAAGGTTTTTTATTGGACGAAATTACAAAATTTTTTTCTTCTCCAGTGGAGTATAATGTAGCACCATTAACTTGTTTCCACTTATTTTTATGTTTTTCTAAATAAACTAAATGAAAATGGGCTGTATTTTTATCAAAGTAAATAGTAATTTTTTCTGTGGGTACTATCTTAAGTTCATAAAAAGTTTCTTTTAAATCAGAACTCGAAGAACAACTTGATAAAATAAATAAAAATAGTAATGAAATAAATAATTTTTTCAAAAAATACAACACCTTCTTTCCATAAATACATCTTACTGGTTTATTCGATTATAGATTAAATAGTCCTTCCTTATGCAACTAACCTGCCATTTAGTTGCACAAAAAAGAGCTGCCGAAGCAACTCTTGTTGTGCAACTAACGCATGCGTTAGCCATCCATGAATCCTCAGATACACAACAGTGAATGGAAGTTTATATCGTACTCCCATGGTAGTTGCATAAGAATTTATTTATTTATTTTCCGATTCATTTATCAACTTACAAAGATATCCGACTTGTCTTTTGATAAAAAAGTTATGTAATAATTCTGCCCATCTATTGTAATTAAACTGCTGTGATATATGTTAGCTTACTATTATGGGTATTCATGTACTCAGATGAAGTTTCTCTAACTGCAATAAATTCTTGGCTTCTAGTGAATCATTTATTAGAAAAAATGTCCTTCTTAAAATGTTCTGACACAACAAAACGAGAATCCAAATAGTTATCAATGATGTCTTTCCTTATTGCTTCAATTTGGACTCAAGTATTAATTGAGTTGATTGAAAGTAGGTTCAACTAAGGCATGTGAAAATTACTCTTTAAAATATACTGCATAGTGAATAGGTTCTTCAAACCCTAACTTTTCTGCTAATCGTATTGAGCCAAAATTATCAATATCACATTCCCAACGAGGAGCTAAACCTTTATTTATACAATCTTGTATATACATTTTTGCAGCAATAAAGGCAAAACCCTTCCCTCTATATTCTTCTTTAGTTGCAATGTCTATTTCGGAGAATAATTCATTAGCAAATACAGATGTACACTCACATACAGACACTTCTTTATGTAAAACACAAATTCCAAAACCATTTTCTAAATAATTTGAAACAGAATCCCAGTAATGCTTATAGTAAATTGGTTTAAATCCAACATTTGACTGAAGTACATTTTCATCAATTTTTTTTAATGAATAGTCTTGTGGTAATTCATAATTATCTAGTATTTCTTCTTTAAATTTAAACGTAAAAGAATATCGATCCAACTTAGTTAATTTGTTATTTAAAAGGTCATTAATTAATTGATTCCAAGAACCTGATGAAGAATATAAAATAAAAGGTAATTCTTTCTCTTCTACTCTATCAATATAAAATTCCTTTATCCAATAGTTAAAAGAAATATTTGATGTTTCTCCAATTACACAGTAGAATCCTGATTTCGTACCAATAAAAATGGATTTTGGAGTTTCGATATGATCAACAAATACATCACCATCTACTATCTCTTGCAAAACTGAATAAACAAACGTAGGTGTATAATTTATTGAAATAATTAATGGGAAAATATTTTTATATTCTTTATTATTTAATTTAATCATTGATTCACCTTTCTTTATCGTCGTTTTTAAATTTTATTATGCCAACAATAGCTTTATGCCCATGCCATTAGCTTTGTTATCCTATTCGGCTAACATCACTAGAGTTCCTTCTTATCCGCTGTTATACTATTCAGTTAATCTGCCTAGCCACAACTAATGCAAACTACTCGATTACTTTCCAGGTTCGATAATGTTTGAACCAACTACCTCGGCAATCTTCTTGGGTACACCCAAATCAACTAAAGTTTCAGCATTTGTTTTTGGTTCTTTTCCACATCCTGCAAGTAATCCAATAGATAAAATACCGCATATTATTAATCTTTTTATATAATTCTCCTTCGTATAAAAACTCCTAACAAATGCTATTTCGTGAACAAACCAATTTTTACCTACTTTATTCTTCAACTAAACTGCCGAAAAAGTTTAAATAGACAAAATAAAAACCACTATTACAATTGTCTGTAATAGTGGTCAACTAATTTGTTACTAGAATATTACATTCAGTAAAGAACTTTATAATCTAGTAAACAAGAATTTTATCAAGTAAAGGACTTTTTTATCCAGAAATACGACTATATACTCTCTTTTTGTAGTTTCTTCGATATCATTATTTTCAACAAGGTCATCAATGCCTTTACTAATTACATTCCATAAAGGTGTATTTTCAAATTTTACATATGGAAGTGACATCCTATTTCCTCCTTGTGTCTTAGTTCAACTAAAGCATGCGTTAGTTGCATAAGGAATGTACTCTATTTAGCAGACCTTTTTTTCAAGAAAAGGAGACTAACAATGAAAACGACAATAAAAAGAACGAAGCCTTTTAGAGTGTCCATATGAATATAAAAGCCTCTAGCACGGATTATTGATAAAAGGACGACTGAAACAATTGCAGCAATTAGTGCAGACATAAATACATTTTTCAATGTCATATTAGTTTTCTTCCCCTCTGTTTTGTATAGGCCGATCCTTCAGTCCTCCATTTTGTTGAACAGTCTACTTAAATTCTTTTTGCCTCTTTACTTTTTGAATAAAATTTAGGACTAGAACTGAAGTAACAACTAATAGACATAAACCAATAATATTGATTCTGAAACCATTCTTAAAGAAATTAAAAGCATTTAAAATATTTGTGTTAAACAGAAGACCTAAAATATACAGCTACAATCACAAATAAAAGAATTATTTTCAATCTCTTATTTTTTTTAGAAAACATAACGTATAAAAGTGCCCCCGCAATTCCGATAAATGGAAAAATCTGTTCGAATAAATACACTACAATATTCCACATTCTCTTGTATAATGACTATTTTCTTAATCCAATTTTATCAAATCCCAACATCTTGGAGTAACCTTTTTCTTATATTCGTTATTCAACTAATCTGCCATTTACTTCAATAAAAAACGACCTGCAAGCAACTAGTGAAATTTAACTAAAGCACTGCTTTAGTTGTATAAGGAATGAATTTACGACTTATGCATATCCTCCATCTTTAATTCGCCATTTACCATTTTTACTATCTCTAACCAGAGTCCAACTGAAATCATCCATAGTTTTATTCGGTTCCCATCCTCCAACAACAGAAGGACCAGTTTTAATAGTAGCAAAGATCACAACCAGTTTTTACTGATTGACCAGATTTCGTTAGGTCTTATGATAGCGGTAGTCTGGGAAGAATATTAAATAGCTTAGACTTATCTAGAGCATAGGCTATTTAGTTACTGTTGCAGACATCTTGTTTAATCGGATGATAAAAGACGGCGATATTCATAAAGCGATATTCATATCCGGTGAACACTTCTTATTAATTTATTCCCCGTTCCTGGCGAAATCGATCCGCCGCTAACAGAGCGGTCCGGTAGCCGCCAGCGTCGCGGAGGGATTGACCGATAGTCGCGGCGCTCCTCTTGAAGCGTTGTTCGTTAAAGGCCTGATTTACAGCATCCCGCAGCTTGGCGGCGGTAAGCTTTGATTTGTTCAAAATGACACCTGCCCCCAACTTCTCTACACGTGCAGCGATAATAGGTTGATCGGCAGCATGGGGGATGAGCACCAACGGCACATCGTAGTACAACGCCTCAGATACGCTATTCATTCCGCCGTGACTTACAAATACGGCCGACCGTTGCAATACCTCCAGCTGTGGCACATACGGACGGGCAATTATATGGGATGGTGCGTTCCGGAAAAGTTCCATATCCGTATAGCGCCCCGCAGAGATCACCACCTGATAGCTCCCATCGCTGAAGGCATCCAGACATAATCGAAAGAAGGGTTCGCTCTTGGCTAATACAGTTCCCATTGAAATATAGACAACAGGCCTGTCATCCCCTTTCAGAGAGTCTAGTGGGAAGTCCGAATGGCTTTCACGTGTGGAAATGGATGGTCCAGAGAATACGTAAGAATGATCGAGGCGTTCATAATCCGGTTGGAAGTAAGTGCTAGTATAGACCAGATTCAGTTGGCCGGTCTGACAGAATACCTCATTGATTGATGGCCCCGATACGTCATATGTTTTGGCAAGATTGGCGGAAAGCCTCTTGATCTCGGGAATAAACTTTCCTCCCTTTAGGAGGTCGCCCACTTGTTTCAGCAGAGTCTCACCTGCCATCTTAGGTTTCTTACCCGTGGAAGCAAAGGAAGCATGTGAGGCAATGTTTGGCAGCTTAAGAAGTCGGGCTATTAAATTGCCCCAACCGAAAAGGGAGTCGTGGAACACAAAGTCGTAAGCCTCTTGCCGGGCCTGCTCCACTACCGTCGGCACGACATGGTTGGCGGAGTTAAGGAGCAAAACAATAAACTCTAAAAAATGAGAGATGTCCTCTTGACGTACGCCACCTAGGAAGTTTTCGAAGGGCTTAAAGACTGCCCCTGCGGCCTCCACTTTGACACGGGCATCCTCAGTGCTGTAGAAGTGTACCTCATCCCCGTCCTCACACCAGGCTTTAATGATTGGTAGCATGGGATTCACATGTCCTTCACCAATTCCACCAATTGCTAATATCTTTGCCATATTCATTCGCCCCTTATATGTAATCTTCAAAAGTTATTAATTAAGTGCTCATTGTAACTACTAATTTTAGTATGTATTAGGACTTATGTCTATTTGAACATTGGTAAACGTAATGGTAGTAAATCTACCTAGTATTCTCTTCTGAAAAAGGAATGGGAAGGTCGCAGTACCAGTCCCTTAGAGAGTGATTTAATTACTTAGATCATTATCTTTATGGGCTTTATTATTATAACGAATTATTGGTCTATTAAAAGTAATGAATCTTAAACAATCCTGCCATTTTGTTGAATCAAAAAATCGACTAAACAGCCAATTAAGTTGTACAACTAGAAATGCTTTAGTTGCATAAGAAATTATCTATTTTCTTTTTTCATACGAAAAATGATGCTCTTCTTCTTACATACTCTACTTCATCAAATATAAATTTTTTGAAAAACAGTTTAACCTCTTCCTCATAATCTGTAAATTCTCCAAGTCCATAGGCAATCTGCCATCTTGCCTCAAAGTCATTATATGATAAAGAATGTTTAGCTAATTCAATCAGTTGAGTAGGGGGATCAATTAACTGCTCAGTAATGTTCTCCAATCTCATTGTCCCTTACCTAAAATAAATAAAAATTTGTTAACTAAATTTGAACTCCAATTTCCAACTGGGATTTTTTCAATTAAGTTATTTGTAGTTTTTATATCCTATCCTAGTGAAAAAAATCAGTCTCCCATTCTACATAAGATTTCTCTACTTTCTTATACCATAAAACAAAACTCTCAATTTCTTTTATTAAATGAACCTCAAATTGTTTACCCATTTTAGACTCACTCCTACTTTATAGGACCATCAGTTTTGTTCAACTATTGCATGCGTTAGTTGGGTAAAAAAAATAGAGAAACTCACAGAATAAGTTTCTCTATAAATAGGTGATATTGGTAAAAAATTAAAACAAGAAATGTAATATTATTATATAAAAATTAATATCAATTGTTTTAGTTATACGACTTTCATTTTGGAAAATTATGTAAATAAGAAATCGGATATTCAGCTGAACATCTTGTTCAACTAAAGCATGCGTTAGTTAAATAATATCTATAAAAATCTTATAGGTTTATTGTCGGTTAAGTTCTAAACGCCAATTATTACATCTCATATAGCTACCAGGTGGGTATTCAAATTCACATTCTTTGATCAAACTGAAATTAAGTTTACTACAGATTGCATTTGAAGCAGGATTATCAATCGAAGGAAAAGCATGAATATATCTATATTTGTTTTCTACAGATGCTTCGTTGATTGCGAGGCTCACTGCATTTGTTGCAATCCCTTTCCCTTGAAAATTTGGTAGTACGCTCCAACCAATTTCATATACACTTTCACCGTTCCAAACTGTTTCCCAGAAACCAACAGAACCAACTGGTTTATATTCTGACAATAATTTTATACTAAACATACATCCCTTATCACTAAGGTTTAGATATCTATTATGGCGATTCAAAATCTGTTCTTTACTCTCTGGACCTCCGAGATGCTCCATCATTTCTGGTTGATTTATTTGAAAAAGTAAATCTAGATTTTTATCCTCCCAAGGCCTAATCTGAATAATGTGCTTATTAATTCGTTCCAAAATCTCCTTTTTGCCCCCTTATTTTCCTTAATAGGTATTACCACTTAAGAAATTAGAATTTGTTCTTAAGTTAACTTATATGTTTACATACCTTTTCCTTTTCTTATTTTTGTCAAATAGTAAGACAGGAGCTGATTGCTCAGCTCCTTAAGGTTGTACAACTAGCGCATGCGTTAGTTGATAAAGTTTTAATTATTTAATAATTCTTTAAGCTTTATCTTTAAATAATCTGGCAGGGGTTCTTTTAACATAAGATTTATTATATTTGCATTAGCTCCGTGAACTTTTAAATAGAAGAAAAGTTTATTTGCTTTTTCAATTCTATCCATAAGACTGTAAGCCACGTACCACACTTCTGGGCTACCAATTTGAATATTTTTCCACTCTTTTACCGATATTGTTGGCAAATTACAAACTCCATTTGATGTTTTAATTGAAAAATAACCTATTATTTCAACTTTAGGATTAACATTATGTACTAGAAATTTATATTTACTTGCAAACGGGTAATCTCCACTATCTATTTCTTTTATATCAAATGATTTAAGTACGTTTAATAATTCATTCTTTGGATTTTCAATTGTGATGTCCCAATCATTTACTTCATTAGTCAATCCTAAACTTAAAAGTAAACCACTGCCTCCTAGTGCATATTTAATATTATTTTGTTCTAATACTTTTACAACACTTATTAAATTTTTATAATCCATTTTGTAACTACACAACTCCCGGCTAAAAAGTTTATATAAATAGTATAATTATATACAAAGAATCCTTAGATAACTATACTGCCATTTAGGGCAATAAAAAATCGACTATTCATCTGATTTTACTGTTCAATTTATGCATAAGTTAGATCTAAAACTCTCAAAAAACTTTAGCCAAATACACAATTAAGATAGATTCGTCAACGATAGCAATAAATGTAAAAAATTACCAAGTAATATAATAGGTCAAAGTCATAGACAAGCTTGTCCTATTAAACATATGTATAAAATATGATAGTCCTGTTAAGGATTTCATTTAATTCTACTATTTCGAATGAAAGGGGGAAAAAAAATGACATTCAACCTTGCAACTTTTCTTATTGTAGTAGTACTTTTGGTTGCATTGCTTTTAGCATCATTACTGGGTGTTGAGCAAGCACCTATTTTAGCTGCTATCTGTGCAACACTTGGATGCAGTTAATCAATTGCACGTAGAATAAAGACGAGCCCATCTAAATTTGGGCAAAGCACCTAGAAGATATTTATATGATTTAATTATCTTCTAGGTTATTTTTAGGAAATTAAATTTTTTTCGAATTTATATAAAGGTGGGCTTTTAAAATGAATAATGATAAAGAGAATAGTGAGCAAACACCCGCTCAATCAAGTGATTTTAATGATTTTAAAAAAGAAAGTATTATAAAACTAGCAAATAAGCTTACGGCAAATGAAACTACTATAGATATGGGTTCAATTATGAGGATGGCACAAAACCTTTTTAAAGATGATTCGCTAATGAAATCTGTACAGGATCTTGGAATGATCAATCAGCCTAATTCAATTTCAGTTCAAAAATCCGCACCAAAAAAAGAAAATTTAGAGCTACCACTTAATAGTGAGTTATTAGAAAAAATATACAATGAATTTATCCAAATAAAATCAGAACTAGTTGAGATTAATGCAAATAATAAGACTTTAATTGAAATTTTTCAAAGAAAAGAAAAGAAAAACATAATATAAAACAATAAATTTTCTTAAAATGAATACTCTGTTAATGAATAACACTCTAAATTTTCAAATAACTTCTTTGAAAAGTTATTTTACTTTCTTAGCATTTCTCAAGCTTTAAAATGAAACCCCTACTGTTCAATTGTTTTATTTTGGTTTGCTGACTTTACAAATGGAGTCTTTATGGGGGGATTCTTTCCCAGCAATTGTCATTGAAGCTCCTATAGCTTTTATAAGAATCACTATAGGAGCTTCCATTTGACCTGCAAAAACGTTGAAAGTAGAGTCTTAACAATGGAAAAATATAGTCTAACTAATTACTGAATTGAATAAGCGATTGGTACTACCATTATAAATTCATCCAATTTTTATTCAACGAACCTGCAATTTAGCTCAATAAAAAATGGACTATTAAGTCGATCATTTTGTTCAACTAAAGCTTGCTTTAGTTGAATAAGAACACATCTTGCTAAGAACATAACGGTTAATCATATTAGTATTGTTTTGTTTGAAAAAATGATTTTTTCACGTACATTGTGTAGAACAAAATGAATAAGGAAAAAAGCATATTTCCAATGAGAGGTTGCTGACTATCTTGAATGGTTAAGTAAAAACTTATACTTCCGAAAAGTACAGAATATGAAATCATAAACCAAAATCCCCACTTTTTTAACCTAAAGTAACCAAAAATCATCAACAAAGTTATAAAAGCTACTATCACTCTAAAAAATGGTTCAGATACGTTTGAAACTCCAAATCTGTCGGCTATGCCAATCGAGTTAGTAGTTGCATTATAAAAAATGGAACTAATAATTAAAACTATGGAACCAAAAATATAAAAATAGCTAATCACTGAAATACCTAAAGGTTTTTTCAATAATTCCTCCTCCTTATAATTATTAATCACTCACCAAATATAACATAATTTACCAATTTTGTTTTACTCCTTATTGAACTAACCTGCCATTTACTTGAATAAAAAAATCAACAAGCTACCTTAACAGAAATTAAAAAGAGGCCGCTTATTTATCAGTTAATCTGACAGATAAGACAGCCCTTTTTTTTTACTTATTTATTTAGCAACTTCTTCTACAATTGCAATGACCATTTCAGCAGTTTTTACTAACTCTTTAATTGGCATTCTTTCATTTGTAGTGTGGATTTCTTCATAACCGATTGCTAAGTTTACGATTGGGAAACCGTGACCTGCGAATACGTTCGCATCAGATCCACCACCACTTTGTTGTAATGCAGGAGTACGTCCAATTTTTTCTGCTGCACGTTTTGCAACTTCAACAACGTGGTCTCCTTCACCAAATTTAAATCCTGGGTACATAATTTGAACTTCTACTTCAGCACGTCCACCCATTTCAGTAGCTGCTTCTTCAAAAGCCGCTTTCATTTTAGCTACTTGAGCTTCCATTTTTTCACCGATTAATGAACGAGCTTCAGCTAAAATATTCACTTGATCGCATACGATATTTGTTGCACTTCCACCTTCGAAACGTCCGATATTAGCAGTCGTTTCTTCGTCGATTCGACCAAGTGGCATTCTTGCAATTGCTTTAGAAGCAATCGTAATCGCTGAAACGCCTTTTTCAGGTGCAACACCTGCATGTGCTGTTTTACCATAAATTGTAGCAATTACTTTAGCTTGAGTTGGAGCTGCTACGATAATGTTACCTACTTCTTCATCGCTATCTAATGCATATCCAAATTTAGTAGTGATTAATTTTGGATCCATTGCTTTAGCACCATGTAATCCAGATTCTTCACCAACTGAGATAATGAATTGGATTTCACCATGTTCAATATTTTGTTCTTTAATGATTTTTACAGCTTCTAAAAATGCTGCGATACCAGCTTTATCATCTGCACCTAGAATTGTAGTTCCGTCAGTAACGATATATCCATCTTTGATTGATGGCTTGATTCCATTACCTGGAGTTACTGTATCCATATGACATGAGAAGAAAATACCGTCAACGCCTTCTTTAGTAGCAGGAATTGTAGCAACAATATTTCCAGCACCGTGACCTGTAACACCCATCGTGTCGTCTTCAAAAACATTCATTCCAAGAGCTTCTAATTTTTGTTTTAAAACCTTTGCAATTTCAGCTTCAAACTTAGTTTCAGAGTCTACTTGTACTAATTCTAAAAATTCATCGACTATACGTTGTTCATTAATCATTTGTGTCATGCCTCCAAATTGTATATGTAAAAAAATGTCTACAAAGGTATATTACCATGTTTTTTAGCTGGGCGCTTTTCATTTTTGTTTTTTAATACTTCTAAAGATTGAATAAGCTTTTTTCTAGTCATTCTTGGATCAATAACATCGTCAACTAAACCGTATTTTGCAGCAACGTAAGGATTAGAAAATTTCTCTTTATATTGTTCCATCCATTCTGATCGTAACTCTTCTGGTCGTTTACTTTGAGAGATTTCTTTTCCGTATAAGATGTTTACAGCACCTGCAGCACCCATTACAGCGATTTCAGCGTTTGGCCATGCAAATACTAAATCCGCTCCAATCGATTTACTATTTAATGCAACATATGCTCCACCAAATGCTTTTCTCGTAATGACTGTAACTTTTGGAACTGTTGCCTCAGAGTACGCGTATAAAAGCTTAGCACCATGCCTTATTATACCTCCATGCTCCTGTTTTACACCAGGGAAAAACCCTGTCACATCAACAAAAGTGATGATTGGTATATTAAAACTATCACAAAAACGAATAAATCTAGCCCCTTTATCAGCTGAATGTAAATCTAATCCTCCAGCCATAAATTTAGGTTGATTACAAACGAGTCCTACTACTTCACCATTTAATCTAGCAAATCCTATAACTAAATTTTTAGCGAAATCTTTTTGAACCTCAAAAAAGGAATCATCATCTACAATCATTTCTATTATTTTTTTAACATCATAGGGTCGACTACTTTCATCAGGAATTAGCTCCATTAAGTCATCTATATCTTTTTCAGTTTTCATTTTAGTAGGTGCTTTTTCTTTCCAATGAGCCGGTAAATACTCTATTAAATTTCTAACGACTTTAAGAGCTTCTTCCTCTGATTCAGCTTGGAAATGAGCATTACCACTTATTTCGTTATGGACTTTAGCTCCACCTAGATCCTCTGCAGTGATTTTTTCACCTGTTACACTTTCAATTACCTTTGGTCCAGTAATAAACATTTGGCTAGTTCCATTGACCATGATTACGAAGTCAGTAATTGCTGGGGAATAGACAGCACCACCAGCACAAGGCCCCATAATAACAGAAATTTGTGGTACGACCCCTGAATAAATTGTATTTCGATAAAAAACATGTCCATAACCATCTAAAGAAAGGACACCTTCTTGGATTCTAGCACCACCTGAATCATTTAAACCAATAATCGGAGCTTTACACTGTACTGCCATGTCCATTAATTGACTTATTTTTTTCGCATGCATTTCACCTAAAGCACCGCCGAACACAGTAAAATCTTGCGAAAAAACAAAGACCGTACGATCGTTAATTTTTCCGTAACCTGTGACAACTCCATCACATGCACCATTTTGTTCATCCATTCCAAAATCTGAACAACGATGCTGGACAAAACTAAATAACTCAACAAAACTCCCTTCATCTAATAGCATGTCTATTCTTTCTCGTGCTGTAAACTTTCCACGTTCATGTTGTTTCTCAATCCGTTCAAATCCTCCACCTTGCTCTATTTCAGATTTCTTTTCATATAGTCTATAAAGATCATCATACTTGCTCATTAAACTCCCCCCTTTTTTGAACAATTTCGATTAATACTCCGAATTGTTTAGGGTGTATAAAGGCAACTTTGGAACCCTCACTCCCATTTCGTGGTGAATGATGAATTAAATTGAATTGGCGTTTTTTTAGTTCTAATAGTGATTTTTCGATGTCATCTACTTGAAAAGCAATATGATGCAATCCTTCACCTTTTTTTTCAATATATTTATGTACAGGGTTCGTTGATGAAAGTGGTTGGATTAATTCAATATTAATTTTATTTGTTTTAAAAAATGCGACTTCTACACCTTCTTCTTCAACTATTTTTCGATATGAGTATGGTAAACCTAAATCGCCCTCATATTTTTTAATACTATCGTTTAAATTTTTTACACAGATTGCCATATGATCTATATTTGTGAACATTTTTTTGCCCTCTCCTTCAAATCAATGCTTTTTTTAGAAACATTATGAGATTTTTTATGTACTTTCATCTGTTCAAAAGTACATAAGCTATTATTTAAACAATATTCAAGAAAGTGGACAAACATGATTAAAAACCGTAGCAGTATACACCTGTATATTAAGAGATAACAAAGAAAATGAACTATGATTTTGAATCATGGAACCATTAAACTTAACACCAAAATTATTAAAAAAGTTCGACGGCATTCCCCTCACTTTTCTCTTTTCATAAAACAATATAACTACTTATCAATCGAGTGGTTAAATAAACCCGATATAAAAGACTTATTTTTCCAAAAAAAGTGAAATTATTGTAGTTTTTTGTAGTTTGTAAGCCTACTAGATTACATGATAATATTAGCTCGTTATTACTATTTGTTAACTAGGGAGGAAATTAAATGAACAAAAAAGTATTAGCAGTTGGGTTATCTTTAGGATTAGCAGCAAGTAGTTTTTCAGTCACAAATACATATGCTGCACCAAAAAATGTGTTATCTAGCTACAAGTATAATGAATCTGTAGGATCTCCTGAATTTGTATCAGGACAGCTGACAAAGTCATCAACTCAAAGTCCTGAGAGCATTGTACTTGGATATGTGAATGCTAATAAAGATAAATTTAAACTTGGTTCGAAATCCTCCGAAGAATCATTCATCATTAAGTCTAGTAATAAAGATCTGTTAGGAACCGCTCTTCGACTACAACAAGTATATAATGGTGTACCTGTTTGGGGTTCTACTCAAACAGCATTAGTTGCAGACGATGGTGTTCTAACAGCTTTCTCTGGTACCGTAGCTCCTAATCTAGATACGAAAAAAGGATTGAAATCTGAAAAGAAAGTAAATGCCAACAAATCAATTAAAATTGCAGAAGCCGACCTTGGTTATTCTCCTATCTATGAAAAAGACCCTACAGCTGATCTAGTAGTTTACACAAATGGTGATGAAGCATCTTACGCTTACCTTGTAAACTTAAACTTCCTTTCTCCCAAACCTGGAAACTTTAATTATTTCATTGATGCATCAACAGGAAAAATATTAAATAGCTATAATAACTTAGATGAAGCAGATAGTAGTGCCCCTGCTGCAAAACCAGGTGGTACAGCAAGTAGTACGAATACAACTGGAACAGGAGTTGGCGTGCTTGGTGATACAAAAACACTAAATATGACCCAATCGGGTTCATCTTATTATTTACAAGATAATACTAGAGCCCAAGGTGGTATTTTCACTTATGATGCGGCAAACCGACAACGTCTTGCTGGTACACTTTGGACAAGTCCTGATAACCTTCTAAATAGCACTTATGATGGGGCTGCAGTCGATGCACATTATTTTGCTGGATTAACATTTGATTATTATAAAAATGTTTTTAATCGTAATTCCTATGATAATAAAGGCGGTGCATTAAAATCGAGTGTCCATTATGGCCGTAATTACAACAATGCGTTTTGGAACGGTACGCAAATGGTTTATGGCGATGGTGACGGTACAACATTTATTCCATTATCAGGGGGTATTGACGTAGTTGCACATGAGTTAACACATGCAGTAACAGAAACTAGCTCAAATTTAACTTATCAAAATGAATCTGGTGCACTAAACGAAGCAATTTCTGATATTTTTGGTACTTTAATAGAGTTCTATAATAATAAAAATCCTGATTACGAGATTGGTGAAGATATTTATACGCCAAAAATTGCAGGTGATGCACTTCGTTCGATGAGTAATCCAACTAAATATGGAGATCCAGATAACTATGCAAATCGTTACACTGGAACATCTGACAATGGAGGAGTTCATACAAATAGCGGTATTATTAATAAAGCTGCTTATTTAATTGCTCAAGGTGGAACTGCTTATGGTGTGACTGTTACAGGAATCGGAAATGATAAACTAGCTCAAATTTTCTATCGTGCAAATACCGTTTACTTAACAGCTTCTTCTACTTTCAGTCAAGCACGTGCAGCATGTGTGAAAGCAGCTTCTGACCTTTTCGGTACTAGCTCAGCTGAAGTAACTACAGTAAATAAAGCATTTGATGGGGTTGGAATTAAGTAAAATTTTAATTACATTTTAAGAAAAAAAGGGATATCTCGTAAGCTAAAAATGCTTATGAGCCCTTTTTTTATTTCGTTAAAAGACAGCAATCTGATGAATCACGTTTAATCAGGGAGTTACTAATAAATAAGCTTAGAGTGTAAAAAATATCCTATATATGCTAAAATAGGACAACACTTGTATTATTCTAATAAAATAATTAATAAATTGTAATTCTTTAATATAAGGTGGTAATCACATGAGAAAAAAAACACAAAAAGTAGTTGTGATGATTATGTTAATTTCAATGCTTGCTACTACTTTACTTGCAGGTATCGCTGCTATGTTATAAGAGGACAGTGGAAAAAGAGGACAATGGAAAAAGAGGATTCATCATTAAGATCTTGAGATTTTGATGATGAATCCTCTTTATTATCTGATTGCACCTTGTTCACGAGCTAGTTGTTCAAATGAACTTGTTGATGTTGTGATTAACACTTTCGTTCCATATGGGACTTTATCAAAAAGTTCATTCACATCATTTGTGTACATTCTTACACATCCATTTGAGATATATTTACCAATTGATGAAGGGTCATTATTTCCATGAATACCATAAATCGAACCATCTGTACCTAATGCGTCAAAACCAATCCATCTAGTTCCTAGAGGATTTTTAGGATCACCCCCTGGAATATTCTTTTTGCGCCAATATGGATTTTTGGCTTTATATGTAATATTAAAAATACCTTCAGGAGTTAAATCTGCTGTTTTTCCTGTAGCAATTCGATAAATCCTTAGTACTTTACCATCTTCTATATATGCCAAATTATTTACTTCTTTATTAATAATAATAAATGGTTCACCTACCCTTGGATTTTGTCCAAGTGGCCATACTGGACCAATTACTAAAAGTAGTGACAGAACTAGTTTAAGCAAATAAAGCAACTCCTTTTTAAATTCACTTAACGTATTTTCCCTTAAACTTTGATTTCATAATCAAGAAACTTTCCATTTCATTGATGATGGTTAAAACCGCTGCTCGAGTTTCAAAATCATCAGATGTTTGTGGTAGTGGCATTGCACGAAACATATGATAGATTTCTTCTAACTGATGTAAGCAAATTACACCACTTATAATTGGATTTATTGAAAAGCTTAAATCATTAAAAAATTTGGATAAAATATGAGATTGTTCGTTACTCACTTTAATGTCACAAACCGTGTCAATAATACGGTGAATAATTTCAAGTTGCCGTTCTCTTAATAAAAAGTATTCATAATCTTCATCATTCGATGATTTAAAATAATGATTATCGATTTCTAATTTAGAAATTCTTTTCGCTTCTTGAAGCAATTTTACTGTTTCATCATATTCTTCTAAAAAACATTTATTAGCTGGTTCTTTTAAATAAATAGAAATCTTCTCAAAAATAAAACAAAATTTAGAATCAATTTGTACTTTAAAGTTTTTTATTTGCTCATCTAAACTAGGCATATATAAATTACAAAGTAAAGCTACACCAATTCCTATTACAATTACAGTTAACTCATCTACTATTATTGGAACTGTAATTTTTTTTAGACCATATAGATGTAGCATGATCACTGCACTGGAAATGACTCCTTCTTGAATTTTAAGCTTTACTAAGCTTGGAATAAAAAATAATAGTAATATTCCAATCGCTAAAGGTGTATAACCAAAAATATGAAAGAAAAAAATACAAAAAAGGATGATCAAAACGCATGCAGAAAACCTTCTCAACGCTGTATCTAATGAACGCTTTTTAGTAGTTTGTATACATAATATTGTTAATATTCCAGCAGACGAGTAAAAATGCACTCCCACCGATTGTGCAATAAAAATTGCAACTGCACTCCCTAACGCCGTTTTAACAATCCTTGAACCAATTCTATACATAAGATCACCTATTATTTATGTTTTACTTTATGTAGTATTTGATTCATTGAATAGGATAATATTTCGAATGAAAATTTCATCTCATAATTACGCTTAATAAAAAATAGATTGGTAAAAATATCATTATTCTAATAAAAGGTGTGAATTTATGAGTTCAAAATATTGCCATGAATCACGTTCAGCTTTGACTGTTCGAGTTTTCCCTACAGACTTAAACAATCACCAAACTTTATTTGGTGGAAAAATTCTCGCTGACATGGATATGACTGCTTCAATTACTGCTTCTAAGCATTCAAGATTGAAATGTGTAACTGCTTCGATCGACCATGTAGACTTCTTACATCCAGTTACAGAAGAGGATTGTATCTCTTATGAATCCTTTGTCGTAGTTACAGGAACTTCATCTATGGTAATTTTCGTAAAAGCGATTGCAGAGAACTTGATAACAGGCAATCGCCGAGTTGCTGCTACTTCATTTTTAACATTTGTTGGAATGAAAGATAATAAAACGGTACCAGTTCCCTCTATCATTCTTGAAACCGAAGAAGAACGCGAACTTGCTGAAATAGCAAAAGCAAGAATTGATAATCGTAAAAATAATAAATTAATCAGTAAAAACATTGAAACGATTATCTCTACGAAACCTTTAAAATTAAAACAAAGTGATGAGTAAATTAATTTGTGTCCTAAATAAAAAAGAAACTGAGAAATTTTCTTCAGTTTCTTTTTTTCTAATTATGATTAATGTGTTGAAATACTCGATATACCATGGCCAGTATTAGACTTCACAAGAATTTCATCAAATTTAGCTTCATTTTCTTTCTTACTTGAAAGAATTGTACCTAAATAAGCGGCTATGAATCCTAAAGGAATTGATATAATCCCTGGATTCGTTAAATTTATTAGTGGATCTCCAACAAAAATGGCTTTTCCTTCAATTGGACTCCAAATATTTGGACTTATCGCTACTAGTAAGATTGCAGATATTAATCCAGTTAACATACCAGTAATTGCGCCAGTCGTATTAAAACGTTTCCAATAGATTGTAAAGAGTATGACTGGTAAGTTCGCACTCGCAGCAACAGCAAATGCTAAGGATACTAAAAAGGCAACATTTAATGTTTGTGCAAATATTGCAAGTAAGATTGAGATTAGAGCAACTCCAATCGAAGCATATCTAGCCATTGAAACTTGCTCTTTTTCAGTTGCTTTACCATATTTTAAGATTTCATTGTAAAAATCATGTGCAAAGGCAGATGCAGCAGTTAATACTAGCCCTGCTACTACTGCAAGAATAGTTGCAAATGCTACAGCTGAAACAAAAGCAAATAAAAAGTTACCACCTAATGCTTCTGCTAATAGTGGCGCCGCCATATTTCCTGCAGGATTTGCTTTTATAATCTCAGAATTCCCAACAAATGCAGCTGCCCCAAATCCAAGGAAAATCGTCATGATATAAAATGCTCCTATTAACCAAGTTGCATAAACGACTGATTTTCGTGCCGTTTTCGCATCACGCACTGTAAAGAATCGGACCAATATATGAGGTAACCCGGCAGTTCCAAGAACCAGTGCTAAATTAAGTGAAATTGTATCTAGTCCATTTGTGTATTTTACACCTGGATTTAAAAACGAGTCCTTTAGAGGAGTTGCTGTTCTCATTTGGCTAAACATTTCATTAATGTTGAAATTAAATTTAGCAAAAACGATGATTGAAATGACTAACGTTCCAAGCATGAGAAGGATTGCCTTTACGATTTGCACCCAACTAGTAGCCCTCATACCTCCAAATATTACATATACAGTCATTAAAATACCTACTATTAAAACAGCAGTCGTATAATCAATTCCTAGTAATAATTTAATCAGTGCACCAGCACCAACTAGTTGTGCAATCATATAAAAGATTGAAATCGTCATTGTGTTTAAGGCGGCTACCCCTCTTACTTTTCTTTGATCAAATCGCGCAGCAATCATATCAGCTAACGTGTACTTTCCAAGGTTTCGTAAAGGCTCTGCTACTAAATATAAAACGACTAAGTATGCAACTAAAAATCCGATACTATAGAAAAATCCATCGAATCCAGTTAAAGCGATCGCACCTGCAATTCCTAAAAAGGATGCCGCTGACATATAGTCTCCTGCAATTGCAAATCCATTTTGCCATCCAGTCAATCCACCGCCTGCAGTATAAAAATCTTTCGCGTCTTTTGTTTTTTTAGAAGCGTAATATGTAATAACTAGCGTTCCAAGTACGATAATTAAAAATAAAGTAAATGCCGTCGTATTCAAATTTCCTCCCCTCCTTTATTTAACTTTTCCAATACTCGATCTGCCATTTTGTCAAAGGATTCAGCTTTCTTACTGTAAATCATACATAACACCCATGTCATAATAAATTGAGCGAATGCAAACAACCATGCCCATGTTACTTCCCCAATTGCTTTTGTATTTAGTGCTTTAGAATAAGAAGTCATTAAAGGTAATGCAATGTAAAAACAAAAAAAGAATAAAGACATTGGTAGAATAAACTTTCTTTTTGCTTTCAGTAACTGTTTAAACTCATGAGATTTTGCAACTTCCGAGTATTTGCTTTGACTCATACTCGTACTAGAGTTTTGGTCCAATTCCATCATCTTACTCCCCTTTCAAGTTTTTTTTCTTGAAAACTTTGAAGATATTATTGCTAAAAATAAATGAAAGAATATTCAGAAACTAAGATAATTGTATTTGATTTAGAAACATTTTAATAAATGTTTTCGATAGACAAGAATTTACAAGTTCTAATGATTAAAAATTTTTTTTGTAAAATTTGAAAACGAGCTGAAGTTGAAATACAAGAAACAACCGCTGACTTACAAATCTAAAACATATTTTGACATTTTTTAAGTAATTCAATGAATTTTTTGTCAATAAAAAAATCCCTCTTTTCAGATGAAAAGTAGGGATTCTTCACATTTAAGTGATTAATAACTTATAAAACTTTCTCAAGGAATAGCTTTGCACGATTTGTTTTTGGTTTTGTGAATAATTCGATCGGAGTTGCATCCTCAACTAGATTTCCTTCGTCTAAGAATAGAATTCGATCTGCAACTTCCTTTGCAAAACCCATTTCATGTGTAACGATGACCATTGTCATACCAGTATGTGCTAATGATTTCATTACTTCAAGTACTTCTTTTACCATCTCTGGATCTAAAGCTGAAGTTGGTTCATCAAATAGCATTACTTTAGGTTCCATTGCAAGTGCTCTTGCTATAGCGACACGTTGTTTTTGACCACCTGAAAGTTTAGGAGGATATACGTTTGCTTTTTCAAGAAGTCCAACTTTTTCAAGTAGTGCCTTTGCATTTTCCTCTGCCTTAGTTTTACTCATACCTTTTACATTAATCGGAGCATACGTAATATTTTCTAAAACTGTCATATGTGGGAACAAATGAAAATGCTGGAATACCATACCTACATCTTCACGAATTTTCATTATATTACATTTAGGATTCGTTACTTCAATTTCATCCATCCAAATTTCACCATTTGAAGGAGTTTCTAATAAATTCATACAACGTAAAAATGTAGACTTTCCAGAACCAGATGGGCCTATTACAGCAACAACAGATCCTTGCTCGATTGTAGTCGTTATTCCTTTTAATACATGAACATTACCAAAGCTTTTATTTAAATTAGTAATTTTAATCATTTGTACGCATTCTCCTTTCAACAGATTTACCTAGAAGTGATAGGATCATAATGATAATGTAATAGATTGCAGCTACAAAAATAAGTGGCTCCATAAATGAATAAGTCTCTCCACCTACTAAGAAAGCTCTTCTCATTAAATCAGATGCACCAATTACTGTTACCATTGCTGATTCCTTCGTTAACGTAATAAACTCATTCATCAATGCTGGTAAAATATTTTTAAATGCTTGAGGTAAAATTATTTTTGACATCATTTTACGGTAAGGGATTCCTAAAGCTGAAGCAGCTTCTTGTTGACCTTTATCTACTGCTAGTATACCTGCACGGATAATCTCTGATACATAAGCTCCTGAATTCAAACCAAAAGCTAATACCGCTGCTGGAAACTTTTCGATATCGAATCCAATTAATTGTGGTAAACCATAATAAATGATCATTAATTGCAAAACCATCGGTGTTCCACGAAAAATGGAAGTATAAAAATCAGCTATTACAACTAACCATTTTGCACGGCTAATTTTCATTAATGCAAGTAAAATTGCTAAAACAAGACCTAATAAAATTGAACAAACAACTACTAATAGTGTTAATTTTAATCCGGCCAATATATATGGAATTGAAGGGACAATTTGAGAAAAATCTAAGTTCATATTGTAGTACTCCTTTACTATTTGTCTTTTAAATTGCAAAGTTCATTCGACAAAGTCTGTTTAGATAAAGAGCACTGGTTTAGAAACCAATGCCCTTTGTTTCATATAATTCATATCCAATGGATTGCTCATATTCTGTTAATGCTTCATCTAAGATTGCTAACCCATCATCGATTTGATTCTTCGTAACTGTTAATGGTGGAATCATTCGAATTACTTCACTGTTATTACCACAGAAGTAGAATAAAACACCTTTTTCCAAAGCAAGATCAAGAATTTTAAATAATCCATCACCGTTTGGTTCTTTTGTTGCTGGATTAATGATTTCAATGCCGATCATTAAACCAATTGAGCGAATGCTCCCAATTACCGGATGCTTTTCTTTTAATGCATTCAGTTTTTCTACTGCGTAAGCTCCAACTTCTCTCGTATTTTCTAAAAGCTTTTCTTCTTTTATAATTTCCAAAACAGCCAATGCAGCTGAACAAGCGATTGGATTACCTCCAAATGTTGTTCCATGACTACCTAGTGGCCACTGTTTCATTAGTTCATTTGATGCTACAGTAGCACTTAAAGGAATACCATTTGCAATCCCTTTTGCTATTGCCATAATATCTGGCGTTACATCAAAAGTATGTGCAGCAAACCAATTTCCTGTACGGCCAAATCCAGTTTGAACTTCATCAAAAATTAGTAAAATATTATTTTTATCACAGATTTCTCGTATTTTCTTTAACCATGCTTTAGGTGGTACTACATATCCACCTTCACCTAGAACTGGCTCTACAATAACTGCAGCTACTTCTTCTGGTGTTACTTGATGATTAAATAAACGTTTAAAATCTTTTTCTAATTGCTCTACTACATATTGTTCTTCATCATAACCTTCAGGGCATTCTGAAACATTTGCATAAGGTATTTGATATGATCCTGTTGGTTGTAAAAATTTTCGATACTTACTTTTTGAAGTCGTAACGCTTAATGCTCCCATAGAACGGCCATGGAAACAACCAATAAATGAAACAATATATGGACGCTTAGTAGCATGTTTAGCTAGCTTAATAGCACCTTCAATCGCTTCAGTTCCACTATTACCAAAAAAGAAAGTATCTAAGTTACCAGGAAGAATTTCAGCCAACTCATCTGCTAGCTTTAAAATCGATTCGTAAATAATAACCCCCGATGGACCATGTGCTAAAGAATCTGCGCCATCTTTAATTGCCTGTACTACTTTTGGATGACGATGTCCAACATTTGTAGTAGCAATGCCAGATGTAAAGTCTAAGTACTCTTTACCATCTACACCATAGTAGTAACAGCCTTCTTCCTTTACAACTGGTAAGTTTGGATGATCCTTTGCCATGCTTGGTGCAAGACGTAAAGGCATTTTTTCTAATAAGTGACTCCAATCTCTCTCCATCAATAATTCCTCCCCTGTTTACAACAAAAACTTATCATTTCTATATTTTCCGTCATCCCCTTAAGGTTTATCTTTTTACTATTAAAATCTTACGGATTACTTCAATTCACCGAACCATTTTTTAACTAATTTATCAACAGTTCCATCTTCTTTTAATTCTTTTAACGCTTTATCAAATTTAGGTGTTAATTTACTTCCTTTTGGAAGAGCTACTGCCGAACCAGATTGTTCAAAGAAATCTTGCATTAATTCACCTTGCATTTCAGGTAATTTATTTAGATAGCCACTAGCTACAGATTGTTCGATCACAACAGCATCAAATCTTCCAGCTTTTAATTCTTCTACCATCTCAGGAATACGGTTACGGTTTTCAACTTTAAATCCAACCTTTTTAGAAACTTCAATTGCTTTTGTCTCTTGAATTGAACCAGCTTGTACACCGACTGTTTTTCCTTTTAAATCTTCAACACTTTTAATATTTGAATCTTTATTTACAACTATTTCATTTTGATCTGTGAAATATGGCTCAGTGAAATCTGCATTTTTCGCACGTTCAGGTGTCTTTTTCATACCTGCCATAATAAAATCTACTTTATCTGCATTCATCGCAGTAATTAATGAGGTAAAATCAATATCTTTTACTTTAATTGTGTATCCAGTTTTTTTACCAAGCGCTTTAGCTAAATCAACATCAAACCCAACGATTTTGTCATTTTTTGTGTCAATAAATTCATAAGGCTTATAATCCGCACTTGTTCCTAAGATTAAGGTTTTATCATCTGACTTGTTACAAGCAGATAACATTCCAATTGATAATGCTGATGCAGCTAAAACTCCGACTAATTTTTTCATTAATGCTTCCCCCTAATTTTCGTAAAATTCAAACTTCTTATTTCTATTATCTTTTTTAGTATTCTATTAAACAACCATTTTTTTCGAATGAATAATTATTCTACAAAATGAATTTTAACACATACTAATAAATATGCAACTAGTTTTTTCAGCATTTCGACAAAAAAATTAGATATAGCTTAATTTTACAGGGATATTATATAAAAAATTTTTTTATTAATATTCATTATGTTTATATATTTATTCAATCGAGTGAATGAGAGTCTTATTATTAGACTTTTTCAAATCTTTCAAAAACCTTTCGACAAATCTCGCAAATTACTACATTTTTCATGACCAAACACTTTAATTCCCCCAAATTTAAGCGTTTTCATACTTATTCATAAAAAAAACACCATTGTGGAAATGGTATTTTCATAAAAATGATTACATTATTCATTTATAAATTATTTTATTATATTAAAACTTCTTCTTCTATTAGTACATCAATAACCTTATTTTCCTTATAATAAAAGGAATAATGATGATTTCGCTCGTTTTTTAATAGTATTGGAAGAAAATAAGGAATACACTCTCCTACTCCTTGATTTTTTTCATCTATTACCCAATCAATTTTTTTCCAATCTAAAATTCCTTCATCTGTTTTTAAAGGCGTATCATATATTAAGCCATTAGAAACCTTAGCCAGAAATACATACATACCCCCGAAATCCACATTTTCTTCATGCCAAGTCACTTTACCTTTATATGTTATATCTCTCAACTCAAGCTGAATTCCAGTTTCTTCTGCAATCTCTCTTTGAACGGATCTTTCGATTGTTTCCCCTTTTTCTATTTTTCCACCAACACCATTCCAAATTCCCATTGTAGGAGCATTTATACGATTTAACATTAATAGTTCATCATTTCGTTTGATAAAACATAAAGTATATTTCACAAATTCCCACTTACCTTTCAAGCATATTAGTAAATTTTATTCCTATTAATTATGGCATAATTTGCTATTAATTTGTTTACAAAACAACTTTACTAATTATTTAGAATATTTTAAAATTTAATTAATATATTAGTACTACAAAGGAGAGGTGTGTTGTGGATCAATCAAATATTATCGATATAAACCAATATAGAAAATTAAAAAAACATAAATTAGAATCCTTCGCTTTTCGAGTAAAATATGATGAAACGGCATATAAGGATGCATTATTATTATTAATTTTCGCATGCTCATTAGCTGCATTATCTTTCTTTTTTATCTTTTATTTTATTTACAAAATAATTAACTAAAACGCTTTATTTAAACTCCAGTTTACATAATAATAATATTATGCACAAAAAAAGTACAAAAATTTATGGAATTTCCCCATAAATTTTTGTACTTTTTTATTTAAATTTCTTCACAAAATTGATCGAAGTAATTTTGAAGTTTTTGAATAACTTGCATTGGATCATGGCCTTCTATTTCATGACGCTCAACCATCGCTACAAGTTCACCGTCTTTTAAAAGTGCAAATGACGGAGATGAAGGTGCTTTACCAGTAAAATATTCACGAGCTTTCGCTGTAGCCTCTTTATCTTGCCCTGCAAACACAGTTACTAATTGGTCAGGTCTTGTATCGTAGTGCACTGAATGTGCTGCTGCAGGACGAGCAATACCACCAGCACAACCACATACTGAGTTTACCATTACAAGTGTAGTACCTTTCTTTTCTAATGCTTGTTCTACTTCCTCAGGTGTTTTTAACTCTGCATAACCAGCCGCTACGATTTCTTGACGTGCAGTATGGACAACATCATTCATAAAAAAATTAAAATTCATATTCATTTCATCTACTCCTTACATGCTTTTTTTCATCTTACCAATTTAGCGGCTATTAATTCAAGCTTTTGAACCTGCTAGTTATATTATTTCACGTGAATCTTATAATACCTTAATTATTCATTCACTAACTCTACGATTACATTCGGTAAATGAGCTAAAGTAGATATGGCGTATTGGTAATCTTCATTTAATTCTTCGACAACTCGTATGACAGTTACGAATGGATTTTTTATGACAAACTGATCAATCTTTTCCACATCTCCTGCAATAAATAAAACTTTAGCATCAATTTTATTTTTTAATCCGATTGAATGTAATGTGGATAAAACATTTTTCATTAGCTCTTCTTCTTGCTCACTAGCACCTTCTAATATTACACAGTCCCAACTTAATAACTTAAGCTGATCAAAAAGAAGTTCGTCCATATCTCTCCCTCCATATCGCTTGTTTATACAATATATGAGGAAAAGAACGAAAGCATACTTTATTAGTATGAAATGAAAAAACTCTAATTGTTAACTTTCTCCAATACCGAACGCCAATATTAAAATGAATAAGAAAACAAAACAAATATTACGCCTGTAATTGATAAGAAGCTGAAAAAAATACAAAGAATATGCCAGTGTATTTAGTGTTCTTTGAGTTTTACACAGAGAATAGTAGTAGAAATAAAAAAGAACGCTTTAAAAGCGTTCTTTTAAGAATTAACAGTTAACTTTGAATCCGATTCAACCTTGACTACTTTTCTTTTTTGAAAAAGTCGATTTACAAAAAACATCATTGGAAAACTGATAAAAGCGATTGCACTAATAATTACAAATCCACGGCCACCATTTTCATACCCGAAGTAAGCTAATAAACTTCCACCAAGCGCTGGACCGAAAACGAAACCGAGTTTTGAGAATCCCATTGCTCCGAAATAAGTTCCCTTTAATTCTTCAGGAGCAAGCTGATCGACAAATACATCTGTAAATGTAAATGCAAATATTTCTCCTACAGTTAACACAATCATTACGATTGCTAATAAGAAAAAGTTAGTAAATAACCCAAATCCAGCAACAGCTAAACTAACAATCACATTACCAATCATCATAGATACAGTAGGTGAAAAATTCTTCATTCTACTTACAATTGGGAATTGAAGTATTACTACAGTTACTGCATTGATTGTAGTTAAATATGCATACAGTTTAACGCCATTATGAAACTGTGGTGCATTCGCAAAATATTGAGACATTGTTGAAAAGCTTTGTGAATAACCAAGACCATAGAAACAGATTGTTAAAATCGTTAAAGCAAAGATAATATCCTTACGTAAAATTGAAAACGATGCCTTCATCGAAACTTTGTTTGTCGAAGCAGACTTTCCTTCTCCAATTTTATACTTAGATAACATAAATAATAATGTTAAACCATAAAAAAAGTACACAATTCCAGATAATACAAATGGCAATGTGCTTTTTGAGCTTCCTAGATATAAACCAACTAAAGGACCTACTGCAACCCCAACATTAATAGCGGCATACCGCAAATTAAACACTAACAGTTTTGATTTCTCGTCGGTTAAATCAGAAAGTAATGCCCTTGAAGAAGGTTCGAAAAATGATGAACAAATATTTAAGATCGAGTTCAGCACAAAAAACCAGGCAAATGAATTTCCTAGTCCAAAACCAACTAATGTAATAGACCATAAAAAAATACTCGATAATAAAATAGTTTTCCTTCCAATACGATCAGAAAGAGTTCCTCCAATAAAACTGAAAAACACCCCTAAAAAAGCTGAAACTGTTAACATAAGCCCAACCATTGCAGGTGAGATATGTTTAACTGAAGTTAAATAAATAGCTAAAAACGGCATACT
Organism: Gottfriedia luciferensis; assembly: GCF_001712755.1. Lineage (GTDB taxonomy): Bacteria > Bacillota > Bacilli > Bacillales > Bacillaceae_G > Gottfriedia > Gottfriedia luciferensis_B. The sequence goes on from NZ_MDKC01000023.1 coordinate 28,622, forward strand.
TACTGTGCTCGCAAATCTAACGAATAAAGTTCCAATAACGATATTCCAAGCAACAGGATGTACGGCAGATAAATTTTTAAACATCTTATCCCCCCTATTTCTCTAAGATGTCACATATTTGTAAATTATCTTACAAATGTTACAGTTTGTAAAGGTTTTAGTTTATGGGGCAAAATGTAAACTGGAGGTTAAGTAAAGGAAAATAGTATAGCATGTAGGAAAAATGGGTTAAAGAGAAAAGGAATAGCATGCTACTCCTTAATTTTTTTCAAATTTCGATAGAGATTGTCTTTTAATATAGCCATGAATCGGTTTTTACTATTATCAATCACTTCAAAGCCGTACTTGCGATATAAGTTGTGAGCGTCCCTTGTTTTAAGCATGAATGTTCGCACAGTTGATAGTTTTTCATAACCCATGATTACTTCCATTAACCATTTTGATAAGCCTTGTTTACGATATTCTGGGAGAATAAATACGTCTGCTAAATAAGCAAACGTGACGCCATCTGATACTACTCTTGCGAAGCCTACTTGGGTTGGATCACTTTCTTCTGGATTACCCTTGTAAACACCAAAACAGAATGAACCTTTAATAAATCGATCAATATATTCATAAGGAATTTCATTTGCCCAATATGAATCTTTGTCTAAAAAGTTATAAATAACTTCTCTGTTTAATAATTCTTTATTCGTGGATATGTAATAGCCATTTTGTTCAACTAGCATGAATTCCACTCCTTTTAAAAAAATACTGAATTTTATGACTATTAAATTTTATCACAAATCACTAACAAAGGGTTATTTTTAAGTTAGGGATAGAAGACTCACATCTACTCCTTTTATTATTGAAAAAATAACTGTGTTAATTACTTTGAACATAGTTGAGGGGGTATCTCGGTGGTGTTTTTCTTTTTAAATAATTTTATGTGGCCATTTTTATAGATTTTAGCGTAATTCAAGACTATTTTTGTTCATAGGAGAAAGAATTTAGAATAAACTTGCTAGTTTTCTAAATAAATGGGTCAATTTTTTACTATTATTAAGTTAAAATACTCCAACCGGTATGGGTAATTTCTCATTTTATTTGTGATAGCAACGGATTTAATTGCGGTTTTGGTAATTTTAATTGCGGTTTTGGTAATTTTAATTGCGGTTTTGGTAATTTTAATTGCGGTTTTGGTAATTTTATTTGCAGTTTTACTTATTTTAATTGCAGATTCCCTATTTTTATTTGCACCTTGACTTTATTTGCAGTTCCCCTATTTTTTTTGCATCTAGAATTTTTTTTGCACCTCGCACAACGATTTTTATTTTCACATTATACAAAAGATCATAAAAAAAGAGGTCGCCCTTAAGACAACCTCTTTCATTTATAAATTAATATACGTTCGTATTTTCTTTTGTTGTATTTTCTAGGATTTCTTTTACTCTTCCTAAGAATTTACCACAAATGAAGCCGTCTAGTACACGGTGATCAAGTGATAAGCATAGGTTAACCATATCGCGAACACCAATCATTCCGTTTACAACAGCTGGACGTTTTACGATGCTTTCAATTTGTAAAATTGCAGCTTGTGGGTAGTTAATGATACCCGCACTTTGAACACTACCAAATGATCCAGTGTTATTTACTGTGAATGTGCCACCTTGCATTTCGTCTGATTTTAATTTACCAGTACGAACTTTTGTAGCTAATTCAGTAATTTCACGTGCGATACCTTTGATTGTTTTCTCATCAGCATTTTTAATAACTGGAACAAATAATGCATCGTCTGTTGCAACAGCGATCGATAAGTTAATATCTTTCTTTTGGATGATTTTGTCTCCAGCCCACATTGAATTAATCATTGGGTATTCTTTAAGTGCTTGCGCTACAGCTTTAACAAAGAATGCGAAGAATGTTAAAGAGAAACCTTCTTTTTTCTTGAAAGAATCTTTAAGGCTGTTTCTGTAATTAACTAAGTTTGTAACATCTACTTCAATCATCATCCAAGCATGTGGAGCTTCATGTTTACTACGTAACATATTTGAAGCAATTGCTTTACGTACACCTGTAACTGGAATTTCAATATCACCAACTGCTGTTGGGATAACAGGTGCAGGTGCTGCAGCAGGTGCTTTAGCTACTTGAGCAGCAGGAGCAGTTTGTGCTACAACTGGTTGAGTAGGAGCTTCAACTGCAACAGGTGCTGGTGCCGCTTGAGGTACACCATTTGCGATTGCATTTAAAACGTCTTTTCGAGTAACTCGACCATTATTTCCTGAACCAGGAATTAATGAAAGATCAAGATTATTTTCTTGTGCTAAACGAAGTACAGCTGGAGAATAACGTACTTTACCAGACTCATCAGTTTTAGCAATAGTTTGAACCGGTGCAGCAGCTACAGGAGTTTGTGCTGGTGCTACAGGTGCAGCTTTTTCAACTGGTTTAGTTTCTTCGATTGTAGTAGCAGCTACTTCACCAGCAGCTCCTTCAACTTCAATCGTACAAATGATTTCACCAACAGCTAAAGTTTCCCCTTCATTTGCGATTAATTCTTTAATCACACCAGAAAATGAAGATGGTACTTCAGCATTAACTTTATCTGTCATAACTTCTGCAAGTGGATCGTATTTATTTACACGATCTCCTACTTTTACTAACCAAGTACTGATTGTACCCTCAGTTACACTTTCACCTAATTGAGGCATTTTAATATTTTCGATCATCATTATGTCCCCCTTTTTCAAACAGTGCCATTAAAATGCTGCAAGTTCTCTAGCCGCTTTTTCTACTTTATCTGGATTAACCATGAAGAATTTTTCCATTGTAGGAGAATAAGGCATTGCCGGAACATCAGGGCCAGCAAGGCGTGCGATTGGCGCATCTAATTCAAATAAGCAATTTTCAGCAATAATAGCTGCAACTTCACTCATGATACTTCCTTCTTTATTATCTTCAGTTACTAATAAAACTTTTCCTGTTTTAGAAGCAGCTTCGATAATAGATTCTTTATCTAATGGATAAATTGTACGTAAGTCTAAAACATGTACAGAAATACCATCTTGAGCTAATTTTTCAGCAGCTTGAAGAGCAAAATGTACACATAGTCCGTAAGTGATGATTGTGATATCTTCACCTTCACGTTTTACATCAGCTTTCCCAATTGGAAGTACATAATCAGTTTCAGGTACTTCACCTTTAATTAAACGATAAGCACGTTTATGCTCAAAGAAAATTACTGGGTCATTATCACGAATTGCTGCTTTTAATAAACCTTTTACATCATAAGGTGTAGATGGCATTACAATTTTTAATCCTGGTTGACCTGCAAATACCTTCTCAACAGATTGAGAGTGATAAAGTGCACCGTGTACACCGCCTCCATAAGGAGCACGAATCGTAATAGGACAAGTCCAGTCATTGTTTGAACGATAACGAATTCTTGAAGCCTCAGAAATAATTTGGTTTACTGCAGGCATAATGAAATCAGCAAATTGCATTTCAGCTACTGGTCTAAGTCCGTACATTGCAGCACCAATACCAACACCCGCAATTGCAGATTCTGCTAGTGGTGTATCTAATACACGATCCTCACCAAATTGATCATATAGACCATGAGTAGCTTTAAATACTCCACCTTTTAATCCAACGTCTTCCCCTAATACAAATACCTTTGGATCGCGTTCCATTTCCTCTTTTAACGCTAAAGTTACTGCATCTATATAAGACATTACTGCCATATTGTCCTACCCCCTCTTATTCTTCGTAAACAAACTTCAATGCATGCTCAGCTGCTGCATATGGAGCGTTTTCTGCGTAGTCAGTTGCTTCATCAACAATCGCACGAATTTTTGTATCGATTTCTTTTTCTAATTCTTCTGTTAACACACCAACTTCATGAAGGTACTTAGCAAATGTAAATAAGCAATCTTTGCTTTTTGCTTCTTCTACTTCTTCACGAGAACGGTAGATACGATCATCATCATCACTAGAGTGAGCAGTTAATCGATAAGATACAGCTTCGATTAATGTTGGACCTTCTCCACGACGAGCACGGTCAACTGCTTCTTTTGTTACACGATAAACTTCTAAAGGATCATTTCCATCAACAGTGAAACCAGGCATGCCGTATCCAATTGCACGATCAGATACTTTTTCACACGCTAATTGCTTCTCAATCGGTACTGAGATCGCATATTTGTTATTTTCACACATGAAAATTACTGGTAACTTATGTACACCAGCAAAGTTTGCGCCTTCATGGAAATCACCTTGGTTAGAAGAACCTTCACCAAATGAAACCCAAGAGACAATATCTTTACCTTCCATTTTTGCAGCTAGAGATACACCTACAGCGTGAGGTACTTGAGTTGTAACTGGAGATGAACCAGTAACGATACGATTTTTCTTTTGACCAAAATGACCTGGCATTTGACGTCCACCAGAGTTTGGATCTTCTGCTTTTGCAAAACCAGAAAGCATTAATTCTTTTGCTGTCATTCCAAATTGTAAAACTACACCCATATCACGGTAATATGGTAATACGTAATCTTTTGTATTGTCTAATGCATACGCTGATCCAACTTGAGCTGCTTCTTGACCTTGACAAGAAATAACGAACGGAATTTTACCAGCACGATTTAATAACCACATACGCTCATCAATACGACGTGCCATTAGCATTGTTTCATACATACTAAGAACGTCATCATTTGATAGACCAAGCTGTTCATGACGGTTTGAAGTTGTAACCTTTTCCATAAATATCCCCCTTTTACCACATACATGTGTGGAAGCGTTTTAAATCATTATAGTGATGAAATGTAGAGATTTGCTCTCTACATTTCAATTTTTTAAATTAAGAGTGAATTGCTAATCCTTCTACAGCAAGTGCTGCTTCACCAATAGCTTCAGATAATGAAGGATGTGGATGAATTGTATGAGAAATTTCCCATGCAGTTGCATCTAATACTCGTGCTAAACCTGCTTCTGAGATCATATCCGTTACATGAGGTCCAATCATATGAACACCAAGAAGATCATTGGTCTCTTCATCAACAATTATTTTAACAAATCCATCTTGCTCACCGTAAACTAAAGCTTTACCAATTGCACGGAATGAGAATTTTCCTTTTTTAACTTTATAACCTTTTTCTTTTGCTTCACGCTCAGTTAAGCCAACAGATGCAACTTCTGGATTACTATAAACACACTTACTAACCATTGTTGGATCTAATGGAAGAGGTGAATTTCCTACAATATGCTCAACTGCAATTGTACCTTCTCTTGAAGCAACATGTGCTAATTGTAAACCACCAATAACATCACCAATCGCATAAATATGTGATTCTTTAGTTTGGTAATTGGCATTTGTTTGGATAAAACCATTTTCAACTACGATGTCAGTATTTTCTAATCCGATTCCTTCAACATTCGCTTGACGGCCAACAGATACTAACATTTTTTCAGCAGTGAAAGATTTCTCAGTATCTTTATGAAGCGCATTAATTCTAACGCCATTATCGATTACTAAAGTTTCAGCTAAAACTTTTGCATCAGTAACTAATTTAATCCCTTTTTTCTTTAATAATCTAGTCATTTCTTTAGAAATTTCTTCGTCTTCTAAAGGTAAAATAGTTTTACTGTACTCGATTACTGTTACTTCAACACCAAAATCTGCTAACATTGAAGCCCACTCAATACCGATTACACCGCCACCAACGATAATAATTGACTCAGGAAGTGTCTCCATTTTTAACGCCTCGTCAGATGACATTACATGCTCACCATCAATAGTTAATCCAGGTAAAGACTTTGGTCTTGAACCAGTTGCAACTAATACGTTCTTTGGAATTAGCATTTCGTTCTCGCTACCATCATTCATTTCTACTGAAATTGTTCCTGGCATTGGAGAAAAGATTGAAGGTCCTAAAATACGTCCTAAACCATTGTATACATCAATTTTCCCTTGTTTCATTAAGTGTTCAACACCTTTATGAAGCCCGGCAACGATATTTTCTTTTCTTTGTTGTACTTTGCTAAAGTTTAATGTTACGCCTGATGTTTCAACACCAAACTCTTCACTTTTCTTAGCAGTTGAAAAAACTTCTGCACTACGTAATAATGCTTTACTTGGGATACAGCCTGCATGTAAGCAAGTTCCACCAAGTTTGTTTTTTTCTACTACCGCTACTTTTAATCCTAATTGAGAAGCACGAATAGCAGCTACATAGCCGCCTGTACCGCCACCGAGTACGACTAAATCATATTCTGTTGCCATGATGAAATTCTCCTCACATTTATACTAAAGATTTAACTGCAAATTCTCCAGGATAGATTTTTGCTTCTTCTTCTTCTCGAAGTACGCGAAGTGCACCTTCACAAAGAGCTTGAAGTTCATTTTCACCTGGTAAAACAATTACACGTGCCATAAACTTAACTCTTTTAGTTATTTCATTAACAATAAAATCACTATAAGCAATTCCACCTGTTAATATAATTGCATCAATATTACCTTCAAGAACAGCTGCCGCACTTCCAATTTCTTTTGCGACTTGGTAAGCCATTGCTTCATATACTAATGCAGCTTTTTCGTCACCATCTTCAATCATGTTTTCAACTTTAATTGCATCAGCTGTTCCAAGATAACTAACTAAACCACCTTGACCAACCATCATTTTTTGTACTTCGTTAACATAGTAGTCACCAGAGTAACAAAGTTTTATTAGATCACCAATTGGTACAGTTCCTGCTCGCTCTGGACTAAAAGGTCCTTCACCATCTAAACCGTTATTTACGTCAATTACGCGTCCTTTTTTATGAGCACCAACACTCACACCTCCACCCATATGGGCGATAATAAGGTTTAAATCGTTATATGACTGTTCTAACTGTTTTGATACTTTTCGTGCGACAGCTTTTTGGTTTAAAGCATGGAAAACACTTCTTCTTTCCATAAGTGATTGTCCGCTGATTCTTGCAACTGGATGTAATTCATCTACAACTACTGGATCAACGATAAATGCTGGAATGTTTAATCCTTGTGCAATCTCATTAGCAATAATTCCACCAAGATTTGAAGCATGCTGACCACTATAACCAATTTTCAAATCTTCTAACATGATTTCATTTACTGCATAAGTTCCACCTTCGATTGGTCTTAGCAGTCCACCTCGACCACATACAGCACTTAATTTAGAAATGTTAATGCCTTCTTTGTGTAATACCTCTAAAATAACATTTTTTCTAAATTCATATTGATCAATTATTGTTTTGTATTTATTTAATTCTTCATCGTCATGGCGTATTGTTTGTTCAAAAATTGGTTTTTCATCATCAAATACACCAACCTTTGTGGATGTGCTGCCAGGATTAATTACTAAAATACGATGCATTGTCAACACTCTCCCTTCTAAGTTTACCTTACCTTTATAACTAGAAAGAAAGAGGTACTATTACTTCCCTCTTTCTTTCCACCTAAAAAATAAAGGAATTTTAATTAAATTTTATTTGGTCAATTATCTTCTGCTTAAGATGTTGTGACCATTTGATAAGAATTGGCTACGAGATTTAGCCATTGTAGCAATACGCTCTTCAGCTAAACGGTCTGCAGCTAAATAAGTTGGAATACCGTCACGTTTTGAAATTTCAATAACTTTTGCAATGTTATCGTATAAGCCTTCAACTTTTTTCATTGCACGGTCATAGTTGTATCCGTATAACTCATCAGCAACGTTAATTACTCCACCAGAATTGATTACATAGTCAGGAGCATAAACGATACCTAATTCATGGATTAAATCACCATGACGAGTTTCTTTTAATTGGTTATTTGCAGAACCTGCAATAACTCTTGCTTTTAATTGTGGGATTGTTTTATCGTTAATTGTTGCACCTAAAGCACATGGTGCATAAATATCACATTCTACTCCGTAAATATCATCTGGATCTACTGCTGTAGCACCAAATGCTTCTACTGCACGTTGTACAGCTTCTTTATTAATATCCGTTACGATTAATTGAGCACCTTCTTCATGTAAGTACTCGCAAAGGCTGTAAGCAACATTACCAACACCTTGGATTGCAATTTTTTTACCTTCTAAGCTGTCAGTTCCAAATGCTTCTTTTGCAGCAGCTTTCATACCACGGTAAACACCAAATGCAGTAACTGGAGATGGATTACCTGAAGAACCGAATGATGGTGAGATACCAGTTACATAATCAGTTTCTTCGTGGATTAAATCCATATCTGCAACAGTAGTACCTACGTCCTCAGCAGTAATGTATCGACCATTTAAGCCTTGGATATAACGACCAAATGCACGGAACATTGCTTCGTTTTTATCTTTACGTGGATCACCGATGATTACAGTTTTTCCTCCACCTAAGTTTAAGCCAGCAGCAGCATTTTTATAAGTCATACCTTTTGCTAAACGTAGAGCATCTTCAATTGCAGCTTCTTCTGATTCGTAAGTCCACATTCTTGTTCCACCTAAAGCTGGACCTAATGTAGTATCGTGGATCGCAATAATTGCTTTTAATCCTGATTCTTTATCTTGGCAGAAAACAACTTGCTCATAGTCATAAGTTTCTAAGTATTTGAAGATTTCCATGTAATAACAGCTCCCTTAAAATGTGTAAGTTTAGTTTTTAGAATTACATATAGCTAATGCTAATGAATATAATTTTGTCATTGCAGAGTCAGAACGCGATGTTAAAACAATCGGTGCCTTTGCTCCAGCAATAAGTGCAGCCACTTCTGAGTTAGCCATAAAGACTAAAGATTTATATAAAATATTTCCAGTTTCTATTGTAGGTACTAATAAAATATCAGCTTGCCCAGCAACTTCTCCAGTTAAGCCTTTATGTTTAGCTGCTTCAACAGAAATGGCATTATCAAGCGCTAATGGTCCATCAACAATACAATTTTTAATTTGTCCTCTTGTATTCATGACAGTTAGTGTTGCTGCATCTAGTGTTGCTTGCATTGCAGGATTTACTACTTCAACAGCTGCCAGTACAGCAACTTTAGGGGTTTCTATTCCTACTTTCCTTGCAATTTCAACACTGTTTTCAATAATTTTCACCTTTTGATCTAACGTAGGTGCTATGTTCATCGCAGCATCTGTTACGATTACTGCATTTTCTCTACCTGGTACGTCGAATATTGCAACATGTGATAAAACACTTTTATCTCTTAAACCATATTCTTTGTTCAATACTTCTTTTAGAAGAACTGAAGATGAAAGATTACCTTTCATTACAATTGAAGCTTCACCAGAGCGAACAGCTACAACTGCATTTTTAGCAGCCTCTTTGTTTGAATGAGAATGAACAATTTTTAGTCTTTCTGCAAATTGTTCGTTTTTTAATAATTCTTCATACATTTCATAGATCGCTTGCTCGTTTCCGAAAAGTAAAAAGTTTGCTAAATCATTGTCTAATGCAAATGAAACTGCTTCTTTTACTTCGAAGTCCTCAGCAATAGCTACAGCAACAGTTTGCCTAGAATGATTTTTCGCACGTAACATTATATCTGTTAAATTCATTGAAAGCCCTTCCTTTCATCCCCCTGCACTATATAAAGCAATTTGCGTGCCAACTTTTAAAAAAGGATAAAACTATTTTAAAAATAGTTGAAAAGCCTTACATTACCAACAATCTAGTACCAGGTACTAGTAACACCAATAAATCTATTCTACAACAATATTTTGAAAAATGACAGTAATTGTATGCAAAAATATTCATAGCACGCAAATTATTGCGTGCTATTTTTTGCAGTGTGGTATTTTTCCAATTTATAATATAAATTCCTTACTGATATTCCAAGCTCTTTTGCTGACCTTGTTTTATTGCCATTATTTTTCATTAATATCTTTTCAATAATTTCACCTTCATAATTGGTAACCATTTCATCAAGGGAGCTTATCTCTTCAGTATGAACTTCGTTATGATGAACAGATTGTTCTTGCTTAACTTGCACAATCGCTGATAAATGTTCGGGTAGGATTTGTTTTTCATTAAATTTCATAAATATAACAGCTCTTCCTAGCACATTTTCTAATTCCCTAACATTACCAGGCCAATTGTAACTTTTTAATTTATTTAAAGCTGATAATGAGATTCCCTCAACATTTCGACCGTAGTCTTGATTGATTTTTGCTAATAATCTTTCGCCAATCGGTAAAATATCTTCAATTCGATCCTTTAGTGCAGGAATTATAATAGGAAGTTTATTTAATCGATAATAAAGATCTTCTCGAAACTTTCCTTCAATGATTGCTTCCTCCAGGTGAACATTCGTCGCAGCAATCACTCGCACATTTATAGGAATAGACTTTGTCCCACCAACGCGTCTTATTTCTTTCTCTTGTAGGACCCTTAATAGTTTGGCTTGCATTGCAGGTGATAATTCTCCAATTTCATCTAAGAAAATACTACCATTATTAGCTTCCTCAAAAAGTCCTCTTTTCCCACCACGTTTTGCACCAGAAAAAGCACCTTCTTCATAACCAAATAATTCACTTTCCAATAAAGTTTCAGAAATCGCAGCACAATTCACTCGAACGAATTTATTATATTTGCGATCGCTTTCATTATGAATCGCATGAGCAAACAATTCTTTACCTGTTCCGGATTCTCCACGAAGTAATACGGTAGCAGGAGTGCTCGCAGCTAATTTCGCCTGCATGATCGCTAATTGAATACCTTCAGATTCACCTGCAATATCCTCGAAAGAGTACTTTGCCTCTAATGTTCTAATAATTTGGCGTGCTCTATGTAGCTCATTTGTTAACTGTGAAATTTCAGATACATCATGGATTACTCCAACACTACCTTTTAGTTTCCCGTCAACGATTACAGGGGCCACATTAACTAGGACATCACGATTTTGCTTCCCGACTTTCATTCGATGTCCACGAACTGCTTGTTTTGTTTTCAACACTTTTAAATGCACACTTTCCCCTTCAGCAATATCAATCGTTGCATGTTTACCAATAACTTGTTCACTTGATAATCCAGTCAGTCTTGTGTATGCCGGATTAATAATAATTCCATTTCCTTTTTCATCAACAACTGAAATTGCTTCATCCGAACTTTGAATGACTGCTTCAAGCATGCTATAAACTTCTTTTAAATTTGTAACCTCTTCTGCTAAATCGATTACCTCAGTATCATCTTTAAAAACAGAAATTGCACCTTCAAGTTCACCATCTTCTCGAAAGATTGGAATTCGAGTCGTAAAAATCTTACTTCCATTAATTAAAATATGCTCTTGATTAATTTCCTTCTTTTTTGTTTGAAGAACGCGGGGTAATTTACTAGTAGGGACAACATCCAATATATACCTACCAATCGCAGCATCTTTATCAGTATGTAACATTCTTTCTGCAGAGCGATTAAATAAAAGAATTTTTCCCCATTTATCAACCACAATCATCCCATCATGAGTGTTGTCCAAAATGAGTTCTTGTTGTCTTTTTTTATTATCGATTAAATTAAAAAGTGATTCTTTTTCTTGAACAAGATCAGATATCATTTTTGCAACAGAACCTGGGATTACTAAAGTATTCTTAGATTTATACTCGATTAATTCCTGGTAAATGGTTTCATCTCCAGTGGTATTTATGACAACATCAATCTCTTCGTTTAAATTAGACTTCCAATCCTTTAGTATTGGAATGTGTAAGCTTTTAGCAAATTCTAAACCTTTAGCCTCTTTTATCATATCTACTACTGCAACAACATGAAATAAATCAGAATGTGATAGAAGCTTTAATACAGCTGTGCCTCCTGTTCCCATTCCAACGATCATTACGTTTTGTTTCATCTTAGTTCACCTACTAATTTCAACAAATTATTAAACACATTAGACTATTATATATATAAAGTCATTCTTTCGTCTATTTCAAATGTTTTATAAGTCTTGACAACACTATCCTTGTATAAGATTATGAAGAAAGAGAATTACGTAAATTTATTGTTACTTTTATCGGAGGAATTAATAAACATGAAAGAATCATTTACACGTATGTTAGCATTCGTTGTGATTGTTGTACCAATAGCTTTAGCAGTTATCGGAATTAAATTACTTCGTGATACGGTATTTCTAATCCATTCTTTTGGCATTCCAAATCTTCCATTACAATTATTAATCGGGCTTGTATCATTAGGAGTCGGTTTTTATTTAGTCGGAAGCTTTGTATTATTTAGAGATCGTAAACGAAACAAAGTTCAAGGCAGATTTTTAAAAAGATAATTTTTGTCGGAGTATAACTTAGGTCTCATTAAAACCAAAAGATAAATAACAAAACAAAAAAAGTGCTGATGAGAGCACTTTTTTTATTTACTAAGAAGTTGACTTCTAACTTGGAAAGCTAGTTCTGGATAGTCAGTAATAATCGCTGTACAATTGACTTCAAATAATCGTTTCATAACAGCTGGTTCATTAATTGTATATGGTCTTACGGCTATGTGATGTTCAATAGTTTCTTCGATTTGTTCATCAGTAATAATGCGATAATTAGGATGAATTGCCTTTGCTTTATAATCTTCAGCAATCTTCCACGGTTCTTTACTTCTTCTATTAAATAGAACTGCTGTTTCAATATCCGGTGCCATTAAGTGGAACTTAAGCATACTTTTATGATTAAAGGAAGATAAAACGATTCTTTTTTCAAATTCATATGAACGGATTAAATTTATTACTCGTTCCTCAAGTCCATGGTATTCAATTTTATCATTTTTTAATTCAACATTGATACTAAAGTTATTTCCTTTTGCCCATTCAAATACTTCTTTTAAGGTTGGAATTGTGCACCCCTTGAATTGGCGTTTAAATCGATAACTTGCATCAAATTGCTTTAATTCAGCTAAAGTATAGTCTTTAACAAAACCCTTACCATTCGTTGTACGATTTATTGTTTCATCATGAATAACAACGATTTCACCATCTTTTGATAAGTGTACATCTAACTCTATGCCGTCTGCTCCTAAATCTTCACATGCCATAAAAGAAACCATTGTATTTTCTGGGTAGGTTCCTGCAGCACCTCGATGACCAATAATATCAACCACTCAAATTCCCCCCTTGTTGAGAAAATATGTACTTTCTTCTTTTTCTTATTGTATACTAATTTTACGAAACTAAGGAGGATTATTATGCGACCATTGCAAATTTCGCCTGAGACTGCAATTTTACTTTCTAAGAAATTAAACGTTCCTTTAGAACAAATTATGCATATGCCACAGCATATATTAATGAAAAAGTTGATGGAATTGGATTTGTCTAAAGGCGAAGAAGCTTCAGAGGATCACGAATCTAAATAGTATATCAGTGTTAATAAAGAAGGCAGAAGTAGTTTTTCTACTTCTTTTTTTATGCACCTTTTTTATTAATTCTAATCTTAAATTACATTTTTATGTAAAATTGTACAAATAATTAACAATTATGAGCTAATTTTAATTTAAACTTCCTTTCATATTAATTAGTTTTCAAGTAAAATGTAATGTATTGTGTATATTTTATAACGAATAGTATTTATGGAGGTATTTTTAAATGTTACCTGATTGGTTAATTGGTTTGATCATGGGGATGGTAGAAGGATTAACTGAATTTTTACCGGTTTCTTCTACTGGTCATATGATTTTAGTTGCTGATTTATTAAATTTCACAGGTGAGAAGGCTTCATTTTTTGAAGTAATTGTTCAACTTGGTTCAATTCTAGCGGTAGTTGTTGTTTTTTGGAAACGACTTTGGTCAGTATTAGGAGTTAAATCAGATGGTTATAGACAAACAAACCTCAACTTAATTCATATTATTATCGGTGCTATTCCAGCCGGGATTGTAGGGCTAATATTCCATGATTTCATTAAAGATGTTTTATTCTCACCTAAAACGGTTGTAATCGGATTAGTAGCTGGCGGTATTTTATTAATTGTTGCTGAAAAAGTCTCTAAACAACCTAAATCATCTGATTTAGATCACATCTCATATAAACAAGCTTTTATTATTGGTTGCTTCCAAATGCTAGCTTTATGGCCGGGATTTTCACGATCAGGCTCTACTATTGCTGGGGGATTATTATTTGGTTTAGATCGAAAAACTTCTGCAGAATTTACTTTTATTTTAGCAGTACCAATGATGATTGCTGCAAGTGGATTAGATTTTGTTAAAAATATCGATATTTTAAGTGCTTCAGATTTACCATTATTCGCAACTGGATTCATCACTGCATTCGTAGTTGCATTACTTGCGATCGTTTCCTTCCTAAAATTATTAGAGAAAGTAAAACTAACAGGTTTTGCAGTTTATCGTTTTATTGTAGCAATTGTTTTCACGATTGTATTTATATTTTAATTAAAAACTACGAAAAGATAGGACAACCATATTGGTAGTCCTATTTTTTTATTTCTGTATTCAACTTATCGGTTTATTTTACAAATGGAAAAGGCTATTCGTACAACGTATACGAATAGCCTTTGTAATATATATGTTAGTTTTATTTAAATTTAAAAATTGTTGTCTATTGGCGAAAGCCCTACCTCTCTTTCGCAATTCGGCTCCAGGGCCGTTCCATTAGGCAGCTTGTTTCACAACAATCTTCACTAACAGACACTACTACTAATTTTTAAATAAGGTTGAAATAGCTGACGCGTCATGGAATACGTCCAATTTTCTCCCAAATTTTCGTAGTAATAATATCGTTTTTCTAACAGTTATCAGTGGCGCAATAAGTATTATAGCATACTACAAATTATTACGCAAACTAATTTTTATAAAGTGTAAATTCAACGGTTCTAGCTTTCACTGTCTTAAAGTACAATTATTGTTTTTCAACATCAAAAGAAAACGTTTTCAATTAAATTACCAAATTTTCGTAAAAGGAGTAAAGTGATGTTGATTTCCACTACAGGATGCTCGCTTTCCATTGGGCGAGATTCTTTAGCCTCCTCGGCAAGCCTGCGGGGTCTAAGCCTTCCCGCTAATCCCATAGGAGTCGAGCACCCCTTTAGTTCCAATCAACTTACTCATAAAAATAAGTCTGCAATAAACCATAATCAAAAAGCCTTTACTTAGAGTAACCTAACCGTTGTGTATTAATCAGTTTGTAGGTCAACTAATATCGAACTTTAATTAAACCAATCAACTGAATTTGTTTTCTAAAATTTGCTCATAATATTTTTAACTTCAGAAAAAAACATTACTAGTGATTTTGAATCATAAAATTGCTTAAAATATTAACATTTAAAACCAATGATATATCATCCAAAAAATGATTATATATAAATAAGTTCAATTTAATGTCCGTTTTCCCTATTGACCATATTATATTTCAACACTAAAAAGAAAACGTTGTCTACGATAGACAACGTTTTCTTTTTACTATTATATAATTGCTAATGCGAAAAAAGTACCGAAGATCTCGTAAGAAGTTATTCGCTAAGAGAAATGTCTGTGGAATCACTGTTAGAAGTTAATCGGAATTGAATTTTTCTTTAGAAATTAATGCTAAAATAAATTAAGAAGCTTTATGTTCTAAACGTAATTTATCAGCTACCATTGCAATAAATTCTGAATTTGTTGGTTTTGCTTTTGACATTGAAATTGTATAACCGAATAATGTAGAAATACTATCGATATTGCCACGGCTCCATGCTACTTCAATCGCATGTCGAATTGCACGTTCAACTCGGCTAGCTGTTGTATTAAACTTTTTAGCGATATCTGGATATAAAACTTTTGTAATTGAACCTAAAAGCTCAATATCGTTGTATACCATCGAAATCGCTTCACGTAAATACATATATCCTTTAATATGTGCAGGTACCCCAATTTCATGGATGATACTTGTGATACTAGCATCTAAGTTACGTGGCTTGCTTTCGTAATTAGAAACTAAAGAAGGTGCATTACGTTTCGTTACCGCACTACCCTTTCCAACTACTTGACGGATATTGCTGATTAAATGCTCCATATCAAATGGTTTTAAAATAAAATATGATGCACCAAGGTCAACAGCTTTTTTAGTAACATCCTCTTGACCAAATGCTGTTAGCATAATTACGTTTGGAATTTTTTCCACTAAGCCAGCGCGTAAACGATCTAAAACCGCTAATCCATCTAAATGTGGCATAATAATATCTAAGACTAGCACATCTGGCTTTTTATCCTTCACTAGAGGCAAGCAGTCTTGTCCATTAAACGCAACACCAACCACTTCCATATCTGTTTGTGCGTTAATGTAGTTTTCTAACATAATAACAAGTTCTTTATTATCATCAACTAATAATACTTTAATTTTCTCCACGCCCGTTCCTCCCTACATCCTCTATAGTGAATTTTCATTACTTATTACCGATAATTTCGACAATAAAAATTTATTTCCTGTTTTTATTATAAATTCTGAATATTTTTATTAATATAGATAGTTTTCTTCAATTTCTTCTAGCATTCGACGATTGCGTTAAAAACTACTATGTAATAAGTCGAATTATACATATAATTCATTATATAAAAAATGAAATAGTATGTAAATTTATAATTTTTAATATAAATTTACAATTCTGTAACATCAACCGTCATATCAACCATCCTTTACATTAAATTTTTTTTAATCTTTCGTTGTTGCTAATAGTATATTACCATTTTTTCCCTATTTTGACTTATTTTTAACAAAATACACTACAAAATATTTACTGTGTTGAAACAAATGTTGAAACCAATTCATAAAGGGAAAGGGGGATTTTTGAGTATTTTTATGTGAGATCCATTTTACTTTGAAAGGATATTAAACACTTATGAGAGGTCCTGTGTAGCCCTTTAAGCCTTCTCACATGAAAAGATATGGCTTTACAGAACTCGAGCATCTGCAGTGCATTTAAACATAAAAATACACCTACATAATTAGTTAGGTGTATTTTTTAAATCAAGAAGCCTTTTTATTTTGATAATCATAAATAGGTACTTTAGCCTCATCAAGCATCCACTCAATATGAACCCCATACCCACTAGTCGAATCATTTACAAAAACATGTGTAACTGCTCCGATTAATTTTCCATTTTGAATGATCGGTGAGCCGCTCATTCCTTGTACAATCCCGCCAGTTTCTTTAAGTAAACGTTTATCAGTAACTTTTAAAATGATTCCTTTAGTAGATGGGAATTTTTGTTGAATACTGCTTACTATTTCAATGTCAAATGCTTCTACTTTATTATCATGTATTACGGTAAGTATTTTGGCAGGACCTTTTTTCACTTCATTTGATAATGCAATGGGTAAAGGTTGAGACATGATCCCGTTGTCTATTTTATTGTTAACTTTACCGAATATGCCAAATGGACTATTTGAAGTGATATTACCAATCGTTCCTCGATCTAAAGCAAAATGCGCTATTTTTTCTCCTGGTGAACCATCTGCACCTTTTTCAATTGCAGTGACTGTTGAATAGACTATATGCCCATCTTCTACTTCAATGGCTTTTCTCGTATCGCTATCAGAAATAACATGTCCAAGTGCGCCATATTTTAATGAATTAGGTTCTATGAATGTCATCGTGCCGATACCAGAAGCTGAATCTCTTATATATAATCCAATTCGATAGCTATTATGACCTTGGTCACGAATAGGTTGTAACATTTTTGTGTAATACTTACCCTCGCGTTTTACAGTGATTTTTATAGGCTTTCCATACTTTCCGGCTTTTTGAATAAACGGTAATACATCTGACATTTTTTCGATTTGTTTACCATTCATTTTTATGATCATGTCTCCAACTTTAATACCGGCAATTTCACCTGGAGACTTTTGTCCTGAACTAGTATTTACTAAATGATGTCCAACGACTAAGACACCTACTGAGTTAAGTTTTACTCCTATTGACTGTCCCCCTGGTATTATTCTTAAACTGTTTAATACTTTAACATCTACCTTTTTACTTGGTAATTCATTCATACCAAGTGCTACATTAACAATTTCTTGTTGATCCTTATTTTTAATGGTAGATGAAAACACATTATTTTGATTTATATTAAACACGCCAATACCAACTATAAATAAAAGGAGAAGAATTTTTATTATTCGATGAACATTTATATTTTTCACAAGCGAATCACTCTCCTTAGCGCCAAATTTCATTTTTTTTAATTCGTGGCTATGTAGTTAATGTTAGCTTTGCAAAAGCAAAATATGATTGTAAAAATATGATAGATTCTTTAACGTATAATGTTGTATTAGTATGTTTCATTTAGCATTTTCCAATTACTAATTTATCAATAATTCCCATAAAAAAAAGAGAATATTTAATGTATAGAAAACAATTTCCATCATTAAACATTCTCTTTATGTTCATTGAGATTGGTATTTTGAAGAAGCTGCCTGATCGATCAATTCTTTAGCGTGTTGAATCGTTACATCTGTAATTTCAACTCCGGCGATCATCCTTGCAATTTCATTAATTTTTTGATCATTTCGTAATGGTGTAACAGAAGTTTTCGTTCGATTTCCATCAATTAATTTGGCGATGAATAAATGCGTATCTGCCATAGAAGCTACTTGTGGTAAGTGAGTTATACAAAGAACTTGAGAATCTATAGATACCTTGTGTATTTTTTCCGCAATTGCTTGCGCTACTCTTCCACTAACCCCTGTATCAACTTCATCAAATATAATTGACGTAATCCCCTGATGCTTCGTGAAAATGCTCTTTAACGCTAGGAACATCCTTGAAAGTTCTCCACCAGAAGCAACCTTTGCTAAAGGCTTTAAAGGCTCCCCTGGATTTGTTGAAATATAAAACTCAACAAAATCAAATCCATCTTTTTTAAACTTTATATGTTGTTCATCAATAATTGGATCTGATTCTTGTCCTTCTTCAACATCAAACATAATTTCAAAGGTTGTTTTATCCATATAAAGCTCTTTTAATTCTTTATGTATATCAGCAGTCAATTTGATAGCTAATTCTTTTCTTTTATTTGAAAGAGTCTTACCAGCTTTAATTAGCTTGATTGTCACATTATCTAAGTCTTTTTGTAGCTTCTCGATATGCATATCTTTATGTTGAATAGTATCCAACTCTTGTTCGATATTTTCTGCGTATTTTAAAATATCAGCAACACTGTGCCCATACTTCTTTTTTAACATAGAGATCTCACTCAATCGAGTTTCAATTTCGTTTAATCTATTTGGATCATATTCCATTTGTTCAATGGAATCACGTAATCGATACGATATATCCTCTAATAAGTAATAGCTACTACTGATTCCTTCATGCATTTCTTTAATGTCATTATCAATATTCGTAACTGACTCTAAAGAATACATACATGATCTAACCGAATCTAAACCTGATCCATCCTGCGATAAACTTTGATATGCTTCAACTAATGACTTATAAATGCGTTCAAAATTAGAAATTTTGAGTCTTTCTTCCATCAACTGATCGTCTTCATTTTCTTGCAAATTCGCATTTTGTATTTCAGTTAGCTGAAATTGAATTAAATCCAACCTATGAGCCATTTGTTGTTCATTTTCAGTTAATTGCTTTAACTGTTTTTTTAAGTCTGTATAGTTATTAAATATATTTTGATATTCAGTATACAAAGGAACAATTGCTTTTTCATCATATTGTTGTAACATCGGTAAATGATGTTCTTGGTCCATTAAATCTTGGCTCTCATGTTGCCCATGAATATCAACAAGTAAACCACCAATTTCCTTCAGTATAGAAGTTGTCACTAATTTCCCATTGATACGGCATACACTTTTACCAGATGAAGTAATATCTCTTTTTAAAATAATCATTTCATCTTCAATGTCAAAACCTAATTCTCTGCATCTTGAATAAATTAGATGATTCTCATTTTCGATATGAAATAAGCCTTCAATTTCTGCTTTTTCAGTATCATATCTTACGAATTCTGCAGATCCACGACCACCAAGTAACAGGCCGATAGCGTCAATAATGATCGACTTCCCCGCTCCTGTTTCACCACTTAGTACAGTTAAACCCTTTTCAAATGAAATGGAAACTTCCTCAATGATTGCAAAATTTTTAATGATAATTTCAGATAACAATGAGTTTCTCTCCTCTTTTTAAAACCATTCTCCTATTGAAGCATGTCAATAAATTTTTCTTTTAAATCCTCAGCATCTACAGGTGTACGACAAATGATTAAGATCGTATCATCTCCACAGATTGTACCCATAATTTCTGACCAATCTAAATGATCAATTAATGCACCAACTGCATTTGCATTACCTGGCAATGTCTTCATTACAATTAAATGACTTGAACTATCAATTTTAATGAATGAATCAATTAAAAGTCTTTTTAATTTTTGTAACGGATTAAATCGTTGATCTGCAGGTAAGCTATATTTATATCGACCATCAGATAACGGTACTTTCACTAGATGTAGTTCTTTTATATCACGTGAAATCGTTGCTTGGGTTACTTTAAACCCTAAGTCTCTTAGTGATTGTACTAATTCATCTTGTGTTTCGACTTCATTTTTTGCGATAATTTCTCGTATTTTTATATGACGCTGACCTTTATTCATAATACACCTCTTTGCAAATTCCGACAAATATCTTACTTAAAGAATATCTTATCTAATCTACTCGTTATTGTATATATTTTTTTAAACGTTTTCATAAAATGCATTTTTCAGCATGATATTTTCTTTACTTTTTTATTAGGTTGAACGAATCCTATCGAATTAATTACTTAATTTGAAAAAGGAGAAAAAGGAAACCTATTCGGTTTCCTTTCAGTGTGTAGTAAAGAGTACTAAAAATTTGATTTTCAGACTGATTGTAAGCAGCCTGAAAGTCTCCTTCTTATTATTTTACCTTCTTTAATTCACTATGTGCTTCATTTACAATATCCATTGGTAAACGATTTAACCCGCTATTTCCAATTTCCTTTGAACCTTCCCAATGAAGATGAATTAAAAATTCAATATTACCGTCTCCACCAGTTATAGGAGAAAAAGTTAAAGCTTTTATATCATATCCTTGGCGAAGCGCAAAATCGATCATCATTTCGATAACTTGTTCATGCACTTTTGGATCGCGTACAATCCCCTTTTTACCAACTTGCTCTCTACCAGCTTCAAATTGTGGTTTAATTAACGCGACAACATCACTTGTGGGTACTAATAATGTTTTTAAGACTGGTAAAATCAAACGTAACGAAATAAAGGATACGTCAATTGAAGCAAATTGAGGTAACCCTTCAATTAAATCTTCTGGTTTAACATAACGAAAATTTGTGCGTTCCATAACAATAACACGTTCATCTTGCCTTAATTTCCAAGCAAGTTGATTGTATCCAACATCAAGTGCGTATGATTTTTTTGCCCCGTTTTGAAGTGCACAATCCGTAAATCCACCTGTCGAAGATCCAATATCAATCATAATTTTATCTTTAACTGATAGATCGAATGTGTTTATCGCTTTTTCTAATTTGTACCCTCCACGACTCACATAAGGCATAACTTCACCTTTAATTTGTAAAGGGAGTTCGATGTCTATTTTTTCTCCAGGCTTATCTAATCTTTGTTCGTTTGTATAGACTAGTCCTGCCATAATTGCTCGTTTAGCTTTTTCACGTGTTTCGATTAAACCACGATCTACTAAAAGTACGTCTACTCGTTCCTTTTTTGCCATTTAAATGTCATCCTCTTATTTATTACAAACCATTTCACGGATTTTCTTAACCGATTCATCTTTTGTTAAATGAATTTCATCAAGTAATTTATCCACATCACCGTGTTCAACAAATAAATCCGGTATACCAATACGTTCTACGCGGACGTTTTGATAATTATTTGAACTTGCAAATTCTAAAACAGCACTTCCAAAACCACCTTGTAATACTGCTTCTTCAATCGTTAAAATCGGTTTTCCGTCCTTAAAGATATCATTTAACATTGCAGTATCCATTGGTTTAATAAATCTTGCGTTTACTACTTTAACAGAAATATTTTCTTTCTCCAACTCATCCGCCGCATCTAATGCCATTTTAATTGTAGTACCAAATGTTAAAATAACTGCATCAGAACCTTCTCTTAATACTTCCCATGAACCAATCGGAATTTCTTTTAATTGCTCATCCATTGGTACGCCGATACCATTCCCTCTAGGGAAACGTAGGGCAATTGGACCATCTTCGTATTGAATTGCAGTATTTACCATATGTTGCCCTTCATTCTCATCTTTAGGCATCATTAAAACTAAGTTTGGTATATGACGTAGAAAGGCAATATCAAACACACCTTGGTGAGTTTCACCGTCAGCACCTACTAATCCTGCACGATCGATTCCAATGAATACATTTAAATTTTGTCTACAAATATCATGTAATACTTGGTCGTATGCTCTTTGAAGGAATGTTGAATAAATTGCTAAAAATGGCTTCATTCCTTGCGTTGCTAAACCAGCTGCGACTGTTGCCGCATGTTGCTCTGCAATACCAACATCAAAAATTCGGCCAGGTAATTGAGCTTGGAAATTTTCCAATTTTGAACCGACTGGCATTGCAGGAGTAATCGCTACGATTCGCTCATCTTTTAAAGCTAATTTTAATACAGTATCACTAACAAGTTTACTCCATGCAGGTGGTGCTTTATCAGGCTTAATTAACTTCCCAGATTCTACCTTATAAGGACCTGTGCCATGCCAAGTTCCGATATCATCACTTTCTGCTGGCTTATATCCTTTTCCTTTTTTCGTTAGTACGTGTACTAATACCGGGCCTTTAGTTTTCTTAGCATATTCAAGTGATTCAAATAAGTCTTCAAAATTATGTCCATCAACTGGTCCAAAATAAGTGAATCCCATTTCCTCAAAAAACATTCCTTGAGTAACTAAGTATTTTAGGCTATCTTTTAATTTTTTTGATGTACTTGATAGTTTATCCCCGATTCCAGGAATTTTTTTGATCACACCTTCAAGCTCACCTTTAGCCCAACGGTATTTCCCAGTTGTTCTCAGTCTTCCTAAAATGCTATGTAATGCGCCTACGTTCGGAGCTATAGACATTTCATTATCATTTAAAATAACGATGACATCTTTTTGTTCATGTCCAATATGATTCATTGCTTCAAGAGCCATCCCACCAGTTAATGCACCATCTCCGATAATCGGAATAATATATTCACCAGTTTTTTTAATATCTCTAGCAATAGCCATCCCCATTGCCGCAGATAGTGAAGTCGAGCTGTGCCCAGTTTCCCATACATCATGCTCACTTTCATTTCGCTTAGGAAAGCCACATAGTCCTTTAAATTGTCTTAGTGTTGTAAATTCTTTAGCACGACCAGTTAATATTTTATGAACATACGATTGATGTCCTACATCCCATAAAAATTTGTCTTTAGGCGAATCAAAGACTTTATGTAATGCAATCGTTAATTCAACAACTCCTAAATTTGGCGCAATATGACCACCTGTCTCAGAAAGCTGCTGAATAAGAAATTTACGAATTTCTTCACTTAATACTTCTAATTCACCGTTCGTTTTATTTTTTAAAAAGCTCGGATTTTCAATTGTCGTAAGATCCATCTTGGATCACTCACCTTCCTAGATGTTAAATCTATATAAATAATTCATTATTATGTAATTTTATCTATAAAATGATTTTACCATACTTGTAGTTAAACGCTAGTTTCTTAAATGACTAACTCTTAACACCATGTATCATAATACCATTTTTATTAAAATCTGTTTAATGTTTTTTATTTTTATAGAACAAAATAATATATATTTTTTTGCAAAATGAAAAGAAAGCCGCTAGCACAAATGTGTTAACGGCCTACATTTCTGTATATTTTATTAACAACATTAACGGTTATAAAGTAGTTACATTATACATAAATGAATAAATCTATTCAATGGACATGGAATTAATTACATAATCAAAGTTTAAAAACTGCGATT
Organism: Gottfriedia luciferensis; assembly: GCF_001712755.1. GTDB lineage: Bacteria > Bacillota > Bacilli > Bacillales > Bacillaceae_G > Gottfriedia > Gottfriedia luciferensis_B. The sequence continues at coordinate 52,552 of NZ_MDKC01000023.1, forward strand.
TTCAACAAAATCACAAATTGAGATTAAGTAGTCATCTTTAATCCCACATGCTCGAACATGTTGTTTGGCTTCAGTAATAAATGTATGAAGCCTTTCTTTAGCTCCCTCAACTGAATACAACTTAACATAAGTAGTTTTATCATTTTCTATATCACTACCAACTGGCTTACCAAGTACTTCTTCATCACCAATTACGTCTAAAATATCATCTTGTATTTGAAATGCGATACCGAGTTTATAAGCAAATTGGGTTAGGTGAGATAATTGTTCAGCTGTTGCTTTTGAAATGATTGCACCTGCAATAACTGGATACATTAACATTTTACCCGTTTTTCTTTCATGGATATATTGCAATTCTTCTCCACTAAGCTCTTTACTTTCACCTTCCATATCTGCTACCTGACCGGCAACCATACCTTCAGGACCTGCAGCAATCGCTAATTCACTAATTAATTGAAGTTTCACTTGATCAGACACATGAAAATCATTCATTTCCGTAATTAATTTAAATGCGTATGTCAGTAAACCATCACCTGCTAATACCGCAAGATCTTCGCCAAATACTTTATGATTTGTCGGTTTTCCTCTTCGAAAATCATCATCATCCATACATGGTAAATCATCATGAATTAATGAATAAGTATGAATCATTTCTAAAGCACATGCAGGTTTAATCCCTATTAATGGGTCATTACCAAATGCATCTAGCGTTGCGAAAAGTAAAAGAGGTCTAATTCTTTTCCCTCCACCTTGCAATGAATAGGACATAGATTCTTTTAATTTTTCTGGTGCTTTTAATCTTTCAACCGATTTAATCATTTCATCATTTACTATTCTACTGGAATACTCCATAAAATCTTTGAAAGTGTTCATATTATTCCTCCTCAACAGTAAAAGGAGTTTGTTCACCCTGTTCATTTAATATAGAAGTCATTTGCTTTTCAACTTTAGTAAGCTTCTCTTGACAAATTTGAGAGAGTTTTATTCCTTCTTGAAAGTATTCGATCGCTTTTTCAAGTGGTACGTCACCTTGCTCTAATTTTTGTACGATCATTTCAATTTCTTTTATTGCTTCTTCAAAAGTGCGCTCATTTTGTGACAATTGATTCACTCTCCTTTTACTTCAAGTACTTCACAATTTAATTTCCCATCGGTCATTTGTAATTGGAACCGGTCTCCGCTTTTTGCTTGTTTAACCGATTTCATTAATTCGTTATCATTTTTATATGCTAATGAATAACCTCTGGCCATAACTTTTAATGGACTAAGTGCATCTAGTGTATGAACTACTCTTTCCATTTCAAATTTCTTCTGGGTAATTAGGCGATTAAATTCTTTTTGTAAAGACATATGTAATTGCTGGTGCCTTTGCTTTTCAAGCTGAACTCTATTACTTGGATGATGAATAAGTAGCGACGAATTTAGTTCTTTATGCTTGTTTATTTTAGACTTAACAATTTCATTTATTGATGTATGTAAACGTTCATTAATCCGGTCAAATTGCTCTTGTTTTGGATGGAATAGTGAATTTGGATATCTAAAAACATAAGCATCTTGAACAGCCTTTAATTGCGCTTGTTTTCGTTCAATAATCGTATCCATTGCTTTATTAAGTCTTGATTTTCGAACTGTAAATTGCTCTAGTATCTCTCTTTGGCTTAACGAAACTAATTCTGCTGCAGCTGTTGGTGTAGGTGCCCTTAGATCAGCGACATAATCAGCAATTGTCGTATCTGTTTCGTGACCCACTGCGGAAATGATTGGGATTTTTGATTGAAAGATCGCTCTCGCTACTATTTCTTCGTTAAAGGCCCAGAGTTCCTCAATTGATCCTCCGCCTCGTCCGACTATTAACACATCTATTTCTTCCATTTTACCCGCTGTTTCAATTGATTTTACAATCGACGCTTTCGCCCCTTCACCTTGTACAAGCGTTGGAATTACAACTATTTTCCCAATCGGGTATCTTCGTTGAATCGTTGTAATGATATCGCGAACTGCTGCACCAGTTGGTGAAGTAACAACCCCGATTACACTAGGAAAAGAAGGAATCTTTTTCTTAAATTTCTGATCAAAGAGTCCTTCTTCTAATAGTTTTTTCTTCAATTGTTCATAAGCTACAAAGAGACCGCCGACCCCATCAGGTTGCATGTCTCTTATGTAGATTTGATAGCTACCAGATCCTGGGTATACATTTATTTCACCTTGTACAATAACCTGCATACCATCGGTTGGTTGAAATGCGATATTTGCATTATAGGATTGAAACATGACCGCTGCAATTCTAGCACCATCATCTTTTAACGTAAAATAATAATGTCCGCTAGATGAATGACGTTTAAAATTTGAGATTTCTCCACGGAGAAGTATATTTTGCAAATTACGATCCGCTTGAAATTTTGCTTTTAAATATTTCGTTAATGCGGTAACAGTAACTGGTAGCTTTTCCGTCATGCATAGCCCTTCTTTCATTCTTACAAAGCAATAAGATTAAAGTTTAGTACTCAAATTTAATTTACTATCAATTTGAGAAGCTGCTTTTAACGTATTATGAAGTAGCATTGTAATTGTCATTGGTCCAACTCCACCTGGTACAGGAGTAATATAACCAGCAACATTTTTTACATCTTCAAAATTTACGTCTCCGCATAATTTGCCATTTTCGTCTCTATTCATGCCGACGTCAATTACAATTGCTCCCTCTTTAACATAATCAGCTGTAATTAATTTTGCTACGCCAATAGCAACAATTAAAATATCAGCCTGCTTTGTAATATATTTTAGATTAGTTGTACGTGAATGTGTATAAGTAACCGTTGCATTTTCGTTTAAGAATAGTTGTCCAACTGGTTTCCCTACAATATTACTGCGTCCAATAACAACGACATGTTTTCCACTAATCGGAATATTTGTATTTTCTATTAATTTTAATATACCAAAAGGAGTACAAGGTAGTAATGAATCTTGATTCGTCATCATTCTTCCAATATTAATTGGATGAAATCCATCAACATCTTTTAATGGAGAAATTGTTTCAATTACTTTCTTTTCTGAGATATGAGCAGGTAATGGCAACTGAACTAAAATACCATGAATTGACTGATCATCGTTTAATTTGTTTACAACGGATAATAACTCATCTTCAGTAACTGTTTCAGGTAATTCAATTACTTCAGAATACATTCCTAATTCATTACATGCTCTATGCTTCGAATTCACATATGTTCTTGAAGCAGAATTATTTCCAACTAAAACAACTGCTAAACCTGGTGTAATACCTTGATTTTTTAATTCTGAAACACCATTCTTTAATTCCTCACGAATTGATACTGAAACTTCTTTACCATTAATTAATGTTGCTACCATTTTAGTTTCCCCCTATGCATATAAACAATCTATCTATTTAGAATTTTGATAATACCGCATTGATAAATTTACTAGAATCATCATCACCGTAAACTTTAGCAATTTCAATCGCTTCATTGATTGCTACACTTTTTGGAACATCCTCTAAGTAATTAATTTCTACTAGAGCGATTCTAAGTATATTGCGATCAACGTTACCTAAACGATCAATCGTCCAGCTTTCGATATTTGAAGCTAATTGTTCGTCAATCACTTCTTTATGACTAACAAAATTTGTTACAATTGCCTCTAAAAATGCATCCTGTTTTTCTTCAGCTTCTTCTAATACATGCTCTAATGCATCTGAAGCATTCGCTTCACTTAAATCCATTTGGAATAATGTTTGTAATGCAAGTTCCCTTGCTTTTCTACGTTTCATCAAAATAATAAACTCCTTTAAGCTAAATTCATCATTCGTTGCATAGGTAATAACGAATTCTAATTTTGTATAGTAACACGTTATTTTACCATTTTTTTTAATAAGTTCCAACGACTGTCTGTATTAACTCTAATTTTTATTATTATTAACGTTTCTAAGCAAACTCAATACTTTAAACTGTTTTCTACATTTTAACTTAAAATCCAATAAAATAACAGAATAATGTTTGTGTTTTTTTAAAAAAATTTCCTTTTTATTACTTTAAAATAAAATTTATATACCAAAACACGAACATTAAAAAAGATAGATTAAGAAAATGAGGGATTAAAGGGAATGCAAAGATTTTTAAGAAATAAAAAAACTTTCCAACTAATACCAGATTTTATTAACTTTCCTGGCCTTCCTGACCCCTAAGCCATTCATGTTCTAGTATGCTGTATAAATAAGTGTCTCTCCAGCCGTCTCTTAATAATAGATCTTCACGCATTTTACCTTCTAAATTTAATCCGCATTTTTCAAGAACTTTTGCTGATGCAATATTTCTAACATCACATGTCGCAAATATTCGATGAAGTTTAAAATTTTTAAATCCAAATGAAATTACTTCTTTAGTAGCTTCACTAGCAAATCCCTTGCCCCAATAGTTTGGATGAATTATATACCCTATTTCACCAATTTGATTAATTTCATCCCTAATATTAAACTCGATTGATCCTATTAATTTATCGGATTTCTTTTCTATTATTGCAAATGCAAATCTAGTCCTATTTATTTGTTTCATATCTCTTAGTATGATTTGAATGAATTCCTTTGTTTCACTCTCTGTATTCGGTCCCCATGGCTGAAATTGACATACAACTGATTGGGATGCATATTTATGTATTTGCTGCCAATCACTTTCAACAAATTCACGTAAGTTCATTCGATTTGTGTTCAAATTTAAAATCATATTGTCACCTATTTCTATTTCATTTATATATAAATTTTAACATATTTCAAAATATTTAATTAGTTACAATAGAACCGGAAAAAGTATACACCGAAATGAAAGAACTACATAAAACGATCCCTACTTCTTATCTAACAAAACAAAAAAAAGAGCCTCTATTAAATAGAGACTCTTTTTATCCTATTAAAGTTCAATTGGAGCTTCTTGCTCAGGTTTCGTATCGAATTGAACTCCTACTACGTGAACATTTACTTCAGATAATTCAAGACCTGTCATCGTTAATAATGCTTGACGAATATTGTCTTGTACATTACCTGCTACAGTTGGGATTGACTTACCAAATTTAACTAGAATGTATACATCGATTGTAATTCGATCTTCTGATAAATCAACTCGGACACCTTTACCGTGATATTTCTTACCGATAATTTCAGAAATACCAGATGCTAGGTTTCCACGCATGCTTGAAACACCTTCAACTTCAGCAGCTGCAATACCAGCAATTACTTCGATTACTTCAGGTGCGATTTCTACTCGACCTAATGTCGCAGTACCCATTTCTAAAATCTGATTTTCGTTCATACAGATCCCTCCACTTTATCCTTTAACAAGCGCATGCTCCTCAAGGAATTTAGTATTATACTTCCCTTTTACGAAGATTTCATTTTGCAATAAATTTAAATGGAATGGAATTGTTGTGTAAATTCCTTCTACCACAAATTCTTCAAGTGCTCTTATCATTATAGCAATTGCTTCTTCTCTTGTCTTGCCATGCACGATAACTTTCGCAATCATTGAATCATAATATGGCGGAATTGTGTATCCGCTATATACAGCAGAATCAACACGAACATTCGGACCACCTGGTGGTAAATACGTAATGATTTTACCAGGGGACGGCATAAAGTTCTTATCTGGATTTTCAGCATTAATACGACACTCAATTGACCAACCTTTTAAAGATACTTCTGATTGAGTTAATTTTAATGGATGACCTTTAGCAATTAATAATTGTTGCTTAATAAGATCAATACCAGAAATATATTCAGTTACAGGATGCTCAACTTGAATACGTGTGTTCATCTCCATAAAGAAGAAGTTTTTAGTATGTGGTTCATAAATAAACTCAACAGTACCAGCACCCCAGTAATTTACTGCTTCAGCCGCACGAACAGCTGCTTGACCCATTTTTTGACGAGTTTCTTCGTCTAAAACAGGAGATGGCGCTTCTTCTACTAATTTTTGAAGACGACGTTGAATTGTGCAATCACGTTCTCCAAGATGAATTGTATTACCATGTTCATCTGCTAAAACTTGAATTTCAACATGTCTAAAATCTGTAATATATCTTTCAAGATATACACCCGGATTACCGAAAGCTGTTTGAGCTTCTTGTTGAGTAATTTGTATACCTTTTTCAAGTTCGATTTCATCTTTTGCTACACGGATCCCTTTACCTCCGCCACCAGCTGTAGCTTTGATAATAACTGGATAGCCGATTTCTGCAGCAATCTTTTTACCATCTTCAATACTTTGAATAATACCTTGTGAACCAGGTACTACTGGTACTCCTGCTTCTTTCATTGTTTCACGAGCAACGTCTTTTGTTCCCATTTTAGAAATAGAATCAGCCGTTGGTCCAATGAATTTCACATTGCACTCTGTACATAATTCTGCAAAACTAGCATTTTCTGATAAGAAACCATAACCAGGATGGATTCCATCACAGCCAGTTAATTTTGCAATACTAATGATATTAGTCATATTTAAATAACTATCTTTTGATAATTTAGGACCGACACAATAAGCTTCATCAGCCATTTGAACATGTAATGCTTCTTTATCTCCTTCAGAGTAAATAGCAACTGTTTCAATATTTAATTCTTTACATGCTCGAATAATTCGAATGGCGATTTCTCCACGATTCGCTATTAAAACCTTTTTCATTTCTTCACCTTCTCTAGTAAAGTACTGTTAACTTTGTAGGTATTAGGCCTTAACCAAGAATAATGGTTGACCGTATTCTACTAATTGACCATTTTTAGCAAGTACTTCAACGATTTCGCCTTCAATTTCAGCTTCGATTTCATTAAATAGCTTCATTGCTTCAACGATACAAACGATTGAATCGTTTTTAATACGATCACCTATTGCTACGTATTCTTTTGCATCAGGTGATGGAGATGCGTAGAAAGTACCTACCATCGGTGATGTAATCTTATGTAAGTTACTTGTATCTTCTTTTTCCACTACAGGTGCAGCAACTTCTGCAGCAACTGGTCTATCTAAAGTTGCAACTGGAGCAGATGTAACAACAGGAGCTACCTCTTGGTGTACAACTGGAGTAGTTGTAACGACAGTTGTTTGTCCACCTTTTTTAATTTTAACGATAGCACCATTATCCTCAAATTCGAATTCATTTATTGTTGATTGATCGATTAACTTAATTAGTTCTCTAATTTCATGAATTTTCATTCTGTTCACCCCTTAAGACATATAGTCTAATCTTATAACCTAATACTAAACTTTTCAACAAATTATTGTAATTCCTAATTATTTTTAGCTATTTTACAACGAATATTTATATATTATTCCTTACCAAAAATAATTCAATATAAACTATTATAACAGGGAAAACCAAAGACGTAAAAGTGTAGAGGAATTAGGAATAATCCTAAAATTCATATTAATTATTTATATGCTTATTAAAAAAATGAAGAGCCAGTAGTTAATCCCACTGGCAACAGAAGATCTAAACAATGGAAAGCTTTTTATTTTGACTTTTCCATACATAAGGTACTTAGTCGATTTCCATTCCAAGTTGAAAATCACCTCTACCATGCTTCATATATTGTAGAAAATTGGTCAAACTGACAATTGCCTTTTATACAAAATGATAGCCAGTAGAATGACTTCTACTGGCTTTGTCCAAAAAATTATTTAACTTGGAATTTTACAACTACTAATTTTTCACCTAAGACGCTTCTAGTCATTTGAATGATGTCATTTGCTGCTTTTCTGCTTGGTTTTGCAGATGTTACATCGACTTTTACTTCATCATTATCAGAACGAACTAGTGCATCTTTATAGCCAGCTTCTTTAATCATAGTTTCTACATCTGATTCTAATGCAGTTAATTTTTGAAGTTCATTCATATTAGTGAATGCATCACTCTTCTCTTTTGCTGAAGCAGTTGCTGAGTCAACAGTAGCTTTATATTCATCAATTAATTGACTTCTTTGATCTTCTTGTTCCATACGCTGTTTTAAGAATACTTCACTAGTAGAATTTTCTTGAGAAGCAGTTTCTTTACCATTTTGTTTAGAAGTATTTGTTTTAGAATCTGTATTAGAATCTGTCTTCTTAGTATCTTTAGGAGTTGAGTCTAATGAATCTGTATTTGTATTGTTATTCATGTTCATAAAACTTGTTGTTTTTAAATTATCAGGTGTTGTAACATAATAAACTGATAATACAACTACTAAACTTAACATTGTTAATAACCAAATTGTTTGTTTTTTCATTTAACTTTTACCTTCTTCCTCTTATTTTTTTGGTTGTACAGAGACACGATAGCTTGGTACATCAAGTAATCGTATAACAGCTTCTCGAATCATTTGCTTTACTTCAAGGTTTTCTGCGCCTTTAGCAATAACGAGTACACCTCTAATTCTTGGCATTTCAGTTTCGGCTATAACAGGTTCTTGTTTATCACCGTTATCAATAATGACGACTTGCTCTTCTTGTGATTGATCATCAATATTTCGTTTCCCACCTTGTTTATCTGTTTCCTCAGTTTCTTGAGAACGATTCGTTTTATTTGTTTGATAAACGTTCTTTCCACTACCTTCAAGATTTACTACTACTTTTACATTACTTACACCAGCCATATTATTTAATGTCTCTGTTAGCTGCTGCTCGTATTTTGTTTCATATTCTTCCATTTTGTTTGATGATGATTTTCCACCATCACTTCCAAGAGTCTCAACAGATTTTTCATTATTTTTTGGTGTTCCACTCGTTTGTGTGGAAATAGGTGAAAGCATTGAATTCGTTTTTTGATTTGTATTAGCAAATAGACTGCTTGCAATCATCCAACAAATCCCGAGTCCCAGTAGAGCTAGTACATATTTTCTCGTCAGTTTAAATGGACTTTTTTCTTTGTCAGAAGAGGTTTTGTCATCGCCATTTCCTTTTAGAAAGTCTGCTAATTTTATTGGTGGAATCTTTTTCTTCATTTGTCATTACTCCCCTCCTTCCATCTTGACTTCGATTTGCTTGTCCTCAAGCTCCCATTTATTTGCTAAAAAAGTTTGTAACTCTTGTTGTTTAATTTTTTCATCGTCTGTCTGAACTGGCTGATCGGTATTAATTGATACTTCTTGAACAGGTTCTACATTGCTTGTCTCATCTTTTTTAGGGCCAACGTAAACGATTACTTTGGACAGGTCCTGGGCTGTTTTGACTGTATTAACTCCATCTTTTACTTGTAAATCCACATTTGTAATGACCTGTTCAAACTCTTTTGTAAAGCTTTTTTCAACGTCCTTTTTCATTTGGACAGCCATTTGTTTTAATATATATGCACGTTCTGCTTCTTGTATTTCATTTTTCTTATTATTTATTTCATTTTTTATTTCGCCATTTGCTTCATACGTTTTTGACTGGTATCCAGCTAGCACTTCTTTTATATTTACTCTGAATAATTGAAAAATTGGTTGGAGCATCATGACAATTAATAATAGACTGGCGACAAATCGGACATATTTTGCTAAGCCGGTATTTGGAATTAACATCATAATGACGGTTGCAACTAATATATAAACGATAATATTTGAAACCCAGTGTATAAAGAATTCCATTTTTTCACCTACCTAAACATGACGACAATGTTTCCTGCCGCTATTATTAAAGTCATACTTAAGAAAAACATTAATGAAACAATTGATAAACAAACAAATAAATAAGTTACACTTTTTCCGATCGTATCAATTGTGCTAATGATATTTTTACTTCCAACTGGTTGTAAAATCGCCGCTGAGAATTTATAAATTAAAGCTAAAACTAATATTTTAATAGCTGGGAATACAACGATTGCTAGTAAAGTAACTAAACCTACTATCCCAACAGTATTTTTTAATAATAAAGACGCACTAATAACTGTATCTGTAACGTCTGCAAAAACTTTACCAACAACCGGAACAAAATTACTTGTTACAAATTTTGCTGTTTTTACTGCTACCCCATCCGAAACTGCAGTCGTCAAACCTTGTACACTTAATACACCTAAAAAAATAGTTAAAAAGATTCCTAGGACACCTACAGCAACATTTCTTATTAAAGAAGCTAGTTTCGTCACCTTTAACTCATCATTTATAATGCTTACAATACTTAAAATTGTAGATACAAGAATTAAAGGTAGTACAAAATACGTCACTAGTAATCCACTTGTATGCATTAAAAAAATTAAAATTGGATGGAAAACGCCAACAGAAATAACACCACCTGATGTTGCAATCAAAGCTAGTAAAATAGGAATTAGTGCTCGTAAAAAATCAATCATAACTGTAATTGCATCTTGGGTGGCCTGCGTTGCAACATAGAAACTATTTAATGCAAACACTACAAGTACTAGAAAAACCACATTATCAGCGATCTTACTAACCGTACTCTTCTCAAATGCATTTTGTAATGATTGGAGTAAAGAGCTAAAAATAACTAACATAATTAAAATCCCTAATATTTTCCCATTACTTAATAACTCAAAAAATATATATTTAGCAAATGCAATAAACCACTCTTGTAATGAAAATTTCTTTTCTCCCTTTATAAATTGGATAAAGTCTCCTTTTTGACTTTCTGGTAAAAAACCACCATATTGATGAACAACTTCATCCCAATATTGTTGAACGTCATCAATTCCTAACTTTTGTATTTGTTCATTTACTATTTCAGCAGGTGGAGGAGCAGCTTGTACAATTCTTGGTACTAAAAAAAAGAGAGTAAAGAAAAGAAGAAAAACTTTCATCCTTTTTGACATAATGTCCTCCTCCCCTTACACTTAAGAAATTTTTGGTAAAAAACTTAAAATTGTTTCAATTAAGGCTGTTAAAATCGGTACTGCAAGAACCAAAATGAGTACTTTGCCCCCTAATTCAATCTTGGAAGCAATTGCCCCTTGGCCTGCATCTTTCGTAATTTGAACTCCAAATTCAGCTATGTATGCGATCCCAATTATTTTTAATAAAGTTTCAACATACACATTTTTAATACTAGCTTGATTTGCTAGTTTTTGAATTTGATCTAATAAGAACTGCACCTTATCTAATAAAAATAAAAACAAAACACAGCTTATAAAAACAGTTATTGCTAAAGTAAAATTATTCATTTTAAATTGATTTAATAGAAGAATGACAAATGTAGCAGCTAAACCAATACCAACAATTTGGATGATTTCCAAAGACTCTCACCCCTAATCTAATGAAATAGAAATACATCCCTAACTTTATTAAATAGATCTCCAGCTTTAGTGATAACTTGAAGAAATACGATAATGAATGCAGTAATAATCGTCCAAGTAGCAAACTCTTCCTGTCCGGCTTTTTTTAAGACCGCATGAATAATTGCAGCAATTACTCCAATCCCAGCAATTTGAAACATCAGCGCATAATTTGTAATCAATTTAAATTCCTCCTACAAGAGTAATATAACGATTAAGATTCCACTCAAAACACCTAGCATTTTAGACATTCGTTCATAACTACCCTGTGAATCGATTGCTTCTTGCTCTTCCCTTTCCAAATGCTTTAATGCTAAAATGATTTGTTTTTGTTGTGAATATTTATCATGCATACCAATTGTCTCACCAAATTGTAATAACACTTGTATGTCAGACTCTTTAATCGAGACAGTTTTTGCATATTTCATTAATGAATTTTCCCAGGCTTCTTTCGCTGAAAATGCACTCGTTTCAAGTTGAATTGCAAAATCCTTTAAACAACTATTAATTGGTCCTTTCAATTGACTCGAAATTCTTCTAAACGCTTCTTGCAGTGGCAATTGACTGTACATTACCTCTGCCTCAAGAGATTGAAGCGCCAATTTCCAGCCCCTTAATTCTTTTGTTCGTTCTGATAATCTACCTGCAAAATAAAATCCAAGCCAGCTTGTTGAAAAAATGATAATAAGTGCTCCAATCCATCTCATCTAAAGCACCGCCCTTGGATGAAATAAACTTGTAAAATCCTTATTTTTAATATCCGTTACAGTACCTGGTGAAGGAAAATTTGAAATTTCAATAAATCGTTCAAATGTCCCATTTTGGAACAAAGGCAAAAGAGAAGGACGTTTTCTAATTTCCTCAAGAGAATAGCCATGGACGGTCACTATTAATTGAACACCGGCAAAAATCGCTTCTAAAATTGCATCGACATCTTCCTTTTTTCCAATTTCGTCTACAAGAATGACATGAGGACTCATCGACCTTACAAGCATCATCATTCCTTCAGCCTTAGGACATGCATCTAATACATCGATTCTTTCACCAAATGTATATTGAGGAACCCCTTTAACTGAACCCGCTATCTCAGATCGTTCGTCAACAATGCCAACCTTCCCAGGTCTTATTCCTCTTATGGCATCGCCTTGACTCACCACTCTAGCAAAATCCCTCAGTAATGTGGTTTTCCCTGCTTGAGGTGGGCCAATCAGCATAGTGTTTTTCCATCTTCCTTCATAAACATACTTTACAAATGGACTAGCTATTCCTACTTTTTCTTTTGCAATACGAAAATTATATGAACTAATATCTCGAATCATTTTAACCATTCCGTTTTCGGTAACAACGCGACCAGCTAACCCGACTCGATGCCCACCTTTAATTGTGATATAGCCTTTTTTCAATTCTTCCTCAATTGTATAAATTGAAAATTGACTTAACTTCCCAAGAATCTGAGCGCCTTCTTCTTCTGTTAGGATATAAGGAATAAAATTTGACTGATTATTAGAAATCACTTCAACCGGACGCCCAATTCTTAACCTTAACTCCTCAACTTGATGTAAGTCTCCATATGAACGCTGTAACTTTTCTTTAATTAATGAAGGCAATACGTTGAAAACCTCTTTCATAAAAGGTCACATCCTATCATTTAAAAACTGCCAACAATATTAAAAACACACCACAAACAACTAAAACTAATCGAATAGGGTCTAATTTAGATGCAACACCTATAATTCCAATAGCCATTGTTGAAATGAGGATAATCGGTCCGACAGTTGCCAAAACACTATTTACTGCTAATGCTTTCTTAATGTCGTTTAAATACAAAATTGTAAAAGCAGCAATCAATTCAACACTTCCACCAAAAACTCTGAGCATTCCCATACTTAGAACTGCTCGATCCATTGAATCAATCCAATCCTTCATAGCTACACACCTTTTTTCATTCGTTTTTATTACTAATATGCTGAACATGTCCATTTCAGAAGACAAACATTAATTCGAAGGCACAAAAAAAGAGAGAAGTCATATAACTTCTCTCTCTCGTTGTTGAAAAACAACCTCTTCAATTAAATTATCATATTTTCGCAAAAGGAGTAGAGTGATGCTGATTTCCACTACAGGATGCTCGCTTTCCATGGGGCGAGACCTGAGCCTCCTCGGCAAGCCTGCGGGGTCTTTAGCCTTCCCGCTAATCCCATAGGAGTCGAGCAGCCCTCCGTTCCAATCAACTTATTCATCGAAAAAAGTCTGCAATAAATTCTAATCAAAAAGCCTTTACTTAGAGTAACCTACTATTGTTTAGGTCAATAAATATCGAACATTAATTAGAACTTATTCTTGAATTTGTTATTCTAAAAATTAGTCCATAGTAATTTTAACTTCTGAAATTCACTACTAGTGATTTTTGAAATCATGAAATAGCTCAAAATATTAACATTTAAAACCATTAATAAATGATCCAAAAAATGATAATTTCATTATAAATAAGTTGAATTTAATGTCCGTTTTCCATATTGACCATTTTATTTTTTAACATTCTGAGAGAGAAGTCGTATAACTTCTCTCTCTCACGCTGTTGAAAGACAAACTTGTCAATTAAATTAAAAATTTCTTTCTTCGTTGTTTAAATAAAAGATTCTAATACTAATTAAAATATAATATAAACAAAAAAGATTATTACCATAATAACTTGCAATACCGCTTTTGCTAATGAGCTACTAATAAAAGAGACAACTGTCGCCCATGCAGATTTTATTGACTCTTTCGTATTCTTCCCTTGTAATTTCTCAGCAATAAAAACAGAAATGAATGGGACGATAATTAAGCCAAAGGGAGGAAAAACAAACGATCCTACGATTACAGCTAAACAACCTACTCTTTCACCAGTTTTTGTACTGCCATATTTTTTTAGAAAGTATTTATTAGCTAGAATATCCGCTAGAAAAATAACAGCTGTAAAAATTAGCATAATAATCCAAAACGACATATTTAAATTACTTTTATTAATACCAAAGTAATAAATTAAAAAGCCCACCCATAATACTGGTACACCTGGAATTATTGGTTTGATTAGCGCAATAAACGCCAATGCAAAACAAATGATAATCAATGTCCAAAGAACAATTGATGTAACCATTTAATCACCCTTACTTATTTAAATTGGTTAATAGAAAAAAAGAGACACTATTTAAATTAGTGCCCCCATTTTTACATTAAATTAAGATTTTGCACGTGAAACGTAGCTAGCTTCAGTTGTGTTAATGATTAATACTTCGCCTTCATTAATGAAGATTGGTACTTGTACTACTAAACCAGTTTCCATTGTAGCTGGTTTTGTAACGTTAGAAGCAGTATCACCTTTAATACCTGGCTCAGTTTCAACTACTTTTAGGTCAACTGTGTTTGGTAATTCAACACCTAAAATTTCACTTTCAAACGTCATGATATAAACTTCCATATTTTCTTTAAGGAATTTTAATTCACGCTCAATATTTGCTTCTGGTAATTCAATTTGCTCATATGACTCATTGTCCATGAATACATGTTGGTTACCATTAGCATATAAATATTGCATTTTACGGTTTTGAATATGAGCTTTCGCTACTTTCTCACCAGCACGGAATGTTTTTTCTTGTACAGCACCTGTACGTAGGTTACGAAGTTTTGAACGTACGAATGCAGCACCTTTACCCGGTTTAACGTGTTGGAAATCCATTACTTGCCAAAGTCCACCGTCAGTTTCAATTGTTAAACCTGTACGAAAATCGTTTACTGAAATCATTAAATATCCTCCTAAAAAATGAAATGGTTCTATAAGTATGTATTGTGTAAAAAAAGAACCATTTCTCTTACCATGAATTTCTTTTACAACTTTATATCATAAAGTAAAATACGCTTTTTGTGTAGTTCTAATTTCTAATCTAATGAAAACTTATAAAATGATTAGATTTTTTGGTGAAGACATTAAGTTTTCGTTACCACCAGTTTTAACGATTAAATCGTCTTCTATACGAACTCCACCTAGATTTGGAATATAAATACCTGGTTCACAAGTTACGATCATATTTGGCTCTAATACTGTATCAGAACGGAATGATACGCCAGGTCCCTCATGTACTTCTAGACCAATACCATGGCCAGTTCCATGTCCATAATATTCTCCATAACCTTTTTCAGTAATATAATCACGTGTTAAAGCATCAGCTTCTTTACCTGTAATACCTGCTTTAATCCCGTTAACACCACGTAATTGAGCTTCAAGAACGATATCATAAATTTTCTTCAAATCAGAATGAGGCTCACCTACAGAAACTGTTCTAGTCATATCTGATACATAACCTTTATAGTATGCTCCAAAATCTAACGTTACAAAATCACCTGTTTCAATTACTTTTTCTGATGCTACACCGTGAGGAAGAGCAGAACGAGTACCAGAAGCAACGATTGTATCAAATGATGATGAAGTAGCACCTAATTTACGCATAAAAAATTCTAACTCATTCGATACTTCTAATTCAGTAACACCTGGACGGATAAATCCTAAAATATGATCAAAAGCAGATTCTGCAATTTTAGCAGCTTCCTTAATGATTGAAATCTCTGCATCCGTTTTAATTAAGCGTAATTTTTCAATTAATCCGCTTACAGGAACTAATTCTGCTTTTACCACTTTGCGGTAAGAACCAAATTCTGTAAACGTAACATGATCTTGCTCAAATCCAAGTTTTGCTACGCCAAATTTCTCTGTTAAAGCTGCAACTTCAGCTGGAATTGAACCTTCATGTTTAACAATCTCATAACCTTCACATTGGCTAGTAGCTTGTTCAATGTAGCGGAAATCAGTAATGAATAAAGCTTTGTCCTGTGTAATTAAAGCAACACCAGCAGAACCTGTAAAGTTCGTCATGTAACGTCTGTTGTATGTACTAGTAACTAATAATGCATCTATTCCTTTTTCTACTAAAGCTTCACGTAACTTTTTAATTTTTTCCATTGTTTTTCTCTCCCCTACTAATCTTTTTTAACGCACTTAAACCTAAATCATATCCATACACACCTAAACCAACGATTTGCCCTACAGTTACTGCAGCTAAAACTGAAGTATGTCTGAACTCTTCTCTTTTATGTATATTTGAAATGTGTACTTCAATAGTTGGTACGGTAATACTTGCAATTGCATCACGAATTGCATAACTATAATGAGTAAATGCGCCAGGATTAAATAGAATCCCATCATAGACATTATTTGCCGCATGCAGCTGATCAATTAGTTCACCTTCATGATTCGATTGAAAGCAATCAATCGTATCCCCATCTTCATGTGCAAGCGATGATAAATGATCCTCAATATCCTTTAATGTAGTTGAACCATAGATAGAAACTTCTCTCTGACCGAGCATATTTAGATTAGGTCCATTCAATAATAAAAACTTAGCCATTTTAAAAGTCTCCACCCATCATTTCGGCATATTTATCCCAAATACACATATCTTGGAATACCCAAGGTTTATTTTATCATAGGCCAGACTATTTTGAATAGCCACGCAAATATGCCTTTTGCTCTTGAAATGCAAAAGAAACAGAATATGCAATAAAAGTTCCGTATAAAATGAATAAACAGATTGTAGTAACTGTCGTATCAGATGAGTAATCCTTAATTGCTTTTAAATCGAATGCTATTTTACCTAGAAGAATAAAAACAATAACCCAAAGGAGCAATCCAAAAAATATACCTGGCAGAACTCCGTTAAATTTTCTACCGATAAAATAAAATACAAATGCAATAATGATTGAAATAATGCCTATTCCAACTATAGAAATTAAGTTTTCAACATAACCATTTGCCCATTTTCCAAGTTTGATTCTTTCTAAAACAAAATTTGGACCAATTTGAGTAAAGTCAAAATAACTAAGAACTAACAAAACTGAAGACCAAAATATGCCACCAAAAAACCCAATACTTACAATCTTATTAAAGTTCTTATTCCCTTTTGAATCACCATCGCCACCTTGGACTAGGTATTCATTTTGGCTTTTACTCTGATTTTGATCTTGGTTTTGATTGTTTTCTTGATCCTGTATACCTTTTTCTTGTTCTTGAACCTGATCTTGATTTTTTTCTTGTTCTTTATCTTTTTCCTGCATTTAACATTTCCCTTTCCATACATTGCTAAATATCTCTGAGTATTATGTCCAACTAAGAAATTTTTAATGTGATTCTGAATTTTTATTAGAAAATTAAAAATATTATGATTATTATTTAGATTTTCCTACTTCTTACTTGCACCATTATTATGCTTACATTTACAATAGATAGTAATAGATAAAAAACAAGTTTAGGTTGGTGCAACATGAGAGAGAAAAATAAAGCAGTTTATGGGGGTCAAGCAATCGTAGAGGGCGTAATGTTTGGTGGCAAAACACATACAGTCTCTGCTATCCGCAGGACAAATGAAGAAATTCAATATTATGAAGAACCGATACATATAAATCGGACAATGCAAAAATTAAAGAAAATTCCTTTTGTCCGTGGTGTAGTCGCGATTATACAAGCAAGTATTAATGGATCTAAGCATTTAAATTACTCAACTGAAAGATATGGAATTGATCCAAAAGATGATGAGAAAATTGCAATTGAGCGTGAAAAACAAAAAGGTACACTTGCAACTTATCTCGGACTTTCATTACTAGCCGTTTTATCATTTATAGTTGGAAAAGTTATTTTTACACTTGTACCGGTACTACTAGCAGCAACATTGAAACCAATATTTGAAACCGATTTTCAACAAGTCGTAATAGAAAGTATCTTAAAACTAGGTTTTTTATTAATTTATATTTACTTAGTTTCATTGACTCCATTTATAAAAAGAGTGTTTATGTATCACGGTGCCGAGCATAAAGTGATTAATGCATATGAAAATAATATTCCTTTAACGATTGAAGGAGTCCAATCACAATCTAGACTACATTATCGTTGTGGAAGTAGCTTTATCCTATTTACTGTAATAGTTGGTATGTTCATATACTTCTTAGTTCCAACTAGCCCACTATGGCTAAGAATTGTCGATCGACTTTTATTAATTCCAGTCGTTATAGGTGTTTCGTTCGAAGTTCTCCAATTAACAAATAAAGTTCGAAATGTTCCTATATTAAGATGGGTAGGTTACCCTGGATTATGGCTTCAATTATTAACAACGAAAGAACCAACTGATGATCAAGTTGAAGTCTCAATCGCTTCATTTAACCGACTTTTAGAAGTGGAAAAAAATAACAAGAATTAATTGACAGAATTTTATAAAAAATATCAACTTATTGGATAAAATGTAATAAACTATAAGAAACAATGTTTTTCTAATACATTATTTACTCTTCACCATAGGAGGTGCTTAAAGTGAATCAAAAAGTGTACACATCAATATTTTATGGAATTATAGCATTAGCACTTTTTGGCTTAATTGCTCAGTTGATAAACGATCCAGCAAAATTATTACAACGATTTTTGTTTATTGGATTAATCCTTTTAATTATTTATTTTATTTATAGAGTTTTTACATCTTCAAACAGTCAAAGAGGCCAACAAGACTCCTATCGTAAGGCTGCAAAACAAACTATAAAAAAATATAACACTCAAAAATCTAGCTCGTTTAAAAAATCGATTAACAAATCAAAGCCCACTTCAAGAAAAAGTACCTCCACTCCTTTGTTAAAAAAACGATCAAAGGATGCAAGTCACTTAACTGTGATTGAGGGTGAAAAGGGCAAAAAGAAAGACCGTGCTTCCTACTAAGCACGGTCTTTTTAATTATTTGAATTCGATTGGGCTTCATTAGACTTTTGAATATCTTTTAATGCTTCGATTCGATTTTTATCTTCTTCAAAGAACTGAACTAGTTCTCCAATTCGATCAATCGCTTCCCAACTCATATGATGTTCCATTCCTTCAACATCTTGATAAATTAAGTTTTCATCTACACCAATAATTCTTAAGAATTGCTCAAGTAATACATGGCGATAGACAAGTCTTTTTCCCATTTTTTTACCTTTTTGTGTTAGGATTAATCCTCTATATTTTTCATAAATTAAGTAATCGTCTTTATCTAGTTTTTGCACCATTTTGGTTACTGACGATGGGTGTACAGATAATGCTTCAGCAATATCAGATACACGAGCATACCCTTTATCTTCAATTAAAAGGTAAATTTGTTCAATATAATCTTCCATACTAGGTGTGGGCATGTTCTTCCTCCAATACACTCATTCAAACTTTATTCCGTCACAATAAGCATCAATAAAATGATACACCACATAAACCAAAAGTGCAATTAACATGAACTCATTTAAATGATAAGAGAACGTCATTCTGTATAAGAGTATGATGAAAATAATAAGAGTGTACCTAAAAAATAGATACACTTCATTATGTAAAATATTGAATTTCTCCATTAGGAAAATACTTTTTTATATAACCCGAAATGGTCTCTTCAATTGAAGCAGCCTCTTCTTTTTGATAAACATATTTTCCAATTCCATATTTGCCCCATTTATATTTCCTTTTCTCTTCATCCATTTCAAGTTTAGTATTAGGATATCTCTGTAAAATCACTTTTTTGGCAGGCTTAGTAAAACGATGCTGTATAAGCTCGAACGTCATATTTTCATTTGCCAATTCACCTAAAGCATCCTTTAATCGAATAAAAAGCTCCTCATAGCCCTCTTCCCAATCTTCATGCATATAAATAGGTGCAACAATAAAACCAAATGGATATCCTGCATATGCTACTTTTTTTGCGGCTTCTATTCTTTCATCAAATGAACCAGTTCCAGGTTCGAAGTTTTTGATAACATACCTAGAATTAATACTGAATCTAAATGTTGTTTTTCCATTATGCTTTGCATCAAGTAAATGGTCTACATGTGGAAATTTCGTTACAAATCGTAAACGACCGTATTCTGTTTCACCAATAAATTCAATCGTTTTCTTAAGAGAATGTGTTAAATAATCTATTCCAACTATATCAGAAGTACACGCAGCCTCAAACCGTGTAATCTCCGGCTCGCGTTCCTTTATATATTTCTGTGCTTGCTCAAAAATATCTTCTAAATTTACATATACCCGTATATAGGGCTTGGAACCAAGTGTTGTTTGTAAGTAACAATAATGACAATGCCCCATACAGCCTGTAGCAAGAGGAATCGCATATTCCGCTGAAGGTTTAGATGTTTCAAACTTTAATGTCTTACGCAACCCAACTACTAAAGTTGACTTAGCGATTCGATATTTTTCCACATCATTTTCACCAGGTAAATTTCGAATTTGATTATGGGATGTTGTTTCTCTTATTTCTAGACCCATCTGCTCAAATTTCTCCTTTAACTCCTTTCCTAACGGATACTCTAAAGCTTGGGGCTCGAAATAAACAAGCTTTGGTATAAAAGGCTTCATATAATCTACTCCTTCTCCACTTTTTTGTTTAGTATTAACTCCAATCATAATTAAATCAGTGGAAAAGGTAGGAAGTTCTCTTGTAGTGCTCGTTTATTTTTACTTGATGCCTAAATTGAACGGTATGAGGGTATTTTATTGCTTGATCTGCAAAAAAAGATGGATTTATTTATAAGGGATTAACTTTTTATTGAATTACGCTACATATCGGCGGTTTCATTAAAATTTTGCGTTCAATATGACTTATATTATAATTAAACCCCGCTAGGATACCCATAGCTGTATTGGTATATTTTTGATTTATTTGCGGTTTTCGTATTTTTATTTGCGGTTTTCGTATTTTTATTTGCGGTTTTCGAATTTTAATTGCACTTTTGCCTTTTTTAATTGCGTTTTTCGAATTTTAATTGCACTTTCGCCTCTTTTAAATTGCACTTCTACATTTCCTCTTTTATTTACACTTCTAATTTATAACCATCTCTCCCCACAAACTCAATACAAAAAAAAGAAAGCCAAAAAGGCTTTCAATAAAAAACTACTTACGTAAGTTCCATTCCTCAGTACCATATTTAGTAGCAGCTAATTCCTGTACTTCCTTCTCCTGAGCCTCTGTTAATTCATAAGGCACCAACTCGATATCTAAGCCAATTTCGAAGCCTTTTTCAAATGCTTCATAAAGGTCAGCCATTGTTTTAGGAGTAGTACTTTCTGCATTGATCCATGTTGCACGATCTAAGAATCGTTTTTTCATTCTTTCTCTTACTGCGTCTGAAGAGAAGATATATAAGTCATATAACATGTCAACATCGATATTTAAAGGAATTGAACCGTGCTGAAGAATTGAGCCCTTTTGTCTCGTTTGAGCACTTCCAGCAATTTTTTTATCATTAACAACTACTTCATACCATGATGGCGCATCAAAACATACAGCACTTGCTGGGTTTTTTAGTTCATTTTTTTCTTCTGCAGTTTTTGGTACAGAAAAAGATGCATCTAAACCAAGTAGCTTGTACCCTTCTAAAATTCCCATTGAAATCACTCGATATGCTTCTGTAACAGATACAGGCATATTAGGGTAGCTTTCTGGAACAATTACGCTATAAGTTAATTCATCATGATGAAGTACGCTTCTTCCACCAGTTTGGCGTCTTACGAAATCACCATTGTATTTTTTTAACGCTTCTAAACTTATTTCTTGGTTTTTTTGGAAATATCCGATTGTTACAGTAGGATTTTCCCATTCATAGAAACGCAGTGTTGGAAGAAAACCTTCTTCACTTTGCCACTTGATTAAGCATTCATCAAGAGCCATATTATAGCTACCTGATTTTACTCCGCTATTAATAAAATTCCACTTTGTCTTTGTCATGTTGAAAATCTCCTCATTTTTCGATAAATTTTTACTTTTTTAATGAAAGTTTCTTGCACAATCCTACTAGAGAATTATAATAAGATAAGTAGGTAATTGAAAGGTGTTGAAAAATTTGAGTCAGTTTTTACCAATAATTTTTGTCGTACTAGGTATCATTGTATACTCAACAGTTATGTATTTCTACCAAAAACGTTTAATTAAAACGTTAACTGAGGAAGAATTTCGTGCTGGCTACCGTAAAGCTCAGCTAATTGACTTACGTGATCAAGAAGATTTTAAGAACGGCCATATATTAGGTGCTCGTAATATTCCGTTCGCACAATTAAAAACGCGTTCAAAAGAAATTCGTAAAGATCAAGCAGTATATTTATATGATCAAATGGGCGTTCGTCCAGGACAAGCTGCACGTATTTTACGTAAACAAGGTGTTACAGAACTTTACCAACTTAAAGGCGGCTACAAACTTTGGTCTGGTAAAATAAAAAAAGGTTTATAATCCACATTTAATTGAAAAAACTACTTCATTTTTGTGAAGTAGTTTTTTGTGTTTTATTCTTTATGAGTTTTTGGTTTAGCGTATTTCTCGCCTTTTGTATCGACCTTTATGGACTCGATGATTACTGGAGTAACTGGTTTTTCCATTGAATCTACTTCAACTGCGTCAATTTTCTTAACAATATCGATTCCTTCTGTCACTTTACCAAATGAAGCATATTGCCCATCTAGATCAGGTGTATCGTTTGCCATTATGAAAAATTGACTTCCTGCACTATTTGGATCACCAGTTCGTGCCATAGATAGAACACCTGTTGTATGTTTTAAGTTGTTTTTAAAGCCGTTTGATGTAAATTCTCCATTAATTGCATATCCTGGACCACCGCCACCAGTTCCCTCAGGGTCGCCACCTTGAATTACGAAGTCTCTAACAACTCGATGGAATGTTAATCCATTATAAAATCCTTTGTTTGCAAGTGTTATAAAATTATCTACTGTATTCGGTGCAATATTAGGATATAATTCAGCTTTAATAACACCGTAATCCTTAACTTTTATTGTTGCTATTGGTAATTTCACATGTTTTTTACCATTTGCAGATTTTTCATTATTGTTACCACATGCTGCTAATAAGCTGATTGTTAATACAAGACAGCTTATTAAAATTGCCCTAATCGATCTTTTTAACATTTTTCCTTCTCCCCCTCTTTCATTTTTTAGTTTACCAAATTTGACCATGTATTTTCTATAGTTTCGAAAAATTGGGAATTTTTACACAGAGCCAGTTAATTCACATAAACAGACAAAAACTGCTATTCAAATATAAAATGAATAACAGTTTCTTTTCATTCATTTATCCAACTCGTTTAGATGGTTCCTCAATTTTATTTTTTGCAAATGGAAACCACCAATTCCATTTTCCAAATAACTGCATTAAGCTAGGAACTAAAACTAAGCGAACGATTGTAGCATCCAAGAAAATGGCTATAGCAATCCCGATTCCCATCTGTTTAACAGGTACCATATCCGTAAAAGCAAATGCTCCTGTAATAACAATCATTATAGATGCCGCTGATGTAATAATACGGCTCGTCGATACTAAGCCTTCTCTTGTTGAATAAGTATTATCTCCCGATTCATAGTATAGCTCTTGCATTCTCGACATTAAAAATACTTCATAGTCCATACTTAAACCAAACACTAATCCAAAGACAAACACTGGCAAAATCAACATAATATCAGATTGAGGCAAGCCAAAATTACCACCTTGGAATAACCAAGTAATGATTCCAAACGTTGCACTTAAAGATAATACATTCATTAAGATCGCTTTGATTGGAATGATAATCGACCTAAATGCAATCATTAATATAACAAAAGTACTAACCATAATCACAAGTAAACCGTATACAATATTATCTGTAATCTCATCAAATAATTCTTGTTCAAATTTCACTTGACCACCGACAGTATAATCAAGCCCTTCAATTTTCCCATTGTATTTATCTTCAAAATCTCTTACCCATTGTTTCCCTTTTTCTGATTTAGGATCAGAATTCAAGAATACTTGAATATAAGTTTTATTCTTTTTAATATAGGCATCAATCGCAGGCTGAATTTTTGATGCGTTTGGAGATTTTAAAGCAGGTAATAATTGTTGAGCATTTAAATTAACAGCATTCAATACACTTTTAACTTCATAAACATTTTTGTCATCTTCAAGCTTTTTTTGTATCCTATCTAATGCGTTTACATTATTTTGTTTTAAAAAATCAGTATTGGATTCTAGTACAATTGAGATCGTTCCATGTGTTTGAGCTTCTGGAAGAAAAGCTTTTTGATATTTTTCATAATTAATTCTCGACGTTGCATCCTTTGGTAATGCATCAATTGTAGGTATATTTAGGTGCACATCCCTAATTGGAATGACGAAAAGACCTAAAATGATTAATGATGTTAGTGCCATGATGATTGGTCTTTTCATAACGAAATTTGCAAATTTTCTCCAAACGGCTTGTTGTTGGTCTTGGCTTCGATTCGCTATTGATTTTAACGTACCTTTATTAATATTTTTACCAAGAGCTGAAAGTACTGCTGGTAATAGAGTTAATGATAAAAATAAACTAACTAAGACCACAACTGCACCACTTATTGCGACACTTCTAAATAGATCAATATTTATGAAGTACAGAGCTGATAATCCAATAAATACACAAATACCAGAAAAAATAATCGCTCTACCTGCAGTTGCAAACGTTATACTAATTGCTTCTTTTACTGATGAATGATTCTGTAATTCAGTCTTATAACGGCTTACGAATAATAAGGCAAAATCAATTGATAACGCTAATCCAATCATCGGTGCTACATTTAAGACAAAGATTGATAAATCAACATGTTTACCTATAAAGAATAAAATTCCAAATGTACTTAAAATACTAATCATACCGATTATAATTGGAATCGCAGATGCTACTAAGCTTCCAAATGCAAAAAATAGAACGATAAACGCAATCGGTACACCAATCATTTCTGCTTTCTTTAAGTCTTCTTGACTAGTTTTATTCATTACATCACTAATGATTGTAAACCCTGTTGTTCCTACCTTTACCGTATCATTTGAAAAAGACTCTACTTTTTTTGCAAATTTATTGTTTAGATCAACAAGTTTATCGTGATCCTTCTCATTGAATAAAAGAGATAAGTAGGCAATATTATCCTTTTTCATCCCCGGATTCAGTAGAGGGTGATGAAATTGTTTTATATTCTTTTCCTTTTGAACTTCCTTCACAATCCGTTCAATATCAGATTGGAATTCGGCGTTAGAGGCACCTTTTTTCCGCTCAAGTATAATGATGAGTGAATCTGGCGATTGTTCAAATTCTTTTTCTAGCACATTCTTAGCTTTTTCATACTCTCCAGGTGTCCTAAAACCATCTCCATCTAAAATGCCAGGTAAATGCTTCGAATAAATACCTAGAATGATTGAAAAGATTGCTAAAATTGCAATAACAATATATCGTAATTGATAAATCGATCTACCCACCTTTTTCCAAGCACTATTTTCACTTACTGTACTTTTCATTCTTCCACTCCTTATTTACATATCCTACCAATATCTTATCAAACTGATGTAAATTCGCCTATTGATTTATATTATTAGTCAGAAAATAGAGAAAGAAAACTCTCTGAGTACAAGTCTTAAGGCTAAGACACAAGGGGTAGTTGCCATCCCGTTGAAATGACTAGCTCAATGACAATTGATTTTTTCTCAATGTGTAAAAAAACGCCCATAATATAAATCAATTGATTTATATTAGAGCGTTAAAATTTTGAAACTATGATTGCAATGATGATGCCAATTAATGCTCCAACAACAACTTCATATGAAGTATGACCTACTAGTTCATTTAATGCTTTATAATTTTTAATTCTTCCATGAAAAAAATCATTTAATAACTTTGCATGTTTACTAACCGCCAATCTTACACCTGAAGCATCATACATAATAATCGTAGCAAAAATTGCTGAGATTGCGAAAGTAACATTTCCAAAACCTTCTGTTAATCCAACACTTAATGCTAATCCAGTAACTGTTGAGGAATGTGAACTTGGCATACCTCCAGAAGCAAAAAACTTAGATATATCAAATTCTTTTTCTTTAAATAAATGGATAATGACCTTTAAAAACTGCGCAATAAACCACGCTATAACAGCTGAAATTAATGGTTCGTTATGAAGTATCGTCAAAAGGACCTCCTTTTAGGTGTAACTAATTGTTATTCCATTATTATCTATCTTAAATAATTGTATATTCATTAATAGCTTATAAGAACAAAATAATTTTTGTTAAATATTAAATTGTAAAACAGAGTTTTACTTTTGTATCAATATTATTAGTTCACTGATTTATTTTATCATAATGGTTTTTACTAATAATTTCCATATATTTGACATATATTGGAGAGCTCCTATCACATAATACAAAATTAAGAAATATATAAATTTTTAATAAATTATCATTTTTGAAATTGACAATCCATATAATTCTGATAGACTTAGTTGTAATTAAATTCTAGGAGGAAGCTCATGAGCCAAACCAACGACTTAAAACCCATCATTGAGGTCGTGGAATCGTTACTTAATGGTTTAAGATTTGGAACAATCACATTAGTCGTTCAAGATGGGAGAATTATTCAAGTAGAAAAGCAAGAAAAAATACGATTAAAGTAAATATGTTCCTGCTGACTAGAAAAACTAGAGGCAGCTCAAGTCTACGTATGAAAAATGTAGATTTGAGCTGCCTTTTCTTTTTAGGATAACTTGGCTTCTTTAGTCAATTGGAGGAAATGAAAATGAGATTTGAAAATTGGAACGAGAAAAATATTCCTGACTTTTCGATTGATAATGAAACAAAAGGTGCACTTGAAGTACTAGAGTGGGCTTACAAAACCTATGGTGATGGCCTAATTTATGCTTGTAGCTTTGGGGTTGAGGGAATCTTATTAATTGATTTAATTTCAAAAGTAAAACCTGATGCAAAGGTTGTTTTCTTAGAGACTGGCCTACATTTCAAGGAAACTTATGAATTAATAGACCGCGTACAAGCTAAATATCCAAGCTTACAAATAGAAAAGAAAACACCTAGTCTGACTTTAGAAGAGCAAGCAAGTATTCATGGAGATGAGTTATGGAAGCGTGAACCAAATAAGTGCTGTAATATTCGCAAAATCTTACCACTTCAAGAAGCTCTAAAAGGGGCTCCAGCCTGGGTGTCAGGCTTAAGAAGGGAACAATCTCCTTCAAGACAAAAAACTGAATTTCTTAATCTAGATAATAAGTTCAGCTCAATTAAAGTTTGTCCCTTAATCCATTGGACTTGGAAGGAAGTTTGGCGATATGTATATTACAAAAATCTCCCATACAATCCATTACACGATATAGGGTACCCAAGTATTGGTTGTGAGGTATGTACATTACCTGCTTCAAATTCTTCGGATAGTCGCTCTGGTCGTTGGTCTGGTTCACAAAAAACTGAATGCGGATTACATGATTAGTTGTCTATATTAGATGCTAAAAAATGAAATTTTATTCTCACTAACTATTAATATAGGAAAATTTAAGGAGTGTTTAGAAATGAGTTTACCCCCTCATGGCGGAGTCTTAATTAATCGATTTAATCCAGAAGTTACGATTAAAGATGGTTTGAAGGAAATTCCATTAGATTTAATTGCGTTAAGTGATCTAGAGTTAATTGGAAATGGAGCTTATAGTCCCCTAACTGGTTATTTAGGCAAGGATGATTATGAGCAAGTCGTTAGCACAATGAGATTAAAAGATGGGACTGTATGGAGTATTCCAATTTCCCTTCCTGTTAGTGGTCAAATAGCTAGCAATCTAAAACTAGGTGAACTAGTTAAACTAACTTGGGAAAATAATGTTTATGGCTTGTTAAAGATTGACGATATTTATACACCTAACAAATTACTTGAGGCACAGTTTGTTTATGGTACTACTGACACAAACCACCCTGGAGTAG
This sequence comes from Gottfriedia luciferensis, assembly GCF_001712755.1. Classification (GTDB taxonomy): domain Bacteria; phylum Bacillota; class Bacilli; order Bacillales; family Bacillaceae_G; genus Gottfriedia; species Gottfriedia luciferensis_B. The sequence continues at coordinate 80,635 of NZ_MDKC01000023.1, forward strand.
CAAAAATGTATTCCCGTGGTGATGTTTATTTAGGTGGAGAAGTAACTGTTATTAGACAAATTAATCGTACTCAATTCACTGAACATTATTTAAGTCCAAAAGAAACGAGAGAAAAATTTGCATCATTAAATTGGAAGAAAATAGTTGGGTTTCAAACACGTAATCCAGTTCATCGTGCCCATGAATATATTCAGAAAACCGCACTTGAAATTGTGGATGGTTTGTTCTTAAACCCATTAGTTGGAGAGACAAAATCGGACGATATTCCTGCAGAAGTCCGAATGAAAAGCTATAAAGTATTACTCCAAAACTATTATCCTACAGATCGTGTATTTTTAGCCGTATTCCCTGCCGCTATGCGATATGCAGGACCAAGAGAAGCTGTGTTCCATTCGATTGTTAGAAAAAATTACGGCTGCACACATTTTATAGTAGGGCGTGATCATGCTGGAGTTGGTAATTATTACGGAACTTATGATGCTCAAAAAATCTTTCAAAAGTTTTCACAAGATGAATTAGGAATCTCTCTCCTATTCTTTGAAAATAGTTTCTATTGCTCAAAATGCGAGAATATGGCATCTACAAAAACATGCCCGCATGGTAGTGAGCATCACGTAACATTATCAGGTACGAAGGTTCGTGAAATGCTAAAAAATGGCGAAGTTCCTCCTTCTGCTTTTAGTAGAAAAGAAGTTGTTGAAGTATTAATAGAAGGTTTAAAAGAACCTGAATCAATTTCTGTAGAATAGGAGAAAAGTTAAATGTCTAAAAATATCGTTTGGCATCAGGCTAGTATTTCAAAAGAAGACCGTCGTCAAAAAAACAATCACCACAGCTGTATTTTATGGTTTACTGGTTTATCTGCTTCAGGTAAATCGACAATTGCTAACGAGATTGCAAAAGCTTTATACCATCTTAATGTTCAACAATACGTATTAGATGGTGATAATATTCGTCACGGCTTAAATAAAGATCTAGGATTCACTGATTTTGACAGAACTGAAAACATAAGACGAATTGGTGAAGTAGCGAAACTCTTTGTTGATAACGGGCAAATTGTCTTAACGGCTTTTATCTCCCCATTTATTGCTGATCGAAATATCGTTCGGTCATTAGTCGAACAAAACGAGTTTATTGAAGTTTACGTAGAATGCTCCGTTGAAACTTGTGAGAGTAGAGATCCGAAAGGACTTTATAAAAAAGCAAAAAATGGTGAAATTCAAAACTTTACGGGCATCAGCTCTCCGTATGAGGCACCAATTAATCCTGAAATTACATTGAATACTGATAAGCAATCTGTACAAGAATGTGTTGAAACAATACTGGAATTTTTAAAGAGTAAAAATTATATTGGGTAAGGTGATGTTCGATGGCATTTGAAAAAATTTGGAAAGACAATCTTAAGTTAAATGAAACTGAAAAAAAGAAACTCGTTAAGGATGGACTTAAAATTTATGATGACATCCCCTACTATGCTGAAAATGGATTTGAATCAATTCCAAAAGATCAATGGGATTTATTCAAGTGGGCTGGATGCTATTTACAAAAACCAAAAGAAGCCGGATATTTTATGATGCGAGTTAATGTTCCGTCTGGCATATTAACACATGAACAGCTTATAACATTAGCAGAAATCGCTCGTGATTATGGTCGAGATGTATATGATATTACAACTCGACAAGCGATCCAATTTCATTGGTTAACAATTGATCAAATACCAGATATTTTCACTCGTTTAGAAAAGGTTGGTCTATCTAGTGCTGGTGCGTGTGGTGATATTACACGTAATATCGTTGGAAATCCACTCGCAGGGATCGATCCAAATGAATTATTTGATACTACACCTATTGTAAAAGAAGTTTATGAATTCTTTCAGTTTAATGAAGAATTCTCTAATCTACCTAGAAAATATAAAATGTCGATTAGTACAAATAAAAATAATGCGTCAAATGCAGAAATTAACTGCATTTCATTTATTCCGGCTATTAAAGAAATTAACGGCAAAGAAACGTCTGGTTTCCATATAAAAGTTGGTGGTGGGCTATCTTCAGCTCCACACTTAGCTCAAGAACTGGATGTATTCTTGTTGCCACATCAAGTGAAAGAAGTTGCAATCGCCGTTACAACAATCTTTAGAGATTATGGCTACCGTGAAAAACGCCATCACTCCCGTTTAAAGTTTTTAGTCGCTGATTGGGGCGTTGAAAAGTTTAAAGAAGTTTTAGAGGGATATACAGGTAAGCTATTAACAAAAGGATCTGGCTTTGAAGAGTCATGGAATGCAGGCTATTTTTATGGGGTTCAACCACAAAAGCAAGAAGGATTAAATTATGTTGGATTAAGTATACCTGTTGGTAGATTGCATTCTAAGGAAGTTTTTGAGTTAGCTAGAATTGTTAAAAAATACGGTAATGGTGAAATACGTAATTGTAATTCACAAAATTTAATTTTGCCAAATATTCCAACTGAAAATATTGATGAATTATTGAAAGAACCAATACTTGAAAAATTCACACCAATACCGCCAAAATTTATTGGTTATTCTGTTGCTTGTACTGGAAGTGAATACTGCAATTTAGCTTTAGTCGAAACGAAGGCTCGTATGAAGGATACAGCTTCTTATTTAGATGAAAAAATCACTTTAGATGTACCTGTTAGAATTCATATGGTTGGCTGCCCTAACTCTTGTGGTCAAAGAGCAATCGCTGATATAGGACTTCAAGGAATTAAGGCACGTAATGAGAAAAAAGAATTAGTAGAGGCTTTTGAAATATATGTAGGTGGTACATTAGCCAACGGTGGTAAATTAAATGAAAAATTAAAAGGGAAGGTTGAGTCCCCTGCCCTACACCTAGTATTAGAAAAATTCTTGCAGCACTTTAGCGAAAATAAACTACCTTCAGAAACATTTTTAGATTATGTATCAAGAGTTGGAATTGAACAATTACAAACCTATTTAACTTCCATTCTTGAAACGGTCAATGCATCTTAAAGAAAGTCGGTGACATATGTTTTTATATCGATTTGAAGCAACAATCGAAAGCCGTATCGTTCCAATTGTAATATTAGCAAATGATGATGAAAAAGCATTTAAACTAGTTGATACAGAACTTGAAAAGTTTTATGTTAAAAAACCGAACGTTAAAGAACTACTGATGTATGAAAAAAAGAAAGTTAGTCAAAGTGGTGGATTTGTTTTAGATTTAGAAGTTTTAAGTAAACGATGATGATGAGGTGTGTGGAATGATTGGAAAAGTTTATTTAGTTGGTGCTGGACCAGGGGATGTTGATCTAATTACAGTTAAAGGACTAAAGTGCATTCAAAATGCAGATGTCATTATATATGACCGACTAGTTAATAAGGAACTATTAGAGTATGCAAAAGAATCCGTCGAGTTAATATACGCTGGTAAACTCCCAAACTACCATGCATTAAAACAAGAAACAATAAATGCTTTCTTAGTAAAGTATGCAAAAAAAGGAAAAAATGTAGTTCGATTAAAAGGTGGAGATCCTTTCATTTTTGGTCGTGGTGGCGAAGAAGCAACTTATCTTGTTGAGCGTGGTGTCTCCTTTGAAATCATTCCTGGCATTACATCAGGTATAGCAGCTCCAGCTTATGCTGGTATCCCTGTCACCCATCGTGATTATAGTAGTTCCTTTGCTTTTGTAACAGGTCATTGCAAAGAAGAGGATACGGTTAAATGGGCCTCTTTAGCAAAAGGCATTGACACACTAGCAATTTATATGGGAGTTAATAACTTACCGTATATTCGTCATCAACTAATTTCAAATGGAAAACATCAAGACACCCCCGTTGCCCTAATTCATTATGGTACGACTGAACAACAGCGAACAATCATTAGTACATTAAAAAATGTAATATCAGATGTTGAAAAAGAAAAAATAACTAATCCTAGCATGATCATCGTAGGAGAAGTAGTTAAATTACACCATCAATTACAATGGTTTGAGACTAACTATAACTCGATCACAGAACATAAAAACATTAATTATTCAAGTCTATAAATTCTCTCTTAAAATGGAATGAGGTGCTTTAGAATGGATGCAATCTTATATGTTTGTCATGGAAGCCGTGTAAAATCGGCTGTCCATTCAGCCATACAATTTGTTAAAAAAGTACAAAAACAAATCGATTGCCCTATTCAAGAAATTAGTTTTATTGAACTCGCAGAACCATCAATTTCAGTAGGATTAGAGAATTGTTTACGTAAAGGAGCAAAATCGGTAACAGTATTGCCGGTTTTACTTCTTTCTGCAAATCATGCCAAAGTGGATATTCCTCTTGAAATCGATAAATTTCAAAAGGAATATCCACATATAAAAATAAAAATTGCCGCTCCTATCGGTATTCACAAAAACATGATTGAATTAATCCAAAAGCGAATTAATGAAAAGGTAAAGCATTTAATCAAGCCAACTAAAATACTACTAGTTGGACGAGGAAGTAGTGATCCATTAACGATAGATGATTTCAATTCAATCGTTAAACATCTTGAAGCAAATTTACAGCATCCTGTTCTCCCCGCTTTTATGGCAGTTTCAAAGCCGTCGATTCACGAAGCTTGGAATCAACTATTGACTGAAAAAAATCATCAAGTAATAATCATTCCGTATTTATTTTTTTCAGGAACTCTTATGAATGAATTAAAAGATAGAATAAAATCGTTACCTCTAGAAATGCAAAGTAACTGGATATTATGTGAAACATTAGGGTATGATGACTTAATTGCATCAATTTTTACTGAAAGAATATTTGAAGCTCAAACAAAGGAATTAGTTACTGCAATAAAATAAAAGCTCTTGTTTCCTCAAATGGAAAACAAGAGCTTTATTTTTCGTTTATTTACTTTCAACTTTAATAAAATTTGTTGGTTCGTAAGTTGGAAGAGTCTGTAAGAATCGATTAATCCTTTTGCTAGCTTCAATTAAATGATTTAATGAAGTTGCATAAGAACATCGAATATACCCTTCACCACAATCTCCAAAAACATTTCCCGGGACGACCGCTACTCTCTCTTTTAATAATAATTGTTCAGCGAACTCCTCTGATGTTAAGCCAGTATTCTGTATTGATGGGAATACATAAAAAGCTCCACCTGGAAGATGACATGATAATCCAATTTCCTGAAGAGATTGCACAAGGAAATTACGACGTTGCATATAACTGCGTCGCATTGCTTCTACATCATGATCTCCATTTCGAAGTGCTTCAACTGCAGCATGCTGTGACATTGTTGGTGCACACATAATTGCATATTGATGAACTTTAAGCATATGGGAAATAATGTCCGAAGGTGCTGCAACAATTCCAAGTCTCCAGCCCGTCATTGCAAATGTTTTAGAAAATCCAGAAATTAAAATTGTATGATCTCGCATTCCTTCGATGTTAGCAAAGCTTGTATATTCACCATCATAAACAAGCTCAGCATAAATTTCATCAGAAATGACAATTAAATTATGTTTTTTAACAAATACGGCTAAATCCTCTAATAATTCTTTTTCTAGTAGAGTACCAGTTGGATTATTAGGATTACAAAGTAAGATCGCCTTTGTTTTCGGTGTAAGTTTCTTTTTCAACGCTTGAAGATTGATTTTAAACTCTTCTTCTCCTGTCGTTGATAAATGAACTGGAACACCACCTGCTAGTGAAACTAAAGGAGCATATGAAACAAAGCATGGATCGATAACGATTACTTCGTCCCCTGGATTTAAAATTGTTCTTAAAGCAATATCAATCCCTTGACTTGCCCCTACAGTTATAATTAATTCGTCTTCTGGACTATAATGCACATCAAATTTCTTAGCAAAATAACGACTTACTTCTTGACGTAATTCTAGCAGTCCAGCATTTGAAGTATATGCTGTATGTCCTGTTTCTAAAGAATAGATACTTGCTTCTCTCACGTTCCAAGGCGTGACAAAATCAGGTTCACCTACCCCAAGTGAAATGACATTATCCATACTAGCTGCTAAATCAAAAAACTTTCGAATCCCTGATGGTTGTAATGTAGTTACTGTATTTGATAAGTTAAATTTACTCATGGCGTGATCACCATACGCTTATCACTTTGTTTTTGACCATATACAATACTATCATGTTTATAACGTTTTAAAATAAAATGGGTAGTCGTTGATAAAATAGATTCTAAAGTCGATAGTTTTTGGGATACAAATGAAGCAATTGATGTCATTGTTTTTCCTTCAACTACAACTGATAAGTCATATGTTCCTGACATTAAATAAACTGATTTAACTTCTGGGTATAAATAGATTTTTTCAGCAATCTCATCAAAGCCTACCCCACGTTTTGGAGCTACTTTTACATCAATCATAGCCGTTATACTTTCTTGAACTGGGACTTTCCCCCAATCAATAAGCGTAATGTATTGAAGAATAATACGATCGTTTTCAAATTTTGTTAAAATATCAGCTACCTCTTCTTCTGTAGCTCCAATCATTTTTGCTATTACGTCATTACTTAAGCGTCCGTTTTGTTCAATACACTGAAGTAATTGTATTTCTTTTTCTGTCATATTCATATACTCCTTATGTATTCCATTTTCTGGAATTACGTTAGATGTTCAATCTTTTCATCTATATTTTAGTAATTTACTTAGATGACACTTTTTGAGAAGAATTCTTCATAAATAACTTGCACTGCTTTTTTCTCATCGAATGATTTTACTCCAAACATCATACTTACTTCTGAAGAACCTTGGTTTATCATTTCAATATTTATTCCCGCATTTGCTAATGCTTTACTCGCTCTTGCAGTAGTACCAACATTATGACGCATCCCCTCGCCTACTAACATGATCAAGGCAAGATCTCTTTCAACGACCACATGGTCTGCATCTAATTCATCATGAATCCGATTAATAATTTGGCATTCTAATTCAACTGGTAATTGATTTTGGCGAATAATAATTGAGATATCGTCGATTCCACTTGGCTGATGCTCATATGAAATCTGATTCTCCTCAAGTATTTGCAATAATTTACGCCCAAATCCTATTTCTCGGTTCATTAAATACTTGCTTATATAAATACTACAAAATCCATTATCACTCGCAATCCCAATTAAAGGACCGTTTGATAACGTACGTTCCTTAACAATTCGTGAACCAGGAGCAGTTGGATTATTCGTATTTTTAATGTTTACTGGAATTCCAGCTTGAAAGGCAGGGATCAATGCTTCGTCATGAAATACGTTAAAGCCTGCATAAGATAACTCCCTCATTTCTCGATAAGTTAATTCTTTTATTTCCTTTGGATTATGAATAATCGCAGGATTTACAGAAAAAACTGCATCAACATCAGTAAAGTTTTCATATAAAGTAGCTTTTACTCCGTTGGCAACAACAGAACCAGTAATATCTGAGCCACTGCGAGAAAATGTAACGATATGTCCTTCTTCTGAATAGCCAAAAAATCCTGGGAAAATAAGAATCCCAGATTTTTTTCTCAATTCAAATAACTTCTCATAGCTTTTCGCTAAAACTTGAGCATGTCCTGGTTCATTTGTAACAAACAAACCTGCTTCTTTTGGATTAATATAACTTGCCTCAAGTTCTTTTAACTGAAAATATGACGCTACTAATCTGGCACAATTATCTTCCCCACATGCCATAACAGCATCCATATATCTTGCAGGGTGATCCTTTTTACTACTTAAAGAAAGTTCGATACCTAGTGAAATTTCATTCGTAATATCCTCAGATAAACCTAATCCATTGGCAATTTCAGAATACCTTTGAATAATTTGATTGAATTCCTTCGAATAATCCTTTCCCTGTAGAGAAAGTTGTGCGCAACTAATTAGTAAATCGGTAACTTTGATATCATCTGGAAATCTTTTACCTGGTGCAGATACAACGATAATTTTACGTTCAACATCTGATGTAACAATCTGAAATACTTTTTCAATTTGTTCCGAAGTGGCTAATGAAGACCCACCAAATTTTACGATTTTCATTTTTATTACCCCTAATTTAGTTAATTTTCAGTTAAAAATAATGTTACAATTATCCTCCTTATGTGAGAAAAAATCAACACCATTTATTAAGTTTTTTGGGGAATTTTAGTATGTTACAAAACGAATTTGATAAAGTTGTGGGTATTTATTCATTCCACTGAAAAGAATGGCCGTAGATTATTTAAGGAGTTTAGGCTTATAAAAGTAAGGAATTAAATGCAGGTAATAAGGAAAGCAAGGGTAAAGGTATATTAAAGACATTATTACCCTTTTGTCCATCCTGTTCTACTTTTGTATTACTGTTGATCAATTTTAATTATTGTATAAAAATGCAATTAAAAATAATATTAAAAATATTTAATAATTAATAAAAAAGAATACGAACAAAAAATAGCGATAATCATAAGAAATCTCCCTATTTTAGTAAATAAGGAGCTTTTTATGATAAATCTAGTAATACAATGAAATTTGTATACTCGTTTTCTATACTTGATACTGATATCGTCCCACCTAAACGATTTGTTATTGACTGAGCGATTGATAAACCAAGTCCATAGCCTTCCGTTTTTTTTGCTCTTGATGGATCAGAACGGTAGAATCGATCAAATACTTTTGGCAAATCTTTGGCAGGAATACCATTGCCACTATTTTTAATAGCAAACTTCACTTGCCGTTTTAATTTAGTAAGTGTTACTTCAATCTGTCCATGTTCATTCGTATATTTAATTGCATTATCAAATAATATAATCATTAACTGCTTAATTTTGTCTGGATCACTTTCTATCATAAGATTCGTTTCAATGGAATGCTTTAATATAATTTTCTTTTCCTTCAATACCGTTTCCATTGATATCATTACTTCATGTAGTTCCTTACTGAGATCAAAATGCTTTAGATTAATTTCATCAATTGCTTCTTCCATTTTAGTTAAAGTTAATAGGCTATTTATTAGTTTTGTCATACGATCGGAGCCAACTTTTATATGATTGAACCATTTTTGCTGATTTTCAATTGTTTCTTCCTTATGTGCCATAAGCACATCATAATTCGCATTAATAATAGCTAAAGGTGTCTTTAATTCATGTGATGCATCTGTTACAAACTGATTTTGCTTTTTCCAAGCTTCAGCAATAGGTTCAATTGCTCGATTTGCAAAATAACGACTAATAAAATAAATAACAAAAAGCGTGATTAGCCCAACACTTATTAATGTTGTTAGAAGTTTAAATAATGCTTTATGAGACTCGGTAACATCTAGAAAATTTATTAAAGTCACTTTATTAATAATTTGTGGTTGTTCATTCATTTGATTAACAATCATTTCTGCTGGTTTGATTACATACTGCCACTTTTTCCCATCCAAAGTGAAAGTTGAAAAGTTTTTTTTATTTTCCAAAGCAATTTCTGTAGCTTTTTTAAATGTCTCCGTAGGCATTGAAATAAATGAGTGACCTTCAATAACATTTCCAGTTGAATCGACTTCTACACTAAAAGACACTGAATCTCCAAGAGAAATTTTTTGTGTTACAATTCCACCTTTACCAATTATATTCGTTATTTCTTTCTTTGTTTCGACCTTACCTTTTATATCATTATTATTTTTCAACTCAGAACCTATTTCTTTATTTTTTATCTCTCTTTGAATCGTAATTAGTTTTTCAGTCTGTGCATCTAGCTTTTTTTTATTTTCATTTTGAATATTGTTGTAAGTCATTATATAGATGATTGTAAAAGCCACAACCATTACTAATGAAATAACCGACATATTAATAAGGAGAAATTTATTTCGAAGTTTCTTAAACATATTTTTCCCCAGCTTTACCAGCTTTACCAGTTTTCAAAAAATAACCTGCACCTCGAACCGTTCCAATGGAAACACTTGATTCAACTTGTCTTAGTTTTTTTCGTAAAAGTGATACTTGTACCTCAACATGACGGTCATCTGTGTCTGTGTCGTAACCCCATAGCTTCTCGATAATTGTTTCTTTTGAACTAATTGCATCTTTTCGGTTAATAAGCATTTCCAATAGTTGAAATTCTTTTAAAGTCAACTTAACTTCATAATCTCCACAGCATAAAACTAACATCTTTTGATTAAGCGAAATATCTTCATATGTAAGAATACCATCTCTTATTAATTCTGTTTTTCGTCGCCCTAATGCTCTTAGTCGAGCTAATAGTTCATCCGTATGGAATGGTTTAGCTAAATAATCATCTGCACCGCTGTCTAAACCTCGTATTTTATCAGTAATATCCCCCTTAGCTGTCAACAAAATGACAGGAGTCTTGATGCCATTATTTCGTAATTCAATTAAAACTTCGATGCCATCTATTTTTGGTAGCATGATATCAAGAATAATAATGTCATATATATTTGAAAGTCCACAATCTAGTCCAAACTCACCATCACTGGCTAAATCAACACTATAGTGATTCTTCCTTAATACTTGTGCTATCGCTTCAGCAATATAAATTTCATCTTCAACCATTAATATTCTCATAATAAACAAACCTCTTTACTTTGGATTCATTTTATCCGAAGCATCTCCAACAAGTGAGCTGTACACTTCTCATTCGTTAGAGATGCTCTAAGTATTTTCTGCTGTGACTAAAATCGTTTATGTCTCAGTTAGATGTCGCTATTCATTAATCAATTTTTTTTTTGACAATAATCGAACCATCTTCATTTTTTTTAATTGTTACTCCATCAGGGGCTTTCTCAGTCCAAGTTTTACCTCCATCTATAGAAAACTTCACTTTTCCATTTTCTTTTTTCGTCATAAACGGTTTTTTCAATTCTGGCTCACCATTAATCCATGTTTTGCCACCGTCTTTTGAGAATTTAGCTATACCATTTTCTTTTTTAACAATCAACTTTTCTTTCATCATAACTGATTTATCGTCTTTTTCTACTATTTTAAAATTATCTGGAGTTTTTTCACTCCATGTCTTTCCACCGTCTTTTGAGAACTTAAGCTTTCCATCTTCTTTCTTTACCATCACACCTCCAGAAGGTGTCGCTTTTGAATCACGAAAAATAAATGATTTTTTTCCATCAACATCTTGAATTACTTTTCCTTTTTCAGGAGCACCTGGAATCCAAGTCTTTCCATCATCCATTGAGTGACTAATTACACCATTTTCATTTTTAACTAACATTTTAGTTCTAATTTTCTCACTTAGTTGAGTAACAGAAACTTGATTATGTTTTGTTTGGGATCCATCATTATTTGCAGCATATGCAGCGCCTGATCCAATACATAGAACTAACGCGCCACAAACCGATGCTGCAACTGCCTTCTTTTTTGTTGTATTTAACAGCTTATAAATTTTTTCTTGCATTTTTATTTCCTCCTAAATTCAAATTTATGTAAGCAGCTGACTTACAATAATAATAGTAGTAAACAGACCTTTAACGAACCTTTAACGGTTATATATTTCTTAAATTTGCTTTTATATTTTGCTAGCTATTGTCTATAGCTTGCTTTTAATACACTGCTCAATACTTTTATTTTCCTTGGGAGTGGATTGATCATCTGTTTTTAAATTTAACTGAAAATTCACACTGAAGTAAAGAAGCTTTAACAATCCTTCCCTATGCTTAGTAAGTAACCTACTAGCAAATTAGGAGGGCGAATATATTGAATTGGAACGCATTGAAAAAAGCAGTTCTTGCTTTTGTTCTTACGACTACATTATCTGCAGGAGTATTTATGGCTTCAAGTAAACCGGCTGCTAGAAACATTCCTCTTAACACCAAGAAAGATAAGAACCGTTTCATTCAAGTACAATTACTTGGCATTAATGATTTTCATGGACAATTAGATACGACTCGAAAATTTAACGGCAGGAATGTTGGCGGGGCAGAATATCTTTCTGCATATTTAAATCAAAAGAAAAAGGAAAACAAAAATACTATTTTAGTTCATGCAGGTGACATGGTTGGTGGAAGTCCTCCGATTTCTTCATTTCTTAAGGATGAACCTACAATTGAAGTATTAAACAAGATGGGTTTTGACTATGGGACTCTAGGAAACCATGAATTCGATCGTGGTGTGGATGAAATGATGAGATTGATTCAAGGAGGTAATGACTCAAAAAATGGTTATTTTACTGGGGCAAATTTCCCGTATTTATGCGCCAACGTAATCGACAATCATACAGGTAAGACCATTCTGCCTCCATACAGTATAAAAAATATTAATGGCGTACCGATTGGATTTATCGGCGTCGTTATAAAAGATACGCCAAAGATTGCACCACCAAATAAAACAGATGGCGTAAAGTTTATTGATGAAGTAAAAGCAATCAATAATTCAGTAAAAACACTTAAAAAACAAGGGGTAAAAACAATCGTAGTGCTGGCACATAATGGTGGAAATCAGTCCAAAGCAAATGAAAATGCGACAGGTGAAATCGTTAGAATGGCAAAAAAAATGGATGATGAAGTTGACGTAATAATCTCTGGACATACCCATACTTACCTTAACAAAGAAGTAGACGGAAAGCTGATTGTTCAATCCTACTCTTATGGAATATCTTTCTCCGACATTCAGTTAACAATTGATCCTAATACGAAAGATATTGTAGACAAAAAGGCAAGTATAAAGATGGTCTATCAAGATGAAATTAAACCAGATCCTGAAATAAAGAAAATGATACAAACTTATGAATCTAAAATTGCCCCAATCGTAAATAAAGTTGTTGGAAAAGCTGCAAATGACATTTTAAGCAAGAAGAATCATAATGGAGAATCTAGTTTAGGAAATATGATTGCAGATTCACAACGACTTGCAATGAACTCTGATTTCGCATTTATGAACTTTAGTGGGATACGTGCTGATCTTCCAAAAGGGGATGTTACTTTGGACGAATTGTTCACGATTCAACCATTTAAAATTAAACTCGTTAAAATGACACTAACTGGTGAACAAATCCGGGAACTTCTCAATCAGCAATGGCAGGAACATGATAGTGTTCGGATACTACAAATATCAGGTTTAAAATATACTTGGGATAACACGAAAGATTCTGGTCAAAAAGTGATTAAGATCATGCGAACAGATGGTACCCCGATTAACCCACAAACTAGTTATACGGTCACTACTAATAGCTATCTTGCAAATGGCGGTGACAATTTCTCTATATTTCTATCAGGTATAAATAAAGTAGAAGGTCCAACAGACTTTGATGCATTTGAAGATTATGTGAAGGAACAAAAGCAACCATTGGTCCAGGCATTTGATGGTCGGATTAATCGGATTAAATAGATTTTTAGAAGGTCCAAAAACTCGGTTTCATTTTGTTAAGATTCTATATAACTATTCGGAAATACGCCATAAAAAAAGTTCCCTTCGATGAGGGAACTTTTTTGATTTATGCTTTAATATAACGTAATACAGGTTTACGAGCTGCTAAAGTTTCGTCAAGACGACTTACAACAGTTGTATGTGGAGCCTCTTGTACGATTTCTGGATTTTCTTCAGCTTCTTTAGCAATTGTAATCATTGCATCGATGAACGCATCTAAAGTTTCTTTCGATTCTGTTTCAGTTGGTTCAATCATGATACACTCTTCCACGTTTAATGGGAAGTAGATTGTTGGTGGGTGGTAGCCAAAGTCTAATAGGCGTTTAGCAATATCTAAAGTACGAACACCTAATTTCTTTTGACGTTTTCCACTTAAAACGAACTCATGCTTACAATGACGATCGAATGGTAGATCGAAATGAGGCTCTAAACGACGCATCATGTAGTTAGCGTTTAATACCGCATCTTCAGTTACTTGTTTTAATCCTTCAGGACCCATTGAACGAATATAAGTATATGCTCTTACATTAATTCCAAAGTTTCCGAAGAAAGGTTTAACACGACCAATTGTTTCTGGACGGTCTGAATTTAATACGTACTTATCTCCAACCTTCTCAACGATTGGTGCTGGTAAGTAAGGAATTAAATCTGCTTTAACTCCAACAGGACCAGAACCAGGACCACCTCCACCGTGAGGACCAGTGAATGTTTTATGAAGATTTAAGTGAACTACGTCAAATCCCATGTCTCCTGGGCGTGCTTTACTTAATACAGCATTTAAGTTTGCTCCATCATAGTAAACTTTACCACCAGCAGCGTGGATGATCTCAGAGATTTCATAAATATCTTCTTCGAAAAGACCTAATGTATTAGGGTTTGTAAGCATTAATGCTGCAACATTTTCATCAACAACACGACGTAAATCATCTAAGTCAACTAAGCCTTTTTCATTTGATTTAACCGTGATTGTTTCGAAACCTGCAACAGTTGCTGATGCTGGGTTTGTACCATGAGCAGAGTCAGGTACGATTACTTTAGTACGGTTGAAGTCACCACGGCTTTCGTGATAAGCACGGATAATCATTAATCCAGTCCACTCACCATGTGCACCTGCAGCTGGTTGTAAAGTCACTTCATCCATTCCAGTAATTTCTTTTAATTCTTGTTGAAGCTCATGCATTAATTCTAATGCACCTTGAACAGTATACTCATCTTGAAGTGGATGAATATGCGCAAAACCTGGAATACGAGCTACAGCTTCGTTAATTTTTGGATTGTATTTCATCGTACATGATCCAAGTGGATAAAACCCTGAATCTAAACCATGATTACGTTTAGATAACGCAGTATAATGGCGCATTAAATCTAATTCAGAAACCTCTGGTAATTCCGCTTTTTCTTTACGGATATAAGCACTTGGGATAACTTCATTAATATCAATTTCTTCTACATCCATTGTAGGAAGACTATATGCAATACGACCTTCTTTACTTATCTCAAAAACTAACGGTTGATCCTTCAGCATGTTGAATCCCCTTTCCGTCTACTAATAATGCTAATTCTTCTACAAATGTATCAATATGTTGTTTAGAACGTAATTCAGTTACTGCGATTAACATATGATTTTCCATAGTAGGTTCAACTTTTGCTAAGTCATAACCACCGATAATTTTCTTAGTAAATAATTGTTTATTGATTTCAAAGACATTTTGTTTTACATCAATTACAAGTTCGTTGAATGCAGCACCTTCAAATACAACCGAGATACCGTTTTCAATTAATTTTTTCTTCATATATTGAGTACGAGAAATGTTCTGCATTGCCATCTCTACAGCACCATTTTTACCAAGAGCTGTCATTGCAACAGAAGCTGCTAATGCATTAAGCGCTTGGTTAGAACAAATATTTGAAGTCGCTTTATCACGACGGATATGTTGCTCGCGAGCTTGAAGTGTTAATACAAATCCACGACGACCTTCTCCATCAACAGTTTGCCCTACTAAACGACCTGGCATTTTACGCATTAATTTAGATGTTGTAGCGAAGTATCCACAGTGAGGTCCACCAAATTGAGTTGGAATACCAAATGTTTGAGCATCACCTGCAACGATATCCGCTCCGAATTCACCTGGAGGAGTTAAAGCTGCTAATGCTAATGGGTTACTTGAAACAACGAATAAACTTTTACCAGTATGTGCAATTGGTTCGATTTCAGCTAATTCTTCTACTTGTCCATAGAAGTTAGGATATTGAACAACAACACATGCTACATTGTCATTCATTTCATTTTTTAATTCTTCGATATCAGTTCTTCCATCTTTAATGCCAATTTCAACTACCTCTAAATGTTGACCTTTTGCATAAGATAAGATAACTTCACGTGATTGTGGATGAACACCTTTTGAAACTAAAATACGTTTTTTACCATTGTGACCTGCTGCTAAAGTAGTTGCCTCTGCTAAAGAAGTACCACCGTCATACATTGACGAGTTTGCCACATCCATACCAGTTAATTCACAAATCATTGTTTGGAATTCAAAGATTGCTTGAAGCTCACCTTGAGAAATCTCAGGTTGATATGGTGTATAAGCAGTATAAAACTCTGAACGGGAAATAACATGATCTACAACTGTTGGTAAATAATGATCATAAACACCAGCACCTAAGAAAGAAACATACTCTCTTAAGTTAGCGTTTTTCTTTGCTAATTCGCTTAACTCCTGAATTAAATCGGTTTCAGATTTTGCCTTTTTAATGTTTAATAAGCCATTAAAACGAACTTTTTCAGGAATATCACTAAATAATTCATCAACTGATGAAACACCTACTACTTTTAACATCTCTTGACGATCTTGCTCTGTCATTGGTAAATAACGATGCATTAAGGTAATCCCCTTTCTCCCCCTAGTTACTTCTTCTCTCTTTTGTAAAATGGTTTTGAAACTACTACTGCTTTTAATTTTTTATTTCGAATTTCAACTTCAAGTTCAGTACCTAAAGCAGAAAATTCAGATTTGATTAATGCAAGTCCAATATTTTTCTTTAATGTTGGAGATTGAGTACCACTTGTTACTTCACCAATTACTTCCCCGTTTACATATACAGGATAGTGAGTTCTCGGAATACCTTTGTCAATCATTTCAATTCCAACAAGTTTACGAGGTACACCTTGCTCTTTTTGATTTTTCAGAACTTCTTTACCGAAGAAATCTTCTTCTTTATTTAATTTCACAGCAAAGCCTATACCAGCTTCTAATGGAGTAATGTCTTTAGTTAGTTCTTGACCATATAATGCTAGAGCTGCTTCGAAACGAAGTGTATCACGAGCACCTAATCCACATGGTTTTAAACCGTCTTCCTTACCTGCTTCTAAAAGTAAAGTCCAAAGCTTAGACGCATCTTCTGCAGCTAAATATAACTCGTATCCATCTTCACCTGTGTAACCTGTGCGTGAAACTAAAACGTTTAGATCACCAATTAATACATTATCTTTGAATGTAAAGTACTTAATATCAGCAACGTTCTCATTCGTTAAACGTTGTAAAATTGCAACAGATTTTGGCCCTTGAAGAGCTAATTGTGCAACTTCATTACTTTTATTAACTACTTTTACATCACCTTCTACATGTGAAATTAACCATGCGAAATCTTTTTCAATATTAGACGCATTTACAACTAATAAATAGTGTTCATCGTTATACTTATAAACTAGTAAGTCGTCTACCGTTCCAGCATTTTCATAGCACATTGCTGTATATAATGCGCCTTCTTCATTTAATTTTGAAATATCATTTGTCATCATTTTTTGTAAATATTTAAGACTATCTTTACCAGTTACTTCAATTTCTCCCATATGAGAAACATCAAATAAACCAGCTGCTGTACGAACAGCTTCGTGTTCTTCTTTAATGCTCGAAAATTGCACAGGTAGCTCCCAGCCACCAAAATCAATTGTTTTACCACCTAATACTTTGTAATCTTCAAACAATGGTGTGCGTAATAAAGTCGTCATGTAGCCATTTCCCCCTTATCTACATGCTAGCATGATGGAAAACTAAATTAATAGTTCGTCCAGCTAACCATTAAATAATTTACATATTTTGTATATTTTCGGAAAAACTAGTAGAAAACAAGAAAATAATATCAAACTATATTAGTTAACTGTTTTTTCTTAACAATAAGAGTTTTTTGTTTAATAAAAGAATAATAAATTTTTACTTTTTTTCTACACTATTATCCTAACATTAAACGACAAGTTTCATCAATATCCAAGTGAAATTTTTTAAAAATAAAATAACGAACGTTATACCAGTTATTTTACTATAACGTTCATGATTATCCAATATAAAAATGAAATAGGTGAGGATTACATGTCAATTGAGATTAAATTCCATACAGAATGGCAGGAAGAGTTCTTAGAGAAGCTTGAAAATGATGGACCATGGTCAAATTGGGAGAATTATAAGCTTGCCTATCATACTTCTACAAAATTAGCAATTCCATCTTTTACAGGTATGATTGCTCCTACTCATTTGCCAAACTTAACTCCATTGCCTCATCAATTAGATGTGGCTACGACTGTAATTGAAAAAATGAATGGAAAAGCAATTTTAGCTGACGAAGTAGGATTAGGTAAGACAGTTGAGGCAGGTTTAATTTTAAAAGAATACATGATTCGTGGTTTAGTTAATAAGGTGCTTATACTAGTTCCAGCATCACTTGTATCACAGTGGACCTTTGAATTAAATACAAAATTCCATATTCCAGCAATCGCACAACAAAAAAAGAATTATGTATGGGATAGTTGTGATGTTGTTGTATCATCAATCGATACTGCAAAAAGAGATCCTCATCGAGAAAAAATATTAAGTATCAACTATGATCTCGTCATTATCGATGAAGCTCACAAACTTAAAAATAATAAAACAAAAAACTATGAGTTTGTACAACATCTTAAAAAGAAATATTGTTTACTGCTTACTGCTACACCAGTTCAAAATAACATAGAAGAAATTTTCCATTTAGTCTCTTTATTAAAACCTGGCCATTTAGGTAATAAATCTAGTTTTGAAGAATATTTTTCTGCTAAGAACCGCTCATTAGAGCATGAAGACTTATTACGAGAACTAATTGGAAAAGTAATGGTCCGAAATCGTAGACAAGATACAGGCATCGAGTGGACAAAGCGAAAGGTAGAAACAGTATTAATTAATTTTAATGAAGAAGAACAAAAGCTTTATGACTTAATCGATGAATGGCAGAAATCACAATATACTGGGGTAACCTCAGCATTCTCCTTTTTAACATTTAAGCGTGAAGCTTGTAGTAGTCGTGAAGCTGTTTATGTATCAATGAAAAAAATGCTTCAAAGATTTGAAAAAGAAAATATTGATATTAACGATCCTTATATCGAGAAAATTTTTCATCAAATTAATCAAATTACATCTAATTCAAAAGCGAATAAAGTAGTTGAACTAATTAAAAAAATAAATGATAAAGTAATTATTTTTACTGAATATCGCGCAACACAGTTGTATTTACAATGGTTATTAAAGCAAAACGGTATTACATCTGTACCATTTCGGGGTGGTTTCAAACGTGGTAAGAAAGATTGGATGAAAGAATTATTTAAAAATCGTGTACAGGTGCTAATAGCAACAGAAGCTGGTGGTGAAGGTATTAACTTACAATTTTGTTCAAATATGATTAATTATGACCTTCCTTGGAATCCGATGAGGCTAGAACAAAGAATAGGACGTATACATCGACTTGGACAAACAGAGGATGTAAGTATCTATAACTTTGCAACTGTTGGCTCAATTGAAGAACACATACTAAGATTACTTTATGAAAAAATCAATTTATTTGAGCGTGTAATTGGTGAACTCGATGATATTCTGACTAGAATTCCTTATAAAGATTTTGAAGCTCATATGAATGAAATATTTATTCATTCTAAAACTGAAGGCGAAATGAAAATTAAAATGGAAAATTTAACGTCCATCATTCAATTACAGCAACATAAACAAGCAGGTGATAGTTATGCAGCAACATGAAATCCATGATTATATCGAATATTTTTTCAGACATAATGATTGTGAAATTCTACAGAAAACACCAACATATTTAGAAATACAATTAACAATTGAGATGGATAAAAAATTAATGAATCGTCCTTTCTATTGGCATTATTTAGAAAAAACAGGCGGTATCCCAAATCCAATGAAGTTAACACTGATTACAGATAGTGATAATGCACCTGAAGATCTTAAAGGTGAACAAATTCATTTTGGGTCGCCCCGCCTTCACCAAATTTTCTCAATCGTTAATGAACTAGGACAGTCAATTAGACTTTATGAAGACACAAAAGCACCTATGGGCCAACAAATTGCATTACACCCTTGGTTAGGTGTTAATTATCAGGTTTCATTTACTTGTGATCATAAAAAAGATTATTTATATTCTTTTGGCATCCATTTAATTTCTGGAAGAATTATTGAAGATTTTCATCCAAAACTTGAAAAAATTCAATTCAACTCTAAAATACCTGATTTTTGCTATTCCATGTCACCTTTGATTAAACCAATAAGTGGTTTAAATCGAATGGAACAATTGCTTCGAAACATAATTGAAAAAGAAGATACGGTATGGGCTGAAGAAGCAAGGAATAGATGGCAACATGATTTAGATTTATTAAATCAATTTTATGAAGCTGATGAAGAAAAACCTGAAAATTATCATGTAGAATTCAATGCGCTTAAAGAACTTTACGAACCAATTATTCATGTTGATGCTATTAATGGTGGGCTTTTTTATCTATCACCTAACACAATGAATAAGTTAAGTTAATGGCATTTAAGTGAAGATTAGGTATTGAGGGAAATCTAAATAAGATTGTTCCTCATTCCTTTTCTTCCTGTTGCAAAAAAATAAAGACTGACTTCTTTAATTGAAATCAGTCTTATTAACTAGATACTTTTCTTTTCTTTGTCTTTTCGATTTTGAACTTTTTTCATTAATAAAGCTAAACTTAATGGTAACATTCCAAACATGTTAGTAGAAAATGGGGCCTTCAACTCTTCTTTTTCTTGTTTTATTGAATCACGTTTCTCTTTTGGTTGATCGATATAATTAATAAATTGTTCTGTCATATATTTTACATAATCATTTGTTTTCAATAGAAATCACCTTACTTTCTTATCACTTATTTCTACTATCTCCTCCTTTTGAATAATTTAAACAGTCAATGATTTCCATGGCAATTTCAATTGGTGTTAAATTATTCGTAGAAATTTCATAATCTGCTTTTTTATATTGTGATTCTCTCTTTTGAAACAGCTCCGTTAGTTCTTCAATCGTCCGATTTACAGCATTTGGTCGGTTAGAATCCAAATGAATTCTTTCGTATATTATTTCAATTGGAGTTTCAAGATAAATTATTTTGCCAGTTTCTTTCATATATCCAATGTTTTCATCACGAAGAATGACTCCACCACCTGTTGAAGTGATCATTTTTTTTGATGGTAAATTTTTTAATACTTGTGTTTCTATATCGCGAAAACCGCTTTCACCAAACTCATTAAACAATTCTGGTATGCTTTTGCCTGTTTGAGAAACTATTTCCTCGTCTAAATCAATAAATTTTTTGTTTACTCTTTTAGCTAATTCCTTTCCCACAGTCGTCTTACCACACCCCATAAATCCTACTAAATAAATTGATTCCATTTCATCCTCCAACTTAATCGATCCAATCCGATACGTGATTTGTACTTTTTTTATATTTAAATTGAACTACATATTTTTTTATTTTTGAATTACTACTAGTTAAAGTTACATGATATACATCATTTGTAACTAAATAAGTATTCAATATAATTTTTGTATTATTATAATACTTTACTGTATTTCCTTGAAGTGGTAAATTACCATGCTTTAAATCGTAAATTGCTTGTGAATGTACACGGTCTAGTTTGTTTTGATATCTCGTATACGAATAAAAGGTATTGAACGAATGAAATATATCTATTTGTATTAGAAAAAAAATTAGTAAAATATTTATCATAAAGATCGTGTAAGGTAAATATACTCCATTTTCACCAAGCATTTTAAATTTAATTAATAAACAATCGAATCGTTTTTTCATAAGTTCCACCATTTAAATCGATTATCTTTACTAGGATTTGCCTTTCGCTTATTTGTTCAAACTTTATATCCCTTATTTTCTGAAGTACAATTTCATGACCTAATCCAAGCCTTTGTCGTCGAATAATCGTTGCATATTTTCGATAACTAGTCGAAACTTGATTAAACTCTTCAAAGAGTAGAAGTTCGGAATGAACTGTAAAACTTATACTTTTGTTTGCCTCTTTTTGGACTTCTTTTATAAAATTATCTAATTCTAACCTATTTACGGATTCATAGCTGTAATTTCGTTTAACAAAGCTTTTTATACTTGAAGTAGAGATAGAAATAATCATTAAAAATAAAACAAGTGAAAAAAGTGTTTCTAGTAAAGTAAAGCCTTTTTCATTCTGTAATTTCTTCACATATTTCACTTTCCTTTTTTCGATCAGTCCAAGTAACACAAATCGAATTAAAATTATTTCTAGCGTTTATTTTTATTAAAAATTCTCTACCATTCTTTGTATAGAAACCCTCTTTAAAATCTTCTCTGTTCATAAAATAAAGATGAACCATATCTGTTAATAAGTCATCTGCCATATTGCTAATCGTTATCTTATCTTTTGTTTGTAAAAATAATGACATTGAAGGAACAATCATAATACAAAAAATAATTAGTAAGTTTAAAGAAATAACTGCCTCAATAAATGTAAATCCTTTTTCATTTCCGATCATATTTAAATCGACCACTTCCTAAGTAAAAAGTAACGATATATTCAGCTTTTTTATATTTAATTGAAATCGTTCCTGAGCTAGAGATATTACCGTCGGAGTTAAATCTTAACGGAGGTTTTAAAGTAAGGTTAGTTATACTAATTGATTTGTCAAAATTTCGAACGACTACAGGGGGATTTAGTAAATTATCTTCTATTTCATATTTATTTTGATAAAAGATGATCCTAGTAGGAATTTGTTTTATTATTGCGTTCCTTTGCGCAAGAAAAATATCATTTTGAAGCATTTGAATAAATAATGTTACCTTTTGTTCATCTTCAATCTTCCTAACTTGATTGATCGGTAAAATCAATAACATTATCATTATTGAAAGGACTAATAACATCTCTACAAATGTAAAACCATACGAATTATCCAACCTTTTTTTAAGGTATAGATACTGATCCAGTTGCTTTGTCATACGATAATTCAACTTTATTATTGCATTTATATGATGTTATATAGCCCTGTTCTTTTAAGACTGATAAACTCTCAGGTAATTGTTCATTTTCTAATCGATATGATTCAACACTTGACTGTACCATTTTTTGAAGTGCAGAACATCCTTTCGTTTGAATGGTCTGTTGCTGTTTTCCTAAATTTGGTATCACTAGTAATAAAAGAAGTGAAATGATAAATAAAACAATTAACATTTCAATTAAAGTAAAACCTTTTTCATTCAAAATTAACTCCTCCTAGATATTGTTCATCAATTGAAACATCGGAAACAGGATGGCTATATACAGTGATAGAATGCTTGATGAAATTAGGATTAATATAATCGGTTGAATGATCCTCATCGATCGGTGAAAGTAAGTTTCAATACTCTCCTTTAAATAATCAGCATAATCAGCAAGTTCTTTACTTAGCGTACTATTGTTCATGCCATGTTCAATCACAAATATAATATCTCTATGGAATGCACGTTCATTTTTAAATCCTTCTTGCATTGAAATTCCGTTTAAAATTTGATTGTAGAAAACTACTGCTTTTTCTTTTATAAATGTCCTACTATCATTATTCTGCATTGTTTTTAGTGCATCAACTATAGGAAAACCAGCATGTAATAATATACTTAACTGCATTGAAAATTCATAAGTATTCATTGTAATTAAATAGTTCCTAACTAACGGGATTTGAATTAATTTATTCATCCGCTCGATTGAATTTAATTTATTAATTGCAAATAAGTATCCGTAGGCGGTCAATCCAATTAAGAAAAGAGAAGAGAACATAATTGAAGGTAATCTTTTTATAACTTGTAGATAGATGAAAATAAAAGAGTTCTGATTAGAATTGAATGTTGAAAAAAGCATTTCATATTGAGGAATGATTATATTTCTAAACAAAAACAAAATTAGCAATAATATTGTGATTAAAAAAATAGGATATCCCATGATTTTTCTTATGTAAGCTCTATGTTGAATCTTTTTTGTAAGCATATAACTGCCTTCACCTAGCGCTAAGGACAAATCACCATGCTTTTCTGCATAATATAAGTATACGAGTACATCTTGATGAAGACCAAGTATATTAGCAAAATCGATGAATGATCCTCCTTCCACCAATGCTATTTTAGCTTTATAAATCACTTCTTTTAGGTCATCTGGGAATTGAATCGTTAAGAATTCAATTGCTTGAATTAGAGGATAACCTTTTTGTAAAAGTTCTCCTAAAATTTTTAATAGCTTAGCCTGTTCAATATAAGTTAATTTTCTTTTATTAAAAAATTTACCCATAGATTATACTTCGGCCCAAATGTTTGTTATCAATAAAACCTAATGCATATCCTTTAATGAGCTGACTATTTAAAGTTGATAATTGAACTTCTTCTTGTATCCCTCTAAATTCATTAATAACCGAATTTAGAGCATTACCATAAAGCAATTCATATACCCCTAATCTTCTGTGATTCCGATTTACAAAACAATTTGGTTCACATTCCCCTTCACAAAAACGGCATTTTATTGGAACTAATCTTTGAGAAACAATAGCAACCATTGCCTGAAATAATTCCTCCTTTGGAATTCCAAGTTCTAACATTCGATATAATGCACCTTTTGTGTTATTAGAATGAATTGTCGTTAATACTAAATGACCCGTCAATGCTGCCCGAACGGCAATTTTCGCAGTCTCTTCATCCCTAATCTCTCCTACCATTACGATATCTGGATCAGATCGAAGAATCGCTTTTAATCCAGTTGCATAGGTTAAGCCTGCTTTTTCATTAACTTGGACTTGAAAATATTCATCTGATTTCCTTTCTATCGGATCCTCTAACGTGATGATATTTCTTGCTATGTCTTTTTTAGCTGATTGTAATAAGGAATAAAGCGTTGTTGTTTTCCCGCAGCCTGTTGGACCTGTAAACATCATTAACCCATGTGAATGATGTAATAAAGACAAAAGCTTACGAGTTGTAGATGGGAATAAGGAAAGACTTTCTATTGGAGCGATTTTTTGTTGGGGATGAATACGAATAACCATAGACTCATCAATAATGGTTGGTAAAGTGGCTAAGCGAAGTGATAATAAAATTTCATTAATGTTAACAACCAAAATACCAGTCTGTGGCCGTCTAATTTCTCCTATATCCATACTTCCTAAAAACTTCAAATGCATGATGATCCTCTTGGACTTCTCTTTATTTATTCGTTGAATAAGTTTCAATTCACCATCAACACGAAAAAAAATTTGTACCTCATCCTCTTTTGGTAATAAATGAATATCCGATGCCCCAAAATGGCAAGCTTTTTTTAGAAGTTCTTCGACCATTTTTTCTACTGATACCATTTTTAGTCCCCCTTTCTATACGAGCAATTATATTTTTGTTTTCCTCAGCTGCCAAATCATGAAAATGATGAAATTAATCAAAAATATTAAATTTAGCTAAAATTTATATACAAACTAAAGTTAATTTACCAAAATAACGTACAAGAAAATCAATTATATAAAATAAAATAAAAAGTATGTTTTCAAATCAATGTATAGAAAATCATTAAATAAGAAAAATAATATCAGATAGGGTTAATTTCATTATCTCTAGAATCAATTTAGAATTGTATTAATACATTGTTTACAATTGTAACTTTCTTATTTTATAATAATGAATGGGTAGAAATTTTTTATGGGGGGATTTAGGATGGATCGAATGTTCCGCGTTCTAGGATTCTGGACAGCTATATTTACGGTAATGTTCTTTGTTGGACATATGTCAGCAGCTGCACTTATTTTCGCATGTCAAACAGCATTTTTCGTAGTATTAGGCTATCTAAAGCTTTCTGAGCGTATGTACATCTATATCTTTGGCGCATACTTAACTGTGTTCTTTATTGGATTTACATATTATAGTACTTTCTTATTAGTACCAGGCTTTAGTGAATAATAGAAAAACCAGTCATTTGACTGGTTTTTTTATTTGTATTCATTTAATGAAATCAATTCATTCAACTTAGTAAGGTCGTTTGTTGACATACCTTTTGTTTGTAATAGCCATTGGAAGGAATCGCTTATTCCACCAGGCATAATTAAAGATTGTACGGCTCTATTTTGTTTATATTCACTTGAAAATGGATTTGACTGAGCATGCGGAATAAGCCAATTTAATATACCAAAATCTAAGATTGCATCTCTTTGGTTAGAAAAGTATAGATTTTCGATATGATTCAGTAATCCGAACTTTTTTAATTCATCCCAGTGAATATGAGTTGTAATGTCCATATGGCCTAAATTCTCTAGTATATTTGATTTCATTTCATGCTTATAATAACCGCGCAAACTTCCCTTCATTCGATGGGGTGCATCCCATTCTTCCCTCGTAAAACCATAATCAACAGTTAAAATAATTCCTTTACTAATTTTCGATTGTAAAAGGTTATAAACTTTTTCCATACCAACAGGGATTTCAACTCTTTGACCATTTTTTCCAACAAAATTGTATCTTCTTAGAAAATCACTGATTTCCCGATCTTGTATTTCAACGAGATTTTCTTTCAGATTATTTAGTTCATCAATTATAATTACTACCTCTTGCCATTCGTTTTGATTATATTCAACCACTCGAACAGGTAAAGCATCAAACAATTCATTTGAAAAAACCATTCCATTATTGATTTGCTCGATTTCTACTATATTTGAGAAGTATTTACAATTTAAATGGTTCGTCAATAATTCTTTTTGTAATTTACGATGATATTGGCTTGCATCAATTAGATAGTAATTTAAATTTTGATAAATTTCAGGCTCTTTTTTTTCACAGTACGAAAGAAAGGATGATGCGAATCTGCCATTTCCACCACCAACTTCGATAAAAAAAGGTTCGATTAGGTTATTCTTAACAAACCGACAAAATGATGCTGCAATTACTTCTCCATATACCGAACCTACTGAGCTTGTAGTATAGAAATCACCTTTTCGTCCAATTTTTTCATTTGCCATTTGATAATAACCATTTTCATGATCATAAAGAACTAACAAAATAAATTGTTCGTATGTAATAAAACCTTTTTTGCTGTTATTTATCGCATTCATTATTATGTTTTTCATCATATTACCTTATTATAAAAATGGATTATATCTTTTCTCATCACCAATCGTTGTAGTCTCTCCATGACCACTACATACAACGACATCATCAGGTAAAGAAAGTAACTTACCTTTTATACTTCTAATCAACTGCTCGTGATCCCCACCAGGTAAATCAGTTCGTCCGATGCTTCCTTCAAATAATGCATCACCAGAAAATACTGTCTTTATTTCTTTACAATAAAATGAAACACTTCCTGGAGAATGGCCTGGAGTTTCAAAAATTGAAAATAAGAAAGGACCAATTTCCATTTTACCTTCTTTTTCAATCAAGTGATCTGCTTCCCTTGCAAAAATTGATTGATTTCTCATAAATAATTCAGAACCATTTTTTTGTCCATCTGTTAACCAATCCGCTTCATATTTATGAATATAAACGGGTATATTATATTCATCACGCACATCATCAACAGCCCCAATATGATCAAAATGGGCGTGGGTTAAAAGGATTGCTAATGGCTTTAATTTATTTTCTTCAATAACATTAAAGATTACATGTGCTTCTTCGCCCGGATCAAAAATAACTGCTTCATTCATATCATTACTTAAGATATAACAATTAGTTTGTAATGGACCTAGTGGTAATTGTAAAACATTCATATTCATACCCTGCTTTCTTTTTTAATCTATATAATACTATATCATAATTTTGTTTTAGCACTTAATTTCAAATAGACAATTGTTCATAAAAGTTTTACAATAATAATGATGTGATAGCAAACAGGGGTTGCTTGAAGAAATTTATAGGGGGTTTACAATGGGTACAGTTATTATTTTTATACTAGTAGCTATTCTAAGTGTTCCTGCTTTATTAGGATCATTAAAGAAGAAGAACTTTTTAGCCGTTTTTTGGTCTGCCGCTACATTAGTTTTATTTGGTTGGTTTGCCATTATGACAATTTTACATAACGGTTATCCACCAGCGCACTTATAATATTTATTTATTGTGTAACGGACTATTTTCTACATATAGAAAACATGTTACTAAAATAAAAAAGCTGACAAAATTGTCAGCTTTTTTATTTTGAGACTGATTGGTTTTCTAAATTAAATAAAGACGCTAACAGTATTGGGAAAGTCTCTGAAAAAATGGATTCAAACATAGAGAGTGGCAATGGATTGATTCCTTTACCTAATTCAAGTGTAAATCCTGGTTTCCGAAAATCTTGTATATACCAATCCTTAAAACCTGCATGGCTATCAATTGTTTTTACTGCTTTATAGGGACTAATACTAGAAAAATAATTTGCATAGACTTCCGAGATAGGCGGTTCAAGATTGTCATAGCCCCAATAAAATTCTTTACCTTGAGTATGCAAAGCCAAAATAAGATCAAACTTCCTTTCAATTGCTAAATTACTCATTGCGATTGTTTCTGGTTCAGTTAATGGAGCATCTCCTGGGTAGTCTCTAGGAGAGAATGTTTTTTGTTTCTTTCTTTCTTTTTCAACCTCCCACTGTGCAGGAAATTGATTGTTTAAATCAACCCCTCTTATATTTGCTTTCCATCCAGTAAAACCATCATTTCCTTCGTTAATTTTATGAACAAATTCCATATAATCACTTTGTTCAACAGTTCCATTTATAACTAAATTTACCCCATCGGGATTAACCATAGGGACAATCGACAAAGTATTTTCATTTAATAAAGCTACTAATTCTTTATGAAATGGAGACTCTTCAGTTGTTAAAGTGTTACATATCCAAAAAAGCATTTTCATGATTACACATGTTGTAATCCATTCATTTGCATGAAACGAACCATTCCAATGTACCTTTCTATGTCCATTTCCAATTTGAATCTCATATATAGGCTGATATAAAACGCTGTGTCCAATCGTATTTAAACGAAGAAAAGGAAATTCTTGTACTAGTAAACTAATATCATTTGAAAGTTCATTAAAATCGTATCTTCTTGGATGAAAGGATAAAGGCCGATTGTTTTTATACAAAATTTTCACCTCATCAATTATTTTCTAGTTAATTGTATGTAATTAAAATATAGAAAAGCACTTTCGATTAGGAAGTGCTTTATTTAACGATTTAACAAGTCATATTAAATTATTAAAGCTTCGTGGGTTTCAGGCTCTTGTGGGATTAAGAGCTTGGCTAATAGATGGGAATAAAAGACTTGCAGGACAAATGTGGTAAGGTAGCTACAAAATCTTCGCTACACTTAAAGGTGAGCATCAAGTAGTCGAAAGTAACAAGATCAAGATATTACTTTCTTATATGATAAATTACTTTTTCTGTAAAAAGAAAAAGCACTCCCATTAAGGAAGTGCTTTTCATGTTTATTCAAACTTCGTATCAGCTTTTTTGTATTTAACTTCATAGAAACGAAGTAAATCTTTATAAATAATTGAGTTTGAATACTCAAGTGATTTATTTGCTTTTGCTAAGTCTTCTTTAGGTGGTTTTTGTCCTTTTAATTCTTCACCAGTATTTGGATCATACATCTTCTCACCAGTGTAAATATATTTATCAGTAACAATTGTACCATCACGGAAAACTACAAAGTTTTTGTGTTTAGGAGAGAATATATCATTACCAAAGTTGATAGATGTTTTATTTGGATCTTCACCTAATAAGTTTAAAATTGTCGGTTTAACATCAATTTGACCTGCAACTTTATGAATTGTTTCACCCTTAGTTTGTCCAGGTACGTGGATAAAGAAAGGTACTTTTTGTAATTTAACATGTTCTGCAGGTGTAATATCTTGTCCTAATACTTCACTCATTGCACGGTTATGGTTTTCAGAAATACCATAGTGGTCACCATACATTACAATGATTGTATTATTATATAAACCTTTTGCTTTCATTTCTTCAATGAAATGTTTAATTGATTCATCTAAATAGCGTACTGTTGTTACATAATTATCAACAGTCTGGTCTCCAGTTTTTAAACGTGGAATCATTAAATCCTCATCATTTAATTCGAATGGATAATGGTTAGTTAGTGTAATCATACGGTTGTAGAACGGTTTAGGCTCTGCTACCATTTTATCTACTGCTTGTTCAACGAAATATTTATCTTTTAGTCCCCAGCCAATTGAAGTAGCTGCAGATACTTTAAAGTCAACTTCATTATAATAACGATCGTAACCTAGACTAGGATACATCATGTCACGGTTCCAAAACGATTTATTATTTGAATGCATTACTGAAGTGTAATAATTTTGATCCTGTTTAAGGATTGCTGGTGTTGCAGTAAACGTATTACCACTGTTTGTAAAGTAAACAGCACCACGATCTAATGGGAATAAACTATTATCAATTAAGAATTCAGCATCAGATGTTTTACCTTGTCCAGTTTGGTGGTAAAAATTATCAAAATAATAACTTTCTTTTGTAAATTTATTTAAGAAAGGAGTAATTTCTTGTCCATTAATTTTTCGTCCAATTACGAAATTTTGTAATGATTCTAATGAAACTACTACTACGTTTTTACCTTTATATTTACCATGTAATTGTGCATTCACACCTGTATCGTTAGCACGAATAAAGTTTTCGATTCCTGCTAATTCACTATCATCAGCCATCGCTTTTTGAGCAGATGTTTTTGATTGAATAACCATATCATATAAATGATAATTGTATAATCCTAAGAATTTAACAATGTATTCTCTATCAAAAGAACGTGTTAATAATTGTGGGCGTTCAGTTTCTGCTAATCCAAGGTTAACTAAGAAAATAGCAACCGCTACTAAGAAATAAGCTGTTCTAGCTTTCCCTTTAATGTTCCCAGTAGTAAAGAATTTTTTACCCCAGAAATAATTAACCGCAATTAAGATAAAAATATCAGAAAAAGCTAAGATTGTTTTATAGCTGATCATTGCTTTAACACTTGAACCTAAATCCCCAAAGTTTCGAGTCATAAATAAAACTGGAATCGTTACGAAATCGTCAAAGAATGAATAATAAGCTGTATCAGCTACTAAAATAAAGGACATGATTATAGTAATCCAAATAACCGCTCTATTTCGTTTTGGTCCTTTTGCAAAAAGAGCTATACCTATGAATATTAATAATGAAGATATAGGAGCAATTATTAAGATAAATTCTTGCATTGAATTTTCAATTTCTAAATCAAAATAAAATTGGCTTAGAATAGTTGCTTTAATCCATAAAAGGAATACAGCAAGTAACGGGAATCCAAAGTTTTTAATAAACTTTTTCCACATATTCTGTTCCTCCTCTTTTTTAGACTATTAATCTATTTTATCTATTATAAAACAATGTTTGGCATTTCACATATCTATTTTATTGGCATTTAAATACCAAGAATTTTTAAAATAATTCATACAATTATTAGCTACTAAATGTATGAATCTAAAATTTTATTTGACGTTACCTTAGTTTTTTTTCTAACGTCATTCAATTTATCATAAACTAGTTCCGCCGTCAAATAACTAATTTTTTTTTCAATTCAATACTATAAACATAATAAGGTACTTCAATTAGAAGTACCTTAAATTTAAGTTAAATTTCATTAGTAATAAATTTTTTTACTAAATATGCTGCTCCAATTGCTCCTGCATCGTTCCCTAACTTGGCAATTGAAAGTTTTGTCGAATCTCGTACTGTTGTGAAAGCAAATTCGTCAAAATATTTCTTTAGAGGTTTTAATAACAGTTCACCTGCATTTGATACTCCGCCGCCAATAATGATGTTTTCAGGATTTAACGTATTTCCAACTCCAGCTAATACTAAAGCAAGATATCTCATTACATGATTAACGATTTCTTCTGCAACTTCATCACCATTTGAATAAGCTTCAAAAACATCCTTTGCTGTAATTGGTGAATCATTCGACATTTCTTTTAAAACTGTCTCTTTTGTCGTATTTTGTAATTTCTCGTTTGCTATTCTTGCAATTCCTGTAGCTGAAGAAATTGTTTCTAAGCATCCCGTTTTTCCACAGTTACATAATACTCCATTTTCAAGTTGTACTGTTATATGGCCAATTTCACCCGCAGATCCACTAATTCCATGTGCAACGTCCCCGTTTACAATTACGCCTCCACCGACTCCTGTTCCAAGCGTAACCATTACTACATCTTTTGCTCCATTCCCAGCACCTTTCCACATTTCTCCAACAGCTGCGATATTTGCATCATTATCGACAATTACTGGAATACCTGATTCCTTTTCTAGAATGTCCTTTAAAGGAAAATTAACCCATCCTAAATTTACGGCTGCAAATATAAGTCCATCTTCTAATCGAACCGAACCTGGAGCTCCAATACCAATTCCAGCGATATCTTCCTTTGTTTTATCCATCTGTTTAAGCTTGTCTTCAATTGCAATTGTAATTGTTTTAGGAATATGCTTACCACTATCAGATTTATCTGTTGGTACTTCCCATTTATCGATGAATTCCCCGTTATTTGTTAATAATGCCAATTTAATGCTTGTACCACCTAAATCTACACCAACAATCATTTTAGCCATAATGCCTTCTCCCTCCGCAGTGAAATCGTTTGCAATAAATTCTAAAAAAAACGATTTCTTCAAACCGTTTTATTTTTTATTTCATCCATCTCTTTTTTTAAGATCATGGTAGCAATTTGTAAATCTTTACTTTCAAGTATATTCGCTAAAAATAATTCTTTTAGCTCATCTTGCATTAACATCAAGTCAGCTAATCGATCACCTGTATAAATAAAGGTGCCATAACTCTTTAGAAATTGTTGAATATCATATACGGATTTCATACTTAACTCCTATTATTTTATCTTTCTAAACATGTAATAAGTATAAGTTGGAAACGATTACTCGTCAATGTGAAATACCAAACAAACCATTTATTTTGTAGGCATTTATAATTATTTTTTAGGCTTCATTACTTCTTCTAAAGCTAAATCGTTCTTATATAAATATGTAGCGTATTTTATCCCGAGATATCTTATATGCCATGGTTCATAATTGTATTCAGTAATATCTACTTTGTCCTCTGGATAACGAATGATAAATCCAAATTCATGTGCATGGTCTGCAAGCCAAGTACCTTCTTTCGTTTCTCCAAATCCTTGTTCAAGCTTGTTACCGAAGTTTGGAGATGATACATCTATTGATAAACCAGTTTGATGTTCGCTTGTACCAGGAACTGCACTAAAAGATTGAGTCCAATCTTCACCATGAATTTGTACATAATAATTATATAAGCTTTTTTGTCGATCAAAAGAGCGATATGCGGAAACTGGAGTAAGCTTTATGCCATCTGCTTCAGCTCTTTCAAATAATTTTTCTAAAGCATGAGCTGCCTCTTTCCTCATTAATGTCTTATCTTTATTTACTCCATGTAAAGGAACGACCGGGTAAACTAGATCAGGGGGTTCATACCCATCTGGTAGCTTTCTTTCTTTATTAACTAATACTAAATTAGATGTAGGATTCGTTACAGCTAATAATCCATTCTCGGCTTCGATCGCTGTATCATCGTAATTAGGAAATTTTATCGAAGTTTCTTTAGGCTTTCTTAGATGATTAATAAAAAATTCTTGGTTTCCAAAAAATAGAGCTAGTCCAATAATGAATATTACGATTAATACCCATGCGTACTTACTATTTATTTTTTTCAAAATTACCTCCTTAATTCTTTTTGTTACTTTTACAATATAAAAAGTTGGCATATTTTTCAAATAATCTATACAATAAGACCTCTTTCAAATAGAAAGAGGTCTTGTTGTCTAATTTATAAAACAGGTGCCATTGTTTTTCTTAATGTTTCTACAGAGTTTTTAAACTGACGTTGCTCTAATTCATTTAAATCTAGTTCAACAACTTCTCGAATTCCACCACGATTAATTACTGCTGGAACGCCAATGTATATATCGTGTTCTCCATATTGTCCATCTAAATATGCAGAAACCGTAATAATACTATTTTCATTTTTTAGAATCGCTTTCGTTAATCTAACTAAGCCCATTCCAATTCCATAGTATGTTGCACCTTTTTTCTTTATAATGTGATATGCTGCGTCACGTGTATTTAAAAAGATTTCATCAAGCTCTCTTTGGCTGTATTTTGGATTTTTCTTTAATACATGGTGTACTGGTGAAGTACCAACATTTGTTTTAGACCAAACTGGTAGTTCGCTATCACCATGTTCACCGATAATATAACCATGGATATTTCTTGCGTCAACATTAAAATAATCACCAAGCATATATCTAAAACGTGCAGTATCTAAACTAGTACCAGATCCGATTACTCTTTCTTTTGGCAACCCTGAAAATTTCCAAGTCGCATAAGTTAAAATATCTACTGGATTTGTAGCAATTAAAAAGATACCGTCAAATCCTGAAGCCATAATGTCTCCAACGATTCCTTTAAAGATAGCACAATTTTTTGCAACTAAATCTAAGCGAGTTTCTCCAGGCTTTTGAGCTGCTCCAGCTGTAATGACGACTAGACTTGCATCCTTACAATCACTGTAATCTCCAGCCCAAATTTTTGTTCGAGAATCTACAAAAGGCAGGCAATGACTTAAATCCATTGCGTCCCCTTCCGCTTTATCTTTATTTAAATCAATCATAACTAGTTCTTCGGCAACACCTTTATTTAACATACCAAAAGCATAACTAGCTCCAACTGCTCCTGTTCCGATAAGTGCGACACGATTTATTTCTTTGTGTAACATAATATCCACCTCATTTGTGTAATTAAAGTGTAAGTAACTGGGACTTCTATATTATATATGTATTTTCACTCAAAGTTTGTGAAACTTTTTACAAATTTGTTACAATATTAGTCCAATACAAATTTAAATTTTTTACAACAAGAATCTAATTCTGTCTTTACCTATTTTCAAACAAATCGTGTCGCATTATTCACTTATTAAATCGCTTCTATTATTCTTGATTCCGTTAAAACCAACGGCATCTTAATGTCATGTTTTTCTGTTGGTAAATCATCAATAATTTGAATGTCATAAGCTAAGGCTAAGAGTTGTTTATTATAATCTTCTAAGTAGCGATCATAATAACCACCACCATATCCTAGTCGTTCACCATTTTTTGTATATGCTACTCCAGGAACAATTATTAGATCAATACGTTCTTTTCTTATTTCCTCGCATTTTTCTTCGATCGGCTCTTGTATTCCAAAATAACCTTTCTTTAAATCATCAAATGAATTGATTTTGTAAAAATGCATTTTTCTAGTCTCATGGTTGCATTTAGGGACAACAACTGATTTATTCATTTTCCAACAAGCAGTGATTAAGTACTTAGTATTTATTTCATGCTCCATCGGCATCGTTGTTGCTATTATGTCTGCACTCTTCATTTGTTCAGTATTTAATAATTTATCTATAATTTGTTTCGACTTTTCGTCTCTTTCCGAAACTGAAATATTTTTCAAGTTTTTCATCATAGAATTTCTAATTTCTTTTTTTTCCATAATATTGGCCTCCTTAGGTCAGAATCGAGTTTTCTAAAGTAAGTTTTACTGATATGTATTCTAATTAAAATTATAAGTATTTAAATATAAAAAAAACAGTAGGAAAATTCCTACTGTTTACTTTGTTTCGCGATGAACTGTAACTTTTTTAAGTCTTGGGCAATATTTTTTAAGCTCAAGACGGTCTGGGTTATTACGTTTATTTTTAGTAGTGATGTAGTTACGATCTCCGCATTCTGTACATGCTAATGTAATATTTACGCGCATTTTATTTTCCCTCCTGACATAGTGACATAATCAGACTTGTATATAATAACATTCTTTCGCGATAATTTCCATAGTTTTTATTGATTCAATGTATTTCTTTTGATATTTTTTTTATTGAATTATGTACAAACTTATTCTCATAATTCAGAGTATATTTTTGAAAGACAGCTTGATGATGTAATACACTGCCTGAATCGATTCGAATATTAGAACTAATCGACACATATGGGCCAATTACACAGTTCTCTTCAATCGTAACATCATTTCCAATAATAACGGGAGAAACAATCTTAACATTATTATTTATCGTTACATGCTCACCTAAATAGATTCTCGGTAATATTTGAACAGCAGGAATAGGTAAGTTTAATTTCTCTTCAATCCAATCTACGTTTAGCTTCGCAAATCTTCTAGGTGTTCCATAATCAATCCAGTAACCTTTTAAATGAAAAGCATTTAAATAGATATTATTTTTCAACATTAATGGAATCAGATCATTACTAATGTCAAAATAACGATTTTCTGGAATCAGATATAATAATTCAGGATTTATAATATAAATTCCAGTATTAACTAATTTACTAATTTCACTACCTTCATTCGGCTTTTCTATAAAATCGATTATTTGTCCATTTTTTACTTTTACATTTCCGTATGAACCACACTTTTCAACTTGTTTTACAAACATAGAAAATTTACTTTTACTTTCTAAATGAGTTTTTAATGCATCTCTAATATCACCGTCAAATAAAATATCACCATTCACTAATAGAAAAGGTTCATGAAGAAAATGCTTAGATAGTCTTAAACAACCAGCAGACCCTAAACTTTTTTCTTCTATAATATAATCAATTGAAACATTTTTTAATTTCATTGCATTGATCGTCTCGATTATTGCTTGGGACATATAATGAAGCTGAATAATAAATTCATTAAACCCAAGTCTAGTTAAATGTAATATTAAATGCTCAATTGCCGCTCTATTTGCGATTGGTAATAGTGGCTTAGGAATGTTGTTAGTAATTGGTAAAAGCCTTTGACCGTATCCTCCAGCTAAAATAACAACCTTCATTTATTACCACCTCAATATCTTATACTAGTTAAAGAAGTATGCTTAATATTACATAAATATGACAAAAGGGCATTCAGGTAAATTTTGTCTGAACACCCTTTTATCTTATTTGACTGTTTTATTGATTTAATAAATAATGTTTCCCTTTAACTAAATAATAAATATTCTCTGCAATATTAGTTGCATAATCTGCAATTCTTTCAAGATATCTACAAATAAATGCCATTTGCATGATATTAGATACATGCTCAGGAGAATCTGCAATGCTTGACATCAGTGTTCTAACAGTTGTTCCATATAATTCATCAACAATATCGTCTATTTCACCAATCTCTTTAGCTGCTTGTAAATCCTCTGTACGATATGCTTCTGAAGCTTTTGTTAACATATCTAAGCCAAGTTCATGCATTTTTTCTATATTCTCTAATGGTAAGTTTTCTTGACGACTACGAATACGAATTGTCGATTTTGCAATATTTACTGCGTAATCTGCAACTCGTTCAAGATCATGAGCAATCTTGATAGCAGTTAAATTTCTTCTTAAGTCGACAGCAACTGGTTGTTGTCTTGTAATAATGACTAAAATTAATTCATTTACTTCTTTTTCTAATTTATTGATGCGATCATCTTCGTCAATTACTTCTAAAGCTAGTTCAATATTTTCAGTACGAAATGCCTCCATACTTTTAATGACTGCTTTTTTTGTTTTCTCAGCTAATTCGATAATCATTTCTTGTAATGATTTTAAGTCTGCTTCAAATTGATTTCTCATCTCTTTTCACCTGTTCCCTTCTATTATCCGAATCGTCCCGTAATGTAGTCTTCAGTACGTTTATCTTTAGGTGTTGAGAACAGTTTATTTGTATCTGAGAACTCAACTACTTCACCGCTTAAAAAGAAAGCAGTTTTATCAGAAACACGAGCTGCTTGTTGCATATTATGCGTAACAATAATAATACTAAAATCTTTCTTTAAATCATGAATTAACTCTTCAACTTTTAAAGTTGAAATAGGATCTAGCGCTGATGTTGGCTCATCCATCAAAATAACATCTGGCTCGATTGCTAAACAGCGTGCGATACATAAACGTTGTTGTTGCCCTCCTGATAGACCAAAAGCATTCTCATGTAAACGATCTTTAACCTCATCCCAAATTGCTGCGCCTTTTAAACTTTTTTCAACAATCTGATTTAATGTGGCTTTATCTTTAATACCATGTATTTTTGGTCCATATGCAACGTTTTCCCAAATTGATTTAGGGAATACATTTGGTTTTTGGAATACCATTCCTACGCGTGTTCTTAATTCTTCAACAGGATAGTTTTTATCGAAGATATCTTGTTCGCGGTAAAGAATCTTCCCTTCTGTTCGAACTGAAGGAACTAACTCAACCATACGATTTAACGTTTTTAAGTAAGTCGATTTACCACATCCACTAGGTCCAATAATCGCAGTAACTTCATTCTCATAAATACTTAAATTTATATTTTTTAATGCTTTATCTTGTCCATACCATAAATTTAAATCTTGAGTATCATATACAATTGATTTTTTCACGTTTGTATTTGTCTCTTCAAGGTCATCATTTTTAATAATATTCTCTCTATTTAATGTCATTGTCATAACTTTCGATCCCCTCTCATCCTAAAGGAAGCTTTCTATTTTTGATATATAAAATATTAACTAAACAATAGATAAACTTTATAATCGTTAAAATTCATTAGTACTTACATGAATAATCATATTCTCAAACTATTAAACCTGTTTTAACCGAATGTAAAGATTATGTAAATAAGTTCAGAATGTGAAGGAAGGGTGTAGAAAAGGAGATTTCCAAATAAAAAAGAGAAGGGTTTAATCCCTTCTCTTCTTATTGATTTTTATTTTGAGTGTCTTGGTTATCTTGACTATTTTGATTGTCTTGATTATCTAAAACGTCTTTTGGTTCGTCATTATAAATTGATTGTCTATCTTTTTTCAATTTAAAGTATTCATCCATAATATCTCGACCAATGTATTTATTTACTGGCGCTTGGTCAGTTTGTAACCAAGGAACTACTACTACAAAGGCAATTTCTGGATCGTCATATGGAGCATAACCCATTAATGTTTCATTATAAGTTTTTTGTGGCCCATTGTATTTTTTACGATCTGGACCGTCGTATACAGATTGGGCTGTACCTGTTTTACCGGCTATTTTATAGTCTACCCCTATGAAGTATTTGCGAGCAGTACCACCAGTCTCATTATATACTTTGATCAAACCTTGTTTAACATGATCGATATATGATTGTTTCATATCTATTCGATTTAATACTTTAGGTTTTACTTCTGTTCTAATAACACCATTATCTTCACCTATAGAAGGCTGTCTTATTTCTTTTGCAACATGCGGTTGAATTCTATAACCGCCATTAGCGATTGTAGATACATATTGGGCTAATTGAAGTGGCGTATAAGTATCATACTGCCCAATCGCCATATCTAGAAGGAAACCTGGGCTTTTGTCTACACCTTTAAATCCAATTGCTTCATTTGGTAAATCAATTCCCGTTTTAACACCAAGTCCGAATTGACTGAAACTATTTCGGAATGTATCAAACGCTTTTACATCGATATCTAAAGGCCTATTCTCTACGTAATGTGCATGTCCAATAGCCATTGCCGTTCTGAACATATAAACGTTTGATGAATACTTTAGAGCATCTAAATCATTAATCCATCCGAAGTTTTTATATGACGCTTTTACTGGTGTACCAGCAATTTTAATCGGTGTATCGAATTGCCTTTGACCTGGAGTAATTGCCCCCGTTTGATAACCAGTTAAAAGAGTTGCACCTTTAACTGTTGAACCCATCTCATAAGATGAAGTAAGATTTCCAGTTGCGTAATCGACTACTTTATTTTTTCCTGTCTTTTTATCTTTAACAATTTGCTTTCCTGACATAGCTAAAATTTCACCCGTTTTCGGGTTAATCATCGTAACAAATGCTCTGTCCAAATATCGACCATTTGACGTGGCTTTAGCTTGTAAAAGCCTATCTTTAATTATTTCATCAACCTTACCTTGAAGTTCCATATCAATTGATAGTACTAAATCACTTCCGGGTTCCCCTTCTGTAATCACTTTCGTATCAACAACATTTCCATTTGAATCAATAACATTTTGTGCCTTACCTTTTGTACCACGTAAAACATCTTCATATTGCTTTTCAATATAACTTTTTCCTACACGATCATTACGGTCATAACCACGTGCTAAATAATAATCGACATTCTGAGCAGGTAATCCTTCTTTTTCAGAAGTAATATTACCTAAAATTGTTCGGAACGTATCACCATAAACGTATTTTCTTTCCCAATTAGTCGTTACATCTACACCTGGAAGTTGGTCCAAATGTTCACTAACTGTTGCATATTCTTTTTCAGTAACTCCCTCACTTTTAATTGTTTGTGGAGTTAGTGCATAACCAGCACTCATTTGCTTGTAAATTGCAAGGATCTGTAAGTCATTTGCACTAAGTGAATTGATATCATCTGCTGTAATTTTATCAAGCTGTAAGTTATAGTAAGCTTTATTGTAAGCAGCGTCATCATCTTTATTTTGAGCTTTTAGTGTTTTATCCTCTTCTTTTGATACTAATTTTTTTGCATCTTTAGGATTTGTTAATAACCAATAATCTTTTTTATCTCGTTCAGTTATTTTATTAGTTGGCATTTTTAGATAAGTTTTTAACTTTGTAGCCATTGTTAATAACTCACCTGAAGTTGTCCCTTTTTTTCGTGTATACGTAATTGTACGTAAAGGCGTATTATCTACGACAACCTTTCCGTTACGATCTAAAATTTTCCCCCTTGGTACAGCTTGATCGACGGTCATATTTTCTGTACGCTCTAATTCTAATTTATAGTCTTCACCTTTAACTATTTGTACGACACCTAATCTTAGAATTAAAAATGAAAATAAGACAAACACAAGAAAAAATAGTGTATTCAGTCGGGTTGGTAATGTGATTTTATATTTCTTAGGCTTATTCATTTTTTCTCCTCTTTTTTCTACAATTACTAATTCTACATATTAATATTTTAATGAGTCGGAAAAGGAATCACTGCTAAGTTTTTGACAATTTAGTGACAATACTTAAGCGTGCTTATATTCTAATTTCCTCATCACGAAATAGACCAAAAAGTGTCCTGCACCAAATAAACACATTAATAATGGAATAACTTGTTCTGGTTCGAATAGTGATGTACATACAATGAAAACTGCAATCGAAAACATTCTACCGCTATTTAAATACACTTCACGTATTACGATATATTCCACTCTATATTCCCTGGCCTTATACGATTTTCCTATTATATCATATGTTAAAGATAAGTAAGGTACTAAAATGATTGGATATGCCAAAGAAATTATTGCACCGTAAATGATTAATAAAGGAAACGAAACTTTAAAAGCGATTACAAAAACGGCGCAAAATAGTAAAAAGCCACCAATAAATATAGCTTTCATTCTAAAATTTTCTTTTATAATTCTTGTAACAATATAATAGGTAATAAAGCTAATTAACGATGTAATTAATCCGTATTTCCCTAAAGCAAATTCACTTCCAGTTGATAAGAAAATATAAATTGAAATAACAAACATAAAAATCCCTTCACGAATCCCCTGAAAGAAATTAGCATAAGTTACTTTCCGCCAATTTTCATTTAATTTTCTTTCCTGAATGACACGCTTAATATTGAACTCACTATCAAGTTCCCGTCTAACTAAGAAGCAACTTAAGACCACTGCACATATAAATAAAATAACAGCAGCAAGAAACACAAAATGATAACCTTTATTTCCAATCATTGAAGAAATAATTGCTCCGGCTATAAATGGGCCAAGCATTCCCGTGAACGAATTAATTAGCCCTAAAAAACCATTAAAAAATTGTCTAGTTTCGGGTTCAGTAACTTCAAACGTTAATAAGTTAAACGCCAAATAGTAACATCCATTTCCAATTCCTAAAATCGCTCCAATCAAAATTGTTGCTAATAATGTCTTCGTTTCGAAAAGTAAAACGACTATGTAGAATATTGCCAAAAAAGAAATACCCACCCTTAAAATGACTACTCGATCAATTGTTTTAGCTAATCTGCCTGCTATAACGAATGTAAGGGCTTGAAAAAATGCGATCGAAAATTGGTACGAAGCAATTGGTAAATAATTATTTGATTGCTTCCACAAATAAACATTTACAAATGTGCTAGATAAAGCGGTCGCTAGAGTAAACAATCCACCGACACTTAGTAAAAGAATTAAATCTTTATTTAAATCTACGTCACCTAATAAAAATTTCCACTTACTCATAATAAACTCTCCTTTGTCTCATGAACTAGTTTTCCGAGTAAATGAAAATTTATCCTTTTTTAAACATAAAAAAAACACTACTTAAATAAATTAAGTAGTGTTCATTTTTTATAAATTATTTAGCAGCTTGGTATAATTCTTCTACTTTTTCCCAGTTAACTACATTCCAGAATGCACCAACGTAGTCAGGGCGTTTGTTTTGGTAGTTTAAGTAGTAAGCATGCTCCCAAACATCTAAACCTAAGATTGGAGTTTTACCTTCCATTAATGGTGAATCTTGGTTAGCTGTGCTAGTCACTTCTAACTCACCATTGTTTACTACTAACCATGCCCAACCAGAACCGAAACGAGTTAATGCAGCTTGAGTGAAAGCAGATTTTAACTCATCTAAGCTACCGAATTTAGCGTTAATTGCTTCAGCAACTTCTCCAACTGGAGTGCCAGTGCCTTCTGGAGTTAATAAAGTCCAGAATAAGCTATGGTTAGCATGTCCACCACCATTGTTACGTACAGCTGTACGGATACCTTCTGGAAGTGCATCTAAGTTTGAAATTAATTCTTCAATTGAAGAAGCAGCTACTTCTTTACCTTCTAAAGCAGCGTTTAAGTTTGTTACATATGTATTGTGGTGACGAGTGTGGTGAATATTCATTGTTTCTTTATCAAAGTGTGGCTCTAATGCATCATAAGCATAAGGTAATTGTGGTAATTCAAATTTTGACATTTTTTATTTCCTCCCAAAGATAATAGTGAATTTCAATTTAAAGTTATCAAATATACTGAAAGATTTCAATAGTAATGCTCAGAAAAGGGAAAGAAAGTAAAAAAGATTAATTTTTGGAAGAAAAATTAATCTGGACCGTAAGCTTTAAAATCAACCTTTATTAATTTAAAAACTAAAACGAAAAAAGTCTTCAACATGATAGTTGAAGACTTTTTTCACTAATTAAGGAGTAAGAGGGATTCGAACCCCCGCGGGCTTTTACACCCCTGTCGGTTTTCAAGACCGATCCCTTCAGCCGGACTTGGGTATTACTCCATAATAAAATATTGGTAGCGGCGGAGGGAGTCGAACCCACGACCTCACGGGTATGAACCGTACGCTCTAGCCAGCTGAGCTACACCGCCAAAATATATAAATGGCTCCGCAGGTAGGGTTCGAACCTACGACCACTCGGTTAACAGCCGAGTGCTCTACCACTGAGCTACTGCGGAATAATTCTTGTTGTCCTTAAGACAATATTTAATTTACCATGTTTCAAACTAGACGTCAACACTTTTTATTATTTTTTTATTATTAATTTATAATAACT
Source organism: Gottfriedia luciferensis (assembly GCF_001712755.1). Taxonomy (GTDB): domain Bacteria; phylum Bacillota; class Bacilli; order Bacillales; family Bacillaceae_G; genus Gottfriedia; species Gottfriedia luciferensis_B. The sequence continues at coordinate 123,842 of NZ_MDKC01000023.1, forward strand.
ATTTTTTAGTGAAAATAAATTGGTTTAATGGGATTTAAAGCCAAGCTTAAATACAATTCTTAAAACCATTGTCTTACTCTTCTTATTTACTCTTATCATTTTAATTAAAGTTTAATATTCAATTACCAAAAAAAGATTATAATATACAAAATAGCCCGAAAGTTACATAATAAATTTCGGGAAGTGAAATAACATTATATAAGAAAGGATGAGTTTATGAATATATTTAAACAATTTTGGTTTAGTTTATACTCTCCAAAAACAATATCAAGATATAGACTCCAAAAAATCGGTAAAACAATCTTTTTTCTTTTCCTACTTGCAATTTTATATACTCTTCCGGGTTTCTTTTCATTTGAAAAAAACGTGAAGCTTCAGGTGAACAATGTTTCTCATTTGCTTAAAGATAATATTCAGTCAATTTCTTTAAACAAAGGAGCTATATCAATTAACGATAATACGCCGTTCGAACGAAATATCGGCGATTATAAATATGCTTTTTATCCAAATGAAACAGTTATTCCTTCAAAATTAAAAAATGAACAATTTGCTGTTGTTGTTTTAAAAAATAGAGTAATTATTAAAAATGATAAAGGCGAGCAAGATTTCCCTTACCCTTCATTAAAATCTAAAAAAATAAACAAAGCAGACGTTTCAAATTTTATTAAAAATATAAAAGAAGCTCTTCCAGTATTTTTAATCGCATTATTTTTCTTATTTTATTTAGGATCTAGTATCTTCATATTTATAGTTGCTACATTATTAGCGTTTTTAACAGCTTTATTTAAGTCGACTAAGCACTTACCTTTTAGACAACGCTTTGCAATGGTTTCATATAGCTTAACACTACCGACTGTTATCTATTTATTGCTAGGATTATTGAAAATCAATATACCATTCCAAACATTAATTTTTATTTTAATAACAGTTGCTATGTACACTTTAACAATTAAAAATTTACCTACTAAAAAATAATGTTTACTGAAGTGTGACTCACACTTCTTTTTTTTTTGCTAAAATATTTATTAGTCCAAGCTCCTAATAGGAATATTCGTTGTGGACAAGCATATAGTCTACAAAAGGAGTGATTATTAATGAAAAAAATAGCTTTTTTACTTGGTTCTTTATTGCTTGCATATATAATATTCTTTGATTTACAAGTAGGGACGATCCCAACTAAACATATTGCTACAGTGGCAAAAGCAACAAAATCTGAAACAAAATCAACCTCACTTCCAAAATTTGAAAAAATTCAAGTTAAAAACGGTGACACTGTTTTAGGAATTATCGAAGACCTTAACCCCGATTTTAACCAGCCAATTAGCCAAATCACAAAAGATTTTAGTGCGTTAAACAATGGTCTTTCACCTACTAAAATTCAAAGTGGAAAATCATATAAATTCCCAATTTACTCTTCACAAAAATAAAATTTGTGATATATTTCTTTAGAACCAGTTGATAAAATGAGTAATCATGAAGAAAATATGATAATGTAGATTTATACAAAATAGAAATAAAGTTATTTTTGAAGGAGCGAGTTACTCGTGAACGAAATTACACATAGAAGTAAAACACGTGCAGTTAAAGTAGGTAATGTGGTTGTTGGTGGAGCAAATGAAATTTCAATCCAAAGTATGACTACAACAAAAACACACGATGTTGAAGCAACAGTTGCAGAAATCAAACGACTAGAAGAAGCTGGATGTCAGATTGTTCGAGTGGCAGTACCTGACGAAAGAGCTGCAAATGCAATCGCTGATATTAAAAAACAAATTAACATACCACTTGTTGCAGATATACACTTTGATTATAAATTAGCCTTAAAAGCAATTGAAGGCGGAGTAGATAAAATAAGAATTAATCCAGGTAATATCGGTCGTAAAGAAAAAGTTGAGGCAGTAGTAAATGCTGCTAAAGCTAAAGGAATTCCGATTCGTATCGGTGTTAATGCTGGTTCATTAGAAAAACGAATCTTAGAGAAATATGGTTACCCAACTGCTGATGGAATGGTTGAAAGTGCATTACATCATATTAAAATACTTGAAGATTTAGATTTCCATGACATCATCGTTTCGATGAAAGCATCAGATGTAAACCTTGCGATTGAAGCATATGAAAAAGCTTCAAAAGCATTCGATTATCCTTTACATTTAGGTATTACTGAATCAGGTACATTGTTTGCTGGTACTGTTAAGAGTGCCGCTGGTTTAGGTGCAATCATTAGTAAAGGGATCGGAAATACAATGCGTATCTCATTAAGCGCAGATCCAGTTGAAGAAGTAAAAGTTGCAAGAGAATTACTTAAATCTTTCGGTTTATCATCAAATGCTGCGACATTAATTTCATGTCCTACATGTGGTCGAATTGAAATTGACTTAATTAGTATTGCGAATGATGTTGAAGAGTACATTTCAACATTAAAAGTACCAATTAAAGTTGCCGTTCTTGGATGTGCAGTAAACGGTCCTGGTGAAGCACGTGAAGCAGATATCGGTATTGCTGGAGCTCGTGGTGAAGGATTACTATTCCGTCACGGGGAAATCGTACGAAAAGTACCAGAAGCAACAATGGTTGAAGAACTAAAACGCGAAATCGACATCATTGCCAAAGAAAAACTAGCTGAACTAGAAGCAGCAAAAGGTTAATAATAACAAAAAGGTTAAGGACATTGCTCCTTAACCTTTTTTATACTTTTCTAATCTTGTCAGATCGAATAATCTTGAGGAATAAATACCTTCAATTCATTTGGACGGACAAATACCCTTTCTCCAAGTTGAATATTTAGCTCGTAAAATAATTCGTTCATGAGTTCAATTTCAACATAATCATTTGTATCCTCTCGTAGAACCTCCACATATACGATCGGTCCTACAGCATGAATATGGGTTACGATTGCACTGATCGAAGTTTGATTTGTTTCAAACTTTTCGATTGTAATTTGATGAGGACGAACATAACCGGTAACCTCTTTATGTTCTTTATGTTCTTGTTCAACTAATTCTGGTAATGGAATTTCTAATCCTCCACTTATTAAGCTTCCTTTATTTATTCTTCCATGAAATAAATTTACTTTGCCAAGAAAATCATAAACAAACGGACTTGCTGGTGTATGGTAAACTTCCTCAGGTGTTCCAATTTGTTCAATCGTCCCGCCATTCATAATGACAACTCGATCTGCAACTTCAAGTGCTTCCTCTTGATCATGCGTTACAAATATACTCGTAATATGAATTTCATCATGGAGTTTACGTAACCATCTTCTTAAATCCTTTCTCACTTTTGCATCCAATGCCCCAAATGGTTCATCTAATAATAATACACTTGGTTCAACAGCCAATGCTCTTGCTAATGCAACACGTTGTCTTTGGCCACCAGATAATTGAGAAGGAAATCGATTTGCAAAGCTTTCTAATTTTACTAAAGATAGTAATTCCATCACTTTCTCATTAATTTTTCTTTTTAAAGGACGTGTAGCTCTTGGTCTAACCTTCAAACCAAAAGCAATATTTTCAAAAACAGTCATGTGCTGAAATAAAGCATAATGCTGGAATACAAATCCTACATTTCTTTCTTTCACTTGCACATTTGCTACATCCTGATCTTCAAAAAATATTTCACCCAAATCTGGATTCTCTAAACCGGCAATGATTCGCAACAATGTTGTTTTACCAGACCCAGATGGACCTAATAAAGCAACTAATTCCCCTTTTTTAATATTTAAATCAATTCCTTTTAAGGCAGTTTCATTTTCATAACTTTTCATTACATTTGAAACTTTAATTGACATACAATCCTCTCCTATTGTTTCTCTTCCTTTAGAACTTTCCATTCAATAATATTTTTAATAACTAATGTCAGAATCGCAAAAATGGACATGAGTGACGCAACTGTATATGCTTGTGGAAATTGGTACTCATTATATAAATTTTCAATTTGAAGTGGCATTGTAATTGTTTCGCCGCGAATATGTCCAGATACAACAGATACAGCACCAAATTCTCCAACCGCTCTTGCATTGCATAATATAACGCCATACAAAAGTCCCCATTTAATTTTCGGAAGTGTCACCTTCCAAAAAATATGCCATCCGTTCGCACCCAAAGTTAGCGCAGCCTCTTCTTCAGCACTGCCTGTTGCCTGCATAACCGCAATTAATTCTTTCGCAACAAAAGGCAAAGTGACAAAAATTGTTGCTAAAACAATTCCAGGTGTTGAAAAAATGATTTTCAAATTATGTTCCTTTAACCAACCACCAAAAATCCCATTATTCGGACTAAATAATAGAACAAATAAAAATCCTGCTACAACTGGCGACACTGCAAAAGGTAGTTCAATTAAAGTTACTAATATATTTTTTCCTTTAAAATTAAATTTCGTTGTAGCCCAGGCAATCGAAACACCAAAAATTGCATTAAGCGGTAACGTAATAATCGTTACCAAAAACGTCAATTTAATTGCTGCTAACGTCTCATCATTTACAATCGCTTCTTTATAAACTCCAAAACCATCTTGTAAGGCCTTTATAAAAATTGAAACTAATGGAAGAAATAAAAATAACGCTAAAAAAAGTATGACAATACTAATTAACATGATCTGAATCGTATTGCCGTTCAATTTTGCTCTTTTATCAGTATTAGCATTCACTTCTAGTTCTCTCACAATCTTAAATTCTCTTTCCATTCTTAACCCTTACCCCCTTGAACAAAAGCACGATTTGCGTATCTTTGAAAAATACTAATGATCAATAAGAGTAAAAAAGAAGTTACTAATAACACAACAGCAAGTGCGGTTGCGCCCGAGTAATCATATTGCTCTAATTTTGTCATAATTAACAAGGGTGTAATTTCAGTCTTCATTGGCATATTTCCCGAAATAAACACGACAGACCCATACTCACCTAAGGATCTTGCGAATGCTAAAGAAAATCCAGTCAATAATGCTGGTAAAATCCCCGGAAAAATTACTTTCCAAAAAATTTGAAAACGGTTTGCACCTAGACTTGCTGCTGCTTCCTCAACATCTTTTTGAAAATTTTCAAGAACAGGTTGAACCATCCTAACTACAAATGGTAACCCGATAAATGTAAGAGCTATAATAATCCCAAGTGGTGTATAAGCTATTTTGAAAGAGAAAAATTTACCAACCCAACCATCAGGAGAATACAATGTAGTTAAAGTAATACCAGCAACTGCAGTCGGTAATGCAAAAGGTAAATCAATGAATGCATCTACAATTCGTTTACCAGGAAAACGATAACGTACAAGCACCCAAGCTACTAATAAACCAAAAACAGCGTTAATAATCGCAGCAATAAAGGCAGTTCCAAAACTTACTTTATAAGACATTAGTACTCTATGTTCACTAACAATTTTTATAAATTTTGACCAACCTATATCGAAAGAATGCAAAAACAGCACCGATACCGGAAGAAAAATAAAAAAACTTATATATAATATTGAAAATCCAAATGTTAATCCAAATCCAGGTAGGATTCTTTTCTGCTTCTTAAACAAATTTTGTCAATCCTCCTTAAAATAAAAATCAAATAAAGAAGACTTGGCTTAAGCTCTAGTAAAACGCCCAATAAAGTCCAATGTCCTCCTTATTTTCCACTTACGTGATTATTGATAAATTTGGTCAAATACTCCACCATCATCAAAATGCTTCGATTGAGCTTTACCCCATCCTCCGAAATCTTTATCAATTGTTAACAGTGGCAGGCTAGGATATTGTTCACTATATTTAGCGAGTATCTCTTTATCTCTTGGACGATAATAATTTTCGGCGATGATCTTTTGACCTTCTTTGCTATAAAGATAAGATAAGTACGCCTTTGCTACTTCTTCGGTTTTCTTTTCCTTCACATTTTTATCAACAACCGCAACAGGTGGCTCAGCTAGAATACTAATCGAAGGATATACAATTTTATATTTCCCCTCACCTAATTCCTTCTCTGAAAGTAATGCTTCATTTTCCCATGCAATTAACACATCTCCAATTCCTTTTTCAACAAATGTAGTTGTTGAACCACGTGCACCAGTATCTAATACTGGAACGTTTTTATATAATTTCTTCATAAACGCTTTTACTTTTTTCTCATCGCCATTATATTTTTTGTCTGCATAGCCCCAAGCAGCTAAATAATTCCACCTTGCACCACCCGAAGTTTTTGGATTTGGAGTAATGACTTGAACTCCTTTTTTCGTTAAATCATCCCAATCCTTAATATTTTTCGGATTTCCTTTCCTTACTAAAAAAACAATTGTTGATGTATAAGGAGTTGAATTGTATTTAAATTCTTTTTGCCAATTAGGGGATATTAGTTGTGCCTTTTCATTGATCGAATCAATATCATATCCAAGAGCTAGTGTAACTACATCAGCATCTAAACCGTCGATTACTGCTCTAGCTTGCTTTCCAGAACCACCATGAGACTGCTTAATTGTTACAGTTTGGTGATGTTCTTTTTCCCAATATTTACTAAAAGCTTTATTATAATTTTCATATAATTCACGAGTTGGATCATAAGAAACATTTAACAATTCCACTTTTTTATTTGCCGCTTCAGTATTAGTAGCCTCAGATTTATCATCCTTCAAGGTCGCATACAATACTCCCGAAACTGCTAATACAACAACTACTGAACTAATAACCCATTTCTTTGCCCCCACAATAATCTGCCCCTCTCAATTTCAATTTTCCGATTTTTATTTGTACCCACCTCTACACTTCAACACATTAAAATCTCCCCTTTAAGGCACAAATGTAAAGAAAACTCGTCGATTGCCTAGCCTTTTAGGCGAAGGCAGAGACGTAGTTGCACTTATACTTTATTCCTATAATTGGCCACTACGCCGAGTACTCCTCATCGCTGCCAATTTATCCTTTTTAAAGTGCAAAAAGACCCTTAACTAATGAAAATAGTTAAGGGCCTTTGGTCTTCCAATCAGCCATATTGATTTTTTATATAAGCTTAATAATAAACAGACTATTCCTATGTGTCAACTATGATTTTAGAAAATTTTAAATTATTTCTCTTATTTTTAACTTTTTATACAATCCTCATTGTATACTCATTATATTTACTATTTACATTAAATTTTATGGAGGATTTCATGCTAATTGAGTCATATTTTAAACACATCCGTTTAAATAAACCCCAAACAATTTCATATTCCTCATTAAAACAAATTCATAAACACCACTTACTTTCAATACCATTTGAAAATATCGATATTATTTCTCAAATACCGCTCTCAATGAATCCTTCTGAAATTATGAAAAAAATAGCAAATGGTAAGCGTGGTGGGATTTGTTTTGAAACGAATTCATTACTTTTTTCAGTTCTACAGGAATTAGGTTTCAATGTATCATTTATTTCAACTAAATTTTGGAATGAAGAAAAACAGTGTTGGAATCCCGAATTTTCACATTTATCAATATTAGTCAAAATTGACAATCAAAACTATCTCGCAGACGTAGGAATTGGTGGCGGTTTTTTAGAACCACTCTTGCTTCGTGACCATTATGAATACTCAGATTCAAATGGATCCTATCGAATGATTAAACAAGACGATTCGAATTTCATACTTCAAAAATTCAGTGGAATTTGGAAGGATTTACTTTTCATTTCAACTATCCCAAAACAGCTCCAACAATTCGAAGAACAATTTCTATACTTCCAAACTAGTAATGAAACAATTTTCACCCAATATAAAATCGTCAACTTATTAACGAAAGAAGGAAGAATTTCATTATCAGATCACCAATTAAAAGTAACGAAAAATCATAGAATCTGTCTAACTGAAATAAAAAGTCAAAATGAGTGGCAATCCATTTTTAATAATCTATTTAATCAAAAAGCAGAAATAAAAGGTTAAACGATTTTGCCATACCTGAATATTTCCCTTTTACTCCCTTTACTCCTAAAACTTCTAATAAATTAGTTAATTTTGCACAAATTAACTGTAATCGAAGTGAAGGGAGCAAATAAATTGAAAAATCGCGAAAAGCAAAACAGCAATATAAGAGAAAGAAGAGAAGACGAAATAAATAATATAAATCAGAGCCAAAAAAATAACCAACCACTTCCTCAGGCAAAGGATATTGAAGAAATAGAATATTAAATAAAAATAAACCTTCTTTTTTAGAAGGTTTTATTATGTAGACAAAATACTAAAATTTGATTTTCAGACTGATTGCAAGCGCTTGTCTTTCGAGGCGCGAAGCCTGGTGAGGAGCGGAGTTACCTTAAACGGTAATGAGCACCGCAGACAGGCGAAGCAACGAAGAAAGCGAGCGTTTGTCAACAGTCTGAAACCTTCTAATTTAGAAGGTTTACTTTTTGTCATCTCATTTTACTAATCATATGAATCACTTCTTCTACTATATAAGGCACTTCTTCAAAAGCATTTCTAATATGTAATCTCTCCGTTAACTTATGGGCATCTTTTCCGAACGGTCCGATATTTAATACAGGCGCATTTAATTTTTCCATTAAACTAAAAGGTAAATTATAACTATCTCCCCATACAGGTGTGTTCAACTCGAATGCCGTCCATCCGCCAGTCGAATCGCTGTAATTAACATAACTTAAGTCGCTTATTCCATTAAAATAGTGAATACGTTTTACAGGTAAATTAAACTGGTTATTAGCAAGCTCAGAAGAAAATTTAATACACTGCTCTACCAACTCATCTTCAGTAGAATTTATTGCTGGATAGTAAGGTGGCGCAAATAATATGATAATAGCAGGTGCAAGCTCCTGACATTCAATCATTAAATTGTCTGCAATTCTAAAGGACTTCTCACGATCATCCCACTCACTGTGCGAATGAATTTCTTTTTTTAGGTTCAACACATATTCTTCGCCGAGCTTTTTTATTGCATATTGCTGCAAGTCTGTATATTGGATAACTTTTACTTTTCCAATTGGATTTACGTTATGTCTTTTACAAATATTTTCATATTCAAAATTACATTCTTCAGCAGCTTCATGTGCTATTTTTTCGAATAAATTAAAAACCTCAGAAGCATTTCTTTTCATTAAAAACACATTGTATAGCGCACATGAACGAAAAGGTGTTTGAGTCGAATACTCTAACCTCAAGTCCTTCTGCTGTAGTGTAACTGGTAACGGAGTCTTCTCACCAAAATCAGTCTCTTGAAATTCCTCATTCCACTCCATTTTTCTAGTTAAAAAAGATGCAATATATGGAGATGTTATCCCACTTAATGGTTCCCCAGCATGAGTTTCTTTTCCATAAAATAATGCTGCTGGCATTATTTTACCAATTGTACCAGAGTAAATATAATACTTTGGATCTCCTGGTTCTTGTGAGAATACGGGCTCACCATTTAAAAATAACTTAATATTCAAATCATATTCTTCCTGTAGATTGACAAGTGTTGAGACTGCGTCACGCATTCCAGCCGAATTTACCTCTTCATCAGGAACAGTTAATAATAAAAGATTAATTGGCCATTCCTCAATACTAGCTTTCTCAATAAGACTCATATGCATCGCAAGTCCCATTTTCATATCCATCGAACCACGACCAAATATATATTCACCAGAATTCAAATCATTTTGAACTTCTTTCGAAAATTCATTTAGCCGTTCATGAAAAGCATTTGTTAAATCCTCAATTTTTGTAGACAGATGTTCAAGCTCACCATATTCTTCTGTATTTACCGTATCAAAATGACTGATCAGACAAATGGTATCTTTTATATCTGGCCTTTTATACAATGCAGTTAAAAATTTCCGACCTTTATCTGAATCATGTAACTTCAGTTGATGTGGTAGGTCTTTAAAATATTGCAAACCAGATAGCTTGTTAAATAAATTAATTGGAAATTGCCGTTCCCCATCTGTTAACGTTATACTTTTCCAACTAACTAGCTCTGTAAGTAATGTTTTCAAGTTTTCAGGTGAATTCCATAGCATCTTATTCATATCTGTCCCCCATAATCATTCTGTAGTTTAAGTTTCAATATCTCTAAGATTGTTAATAGGTAATTCGATCAATATCTCACCTATTCTAGAAATGTAACTTAATACCTTTTTTTAATAGTAGAAACGATAAAAAATAAAAAACCATCTATTACTAGATGGAAAAAATTAAAAGCAGTATATTGTCAGAGTAGTCCTTAAAACTTAATCTAATTACGAGCGCTTGGCAGGCTGTCTGACGCTTAATATTGAGCACCATTTATATTCCATACAATAAAAGTACACACAAAAATTAGTCCAAATAAGAACATCAATATAAATCCCGATAATTTTGCTAACCCTTTTTCTTCTTTTATAATTGCTATTACACCTGTAATTAAGCTTGCAAAAAGACAAATATAATAAATATAAAATGATAAAACTTTTATTGTATTTAAAGTTTCGATTGTAAATGCAAAAATTGCACTTATTAAACTCCCCAAAACAAAAAAGTATGCTAACTTACCAATTTTTTGGCTAAACTTTATTACGCCATTTGTAATAATTCCAAAACAACTAATTAAGGAAAGCCAAAAAATTCCTTCTAAGATTCTTCTACTAACAATTGGCAATGGCTTAGCAAAATGTCCTATTAATGAAATAAATATGACAAACAATAATATGAAGACATTTCTTCTATATTTTTTGAGCTCCTGCAAACCACTCAGCCTCCTAGGCTATAAGTTTATTAAACATCTTGCCCCAATGCATACTATTCAACAATAGAGACAATTCCCCTCTATTTAACAGATAAATTAATAAAAAAAAAAAGAACAAAAGTTCCCGTTTCATGTCGAAAAACTTTTATAAAGCCCACATTGCAAACGTATGTTCTTTATTTTATAATTTAGATATGGATAGAATAGAATATGGTACTGGATAGACAGGCGTTCAGAATATTTGAGTCATATTTCTTTCAAATTAAGGAGTGAAGTGGACATGTCATTAGAATTAATCCCTTATTTAATCATGGATGGAAATGCTCAAGAAGCAATCAATTTTTATGAAAAAGCACTTGATGCAAAGGTATTATTTAGTCAAACTTATGGAGAAGTTGGAGACGATTCAGAAGGAAAAATACCGTCTGATGCTAAGAATTTAATTATGCACGCAACGATCCAAATCGGAAAATCCGTATTAATGCTTTCAGATACTTATCCTGGTTACCCGTTCCAAAGTGGAAACCAAGTAACAATTTGTATTTCCACAAATGAAATTGAAATTTCAAAACGATTTTTTGAAGGCCTTTCAGAAGGTGGCGAAGTAGAATTACCTTTACAAGATACTGGATTTAGCCCATGTTACGGTAAAGTAGTAGACAAATTTGGCGTACTATTCCAAGTATTTACACACCCTGCTGGACAGCAATAATCTTATTATTAATTCCTCACCTATTCTTGAATACATTGCTTGTTTAATTTTACATATTTCTAAACTTCCAGGTACCAAAAAATTAAAATTTTTAGTTAGAAATTTATACATAATTTACAACAAAAAAACGACTCGGCAAAATATGTCTGAGTCGTTTTGATAAATTATATTCTTCTTTGGATATACCTTACAACGTTCGTAACTAATTTTCTTGGCATAAATCGAACAGAATTTGCTAGTATTTTATTCGTCATTCCTGGAATCACAATTGTTTTTCCACCTCTAAATCCCTTATATGCTACTTTAGCAACATCTTTTACATTCCCAACGCCACTTTGGAATAAATTTGATTCATGCATATTAGCACGTTTTCCAAAATTAGTTTCTGTTGCACCAGGACAAACAGCCGTTACATTAACATTTGTTCCTTTCAGTTCATTGGAAAGTGCTTCAGTAAAAGAAAGAACATAAGACTTTGTAGCATAATAAACAGCCATTAATGGTCCGGGTTGAAATGCTGCAGTGGATGCAATATTCATTACTCCACCTTTATTTCTTTCAATCATCCCTTTTAAAAACAGTTTTGTAAGATGTGTAACTGTACGTATATTTAAATCAATCATGTTTAACTCTTCGTCTAAACTTGTAGTTGCAAACTCCCCAAATAATCCAAACCCAGCATTATTCACTAAATAATCAATTTGTATATTTTTAGCATTTAGTTCCTTTTGTAAAGAAACTATTTCCTCTTCCTTAGATAAATCCTTTGAAAATAGTTGAATCTTTACTTTCGACATTGATTCAATTTCACTTTTTACTTTCATTAAATTATCAATCGATCTTGCTACTAAAACTAAATCGAATCCATCTTTTGCAAATAAAATAGCTAATTCTTTACCAATTCCTCCAGATGCCCCTGTAATTAATACGGTCTCGTTTGTCTTCATCATTTTTTCTCCTTACTGTTCACACTTATATTATTTATCGATTAATCCTAATTGAGATTATATGTTTAAACATTTAAACATATTGGATGAAACTTACTATACCTTATAAAAGATAAAAAGACAATCATATATTGCCCTGAGAATGTTAAAATAAGCAAGCATGCTTAACTTATTTCACAAGTTTCTTTTCAATCTGCTCTGTTAAAGCAGATTCTTGATTTTCTTTTGAAACTAAATGGCAGTAGATAACACAATAACTGATTATTTATATTATCTTAAATTAGGAGTGAACTATAATCAATACGATTATAAGAATAACAGGAATTGCTTTATTTATTATAAGTATACAAGTTTTAATTAGGGGTATTGTTCCTAGGTTCAATAGCGATCAGTTTAAATTCAAATTTATTTTATCACTAGTTCCAGATCAGTATGCTTTATTAGCTTATATCATTATCCTCATTATTGGCCTTTTCCTTATAACTATTACAAAAAAATTTGATAATGAGTAAAAGGATTATCAAAGCAAGGTAAAGTTATTGAACTAACTCATTGATTTAGTTATATAAGATATTAGGAGTGAGTTGGAAGAAATGGATATGATAATTAAGGAAATAAATGAACTTTTTCTGACCTTAAATTTTAATAAAATAGTGATTAATGATATAGAAAACTTTGAATTCAATGGCGAGTATTATATGCTAACAAATTCTGGAAGTAACTACTATCTAGAATGTGTGTGCATTATCATTAGAAGAAGCATATGAGGATTTGGAGGCATATTCTTCAAAACTATATTCATTTGATGAATTAAAAGTAAATATTAAGAATGATATTACGAAACTCTTATTCAAATAATGCAATGCATTGGTTAAAGATCACGAGTTGTTCACAGCTCGTTTTTTTATTCAACAAAATGGCAGATTAGTACAATAAGGAATTTGCAAACTTATAGTTAAAAATGGAAAAATATATTAATGTTAGTAGTATCATCTTAGGAAAATCTTCTTAGTGAATATAATAAATTGAGTAACTAAAGGAGAATAAAAATGAAAAAAATTCTTTTGTTTTCAGTAAGTTTTATCATATTATTTGTTGCTTTAAATGTATTCTCAGGTATGCTTTTAACGGTATTTTATCAGCCTGATATAGCTAATCAATGGAGTAATATTTCAAAATTGCCAAATGAGGTTGTTTTTGTGGAAAATTCATCTGTATCTCCATTCATTATTACAATGTTATCGGTTATTATCGCATTTGTTATACAAAACCGTTTTGCTAATGCTAATTAAAATATAATTGAGTTAACTAACTAATGCGATTCTTCAATAACGAAGGAACGTTTAATGAACTACTTCATATGTCCATAAATCATCTTTCATAGTTCTTAATGAAGTAATGAAACTACCTTTTTTCTTTATTTCAGTAGGAGAGATCACGAGTTGCTAACAGCTCGTTTTTTTTATGCAACAAAATGGCAGATTAGTTAAATAAGGATTTCGCTAAAAATAGTAGTTCTTTTTCTTCATGTAATAGGAAAATATCTTCCAATTGATTCATCTTTAGGTTCGTAGAAGGATGTTGTATTGCTTGAGTGGAATGTAACTTTAGAAAATAATTAAAAAAAGGAGATTTATATGAGGAAAATTTTAATGATGTTTTGTTGTACACTACTTTTATTTGGTTGTTCGATGAACTCGAAAACAGAAAGTAAAGCTAGTCAAACTGTTGCAATTGTTGCCGTTACGTCAGTTAACACAATTGTTTATACCTCAAAAGAAAACAGTGACCAATTAAAAGAAATTGAAAAAGGGTTTGACGCAAAAAAGGTGCAATCTGGACAAAACGAAACCCCAACGACTGATTTAACTCTCTCGTTTATCAATGATTCGGGTAAAAAAGTGGAATACAATGTGAACTACAAACAAAATTTAGTAACTGCTTTAGGTGGAAAAGTATACAAACTTGATTCTAAGACAATCCAATCTCTTCAAGAACAGTTTATGAATTAATTATGTTCAACTAACGCAGTGCATTATTTGATAAACGTGATCGACGATTTTGTCGGTCCTTTTTTATTGAACAAAATGGCAGATTAGTTCAATAAGAAAAAGAAAATTTTCACTATGGTATATCATTTCAGGACTAATTAATTGGTATAATCATATAGAATTAATTTTAATTAAAATACAATTTAATAAAGGGGTTCAATATGACTAAAATGAATTTACCGTATGGAGTAACAGGGGGATATTACATGCCTGGAGAGGATCCTGAGCCACCCTCAATAAATAAGTTCGATTTTTATGAAAGATGTAAAAAAATAGCATTAAAAAAACATATACAATATGAGATATTAAGATATTTAGAAGAAGATTGTAATAATTTCTATGCAGTAAAGTTTTTCTTTCTACCCCAACCTATATATGCAGTTGTAAATGCGGCACATCCATTTATAGCATTTTGTCTTGATGATGAATACAGTAAATTTGGAAACTCATTCCCATTGTATTTTATCGACTATGAAGAGTTGGCAGAAGAGTTTTCGGGGTATACAGTTATGAAAGTAATTGAATTGAACAAGCAATTTAATATTGAAGAACATGAGGAGTTAAGAAATATTCGTACTATTAAAGAACAAGTCAAATATTGGAACCCTATAACAATTGGTGATGTAATGTTTAATTATTGGGATTAATCTTGGTATCGCCTTTAAATTTCGTATAAATCAATTTAAATAAAGCTTTTTCTTGTTCAACTAAAGCATGCGTTAGCTTAACAAGCCACAGTAAAAAGTCGGTTCCTTAGCGCACAGGAATTCGACTTTTTTTAGATTGGAATTTACTTAGCGTCTGTTTCCCGTGTTTTGTTGGTAGGACCCGGGTACAGACAACAAGTCGGAAAAATAGTACGTTAAGGCTACAAGCTTTAATATGAAAGGAAAGTACCGTTAACGAGTGTTTTGGAACTAAAAACTAGTTAGTTTAAAATGTACCCAAAATCGCTAGTTTTTAGTTCCTAAACCTATTCCCCAAAAACAAAGTTCCATCAAAACAAATCAAAAACCTTTTTGAAAGTCTTTAGAGAACTCAAAAACAGTCCATTTCCTTCTTAAAATTTGCATAGGATACAAAAATTCCAAAATGATGGCGGCACCACTTCAAGATTTGGAACAACAATACCTGATCCTTGAAATACTATATTATTCTTTTGAGATTTCTGTATCTTTTTTTGAGTATTCATTAAAATTTACATGTTCCATCTGAACAATAATCATCGTGCGACGACTTTAATTTATACTTTTCAACCTTAGCATTCGCGTACTCTTCTTTCCAAACCCGTTGTAATATTTCTAAAAATACTTGGCTAGGTTGTGCTCCAGAGATGGCATATTTATCATTCACTACGAAAAAGGGCAAGCCCTGAATCCCAATTTTTGATCCCTCGGCTCTATCAGCTGCAATATTCTTGCTATATTTATTATTTGCTAAAACATTCAAAGCTTCGTTGGCATCAAGACCTATCTCACTTGTAAGTCGAGCAAGTGTTGCATGGTCACCGATATCTAGTGAATCCGTGAAGTGAGCTTTCATAATACGCTCCATAAACTCCTGCATCTTCCCATTCTTTTTTGCATAATAAGAAAGGAGAAGCGCATCATATGAATTCGTAGGAATCATTGTATCAAATTGATAATCTAACCCAACCTCTTTCGCTTTCTGTATAAATTGATTGTTCAATGCTTTTGCTTTTTCATATGGGATACCATGCTTGGATGATAATACTTGATGGATATCCATTCCTGTATTTTTTTTCGCATATGGATCTAATTGAAAACTACGCAATACGACTTCTACCTCTTCTTTGTGTTTAAACTGTTCTAACCCTATTTCAAATTGACGTTTGCCAATATAACAAAATGGGCAAACATAGTCCGACCATATCTCAATTTTCATTTTGAATGCTCCCTTTTAAGCTGATTTAATTATTATAGACAATGGGCATTCTTCTGATCAATTGGCTTTGTCGAGCAGCAGTATACATGAATTTCGCCACATTTTCCCTAGAGACGGACATTTTACCTGGCTGATCGCCGAATGAATAATCATAAGATTGCCCTTTGTATTTGACATTAGGATTAATAATTCGAACGACTGTCCAATCCAGGTTCGAATGTTTAATAATTCCTTCCAGCTTTTTCATTTCGACATAACCGTTTGGCAAAAAGATCTTGGCCAATATTCCCGGCACCACCGTCGATAAGTTTTTCTTATCGTCTTCAGATTGCAAGGCCGGTGTCGCGAGCGTAATCAACCTTTTTTTATTGAACTTCTTCATCGCTTTGACAATCAGGTCATGTCCATCGGCGACCGGCGTTCCTTTAAGCTTTCGCGACATATCAGACGGAGGTCCTAAGGCGCTGATCACGACATCCGCTTCCTCAACTGCCGTTTCAATGGCTGAAGCGTTCGAGAGTTCCCCCGTTACAAGCCTCAAATTGGAATGATTTAGCTTTATTTTCTCAGGGTTTCTAACATATGCCGTAACGAAATCTCCGTTGTCTAATGCAAATCGCGTTAAAAGTTGACCGATTGCACCGCTTGCACCAAAAATAGTGATGTTCATGGTCTTCTGCCTCCTTGTGTTATGGTGTCTTGAATAAAATCCTTCCATTTCTGTGCCTCGATTAGCGTAGCCGTTTCTCACATCAAAAACGGCTACCTTTTTGGTGATTGATGACGGATTTATACCCGAGATGATTGATTTTTAATCTACCCGATTCATACTTTATCTTCCGTAATAAATTCTTCGACTCGATCTCTTTTGGTGTACATGTCGTACCAAATTTCGGCGATTTTGTCTTGAACTCCCGAATTCGGCTGCATCCAGATTCCGATCGAAATGTGCCCTGCATAAATACCTTTGTCGTTTAATTCACTGTTCAAATTGAAGATATAATTACGAAGACCCGAAACTGCAATTCCGACATTGCCCATCATTGGTACTGGATTGATTGCGGCTCCACCTGTCGTAAATAACAGAGCTCCACTTTGTTTATCCAACATATCCGGAAGCACTTCTCGAATACTCGATATCGCACCTAAAACGTTGAATTGAAATTGGTATAGCGCATTTTCTTCTGTTACATCTAATGCGGTTGTTACTGTATCGATACTTGGAGTTGGACTGTATTCAACCACATCAATAAATCCGTATTTCTCTTTGATCGTTGCGAAAGCTAAACTAATTTGGGCTTTATTTAATATATCAGCTTGAAATGATGCTGCTTCAATGCCTAATTGTTCTAGTTCAATAACCAGTTGGTTCAACTTTTCTTCATTCCGGGCTATAAGCGCTACACGAAATCCGTTTTTTCCGAACTTCTTCGCAATAGACATTCCTAATCCTGGTCCTGCCCCAACAATTACAATATTTTTCATAATATAATTCCCTCCATAACTTCTTAGCTAATTATTTTTTCTAAGAGAGTTCATTTGATACAATAGGTACTACTTTATTTATTAAGAACCAATCGCATTTTCAATCTTTTGGGTATGATTCTGAATGATCACAACAATTTTCTTGATCAAAACCATTCCACAAAAACATGTGTTATTTAAGCAACGCGCGTTGTATAGTTGATGATAAGATGAAAAAGAACTATTAACAACCACCAAAATGGCTAATATGTTGTTTACACAACACTTCTATTGTATTGTCGTTTTTAAACACCATTGTGTAGCCTAAAAAGGAGAAGAAAAAATTGATTATGCCAAAAAAAGATCCGAGAATACTTCGTACTAGACAATTGATTGTAGACTCTTTTATTTCGTTAGCTAGTGAAAAAGATTTCAACAATATAACGGTACGTGATATCACTGAAAAGGCTGCTATTAACCGCGCTACATTTTATGCGCACTTTGACGATAAATTTGATTTATTACATTCCACCATCACCAATACTTTTACAGACAAATTGAAAAAAGGACTAAATGGTCACGAGGGATTCAATGAAGAAGTCATTACAAATATTTTTCTAGCCATGTGTGATCACCATAAAGAGTTAAGCGACTTATGTCCTAAAGGTTATAATTCTTTAGGAACTATTATAGAAAGTAAAATAAAAGAAGAGTTACAAAAGCTAATAGCTGATTTTGTGCTAAAAGGCACTAAAAATACCATTGTATTAGAGGATAAACATTTGGTAACGACCCTATCTACTATACTGAGTTGGAGTATATACGGAGCTACATACTCATGGAATAAGGATGGAAGACCTATTTCACCAGAAGAGCTAGTGACTAAGACCCTACCTATATTTAAAAATGGCATGAGTAAGTATTTCTTTTAATAAAACTTATGTTAAATATCAATTCTTTTTGGGGTTCAGCCGCATGTCCATCAAGGTAACGATAGAGAAAAGATATCCCAAATAAGATCGGGCTGTTTTCCATGAGCTTCAAATAACCAACCAGAATTTTAGGCATACTTAAATAAGCCTTCAGACATTACATTTTTTTCTATGCAATAGTTTGAAGTCTTTGTTTATGCCCATATACTACACCCAGGATGTCAAACACCGTTTTCTTCTCATACCGATGGAACTTGCGCCCATTCTTTTCGATCATTTGAAAATGTCGATGAAAAACTTGTCCGACATCCTGTGTTAAGGGGTGCAGTCTACAGGAAGATTCTTTTTTTGATGCTTCTTAACTAACAAATGCGAAATTAGGTTTTTTCATTAATTCAAAAATACTTATAAGTATTTATCAACAATCACTTTCATATGGTGTAACTCGTGCCCGGCAATGCCATAAGCAATGGTACTTAACGAAACAGGCTTGTTCATTACAGTTCCATTACGATTCCACGCTGCATCATCAATTGTGGAAATAAGGTTTAACGTGTTGGAGCGTACCGTATCTAAACCTGCTAGTAGTTTCTCCCAGGATAATTTGTTGAAGTTTGCCGCAGAAACGTATTGATCTTGATCCATTGCTGGGAGTGGTTCACTTTCATTTCGTGCAATGGCAAGCATTCGATACGACATAACACGTTCCGAGTCTGTCATATGCCCAATCACTTCTTTTAAAGTCCATTTTCCTGGTGCATATGCCTTCCTTGCTGACTCCTCTGATACGCTGCTTAAGAGGGTAATGGTCTTAGTTCGTTGCTTACTAAGTATTTCTATAATATCTCCCTCTGGTACAAGACTAACATACCTATCATTCTCTGGATTTTCAATAGATAATGGTCGTGGACGCACAAGAATCCTCCTTATCGGAATAATTAATTATGGTTCTAGGCAAATTATATTCGTCTGACAAGAAGATATTTCCATTATTTTTGATAACTACTAATACTATCATTTTATTGCTTCTTTATGCTCATATTTGAATAACTTTGTTTTTGTTAGACCTTTAGGAAGGTTAGCCATGTTCATTCGGGATGGTTCAACGGCTAATTATAATGTGTCTAGACTACGGATGGTTCCATCTTGATCCACAGGAAGTATTGTAATTTTTAATGCATAACTAAGTTTTTCTTCTAGACCTTTTAAGCAGACAGTCCTATTAGTCGTCACGATTTTAGAAATAACATTCCTCTTTTTATGAAAGGGACTAAAAGGAGAATTCATGAAATCAGGTACATTTTTCTTAATAATGAAAAATGTACCTGTTTTTTACTTTCTATTTTTTGACTTGAAACAGTCCTGAAGGAAGTTGTGCATCCCAATTTTCTGGGATATCTAAACGTAGAGCATGAGCAACGACGGCAGCAGTATCTATATTTTCTACATCCGACAATACGGTGCCAGGCTTTAGAGACTTTCCTTTAGCAGTCCAGAAAATGGTCTGTTCTTCTGGGGAGGAACCACCATGACCATAACCTTTCCCTCCATGATCCGCTGTGATGATAATTAGAGTATCTTCTATCAGTCCTTCTTCTTCTAAAGTTTGGACAATTTGCCCAACATGCTGATCCGCTTTTTGTAATGCCTCATACCATCTCTGGCTGCCATAGCCATAGTTGTGACCTGCTCCATCCACTTCATCCAAATGAACAAATATATTACGACTGTTTTTACCTTCTGCTTTGATGTAGTCCACTGTTTTTTGTGTCGTATTATTATCGTTCCCACCATTTACTTTATAAGCACCTGCAGAATCTTCAATAATTCCTTTGTTGATTGGAGACCACGTAGTAAAGGAAGCTTGATTAAGCATAGGACGCTCCTGTTTTAGTAGTTTCATATAAGATGGATAAGGATTTTTTTCAGGGTAAGGATTACCTAGATTGTCGTTGTTCAGACCATGTTTTGAAGGTACAACTCCATGGAGCATGGATCCCCAGTTATGCCCGCTAATCGTCGGCATCATTGCTTTTGCTTCATATGTTCCAGCGCCTTCACTCATTAGCGTCTTTATATTTATTGCATTTGCTTGTGGGTCTTTTACCCCGTTTCCTGCTCCATCGATTCCTATGAATACTACTCGCTTGTAAAGAAAATCATTCTTGTAAGGAGCCAGCTTATCTTTTATCATTTGCACATCTAATTTATCCACTTTTTTATCATTGTTAATATCCGCTATTTGTGCATGCTTCCAACGTTTGTCACCTTCACGACTATTTTGGTTTTTCAGAATGAGTTTTAGATCATTATCAGTTAACAACCCATCTCCCGACACGTCAATGGAGTTGGATACATGTACGTTAGCTGTAGCTGTTTTACCACCATCGACCGTTTTGGCTGTAATCGTTGCTTCGCCCGCCTTCACTGCAATAATCGTAGGACGGTTGTTAAGCATTTCGATTTTTGCGACTGATCCATTACTAGAGGTCCATTCCACATCTTTTACCGTCGCATCTGATGGAGAAACCGTTGCTGTCAGTGGCATAGGTGCTCCTGCCTTCAGATTGAGTTCAGTCTGATCCAAAGAAATTGATTCTACTGATGTCGGTTGAAGTGGAGGTGCATTATCATACATGGCGCGGACTTCCGATTCACTCAAAACATTTCGATAGATTTTAAGATTATCCACTGCTGCATTAAGAGTAGAACCATAATTTCCTGTACCATCTTGTCCGATTTTCGTCGTAAATGAGGTATCAAGAGTTCCTTTCATTCCAGAAATATCTATAGAATGAACTAAGCTACCATCTTTATAAAAGCGTGCACTCCCATCACGATCATGCGTTACAACAATGAAATGCCATTGATTATCAGCTACATTTTCCATATTATAATCTTTCCGATCGCTTCCGGATGTCTTGAAGTTCCAATCAAGTTGTTTTGAACTGTTCAACGCTAAATTCCAACCTGTATTGCTTCCAGAATTCCAATTCTTATTTGAAATGATAGCAGGATCTCCTTGAATATTGTCTGATTTAACCCAGAAGGCAACAGAAAAATCTGTGGTCTCTCCGAAACGTAAATCGTCACGATTGCCCAGGTCCACATATTGTCCTTTTGATGTAAATTTAATTGCTTGATTAATTCGTCCTTGAACATATCCTGGATTGCCTTTGATTTGAGGAGTTATAGTACTTGAAGAGCTATCCTCAACATTGTTGTCAAAATTAATGTCAAGAACTGTTCCCTCACTAGCAAACGCAACGGACGACATACTACTGTTGGATAAAACATTAAATGGGAGATATGTACTTTTTACAGAAAGTGATATCGCCAAAGTTAATGAAGTTCCCACTACTACTTTTTTAAACATGTTAGATTTCATTATTTTTTCCTCCAATTTAAAATAATCTGACATGTCAATTGTAGAGAGGGGATGTAAATATATGAGTAGATTTTTGTAAATCTTTTTAAAATATAGGCAAAAAATCGGCAATACTTTTGTAAATTCTATTAAAATGTAGGCAAAAAAATGGCAATAAAAGCCTGATCTACATATAATTCCTTTGTTATATAGCTATTAATCTACGTCGAAAAAATCAACATGAACGATAAGATAAGAATTGTTACTCTAGAAAAAGTTAAAAAACATACCGAATGAATAGATATTAATTTATATCAATCATTCGGTACGTTTTATAATATTCACTTTTTTCTACCCTGTTCAATTGTTTCCCAAATACATTTTCTAAATCCTAATTACGAGTTCTGTAGGATATTCAAATAGTGGTTTAAATACTGGTAAGACTTATTACTATAAAATTAGATAAGGCCAACTAATCTTTTTTTAAGTTTTCGTTTATTTTATCAAGCTTTGTTTCAACCCTTTGCATTTGAAGCCTATTTTTTCTAATAGAACGAAAAATAAATATAACAAAACTAATAATAGCAACTGGTATTAAAAATACAATCAACTGAAAGATTAAATCTCCTATAGCCATATTTTTATACTCCTTTGTTTTTTAGTGTATTAAATTGTTCTAATTTAAAGTATAAACAAAATTGGAAAATTATGTAATACACTATTTGTTTCTCGAACAAAAAAAAATAGAGAGTACTATTTGTACTCTCTAAAAGTGGATCGAATTCAACTACATTCCGGACAAAGTCCGTATATTTCAAATTTATGACTTTGTACTGTATAACCAGGTAAATCAACAGATAAATTGTCCATAGGGCATCGATAAATACTTTTTGTATTACCACAATCTAAACAAATAAAATGATGATGATGTTCTGAAGACGAACACTTCGATCGGAAACGTTTTTCACCATCTAGTTCTGTAACTTCTACTACATCAACCTCAATAAATGTGGATAAATTACGATAGATTGTATCGAAGCTAAGTCCTTTGTATTTATCTTTTAATGCTTGTTGAATATC
Source organism: Gottfriedia luciferensis (assembly GCF_001712755.1). Classification (GTDB taxonomy): domain Bacteria; phylum Bacillota; class Bacilli; order Bacillales; family Bacillaceae_G; genus Gottfriedia; species Gottfriedia luciferensis_B. The sequence goes on from NZ_MDKC01000023.1 coordinate 146,953, forward strand.
TCTTGCAGTTACATATTTATTTTGCCTAAAAATATATTCAAGCATATCATATCGTTTAGGCGTATTTTTGAAGCCTCTTTCTTTTAATAATTTTGATGCATCTGCTAATTTCATTTAATCACTACCTTTGACTCGTTCTTAATTTCTTCAAACCTAAAGTAAAAATAAGAATAAGGATTTGCAGGATCACAATCGTACCACCAGGCGCGAGATTTAAATTATAAGAAAGCAAAATACCTGCAACAACTGAAAACTCTCCGAAAATAATTGAAAAAATAATTGTTTGCTTAAAACCTTTTGAAATTCGTATACTCGCTGCTACTGGCAATGTCATTAGAGAAGATACTAATAAAACACCTACAACTCTCATAGAAATGGACACTACTAAAGCAACTAATAAGATAAACAAATAATGAATCCATTTTGCATTAATTCCTGAAGCAACTGCATATTCTTCATCAAATGATAATAGGAACAATTCTTTATAAAGTACTATGATAGATATTACTACAAAAACAGCTATAATTATGACAGTAATTAAATCTTCTTGTGACACAGCACTAACACTACCGAATAAATAACTAAATAGATCTGTATTAAATCCATTAGCTAATGAAATTAAAATGACACCTAATCCCATTCCTCCTGAAAGAATGATAGGAATTGCTAACTCTTGATAATGTTTATAAACACTTCTTAATTTTTCAATTAAAAATGCTCCTGCAACTGAAAATGTCATACCCATAAATAATGGGCTAATAAAGCCAGATGTAAAGAAATATTTTTCAAGTAAAAGACTTGCTGCAACTCCTGATAAAGTCACGTGACTCAATGCATCAGAAATAAGTGATAATCTTCTAAATACAACAAATACACCTAATAATGGAGCCATAACTCCAATAATCATACCAGTGATTAATGTATTTCTTAGAAAATCATAGTGAAAAAAATCCATCATATTCTATCTCCTCCATCCTCGTGATTGTGAGATAGTACATGCACAGAATGGCCATATAGAAGAGACAAATCCTTCTCAGTAGCATCTTTAAACTTATCTCGACTACCATGGAAGTGTAATCTTTTATTTAAACATGCAACATGTGATACTTTATCAGTAATAATGCCTATGTCATGAGAAACTAATAATAAAGTAATACCAAGCTTATTATTTAAATCGCTAAGTAATTGATAAAAGCTTTCTACATTTTCAGCATCTACCCCAACGGTTGGTTCATCGAGTATTAATAGTTCGGGATTACTTACAAGTGCGCGCGCAATAAAGACACGCTGTTGTTGTCCACCTGAAAGTTCGCCGATATTACGATTTGCAAATTCATACATTCCAACTGATTTTAACGCTTCAGCGACTTTTTGTTTATCCGAATTTTTAAAACCGTTAAACAATCCAATTTTAGAAACAAGACCTAATGATACTACTTCAAAAACCGATGCTGGAAATCCAGAGTTAAAACTATTCGCTTTTTGAGATACATAACCAATCTTATCCCAGTTTTTCATTTTTCGAATATCTGTACCAAATATCTCTATTTTTCCTTCATCTGGTTGCTGGATACCTAATATACATTTTAGTAAAGTTGATTTGCCACTACCATTTGGGCCAACTAGACCTAAAAAGTCTCCTTTTTTTACTAGAAGATTAATGTCTGTTAATACCTTTTGACGGTCATAGCTATAAGACAAATCTTCAATTTTTATGATATCTTGACTCATTTATTAAAACACCTTCATCTATTTAGGAATAATTACGTTTTACTTCAAGTTCTTAGTATAAGAGAATACTTCTTATTTGTAAACAAAGAAAACTCGGCAAAATATATATTCGATTTTCAATTAATTTCATCCTCATCAAAACTTTAAATCCCTTAATTTTCCGATAAATTTTTTAATGTATTTTTAATAAATAAGCCTTATCACTTTGTGATGAAAAATACAATATGTTACAATTAACATATAAATATAGATAAAGAGGTGGTTTTTTGAACGCTATTACACATCGTAAGCTTTCAAACTTTAAGATTATTAGACGGGGGTTTTTTATTACATTAGGTGCTGCTTTGATGGCAGCTTGCTTAAAAGCATTCTTTATTCCAACTGATATCATTGATGGTGGAATCGTAGGTATCTCTTTGATCCTCTCCCATATTACTTCGATTAATCTCGGTATTTTTCTATTCTTGTTAAACTTACCTTTTGTAATAGTAGGTTATAAGCAAATCGGTAAAACATTCGCTATCTCAACTTTATTTGGTATCACTGTCCTTTCAGTATTTACCTCTCTTTTTAAAGACATTCCTCATTTAACTAATGACCCTTTACTAGCTGCATTATTTGGTGGATTAGGTTTAGGAATTGGCGTAGGTTTAGTAATTCGTAATGGTGGCTCACTTGATGGGACTGAAATTATAGGAATACTTTTAACAAAATCATCACCTTTTTCAATTGGTGAGGTTGTTATGGCATTTAATGTATTTATTCTCGGAAGTGCAGGATTTGTATTTGGATGGGATAATGCTATGTATTCATTAATTGCCTATTATGTAGCATTTAAAACAATCGATTTAACAATTGAAGGATTCCAGGATACTAAATCTGTTTGGATCATTAGTGATAATGATAAAGAAATCGGTGATGCATTAAATGCCCGATTAGGTCGAGGAGTTACATATTTTCATGGCGAAGGTGGCTTTATGGGTGAAGATAAAAAAATCATCTTTACAGTCATTTCAAGACTTGAAGAAGCAAAATTAAAATCAATTGTTGAAGACTATGATGAAAATGCCTTTGTAGCAATCGGAAATATAGCTGACGTTAAAGGTGGAAAGTTTAAGAAGAAAGCAATCCACTAATAGTAAACAATTAAGCTTGAATTCTATCGTGAATTCAAGCTTTTCTATTTTAATAGTTTAATTGAGTTGTTCATTTAATTCGCTTTTACAATGCTTTTGTTTTCCAGTAAGAAGATTTACTGCGAATAAGAGCTTATTTTGGTTGCTTCTGAATCTCCATGTGAAATCATAGAAAAGTCAAAGTTTTTTGCACTTCCTCCCACTGCAATACTTATTATTTTTGAAAAATCAATTGAGATTTGTGTCCTGTGCTCATTATTTAGAATAACCTCTCATAAAATTTATTGATGAAATATTTCACCTAAGAGGAGGTTCAGAATGAATATTATCCAAACTCTCATAAATAAAAAGGTAAATAGTATAACACCAAAGGATTTATTAAAATTAAGCCAACAATATCAAGTGTATATTACGCCAGATCAAGCCAATAAAGTGGCTGCAATATTAAACGGGAAAAATTATAATATCTATGACGCTGAACATAAAAAACAAATTCTTTCCCAAATTGCAAATGTTACCTCTAAAGCCACTGCACAACAAATTGATATTATTTTTCAAAAGCTAACTTAAGCTTGGTTAAAATGTTCATTAAAAAGCTTTAATTTATAACTCTACTCATTTCACAAATCATATAATGCTCATACAAAGAATCACCTAACTATTTTAAAACGAAATGAGAGGGATTAATATGGATTTGCATGAGCTACATTATGAAATAATTTATTTAGACAAAGAAACAGATGACGAAGTGAAATTCAAACACATGTTTCATATGGATGATTTAAGCCATAACTTAGCTCTTAATATCGCTAGTAGTTTAATCGAACGTGACAAGGCACATGTGGTCTATATTAAATTATTGCACTTAGACGAACATGATCACGAATTAGTTAGTAATGTTGTCACTGTGAAAAGAATTAAAGAAGGAAAAATAATCGCTTCATATTTGGATAGTAAGTTAAAGAAAGTAGTAGAAATAGAATTATAAAATAAATCGAATGGGCTATCTCTTATGTTGGATTAACTGACATATGGGTGCCCTTTTTTTATTACTGGGGGAGTATCTATACAGCGATTTTTATTTGTAGCTGATAAAACCGCTCTATTTAAAATATAATTAGCAGTTTTTTATTCAATTTAGTAAGAATAAGAGCAAATTTACTAGTTTTTCATTTAAAATTATCTTCTTATATCTGATTTTCATGTCGTAATACCTTAAGGGGTATGGGTAATTTTGGCTTTTATTTGCGATTCTTTGGAATTTAATTGCAGTTTTGCTAAATTTATTTGCGGTTTTCTAAATTTAATTGCAGTTTTACCAATTTTAATTGCGATTATCAGAATTTATTTGCAGTCTACATGCACTATGTCTTAATACGCTCAAAGACACCGTCTTTTTTTAATTAAGGATTTAATAGCCACTCATTATTTAGAATTCAAATCTGTTAAATTGAGCAACGATGAAGTTCGAACGATTAAACTAAGAAAATAAAAAACCAGCCCATTATTTAAAATGAGCTGGTTTCTTTGAATTAAGCTTTCAATAATTCTTGAATTAAGTTTTCATTGAACTCTTGATTGCGTAACATTTCGATTTCTAATTTATATGGTGGTACCTTGTTGTTTTTATCTTCACCAACATATGGAGTTTCTAAAATTTTAGGGATGTCCATTAGTTGTGGATGATGAACAATATAGTTTAATGCTTTAAATCCAATCGATCCAAAGCCAATGTTCTCATGTCGGTCTTTTCGACTTCCCATTGGATTTTTACTATCGTTAATATGAAGTACTTTTATTTTACCGATCCCGATTAATTGATCGAATTGCTGTAAGACACCATCAAAGTCATTAACGATATCATATCCAGCGTCATTAATATGGCATGTATCAAAACAAACTGATAATTTATCGTTGTAGTGTACACCTTCCATAATTCTCGCTATTTCTTCGAATGATTTACCACATTCTGATCCTTTTCCAGCCATTGTTTCAAGCGCAATTTGTACTGGAGTTTCAGCTGTTAATACTTCATTTAAGCCTTGAATAATTCTGTCGATTCCAGCATCTTCACCAGCGCCTACATGAGCACCTGGATGTAATACGATTTGTTTTGCTCCTAATGCTGCGGTACGGTCTATTTCTTTTTGTAAAAATTCAACACCTAATTCATAAGTAGCTGGATTTGTAGTATTTCCAATATTGATAATATATGGTGCATGGACTACTATATCAGCAATTCCATTTTCAGCCATATGTTTTAAACCTGCTTCAATATTTAAATCTTCAATTGCTTTACGACGTGTATTTTGAGGCGCACCTGTATACACCATAAATGTATTAGCACCATAGCTTGCAGCTTCTTCACTAGCGGCTAAAAACATCTTCTTACCGCTCATTGAAACATGAGATCCTATTCGTAACATTCTTTCAGCTCCTACCTTAATTAATCATACTTACCATTTTAACATGAAAATCAATCATGGTTAAATGGTTCGCCTGCTTATAAAATAAAAAGAAAGGAATATTCTTCCTTTCTTTTTTGCAAGCTATCTATCTACTCGTTTTTCTTTTCACTTTATTTTTAAATGATTCTCTTTGTTCATTCAGTTTACGTTTATAGCCAGGTTTAACTTTAGATGGCTTTTTAATCGCCTTACCAGCAACTGCATCAAGATTTCGATCAGTTCTTTTACGTAGCTTACGTTTTGAGCGAGGTCCTAAATCAACCCATTCACCTTTTTTTAGTTCACGATGCTCAAATGTAATTCCACGATCTTGAAGTTTGTCTAATGCTTGTTCGTCTTCTTGATCATAAATTGTAATAGCAGTTCCAGAGAAGTTTGCACGCCCTGTACGACCTACACGGTGGACATAAAAATCTAAATCTGCTGGTAGTTCAATATTTATTACATGACTTACCCCTTCAATATCGATTCCACGGGAAGCTAAGTCAGTGGCAACAATATATTGGAACTCTAAATCTTGAATTTGCTTCATCATTTTTTTACGTTCACGAGGACTTAAATCTCCGTGAATTTGACCAACTTTTAAGCCATATGATGATAATTGAGTAGCAACTTCTTCAGCTTTTTTCTTCGTATTTGTAAAGACAATTGCTAAATATGGCTGAAAACTTAATAAAATATCTTTAGCCATTTTAACTTTGTCTTTATGGCGACTTGGAACAATAATATGTTCAATTTTCTGAGCTGAAAGTTGTTGCGGATTAATATGAATATGTTCAGGATTTTCCATATACTTTTTCAAAAACGGTTTAAGCTTTTCAGGAATTGTCGCTGAAAAAACAAGCATTTGAAGTTTCTTTGGCATTTTTGATGCAACTTGGTCCACATCATGGATAAATCCCATATCTAACATTAAATCCGCTTCATCCACTACTAAATACTTCGTAGTATGAACTAATAATACATTATCATTTACTAAATCTTTAATACGTCCAGTAGTCCCAATTACGATATGTGGCTGTTTTTTTAGTTTTTCAACAGTACGTTTGTAGTCGGTTCCTCCAACGAAGTTTTTTGCAGTTAATTGCTCATCTTCTGGACAACATTCAATGATCGCTTGAACATCATTATAAATTTGAGTCGCTAATTCTCGAGTTGGAGCAGTTATTACTAATTGCACTTGATCTAAAGATGGATCTAATGTATTAATTGTCGGAATTAGATATGCATGAGTCTTTCCTGACCCTGTTTGCGATTGACCGATTACACTACGTCCAGTTTTAACTTGAGGAATGATCTTTTGTTGAATTTCTGTTGGTTCTGTAAAGTGTTTCTTCTCTATCGCTTCCAAAATAAATGGTTTTAATTGAAAATTTTTAAATGAAATTGCCATATAACTCACCTTCTTAATTTAAACTTTCTATGTAATGAGGAATCTATTTCCTCGTACAAAATAGCTACAATTATCTATTATACAATAGATTTGCCCAATAAAGCTAATTCTAATTTTTCTTTCTTCTTTAGTAGCATTTTTATTTTTATTCTGTCCTATACTAACCATTTCAAATTATGTGCATAGCCTAAGTAATAAAGAGTATTTTCGAAAGGAGGTATTAGATTGGGATTACTTGATAAATTTAAGAAAAAAAATAAACAGCCTTTTCCAATGAACGGTCCAAATTTTTATAATAGTTATCAACAGCCTTATCAAAATTTACAAAATCCATACAGTGCAGGACCAAATTTTGATCAGCGATATCCATATCCCCAATCACCGCAACAACCATATATGCAACATCAACAACAGTTTTATCCACCTGTCCAACAAATTGTTGGGCAACAAGGTCATTATCAGCAACCAATTTCATATCAACCGCAGTTAAACGCGCATCAACAATATATAAGCCAAAATAAAATTTTACAACCTGTTCCGTTTCAAAACCAGCCAGTAATGCAGCCACAAGGCGGTAGTAATTATCAGCAACAAGGATCACAGAATCAATACCCAATGACTGGGCAACCACCCGAAAAAGAAGATGATGGCAGTCCAGGCTTTTTCTCGCGATTAATGGGAGGAGACACTTCTATTACAGGTGTCATCGGTGGTATGCAAAAAGCTGTTCAAGCAGCTCAACAAGTCACGCCAATGATTCAACAATACGCTCCTGCTATTAAAAATTTCCCTTCAATCTACAAAATATTTAAAGCAGTAAATACCGACGACCCGGTTGATACAAAAAAAAGTAAAAAAAATGATTCAAATGGAATAATAGATGTTGTGCAAACAGAAGAAACAAAACCAAAAAAACGAAAAAAAGCTCCAATTAAGTCAGAAGTAGTAGAACCATCTAATATTATTGAAGAAACTACATCAAACATAAATCCAAAACCAAAATTGTTTATGTAAATTTTCTTTTTCTTTGTATAGTAGTATCTCCCTCCTTTATAATAAAAAATGAAAACAATATTATAAAGGAGGGGCTACTCCATGAAAGTTATTAAAGTTACCCCACGAGGCTATTGCTACGGAGTTGTAGATGCAATGGTCATTGCTAGAAATGCAGCTAAAGATCCATCACTACCAAGGCCAATTTACATACTTGGTATGATTGTTCATAATAAACATGTTACAGACGCATTTGAAGAAGAAGGCATCATTACTTTAGATGGTCCAAGCAGATTAGATATCTTAGATAAAATTGAAAAAGGGACTGTTATTTTTACGGCTCACGGAGTTTCTCCAGAAGTAAAATCAAAAGCAATTAAAAAAGGGCTAACGACGATCGATGCGACTTGTCCAGATGTAACGAAAACACATGATCTAATTAAAGAACGAATGGCTGAAGGCTATCACTTTATTTATATTGGGAAAAAAGGACATCCGGAACCAGAGGGCGCAGTTGGAATCGCACCTTCTATTGTTCACTTAATTCAAAATAAATCTGATATCGATGCTTTAGAAATCCCAACTGATAAAATTATCATTACAAACCAAACAACTATGAGCCAATGGGACGTAGTAGATTTAATTCAATACGCAATTAAAAAGTATCCGACTGCTCATGTTCATAAAGAAATTTGTATGGCAACTCAAGTTCGTCAAGAAGCAATTGCTGATCAAGCAGCCCAAGCAGATCTAACAATTGTTGTAGGTGACCCAATGAGTAATAACTCAAATAGACTTGCACAAGTTTCGCATGAAATTGCAGGAACAAAGGCATTTCGTATTTCAGATATTACTGAACTTCAGTTAAAATGGTTAGAGGGCGTTGAGACTGTAGCAGTTACGTCTGGGGCTTCTACTCCAACACCGATCACTCGTGAAGTTATCGCATTTTTAGAGAAATATGATCCAAACGATGAAAGCACTTGGAATACAAAATCAGGAGTAGAATTAAGTAAAATATTACCTAAAGTTAGAATTAAAGACTAAAAAATAGGACTTCTGGATTTTTAACCCGGAAGTCCTATTTTTTAATTCGCAAAAAACGTTTAAATAAAAGTAAATGGATCAGTATGGATCGTTGAAGCGATAATTTCGCAAGCCAGGTTTTTTTCTTTTAATTTATGATCTAAAAGACGTTTAACACCTGATTTCATTACTTTTTCGATATTATGACCTGCATCAACTATATTTAAATTTAGCATTTTCCAATCCTGTGCTACGTGGTAATAGATATCACCACTTAAATAAACATCTGCGCCATTTCTTTTTGCATGATAGGCAAACTTATTTCCGTCTCCACCTACAATTGCAACCTTTTTTACTCGATCGCTTAAGTTCCCAACCACTCTTACACCTTGTAAATCTAATTTTTCTTTCACATAATGCGCAAATTCTTCTAATGAAATTTCTTCTTTAAGGCTTCCAATTCTCCCAATCCCGAATGTTTTGCCTTCATTTTCTAATGTGTATGTATCATATGCTACTTCTTCATAAGGATGAGCCTTTTGCATCACTTTAAGAACTTGTTTTAATTTTAATTGTGGAACAACTGTTTCGAGCTTTACCTCATCAACTTCTTCTAATTGACCCTGTTGCCCGATAAATGGTGTTGTTCCCTCTAACGGCATAAATGTCCCTGTTCCATTCGAACTAAAGGTACAATGGCTGTATTGACCAATATGACCCGCTCCAGCATCACAAATTGCATTTAAAACAATTTCAGCATGTGTTTTCGGTACATATACAACTAACTTTATTAATTTTTCTACATATGTAGGAGCGAGAACATTCGTATTTTCTAATTGTAAAGCTTCAGCTAAAAAATCACTCACACCGTTTTCTGCAATATCAACATTTGTATGTGCTGCAAAAACAGCTATATCATGTTTAATACAAAGCTCCACAATTTTACCCGGTTCACTGTCTGTATCAATCTTTTTTAAAGGACGATAAATAATAGGGTGGTGAGCAATAATTAGGTTTGCACCAACTGAAATTGCCTCTTCTACCACCTCTTTTGTGACATCTAATGCAATTAATACCTTTGTCACTTGTTTTGATAATGTACCTATTTGAAGGCCATTTGGATCACCTTCCTCAGCTAAATGCTTAGGGAATAGTTCTTCGAATTGCTGTACTACTTGAAAACCATTTATCGATTTCATGAAAGCACCTCTTTTATCCACTCAAGTTTCTGATCAACTTCTTTCATTTTCTGAACCGATTCCTCTGTTTGTTTTGCTGACTCAAGTTGAGTTAAGATTCTTTCAAAATTATTTTTTTCATGCTCCCATTTCTTCTTAAATGCATCATTTTTGTTTTTTAATAAGTAAGGACCTATAAATAGCTCCATCTCTTTCTTTTCACTGTATGCACTATTCGGATTTGATTTAGAAGCTACTAGTATTTCATAGATTTTTCCATCCTCTTCTAATATATCTTCTTCCACAAGAGAATATCCTTCATAATCAAGCCAATTTCTAATATGATGTGCACCAATATTTGGTTGCAATACTAACGTTTCAACACCTTGAAGTTTTTCTTTGCCTTTTTCTAATATGCTAGAAATTAAAGAACCACCCATTCCAGCTATTGTTATGACATCCACTTCGTTTGGCACTAAAACCTCTAGCCCGTCTCCCATTCTCGCTTCTACGATTCCTTCTAAACCACTTTGACGGATCGTAGAACGTGCTGAATTATATGGACCCTCTGTAATTTCCCCTACAATTGCTGAGGTACATCTTTTATTTAAAACTGCATAACAAGGTAAATAAGCATGATCTGACCCAATATCAGCTAATTTCGTGCCCTCTGGTATGTAATCAAATACTCTTTTTAAACGCTTTGATAAATTTACTTCATTCATAACAAAATCACCATTTCAATTTATTTTTCATAACATCATTTTACACTATAGTAGTCAAGAAACCAAAATGACCTCTTCTTAACGAAGAGGTCATTTTATATGCTTGCTTATTTTTTCTCAGATAACCATTTAGCAACAGCATCCAATTGTGGTCCTTGAAGTAAACCAGCTGGCATTCCGCCTTCTTTACCGTTTTTAAGAATGTCTTTGATTTGATCTTCTGAGTATCTTGAACCTACTTTAGTTAAGTTTGGTCCTACTACCCCTTGTAATTGATCACCATGACAGCTAACACATGTTTGAGCATATATTTCATCTGGCTTAGTTGATGCTGTTTGCGCCGGTTTTTTATCACCGTTAGCAATCTCATCAGCCTGTTTTGCTCCTTTTAATGAAATAATTAGCATGACTGCGATTCCTAGTGCTGCAATTAGAGCAAAAGGAATTAATGGATTTCGTTTCATTATGATCCCCCTTATGTAACCCCTTAAAAAAATAAAATTAATTACTATAACATTATTATTGTATACGATTAAAAACAATAAAAAAAGTATTATATTGGATAAATTTAAAAATTGTTAAACGATTTCAAAATTATATAAACCTTCCTACTATAAAGAATTAAATTCTGTATAGCATATTTGCAAATTATATTTGTATAAACTCACCTCTTGATAAATGAAATAAGTAAGTTTTTTTAAGAAACCATTTAAAACCATCGTCACCCATTAAACTTTTACTTTGATCTTAATTATTTACACAATAATGCTTAAGCAAAAAATTTAACTTATTCTATTAAAAACGCTAATAAATAATTGCTATTACGATATAGGTAATATGTCTTCAAACCATTTATTTTATATTTAGTAGTATTGAACTAATTATAAAAATTATTAAAAAAGTAAAGAAAATGAGTATTTGCAAATTTAAAGACAATTCTGTAAAATAAAGTAAATAGGTATCCAATTGTTTAAAATGATGGAATTCGAACTAGCGTCTCCATAATAATTTATAATAACCATTTTTACTTAAATTATCCTTTGATTCATCTTTAGAAAAAATTATTAAAAGATCACCCGTTTTCGCAATACTTAGTATGTAGCATAGCACTACATTTATCTATTTAGTACGGACATTCGATATATTTTGACAAAATTTTAATCATGACATATTTACTAATTAAAACGTTTTCATTTTTAATTTTTTAAATGAAAATAAAAAAGTTTACCCAATAAAGGATAAACTTTTTTAAAACATCCTATTCTAAGAAATCTTTCAGACGTTTGCTGCGGCTTGGATGACGTAATTTACGAAGAGCTTTTGCTTCAATTTGGCGAATACGCTCACGTGTAACTCCAAATACTTTACCAACTTCTTCTAAAGTACGAGTGCGTCCATCATCTAAACCAAAACGCAGGCGTAAAACATTTTCTTCACGATCTGTTAATGTATCAAGAACATCTTCTAATTGCTCTTTTAGCATTTCATAAGCTGCATGCTCAGCTGGTGAAGTTGCTTCAGAATCTTCAATGAAATCACCTAAGTGTGAATCATCTTCTTCACCAATTGGTGTTTCTAATGAAACTGGTTCTTGAGCAATTTTAAGGATTTCTCTAACTTTTTCTGGTGGTAAATCCATTTCTTCTCCAATTTCTTCAGGAGATGGCTCGCGACCTAAATCTTGAAGCAATTGACGTTGAACACGAATTAATTTGTTAATTGTTTCCACCATATGAACTGGAATACGGATCGTTCTTGCTTGGTCAGCAATTGCACGAGTAATCGCTTGACGAATCCACCAAGTAGCATATGTACTAAATTTATAACCTTTACGATAGTCAAACTTTTCAACGGCTTTAATTAATCCCATATTACCTTCTTGAATAAGGTCTAGGAACAGCATACCGCGTCCTACATAACGTTTTGCAATACTTACTACTAATCGTAAGTTCGCTTCCGCTAGGCGTCGTTTCGCTTCTTCATCGCCTTCTTCAATACGTTTCGCTAAATTGATTTCATCTTGTCCAGAAAGTAAATCAACTCGGCCAATTTCTTTAAGGTACATACGTACTGGGTCATTAATTTTTACTCCAGGAGGAACACTTAAATCATTTAAGTCAAATTCTTCTTCCTTCTCTAATTGAGTTCCTCTAGGTTCATCATCAGCGTCACCAACAATATCAATACCTTGTTCACCTAGTTGCTCATAAAATTCTTCAAGTTGATCTGAATCAATTTCAAATCCATTTAAACGATCTGCAATTTCTTCATATGTAATTACACCACGTTTTTTACCATTTTCAATTAATAATGCTTTTACTTGATCAAGTGTTACTTCTGTTTCCGTATCTTTAGAACGAGCCGATTTATCAGCCATCTGTTCCCCTCCTTCGAAAAGTTCGCGAATCATTTAACATATTTCATACTAGATCTTAGCTGTGTGATTTGTTGGAGAATCGTTGCAGCTTTTACAAAATCTCCTTCACGTTCGGCTTTTTTCAGATCTATTTCTTTTTCACGTATACGTTGTTGTTTATCATAGTTGTTTAATGCATCTAAATAATCCTTTAACTCTCGCTCTGTTAGTTCAGGTGCTATCTGTAAATTGACAATTTTTGAAACTACTTCAAGTAACCTTTTTGAAGGAAGGTAATTCATAAATTTACTTATATTAGACTCATTGCCCTCTTCATAATAAGCATAAAGATGGATTATAATCTCGGAATAATCATTATTGTAGAATAGACCCTGATATTGCTGTCTTACTTTTTCAGCCACGTCGCTGCTATTTAACATATGAGCTAAAAGTAATTGTTCCGCTCGAACATGTGCAGGAAGAAGTGTCTTAGTAGTAATATCGCGTTTGATATCAGTTTTTACTTCTGTTACATTAGATATACGATTTGCCTGATTACTATATTGTCCAAATTCCTTCTTAAGTACTTCAATCGAGATAGAAAACTCTTTAGAGAGTTGGTTTAAGTAATAATCTTGTTCGATCAGTTGACTTAGTTTAGCAATTTCTTGTAGCATTTCTTTTATATACTGAAATTTAACAGTTTCATCTAAAAGATTTTTTCCTTTTCGATGATATTGCATTTTAAAACTCATTAATGATACACTAGCTTCAATAATAGAGGTATTAAATTTTTCTGGACCAAATTTTCTTATATATTCATCAGGATCTAAGCCATCAGGCATTTGTGCAACTTTAATTGTAAATCCTTCTTTTTGAAGAACTTTAGCTGCTTTATCAGTTGCGTTAATACCAGCTTGATCTGAATCATAGCAAATAATAATTTGATCAACAGATGTTTTCAAGACTTTCGCTTGATCCTCTGTTAATGAAGTTCCCATGGTTGCAACTGCATCATGGACACCAGCTCTAAACGCAGAAATGACATCTGCAAAACCTTCCATCAGAATTGCCCGATTTTGCTTTCGCATGACATTCTTTGCTTGGTAAAATTGATATAATAATTTTCCTTTATGGAAAATTGAAGATTCAGGACTATTTAAATATTTTGGTGACCCTTCACCCATTATTCTTCCACTGAATGCAACAATTTTTCCTTGATGGTTATGAATTGGAAAAATTAATCGATTTCGAAATCGATCATAGTAATTACCATCCCGTTCACTTCGAACAACTAGACCAGCTTTCTCCATGATCGGCATTGGATAGCCACGTTTTTCTAACACCTTAGTAACAGCATCCCAAGAATCTAAAGCAACCCCAAGCTCAAAATGCTTTATTTCCTCTCTAGAAATTCCTCTGTTAAGTAGGTATTCTAATGCCTGTTTACCTTCTGTTGTGTTAACTAATAGATGATGATAGTACTTTTTGACAAACTCATGAGCTTCAAGCATAATGCCTTGTTCAGTAGCTTGTGGATTCTTGACTGTGTCAACTGTATCTGAAGGTAAAGTGATATTTGTCTTTATTGCAAGCTGATGGACAGACTCTTGAAAGTTAAGTCCTTCAAGCTGCATAATGAAAGAAATCGCATTTCCTCCAGCACCGCATCCAAAACAATGAAAAATTTGTTTTTCAGGAGACACAGAAAAAGATGGTGTGCTTTCTCCATGAAAAGGACAAAGTCCAAAATAATTTCTTCCTTGTTTTTTCAGAGGAACATACTCACTTACTACATCAACTATGTCAACTGACTGACGAACCTGTTCGACAAGTTCATCGGGAATTCTGTTTCCCATACTGACAGCTCCATATACTATTTTATTCGATAAAACTCACTGTATTCCTTCATGATTCGACAAAAATATTTCCATATATTTTAACTTAAGTTAATTCACTTTATAAAGTCATATATGAATTAATAATTATCTAAAATGAAGTGCTAAACAGTAGTTCATAAGCATTGCATTCAACTGCTGGTTCTGGTTTTCTTAAAACCCATTTATTTATCGCTTATGATTAATTTCTACACGTCTTTTGTAATTCCTTCAAAACATGTATCGATTTATGTAGTTTTATTTCCATCTTTCAATAAACTAGGAAGCACATATTCATAGTTTATTCGTAAGTATAAAAAGTTAAACCTATTATTAGTTCATTTCATACAATTTTTTATTATAATCTATTTTAATTAAGAAATCTAGCAATAAGTACTAAAGAAATTTATCTTTTACAAACGCTCCTAATTTAGCTAAATTCCTATTTAAAAAAGATGAAAACACATTAGATTACTCTAATGTGTCAGTCTAAATAGATCGATCATCATTTTTAATTTTAAAAAATTATCTAATCTGCTTATTTTGGTAATAGTAATTTAATATTACATTAGCGGATTCTTCAACTGCCTTACTTGAAACATCTACAACTTTACAGCCAATTTGTTTAACAACATTATTGAAGTGTTTTAGTTCTTCTTCAATTCTTGAAATATTAGCATAACTAGCTCCGTCGTGAAGTCCTAATGAAATTAATCTTTCTTTTCGAATATGATTTAACTTTTCTGGAGAAATCATTAGTCCAATACACTTTTCTTTTGGAACTTTAAGTAGTTGTTCTGGTGGATCAACTTCTGGAACTAAAGGCACATTGGCAACTTTAAATCCTTTATGAGCAAGATATTGTGATAAAGGAGTCTTTGATGTTCTTGATACACCGATTAAGACTATATCAGCTTTTTCAATACCTCTTGGGTCTCTTCCATCATCATATTTAACCGCAAATTCAATTGCTTCTATACGTTGGAAATAATCTTCATCTAGTTTGCGAACAACACCAGGTTCATTTCTAGGTTCAAGTTTATGAATCGTTGAAATTTTGTCGATTAATGGACCGATTAAGTCATAAACGATTACACCAGCACTTTGCGATTCTTCTAATAATTTCTTTCTCATATCAGGTTTTACTAATGTAAATACAATAATACCATTATTTTCTTTTGCTACTTGAACTATTTCAATTAATGTTGCATTATCTTCAACGTATGGTACACGTCTAATCTCGAATTTTTCATGAAATTGACTAATAGCCGCCTTTACGACATGCTCTGCTGTTTCACCAACAGAATCTGATACAACATAAACGATTGAATTGCCCATATGTTCACCTCTTAACTTTACTAAAACATATCATTGTTCATTAAGTCTACAATCGCACGAGTAAAATTTGTTTTTGTAAATCGACCAATTACCTCAAGTCCATGCTCACTTTCACGAACAACAGGGACAGCATCAATTTGTTTTTCAATTAAACTCTTAGCTACATTATAAATTGTATCATCTTTATAGCAAATTGTAATGTTTGGCATTCTTGTCATGATAATATCTACGGGTAATGTATGCAAATCTTTATTTCCTATGCTTGCACGGAGTAAATCTTTTCTCGAAAGTACTCCTGTTAAAATCGAATTTTGATCAACAACAAATAACGTTCCTACATCTTCAAGAAACATTGTAACAATTGCATCATACACTGATGAACTTCGATCTACTACAACAGGAATCGCCTGAAATTCCTTTACAGTCAATTTTTTTATTCTGTCAATGACTTGTGCACCGCTTGTTCTTCCTGTGTAATAATATCCTACTCGTGGTCTTGCCTCTAAAAAACCAGTCATTGTAAGAATAGCTAAATCCGGGCGAAGCGTAGCTCTTGTAAGTGCTAGCTTATCAGCTATATGTTCACCTGTAATTGGTCCATTATTTTTTACAATTTCAAGTATTTGAGTTTGTCGCTTTGTCAGTTCGATTTCCCTCACCCCTAACTATCCAATATGTTATACTCTCTAATAAATATTATATACTATTTTTACAATTTAAAAAAGAAAGAAGGAAATAGGTAGCCTATTTCCTTCCTTAGGTTTCTGAATTTTTATTAGTTTTCAGAAAATTATCCATATTTTTTAATTGCTCTAAAAATTTGCGGGACTTTAAATAGATTCCACTATATTCATCATAATAAGAAAATAAAATTTGTTGTAAGTTCTTCTTTGTCGCTTCACTAACCTCAATTTTCCCAAGTCGATTTACATCAAAATGATAAAATAACCTCATTAACTTAACCGATTTTTCAGTAACAGAAAAAGCATATGGATCAGTGTGTTTACAACGCTGACATAAAAACCCACCTTCTTTAACTGAAAAGGCTACAAATATATTTTCATTTGCACTGCATCTACAATTCACACATTGATCAAAAAATGGATGATATCCTAATACAGGTATCATTTTCGTCATAAATAAATAAGTCAAAACTTCAGCGTCTGCACCTTCATTCATGTGCTGAAGTAATTGAAGGACTAATTCAAATAAATACGGATTATTTTTTTTCTCTTCAACCGCTTTATCAGTAAGCTCTACAACAATCGAACCATACGCAGTTGCAACTAAGTCACTTCTTAATTCACGAAATGAATCAATCAGTTCTCCTTGACTTAAAGTACCTAAGCCAGATCCTTTTTGAATTAAAAACGACCCATATGTAAAGAGTTGTGTAACAGAAGCAAGTCGACTATTTGTCTTCTTTGCTCCTCTTGCCACAACTCCTATCTTACCTAATTCTCTTGTTAAGAGAGTAATAATAACATTTGATTCTCCATAAGCGTTTGCCCGTAATACAATTCCTTCTACACGCTGTAACAATTAACTCACCATCCAATTGGATGAAGGTTAAGTATGTAGGGAATCAATATCAGCTATTTCTTCATCAATGTAACTTTTCTGATCCACATGTTCCTGTTCAAGCTGCTTAAACAATAAATATGTCTCAACATTTCCAGTTTTAGAAAAGACATCCCAGGTAAAATTCAACATTGAGAAACCACCTTTCAAGAATAGCTACAACTCATTGCTCATTACCTATAGCCAATTACTTTCCCTGCTTACTTATAATGTGACCTTCTCTCCCGATTTTCATGTGTATAAAATTTATTAAAATAACAAATAAAAAGCTTGCAAAACCAAGAAAAATATGTTGGGCCTTTTTGAACAAGTGGTAATATTACTGGACCCCTGATACTAAGCCCAAATTCCTTGATTTTTGCCTATTAATACTCATCCTCACGGAATCCTAAATCTCTTAATTGAGACATACGGTTACGCCAATCTTTTTGAACCTTAACCCATAACTCTAAAAATACTTTTGTATCAAGCAAGTTTTCTATATCTAAACGAGCACGCTTGCCAACCTCTTTTAACATGCTGCCTTGCTTACCGATAATGATTCCTTTTTGAGAAGACCTTTCAACGACAATTGTTGCATTCACGTAGATCGCATTTCCTTCTGGTCTTCTTTCAATTTGCTCAATAATAACAGCAATTGAATGTGGAACCTCTTCTCTAGTCAAATGCAATACTTTTTCTCTTATTAATTCTGAAATGATAAATCTTTCAGGATGATCTGTTACTTGATTTGCAGGATAATATTGCGGACCTTCTGGTAAATAAGTTTTAATAACTTTTAATAAGCGATCGACATTATTCCCTTGTAATGCTGAGATCGGAACAATTTCAGCAAATTGGTATAAATCTTTGTATTTATTGATTAAATCAAATAACTGATCAGGATGAATTGTATCAATTTTATTAATAACTAAAATAACTGGACTACGACTTCCTTGCAGCTTCTCAATAATGAATTCATCTCCACGACCAAATCCTTCATTGGCATTTACCATAAATAACGTAGCGTCAACATCCTTAATTGAGTCTTGAGCTACTTTTACCATAAAATCACCAAGTTTGTGTTTTGGTTTATGGATTCCTGGCGTATCGATAAAGACAATTTGTGCATCATCTTCTGTAAAAACGCCTTGAATTTTATTACGAGTAGTTTGAGGCTTATCACTCATTATAGCTATTTTTTGACCTATTACTCGATTTAGGAATGTACTTTTCCCTACATTTGGTCTACCTATAATTGAGACAAAACCTGATTTATAACTTTCTTTATTCATTCAAATCCTCCGATGTAAATGCTCCTGGCAATAATTCTTTTACTGATGTTTCTTGGATTGCTCCATTTAAGTTTGCTAAATATACGATTGTATCTGGACCACTAAGTTCAAATAAAACTTGACGGCATGCCCCACAAGGAGCAACAGGTCCCTCGGTATCAGCGACTACTGCTACTGCTGTAAACTCCGTAATGCCTTCTGAATAAGCTTTGAATAATGCAGTACGTTCTGCACAATTCGTTAGACCATATGATGCATTTTCTATATTACAACCACGAATAACTTGACCATCCTTCGTAAGTAATGCTGCACCAACTTGAAATTTCGAGTATGGTACATATGCGTTTACTCTAGCTTTTATCGCTTCATTTATAAGTTGTTGTTTATCCATTTATGTAGCCTCCTATTATAAGCCCGAACACGAAAGTGGGGTCTTATTAACGTAGTATAGTAAAATACGGAAAAAATAGCAAAGCACCTATAATGATTGAAACGATTGCAGCGACTAACACCGCCCCAGCTGCTACATCCTTCGCTTTTTTTGCTAAAGGATGTTTATTAGGTGATGCTAAATCTACAACTGCTTCAATTGAAGAATTAACTAGCTCTAGCGAAATGACAATTGTAATAATAAGCAGAAGGATTAACCAATCTATTCGACTAATATGTAAATAAAACGCAAGGCCGATTGAAATAAGAGCTGCAAATAAGTGGATTTTTATATTTCTTTCATCTTTAATGACTTTAAAAATACCACTAAATGCAAAACCAAAAGAATTAAATAATGGCGCTCTTTTTTTAGAGTCTTTCAAGGCCATATTTTTCTAATATTTCCTTTTGTTTTGTAAACATCACTTTCTCATCAGCTTCATTCATATGATCATAACCAAGTAAATGTAAACATCCGTGAACTGCTAAAAAACCTAATTCACGTCGGAACGAATGACCATACTCTTCAGCCTGTCTTTTAGTAGTGGGAATCGAAATGACAATATCACCTAAAGTACGTGGTAAGTCCACTCCAATGATTTCAATTTCTCCTTCTCCTAATTCTTCCATTGGAAATGAAATAACATCAGTAGCACGGTCTTTCTCTCGATACTCTTTATTAATTTCATGAATTCTTTCATCATCTACAAATGAAACTGCTATTTCAACCTCACCCGTTACACCCTCATATTCAAGTGCGCACTCTAGTAAACCCTTTATATCAGATTGTTGTTCATTAGTCACTTCATTTGTTTCATCTATAAAATCAATTTCTAGTTGAACCATTTTCTCACCTTATCTTTCATCTGGATACTGTATTCTTGAATGGAAAGTTCCTTTTAAAGTCTCACACAATGATTTCTCAACAATGTGTAATTCTTTTAAGTTTAATTCACACATTGCAAACTGACCATCATTCAAACGATCATGCATAATGGAAGAAACTAATACCTCGATTTTTTCCATATCAGGGTCCTTTAACGAACGAACTGCTGCTTCAACACTATCAGCAATTCCTACAACTGCCGATTCCTTTGAATGAGCTTTTGGACCTGGATATCTAAAATCACTTTCTTTAACATCAGGATTCGTTTCTTTTTCCTTATAATAAAAATACTTTAATAAAGTTGTACCATGATGCTCCGCTGCAATATCAATTATATCTTTTGGCAAATTATATTTTTTTAGTATTTTTACACCATCACTTACATGCCTTAAAATGATATCTTTACTTTGAATCGGTTTAATACGATCATGAGGATTATGACCACCCATTTGATTTTCAATAAAGAATCCTGGATTATTCGTTTTACCAATATCATGATAATATGCTCCTACCCTAGCTAACAAGCCATTTGCACCAATCGCTTCACAAGCACCTTCAGCTAAATTTGCAACCATTATACTATGATGGTATGTACCAGGAGCCTCTAATAATATTTTTCTTAATAAAGGATGATTTGGACTACCTAACTCAACAAGTTTAAATGAGGATACCATTCCAAACGAATCTTCTACAAAAGGTAAAATCCCCATCGTAATGACACTTGATAAAACTCCGGAAGTAAGTCCCATTAATAAATAAATCCCAATTTCCACTGATGAATATTGTCCATTTCGTATTAAAATCAAAGAAAAC
Source organism: Gottfriedia luciferensis (assembly GCF_001712755.1). GTDB lineage: Bacteria > Bacillota > Bacilli > Bacillales > Bacillaceae_G > Gottfriedia > Gottfriedia luciferensis_B. The sequence continues at coordinate 168,157 of NZ_MDKC01000023.1, forward strand.
AGAGTAGCAATATTAACAAGCGAAATTAAAAATCCTGCATGGAGAATCATTGAACGCTTATTCTTGACCTCATTTAAAAATAAAACGGCGATTGAACTAAATAAAATATAAATTCCAGTCGAGTAATTAATTGCGCCATTTACATCTTCGTTAAACATTAAACTACCGCAAATAGAGAAAATAATAGAAGAAACCATTAAATATCGATTACCTAATAAAAACTTTATCAATAAAGTTCCAATCGCAACTGGAGCTACATATACAAGGCCAGAAAACTCAACTTTTTGAAACAAGCTTACAATTTTCAAAATTAAGATTGTAAAAATTACAATGCTATAGTATGTAACGATGTATATATTCCCTTTTTCTTTCAATGAAGCCGTTTGCTTCAATACGAAGTACGCCAATACTCCAATTAATAGAATTAATCCAATATACGGTTGAATCGACTGTTTGTTTTTTATTAAGCCAACTAATTTTAATTGATCATATTTTTCCTTTGTAATTGTCTCTCCAGCTTTTACTAAGACTTGTCCTTGTAAAATATAAACACTATCTACACTTTCACTTTCTAGACGTTTTCTCTCTTTTGTCTCCTCTGCATCAAAAAAGTAGTTTGGCACAATCGCAAATTCACCAATTGAGATCATCGCATCCTTTAGTGAGGGATTAACGCTTACATATGATAATTCGTTTCGTAGCTTCCCACGAGATTCTTCGATTTGGTTCGTCGTGATTTCCTCAGACATTACATTGTTAATCGCCGTATTTAACGAAGCTTTCGTAATATTTAACTGTTCTTCTGACGATCTAACTAAAGTGCTAAATACACTATCTTCTAAGTTTTTACGAATATCGTCAGGCAGTTTTTTCTTAACATCACTTGTTTCTTTATCAATTAATGCTTGTCCTGTCGGATTATCACTTTTTGCATTTTCATTTTTCACTTCTGTAACAATATCAAAAATTGAATTTACTATGTCGATCCGTTTTTGTGTATAACTTTCCTCATATTTATATACATCCTCAACTCTTGCTGCAGCCTCAAGTCGCTTTTTAGCCGTAGCTCCTTTGTCCTCAATCGTGATAGGTGAATAAATATTATCATCAGCAATTGATAATAGCTGAATGTCGTATTTTACCGGTCTAACATGACTAACTAAAAGAAGAAAACTTAATAAGCTGAATGCAACAGTACATAGTAAAATGACAAGAGTTTGATTCTTAAAACGCTGAATTAAAGCTTGCAAACTATTCATTGTTTCCCCTTTCTAGAAATGCACCTCATCATAAAAATACGAAATGACCCTATCAATGTAGGGTCACTACGAATCATTCTTTTGCTAAATCATAAGCTTGAATAATCTTTTGTACTAGTGGGTGACGAACTACGTCAGTTTGTTCCAAGATTGTCATACCAATACCCTCAACACCTTTAAGTGTATTTTGAGCTGATATTAAACCAGACTTTACTCCTTTAGGTAAATCAACCTGTGAAGGGTCTCCTGTTATAACCATTTTAGAGCCAAATCCTAAACGGGTCAAAAACATCTTCATTTGAGCCATTGTCGTATTTTGAGCTTCATCCAAAATGACAAAGGCATCTTCTAACGTACGTCCCCTCATGTAAGCCAAAGGAGCAATTTCGATTGTTCCTCTTTCAATTAAACGTACAGTATGCTCTTGTCCTAAAACATCGTGCAAGGCATCATACAATGGTCTTAAATATGGGTCAACCTTTTCCTTCAAATCTCCTGGTAAAAATCCTAAACTTTCTCCAGCTTCCACAGCAGGTCTTGTTAAAATAATTTTACTTACTTTATTATTTTTTAGTGCTTGAACAGCCATGACAACTGCAAGATATGTTTTACCTGTACCAGCAGGTCCAATTCCAAATACTAAATCATTTGATTGAATTGCACGAAGATAATGTCTTTGTCCAAAAGTTTTAACTCGAATTGGTTTACCTTTTGAATTCTTAATAATTTCTTCGTCATACAACCTAGCAAATGATAACAGCCTTCCTTCTTTAGCCATTTGAATTGAGTATGTAACATCCCTCGATGTAATACTCACTCCATTTCGAATAACCTCTAAAAGAGCTTGAATGATTTGCTCAACAGTTTTCACATCTTCATTCGTACCTGAAACTTGTACAGATTGACCACGTGACACAATCTTAACATCAAGCAAATTTTCAATTATTTCTAGATGCTTATCGTTTGTACCAAATAAGGCAATTGCTTCGTTTGGATCCTCTAGTTGTTGATTAATCGTTAGTAGTTGTTCTGGCATTACTCAGTCCCCTTGAACAATAGTTTTCGTTTTTGTGATATCTTCTAAAACTTTATAATACATTCTTAAATTAACTTTACCATTGTCTATTGACTCGTGCAAAACTTTTTCTTGTAAAATTTTGGCATCCGGACTTAACTTTTTCATTAATTCCTTCTTACCAATTTGTTTTCCAAGTTGAGCAGCCTGCATTTTAGAGTATGTTCTTACATATTTTTCACTTTCCAGAGTAGTCTTTTTACTGAAAAAAATCGGCAATTTCCATTTTAAAAATTTAAATTGATACGAACTATTTTCATCTTCAAAAGACTTATATTTATTCTTATCAAAACCCCAAAATTTTATTTTATTTTCCTTAGTTCCAATATAATAACTAGTTTTTCTCTCTCCTGTAAGCACCGTAAACGGAGTATCTAAAGGAACACTAATAATTTCCTCTCTCCAAACTTCCCCCATGATTTTGCCCACTGCGGGAACTAAAATAGGATGTTCTTCTGTTCCGATTATTCCAGATACTAATATTTGACCTTTTTTCACAAAGTCATTCTTTACGACAAGAGGTTTCCCCTTTTCGACAAACATACTTGAAATGACAGCTTCTTCACTTGCAATAATATGACGTGGACTTAACGCCTTCTCAGGCTTAGGTATATGCTTTTCAACTACCTCAAAATGAAAGGTAGTCCCATTTAATTGTACACCAATCCAGGTTAATGTTGGATTATCATCTTGGAGCTTTTTCTGGATTGTTTGCATTCTAGGTAAAGTAAATTGAGAAGCTCCAGTCTTAACACCCATCGCAGTTAAATCTTTCCGGAGTTTATATTCCACTTCAGGTGAAGCACCCTTTATATCTATTCGCCAAACCATATTTGAAAGTAAAAATAATACAACTAAAAAGCCAACAACCCCTACAACAAATCCAAAATACTTCCATGCTCGTTTAACTTCAAAAGGCAGCCCTTTCCTGCCAATAAAATAAACCTTATACTCTTTTTTGCGAGGAATATTCTTGATCCGTTTATAATCTTTCAACTCAATTGTAAACGTGATTGAATTTGTTCCACTTTTCTTCACATCACGAAGTGGAATCCCCTTTCGCATACATTCATTTAAAAAACGTTCTGGTCCAAGCCCAATCACTTTTACTTGAACCATCCCCGTAAGTTTTGAAGTCCATTGGTTTTTCATCCTAATCCCCCATGTTCATTAGACTGATCATGGTGTAAGTTCTAGATGTTATTCATTAATAAAATACACATGCTCAATTTCGCCTTCCAACAAAATCTCCTCAGGTAACATCGTCTTCAAAATAAAATCTTTCCCCTTAATCAACAACTGCCCTTGCTTCATTAACAAACGCAATTCATTGTCCGAATACACAAGTAAGCCTCTATGGTTTTCAATATAAATATGTAGTTGACCTAACATCGTAATACGTGGTAATTCCAATAGTACATCTGGTGGTAAGTCCATCTTACTTGACATCCATGTTTTTAAATTATGCGCTAATCTTTTCAAGATAGACTCCTCCCCCTTTCATATCATATTTATGATGAATTTTGAGAAGGTATGATATAAAAAGTAAAAGGTAAAGGAAATTTAAGATGTATAGTTGGATTTTATAAAGGTATGGGTTATTGATTTTTAAATGATGAAGAGGAAGCTGGGTTTTATGGGTACTGACGTCTGTGTTGTACGGAAGATCAATCAATGAATTTAGGGTTCGAATGTCTCTATAATGAGCCCACTTATAATTAATTTTCAGTTATGGCACATAGTAAAAAACCGAGAACAAATAACTATTCTCGGTTTAAATTTATTTACGTTTTTACATTCTTTTTTGGATTGTAACATCTTGATAAACATCTTGTTTTCCTTGTGAAGTAGCAACCCACCAAAGTACCCCTTGTGTGAGAAAGAAAAGACTCCACATTACTACAAGACCAATTGAAGTTAGATCACTTTTCCCATCACCGTATATCCCTTTGACTGTAACATAAGTGATGAGTACACTTACGATCAAAACTATCAACTTAATAAATATCGGCCTTTTAGCCATAGTTGTTTCCATTTGTGGTGAATGATTTGTTTCTGTTTTGACTAGTTTTTTATTTAATCTAGCATAGTCATGAACCCCTTGCTTAATCTCATCTTGAAGTCGTTCTTCATCACCAATTGCCATCTCTCTTGTAATATAGATTAATGTAAATGCAAATGGTACGACAATTATTAACCAACCTAAAGCAAATGCTATTCCACCAAGATCATTGTGTAAATCCCCGAACGGTGTCATTATTCATCTCTCCCTTACCAGTAGATGTTAAACAAATGCATTGTTTATCTGAATTCATCATACCGAATAACTTTAATTTTATATGTGATATAAATCACACACTTAGTTAAATATTGACTAAAATATTAATAATTTTTTCATTGACTCTTTAGATGGGATTTTTCTCTAAATTGGAATTATGCAGATTTTAAAAAGAAGGAAGAAATTTACAACCAAACTGGATATGGGAGCTTAATTAAAAGATAAAGTTTACACCTTGACTAAAGAAGGTGAAGCTGTGGGATTGTGGATAAAGAACTAATTAGCGGTTTTATAAGAAATTAGGTTATTTTTTTAGTGAACCGTATTGTTTTGTGAAAATTTAAGCAGATTTATGTGATTTAATGGACTGAAGCATCATTTTGAAGAAGTTAATTGCAGTTTTTGAATTTTTATTTGCACTTTCGATGATTTTAATTGCTGTTTCGGAAATTTTATTTGCACTTTCGAAGATTTTAATTGCAGCTGGTGAAATTTATTTGCACTTTTGAACATTTTAATTGCACTTCCGAAGTATTGCAGTACTCAAAAAAAAATAAACGTCTATAAATAGACGTTTATTTTAACAGACTTGCTACAGCTTTATTCACAGAAGAGCCATCAGCTTGTCCTTTTACTTTAGGCATAACTGCACTCATTACTTTCCCCATGTCAGCTTTTGATGTAGCACCGACTTCTGAAATTGTAACACGTACAATTTCAAGAAGTTCCTCTTCAGATAATTGTTGAGGCAAGTATTCTTTTAGAATCAGTAACTCTTGCTTTAATTTATCCACAAGGTCTTGACGACCAGCTTTTTCGAATTCCAGGAGGGAGTCTTTACGTTGTTTCACTTCACGAGTTAAAATTGTTAACTCTTGATCAGCTGACAATGTCACATTATTCCCTAAGCTAATTACTTCATTTTGTAATGACGCTTTCACCATTCGAATAACTGCTAACTTGTCTTTGTTTTTTTCCTTCATCGCTTGTTTCATATCTGAATTCAAACGTTCGAGAAGACTCATAGTAACACCCTCTCTTAGAATTTACGTTTTCTCGCTGCCTCTGATTTTTTCTTACGTTTTACACTTGGCTTTTCATAAAATTCGCGTTTTCTTGCTTCTTGTAGCGTACCAGTTTTAGAAACTGAACGTTTAAAACGACGAAGAGCATCTTCTAAAGATTCGTTTTTACGAACGACTGTTTTAGACATCTTACTTTTCCCTCCCTCCAAGCTACCACTTACAATCAATAAAACACTGTAAAAAAGAAACACTTTTCCACATGTCTTTTACGATTATAATACATAAACTATTGATAGGTCAACAGGTAAATGTCAAGTTTGAAACTTAACACCCTTTGCCATTAAAAGGAATCAATAGCCTTCTGTTGCTACGTTTCCTTGGACAATTGTGATTCCATTACTTGTGCCTATTCGAGTTGCTCCGGCTTTAACCATTTCATTGACACTTGCTAGATCACGTACGCCGCCAGATGCTTTAACTCCAATATCAGGGCCAACTGTTTTTCTCATTAATGCTACATCCTCTACAGTTGCACCACCAGTTGAAAATCCTGTAGATGTTTTAACGAAATCTGCTCCAGCTTTTACAGAAAGCTTAGAAGCCATTTCTTTTTCTTCATTCGTTAAAAGACTTGTTTCAATAATTACTTTTACTAATGCTTTACCTTTTGCTGCATTAACAACTGCTGCTATATCTTGTTCAACAGTGTCATAATCCTGATCTTTTAAAGCTCCGATATTAATCACCATATCGACTTCTCCGGCTCCATTTTCAATTGCATTCTTCGTTTCAAACGCTTTTGTTTCTTTTGTATTGGCACCTAAAGGAAACCCAATTACAGTACAAACTAAAACTTCAGAGCCCTTTAACAAATTTGCACAATGACTGACCCAAGTTGGATTCACACAAACCGAAGCAAAATTATGTTCTTTTGCTTCTTGACATAATTTTTCTATTTGAGATTTAGTTGTTTCAGGTTTTAAAACTGTATGATCAATCAATTTATTGATATTAGTTGTCATTTTGTAGTGCTCCTAACTAATGTTTTTTTCAAAAATACTCTTTAAAGACACTGAAATATCAGCATTGATTATTATTTGTTTTTTCATTTTAATTATGTGAAATCTGAGCTTAAAATTAAAAAAACTCAGCCAAAAAAATTCAAAGCATCAAATTTATATAGATGCATTTGAATTTTTTTCAACTGTTTTATGAATATCTTTTACTTTAAGCATCATAAAGAATGAAATTGTAATAAAGAAACAACCATACAAGAACATGAACTTGTATCCAATAAAATCCATAATTGCACCTAATAATGGTGGTGATATAATATTAGCAATTGATGAAAACAAATAATATAAACCTGTATATGTTCCAATAAATCCAATCGGTGCCATCTCGGCTAAGAAAGGATAAGAATTAATATTTACTAATGCCCATAAACATCCCATAATCAAAAAGACTATTCGGATGAATAATAAATCCTTTAAGAAAAATAAAACAACAAAACCAATGATAATTCCAAATATACCGATTAATATGCTTCGTTTCTTACCAATTTTTGTTCCTATAAACCCGGCAGGAATGGCAAAGATTAAAAATGCTAATGATATGAAAGCAAATGAAAACGCCGCTGCACTAACTTTTACTCCTAAATAAACTTCCCCATAACGTGTAAAAAAAGTTTCAATTCCATTAAATCCCGTGAACCAACTCAGAATTGCTAATAATAGAAATAATGCACTTTTATTTTGAATAGCTGAACGAAAACCTTCTCTTAATTTTACCTTTTCTTCAGCCTGTTCATAATATAGGACATCTCTTTTTTCTCTAATAAAGAAAAAAAGAATTAGAAAGCTAAATAACATTAAAAATCCTGCCAAGTAAAAAGGAAATCCTTTATTTAGATCCCACAAAATTGAACCTACAAAGAACGCAATTAAAGCACCAATTCCACCCATAAAATTAATGACACTATTCGCCTTGCTTCTTTGTTCAACTCTTGTTAAATCAGGCATAAGTGCTATTACCGGAGAACGAAAAATACTCATACTTAAATTCATAAACACAATAAAAAAGATCAACATAAAAAGTGTTTTATGCACTGGAATTAAAAAGGTAAATAGTGCTGCAAGTGGCATACCGACCATTAAAAATGGAATTCTTCTACCAAATCGTGTATCTAAACGATCACTATACATTCCTACGGCAGGTTGTAAAAATAGTGCAAAATAATTATCAAACGTCATAATAAATCCGATTAAAGCAGATGACTTTAAATAATCGCTTAAAAGTTTTGGCATAAAAGCATTATAGACCGACCAAGTAAGACTTATTGCAAAAAATCCAAATCCTAAAAGCATAATTTTTTTGTAATTTAGTTTAGGCATTCGAATTTCTCTCTTCTGATCTGTCTATAAACATTTTCTAAATGAGTTTGATCTAATGACACAATCATCCCCCCCTTATTCTCAGTATAGTAAGCACACCAATCAAATATTTACCCTTTTTTCAATTTTTATAAAATATTAATTTATTAGGAAAAGTTCATAAAATAGAGGTGTTTCATAATAAAAGAAGCTTTAAACCGACAAAAAAACCTAGTGTAAACACTAGGCATTTTCATTCATTATTTTAATAATATAAAACGTACAACCGGCAATAACGCAGCAACAACTACCATTTAAAAATGATAAAAAGTAAATCATTTTTCCACCAAGATACCTTTTTCCCTTGCAGTTTACATTCTTTCTTCTAAGGCTTTCGCGGTATTACTTGTTACTACTTCCTTCTCATCCTTTAATGTACCAAAAATCCCATCAAAAATAGGTGTCGATACACCATACCAAAAGTTTTCATTTTTGAAATGATGCAGGATATGTAGCTTTTTAATCTGTCGTCCTACTTTCGTTATAGGTTTAATTGGCCTGTGAGCTACATAATGTTTCCATTCGTACACGAGTAACATAAAAACTAAACCTGAACCAAATGCGATTGTTTGAATTAGATCTTTCGATATCAAAAAATAAATTATACAAAGTGATCCTAAATTCGGAATGCTATACCATATCGGTAAAAATAACAATTTCAAATCATCTGGATACGTATGATGATCGTAATGAATTCTTTTCATAAATTTAAGTAATAGTTTATTTTTTGGTGCCTTTATGTGAAAAATGAAACGATGTGTTACGTACTCACTAAACATAAAAAAGATTAATCCTATAATAAAAATTAAGACAGTAATCCACGAAAAATGAAATCCTATACTATAAATAATTCCAACTAAAAAAAGTACCCCCATTACAATAATATCGAAATGAAGAAAAAAGTCTCGATATAGTCCCTTCATAAAATCCCCCCTCATCTATACCTAAATTATCTTAATATCAAATTTATATTTCAATATTATTTATGTAATTCCTTTTTAAGTTCTATTTGAGCTGATTATTAATTTTGAATAAAGCACTGGTCGGTGAGGATAATAAAAACGATAACCAAAAATACGTAAAAGGGAGATTTATATGGAAAAAAGGAGATATTATGTGTCCGTTCAAGCAAAAACAATTGTTCCAAATCAAGGGGACGCACCTTATGAGTTGGAAATCGATGCTACAATCGATGAAAAACATAGACTCGAAAGAATTTTCCATCAGATTGACAGTTATGATGAAGCAGCAGGTATTCAAACTGCTTTCATCATTCCAATCACAAATTGGAGCCAAGAAAACAATGATGGATATGACTATTTTTTAAAACAAGCCTATGCAATGATTTATGAATTAGGTACTGAAGAAACACGTGCTCATATACAACAAATGAAAATTTTAAAATAAAAAGAAAGCTCACTGAGCTTTCTTTTTATTTTAAACATCAATTACTATTGTATTTGCAATTAAATCATGTAGTGTTCTTCGTTCAGAAGAAAAAATGAAAAACGGATCAATAAATGCAACACAACCTACTAATAATGAAAAGTATGGTATTTTTATGTATCCTAAAATGAAAAAAATTTCTCTAATAATCATCGTCTTTAAATTTACTTCTTGATCACCAATCTTAACGACTGCAATATTTAACCAGCGCTTTCCAATTGTTTGACCTTTCCAAACAAATGTAGGGATCAGTATAAAAACTATAATGATACTAATAATGGATAGTATGGAAGATCCAATATCAAATTTGTCTACTCTATTAGGATTAAAAAATGCTGAAAACTTTGTCATTCCAGTAATTATCGAAATGACAAAAATAAAAAGAAAAGTTATAAATCCATCAACCAATATTGCTAACAACCTACTTGATCTACTTGCTAATTTAGTATGCGATTCCAATAAAATCTCCACCTTTAGTTTCTAAGATGTTCTTAACGACAGTTTAAATTATACAGAATTTTTAATCGGAAAAATATAAAAGCCTAATAGAAAGTACCTATCAGGCTAATAAAAAATCGATTAAGCTTTTATATGTAGATTCAATTATACACCTGGAGCATCGACTAGTGTCCAAGTAACAACAGCTTCATGATTTCCTATTGTTGCAGAACCACCAGGAATTTGTAATGTTACATTATTATTTACTGCACCATCATTAACATCAGGATTTGGGCCTAACCATCTTGTTAACCAAGTACCAAGTCCCGTACCAGGTTCAGCTGTAACAACTGAAGATTCAGTTAATCCATCTGTATTTAGTGTAATCGTTTGAGCAGGCGTTGGGGGTGTTCCACTACCTGGTGTTACAACTGAACCATTTTTAAAAGTAAGAATCGCTCCAGGTAGTGTTTCAGTTGTACCGTTTGTAAACTTACTAGCTTTTGCTGTCACTTTCCACCCTGCACCAGTACCTCGGCGATCAGAAACTTGAATAAAAGGCTTTTTAGATGTAGAAGAATAAACCTGTTCACTTGTTGAAACTTCTTTCGAACCAAATTGAACTGAAGAAACAAAGTCCAAAGTTAACGGACCTGTTTCACCTGTAGGTGGATCTGTTGGATCAGTAGGACCAATTGGCTCTAATGGTGTTGATGGGTCGGTTGGATCTACTGGTGTTACAGGACCAGACCCTTCTGTAAAATTAATAGCTGCTTTTGAATTTGCTTGAGACGTAACAGCTGCAAAAGATGTATTTGCCGCTCCTACAAGTGTTGAAAAACTTACTACGCCAATTGCTACAATTTTTGAAACTTTCATTTAATCAAAACCCCTTACAAAAATTTTTCATATAAAGATGCTTTCAAAAAAGGACTTAGCATCTCTAGAAGTTACACCCAATTATAGTAAACGAAAATACAATTGTCTGTGAATAATTTGTGAAAACATTCACTAAAATTTTACTATTAATTTTACAAATCCCCTAGATATTAGAAATTTAATAGATTAAAAAATATATATTTCGTGAACTTTTTCACGTAATTGTATAAATTTTAATTCAAAATCTCCTATTTCCCGATTTAAATTCACTGCAAAAAAAGAAGCTTACTTAAATACAAGTAAACTTCCAAGTTAAAATTCCAATGAAAAATTACTTAAATTTTGAATTAGGAAAAATAAAACTATTTCTCCTAACCCCAAAGTACTTGTACGATCTTTCTCTACTTACTTTTAAGTGTTATTTCCCATTCTATACCTGTATCAATTCCGTACTCATCAGTAAATGAGCCTTGATTTACAGCAACTGCCATTTGATCTAGACTGTTTGCATATAAGATCGGTTCTCCAATTGCTACATCGGCAAATGATTTTCCATATTTTACTGCTTCTTTGTATACTTTTCTTCCTTGGTGTGTAATTAATACTTCGACAAAGTCTCCATGAGAAACACCTTGTTTGAGAAATTCTGATCGATCAATATTCGTCCAAATACTACCATAACGAACATCAAGTATATCAATTGTTCCTGTTATCGAATTATTTTCACTATGACATTCTTTAATTGGTAATTTTATGTAAGAATTTGAATCAACTTCTGGACCAATATTTTCGAAGTCGATTATTCCAGAAGCTAATCTTGCACCTGTAAAAGCAAATATATCTCTCCCATGGAAAGTATAGGATTCACTTGAATTTGGTAGTCTATTAATTTCTTCGTCAATAACTCTTAATTGGTCGATTCCATATATTTTGCCTACATGTGTTAACGTTCCGTTATCAGGTGTTATAATGAAGTGATTCGTATTTGTGCGAGCCACTATACTTCTACGATCTGAACCTACCCCTGGGTCTACAACTGAAACAAATACTGTTCCAACTGGCCAGTAATTCATTGTTTGTACAAGTCGGTAAGAAGCTTCCCAAATATTGTATTGAGGTATATCATGGGTCAAGTCGTAAATCTTAATATCTTGATTTACACTACAAGAAACACCATACATAGCGCTAACTGCTCCATCTAGTAATCCAAAATCTGACTGAAACACTAATGCATTTCCCATCTAAGCACCCCTAATTGTTCGAATATTTAAAATTAAATATAAATTCAATCTATTATTTAGTCAATGATATTATTCGTATTTTATTGAATGAATTTAATTATAGCTTTGCTTTTCTCAATTATTACGTTGGAATTGTATAGTTTTGGTAAATTCTAATTCTTTTAACCTTAATGTCTGTTTCGACGTTGCCCTTAAACTTCAAATAAAAAAGATATAGTTGTTAGATACTATATCTATTAATAACATTAGCACTTAAAAGTATATAGTTATGAAATGTTGGCACGTAATTATTTTATTATTTCCTTTAGTGTCCCCTAGGTTTGTGTAATAATGTATCCTAAATTAAAAAACTTAGATCAATTCGGGGACTTTTTCGTCTAAGTGGACAGGTGTTAATTTAAAATTTAACTAAACCCTAGACACTTCTATATTAATAGAAATCTTCCTATTAAATGTTTGAGTGGACGAACTTAAAGAAAAGATCATAAGTAGTTCTAAAGGAGTTATTTTTTTATGAACATTTTACGTATACCCCACTCCATCTTTAATTACAAGCCAATAACAACTAAAGTACTTAAAAAAAATAGTTACACATAGGAAAATAGCACCCACTATTTTATCCGATGGAATTTACCTATACTTTAGTAACGCTCCAATTAACTTTAAAAAGGGAATTTAGTCCTCTATCACGAATAGTTATTAGGTGGCGAAATATAGGGAGGCTAACGATTGTACACCTTTATTGAATTACTATGTCTTATAGGAATCCTATTTTTTATTATTAAGGGGATTAACTCTTTCTTTAAAATGAACGGAAAGTCTATAAAGAATTTTATTATTACTGGGGCCCTATTTGTTTTATTTATTTTTACCTCTTTTACAGATCCTTCAAATGAAGCAGAACAAATAGAAGCAACAGAAAAAGACACAACAACTAAGCCATCCAAAATAATTTATAAAATTGAAGACTCTAAGCTAGAAACTGGTCAAAAAGAAAAAACAAAATTATCTAAACCTAAAAACAGCGATAACTTAATTAAATCCTGTAAGAATAGAGTAGGATGTAAATCCAAATCTGATAAAGTACCTATCCAAGAACCAAAAAAAGTGAAAATAGAAAAAAGAACATATAGGATTGTTTTTATGATATACGGGTTAATGTGATAGATTTTTTCCGTTTTCCTTTTTTTAGTAGTAGTTGTCTTATTTTGAGGTTGTATCCGTGATTTAATATGTAAATGGGGGCTATATGGAGGTTGTTTTACCTCTCATATAGCCCCCAACTTTATATCGATTCATTTAAAAAAGTGAATTATTTTGGAGTGAAAAGTTGAATTAATTCTGCGCAACTAATTTTCCTTAGTAGATCGAAACTTGCCCAACTACAAACACGATCCTCCCAAGCTACTAAGCAATGATTATCTTTAGTTTCCATAACCGTTCCCACAGCACCATCTAAGCTAAACATAACATAGTTGCCTATCGAGAACATTTTCGATCACCCCAATCTAAATATAATTCCGTGCCCACCTTTCGGATATTCCCATTTAATATTTTGATGAGGACAGCCTATTCTACAACTTCCACATTCATGACATCCCTCATATCCAACATGCATTCGAATATTTTCCCATTTATAAACTTCTGCTGGACAAAAGATCGTACAGATTTTATCGGGACATTTTGTCATACAAATATCGGAATCTAGTACAGTTAAGTGCGATTTTGTATCAGCATTAAAACGAACGAGATACTGCTTTTCTTCGATTGTACTTTCTTTTTTTGTCTCACTCATTTATTTCATCACCTTCCATGCTTTGTATACATCTTTCGCAAGCTTAAGTTTAGCTTTTGCTCCTCCAATATTACTCATGATATTCTTTTGTTTTTCCCATTTAGATTTACCATCTACTGTAAACATTTGGCTGGCAGATTTATTTAATAGCGGAATATATTGCTCGAAATATTGAGGGAATTTTTCAAAATGATGTGTTGCATCTTTATATTTTTTCAAATCCTGTCCTACGAAGCTATTTAGTAATTTATCAGCGTACGGTTTTAAAGCAACATCAGAGTAGTTATCAATCGCTTTTGCTTCGATAATGGTTTCTGCTGCTAATCTTCCAGATGTCATTGCCATATTTGAACCTTCACGATGAATTGCGTTTACTAATTGTGCTGCATCACCAATTACTAATACTCCATTTCCTACCAATTTAGGAATCGATTTGTACCCACCTTCAGGAATTAAATGAGCAAGGTATTCTTGTGGTTCGCTTCCTTGAATATACGGTCTAATCATCGGATGATTCTTAACGTATTCAAGTAAATCATAAGGTTTCAATTTGTTTTCAATCATTCCTGATAATAATGTACCGACCCCAATACTAAGAGAATCTTTATTGGTATATAAAAATCCTGTGCCAACTATGCCTTTTGTCGCATCTCCAAATAGCTCGATTGCTACCCCTTGGTTACCTTCAAGACCAAATCGATCTTGAATTATTTTACTATCTAGCTTTAATATTTCCATTGTAGCTAAAGCGACTTCATCTGGTCTCCATTCTTTATGGAAACCTAAAGATTTTCCTAAAAGTGAATTTACGCCATCAGCAAGTACTACCACATCGGCATATAAATCACCATCAGGTCGATCTGTTCTTACCCCTACAACCATATCGTTTTCAACAATACACTCCAGAACAACCGTTTCATTGATTAATAATGCACCTTGTTCTACTGCTTTTTGAGCAAACCATTGATCAAACTTTGAGCGAAGAACCGTAAAATTATTATAAGGTTCTTCAGCAAATTCAAGACCTTTATAGCCAAAGGTTGTAGCGGATTGTTTATCAAGCATCATAACTCGCTGCTCTACAATCACACGCTCAATTGGTGCATCCTTCCAAAATTCAGGAATAACGTCCTCCATCATTTTTCGATACAATACACCACCCATAACATTTTTCGAACCTGGATACTCTCCTCTTTCAATAAGGACAACATTAACACCATTTTTTGCGAGCTCGTATGCACATGAAATTCCTGCTGGGCCTGCTCCAACGACAATTACATCAAATTTTTCCGGCATGATCGTGATTTTCCTCCTTTAAAGAAAAACTTTCTTGAAATTGGTTAATCAGCATTGGAACAATTTCAAATGCGTCTCCTACGATGCCGTAATGACAAGATTGAAAAATTGCCGCATTCGGATCTTTATTTATCGCAATAATGAGACCTGAATTTTGCATCCCAACAATATGTTGTATTGCGCCAGATATCCCAATTGCAAAATAAATTTTTGGTGTAACCGTCACGCCAGTCTGACCTACTTGATGATGATGTTCAACCCAACCTGCTTCAACTACATCACGACTTGCTCCAACAGCCGCTCCAATCGATTCAGCAAATAGATGAATCAACTGAAATCCGTCTTTACTACCTAATCCTTTGCCACCAGCTACGATAATATCGGCTTCATCAATGCGAACCTTCTTAGTTGTTGCACGTACAATCTCTAATACTTTTGTACGAATATCTTCTTCTTTTAAGTCAATTTCCTCTTCAATCACTACTCCTTCAGCACCAGGAACCGGAGCGAGCGCTTTCATTACTTTTGGACGAACGGTAGCCATTTGAGGTCTATATTTCTTACAAAGAATAGTTGCCATTATATTTCCACCAAATGCAGGACGACTAGCTAATAATAGTCCTGTATCTTCTTCAACATCTAATACTGTTGTATCAGCTGTTAAACCCGTAGGTAAGTCTGTTGCAACTGCACTTGCTAAATCCTTCCCTTTAGAAGTTGCGCCATATAGTAAGATTTCGGGCTTATATTTGTTACAGCATTCAAGTACTGCTTTCATGTAAGATTCAGTACGATAATCCTTAAAAATTGGGTCATCATATACATAAACGATGTCAGCACCGTATTCAAATAACGTAGAGGCTAATGATTTCACATTTTCACCAATTAATAATCCTGCTAGTTCGCAACCACGTTTTTCAGCTAATTCTTTACCAGCTCCAAGCAATTCAAGTGACACGGGTGCAATGACTTTATCGTTTTCTTCAATAAACACCCAAATACCTTTGTACTCTGAGAAATCCATTTATACCCCTCCTTTCACTTCAAATAACTCTTTCTTCTCATTTAAAATCTTCATCAGTTCATTTACTTTTTCTAATGAAGTTCCTTCAAAAACCGTTCCACCTTTAGCCTTTGGTGGAGCCCATACTTTTGATACAATTGTTGGTGAACCTTTTAAACCTAATTGTTTAATATCAATATCTTCTAAATCCTTCACGGCCCAAATGGTCGGGTTATACCTTGCAGCTTTTATCATATTTGTAAGTGATGAATAAGGAACTTCATTGATTTCCTTCTCAACTGCAAATAAACAAGGTAAACTCGTTTTAATTACTTCATGTCCATCTTCTATTTTCCGATGAACAATTGCATACCCTTCATCTTTATTAATTTCTTGAACCTTCTTAACTGATGTTAACGGCGGTATATCTAAACGACGTGCAATACCTGGTCCAACTTGTCCAGTATCACCGTCAATTGTCATCTTTCCACAAATGATTAAATCAATCGCTTGAATTTGTCCTATTTTCTCAATCGCTTTTGTCAAAGCATAACTTGTCGCTAAAGTATCTGCCCCAGCAAATGCACGGTCCGAAATCATATACCCTTCATCTGCACCGATTTCAATACATTTTCTTATAGCTTTAACAGCCGGTGGTGGCCCCATCGTAATAACCGAAACTGTTCCACCGTATTTATTCTTAATTCGAACAGCTTCCTCTACAGCATGAGCATCATACGGATTTAATATTGCTGGAGCACTCGCACGGTCCATCGTATTCGTTTTAGGATTCATCTTAATGATCTTTGTATCAGGCACCTGTTTTATACAAACCACAATATGTAACACTTTTTCACTCTCCCTTTTTCTTCCCGTCTCCCATAGTTAGTAAATGTACATGTTGTTCAAATATATTATTTTTATTGAAAAAATATGATAGAAAGCAACGAAAAAATGAGAAACGAAAAAAAGAGACATTTACAACATAGTAGTTGAAAATCTCTCTTCAGTCTGGTACTCAAATATTTTGTATTTTTATTTTTCATTACCAACTAAAAGTTGGATTGTTATGCCTGATGGGTCCTTTGTAAATGTTACGCCATTATCTACAAAAACAGAAGCGCCCATATTCTTTAAACGATTGACTACCACCGATTTTTCTTCTTCACTTGGATATAACAACGTAAAATTCTTTAATCCTGCACTGCTATCAGAAGATGCAACTCCTCCTGCGCTATGCCAAGTATTTAAACCGATGTGATGATGATAACGTCCAGTTGAAATAAATAAAGCCTGGCTTCCATATTTCGTTACAACATCAAATCCAAGTCCTTCACAATAAAACTTCTCTGTGCTATTTAAATCAGAAACTTGTAAATGGATATGCCCCATAATTGTGCCTTTTGGTAGTCCAGTAAAAGCTTCATTCTCAGCAAGTGCTAAAAGACCCTCTACATCTAATCGTTTACTATCCATAACAACATACTCATTATGCCATTGCCAATTCTCCGATGGACGATCTGCATAAATTTCAATTCCATTCATATCTGGATCCGCTAAATAAATTGCTTCACTCACTAAATGATCCGAACCACCTTGAAGTGGATTTCTAGTTTCAATCAGATGCTTAAGCACGATACCTAAATCTTTTCGAGTAGGTACTAATAACGCAAAATGATATAATCCTGTATTTTGCTCATTTTTAGGTGTAACATTGTCTGGCTGCTCTAATCTTATTAAAACATTTACCCCATCCGCAGTTAAGCTAGTATTTGTAGTTGAATGTTCCAAAACTTTTAAACCAATAACCTCTTGATAAAATGCTAATGAACGCTCTAAATTCGCAACTTTTAATTCGACTGTTGGAGCATAAACTTTAGGCTTTTGATGAAAATTCATTTTAATTTACCTCCTCTAGAAAATAGTACAATTAATGTTAACACTAACAGAATGAATGGAGCCATTGCAACACTCAGGCCTTGACCCGCATGTAAATGAGTAAATACAGCACCTACCATAATAATTGCCAATCCGACTGAAGCAAGCTTACCTAATATAATCTTCCAATAACCAACTAATAAACCAATTGCCCCTAACACCTCAAATGAACCAATCGTATACATCATACTTTTTGAATAACCATAAACCTCTTTAAAATCATGTAACATCTGAGTATTGCCACTTAATTTCACAAATCCAGACAGTAGAAATGCAATAATTAATATCCCTTGGATAATTCGGGTAAACCATTTCATTTAAAAATCTCTCCCTTTTTAGTTTTATACTGAACTTAATTTAAGCGCAGTTATTTTTAGAGTTTTATACTATATTTGATTTTATTTCGTTTACTGTTCTTTATTCGAAGACAGTAAAGTATAAAAAAATAGTGTGATTGATATTAAGTGGTTACTTTTTGTAAGTTAGTGATTTAAATACAGTATATGCGATAACTGTTCTCATTTCAAGTGCATTTTATTATTTTGATTAACCAATTTTTCAAAATTAGAATTTTACGCTTGTTGAAATCCTTTGAGAGAAAGAATTTTGTTAAAAAAAATGTATTATCAGTTCACTTTAATTCATTAAAAGAGTCCAATCGATCGTGTATCTGAACAAAAATCACTTCAATTGATACAAAAATTTGATATTTTCTAACGTAAACGATTCTCTTTTATATTTTAATAGCGATTTTGTTATTTTTAATTGCGATTTCCGAAAATTATTTACGATAGCACTATTTTAATTGCGATTGTTGATATTTATTTGCGATGGCTCTATTTTATTTGCGATTCCTGATATTTATTTGCGATGGCTCTATTTTCTTTGCGATTTTTGACATTTAATTGCGTTGGCACAATTTAATTGCGATTCCTGACATTTATTTGCGATAGCACTATTTTCTTTGCGATTCCTGACATTTTATTTGCGATGGCTCTATTTTCTTTGCGATTCCTGATATTTATTTGCGATTCCTGATATTTATTTGCGATTGCTCTATTTTCTTTGCGATTTCTGAAATTTATTTGCGTTGGCACAATTTAAATGCGATTTCTGAAATTTATTTGCGTTGGCACAATTTAATTGCGATTCCTGATATTTATTTGCGATGGCACTATTTTATTTGCGATGGCTCTATTTAAATACGATTCCAACAAAATAAAAATATCGTACATCCAAATGTACGATATTTTCAAAGTGATTCGATTGTTTTATGACTGGCACGTCTTACAAAATCCGCCAAAGTATAGTTACATAAAAAGCCAAGTAAGTGCTCTTCTGCTTCAATTGCAAAGTCTGAAAATACGTTGTTCATTACACGGCCACTAGTACAGTCAGATGTGGATTCAATTAATGCGGTTGATAGAGGTTCTGTCATTTGTAGGGCAATGTAGACTTGTTTTAAGGTAATTTCCTCTGGTGACTTAGCTAATAAATAGCCGCCATCTCGTCCCTCTCTTGCTTCTACTATTTTTTCTTTTACGAGGGGAGCCATGATTCTTCTCATAAATGAAACACCTGATCTAATATGTTTTGCGATTGCTTTACTTGGTGTAACCCCTTCTGTTGTTGCTAGTAAAACTAATGCCTGAATAGCAAATCCGAACCACTTAGGTGTAACGGAATTTTTACAACTTGACATCATTTATCACCATCCAGTGATATTATTATCCCCCGTTTTTGTTTCCCTTGCAAGTATATAGTAGTTTTGAATCTTGTTTAAATTAGTAGATAACGATTAATTGGATGGATCTAGTTGTTTTTAGACAATAAAAAAAGGATAGAAAGTTTGCTTTCCATCCTAATTTTTTATTTAACGAGCATATCCGCCTAGGCTTTGTTCTGCCATTTGAACTAGACGCTTCGTAATTTCTCCACCAACTGAACCGTTAGCGCGTGAAGTTGTGTCTGGTCCTAAGTGCACTCCAAATTCAGAAGCTATTTCGAACTTCATTTGCTCAATTGCTGAAATTGCATTTGGTGAAGCATATTGATTTGAAGATCTTCTGTTTGCCATGTTGTCGACTCCTTTGTCTTTTGGATGCTCTGATGTTGTTTATCAGATTAAAGATAGTATGATTCTAAAAATTTATTCTATACATTTATTTACAAATTTTTTTCTTTTTACCAAAAGTACTTCTTGTTACCATCTGAAGTTTTCGTGTATAAATATTTCCAAGTTCAAAAGCTTGTATTATCTCTTTAGATTTTCTATAATCTTAGCATACTGTATATAATTAAAACACAGTTTATCAAATGAAAACGTCTCGTTATTTCCATATATTGAAAATTGTTTTTTAGGAGGAAAATTTTATGATGAATAATCGTTTCCAAGATAAAGTTGCTAAGAATTTAAGTGAAATACCTTTATCTGTATTAGACTTAGCACCAGTTGTTGAAGGAAGCACTCCTGCTGATGCGTTTAAAAATAGTCTTGATTTAGCACAGCATGCAGAAAAATGGGGATATCACCGTTACTGGTTTGCCGAACATCATAATATGCCAGCAGTTGCAAGTTCAGCTACTTCAGTTGTAATTGGACATATTGCAAGTGGAACATCAACGATTCGTGTTGGTTCAGGAGGCATCATGTTACCAAATCATGCTCCATTAGTCATAGCAGAACAATTTGGTACACTAGAATCACTACACCCAGGTCGTGTTGATCTCGGATTAGGTCGTGCCCCTGGTAGTGATATGTCTACAACTAGAGCATTACGTAGAGATTTACGCAGCCACGAAGACTTCCCTGCTCAATTAGAAGAATTGCGTAATTACTTTAATCCGCCAGGTGGAATAGGCAGTTTAACGGTTCAAGCTGTACCTGGTGAAGGTTTAAATATACCAATTTGGTTATTAGGATCAAGTGGCTTTAGTGCTCAGTTAGCTGCTGAATTAGGTTTACCATTTGCATTTGCAGCGCACTTTGCACCAGACTATACAGTTCAAGCAATGCAGCTGTATCATAATAACTTTAAACCTTCTGAAGTATTAGATGAACCATATGCAATGATTGGTTTAAATGTTGTCGTTGCTGACACAGATCAAGAAGCAAAAAGACTTTTCACAACACAGCAACAATCATTTTTAAACTTAGTTCGAGGTGGTAAACCAGCTCTTTTAAAACCACCAGTTGATGATATGGATGAAATTTGGAATCCATTTGAAAAAGAAACACTTGAAAATCAAATGAAACTATCTGCTATTGGTACAATCGAAACTGTTACTGAAAAACTACAAACAGTATTAAATATAACAAAAGCGGATGAGATTATGGTAAATGGTTCTGTTTTCGATCATGCAGCACGTTTATATTCATATGAATTATTAAGTAAAGTATCAAAATAATAAAAAAGGAGAGCATTTGATGTTCTCCTTTTTGTTGTTTAGAAGCTTAATCCTGTTCCTTTAAAGCTTCTTGTTCGACTCTTTGTAAAAAATCATGTACTGCTTTTAAATTATTCCCCTTTGGATTAGCTAGTTTTAACATTGCTCGTCCGATAAAATTTACTCCAGCATTCGTGCCTTCATAAATAAATTTTGTATGTGTTTCGTCGATTTTTTCTACTGTAAATGTTAGATTCGTTTCAAATGCATTTGCTAAAACAAAATGGATTTGCTTTTTTTTATATGATTCAGTATCTTCGTATGCTAAAGTTTCAACAATATAAGATTCTACACGTTTTCCTTCTCTATAACTCTGCTGATGCTTTGCACCTACTTCGTTTTCGTTTTTTTCGATTAAATTATGCTCTTCAACTTTTGGCATTATTTTCTTAATATTTTTATCTAAAAATAGACTCCATACTTTTTCGATATTTGTATTAATCACAATATCTTCGTTCCATTTAATCATTATTTGTATTCTTCCTTCCTGAAGCAATCATTTTATCTATTTCATTTATTTTTAAAGTTACCCCTTATTTTTCGTTTAACTTTCCTTAAAATCCTTGGAGAACACCACAATTTCAAATATTAGTTCTATTATACCGAATTATGTTTTCATATCATAAAAAAAGCCCTCTCATTTAATGAGAAGGCTCTGATTTTTATTATTTTTCACCTGGAAATACGATTGCTACAATAACTATATCGTTATTGACCCTTTCAAAATAAATTCGAAATTTTTTAATTACGACTCTTGATATTCCTTTATAATTTCCAAATTCTTCAGTATATGCTTTTCCAATGACTTCATTTTTTAATAAATCTTCTGTTTCTAAGACTATTTGTGAAATAAAATCAAATGTTTCTTCTGGAGTAAATCTTATACTTCTAAATTGGGTAAGTTTATTTCGTACATTAGGAAGCCATATAACATTTCTAAAAATCATTAAATGAAATCCTTAGGGGAAATTGATTTTAAAAACTCAGATGTTGACACCCCTAATCCTTTTTTGTACTCTTCCTGACTTTTCCTAATCATAATCTCTATTTCAGGATTTGCTTCGATGTCTGCTTTAATAGAATTTTCTTCTTCTTGAAGAACAAGTGTGAATCGTCCTTTGCCTGGAACAGAAAACTGAACAACAGAATTCTCACGATTCATATTTGAAATATATCTCATAAGTTCTTCTGAGAATTGAGCTTTTTCCATCCAAATCACCACCAATAAAAGACTTATTATTATATCATAGCATATATCATACAAATAATTGGAATAAACCAATTAATTATATGTTACGAGTTTCAATTATTCTTCCATATTTTCAAAATCAACTTCTATTTATGATAAGAATATTGGATTTCATATCATAAAAAAAGCCCTCTCATTTAATGAGAAGACTCTGATTTTTATTTAATTTACCTTAAGCTTTTTCGGTATTTATATTGGTTCCATTGAAAATGAATATAACATCCAATACAAAATCCATTGATTGCGATTAACGATGCTAATGCGACCATAATTGAAAACACATAAAATAATACGTTCCAACCAACTAATGCACCAATAAATGCTAGAGATAAGCAGGTTACTGCAATTGTTTGATTAAAATTTTGTTGGCCTTTATCTTCTTGCGGATAACTCGATGGTTTCTTTTTTAAAAAAAGTTTAGCAAATTTTATGATTGGATGGAAATCAAAAAGTAATCCACTAAGACCACTAATTAAAGGAATAAGTAGTAGCCAGTACTGACCAGTGACCCAAGTCAAAATAACAGAAATAAAGATCGTCCATTGATTTGTACGAACTAAAGGTAATGGAATTGTATTTATTTTTGAATTAGACATACATAAAACCAACCTTTCGTATCGGAATAATTAAGTATAATCATAGTATGATTTCAAAAACAATACAATCCATAAATCTGAAAAAAGTAAAATAATAATAAACAAAAGTCTCGTAAATGTTGATTTTTGAATTATAAAAGGTTGTCTAATTTGACAACCTTTAGGAACTCTTATTCAACTAAAGCATTGCGTTAATTGCTTAAACCCTTTTCTTTTTCATGATGGAACCCGTCGATTATATATTTTCAAGAAGATCTCTATAATATTGTCGTAAAGTTTCCTTTAAATTAGTAGGCTCTATGATTTTTACTGTTTGTCCTAATCTGGCAAGATATTTAATGATAAAGCCAAGTTCATTTGGCTCATATGTACCAATAATATATGCATTTTCCAACTCGTAGATTAATTTCATGGATGGATAATGTTCCTGTTCAAATAGTTCTATTCCTGCTTGATTAATCAACCATTTAAATTGTATTGCATTGTCTGACGGCTTCCAAAGCGAATGCGAATTTTGCTTAGTAATTACTTTTAATTCCTCCAAAGGTTGAATGGTTGTTATTTCAGCCGAAGTGATACGATCACAGCGAAAAACACGGTAAGCGGTTTTATCCATATCATATGCTTGACAATACCAATATCCCTTCATTACGTATATAGCAATCGGATGAATAGTACGAACGCTGTTTTGATAGGTTATTTTTAGTACAATATTTTGAACTGCTGCCATTAATAATATTTCTAAATGCATGCTTTCTTTAATTTGTTCAGTATGTTGAAAGGATACGCGATTTTGCATCCTCTCTATATCTTGTTTTTGACATTCCGACAGTACATCTATGAATTTTTCATGAATTGTACGATAGGATACTTGAAAAGGTAAATTTGAAAAGCTTCGAAGTGACTGCATTGCAAAGTAAAGCGCAAGGATTTCTTGATTATTAAAATAAATAGGTGGAAGCTTCATTTGATTAAGTAAACGATATCCTCCATAACGACCATATTCTGCGTATATTGGAGCTCCAATTTCTTCTAAGGAAGCTACATCTCTAAGCGCTGTCCTTTTTGAAATCTGAAATTCCTGCATTAAATCTTGAAGTGTAAATTGCTGTTTTTGATTGATGAACCGAAGTATTTGATTTATTCGTTCTGATTTTTTCATAAAAACACCTCTTAATGGTGCCTAGATTTGTCACCTTTAGGCACTACACTAGTAAGTGTAATCAATATTGATGTAGGAAACAATACAGTCTCATTTATATATTTGATTACTAACCTGACCAAAGATTTAAACAAACATAATACACTAAAATCTAAAGGAGTTGTTTAGTTTGACAGTACAACTGAATTCATTTTTGATGATGGATGGAAATGCGAAAGAAGCTATTGATTTTTACAAGGAATCACTCGATGCAAATCTTTTATTTTGTCAATCATTTGGGGATGCACCAGAAGATCCGAATTCCCCTCTACCAGAAAATTTAAAGGACTTAGTAGCACACGCAATCTTAAAAATCGGCGAGACCAATGTTATGATTGCTGATATGTTTCCAGGTTTACAATATCGAAAAGGTAACAATGTTAACATCTGTATTACTACAAATGAAATAGAGAAAACAAATAAGTTTTACGAATTATTGAAAGAAGATGGTCAAGTGGTGATGCCACTGAAACAAGTTCATTTTAGTCCTGCCTACGCTATAGTAACCGACAAATTCGGTATTACCTTTCAAATTTTCACAGCACTATCAGAAGAGGCTGTAAAAAGAGGTCACCAAAAAGAAAATTGACCGTTTTGAATCTTTTGGTCAATACCAGAGTTCCATTGATCAATGAAAACAAAAGAACCTTCCATGATAGAAGGTTCTTTTACTATTCCCCAGTTTCAGCAAATTGTTTAATACGAAGTCCAATTTGATCACGAACTCTTTGGAATACTCTCCATTCTTGACCTGCTGGATCATCAAATCCCCAATGAACACGTTTCACATGTGGTGGTGTTACTGGACATACATCATTCGCATGACCACATAAAGTCACGATTAAATCTGCATTGTTTAAGATGGTATGATCGATTACATCTGATGTTTGATTTCTAATATCGATACCAACTTCATCCATTGCTTTAATTGCATTTGGATTCACACCATGTGCTTCGATCCCAGCTGATAAGACATTCCATTCATTTCCTAAATATTGTTTCCCCCATGCTTCTGCCATTTGGCTACGGCAGGAGTTTCCAGTACATAAGAAGTAAATTGTTTTTTTATCTGCCATATTTATTCCACCTTTATTAAAATTATATTGTTGTTTCTTTTGAAAAATATTTTCTTCTCATCCACAACGCTGCGTTAACCAACGCAATCATTACGGGTACTTCAACTAATGGACCAATTACTGCTGCAAATGCCGCTCCTGAATTAATTCCAAACACTCCAACTGCAACTGCAATTGCTAATTCAAAATTATTACTTCCAGCTGTGAAAGCTAAAGTTGTTGAAACTCCATAACTTGCTCCCGATTTCTTCCCTAAGAAGAAAGAAACAAAGAACATAATGATGAAATAGATTAATAACGGAATTGCGATACGAACAACATCTAAAGGTAGCTCTACAATTACTTCTCCCTTCAAAGAGAACATCACAACAATTGTAAACAATAATGCAATTAACGTAATTGGACTGATTTTAGGAATAAATTCTTTTTCATACCAATCTCTACCTTTGGCTCTTACAAGAATTAATCTTGTAAATAGTCCTGCTAAAAACGGAATTCCTAAATAGATGAAAACTGATTTTGCCACTTCTGGCATTGTAATATCGATTGACATTCCTTCTAAACCAAAAACTTTTGGTAATACTGTTACGAAGAAATATGCGTAAACAGAGAAAAAGATCATTTGGAAAATGGAGTTAAAGGCTACTAATCCAGCCGCATATTCACGATCTCCATCAGCTAAGTCATTCCATACGATCACCATCGCAATGCATCGTGCTAAACCGATCATGATTAAACCAACCATATACTCTGGATAATCTCTTAAAAAGAAAATTGCTAATAAAAACATTAATACTGGTCCAATTAACCAGTTTTGAATTAATGATAAAAATAATACTTTTACATCTTTAAATACTCTTCCGATCTCTTCATAACGTACTTTTGCCAGTGGCGGATACATCATTAAAATCAATCCGATAGCTAAAGGTATTGAAGTCGTTCCAACTTGTAATTTGTTTAAGTTATCTACAAATCCAGGTGTTGAAATGCCAAGAATTATCCCAATTGCCATTGCTACGAATATCCAAAGCGTTAAATATCTGTCTAAAAATGATAATCGTTTCATTCTTTTCTCCCTTTACACACTAACAGCAAGAATTAACTTTAGATTCAGTGGAAGTTTTACAACAAGACGTGCTCTCTATTTTTTGAACTTCACTATCTGCTTTTGTATAGAAGAATTCCCACTCATTTCCGTCTGGATCTGTTACCCAAAACTTATCTTGTACCGCATAGCAACAAGTTGTATCCATTTCTTCACGAGCAAAGAAACCTTCTTTTTCTAGTCTTTCCTTATGAGTTAAAATTTCTTCAGCTGTTTCAACTTGGAAACCAAAGTGATTTACTTGATTCCCTTCAACTTGATCACGAACGTTTAATGTGAAATTAAGACCTGGATTTTCTAACAGGAATTTCGCATAACCCTCTTTCACTTTAACAGGTACTAATCCAAATACCTTTTGATAAAAGGCGATTGATGCCTCTAAATTCGTCACGTTAACTCCTACATGAACATATTTCATACAGAATCCTCCCTTAATTTATTATATCAAAAAAAGTTGATTTAACGATTAAAAAAATTAGCAACAATTACTGTTACGTTTACCGTTATCTGATTTTCGGAAAATACAACAAAGCTCTTCTGATAGCAAACTGTTAACTTCTGTATCGTTTAAATCGTAATAGCTCCATGTCCCTTTTGTCTCTTTAATAATGAGCCCTGCGTCTAGTAAGATTTTTAAATGATAAGAGAGCTTTGATTGTGTCATATCAAACGTTTCCGTTAAATCACATACACATGTACTTCCTCTTTGGCAAAGCTCATACATGATTTCTAGACGCTTCTGATCTGCTAACGCTTTAAATTTCTGCTCATATTTCTGGAACTGTTGTGTCATCTCAGTCATGTGATTACTCCTTAATCAAATTTTCTTGATGAATTAAGTATATGTTAGTTTATCAAATAAATGCAATATATAAATCAAAAAAAGTTGATTTATAACTTCTTATGAAACTAAACTGCCATTTTAGTTAAATCCAAAATCACCAATCTACTTTGCAAATCCAACAAAAAAACGATCAAAAATGACCGTTTCAGTTTCAATTAATAGGTGCTCCATATTTAACAGGATATAAGCTTCCTTTATAAGCGAAAGATATATTTCCTGTTTCTTCTGATACAACTAGGGCAAGTGCATCGCTTTGTTCGGAAATTCCAACTGCTGCTCGGTGCCTTGTTCCAAGTTTTTTATTATCGTATGTAATTTTAGAAAGTGGAAGTACATTACCTGCTGAAATGATCATGTTATTTTCAACAAGTACTGCTCCGTCATGTAACGGGCTACCTGGATAAAAAATTGATTCTAGCAATGCTGGAGATAGTTTTGCACCGACGTGGATCCCTGAACTCATCAATTCTTCAAGCGAGTCGTCTCTTTTTACAACAATTAATCCGCCATGTTTGCGTTTAGACAAGTGTTGAACTGTGATTGTCAATTCATCAAAGATATCAGTATACGGAGCTAGGTATGAATTTAAATAAAATGAGGCAGCATCCATTTGTAAATCATTAAAGACACGATGAATATTTTCAAATTCCGTTAATATGCCGCATCCTTTATTTTCAATTCTTCCAATCATACCGTCGATTTTTAAATTAAGTTGAGTTAATGTATTTGTTATATTTTTTCTTAAAGTGGGATTTAATTGAGACTCGAATTCATCCATTTCAATTTTTCATCTCGCTTTCGAACCGAATTACCTCCACTTAAGTTTCCCAAAGTTGGCTATGTTATACCAATCATTACCACCTTGTTTTTTTCAATAATAATTGATGGTTTGTAACGAAGTTAGTTGATTATCTTGCTGCCCATGCTTCAACTTCTATTTTAATGTCTGGATTTGCTAAAGCTGATACATAAGCATAAGTTGTTGCAGGTGGATTACCAGAATGAAATTGGCTCCAACAGTCTAGAAAGAATTGACGATCGATTTTCTCTGTTAGCCAAAAGTTTAGTTTAAAAAGATTAGTAAGCTCGACTTTCTCACTCTCAAGTATGTTTTTTATGTTCTCAAGTGCATTGACAAATTGACTTTCGATATCATTTGGAAATACTCCGTTTTTGTCGTTTCCTACTTGACCTGATAAAACAACTAGCTCTGCATGTCTTGGAACAATTGTGACATGACTATATTGGCCAACAGGTGCGGCAACAGATTCAGGGTTTACTTTTTTAATTTTCATATTTATTTCCTCCTTTTTTCTTTCAAAAAACCTCAAATGTCTTAAACATTTGAGGTAGTCATTTTTTATGTATACATATTATCTTAATAATTCTATTACTCTCGCTAACCCTGTAGGTGTAATTGAAATATTAAATAATGAAGCAATTTCCTTTTGATCTATATCACTTTTAATCCAAGTTAAACCGTTTATAAATCCTTGCATTTCTAATTCAATTAATGCAGGTTCGACATCATCAATTTCTACTCCTACTTCATTATGAAGCCCTTTTTCAAAATCTGGCTCTTTTTCTTGAAGTTCTTTAAAAATGGCCAATAGCATTAATCCTGCATCTGAAATCTTACTACCCAGAAAGAACACCACCTTTCAGACTATTTATTCGACAAAAGGTGGTAATTTCCTTTTTTTGCTAATTTTTCTACTTATTTAATAACTTATTTGTTTTTTCAACGAGCTTTTGAAGATCTGCCGGCTTTACCTGATTATTATCTAGTTTATACTTTTGTTTAAGTAAAATGATTCGTTTTACACTCTCGTTTATACGTTCCTCTGAAATTGTTTTGTTTTTCACGGCTGTTTCGATTTCTTTATAAACAGCTTTTACTTTGTTAGGATCATGGGCAACCATAATGATATCACTTCCAGCTAAAATGGAAGTAACCGCTGCTTTTTCTAAATTATAATTTTTTCCTATTGCATCCATCGTCATATCATCCGTCATTACTACTCCGTTATACTTTAAATCATCCCTTAACATTGAAGTAATGATCATTTTAGACATTGAAGCAGGGTATTTAGGATCAATTTTTGGTAATAAAATATGTGCAACCATAACAGCATCTGCGTTTTGGTTGATCGCGTCCTTAAACGGTATTAATTCCAATGATTTTAAATCAGTATACGATTTGTTTACAACTGGTAATTCTAAATGGGAGTCAACTGAAGTATCACCATGGCCCGGAAAATGCTTTACAACTGGGATGATTTTCTCTGATTGAATCCCTTTCATTGTTTGTATTCCTAAATTACTTACAGTTTTTGGATTATTACTAAATGAACGATCACCAATAACCGGATTTTTAGGATTACTATTTACATCTAAAACAGGCGCAAAGTCCATATTTAAACCAAAAGCTTGTAATTGTTCTCCTAGTATCTGGCCAATTTCAAATGAGAATTGTCCATTATTTTTCTTTCCAATTATTTCATTTGATGGTATCTGACCAAGATTTCCTGGTAAACGAGAAACCCTTCCACCTTCTTGATCAACTCCGAATAAGATCGGTAAATGATTATTTTTATTAGCAGCCTTTATAGTATTTACAAGTTTAACCGTTTGACTGTTATTCGTTAGATTTTCATTGTAAAAAATAAATCCACCAATATGATATTGTTCAACTAGTTCTTTTAAACTATTTGAGTAATTCGGTCCGTAAAAACCTGAGATAATCATTTGACCTATTTTTTCTTGAAGTGTCATCGCATTTAAAAGCTGATCTAGTTTAGCGCCAGTACTAGGAGTAAGCTCATCAATCATTGATACTGACGTATGATGAAGTGTTGGATTATTATTCTCACTAGTTGGTCTTGGTAAGATAAACTTCAATTCAATTTGATTTGGAAGTTCATAAACTAAAATAATTTGATCAACTTGTTGATCCTTATAATATTTAACCTTAGATGGCTTTTTTAATTGTTTCATAATATCGTCATAGTGAATTTGTTGTAAATTAGAATCATATGATCTTACTTCATAAATTCGATTTTGATGATCATATCCTACTGTAAATCCCTGTTTTTGATAAGTTAAGTACGTACCATTAGCTACCTGATCTTTTTGAGTAGACTCCCCAAACTGCTCCGTTAGCTCCTTTAAAGAAGTATTCCCTACTTGTATATTTTTTTGGTTTGGAATTTCTCCTTGTTTAGCGCTTGAAAGTATATTATTTAAAATTTCTTCGGTTGAAAGTTGACTCGAATGATTAGTCTCCGTTTGATGATTTGTATTTTTATTTGGATTCGATTTTGATGAATCTTGGAAAACTTTATCTTTCACCGCAAAGTAAACACTTGTACAGATAATTAACAATAGTATTATTAAAAAAACAGTTTTTTTGATAATATTCTCCTCCTAAAATATTATTTTCCCCTCTTTACTTACTTATATTTCCATTAGTTAAGTGGGCACCTTCTAACGAATAGGTGCATACGATGAGAAAGATTAACGAGGAGGGACTAATTAGCATGACCAATAAAAAATCCCATGAAATAATTCAACCTATAAACTACAAAAATCAAAATATGCATCCAAATCAGAATAATCCTTACTATGATTATCACCAATATTGGTATAACGAATATCAATCATATCCTATTCATCAACAGCATCATTCAATTGACCAATCTGACATTTTTTACCGTCAGCATGCTCAAGCTACTTTCGTTTTAGTTCACGGCTCATGGGTTGATCCATTCTTTTGGCATGGAATAACACGAGAACTACAAAAAATGGGACATATTGTTCACACACCACAGTTGCCTGGACATGGTACAGATAAAGATAAAAATGTAAATCATGAGATGATTACAAAACAAGTTGTTCACTATATAACGTCTAATAAGCTTAATAATATTATTTTGATCGGTCACAGCTTTGGTGGCACGGTCATTCAAAAAGTCGCTGAGCAGCTTCACGACCGAATTAAACGATTAGTTTTTTGGAATGCTTTTGTTTTAAATGACGGCGAAAGCTTAGCTGATCAATTTCCACCACAAGCACAAAAATTCCTTTTAGACTTAGCAAAACAATCTTCTGATAATACAATCAAACTACCATTTCAATACTTCAGGGATGTGTTTGTTAACTTGGCTGATTTACAAACGGCAAGGCAAATTTATAATGCGACAACACCGGAACCAGTAATGCCTCTAGTCGAAAAGCTAGATTTAAAAACGTTTTACCAATTATCTACTCCAAGAAGCTTTATTAATTTACAAGAGGATACAGTAGTACCCGCAGGAGAAAATTCTGGTTGGTACCCTCATATGGCTAGTAGATTAGGAATTTATCGTTTTATACAAGGAAGTGGCGATCATATGTCAACTGCAAAAATATACCCAAGAAGAATGGCACAATTAATTGTAAATGCGTCACGAGACTAAAAATGGACTTTGCTAGTTTATGATTGTATCACTTAATTTCCTTACCTTTAAGTGAAGTGAATTTTCTTAACTTCATTTAAAGGTAATTTAAATTAGATTTAATCCTATTAATATATATTTAATATTCTTGTAACATGTAATATACTAATAGTATGAAAAATTTTAATATTATATTATTAGGAGACCGAAATGAATAAAATAAAGAAAATCGCAACTATAGCAACTGCAACAACTCTATCAGCAGGTATTCTATTAGGTATGCTACCAACTGAAACACAAGCTGCAACTAATACTAAAGTTGTCCAAGCTCAAAATGATTTAAAAAAACAAGTTAGCTCTTATATTAAAGTTTTGAACAATTTAAAAAGTGAAATCTATTATACAGATCAAGAGGTTTATGATTATTATAAAGAATTACAAACTGATGTTACTTTATTTAATAAGTACGGATATACAGGTAAAGATGCACTAGTGACAAAAACTACCAGCTTTAAAACAAGAATTGATAAAGCTCGTAAAGATAATGCAGCAGTAGATATGAAAAAAATAACAGCACAATTTAATACATATATTAAAAAAGTAGATTCAAAAAATGCTAAAACTTACTTTACTACACAAAAAAATAAATTGATGGCAATTAGAAATTACCAAAACCACACATACGATACGATCGAGTCATATGTATACGATATTGAAGACCAAATTCTTACTGAAAATGAAATTTATATTCGTAAGCAGTTACCTGTTGAATATAAAAACTATGAAACTGAAAAGACTTTAGTAAATCAACGCTTTTTTGGAATGACATCTAAAGAACAAGAAATTATTAGCTATGCATATGATGTTCTTGATATGGATTACACAACACATCGTCAAATCGAAAAAGATCTAGACTCTATGTTTGATCAGTATTTTAAAGATGGTTTTGATGAGATCTATGATGTAGAAGATAATGAAAGCTTAGATTATGCACTTCAAAAAAGAGATGTAGCAAAAGCAAAAGTTGCTCTTGTAAATTATACTGCCGTTTATAAAAAATTTAATAATACTTACAATCAATTTGAAGCTGCGGCCGATGTATATAAAACAAATCTAACAGTTAAATTTGCTAATAAAGTAAAAAAAGCGCCATCTACACAACAATAAGATCAGCATCTAAATAAAAACAGTCCTTTGTATGAAAATCATCTTTTCCAAAGGACTGTTTTTTATGTTTAACTTGATTTAATTTTTCTTGTTTCGTTTTTGTTCTACGTGTATTTAAATCTAACATCGCAAATGAACTTCTACTTAATTCTGGATTTCGTTTACCTTCTCTAACTAGTTTGTCTCGTAATTTTCTTGCTTTTGATTTGCTCATTCTTTCCACCTCTTTTAACTTTATTCTTCTATTATATACAAGCAATCAATGTTTTCCACTACCACTTCGTAATTTATTTTTTTGAAATTGGAATAAAGTGATTAAATAAACCGACCACTTTTATGTCTTTATCTAAAGCCTTAACCTCGTAAACTGAAAAAAAGACATAATCTTTTTTAGTTGTAACCTTACTTATAAGTTTTTCTCCTAGCAAGTCAATTCCAAAATCCAGATATTTATTTTTTGATTCCAATTTAAGTTGATCCTTTGCCCAAGTGACAAACTCTCCCTTTGATGGATTTGTTTGTGCAGAAATAATTAGACAGATTGCTAAAACTCCGATAACAAGTAATTTTTTCATAAAGTCACCTTTTCATTATTTTTACTAATTATATGATAAAGGATATTACTGAATTGTCCAGAAAATATCTTTTTTTATTAATAAAATGTCTAGAAAAAATAAAAAAGGGTCTTAATTGCGACCCCTTAAAGTAAAAACAAGTTCAATTTGAAACTATTTAATTACTGCATTTTTTACAATTTTTGAATCTAAAAATGGAATCACTGAAAAAATTTCATTAATGCCATGTTTTGATATAGCATCTAAAGCCAGTTCATTAAGTAAGTCACCTTCAATAAATGGACAAATTGGTGTTAATGACTTAATCCCGTTTAATTCATAACTCTTTCTTGTGCATTCATTAATTATGTCATTACTAATATATGGTGCCATCGATGCTAGTCCTTTTATACCATTTATTTCAAACTCTTTCTTTGCACATTCATCAATTATTTCGTCACTGATAAATGCTGCCATTGATGTTATATCCTTTATGCCATTTTGCTCAAACTCTTTCTTTGCACACTCATCGATGATTTCATCGCTAATAAATGGTGCCATAGACGTTAATCCTTTTATACCATTTGTTTCAAATTCTTTCTTTGCGCATTCATTAATTACTTCTTCACTAATAAATGGTGCCACCCCAGTTAATCCCTTAATACCATTCGTTTCAAACTCTCTCTTTGCGCACTCACTAATTACTTCTTCGCTGATAAATGGTGCCACCCCAGTTAATCCTTTAAGACCATTCGTTTCAAACTCTTTCTTTGCGCATTCATTAATTACTTCTTCGCTAATAAATGGTGCCAAAGTTGTAAATCCTTTTATACCGTTCGTTTCAAACTCTTTCTTCACTAATTCATCAATTAACTCTTGAGATAAAAACGGTGCAACTCGTGATAATTCTTCAATTCCATTGGACTCAAACTCTTTCTTCGCAACTTCATCTATTACATCGTTACTAATATAAGGTGCCATCCGCGATAATTCTTTGATTCCATTGGAAGCAAATTCTTTCTTTGCACATTCATCGATTATATCTTCACTAACAAATGGAGCTAGATCCGCTGTATCAAAAATCGTAAGGTCATTTTCAACGTTTCTAAAAACTAAGTCGGCTTGATCGATATTAAGAATCGGTGCAACATTTAAAAATTCTTCTTTTTCAACTTCTAAATCATTTGAAGAATCAGGATCATCTTTTTCAATTAAATTATTGATCAACTTAACACCTTTTTCATTTCCTAAAATTTCATCAATGCTTACATTAAATATCTCAGCAAGCTCTGGTAATTTTGAAATATCAGGCATTGTCTCTCCACGTTCCCAGTTACTAATAGCTTGAAAGCTAACACCTAATTGATCAGCTAGTTTCATCTGTGTAATTTTCTTTGCCTTTCTTAATTGAGCAATTTGTCTACCTACTTTTTTCATATCAAACATATCTTTCACCTCTATTTAAAAGTTAATTTCATTGTATCTAGTTAATTGAATAGTTAAAATCAAGTGTTACTTGAATTGAGGTAAAATGGACTCAAGTAATAATTGAGTTTCTAGAAAGTCAGCAATTTTAGTAAAGTTTTGTAATTAATTTAAAGTGTAGCTTTCTGCCTTGTACTTAACTTAATGCTCAATTTATTATAACAATTTTTATAAATATAAGTATTTGAATTTTCAAGTAATAAAAAAAACAACCCAAAATGAGTTGTCTTCATAAATATTATTTAGATTAATCTTTTGTAGTCCATTCATAAAGTGCTTCAAAATTTAATTTTTCTAACCAATGTCGCTCCGCTAAAATAACTGGGTGAATCAAGATATCCTTCCGATTTGAGTCATCACAAAAATTAAATAATTTATCTTTATAAGGTTCTAGCAGATCTAGAACTTCTTTTATTCTCCATTTAAATCGTTTACTTGAACCCCAGCCTACTATAATAATGTCTGCATTACTAATCGCTAATTTAATCGCTTCATCGTTATGCTCGCCAACTTCGCATTCTTTTCCTTTTAGCTTTGTTGAATCCGGTTCCATTAATGCAAAAAGATTTACTAGTTCTAGCGATCCGAAGTTCCCTTTCTTATAATCTATAAAAAAGTTAAGACATCTCGCCAATATATAATCACTCTTTAGATGATTTGCTCGACAAGGATTAAGTAATACAAGCGTAGCTTTCTTTTTTGATTCATCCCAAGTTCTTGTAAGCGAATATCGCATTAATTTATTTTGTTTATCGAAGACCGCCTTCGTATGAATTTGCATTGAATGACAGTTTACAAAATCTTCAAATGACATATACTCACTCTTTTCATCATTAATTAAAACAAAATCAACAAGGTATTATATTCCATCTAATCGTCATTTGTACTATATTATTAATTTAAAATAAATAATCCATACTTTGTATCTAAAAAAAAAGTTAAATTTTAGTAGCTTACTATTTACTAATTCATATTTTCCTAGTACGATAGTGGATAATTTATACAGTTCATATTTGGAAGGGGCTTTTTTATGATTAAGGGAATCATTTTTGATTTGGATGACACATTACTTTGGGACCAAAAAAGTGTTCAAGTTGCATTCACAAATACATGCAAGCTAGCAACAGAAAAATACGGTATTGATCCAGCTGAATTTGAAAATGCCGTTCGTGATGCGGCTAGAAAGCTTTATGAATCATACGATACATACGAATTCACTAAATTAATTGGCATTAATCCATTCGAAGGACTTTGGGGGAATTTTTTAGATGATCATGATCAATTTCCAAAAATGAGGGAAAATTCACCTACCTATCGAAAAAATGCATGGACGCTTGGCTTAAAAGCATTCGGAATAGATGATCCAGAATTTGGTCGTTTATTAGCCGAAACATTCCCTGAAGAACGCAAAGGAAATCCTTTTGTATACGATGAAACATTTGATGTGCTTGATCGATTAAATGGACAATATAAACTACTCTTACTAACAAACGGCTCCCCTGATTTGCAACATACGAAGCTTTCAATTACACCAAAGATAAAAGAATATTTTGATCAAATTCTAATTTCTGGAGACTTCGGAAAAGGAAAACCTGACCCAAGTATTTTTGAACATGCCTTATCATTAATGGAACTATCAAAAGAAGAGGTCATTATGGTCGGAGATAATCTTATGACTGATATTTTAGGCTCAAGCAGAATTGGAATGAAAAACGTATGGATTAATAGGCATAATAAAGAGCGAAATGAAGTTGTACCTACATATGAAATTACTCATTTAGAAGAGCTTTATCCGATTATTGATTCTTTGAATAAGTAGGTTTTGTTTAAAAAATCTAGTGGTCCATTATTATGGGGACTTGCTGGATTTTTTTTATTGATTGGAATTTGGATTAAGTCGTAATTTATTCAAGCAAGTGCAATTAAATTCTCGGTATCGCAATTAAAAATGGCATTTCTGCAATTAAATTCCCGGTATCGCAATTAAAAATGGCATTTCTGCAATTAAAAGTATGAAAAACGCAATTAAACTAGATATATACCAATACTAGTATCTGTATTTTTGGCCTCTTTTCAACTTAAACTGGTGTCTTTAAATGAATATTTTAGTCTAACCAGTCAATTGAGCCAAAAATCAAATCAAACTTGCAATTTCACAACGACATTATTATAAACTATTACGATTTTGACTAGATATACCCCCTATTTATGTCAAAAATCTTAAAAATCTTCCCTTTGACCGACTGCTAGTCCAAAAAAATTTTTAAACTAATGATAATGACCGTTTCGGCTTATATGATTCGTTTCATAAAATGTAGTATCAAACTCATGGAGGTTAACTACTATTGTCGGAACAACATGGAATTAGCATATCTAAAAGCACTTCACCAGAGAATAGAAGTCATATTTTAAAAAGAGCTCAGAAATTAATTGGGAAAAAGGTTTTTTTGGAGACTTTTTTATTTAATTATAGAGGAAGATTAGTATCAATTAATGAAGACCATTCATTAAATTTGATCATTTTGGCCTCTGATGAGGTGTTTAGACAAATTAGAATTGATTTAGCGTTGGTGATTGAGATTGGAAAATTATCCTGTAAAAGTGTTTCTTCAAGAAATGAGCAAGGAGATTTTACAAGTGATGAGTCATCGCAGGCGAAGCGACATTATATAACTGTATCTGAAAGAACGTCTCCTCAAACACAAAAAAGGATTAATCGTCTTGCCAAAGATTTTAAGGGTGAGGTAGTCATCGTAAAAACACTAATTTATCATTATGTAGTTTGCATTAATGAAATTCATGATTCATATATAACAGTCCACCAACTAATCGATTTTGATCCGCATTTTGCTATTGAGTTTAGGATTGATAAAAATATTATTTATGAAATTGTTGATTTTCCAAATTAATTTTTTGAGCGAAAATAAAAAGTACTTTCTAAGAAAATTTTAGAAAGTACTTTTTTATCAACTAGCGATTAACATACAGTATTGCTATTAGATTTAATTAATGCTTGTTGTAAATCGGCTACGATATCTTCCCATGCTTCTAACCCAACTGACATGCGTAGCATATTATCTGTTATGCCCATTTTTTCTCGTAACTCTTTTGGAACGACTGCATGTGTCATCGTCGCTGGATGCTGAACTAATGTCTCTGTATCACCTAGACTTACAGCTATTTTTATCATCTCTAAGTGGTTAATAAATTCCTGCGTATCTTTCTTCGTTCCGTCAATTGTAAATGCGAAGACTCCTCCACCTTTTTTCATTTGCTTACTTGCAATAAAATAATTTTGACTTTTAAAATCTCCAGGGTAAAATACTTCCTTTACCATTGGATGTGATTGTAAAAATGAAACGACCTTTTTTGCATTTTCACATTGACGGTCCATTCGAACAGCCAATGTCTTTAATCCTCGAAGCAGGAGCCATGCATCAAATGGTGACATAATTGCTCCTATATCTTTTCGGATGGGAATCATTCGATCAGCTAGCTCTTTTGCTTTACAAACAACAATTCCTGCAACTACATCACCATGACCACTAATATATTTCGTTGCACTATGTAGCACAATGTCACAGCCTTGTGTTAATGGCTTTTGTAAATAAGGTGAACAAAATGTATTATCAACTACGACAGTAATATTATTTTTCTTTGCAACTTCGACAACCATTTCAATATCAATTACTTTCATTGTAGGGTTGATCGGTGTTTCAATAAAGATAACTTTCGTGTTTTCTTGGATTAAGTTTTGAATTTCTTCTTCAGTATCCATTTCACAAAAATTATGTTCAATTCCAAATTTATTCTCTAGCATTTCTAAAAAACCATACGTACATCCATAAATACCCTTTGAACATAAAATATGGTCCCCGGTGCTAATTAAAGAAAAAATTGTAGCAGACACAGCAGCCATTCCAGAACCAAATGCTAACGCTACTTCTCCTTCTTCTAACGCAGCCATTCGTTCTTCCAAAATTTGTACAGTTGGATTTCCTAACCTTGAGTAAATAAAGTCATCTCTTTCACCAGCAAAGGACTGTTCTCCATGTTGTGCAGTAGGAAACGTATAGGTAGACGTATGAAATAATGGAGGAGTTAAACTCCCGTGATACTCACTAGTTTTGTAGCCTTCGTGAATCAACTTTGTATCAAACTGATTTTTCTTCATTTCTAATTAGCCTCCTTAATTAAGTACGTATTGATCAAACGTTAATTAAAGCAAAAAACCAAAATGAAAACCCTTACAAAATATTCACTTAGACTACTTCTAGAAATAGGAAAGCAATACCTTTTAATAGATCCTACTATAGGCAAAATTACACGCTCTTAATTCAATAAAATACTTAAATACAAAATAGAAAGTAGCAAATTGTTCAATTTCATATTGGTTCTTTGTATTTATTAACATTTCTTACCTAACTTTTTTCCTATTACTTTTTTCGTTCGGTTGAATTGTAATGATTAAATCTTCCTCTTTAACTAGGTTGATAATCTTAATTTAAAATGGAAAAAAGTACTTTCTAAAAATCTAAAAAGTACTTTTTTCAGAGTGTTGAAATATAAATTGATCTATAGAAAAAACGAGAAAACTGACATTAAATGAACATTAATTTAATGATGAAATTATCATTTTTGGGGTGATCTATTAATGTTTTTAAATGTTAAGATGGTTGAATAATTTCATGATTCCATTAATCACTAGTAATGAATTTTTTCAGAAGTTAAAAATACGATGGACTAATTTTTAGAAAAACAAATTTAGTTGATTAGTTTAATTAAAGCTCGATATTTATTGACCTATAGGCTGATTAATATACAATAGTTGAGTTACTCTAAGTAAAGGCAATTTGATAATGATTTATTGCAGACTTTTTTCGATGAATAAGTTGATTGGAGCGGAGGGGTGCTCGACTCCTATGGGATATGCGGGAAGGCTGAGACCCCGCAGGCTTGCCGAGGAGGCTAAAGAATCTCGCCCCATGGAAAGCGAGCATCCTGTAGTGGAAATCAACATCACTTTACCCCTTTTACGAAAATTTGGTAATTTAATTGACAAGGTTGTTTTTCAACAGCGTGAAAAAAAGTACTTTCTAAAAATCTAGAAAGTACTTTTTTATTTTCAAATTATTCTCATCTCGTTAATCTTCTAACCACTTCAGAATTTCATCAATTCCAATCGCTTCTTCAACTTCTGGAAATTTCTTAATAAAATTTAAATCGGTATCATTTGGTATCAATTCATCAAATTCGTTTGGATCATGGAAGCTCATTGACTACACCTCTTTAGTAAATTTTATTTAATTTCTGTATTGTTAACAAACTTACTTAATAAAATACATATCCAATTTTTAATGAAAAAATTACTTCGATTAACGAATGAATTAATAATAATAATAGTTCGTAGTTTTTTTAATTTTCCCTCTTTTTTTCATAAAAAAACTTGTACAAAATAGTTCAGTGTCTAGAACAAACTCTTGCTTTCGACCATTTAATATTATATCTAATTAATTAGATGTATTTTATGCTCACATTTATCACCGAGTCTATATAACGAAGATTTTCTATAACATTTTATTACTAATTATAAAGTCATCCTTATAATTACTTCTTCTAGCCTTAAATTTAATCTAAAATAAGCACTTTTCAATTCGAAATGTCTTCTCCTAAACTATCCTTTCAACTTATTCCCCCGAATTGATTTTAAAAGTAATACAAGCCATTTTGAAAAATTTCATTTATGTAGATTTCGGTCCAAATAAAGTAGGTGTTATCTCAGATAGAAATAACATCTACTTTTTTATTTACTTTCCAAAACGTCCTTCTTACTTCACCATTCCATTCCTAAGTGCCGTTACGACTACTTGTGTTCGGTCTTCACAGCC
Organism: Gottfriedia luciferensis; assembly: GCF_001712755.1. Classification (GTDB taxonomy): domain Bacteria; phylum Bacillota; class Bacilli; order Bacillales; family Bacillaceae_G; genus Gottfriedia; species Gottfriedia luciferensis_B. The sequence continues at coordinate 209,310 of NZ_MDKC01000023.1, forward strand.
AAATTTTTGTAATATACGATGGACATGTGATTTAACAGTACCTTCCGTTATAAATAACTTCTTACCGATTTGGTCATTTCGAAGTCCATAGGCCATTTCCTGGAGGATTTCCTGTTCACGATCAGTTGGTTTTTCGATTAGGATTGATTCACCTTTTTTACTTGGCATTGCAAATCCAGAAACAATCGCTCTAGAAAGTGCATTAGCTGCAAGAGTTGTTTTAAAAATAGCTTCTCCTCGATACGCTGAGCGAATCGCATCAAGCATTTCTTCAACTTCGGCATCTTTTAATAAAAACCCTACAGCTCCTGAGCGAATTCCTTGGTAAATATATTCTTGATCATCAAATGTAGTTAAAATAACAATTTTCGTCGTAGGTAATTGTTTCATTATTTCTTTTGTAGCATCTATTCCTGAAAGATTTGGCATTTGTATATCCATCAGAATGACATGTGGGAGTTTTTCTTTTGCTATCTTGATTGCTTCTATTCCATCAGATGCCTCACCAATTAAGTTCATATCATCTTGTAGATTTATTACATAACTAAACCCTTGCCTAATCATCGTTTGGTCATCAACTAGTAAGACCTTTATTTTTTCATTTGACATATTTTCTCACCCTTCCCTTCGTCACAATGGTATTTTTGCAACGATTTCAAAGCCATGTGGAAAAATAACTGAATACGAAAGACTACCATTCATTTTCTCTAGTCTTTCTCTCATTGATTTTAATCCAAATCCTTGACTAATTTTTTGAACATTTTCTAAATCCCCATTATCCCTAATAGTCATATTGATGACATCAGCTTCCTTTTTCAATACAACATCTAGTTTTGTAGCTTGAGAATGACGTATAACATTTGTAATTGATTCTTGTAAAATTCTAAACAGTATTTTGTAAAAAGTATCGTTCTTATCGTGGAAACGTTGGTAGAATAGCTCCAAATCTACTTAATCGTGAGTTTTACGCATATTACCAAATGAAAAAATATCAGCATCTACTCAAAGAAAACAAAATTATCCAAAGTATGTCCCGAAAAGGTAACTGTTTAGATAATGCAGTTATGGAGAACTTCTTTGGTTTATTAAAGTCTGAATTATTTTATCTTCATGAATTTAAGAGTATCGAAGATTTCATTTTAGAATTAGAAAAGTATATCCACTACTACAATCACAAACGAATTAAGACAAAATTAAAAGGATTGGACCCTGTACAATACAGGGTCCAATCCTCCCTAGCAGCATAATTAAATTACGTGTCGAACTATTTGGGTTCACTTCATACCTTGTGGGTTTCTTTTATGATTAAATACTTAAAGCAAAATCCACAGCACTTTCAGCATGAATTCTTGTTGTATCAAAGACAGGGATACTGCAATTTTCCTGAGAGATTAACATCGTTATTTCAGTACACCCCAAAATAACCGCTTCCGCTCCGTGTTCAATTAACTGATCGATTATGTTTAAATAAACTTGCTTAGATTCTTCTTTTACAATGCCAAGACAAAGTTCTTCATAAATAATATTATGTACTAGTTTTCTTTCAGCCTCATTTGGGACGATAACATCTAAACCAAACTGCTCAATTAATCTTCCTTTATAAAAATCATGCTCCATTGTAAATGCTGTTCCTAACAAAGCAACTTTTTTAATCCCATTATTTACAATTTCTTTAGCAGTTGCATCAGCAATATGTAATAAAGGAATTTTAACTGATTCTTCCACTTCCTTTGCCATCTTATGCATTGTATTCGTACAAATAACAAGACAATCTGCTCCACTTGTCTCTAGCTTTTTAGCAATATCAATCATAATTTTCGTTAACTCATCCCATCGATCCTCAAACTGAAGTGTTTTAATTTCTTGAAAATCGACTGAATACAGTAAGCTTTTTGCGGAATGATGACCGCCAAGCTTTTCTTTCACACGTTCGTTCATAATTTGATAGTACAGTAATGAAGACTCCCAACTCATACCACCAATCAATCCAATTGTTTTCATCATCATTCAACTCCAATTTTCCAAAAATTTTGACCTATTATTATCTCTTAGTTTAACAAGGAAATTTAACGAGAACTATAGAATAGTTTAAGCACATTAAAATAAAGTAGGAGAGACCAAAATGCATGTAGAAAAAGAAAAAATATACCCTAATTGTCCGTTTATTACTAGAATAGTAGAAATTGGTAGCCAAACGAAATCCCAGTTAATCCAGAAACTTCAACAAGCTTCTATCTCAATGAATGAATATGGTGAGATGCTATTAAAAGATGAGCACTTTACAATATCAAAAACAAAGTACAGCCTTCAAACAGTTGAACTAACGGTTGGCGATCTTGGATTTTTAGAAGGAGCTACAACACCTCAAATTTATAAAAAAGCAAAGGAACTAAATTTGCAATTGTGCCCTCTCGAGCTAGGACCTTACTTAAGACTGTCATACTTAGATCAACCAGAAGGTTTTGCAGGGAATTCTGTAAAGCAGCATCAAGCTCCATCCGGTTCTATCACAATTGCATCTGAGGCATTATCTGAAGATGAAGATTTTCCAAAAGGTTTTTACATTAGACGGATAAATGGTGTACTATGGCTTCGAGGATACCGTGCTGATCATCTCCATGTTTGGAACAATGATAATCATTTTATCTTTTGTCAAAAATAGTGTTTAATTTGCTTTTGATAATCGATCAATTGCTTCATGTTCTGTTGATACAAAAAATACATTATTTCCTTTATTACACTCAAAAATGAAATCTTTTAGTGCCTTACTTGTATAACTAGAAAAGTCACCTATAATCCCAAACTTAATATTGTAATTAACGAACTTTTGAAGCACTGCTCCTGCAAGTTTCGTACTAAGATTGAAAAAGTCTTCTGAAATTGCTTCTTTATTAAGTGCTATATGATTACTTCTATAATCATAACTTATTGTCATAATAAGATCTAAAGCACTTTTTTCATCCATAAGAATTACTGAATCAGCATTGGCGATTGCAATTACTTGCCCATTTACTTCTGTTGTTTTAATATTCATCTACTCTTCCCCTTTTCAAAGTTTTTATTATTTCTACTATTTTAAAACAAAGAATATGTAGCGTGAAGCGATACTTTTGTTTTTATTTTTAATAATTAATGATAGATGAACACTAAAATACCATCTATTTTTGTCGGATTGATAAAAATAGATGGTATTAAAATCAAAATCAGGATAACTTTCTTTGAAGACGGGAGACTACCAACATCTTCAAAAAAAGTCATAAACCCTAGCAAAAAATCATTTAACAAATTTGTATAAGAGGTTTAGGACATAAACAGTTTGTCCTTTTCTTCTCCAAAAATTATTAGCCGATTTTTGCTACTATTTGTGCTAATAATGCAATTGCAGCTTGAATAACTGCTTCAAATTGAAGTTCAGTTTGTGTTACTACAATTGTATCAGCTTTTTCAATCAAAACAGATTGTGATTGTAATTGAAGGTTCTCTAAGGACTGAGCAACTTTTTGTAGCTGACTAATTCTTGGATCATCACCAAAAATTAGAATTACAGCTTCAATTGCTGCACTTAGTGAAAGTTGTACTAAAACTAAAGCTTGAGCTTCAGTCTGAGCAACTGTAATGTTGTGTGAATCACGGATTACTAAACGTTGCAATTCTGCTTGTGCATTTTCTATTCTATTAAAAGATCCTTGTCTTTGAGCTACACTAGCTCTAGATACTGGACGCATTGAATTCATAAAATCACCTCCTGAGTTTTAATATAATTTATTCAAAATAATAGAAAGTAGATTGGACAAGTATCCTAGTATAAATATGGAATTTTTAATAGATTTCGATTTTTTAAAAAGCAAAAATTAGAATAAGTGACTTAATATTCAATAGTAAATTTTATTTATAATAGGAGAGAATTTGACAATAGAGTTAACGTTTCCACCTCATAAAATAAGGTGTTTTGTACACAGACCTACTAAAATTAAAAGTCTTTTTTTAAACCTCAAAGTTCTTTATAGTAATGAGTAGTTAATCATAGATGTAAGTTTCATCTAACTTATTTAAAGAGAGGAATCAATATGAAAATCGATACACCTACTATCCCCAAAGAATTAATAGCAAGAAGTTTTTATGATATTTTTTATGAAGAGGATCCAGAATTAGGAATGTGTGAGGTCTCTGGCTCTGTTTTTGAAAATGAAGTTGTAGATCGAGTATTTTTATATAAAGCCGTTATCAAGAATTGTAAATTTACAAATACAGATTTTAAAAATATCAGTATGACTGATGTATATTTCGAAGACTGTGATTTAGCAAATTGTAATATGAGAAATTCTTCCATCCACAAAGTTATCTTTAAAAATTGTAAATTATTAGGTGCAAATTTTACGGAATCTAGCATTGGTAATGTACAATTTGAAAATTCCGTTTTAAATTTGGCACTATTCGGAGAATCAAAACTAGAAAAAGTAATTTTTCGAGACTCTGTTCTAAAAAGTACTGATTTTTATGATTGTAAATTTAAAAAAGTAGATTTTAATAGCTGTAATATTGATGGATCAAATTTTGAACAAACATCTCTCAATGGTATAGATATTAGTAGTTCTACTTTTAATGAATTAACAGTTTCAATTAGTAATTTAAATGGCTGTAAGGTTTCATCAAATCAAGCAGTTCAATTTGCAACATTGATGGGTTTAAAGATTGTAGATTAGAAGTACGATTTAAATCCTGTTAGGAATTGGAGTGGTAAAAACATGGATTCTACAACACCAAACGAAGCGGAGTTAAAAGTGAAAATGTGGCTTAAAGCTGCTATAGCCGCTGGTTATCGTCATTCCGTCGGGCTTAAATCAGATGGTACTGTGACAGCTGTTGGTGATCATAAATATGGCAAACTAGAAGTAAACGATTGGAGCGATATTGTGGCGGTTGCTGCGGGTAACGCTCACACGGGTAATTCTCATACGATTGGGCTTAAATCAGACGGCACTGTTGTGGCTGTAGGATGGAATAAGCATGAACAATGTAATGTAAGCGGCTGGTGTGATATTGTGGCGATTTCGGCTGGTTGGCGTCGTTCTGTCGGGCTTAAATCAGATGGTACGGTCGTAGCTGTAGGTCGAAATAACGATGGTCAGTGCAATGTAAGTGATTGGCACAATATAGTAGCAACAGCGGCAGGTGACTGGCATACTGTTGGACTTAAAGCGGATGGCACAGTTACAACTGTAGGTAATAATCGGTATGGCCAATGTAAAGTGAGTGGATGGCAAGAGATTGTAGCGGTTGGAGCAGGTTATCTCCATACCGTCGGGCTAAAGTCGGACGGCTCAGTTGTCGCTGTGGGATTGAATAAGGATGGTCAATGTGATGTAAGCGAATGGCACGACATGATAGCGATCTCGGCTGGTAGTAATCATACGATCGGACTTAAAGCTGACGGCACAGTTATGGCTACCGGGTTGAAAAGTCATGGCGAATGTAATGTACGTGACTGGTGCGATATTGTAGCGATTTCGGCGGGTTGTACACATACTCTTGGACTTAAATCAGATGGCACAGTTGTAGCTGTAGGCAGTAATGAATTTGGCCAATGTGATGTAAGCAACTGGCACGGTATTCAACTAACTGCAAAATAGTTTTTAAATTACAACAAGCGAAATCTTCTGGAAATAACCCTTCTCCTATGTTGTTAATAATGATATATTTTCTTCTATAAGGTGTAAAAAATAGCCAATTTTCTAAGGGGAGATTTATAAATGAAAAAAACAGCTCTTTTAGTAATTGATGTACAGGCTTTTATGTTCTCGGAATCTAATCCGGTATATAACGGGAAAACATTATTAAATAATCTCAACAAATTGATTGATAAAGCAAGAGCTACAAATACGCCAATATTTTATATCCAACATTCTGAAGAAGGTTCTCCACTTGAATACGGTACACCTGGATGGGAAATTCAGTCAGATATAGCTCCAATTGATGGAGATATCATTATACATAAAACAACACCAGACTCATTTTTCAAGACGAATTTAAAAGAAGAGCTGGCAAAACAGGAAATTAATCATTTAGTAATGGCGGGAATTCAAACGGAAATCTGTGTTGATACAACGACTAGAAACGCCTTTGGAAATGGCTATGAAATTACACTTGTTACGGATGCTCATAGTACATGGGATTCAGATGAGCTTACGGCTGATCAAATTATTAAACACCATAATCAGACTCTGCGCTGGCTAGCTGAGCCTAAAACTACTTCTGAAATTGTATTTTAAAAAGGCAGCTAATAAGCTGCCTTTTTTCTTAACAAACCCTCACTTACTTATTTGCCTCACCCTATCTGCGGTGCTTTTTAAGCCTTAGAGAAATTCACACATCATAAGGCAAGCGCTTGCATTCAGTCTGAAAATCTTCTGAAAGGATGCCTTTGTTTTCCTTTAATTTTTAAGTATGCGAAACAATTATTTCACAATCTCCATCTAAAACAAATTCCCCAAATCCAACAGGAATGATGAAGTTTGAGCCTTTTGATAAACTATATTCTTCTCCGCTATGGATCAGTTTTCCATTACCGTTTATTACACTTAAAAGTAGATATTGATCATTATAAGTTAAATAAGCCTTACCAGTAATATCCCATTTATATACGGTGAAAAATTCAGAATCTACGAATGTATTAATCTTTATATTTTCCTTTTCTTCCGTCTTAAATTCCACTTCTGTTTCTTGATGAGGAACTGTTGTTACATCGATTGCTTTATTTAAATGAAGCTCTCTTAAATTTCCTTTATGGTCTTTTCGATCATAATCGTAAACCCGGTAAGTTGTATCAGAGCTTTGTTGAGTTTCTAATACGAGAGTCCCTTCACATAAAGCATGAATCGTTCCACTTGGGACATAGAAAAAATCACCCGGCTTTATTTTTACTCGGCGAAGTAAATCTGACCATTCACCTTCTTTAATTTGTTTAATTAGTTCTTCTTTTGTTTTGGCATTATGGCCAAATATCATATGTGCATCTTCTTTACAGTCAAGTATATACCAGCATTCTGTTTTACCGAGATCACCATTTTCATTCACTTTTGCATAAGAATCTTCAGGATGTACTTGAACAGATAAATCCATATTTGCATCTAATATTTTCGTTAAAAGTGGAAAAACTTCTTCCTTTGGGTGACCAAATAATTCTGGTTGGTTTTTCCACAATTCATTTAATGCAATACCTGTAAATGGACCATTTTCAATAATGGAAGCACCATTAGGATGAGCCGAAATTGCCCAGCATTCACCCGTATTTTCATTCGGTATATTATAGTTAAAATCTGATTTTAAAGCTGTTCCTCCCCAAATTCGTTCTTTAAATACTGGTTTTAAAAATAATGGTTGCATGGTAATTTCCTCCTATAGGCTATTTAAACTAGTGCATTTTTATTTAAAGCATGATGTGCAAGCATAAGAGCTCCAGTAATTCCAGCGTTATTACCTAAACCAGGTGGTACAATATACTCATTCAAATCCGGTAAACTAACATAATCGCAAACTAGCTCTTTTAAATATTTGTAAACACTTTCAAAAACTTGCATTTGATTCATTACGCCCCCACCAAGAATGATTTTCTTAGGTGAAAGAATTAATATGTATTGCATAAGTGCTTGGGCAATGTAATATCCTTCTAAATCCCAAACCTCTTTTCGATTGTTTAGATTTGAACCTATTTCCCCCCATCGCGCTTCAATTGCAGGTCCAGAGGCTAAGCCTTCTAAGCAATCACGATGGTATGGACAGTTCCCTACAAACTCATCATTCGGATGACGTCTCACTAATATATGTCCCATTTCCGGGTGTGTGATTCCTTGAAGTAAATTGCTATTTACGACAGCTCCAGCTCCTATACCCGTACCAATCGTTATATATAAACAGCTATCTAAACCTTTTGCTGCTCCAAAAGTAGCTTCACCTAGTGCCGCTGCATTCACATCCGTATTAAAACCAATTGGAACAGAAAAATGCTGCTTAATTGCTTGTACGAAAGGAAAGCCTTGCCAAGCCATTTTAGGAGTTGATGTAATCGATCCGTAAGTAGAGTTCGCCTCGTTTACATCAATCGGACCAAATGATCCAATACCAATTGCTTTTATGGGATAGTTCTTAAAAAATTCAATAACTTGTGAAATCGTTTCATCTGGCACAGTTGTCGGGAATTGAATACGCCTAATTAAATTGCCATTTTCATCTCCGATAGCACATACAAACTTTGTTCCACCTGCTTCGATTGCACCTAACATTTGCCATTACCTCCAATTAAATTAAACTAATTAAACCTTACATTATTTAAAGTAGTTAGAAGCTCGCCTTACTTTTTTTGTATATAGAAACATTTTTAAAGTTGATTGGTGATCGATTTCAAATATTCTATTGAACAAAATATATTTTTAATCCATATATACTTATGAAAGCTATATAAAAATAAGACTCTTTTCATGTACAAAAAAAGAAGCCCCTCTCCCTCGAGCGACTTCCTTTTTTCGTAAATTTAAAATTAAACTCCAACCGCCTATTTGCATAACATATTTATTAAAATCAAACACTTGTCCATTTCTTTTTGCTTGTCCAAACATAGGATGTGATGTTGAGATGAAATTAAAAAGAAAAGGTGTTGTTTTTAATGAGTTGTAACTGTAATAATGAAAGAAATAACGAAAGAAATAATGATTGGCATAATAATAGAAATAATGATTGGAATAATAATAGAAATAACAATAGAAATAACAGAAGAGATAGAGAGATTACATTTAATGCGAAAGTTACGGTTAATCAAGAAGAATTCTGTCGTGCAGTAGATCGTTGCGACAATGAAAGACGCGATAATAACGGTCGTCGTAGTGACAGATGGTGGAACTTTTAAGTTCAAAGAAGCAAAAAAAGGAAATTCATTTTTTTCCTATACTATTAATTGATTGAATGATAGGATTAATTTCTTTGACTAAATGAAAAAGACCACAAAATATATTTGTGGTCTAACTTTTCTTTATTGAACCAACGCATTGCTTTAGTTGTACAAGAAATCATCATTTTACATTAATCACTTAGATAAAAGGTAGGAAAGCACAGAAATATTTCTGTGCTTTTTTACTACCATGTCTACCAACAATTCTCTATTATTCTATAAATAATTTAAAAAGCATATTTTTAAACATTTCGAGTTTAAATCCTCAATATCATAGCCCTCAATTTTTATACTTGTTGTTCAATTCTTTACAATTAGAAGGATGGATATCTTAAAATCACGCCATATTTTAATCTAGTAATTACTAGTTCCTACATTACAGAGTTTTTTATTGATAGTACCCCATCCTCCATATAATAAACTTTGTCACAATAACCTAGCATTCGTTCATCGTGGGTCACCATGATGGCAGCTTTTTTTCTTTTCCTTACTTTACTGGCAATTAATTTTACAACTTCATGGGCTCGGTTTGAATCTAGACTTGCAGTGGGTTCGTCAGCTAGGATAATACTTGGTTGATTAAATAGTGCCCGAGCAATTGCTACACGTTGACGTTCACCACCAGATAATTCATTTGGCATTTTTGTCAACTTATTACCTAATCCAAGTTCAGTTAGTATTTCAACTGCATATTGCTGGTCTTTTTTATTAAACTTTCCTCCCATTTTTTTTATTAATATGAGCTGGTCATATACAGATAAGTACGGAATTAAGTTTGAAGATTGTAAAATAAACCCAATTTCATTTAAACGAAAGTCTGCAAGTTGTTTAGCATTTAACGTTGTTAAATCCTGATCATTTACACTTACTATTCCTGACGTTGGTTTTAATAATGCGCCAATCATTGATAATAATGTACTTTTCCCAGAACCAGAAGGACCAACAATTGCAATCAACTCTCCAGAATTCACGGTAAAAGAAACTTCTTTTAAGACTGTTACACTCGAATGTCCCTCTGTAAATTGTTTAGAAACTTTTTGTAGCTGAATACCACACATTTATTCCACCCTCCCTAAGGCTGTTAACGGATCAATTTTAGTAATTTGTCTTACTGAAATAATTGAACTTAATAGGCTAATGACTAATAATCCTAGTGCATATATTCCTACAAGTTTAGCATCCAAATCAAAAGGCATATTTTTTGGAAATGCAAGAGCAGTCAAATAAGTGAATGCAATACCAACCACAATTTATGTGATGAGTACTGGATATGGCATCAAACATGATTATGTATACGTCAAATATGCTGGAAAATACGTCGGTTATCTACCGAAAGCATCCGTTAAATTTTAAAATAAAGAGAAGGCTACTTTGTTGTAACGGGTTCTCTTTTCGGAGGGAAAGTTAATTATATTGTTGTAAATCTCAGTATTTTTAGCACCGCAATTAGCATTACATTTAACAGTAAATTAGTATAAAAAAGAGCATTGAATAAACCTTCAATGCTCTTTTCACTAATTATATTTCTAATCCAAGCCAAGTTCTAAACCGATTGGCAGCCACTCCATCTGAAATTATCCCACTTTCGGGGCTTGTTGTGAAAGATAGCCATTGCCAATCCTCACACCCTACAAATGCTAATCTTGACCAATTATCGATGAATTCCACAAAGTTATTTGCAATTTTAAACCCGTGACCTTCTCCATCGTCGTGACTAAGATAGACAATGGGGGCATCACCACTGTTTTTCATATCAAAGGCTAAGTAATCACCATTGCGTACCTCACAAAAAGCTAATTTGTTATGCCAAACTACATCATAATCATCTTTTGGATTAGGAAAAACATTTTCAATCCAACCTATACGGTCTTCTTCAAATTGGGGAAGAAGTTCTAAGCTCCAGTGTGGTGTTCCGCAGAAGATTTCTCTAAATTCATTCGGCTGCTCCATATTGTCGGGTAAAAACCAACGTAAGCTGAAATTCCCAGAAAACTCATTGAGAACTTTCTTGAAACTTTCAGGGAGAGTAACCCCAAGTTGTTCCTCTGTTTTGATTATTTGTTCAAGTGAAACTGGTTCATCGATAACCACTTCTTGAACTTCTCCACCAATCTCATTAATCCTAGTAGTAATAGCTTGAATTCTTTTTCGTATAAGTTCGTAATCCATCTAATCACCCCGAAATTATCCATTAAAATCGCACAATAAACGGTAAGGTCAATAGTTATTGTCCACTTTCATTTTATATGCTAATTTCAATACAATTTGAAAAAAATCTTGATTTGGCAATAAAAAAGACAGACTAAAATTTTGCTAATCGGTCTGCCAATTTATTATTTATTTTTATCTTTTCTCTCCCAAAGGAGAATCCGTTAACTTTGTTGTAGCCCTTCTTTTTTGTTCAATGTTCTGCCATAGAATACCTTCTGATCTTTCGATATTCCTGTAAATACAAAACTCATCGGAATTACTTTTTCCCAATGATCAAGGAAACCCTCAAATGGGGTTTCCTCTATTTTTATGTAATGATCAACATTAAAGTTTAACAGAGTCTATCTGGTAAATAGAATTAATTGGAAGAAGTAAAAAATCCATTGTTTAGCAAAGGTCGCTCTTGCAAGTATAGAGCTAAATCTGGACAGCTCCCTTCAACAATTTCCTTTGCAATAAGCTTTGATAGCAGCTGGCTGTAAACCGTCCCGTTATCACCAAATGCGAATAGGAAATAACTGTTTGGAAATGCTTCATATTTCCCAATAATCGGAATGCCATCGATTGTGCCTCCATAAAATGCAGCTAAGAAATATTCTGGCTGTACTTTAATAGTTGGAAACATCTTATTAAACTCTTCAATCAGTTTCTTCTTTTTGTGAATCAGTTTACTATCACGATCTTCAGAATACGAAGTATTATCATCAAGTCCGCCTATGATAATCCGGTTATCTCTAGTTGTACGCATAAATAAATATGGACGAGCGGTTTCCCAAATGAGTGTCCTATTATACCATTCGGAAAGATCTTTGACTGGGTGGGTAGTTACCGTATATGTACTTACAAAGGAAGCTTTTTTCTCCTTTTTTATCTCTACTCCTTCATAACCTGCTGCAAAAATAATATATCGTGCTTTGATAGAAAAACCATTCTTTGTAGATGCAATCATCTTATCTTCTTCTTTATCATAATGGTGACCGTTCATTTCTGTATGTTCAAATATACGGATTCCTTTGCTTGCGGAGTAATCCAGAAGTGCATGAGTGTATCTGAAAGGATTAATTTCTGCATCATTATATGAATAGATAGCGGCATCCCTGCTAAAAGGATATTTCGCTTCAATATCTTCCTTAGTTAAAAAAGTAAGTTCACAGTTTTGCTGTTTTAAAAATTCATATTCCTTTTTAAGACTTTCAACATCAGCCACACAGCTTGCGGAATAGAGCGTATCTCTTCTATTGAACTCACAATTAATGTTTACTTTCTTTGAGGCTGCTTCAATTTCATTTATGGCTTCTTTCAAAAGTTGTAAATGCCTTTTTATGTAACCTTCACCAAAGGTGTTAATCATATCTGTAAACATTTTTTCACCGGAATATTGAAGGAGGGCCGTATTCGTACTAGTACTGCCGCTGCCAATGGTTGATTTTTCAATTACAACCACATCTAAATTAGTATCGGAAAGATAATATGCACATTGTGCCCCTGAGCTTCCACCCCCAATGATTAAAACATCACAAGATAGGTCTTCATCCAATGTTGGATATGATGGAGCATCAGGAAATGTAGTAGGCCAATAATAGGTTCCAGAGTGTAGATTCATTCATCTATATCCTCCAATTATTAAAAAGTATAATGTTACTATTTCCAACCTCTTTTTGTGTATGCAAGGAATTCTACTCAGCACTGTATAATATTAAATAATTGAAACAACTTAATGTCTTACAATATTTATTCCCAATTGAACAATTATGGAGGAAATATTGAATCTTCCATTCTCCATGTGGAATCAAATGGTTGGCAGATATATGTATTAGAATACTTTTCTTATTGAACGATCCTGCCATTTTAGTTCAATAAGAAAATCAACAATATATTTTAATAGAACCCTAATAAAAAAGAAGCCGCTCCAACAAAAGCGACTTCCTACCCGTTATCATAAAATAGTTAAACTAAACTCTCCAAACGCTTATTTAATCGAATTCTCCAATCCTCAGCTAACTCGGGAACTTCCAATATCGCTTTTATTCCTTCAACATTTTTTGGATCATGGAAATAAATCTCGTTGCAATAAAGAACTGAAATTTTATTTTTTTGAGTTTCGATTAATTCTATTTTCGAATCTTTTCTGATCGTTCCCTCTTTTAATACACGGCATAAGTAGCCTGTAAAACCAGTTTCTACGATTTTCTTAAGTGCTACATTCGTTCTCCTTGTAATTGTGTCACAAGGTATTCTGCTTTGTGTAATTTGTATAATTGCATCCCCAATTTGGTAGATATCGCCAATGCATACGTCTTTTTCTAACATATTTGTGACTGTAATATTTTCTCCGAATGCTGAAAGTGGTAAATTTAGATTAAACTCTTTTTCCCAAAGTGCGTAGTGTTCATATGGGTACACACATACAGCTCGATCGGGCCCACCGTGATGTTTTAAGTCAGCTACTCCATCACCTTTAAAGCCATCTTTTGATAAGTAAACTTCTTCTATTCCTTCTTTACAAATCCCCGTTATCATTTCTTTGTTTTCGCCGTATTCCATTTTACTCGGTAATCCTACTGCAAGATTAATTAACTCAACTTTATTTGCCATGCCTTCCACCCTCTCATTTTTAAGTTTCTAATTGTAAAACTCGGTTTTATTTTATGTAAACTAAAATTTTGGAATAAAAAGGAAAAACACCCTACATACAGCATTATATACTAATTTGAGACAATACCAATCTGCAAAATCATTTTTGTTTCAACTGTACGACTAACAGCATAATAAATGAAATTAAGACCATCGAAAGTACCCATAGCCAAGCCATTTTCATATTTCCAGCATCTATTGCTAAATAAATTGCTGTCGGGACAGTTTGTGTTTTTCCTGGGATGTTTCCAGCAAACATAAGTGTAGCACCGAACTCGCCTAGTACTCTTGCAACGCTTAATATACTTCCTGAGATAATAGCTTTTAATGAAAGTGGAATTGAAATCAAGAAAAAAACATTCCATTCACTTGCTCCGCAAACTCTAGCTGCCTCTTCAATCTCAATGTCTACACTTTGAAATCCAGTTTTTGCAGATTGATACATAAGCGGAAATGCTACAATAATTGATGCAATTACAGCAGCCCACCATGTAAACACAATAGGCTGTTTAACTAACCATTCGATCATTTTTCCAATGAAGCTTTGTCTTCCGAAAATGACTAATAGTAAAAATCCCACAACTGTAGGAGGAAGAACTAAAGGTAACATTAAAATTGTTTCTAGAAGTGTCTTACCTTTAAAGGATTTCATAGAGAGAATTCTTCCAGCTATAGTTCCTAAAATTATAACGAAAAATCCTGCCACGATCGTAACCTTAAGGGAAATCTTAAGGGGAATTAAAAACTCTTCAAACAATTAAATTCCTCATTTCAAAATAAACCATATTTTCCTCTATTTTTTAATCTTCTATGAAATTACCTTTTGACATTTCATTCATCAAGAAATTTAAATAATTTTCTTCATCATAAAGATGGAAATATTGATAATCTTTCAATCTACCCTCTTCAATCTCAAAATGGCTGATCACACAAATAATATTCGTTAATGACCTTAGTAAATTCAGATCATCCTCACTTCTTATTAATACTACTTTTGGATAACTTTCCCTTTTATAACCTTCAATAAAAATGATATCTGTTGAAAAAAAGCGATATAATTCAATTGTTTTCTTTAAATCCCAATTGATAAAATTTGTTCTTAACTGCAAGACTCCATCACCTTCAACACTAGAAACGATTGCTCCAGCATCCAAGTGACGACTACTGTCTTTACGTTCTATTTCTAAATCAGGCGTACCGCCATGACCATGATGTTTTATAGTAGCAGCTGATAGTCCTTTTTGATTGGCCTGTTTAATGAGTTTTTCAGTAAGTGTTGTTTTTCCACTATTTTGATAGCCTACAATTTGCAAAATGGAATAGTTCTTTTTCATCGCTCTCAATTCCTTTTTATTATTTTCCAACAGAAGACTCCCTCTTCAATCGTGTGAAGGGCAAAGCCTAACGATAAGGGGGAGATGAATGTCGGTTGGCGATAGCCAAAACTTTCCTCTCCATGATACAATAGGAACAAATGTTCTTGTAATGTGAGGTGAAAAACAGTGTTAGTCAACAAGGCTTACAAATTCCGTATTTATCCGAATAAGGAACAAGTGGTTCTTATCAATAAAACAATCGGATGTAGTCGTTTTGTATTCAATCGCTTTTTAGCGCAATGGAATGAAACATACGAAGAAACAGGCAAAGGATTAACCTACAATACGTGTTCTGCTGAATTACCCCAACTTAAAAAAGAATTAGTATGGCTAAAAGAAGTGGATAGCATTGCCCTTCAATCTTCATTAAAAAACCTTGCTGATTCGTATGCACGATTCTTCAAGAAGCAAAACAAAGCACCACGCTTTAAGTCTAAAAAGAATAGAGTACAATCCTACACGACAAAAGAAACAAACGGAAATATTGCCATTGTAGGCAATAAAATCAAGTTACCAAAACTTGGTCTTATTCGTTTCGCCAAAAGTCGTGAAATAGAAGGACGTATTTTGAATGCAACCGTTAGACGTAATCCTAGTGGTAAATATTATGTATCCGTTCTTGCAGAAGTAGAAGTACAACCCTTAGAAAAAACAGGCTCTTCTGTTGGTCTTGATCTTGGAACAAAAACCTTTGCTATTCTTTCAGACGGAACAAAATACAAAAATCCAAAATGGCTTCAAACATTAGAAAAAAAGTTACTTGATGCACAACGCGTTCTGTCCAGGCGACAGCAGTTAGCCTTGAAACGAAAATGTAAATTGGATGAAGCGAAAAACTTTCAAAAACAAAAACGTAAAGTAGCTCGCATCCACGAAAAAATCACCAACGCACGAACAGACTACTTGCAAAAAATCTCTACTGAAATTGTCAAAAAACACGATATCATTGGTATTGAAGATTTGCAAGTCTCGAATATGCTAAAGAATAAAACACTAGCTAAGGACATTAGTGAAGTATCTTGGGCAAAATTTCGAACCATGCTGGAGTACAAAGCGAAATGGTATGACAAGCAAGTAATTGCTGTATCGAAAACCTTCGCTAGTTCTCAACTTTGTTCGAGTTGCGGATACAAAAACAAAGACGTTAAGACTAAAAACCTTCGTGAGTGGGATTGCCCTTCCTGTGGCACACAACACGACAGGGATATTAACGCAGGACAAAATCTTAAAGATGAAGCGATAAGACTTCTAACCATAGGGACTACGGGGATAGCCTAATCAATTAGAAGCCAATAGGCTACTGTACTTAGGAATCTCCCACTTCAAACAACCCGTAAGGGTGTTAAGTGGTGAGTAGTTCAATATAAGGAGCCTACTGAAAAAACACCATTCATACAAAAATCAATTTAATCGATTCTTGTATTGATGGTGGAGCAGTTTAGTAAAGTCTTTAAGTAGGTGTTCTTTAAAAGTTTTTTCCTTTAAATTTTCTAATCATTGTTTTATGATAAGAAAAACAGAATTAAGTTAAGGGGTATATGTAATGGCTAAAGTCATCCATGAATTTAATGACTATATACGAAAACTGCGTAAAGAATTATTTGGAAAAGGCCCTGAAAGAATCCATACTGTTTTTGTTGAAAATATGGCTGTTTCAACTTTGTATGGAAATCTGACACCTACTGAGCTATTTATTGCTCAAACTTCTGAAGGGCGTGATATCGTACATAATGCTAGAACGAAGATGATTCAAGATGTATATGCGAAAAATCATCCAGTTAAGCTAGAAGAAATCGTTGATGCTAAGTTTATCAATCTTTTCTCGGATATGAAGGTTGAAGAAGATATTGCAATTTCAGTTTTTGTATTTAATAAAAAATTAGAAAACTTAATTGATTAGATCTTAAATGCTTCTAATCAATTAAGCTTTTGTTCCAATCTTATTTATGGAAAAAGTCGCCGCTTTTACCACCTTTTTTTTGAACTAAAAACGTTTCTTTTATAACCATACTTTTATCAACGGCTTTACACATATCATAAAATGTAAGGCCAGCTACACTTACTGCTGTAAGTGCCTCCATTTCAACTCCAGTTTTTCCGCTGCATTTCACTGTCGCACGAATGATTAAATCATATCCATTAGGTGCCTCTACATATTCGAACGTAAAGTCCGTTCCTGAAAGTGCGATTGGATGACACATCGGAATAATGTCAGAAGTTTTTTTAGCTCCCATAATTCCAGCGATTTGTGCAACATTTAGTGGATCACCTTTTTTTATTAATCCATTTTGAATTGCTTCATATAATTCCGTTGAGATCGAAATTGTACTTTGTGCAATTGCAACTCTTGTAGTGATGTCTTTATCTGATATATCGACCATTTTAGGTCTTCCTTCTTCATTCCAATGTGAAAATTCACTCATGGGAGTACCTCCGGGTAAGTCTTAAATTTGATTAATTAAATCCAGTCATTCGGACTATTTATATTCTTAAAGATGAGATCGTCACTTGAAAATTGAACAGTCATTATATTTACTTCACTAAATAATAACTGAACTTTTCGATTGTTTTTATCTAAAATCTCTTTCATTTTTCCGATGCAATTTCGATGATAGAGCGCAAATAGTGGTTGAAGTTTATCGGACTGGATTGGAACGATTGCATCAACATTTGTATTTGCTACCCTTTCGATCATGTTTTTTACAAAGTCAGCTGTAATAAAAGGTGTATCGCAGGCCAGGACAAAATACCAGTCATTGTTTGGTCTGTTGGAAAATGCATTGAACATCGCATACAAAGGTCCTTGGTATTCTTTGGCTTCTCCTTCAATGACAAAGTCTAGATCGTTTTTACTAAAATACGGAACTAGTTTTTCGTTTGTTGAAATGATAATCGGTGAAATCGAATTTTCCTTTAAGGCTTCTACACTATATTCATACAATAATTTGTCTTTATACATTTCAAACATTTTTGGTTTACCGTAACGGGATGACTTTCCACCTGCTAAAACGACGCCAGCTATATTCATTGCCTGTTTAATTCTTCCACAAAATGTTGGCATGTCGGTAAAATTAGTTTTGTCATTGCTAGATTTACTGCGTTTTTTGAACCTGGAATTACATAAATCGCTTTATCATGAAAGCTACCTGCGATTGCTCTACTAAACATAGCCTTTGGACCGATTTCTGTATAACTTAATGAACGAAACAGTTCTCCAAATCCTTGCATTTCTTTATCGAGCATTTTTGAAATTGCTTCATATGTAACATCTCTTTTGGTAAAACCAGTACCACCTGTTATGATGATCACTTGAATCGTTTCGTCTTCACTCCATGTTCTAACAATCGAATCGATCAATGCTATATTATCTTTTGTGATTTTATAATCATGGACGATATGTTTTTGCTCTTCTAATAAATCTTTAATAAGTTTTCCGCTCTCGTCATTTTCAACAGTTCTAGTATCACTAACTGTTAAAACGGCAGCGTTAACAACCGCTTTTTCATTATGTTTATGCATCATTCTACCTACTTTCAAGCTTTATGGAATCCTTCATCCCCCACTTACTGGTGGAATAAATGCGACAGTATCTCCATCATTAACGATTTCTTCATCCGTTACAAACTCTTCATTTATAGCAGTCATAATCTGATTCAGTTGAGGTAAATCATATTTATTCATAAGCCAGTCTTTTAACTCTTTTACGTTTATTCCATTTTTATCAGTCACTGTTAATTCATCAGTTCCCGCTTTCTCTCGTAAATGAGCAAATAATAAAACTTTAATCATTTTGATTCCTCCACACTTGGTTTTCCTTCTTGGTATGATGTATTTTCTAATTGGTCACCAATCCACATCGTCCCATCTTCCCAAAACTCTTTTTTCCAGATCGGAACGATTTGTTTAATTCGTTCGATTGCGTATTCATTTGCTTCGTAAGCCACTTTACGGTGCGGAGAAGAAACTGCAATAACAACGGCAATATCACTAATCTCTAATCTTCCAACTCGATGAGTAATCGCAACAATTGCTTCCGGCCATTTCTGCTTGATTTCATCACCAATTTGAGCAAGTTTTTTTACGGCCATTGATTCATATGCTTGATACTCTAGTGACAAAGTCTTTTTTCCTTTTGTTAACTCTCTAACGGTACCAATAAAAACAGTAATGGCTCCTGCATTTCTACTTTTTACTTTATCTGAAACTTCCTCAACAACAATCGGTGTATCGACAATATTAAATAATGTTTGTTCCAAGTAAATCACTTCACTTTTCTTAAATTAATAGCATTCTATTTATTTACTTATATGCAGGTATGAAATCATGCCAAGGCCATTTACTTCCTTCGTGGTCTTCTAATAATAATAAGTCGACCGGCATACCTTTTTCATATTTTCTCGTTCCTCCAGGTAAAACAATAAAAGTATCTGTATAAGCTAATGAGGATACAGCGCTAGACTTATCAAAACCTGCTGGAATTGCTGTTAATTGACCTTCATGATAAACAATTTTACCTCTTACAAATCTTGTAAAAGGATTTGGCTTTGGAAAGTTTTCGCCTAAAATTGCCCTTACTCTTTTTAAATGTGGTGTTTCGTTAAATAAATAAGATTGGATAATCGGTCTAACAAATAGCTCAAACCCAACAAAACAAGCAGAAGGATTTCCAGATAAACCGAATAATAATTTATTTTCAAAATGCGCTACTGTTGTTACACTTCCTGGACGCATAGCAATTTTATTAAATAAAACCGTAGCTCCTAATCTTGCATAAATATCTGGTAAATAGTCATAATCACCGACAGATACGCCACCGGTCGTAATTAGAAAATCAACTTGCTTTAACGCATTTTGAACTTCTGAAAAACAAGTATCCAAATCATCGCTAAACTTTCCTAAATATTTTGGAATTGCACCTGCTTTTTGAATTTGAGCAAGAATCATATAGGAATTACTATTGCGAATTTTACCAGGTTCAAGTGGTTCATCTAGATCTAGCAGTTCACTCCCTGTCGCAATGACTCCGATGACTGGCTTTTTCGCTACTGGAACTTGACTATACCCAAAAGTAGCAAGTAAAGCGATCACTCCTGGGTTGATTTCAGTTCCTTTTTTAACAAGAATATCGCCTTTATGCGTTTCTTCTCCTTGAAATGAAATATTATCGCCTTTTTGATAAGAGCGTTTAATTTCAACAAAAGTTTTACCTACAGATTTAATCTCTTTCGCTAATTCGAGCATGACAACGGCCGTGCAACCTTGAGGTATTTGTGCTCCTGTCATAATACGAACGGCCTGTAATGGTTCTACTTCATTTGGAAAAACTGAACCAGCTCCAATTTCACCAACGACTTCAAAGATTGTTGGATTTTCATTGCTTGTAAGAATAGTATCTTCAGATCGAATCGCAAAGCCATCATATGGAGAACGGTCAAAAGCAGGTATATCCTGATCAGCTTTTATGTCATCAGCTAATACTCGTCCATATGCTAAATCGATTGATAACATTTCTTTAGTTCCGTGTTTGGCAAAATCCATCACTTTACGAACTGCTTCTTCGATCGGTAGTGGTACTCGTTTTTCAACCATTCTTTTCATCCTCCTTCTATTAACCTAATAAACGATAATATAGTTTTTTAGCTTCCTGTATATCATGTGTTCCGTGAACAAAAACCCGTCCATCCTGAAAAACAACAAATCGATAATCTTCTATCTGACAAGAGATCAAATAAGGGTTCCGTACTACTTGTCCGTGTTGTTTTAGTTGAATTTCTAGTTCATTAAAGTCGTAATTTTTAGTAGTTGAAGGTCTAATTTGAACCGTGTTTCGCCCACAAAGTGTACTTGTTTTCGTTTGATTTTCAAAGGCTAAATAAGGATACGTCCTATTTGTTCCACATGAAGGACAATCGTCTGATTTAAGTTTCGTCACTTTAAAGGAAAAATGTTGATTATTCCATAAATCAAATGTTAGGAATTTTGTATTAACGGCTGAATAATCCTCAACTAATAGTTTTAATACTTCAGCAACCTGGTATGCCGCCACTAATTGTACCGCAGGACTAATAACCCCGGCTGTGTCACATGTCACACCAGGTACTGGTAATCTTTTTAATATACAATTTAAACATGGCGTTTTACTTGGTAGGATCGTACAACACATACCAAAGCTCCCGACACAAGAGCCATAAACCCAAGGAATGTCATATTTCTGAGATAAATCATTTATGATAAATCGAATATCAAAATTATCTGTTGCATCAATCATAACATCAGTGTCCTTCAAATGGACTTCCATATTATCTGCACTTGCGTCCATTACTAGTGCATTGATGTTTACATCTGAATTTATTTTTTGGAGACGCTTTTTAGCGGCTATTACTTTCGGCAATTTCTCAAATGCATCTTCTTCAGTATAAAGTTGTTGCCTTTGCAAGTTACTCATTTCAACATAATCTCGGTCAATTAAAGTTAACTTTCCAATTCCAGCTCTAACAAGTGCCTCCGCGCTAGCACTTCCTAACGCGCCAGCCCCAACAATTAAAACATGTTTCTTTCTAATTAATTCTTGTCCATTTTCACCGATTGGGGTAAAAAGCTGCTGACGTGAATAACGTTCTGACATAAGATATCCTCCATTAAGAGCAGGACCTAGCGAAAGAGATATAAAGTTTTCTCCGGGTATCCTCACCATTTTTTTGCTTTTCTTATTTCCCTCTATTAAATAAAGCAGCATTAAGAAATCCTCATCATATAAGGAGTTCTGAATGCTGCTTAATTTCTCTGCTTTACGTACAGAGATACCAATCATCACTTTCTAATTTTTAGTTAGAGCATCATACAGAAATTGCATAAACTCCAAACCTTCTATTATTGGTAATGATTAACCACCTATATGGGACATTTCAATTTTATGTGATGATTTATCATTCAATTTTTTCGTATTACTTAATCGTTCATCTGAATAACGATCAGTTCGATTGCTCCAAATCGAAAGAATCGTTTCTTTTATTTGTTCATCTTCTTGGTTAGACCTTACCAATTCTCTTAGATCATAACCTTTTGTTGCAAATAAACAAGTATATAATTTTCCTTCTGCAGATATACGTGCTCTTGTACAAGTTGAACAAAATGAATCGGTCACTGATGAAATAATGCCTATTTCATCATCACTATCTTTGTAACGATATCGATTCGCAACTTCTCCTACATAATTAGCTTCTGTAAATTCTAAAGGCATGACTTCATTGATCGTATCGATGATTGTTTGTTTTCCTACTACTTCATCGAGCCTCCAGCCGTTATAATTTCCTACATCCATATACTCAATAAAACGAAGAATATGTTTTTGATCTTTAAAATACTGTGCCATTGGGATTATATCTTGTTCATTTTTACCTTTTTGAACAACCATATTGATTTTAACCTTCATTCCAATATCAGAAGCAGCTTGTATCCCTTCAAGCACAGACTTTACATTTCCTCGATTACCAGTCATATATGAAAATCGTTCTTCATCTAAAGAATCAATACTTACGGTTACTCTTCTTAAACCGGCTTCAAATAAATCTTTTGCAAACTTTTTAAGTAAAGTGCCGTTTGTTGTTAAAGCAATATCTTCAACACCATCTATTTTATTTAATCGTTCAATTAGTTTAGGTAAATTTTTACGTAATAAAGGTTCTCCACCAGTAATTCTAATTTTTCTTACCCCTAAAGATACAAAAATACGCGTAAATCTTTCTATTTCATCAAAAGAAAGTATTTTATCTTGTGATAAAAAAGAATAATCCTGACCAAAAATTTCTTCCGGCATACAATAACGGCAACGAAAATTGCAGCGATCGGTAACAGATATACGTAAATCCTGTAAAGGTCGATGATGTTTATCCAATGCAACATTTTTCATACCCATTGCCCCACTTCTTTTTATTTCATAAATGATCTGTTTTTAGTCTCTATTTCACAATACGCTTTGAATGAGTATATACATTAAGTGACTGATTTCGAATAAATCCCACTGTTGTAATACCTAATTCTTCAGCTAATTGAAGAGCTAATTCGGTTGGAGCTGATTTCGTCAGTATAACCTCACAACCAATTTTAGCTACTTTTAGTAAAATTTCAGAAGATAATCGCCCACTAAAAACAATTATTTTATCTGAAATTCGAATATTATTTTTTAGACAATATCCATAGATTTTATCTAATGCATTATGCCTACCAATATCCATTCTATTCAAAACAATCCCATTTAAATCACATAAAGCAGCATTATGAACGCCGCCTGTTTCATGAAACAAAAATGCAGACTGTTGCATCTCGTTCATTAATCGAAAACAATCTTGAAATGATAGTCGAACATTCACTTCTTTCATTTTTTTTGCAGTTAATGCATCATTTACAAAAACAAACCCTTGTCTACTCATTCCACAGCATGATGTAATATATCTTTTACTTTGAATATCTTTATAATATGGATTAATATTCTTCGTTTTAACATGGACAAAGCCTTCTTTTTCTTGAAACCAGATGTTTTCAATATCCTCGTATTTTCGGATGACCCCTTCGGATGCTAAAAAGCCTACAACCATATCCTCAATGTATTCTGGGGTACTGACCATTGTAACGAATTCTTCTCCATTGATTTTTACTGTGACGGGAAATTCTGTGACAACGCTGTCTTCACTATCGTTTGTTTCACCATTTTCAAAGCGGAGAATTCTTCTTCTCACTTCAGTTGGTAGCATCGTTAAAGATTCCCTTCTTCTTGAAATATTTTTCAAATCGTGTTTTTTAGGAAAATATTCATTAAGAGATCAACCTTTCAATTCGTGTTTTGATTAAAAGGTTCATCTCTTATTATTAAACTCTTTTCTATTAAATACAAATTGTTTTTTCTATTATTCTTTTAGACCTTTTCCCATACCTTTTAGAAAATTAATACCAAAACCAACTGCACGATTTACATCAGGATCTTTTAAAACTTTTACTAAATCAAAAATTCCTACTTTGTCATCCTTTTCAAGATGTTTATTTCCTTCATCGATTCCTTTTGTTACGGAATTAATTAGCTTTGTTGTTGTTTCTGGATCCACATTTGAAAGTGCACCAGCAGCTTCCATAATATGATTGATGATATTCGTGACTGGCTCGCGGTTCATTTGTTCTAAAGCAATTTTTGTAATTTTCTCTTTAGATTGTATCATTGAATTTGCAGCTTCAAGGACACCTGTATCATTTAATTCAGAAACGATGTTTAAAATTTTATTTAATGAATCTTCATTTTCTGCTAATAAAAGCTTCAAATCCTCAAGTTTCTGTTGGTTTTGCTCTTCTTTAGTTGGTACGTATTTTTGAATCGTCGTGATTGGTTGTGCCATTCTTATTCCCCTTTATTTTGTCGTTAAGTGGACGTATCCTTCTCGTTCCCATTTACGCTGAACCTCAACTCCATTTTGAGGGTTTCTCTTTTTATTACGTGGGTTCGACTTTGACAACGGACTTTCACCTTCTACACATAATACTTCCATCCGTACTTTAGTTTGTTTATAAGCTGGTGTATTTGTACGGTGATCTTTAGCCGGACCTGTTAAGAAATTGATTGCAGATTCTTTATTTGTTGAATTCATCGGTAAGAACAACTCATTTTTTTGTACTCGATCAGTTACTAGTGCTGGTAATTTCAGCGCTCCATACGGAGATACTAATCGAACTAGTGAGCCATCTTTAATGCCACGTTCATTCGCAAGCTCTGGTGACACCTCTACAAAAATCTCAGGCACTTTTAATTGAATACCGTATGATTTATTCGTCATATTCCCTTCATGGAAATGCTCAAGCATTCGACCATTATTAATTAATAGGTCAAACTCTTCTGCAAACTCAACTGGTTCCATCCAATCAGCTAAAGCAAATCTTGCTTTTTTATCTGGGAAATTAAATCCATCCTCATAAAGAAGTGGCGTACTTGCCCCATCTAAACTCCCCCAAAGGAAACTATCCCAGCCTTCCATCACTTCGTAGCTGGCTTGAGAGAATAGTGGTGCTAAACTTGCCATTTCGGCGAATATTTCCCCTGGATGTTGATAGTTCCAATTTGCACCTAATCGGTTTGCAATTTCTTGGACAATCCACCAGTCCGCCTTCGATTCACCAAGAGTTGGTAATGCTTGATATAATCTTTGTACTCGACGCTCAGTATTTGTAAATGTACCTTCTTTTTCAAGTGATGGCGCAGCAGGTAAAATAACATCCGCATATTGCGCTGTTTTTGAGAAGAAGAGATCTTGTACAACAAAGAAGTCCAAATCTGATAAAACTTCATCTACGTGGTTGGCATTACAATCAACAAGCGCCATATCTTCACCAACTAAGTACATAGCTTTCATATCGCCTTTTTCGATTGATTGAAGCATTTGGATATTATCTAAACCAGGTTTTCCTCCGATTTCAACTCCCCATGCTTTTTCAAACTTCATGCGGGCCGCATCATCCGTTACATGTTGGTAACCAGGAAGCCAACCAGGAAGTGTACCCATATCACAAGCACCTTGTACATTATTGTGACCACGAAGCGGATAAGCGCCAGCACCAGGGCGTCTATAGTTTCCTGTTGCAAGCAATAAGTTCGAAATCGCCGCAGATGTATCAGAACCACCAGTGTTTTGTGTCACGCCCATGCCCCATAAAATACAAGTTCCATCCGCTTCATGAATCATTTCAGCTATTTGAATTAATGTTTTCTTTGAAATGCCAGTTACACTTTCGGCATATTCAAGCGTATATTTCTCAAGTACAACTTTAAAGTCTTCAAAGAAATGAACATTCTCATAGATGAATTTTAAGTCATGCCAGCCTTGGTCAATGATATATTTCGTTACAGCCATTAACCATACTTGATCTGTCCCTTGTTTTGGTCGAATAAAAATGTCAGAGCGCTCTGCCATTTCATTTTTACGAAGATCGGCAACAATCAGTTTTTGTCCATGTAATTTATGTGCTCGCTTAACTCTTGTCGCAAGTACAGGATGACCTTCTGCTGGATTCGCACCGACAATAATAACTAGCCCAGCTTTTGCGATATCCTTTATCGTTCCTGCATCTCCACCCATACCAACTGTACGGAATAATCCATCTGTTGCTGGTGATTGACAGTAACGTGAGCAATTATCAACATTATTTGTTTCAAATACTTGTCTTGCAAACTTCTGAATTAAATAGTTTTCTTCATTCGTAATTTTCGAAGATGAAATAAATCCAACAGATCCTTTTCCATATTCTTGTTTAATGGAACCAAGCTTACTTGCAACTAAATCAAGGGCTTCATTCCAGCTCGCTTCAACAAATACGCCATTTTTTCGAATTAATGGCTTTGTAATTCGTTCTTCTGAGTTTACAAAATCCCAACCAAATTTACCTTTTACACAAGTAGAAATTGCATTAACTGGTGCATCAGAGCTTGGTTGAACTTTTAAGATTTTTCGATCCTTCGTCCAAACCTCGAATGTACAGCCAACACCACAGAAAGTACAAACTGTTTTAGTCTTTTTCGTACGTGTTTCACGCATTGCTGCTTCAACTTCTGAAACTGCAAAAATACCACTATATCCAGGCTCTACTTTTTTTACTAAATCGATCATCGGATCAAGTAACTCGTCGTTTAATCCAGTCATAAAACCGGCTTCACCAAGCATTGACTTTTCCATTAATGCATTACAAGGACAAATTGTTACACATTGTCCACAACTTACACATGAAGAATCATTAATCGAAACACCCTTGTCCCAAATGACACGTGGACGCTCAGCTTCCCAATCAATTGATAATGTTTCATTTACTTGAAGATTTTGACACACTTCCACACACTGTCCACATGCAATACATTGATTTGGATCATATCGATAAAAAGGATGTGTCAAGTCAACCTCACAAGAAGCTACCTTTGGCTGATAAGGATACTTTTGGTGTTCAATGCCCATTTCTTCAACCGTATTATGTAGCTTACAATTTCCATTGTTATTATCACAAACTGTGCAATATAGTAAATGGTTTTCTAATAAACGATCCATTGCTTCAGTTTGAGCTTCCTTTGCTTTAGGTGAAGTCAATAGAATATTCATTCCGCTCATTGCTACAGTTGAACATGAGCGCTTTAGCTCACCATTAATTTCTACAATACAAGTATCACAAGTTTGAATTGGATCGACTTCAGGAACATAACAAATTTGTGGATGACTAATTTCGTTTTGATTGATGATTTGTAAGATTGTAGAACCTTGCTCTGCGATTACTTCTTTCCCGTCAATCGTGATTGTAACCATGTTATTTTTCACGGTTTTCCTCCCCTTTTTTCCATAAAAAAATCCACCATGAAATACACATACCCGATAAATAGGTTTAATGTCTTCATGGTGGAATAGTTTATTAGCAAATCGTACTAACATACCAATCCATTTTTTTGTTTACTAAATTGATAGAGTCATAACATCTCCCATACTATGATTCCATCTCAATAAATTAATTATAATCTTAAAATGATAATTAAACAATAGATTCACGATACGGAAGTAAAACGCTTACAAATGTATACTTTATTTGTTAACAGTTGATTTTAACTTCTCAGCATTTCGATTCAGTTTTTCTACTGCCTCAACATATTCTTCTTCCAGCTCATCAATAATGTTGGCAATTGAACTGATTTTTGTAATTGCCCCAACACCGTGACCAGCAGACCATATTTCTTTCCAAGCCTTTGCACTGGATTCATTTTTCATTCCATCGAAATCGACTTTGTCTTTCTTTTTCAATGTTTCAGGATCAAGGCCAGCTTTCACAATGCTAGGAATTAACATATTCGCTTTAACACCAGAGAATGCATCAGTTAATACGATATCATCTTGCGTTGCATCAACTAACATTTGACGGTATTCATCATTTGCTAAGCTTTCCTTCGCAACAATGAATCGTGTTCCCATATAAGCTAAATCAGCGCCCGCAGCTTGTGCAGCCAAAATACTCTTACCAGTTGAAATCCCACCTGCTAACACAATAATGCCGTCCCAGAACGTACGAACACTATCAACAAACGCAAATCCATTTAAATTTCCAGCATGACCACCAGCACCTGATGCAACTAAAATTAGTCCATCTACACCAGCCTCTGCTGCTTTT
Organism: Gottfriedia luciferensis; assembly: GCF_001712755.1. Lineage (GTDB taxonomy): Bacteria > Bacillota > Bacilli > Bacillales > Bacillaceae_G > Gottfriedia > Gottfriedia luciferensis_B. Next base: position 237,645 of record NZ_MDKC01000023.1, read on the forward strand.
TTAGCAAACTTCATATCACTAACATCTGAGAATACTAGTCCACCATAACTATGTACAAGATCAACCACTACTTTTGGTGAACCTAATGAAGTAATAACAAGCTCAGGCTTATGTTTTTTCAACAGCTCAAGTTCTTCCTGTAATCTACTATAAGAGCTATGAACGACCATATTCATTGCCCATGGTGCAATTTTACGCTCCGGCTCATTTGCACGTGCTAAAGCAAGATGATCATTTAATTGCCCCATCCATTGATCAAGTACCTCAATTGGGCGAGCATTCGGTGCTGGAAAAGACCCAATTACACCATTTAAACAGGCTGCCTCTACTAGTTCAGGACCAGAAACTAAAAACATCGGTGCAGAAATAGCTGGCACCCTCAGTTGACTCCACCATTTTTCAGGAATTTGTTTACTCATTTACATGTCCCTCTTTTCTTTGCGGAATATTCAGATTATTAATAATGATACATTAGTAAACTATTATTTTCAACACTGTCTCTGTAAAAATGCTTTTTGAATGCTAAAACAATTAACTACGTTTCAAAAAAACGATATATCGATATACTAAAATGAATAATAAAAAAGGATCCTATAGACTTCAATTACACTAATAAATTCTTACATTATCATCAATTTAACGATTATATACTTTTTTAATTTTTCATAAGAAGATAGAAAATTATTATTAGGATTACGTGCGCTCTTAATAAATAAAGTATATTTTTTATACCGACCTGCTAAAGGTAGACTTTGTATGATGTTCTTATTTCGAATTACAATGCTGCAAGTTTAAAAAAAGGTCGTGATAATAGAGTCTGAGTTGCAAATAAAATGCAATTAAATTCTAAGTTTAGAATTTTTCATTTTACATTCACCACCTACATCAGTATTCAGTTTATATGAAACGCCCTATTCTCGGCCGCACATGCATACTTTAGTTGAATAAGAATGTGTCCTAGAGCCCTAGAGCCTTATAAAATAAAAAGGGAGACGCCCATGTATCAGTTAGCCTGACTTATAGAACGCCCCTTATTGATTAGCTTATAAGTATAGATTTGCTCTTATTTAAATGAAACTCCAGCTAATGCAACTCCAATTTTATTTTGTGCTTCAGTAAGAATGCTTGAAGATGACGTATAACCGTTCATCAGTATAGCAAAATACAGATGCTCTCCATCCTTAGTAGTCACATAGCCAGACAATCCACTTACACCAGTCAGAGTACCAGTTTTAGCATGTATATTATTTTCAGCAAGTGTTTGTACCATTCGGTTTTTCAATGTACCATCAACACCAGCAATCGGGAGTGATTGATAATATACATCAAAATAAGGTTCTTTACTCATACCTACAAGTACAGATCCGATTTGACGGGCAGAAAGCATATCATACCTACTTAAACCAGATCCATCTACCATTCTATATGTCGGATCAATACCGAACTTTAGTAAACTATCTTTAACAACTTGGGCACCTGCAGAAGAGCTTCCTTCCCCTTTCTTATCCGCTCCAAGTCGCTTAAGAAGCATCTCTGCATAGAAATTATCACTATTTTTAGTCATATAGCCAAGAATATCACTTAGCGGAGGAGATGATAATTGTGATATTTTCTCGTTTCCATCTGTCACTAGACCAGTCTTTACCTCAGCTCGCTTACTAAGTTTAATGCCTGCTTTTTCCATTTCTTCTTTTATGATCGTACCTGCATACAATGAAGGCTCTTCTACAGCTATCTGTTCATTATTAGGGTGAGCGCCAATTGGTAGGTCACCTTTTAAGTAAATAATGTTCTTACCTCGTTCCTTTTCAATTATAAATGTATTGCTTGAATCAGCTGATACTGTTTTAGATTCATTTATAATTTGTATATACTCGGTTTTAGGTTCTAAATGAAAGGTTACAGGTTTCCCAACTTCACTAGGTTGATAGTTTACTAGTACCGAACTCCTATTTATTGATAGGGCACTTAATTGGGCATTATATCCATATGTTTCATCATCCCATGCCCATCCAGTTCCTAAACGCTGGAAGTCATACTGACTGTCGTCAATTAAAATATTACCAGTGATTTGAGTAATACCCTTTTTCTTTAAATCCTCAACTAGTTTTGCAACCTTTGTACCGTTTTGTTGGCCAGATGGATCTTCTGACTGCAGTGTTGGATCACCATATCCTTTAATAATGACATCCCCGTCTACTTTTCCGTGTTTATTTGGAGGTGCATTAAGATATAGTTCTGTTTTAAACGAATAGTCTGGACCAAGTTCTCTTAGTCCAGTAGCTCCTGTCAAAAGTTTCATATTCGAAGCAGGCGTAAGTAGATCATCTGCTTCTCGTTGATACAGCACTTCTTCTCCACTCTTACGGTCAAGTGAACCAACAATTATTCCAGTCGTTACACCTTTTAAATTTTCTTGATCCAATATGGGATCTATAAGCGTAGAAAGTAAAAAGGTATCAGCAATTGATTGTACTCCTTCACCTGTTTGATTTGGATACTGACTCAGCAGAACTGCAACCGCATCCTGAAATGCCGTGGCTGACGTTGAAGTACGTACGCCATTTAACAAAATTGAAAATGCAAGCTTATCCCCATTCTGATCGGTTACATAACCAGATAAACTATTGACTCCTGTCATAGAACCAGTTTTAGCATGTACATTTTTTTCAGCACTCGTTCCGATCATTCTTGATTTAAGCGTTCCATCAACACCTGCAATTGGTAATGACTGTTCAAATACGTCCTTATATTCTTGTTGAGACACATATTTTAATAATTGTGCCATTTGCTTTGGTGAAATTAAATCCATACGCGATAAACCTGATCCATCAACCTGCCTATAGTTTGTATCGATTTCTTCCTTTTTGAGAAATTCCTCAATAACGTCTGCTCCTGCAGTAAAGCTTCCTTCATTTTTAACAACTACGCCTATTTCTTTCAAAAGCATTTCCGCATAGAAATTGTCACTTTGCTTATTTAACTGAACAATCAATTCACTAAGTGGTTGAGAATTATGTACAAGAATTGGAGTACCTGTTGTGATTTTGGTCTTTTCTATTTTCACTTTTGTCTTTGTTATGTCAATTCCTTCTGTACTCAAAGCATTTTTCCAAACATTGCCCGCAAAAAGTGCAGGGTCGTCTATCGCTACATCTTCAGTATAGGCCGATGATTGTTTACCAATCGTACCACTAATCACAATAGTATTCGTCCCACGAGGTCTATCAATAACAATTTTGTTATTGCTCCCTTCAACAATTTTTGCATTGTTTTGAACGGTTACATATTTATTAATAGGATTCATCTCTAATGAAGGTGTTTCCCCTATGGAATCATCTGGAGTAATAGACAGACTTATCATATTTTCATGCACAGCTAATGCACTGATTTGAGCATTATATCCATATGATTCATCGTCCCACATCCATCCTGCTCCAAGTCGAACGTCGTCATAGTAACTATCATCTACTAATAGATCTCCGCGAATAGATGTAATGCCCTTTTTTGACAGTTCTTTTGCCATATTTCGCATATCTTCTTCTGACAATGACGGATCACCATATCCTTTGACAATTACGTCGCCATGCAGCACTCCTTGTTTGTTAATTTGACCTGTAGTGTATACTTCCGTTTTAAAACGGTAATCTGGCTTAAGTTTATCTAACGCCGCTGCTGCAACAAACAGTTTTAAGTTAGATGCAGGAACAAATGTTTTGTCCGCGTCGTACTCATCCAATATTTCACCAGTTCTAGTGTTATAAACTGCAATTCCTGCATGCATACCAATCGTATTTAAACTTTTTGATAATTTATCGACTAGACTATCAATTTGCGGGATAGTCCTGACTACTGATGTAGTTTCCGTAGACGTCGCATATGCTGGTAGCACAAAAACTTGCATAGCAAGTGCGGAACTTAACAACAATTTGCTACCAATACGTTTCATTTTTTTCATAATACCTCTCCCCTTCTTTTGTGGTACAATTATAAACATTCAAAAAATTCCAAAGATTTCCTGTTTATTTATAAAAATATTATTAGAAATCCAATTGTGAATCTATATTACTTACATTTTAAAGATCTTAAATTATGTTTAGTTCCTATTTGTATTTTTGTATTTTCAAAATAAGCTAAAATAAATAGATAAAAATTTTTACCACTAAACAAATTGTGACAAAGTTCGACCGAAGAAAATTGTAGAATAGTCACATATAAGTAAATAATGTAATATAATTGTAATATTCTAATCTAAATTTCAGTAAACATTGATAGATGGACTACTTGGTTATGGGAGGAATTGTTTTGGAAAGTACTTTAAATGTTAAAGGAAATAATATTCAACGGGGAAGATCATTTAAACGGTCCTTGCCCTGGCATTTTATTTTGATTGGCATCATTATTATTATTACGCTGATCATTGTATTCAGCTATCGAGCTAACCATTTCAATGCTCAAATCAAAGTAAACGGCATAAATTTAGGTGGTCTGAATACTAACGAGGCACTAAAAAAATTACAAACTAGTGAACTTAAAAACATCGTTTATGTGGGCGACCAGAAAATCTTGGATGGAAAAGATACAAAGATGAGCTTTACGGAAAATGATCTGCCGGCTATTAAAAAAATAGTAAAAGACCAACGGACGTTTTTTCCTTCTTCAAAAGAAAAAAATTATTCTTTAATGCCGAGTAAGCGAGATGAAGATCAAATTCACACAATGAAAAAACAGATTGAAGATAAGCTCCTCACTCTTAATAAGAGCTTAAAAGCACCAAAAGATGCGACTGTTCAATTGAAACAAGGTAAAATTATTGTCTCTAAAAGCATTAGCGGTGAGCAATATGATATCGACCGTCTATTAAAAGACTATAATGGACAAGGATATACGAGTATCATCCGTCTAAAACCTGTATACATACAACCAATCAAAGAAGACAATCAAATTGTGAAAAATGAAAAGAAAAAACTTCAAGAACTACTAGGGCGTACAGTTCAATATAAGGTTCAAGATAAAGTTTATTCTTTAAATGCGGCTGAATTAATTCAAAACGCATCAGTGTCAAAAGATATGAAAATTACGATCGACTCTAGTAATCTTAAAAACAAAATTGCTGAAATAAATAATTCTCAATCTACATTAAATAAAAATTTTAAATTTAAGACACATTCAGGATCTGTCATTTCAGTTAAAGGAGAAGGCTATGGCTGGGCATTAGATGCTGAAAAAGAATCATCATTAGTTCAACAGGCTTTTGAAACAGGAAAAAAATCTATCTCTCCTACTCATATTATCGGAAATGGCTGGAACAATGAAGGTTATGGATATAATACGACCACGAACAATGGAATTGGCGATACATATGCTGAAGTCTCGATTGCCGAACAGCGTATTTGGCTTTATAAAAATGGCAAATTGGTTATCACAACGAATGTTGTTACTGGTAAACACATCACCGGTGAAGATACTTCAAAAGGAGTTTGGTATATTCTTTTTAAACGAACACCATCGATCCTTAGGGGCTCACATGTCGGTCTTGGTTCTTATGAAGTTAAGGTCGATTATTGGGCACCATTCACAAACAGCGGACAAGGATTCCACGATGCTAGCTGGAGAAGCAACTGGTCAAGCAATGCCTATCTCACTGCAGGATCTGGTGGCTGCGTTAACACTCCACCTAGTCTAATGAAAACCGTATATGATAATCTCAGCACATATGAGCCAGTAGTCATCTACTAATAAATAGCATAATAAAAACACTGAAACCCTATGTACCGTTTCAGTGTTTTTTTATGTTTAGTCTAAGATCGTTACTTTCACTTGTTTTCTTCCAAAATTAATCGCATCTTGTTTATTTGGAATAAATACATCAATTCGATTTCCCTTGATGGCACCACCAGTATCTCCGGCTATTGCTACTCCATAACCTTCTACATTCACTTTACTTCCAAGTGGGATGACACTTGGATCAACGGAAATGACTTTTGTATTTGGATTCTTTTTTAAGTCAATTCCAGTTGCTGTAATGCCAGAACACCCATTACAAGAAGCTGTATAGGCAGATGCTTCCATTATTATTACTTTTGATCCAGCTGAATCTTTTGTTTTAGATTCGCTTTCTTTTGCTGTTGAAGCGTCAGATTTTGTTACCGGTACACTTTCTTTTACTGCTGGTGCACTTTCTTTGGTTTTTGGTACACTCTCTTTTGTTGTTGGTGCACTTTGCTTTGTTATTGATGCACTTTCCTTTGTTGCTGGTACAATTTCCTTTGTTTTAGTAGCATCTTCTCTTGATGCCGATGCAATCTTTGGAGATTCTTGTACTGACTTCACTGTTGAAGTAGATTTAGAATTTGTTGCATTTATATTTGTCATTTTTGATTGAGCTATATTTTTTACGCCTTCAAAAATTACTAGGTTTAATCCTGGTTGAATTAGATCCGTATGTATATTGTTCCATTCTTGAATTTGCGATACTGTTACATCATGATTTTGTGCAATATCCCATAATGTATCACCTTTTTTAACTTCATAATGTTTTTCTGGTGCAATGATTAGTTTATCACCAGGATGAATTAAGTCTGAAGTAATCCCGTTTAACATTTTAGTATTTTCAACGGTGGCATTATTCGCACGTGATAGATCCCACAAAGTATCCCCTTTTTTTACTTCAACGGTAGCAGCTTGCGCATTAGCACTTACAGATACTGAGAGTGCAGCAGCTGCTAAAATGGTTGTAACTTTAATTTTGTTAATCATTTCTTTTTCCCCTCCATGTTCCTTTATTTGCTAATTTTTACTAATCGTAACATAGATTTTTCTCAAAAAAGTAACAGGGAGATGATAAATCATTTCCTTTCATCGCATGTTTATTACAGGTGTTTAACTAAAATTACTGAACAAACAGCAAAAAAACGGGCTTTTTCTCAAACTCTTTTCAAAGTAAATAGCCCATATTACTCGGTATATAGCCCTTCCTTTTATTCGTTACTGACTATTACAAAATCTGACGAAGGAAATTACATAGATTACAATAGATAAACAATTTCAACAATGTGATTTTTCTTTGAGGGCTCTGTTAGAGTAGATTGCTGATTTTCTTTTCAAGTAAATTGTTGTTTAGTTAAACATGAATATTAAATTAAAAACTAAAAGAGATAAATGAGATGCTTACTCATTTACCTCTTTTTTTAAAATATATGATACATACTTATTTTGATTTAATTGAATTAGCTGGTAATTTATCAAGCTCAAGATGATTTCTCAAACTATTTGTTATTGCATTTACGCTAGTTTGATCCGGCATATAATAGTAAATTCTGTTAATATAATCGTCTTTTCCTTCCAATTTTAATGTCGTGATGTTTTTAGGATTAGCTTCTTTCATGTCATTGAATAAGTATAAGCCTTCAGACAAGCTCATATTTGTTTTGACATTTTCACTAAATACACTTGCATATTTATCTATTTTAAATAATGTTTTCGGAGACTTTAATTTATCGATAATTGCCAGCATAGCTTGTTGTTGACGTTCTTCACGTCCAAAATCACCACGTGGATCACGCTTTCTCATTCGAGCATAGGCTAAAGCTTCTGTTCCATTTAGATGTTGAATTCCTTTTTTGAAGTAAACTTTATAACGTGGTTTAGTATCCGAATATTGCCAAAAATCAAATGGAACATCAACATCAATTCCACCAATCTCATCGACAATATTTTTAAAACCACCAAAATCTACAGTAACATAATAGTCGATTGGGACATGCAAAAAGTTTTCTACTGTATTTACAGTTGATTGAAGACCACTGTTATATGCACCATTAATTTTAGATTTTCTTTTTTGATCTGGAATTTCCACGTATGTATCACGAGGAATACTCATTTTTTGTATTGTTTTATCTTTGGGATTAACAGTTACTAATATGATGGAATCAGTTCTACCACCTTTCCCCTTTGTTGCGTAGTTTTCGATTCCAAGAAATAAAATGGAAAAAGGTTGAGTATCTTTTATTTCTTGTTTACGCAAACTTGAGTGAAGAACTTTCCCCTGGGTAGCATTCTGTAATTTATAATATGTTCTTATACCCTTATATCCAATAAATGCGATAAGAATTAGAACGATCAATAGCAATATTCTAAGAGACTTTCTTTTTGTTTTTCTGATTTTATTTCTCTGTTCTGTCATTTGTTTAGCAAGAGCTCCTTTAGAGATATTTGTATGAGGCCATTAATTTGACTGATAATATTTAAAGCATTGCTTATAAGTAGAGAATTGACTAAGAGTTATTCAGCATATTTAGTATTTAAAGGCAATGATTATTTTATATCCATATTGTTAGCGGCATTAGGGGAATTTATTATATTTAATAGGTAACAAATTTTTTTGCTGGTATTGTTACTCGAACTTTATAGACTAATTCCCCTCGAAACAAGAAAAAGGACCTAAAATAGGTCCCCTGCACAAAATTAAACGCGATACTCATCCGCTCGCCAATTTTTAATATTTTGTTTAATCTCTTTCGAACTCAGTCCTTCATTTACCGCTTTTTCACTTAACGCTACAAATTCTTCATCACTTGCAAAACGTAATGCAATGATTTGCCCCATTGTTAATTGAGGATCTAACGGTTTACCAGTTAGTGTAAAATGGCGAAAATTTTCTTCCATTCGAATGACACGGTCTTGTACTTTGTTGGAATATAGTCTTGTTAGAAAAAACGATACAACTAATAAAAGCGAAGTAACTAAAATCAAGACTGCTAACCAAATATGATCGCTATTCTTTATTGCGCTGCATAGGTTAACGATTGAACCAATGATTGTGATTAACGCTAATGGTGCTCCAAAAAAGTGGAAAACTGGATGATATCTAACGTGATGATCTAAGCTTTGCGGTTTCATATGTACATCTCTCCTCTAAAATTGTTTTATGTCCTTATTCTAACATTATTATTCTTACTACTTATTTATCATTAAAGAATTTTTATTTACAATAAAAAAATCTAATAAGTCAAAAAGACTTACTAGATTTGAATTTATATTATATCCTTTTTTCAGACACAGCCTCGCTTATTACACTATACATATTTTCAACACCTTCATTAGAAGATTCAAAAGTATAAGCATTTTCTTCTAAAATTCCTAGGCTGCTGGCTTCTTTTGCTACATCTATATTTGCTCCCATGAATATAAATTCCCAATTATACTTTTCTTGTTGGAGATGGATAAGTTGTTTCACTTTATTATAGGTAAATTCAACACTCGCATTCTCTAACCCATCAGTAGTAATAACAAAAATCACTTTACCAGGTCTTTCCATCTTGTTACATAAAGACAATCTGTTGCCTACATTTAAGATGGTTTTACCTACCGCATCTAAAAGTGCAGTAGTTCCCCTTACAAAGTACTCTTTATCTGTTAATTTTACTTCACGTGCATTTTTTCCATCCCATAAGACTTCATACTGATCGTCAAAAAGAACTGTTGTTACATTCGTTTCTCCATCAAAACTACTTTGTTTTTTCATAAATGCGTTAAATCCACCGATCGTATCACTTTCAAGCCCAGCCATTGAACCACTTCTATCAATTAAAAATATAATTTCTGTTTTATTCTTGTTCATTCTAAATCAGCCCCTTCATTCTTGATGTTATAATAGTAACTGAATTAAATTGTAGATAGGTCGCCTTAAAAGAGACATTTTGGAATGGGGAATTTAAAATGCTTAACCAAGAATTTTTGATTGAATTACAACAATATGTAAAACACCATTTAGATGAAGTAAAAATAGAAGAAATACATTTTAGTAAAAATGAAATGTTTGCTGCTGAGCCTTTAGAAAATATAGAAATTGAAGCATTTATTAAAAATAAACTGAAACCAACATTTAGAGAGCTCCTATTTAACTTTATTGATCAAAAAAATGTCAGTGATCCATTAATTTATAAAAAAGCAGGAATTGACCGAAAACATTTTTCAAAAATCCGCTCCATTCCTAATTATCTTCCAAAGAAAAATACAATCATTGCTTTATCATTAGCACTTGAACTAGATAAAATTGAAACGAACGAACTCTTAAGTTCTGCTGGCTATACATTATCAGACAGTGATTTAAATGATTTAGTCATAAAATTTTTCTTAGAGAACAACGTTTATGATATTGATTTAGTCAACGAAGCATTGAACCACTTTAATTTAGATCCACTAATAAAATAAAGCAGCAAAATAAATAAAAAAACATCTTAAATCACCTTTTTCTGAAGTGATTAATAGATGTTTTTTATATTTTAGTAACTCACTTGATCTCTTCCATTATGCTTTGATTTGTATAATGCCTGGTCAGCTTGCTTTACTAATTTTAAATAATCTTGTTCAGTTTCAGCAATCAATGATGCTACACCAATACTTAATGTAACTAGTTTTTTCTCTGATTGCTCATGTTCAATCTTTAACTTTTTTATATTTTTACATAATCGATTAGCTATTTTAAGTGCATCATTCAGATCAGATTTCGGTAATAAAATTGAGAATTCCTCTCCACCATACCGTGCAACAATACCTGATTCGCTTGTCGTCTCTAATTGCAAATTAGTTGCTACTTTTCTTAAGCATTCATCACCTTTTGGGTGACCATATAAATCGTTATATTTTTTAAAATGATCTACGTCAATCATTAATAATGTCATAGGTATTGATGATTCAAAGGATTTTGAACATCCATTTAAAAGTTGTTTTTCAAAGTATCTACGGTTATATAGTCCAGTTAGACTGTCAACATTTGCGATATTTTCCATTTTCTTTAATTTTACTTCTGTATTGCGTGTTTTATAGGCTATAAAGTAACTTAAGAATAATGCTGGAACAAACATTAGAATCCAAAACCCAATCGTTTGAAGTAATCTTCCTAATACAATGTCACCAATCGGTTTTAGCATCCATTTATCGATTAAGTAAAAACCGATACATCTATACAAAATAATAATTGTAGTCAAAATAAGTATTCTCTTTTTTTCATCCCATTTTTGATAATTCATATAGAATCCCAAAAATAAAACAATCAAAAGCAAAAGAGAATCAATTACATAAACATAATTCAATCCCTTAATAAAATAAAAAGCAATAATATCGAAGAAAAACATTGTCACTAAAGTTATATTCCCAAAAAAGATTGCTGCAATTTCCATTCCAAGAGCTCTAATTTGAATATTTGTTCCATGATCCGTGATAATCGGAAAATTTATTAATACAATCGTTAAGAAACTCAATAGAATCCCGATAAAAAATTCTTGAAATTTCGATTTCCCTGCGAACCTTTGTCTTGCTTCTCCCCATAGGATGGAAGAGGTTAGATAAAAAAAACTAATGATGATTGTATGGGTTATGAAAATATTTTTTAAAAGCATAATCCCCTCCAGGAATTATCTTAAAATAAATATGATTATTTATAAATTATTAAAGAAACTGATCTATGGATTAAATTATCTTATACTTAACTTTTCCGTAATATTATTTTAACATACTTACTCAATCGTTTGTATACAATTTTTATACAATGTTCTTAATTAAAAAAGACGTCTATCTGTCTAACAATGACCTTAAGACGTCCTTTTTTAGTTCCATTCACGTTTTAATAGTTCTTCTATTCATTCGAAACATGATCTATTCAACAATTCCTGTATGAAGTATATCTAAATTAACCTTTACTTTAATTTTTGCACTCGAATACTGTTTCTCCCATTTTTTTTCATCAAATTCCCTGTAATGTGCTTCTAATTTTGAGCCGAAACCAATTGGATCAACATTATTTTTTTGAAGGAGTGAAATAAGCTCTTTTGCATCTTTTTCAATATCCCTTTCAATTGCTTTACTTATTTGTTTAATATGTTTAGGAAGTACTATTGGTTTATCACCAGTATATTCTTGAATTCTGGCATTCAACTTCATATGAATTGTAAACTCTGGTTTTCCTTTTTTGATTTTGATATCATATTTACTTTTAGATTTTATATTATCAATTGCTACATAATCTCCATCAATTTTGAACTGATGTAATCCTTGTTTATAATTTTCTTTCATCCCTTTAAAAATGAAAGCATATTTCCAAGGAATAATTGTTATAAGTTTATCTCTTTTGAAAGTTGCAAAGCCATTTAATTTAATCTTATCATCCACTATTTTTAACACAGGTAAATACGGATCCTGCCCTACTTCAAAATATTGATAGACAAACGTTGAGAAATCAGTATAGGGAAAAGGTCCAGTCTCTGAATTGTGTACAAGCATATCGTAAAGATATAAAGCTATGTTTTCATTTTTATACTGTGGTAATGAAAGTAAATCACTTGATTCACCATCAACAATAGCTAATTGTATGATATTCCCAACTGCCGGGTCCCGATTAAACGTATCAACAATTGGGAAAAAACCTTTTTTGGCTAAGTCTAGACTAAATGTAACAACACGCATCTGACCTGCCATTAACCGATACCTCATTTGACTATCTAATCTTTCCCTTACTTTCTTTATTGTTTCTCCACTTGCAGAAGACACTTTAAATTCGATCTGTCCAGTTGGTCGAAACACAGGGAAAACAACAGTCCCTTTCAGTTGTTCTGGTTTTGGAAGGTCGAAACCAGCTGCTTCAATAATATTTAGTTCATTAACATTCGCAGACGGTACAAGTGCACAGCCATTTAAAGTTAATGCAATACAAATAATAAAAAATAGAAGATATTTTTTCATTTTACTTTCCCAGACTTCATTATCATAAATAGGATTGAAAAAAGTGGTATATAAATATAAAAAATGTATAGAGAAATTCTACTTGTATAATCTGTAAATACATTAATTTGATATCGAGTTTCAAGTAATTGACAAACGATAAAACTAATTACACTAATCAATATTAATGTATACTTCTGCTTCCATTTAAAAATTAATTTTAAGCCTCTGCTTGAGCTCCATAATAATAGAGCTAAAATTGAAATAACCTTTATTAAAAAACTGGAAATTAGTATATATTCAAATCTTTCTAAAAATGGAAAATGAATTAATTTAGCTATATAGAGTCTCGCCCAGATTACATGTTCAATTTGTTTTTCACTTAATAGTAAAAAAGTTGTATAAGCCGATAAAGTGAAGACTAAAGTTGAAAAAGCGATTCCCCATTGAGCATACTTTTGAGAAGAATTTCCATTACGAATAAATGGAAAAACCATTAGTAATATTTCAAATCCCGCCATTGTATAGATTGATTTTTTTGCAGACAATAACAAATCTTTAAACGAATGATCAAGAATAGGTAAAATATTATCCATATGAATATATTTATGTGGCAAATGAAATAGCAAAGCCCAAAGCAATGCCGTAAAGATTCCAGATAGAAATGCAATCCCAACTACTACACGAAACCCACCTGATACAATATAGTAGCATAATAATAAAATGATACTCGATAATAGCCACGTTGATATAGACGGAAACATCCAAACTTGAACGATTTCAATATATAATCTTAAAACAGATATTGCTAAAATTAGATAATAGATTAGAATAACTAAACTTAAGATTGATCCAATAATATTGCCAAAAAATTGCTTATGCGCATCAATAATATCTCCTTGTGCCTTTGTTAACATTTTATACATAAACCATACAACTGCGTTAACAAAGAACCCAGCAATTATGACACTGATCCATGCATCATAACCAGCATCTTGTGCGATGAGTCGTTGAAACCCTAAAACACCTACGCCTATTTGTGAGCTTGTAATAATAAAAAATAGGAGATACGGTGAAACTTGTTGTCTTCTATACGATGCCATTAATAAACCTCTCCTTTTTTATTCATCAAAATCACTCGGTGGACCAGGTCTTTTTATATCATTTGTTGATCGAAAAAGTGTAGCTGGTCTTAAATTCGTAGGTCTTTTTTTCTGCTTTGCAAATGGTAATCTGATCCACAAATCATTAAATGCCGTTTTCCTAAACGGATACGATCCAATATAGGGTCTTCCTAAAGAGGTTAATCGAAGCAAATGCGTCATTAAATAGATAAAGCCCATAAAAATCCCTAAAAGCCCAATTAGCTGAGCCATTATGATGACTGGAAACTTTATAAATCGAATTGTATTGTTAAATTTATAGATTGCAGATGTGTAGGATGCAAGTGTACCAAGTCCTACTAAGATTAAGAGAATATTACTCGTAAGCTTAGCTTCTACAACAGCTTGCCCAATTACAATACCACCAACAATACCAAGCGTTTGTCCAATTTTTGATGGTAATCGTAGTCCAGCTTCCTTTACTAACTCGATCGTAAGTTCTAAAAATAACACCTCAAAAATTGGAGGAAATGGTACAGATGCTCTAGATATGACTAATGATTCAAGTAAGCGAGGTGGAATTAGCTCATAATGATAAGTCAAAACTGCAACATAAAAAGGCGTTATAAATATCGAAAGTGCAAAACCGAATATTCTTAGTAAACGGAAAAATGTAGCAAGTTCCCAATTGACATAATAGTCTTCCATCGCGATAAAAGTCTCATCTATTAAAGCAGGAGTCAAAAGAACATTTGGAGAACCGTCAACAACAATGGCGATTTTCCCTTCAGTTAAACCTCCGATTGTACGATCAAGCCTTTCAGTTGGAATCGATTGTGGAAAAATAGAATGCGTGTTATCACCAATCATAGACGAAATAAATGAACTGTCCGGAATATGATCATATTGGATATCTTTTATCCTCTGTGTAACTGTATTAACATTTTCATCATCAGCAATTCCACTTATATAGATAACAGCAACATTCGTCTTTGATAGCTTCCCAACTACCAATTCCTCGACATAAAGATCAGAAATTGGTAATTTATTTCGAATTAAATTGATGTTTACATCCAAATCTTCTACAAATCCAACCTGCGGACCTAAAGTAGTAGCTTCCATTATAGGAGGACCAATCGTTCTGGAAACATTATTCGATATATTAACAAGTAAACAATCAGTTATATTCTCACCATACTGAATTACCATATAACCTTTTAGCAATTTACTTTTGATTTTAGAACTATCTGAAGTAATCGTAAGTTGTTGAACTGGAAGTTGAGACATCAAATCTTCAAGAGTATAATTCTTTGACAAATATGGAAGTATTTGATCATGCATGATCTCAGACCTAATTAATGTTCGGTAAAAATAAATACTATAGTAACTATCATTCTGAAGATCACTTGAAGTTTTAAATTTAATAAAATCATTTGATTTCGATAATTCATCAATCCAATTTTCTTTTGAGGAATCTTTTTTCATACCATCTTTATAAGTTCTCATACCATTCCCCTAATTTGATTTTATTTTATGATTTGAAATGGGGTTGGAAATTATTCTAATTAATGGAAAAAAATACATCGTTTAACTAATTGAACATTTTTAAATTCAGATAATAATCGACCTACTAATACTAAAATACACCTATATTCCTTTATCAAAAATTGAATTATTTTTTTCTATAGCTTATCAATTGGATTTTTAATGTATACTATTAAGGATTAAATAAGAAGATCTTTTATGAATCAGTTAATACATTTATAGTAGGAGAATAAAATGGCAAAAGAGAAAACTTTAGAACAAATTGCATATGAAAAATTAAAAAGTTTGATCCTTTCAGGTGAGTATCAAACTGGTATGCATTTGAAGGAAACTGCACTTGTATCTGAACTACAAATGAGCAGAACACCGATTAGAAGAGCACTTGGAAGGCTTGTATCTGAAGGGTTGTTATCACATAATAACTTTCATGGAACGACTGTTACATATACTCATTTTACTTTACATGAAATTATAAATATGATTGAAATTCAATGGTGCTTTGCTGTATTTTGTGTAGAAAAATCCCAAAGGAAGCATACTCCATTTAATGTCAAACTACTTAGAGAAATGACTGCCTCTATGGAAAAAGCATACAACGGGGATGATGCCTACAATTATCACCGAGCGTTGACAGAGTTTTATAAAACATTTTTACTAAATTCTCAAAATAATTTAATCATCGAAATGCTTGATAATCTATGGAAGAGATTTACTGAAGAAGCATCGTCATCGAATGTATTTAACGTAAGAAAAAATAGAATTCCACATACATTAGATTTATATAATTCTCTTATTGATCGTGTGGAAAAATCTGAATTTGATAAAGCAACTGAAATCTTAACTCAACTGAAAGAAGAAGCATTTATGGATTTAATGTTCTAATATGAATGCAATAAAAACATCTAAAGCTTTTAAGGCTTTAGATGTTTTTTTATTGATTATCGATAATTAACTAATAAAGTTATTTTTGTATACATTTTTTATACTCAAATCAATATAAATCTAACATACCTACTTCAGTATTCTTTAAACACCAGCCTACTTCATATATCATTTGATTCATTCAATTAGATATTTCCCTTTATTACCAAATAATTGAATCAACTATTTTTCTATACTATTTAGTCAATTTTATTGTATACTTTTTGTATAATATTAGTTCTATTGGTTTGTAAGTATAATGAGTGGATTGATAAAAAATTCCACTCTGTTTAGCTGGACATTAAAATAACACTAGAAAGTAGGATGGTGAAATACTTGCCAAATAATATAACACTAGAACAAAAAGCATATGAAGAAATCAAAAAATTTATCATACAAGGGAAATACTCTCCTGGAACATATATAACTGAAGCATCACTTGTAAAGGATTTGAATATGAGTAGAACCCCTATCCGAAGGGCGCTTGTCAAATTGGAATCAAGTGGTTTAGTTAAACATTTTAAAAACCAAGGCTCAATGGTGCAAAATATTCAAATTACATTGATAGATATCGTTAATTTTTTTGAATGTCGATTATTTTTAGGCATTGGAAGCATTGAAAAAGCTAAAAGGAAAATGCTTGATTTTCCAATTAATGAAATGTATGAATGTACTCAGTTATTGAAAAATGCGGTTGCTGATGATGATCATGATTTATATTACTTAGAAGCTAATCGTTATCATAATCTTATTTTACAAACGAGCCAAAATGATTTATTAATGGAAACAATCGGAGCTTTACAAAATAAATTTGAGATTATTGCAAGTAAATATTATTCCTATAGAAGAAGTTCTGTTGAAAATCATATTAAGCAGTATGAAGAATTAACTAAATTTTTTGAAGAAAAAGAGTATGACCAAGCATTGAAACTGTACAATGAAATCATGAAAGAAAAAATACAATCATTATTTTAGAAATAAAAAAACCTTATTCATAAATTAGAATAAGGTTTTTTTTGCTGTTGAAAAAAGAAATAACAACGAAATAAGAATGTCTTGTTGATTTCCACTACGGGTTGCTCGCTTTCCATGGGGCATGAGCTGAGCCTCCTCGTTCCTGCGGGGTCTCACCCTTCCTGCATCTCCCATAGGAGTCGAACATCCCTTCGTTCCAATCAACTCTTCAAATATAAAAATTAATCTTTAAATCATTAGAATAATCATTATATAAAAAATGCTGTTTTATTGACTAAATATATCTAAAAGTCAAATTCAATTTCTACTAATGCAACTTTACATTTGCAATTAAAGTAATCGCCTTTTTGACTTTACTTTTTAAAATGAGCGTATTCATTACTTTTACATTGATTTTTGAAAGAAGTCTTAAATAATTTTCATAGAAATCATTATTTAAACAATTAAGAACGTAAAAAATAATATTTAATCAACGGGTATTAGAAACTTCTGCATACTTTTTATATTGACTCCTATATCTTTCAATACATTGAAAAAACCTTATTCATAAATCAGAATAAGGCTTTTGTTTTTTTATTGATTTTAGTACTTAAAAAAGAACACTCTAACAACTTAAGCTGTTACATCTCGTTTTGAAAATACAACTATTGATAATCCTAGGAAAATAACAAAATAGACTAATAGCATAATTACTGAGAATGTCATTGTCATGCCTTCAACTGGTGGAGTGCCATTAACGTACTGCATTAAGTTTGTATTGGCAAATAAGATAAACTTTGTCCAGTCAAAGAATCCCGACAAAATAACTGTTACTGTATTTCCGACTGTTAATAGTAAAATTGAGATCCCGATCGCAATTGTATTGTTCCTAAATACTGTTGACACCATAAACGCCATCGTAGCAAGCATAAATGTTTCGATAAAACTCATTACGTAAAGCTTTGCAGAATAGACAAGCCTACTTTGCTCTTCAACATGGCCATCGACATATGCTAAATATGAAGTATTCCCACTTCCTGCACCAAAAAGTACTAAACCAAGTAGATTCGAAACTAGAAATAATATAAATAACATAGCAAAACCAAATAGAATACTAGTTAAATACTTTGACATAATTATTTTTTTTCTAGAAAAAGGACGGATTAGTAATAGTTTAATCGTCCCCCAATTAAACTCACTCGCTACTATATTACCAGAAACTATAATCGTAAATAAACTTACTAATATAATTAAACTTGATGAAGTATCCATAAAAGTCCAAACATTAGTCTTCTCATCTGGTGATATATTATGGTCTATTCTATACTCATTAATTGCAATTGATCGTTCTAAAAACTGTCTTTGAGGGTCTTTATTACTTATACCTTTTAATTGTTTTTTATCTTCTGCTGTTTGTACTTGTAATGTTTGCTTCCAATTCTGATCTGCATTTTGCTCTTTTTTATGTTCATAATATTTTACAAAAGCACCAGTAGCACCAACAAGTAAAACAATAAGGGCAACCATCACAATAGTACCTGGTCTTTTAATAATCTTTATCCATTCATTTTGAATCAATTTTAACATATTCTAAGTTCCTTTCTTTTGGAAATTCTAAAGCATCAACAAACTAATGAGACTACTAAAGAGTTGTTAAACATTCGTAATTTCTAAGAAACGATCTTCCAATGTTTTTGCATTTGCTTTAAATCCATATACGCGAATGCGATTTTCGACTAATAACTCAATTACATTCGGTACATCTTCTCTCGTTAATTCAATATGTATTTCTCCATCAACTAATTGCGCATTATGTTTAGATAATACTTTAAGTGCAGTTTCATTATTATTCACTTCAATTGAATACGTTTGAACATCTTCAGTTGTAAGCTCTGTTACTGTTTGTACATCTACAAGCTTACCTTGTTGAATAATACCAATTCGATCACACATCATTTCCATTTCTGCTAATAAGTGACTCGATACAATAATGGCCATGCCTTTTTTCTTCGTAAGAAGCTGCAAGTGATCTCTCATTTCTCGGATACCCGCTGGATCAAGTCCATTCGTAGGTTCATCAAGAATTAAAACCTTCGGATCATGCAATAAGCATTGAGCTAAACCAAGACGCTGTCTCATACCAAGAGAATACGTTTTAACTTTTTGACGAATAGCTCCTGTTAAACCAACAAGCTCAACAACTTCATTAATTTTCTCTTTTGTTACATTCTTATCCATTCGAGCATATTGCAGTAAATTATCATAACCACTTAGAAATTTATACAATTCTGGATTCTCTACAATTGCCCCTACATTCTTAATTGCTTCTTCAAAGTTGGACTTAATACTATGACCATTAATGACAACGTCACCTTCAGAGATATTCATCAAACCAACCATCATTCTGATCGTCGTCGTCTTACCAGCTCCATTTGGACCTAAGAATCCAAAAACTTCGCCTTCAAAAATATCAAAGCTTAAATCAGAAACAATCTTCTTCCCTTTTATTTCCTTTGATAAGTTCTTAATTTGTACAATTGCCTTTTTCATTTCGTCCTCCTTATTTCCAATATTTTCTAAATTTCTAATAATATTTTAACAAAACTAATTGAAATGCAAAACGGTCTAAAGTCTGAGTTTGTTAATAAATGACATTTACTGTTACGTAAATATGAAAAATATTACATTTTTCGTTTATTTTGTAATCTTCCCTAGAATTCTTTTTATTTTTTTGCGTTCAAATCTTAGGTAGTTTTACATACTTAATTTTTACTATATTAGGAATTCATATAAGTTCATAAGTACCAAAATAAAAAATAGCCTTATCCCTTTTATTTGGGCTAAGGCTATTTTCTAGGAAATTAACTTTTTGAAATTGGAGCTAAAATTTTATACTTTTTGTGGTTGATTACAGTGTGATCATGATCGTAATAATTACGGTGGTTACGATCATTTCTCATATCAACAATGACAGAGTTTGAAAGAACTTTTGTTACAATACCTTTTACTGAATTGGGCTTGATCTCTTTTACATTATCCTCTTTTGGCATAAATTCGACTTCGTCACCTGGTCTTACATAATATTTATTCATTGTTATGATTGTTTTATTATTTTTGCACATATGTTTATCACCTTTTTATTTACTTTTATTTAATATTACAAAAATATCAGAATATTCAAAAGTGAACTCGATACTAGATTTCACCGTGACGGTGTACCTATAAATCTATGTCGATATAGTTTTAGATAACTAGTTCTTTTTTAGGTGAAGTGAAAAGAGTTTAGCGCGATCATTCCTACTTGATCTCATTGAATTAAATGATGTTTTGTCAGCATGTATATCGCCTTAAAAATAAAAAAAGACTGTAGACAAATTCGATTTTCATCGAGTAGATATTTCAGAATTAGATTCTATGTTTAAAATGGCATTTGGAATAAATCAAACATGGTTAAAAAATAGTGGTGGAACATATGTCTACTCAAAAGTATCAAATCAGATGAAACAAAACCCACCATCTATTGGTGGGTTCGATCATATTATTTAACCAACGTTTACAGTTAGCTTTATTTTTTCTGTAGTCATACCAATTAAATAATAAAATGAAATTAATTTACTGCACGGTTCAATTCTTCACGAAGTCCGTTACTAGCTAATTTATCCATATTTAGAAGCAGCGTTTTAACTTGTACAAAATCAACAGCACTTTCTAGTTCAAAGGTTGCAACTAGATTGTTGTTATTGGTTTTAGAAACTTTCATTTTGTATTTACGTTTACGGAATAGTCGTTCTACCTTTGTTCCACGAGCTACAGAAATTCTGTAGGTGTCATTATTATAGACTGTACCCGCATCAAATCCATTGTATGAAAAATTTGTATAATCCTCAGTAGGTATAGATACATCGATGTCTAGTTCTTTGTTAAGAATAAAATCTTTCAGTAGGTCTAGTTTTGTCATTTTTAATTCTTCCTCCTTAGCCACGGGTGGCTTCTCTTGTAGTCGGAAAGTCAACCTCTGAAATATTAAAGGTCAGAACTCATATAAATAGCTCTTCTTCCTATTCAAATTACCATTTACCTCAAAATGAACTTGAATAAGATTAATTTTATCATAATAGTCCGAAAACATATAATAGTACCTATTTTTTTATAAAGTCATTTCCACCATTAGATAAATCATCTTGGACGGTTGTGAATTCATTTTCACAAAGTATCCAACCTATCTAGTCTATTTGTTGAGCTTTGACTATTTAGTATTAATGGATAACGACTATTAATTTTTCTAATTTTTTTATCATAATTAACTGAATCTATATTTTCTTTAGCTGGTCAAGAGTAGCTTTTTTATACAAATCATAATTTGCTTCTTTACTTAAGAACCCTATAATTAATGGATTTTTCAATTTTGTTTTGTACCTTTTCAAAAGCTCTATTTTTTTCTTTAATATTGATCGAAATATTATTCATAATATCACCTCCTCAATACATAAAGTGAATTGATTTTAGTCTAATAAACCATATTTTTTGCAATAATTTTAGTGCAAAAATCAATATCAAAAAAAGAAAGCCGTTACCTTAAAGGCAACGACTTTTACTATAAATTCAAAAACTATGTATTAATTTATAATAGATTTCTTTCAACTCTTTCAATTATATTTCATATTTAGTTGACCTTGTTAGAGAAGAAATTGAATGAGTTGAAATTATTCCATCTTTATTTACTTTAATACCATGTAAAACTCCACCATATGCAGCAGCCCCATCAATACAGATCTTCGTTTTACAAGGTGAATACCAAATATCGAATTTCCCTTCAGTTTTGTGAAGAATTGATGTTGGTGTATGACCGAAAATAAATGTCTTATCTGTTTCATTTTTTCCGTAATGGAACTCATCGCGAATCCAGTAAAATTCCTTGTCAGTCGTTTCTTTCCAATCTTCAAGATTCAGATCGACTCCGGCATGAACAAATACATAATTTTGCCATTCGAAATACAGTGGTCTAGATTTAATAAATTGTAGTTCAGCTTCAAATTGCTCTTTCATTAATTGCGCTACTTCATTAGGACCTCTTTTATTTGTAATTTCAAATTTAAAAAATGAATTAATTGTTTCTAAACCACCTTGTCCGTAGTAATACGCTTGTTTAAACTCAGGTTGCTCAAGCCAGTCCAATAACATTTGCTCATGATTTCCTAGTATAACAACCGCTCCGTCTTCTTTTTCTAATTGCTGCGCTCTTATCAATACCTCGTATGGATTCTCTCCACGATCAACTAAATCTCCTAGAAGTACTAGCCTTTCATTATCTGGGTTCCATTGTTTAAGTAATGTTTCTAATTCATTTATGCTTCCGTGTATATCTCCAATTGCAAAAACCGTATCCTTATCCATACATCCAACCCCTTCTGTAAACCTATTATTCCCACTAAATTGTTTAAATAATATAAATAGTTTAACAAATGTAAATTACTAAAGTAAGTTATCCGTCTTATAGCCTTTTTACTTAATAAAATTTTATTTAATTGTCCAATTATAGCTAGGATAGTTTCTATAGCACAGGGAATAATGAAAAGGTAAAATTTTGGTAAAGGGGATTTTTGAAATGAGTAATGAGAACAAAGATTTAAATAACAGTGACTTTTTTATTGCAGATTTAACTAATGATGCGAAGAGTAAGATTGAGAATTTGGAAGAGGAATTGGATATTACTTTGGTTGCTTATGATTGTAAGAAGTGAGATTTAGCTCATTAGGTAAAACGACTGCTATTAGTTAGTCAGTCGTTTTATTTTGATAGCAGAAGTTACTTTTTTCTTTTACAAAATAGAATCCTGTCCGGTTTTCTTGTGGAACAAATCCTTGTTGTGCCGAACTATTTTCAACCATATTTTGCCCTTCAACAGCAACAGTTGTAATGATATCTCCACCACCAAAACCTTCAGAATAATTTTCTTCTTCTACAATTTGAACACTTTTAGAAGAACCGCTAATTTCATTACTGGCTGGTTTTAAAAAGAAAATCAACAAAATAACAATCACAATAAACGTTAAAATAAGAAATAATATTATTCTAAAAAACTTCTCCATTATACTCACCTATTCCTTGAAATTACTATTTAAAACCATTTAAACCCCAACATAAACTAAGTTAATCCAAAGAGATGATACTAGAATTAAACTCAAACTAAGACCAATGTTGACCTTTTCCTTCCATCTCCTATTTGATGAAATGATTGAAACTAGAAAACTCAGCAAGCTTAATAAAATACTAATACAATTTAAACTTAAAAATATATCGAAGTTGTTAAATCCGTTGAAGGTGACATTTAAAATGAAAATTGAGTAACTAAAAATAAGATAGTAGAAACTTTTCAAATTTAACACAACCCCCAGAAAACGTTTTGATTTTTTGATTATATTAACATATTAATTTCTGGTAAAATGTTCTAAATTTGAAAATTGTATGAAGGTGAACTGATTATTAACGTTTGTTCCTTAAATTGTAACAATTACTCAAAATCTCTTTTATAATAAGTGTTAATTTAAAAGGGGAATTGAAAGCAGATGAGAAGTTATTGTTGAACAACGAATTGATTATGAAAGAAGTAACAGAGCTTTGAGGAAGATGGACGCTGAGGATATTTTTTAATTCCCGAAAATTCATATGTAATCGCAACTAATATAAAAGAAAAAGAACGATATCGAATTATCGTTCCGTTAAAAGGAAACACAAAAGTTAAGAGTAAAAATGACAGAATTCCAAATGAGGTGATTCTAAAAGAATTTAATGAAGCATTAAAGAAATATAAAGAAAACAGTAAGAACGAATTATGATTAAAGCTACGCCTCAAATATTGAGGATTTAAATCAATTAGAATCACCACATTTGAAGGTTTCCTAGGATCACTTCATTTGATGAAAAAATTCATCCAATGCTTCTT
The DNA here is from genome assembly GCF_001712755.1 of Gottfriedia luciferensis. Lineage (GTDB taxonomy): Bacteria > Bacillota > Bacilli > Bacillales > Bacillaceae_G > Gottfriedia > Gottfriedia luciferensis_B. Next base: position 261,831 of record NZ_MDKC01000023.1, read on the forward strand.
TCATCAATTTATTCGGATAAGAACGTAACTTGTATAAAGGGGTATCATTAAGATCAAGATTCAAATGAAGTAAACTAATAATTTCTCCTTCTTCAGCCTTGTGATAAACATAAGATTCAGCAAGATAGATCATATCATTCATTTTTGAAATAATACTTCGATCGCTTGTCGCAGTGTATTGAACTTCAACTAGTTGTTTCATATATGCATCAACTTTCTCAACATCAAATTCGTTTGCCAGAAAATTTGTCACAATACTTCTCTTCATTAACTCTTCAAAATTTGTAAAATCCTTTTTAATAGACCATACATAACAAAACAATATCTAGTTACATTATTCATTACCAATACACACTTTTTACGGCCAATTTTAAAGATATTAGCATGCCAGCAAAAAAGTTGATTTTCATTTGATAAATCTGGTTTCTCTACTTTTATTTTCATTTCATCTGAAAGCTTTTTTGTTAGTTGAATGTACATGTTTAAGATCCTCGTTTATTAATTATTTTTAGTTATATTCTAACATCGCATCAACTAAATCCAGTATATAAAAGTAAATTTAAGATTATTTTACTTTATATATTGGTCTATTTAAAAAGCGATTAAACAGTAGTATCCCTCTTTGTCATTAATATGAAAGGTTCTCAAAAGTTTCATCATAAAAAAAAGAGAATCGTCAAATGATTCCCTTCTTTTATAATATAAAAAAGTTAACACTTAAAGCTTAACGCTCTTGATTGTTGTCCAACCACTATATACTTTAGTAGTTCCAACTGTTCGATACGCTCTTACTTTATAGTAGTATGTCTTTCCTTTTGTTAAACCGCTATTTGTATAAGACGTTGAAGTTGTTCTTTTTACTAAACTATATGATCCAGCACTTGAGGTAGATCTGTAAATTTCATAACCGCTTGCTCCACTCACAGAACTCCAAGATATTTTTGAACTAGTTGAATTTACTTTAGCGACATTGAAATTAGTTGGAACAGATGGAATTGGTTTTGCGCTTACTATTGATGAATAATTACCATAGACCTTCTTACTTCCGACTATTCTGTATGATTTTACCTTGTAATAATAAGTTTTATTTGTTGTAAGCCCTGTATTATTAAAGCTTGTTGAAGTGGTTGTACCAGCAAGTGAATATGTTCCCGTGCTTGTCGTTGAACGGTAAACTTCATATCCACTTGCTCCACTTACAGCTGCCCAGCTCGTTTTTACACTATTGTATGAAGAAGAAGCTGCTTTTACGGATGTTGGTGTAGACAGGACCGGTTTTGCAGATACTGTCTTACTATAATCACTGTATTGTGTAGGTGTTCCTGTTTTATACGACTTAATCTTATAATAATAAGTTGTACCTGTGTTTAAAGATGTATTAGTATACGAAGTACTTGAAGTAGTTGCTATTTTCGTATACGTACCTGTACTGGAAGTAGAACGATAAATCTCATAACCTGTCACATCATCCGCTTTTGTCCAGCTTAATTTAACGCTATTATATGAACTAGCTGCTGCCTTTACGTTAGTAGGTGAAAGAATAGGCTCCACATAATTTGGATCTGTTGAGAACCATCCATATATCGTTTGATCTGCACGAGAGTCATAACCCATCCCGATTCGAATGAGAGGATAGCCAACTGTTTTTTTCACTAAAATACCGTAATAAACTTCAGATTCAGCACCTGGATATAACTCTACATCGAATTCATCTAAACCTTCAAACTGGCCTGAAAATATTGCTGTATCAATTGGGTTAACTTTTTGTCCAGACTTCGTATAAAAACTATCGTAACTATAAATTACATCATAAGCGTATAAAGGTTCTTCTGGTCCTGAGACATATTTTAAATTAAAACCCATCACAATCCATTCTTCATCATCTGCAGGTTTCGTATTATACATATTTTCATTCGCCACAATTTCATTTGCTTCGTCACCTGTATACATATCAAATAATTGCAATTCTACTTCTTTAGGTGTATCCCACTCATATTCTTGAAGTGAAAAGTTATAATTAAACCATGCACTATATGGCGTGATACGGTCTCCTATTTCAGCAAAAGCTGATTTTGAATTAAATGAAAACATAATTAAAAATGTTAAAAATAAGTACATAAAACTTCTTTTATTCATGATTTTCCCCCTATTGTCTTTCATTCTATTGCACTACTACATACCTAAACGCTCTACTATTTATACCTCCTAAACTTGATAAATTTATTATATAAAGCAAGGTGTTCAAAAATTTGAACATCAAAAAAGAGAATCAAATGATGATTCTTAGATTATTCGCATATGATAATAGTTTCATATTTTACCAAAACACTCCCAAATACTTAAGGAGTTTAATTGATTTAATAATATAAATTCCAATTAAAATCGTCATAAATAGTCTTATTTAACTTAATTACTTTCAAATTCTATTATTAAAATTTCATTAAACAAGCCTATAGTCTTTCTAATTGTCGAAAAATAAATGTGTATTGAAGCCCATAGTTGTACCTGATTATTTGTAGTAGCATTAGAGACCTCAGTGTTCTTAATAATAAACAAGGGGTGGTTTGGTGCTTAATAAAAAAATCTTATCATTGGTTACTTTAGGATTATTAGTTTCACCATTGTCTTTAGGAACTGTTAAGGCAGAAGGAAAGGGATACGATTTATCAAAGAAGATGATTGAACATCAGGTTAAAAAACCTCTTCAAAAAGGAATCCTAGATTTTCATACGTTTAATCAGCTTGGAAAAGAAGTAAAATATGCTCGATCCTTTTCAGTAAAAAGCTTTAATAAAACGGGTACTATGAATAAAGATAATGTCACTAGTGCAGATGATGATTTTATTTATGAGACGGAATATAATGATGAGTTTGCTTATGCAGATAATTCATCATATGAGAAAATCTTGATTGGGCAGTTACTTCCTTTGTATGATTTAGATTTACATAAAGTAGTCATACCGACTGATGGAGTTTTATATATAGCTGGGGCAACTAACTCTATTAATATTGATCTTTTATTTGCAGCTGTAGAAAAGGATTTTGTTGAGAGTAATAAGTTAGTATACTTAGGTTCGGAATATGACGATGACGGGACTGAGTACCAAGCGTATCAAGCTAAAGCTGGTACTTATTATATAGGAGTTATGGATTATGATAATGCAGACGATATTGACAATAATACTGAAGATGACTTATATGCTATCGCAACTGGTTTCGAGGACAATGTTGCCCCAAATAAACCGATTGTAAATAAAGTTGATAATAATGACAAAGTTGTGACTGGAAAAGCAGAGGCTGGTTCTACTGTTTCTGTAAAAAAAGGGACTACTGTATTAGGATCTGCTAAAGCTAACTCGTCTGGAAACTATTCGGTCAGTTTAAAAGTCGTTCAAAGTGCAGGAACAAAGCTGACTGTAACCGCTAAAGATGCTGCTGGTAATACTAGTGCAGCAGCAACTACAACAGTTATTGATGTTATAGCCCCAGCTAAGCCTGTTGTAAATAGGGTTGATAATAATGACAAAGTTGTAACAGGAAAAGCAGAGGCTAATTCTACTGTTACTGTAAAAAAAGGGACTAAGGTGTTAGGAACTGCAAAAACTAATTCGTCTGGAATCTATTCGGTTCCATTATCAGCCGTTCAAAGTGCAGGAACAAAACTGACTGTAACCGCTAAAGATGCTGCAGGAAATGTAAGTGTAGCAACAACTGTAACCGTTGTAGATGTTATTGCACCAGTAAAGCCAAAGGTTAATAAAGTAGATGACAACGACTTGAAAGTAACTGGAAAAGCTGAAGCAAACTCAACTGTAACCGTGAAAGTTGGAAGTAAGGTTTTAGGTACTGCTAAAGCTGATTCAAAAGGAAACTTTTCAGTTAAGATTAAAGCCCAGAAAAAAGGTACCACTATTGCTGTAACTTCAAGGGATGCTGCTGGAAATACTAGTCAAGCAACAACTTTAAAAGTTGTAAGACATTAAGATAGGTGTTTGAGCCAAGGATTAAATCCTTGGTTCTTGTTATTTAGTCCTACTTTTTTTAATAAATACTCATCAATACTTCTCCTAAAAGTTTCGTAGAATTCATAAAAACAATTAAGTTGTCCATCTTTAAAAATATAGATTACTCTTCTATCTTTCGTTTGATATTCTCTAACTTTAAGACTATTTAAAATTTTAGTTCTAACATTTTTCTCACCTTCGTAATCTAAGTAATTTGATGAATGAATACTTATATTAATTTCATTTGAAAGATGCACTTCAATATGTGGTGAAAGTAAACCATCATCTATTAGATATACATTTTTCACTTCAAATTCAGTAGGAATAAGAATTGTTTGGTTACTATTTAATTTTTTACTTATTTCATTTTTATCTATTTTAATCTTTGTATCTAGGGTTGGTAGGAAAAATAGTATATATAAAAATATTATTAAACCCATCCCTACAATTGAAATAAAAGAAAAGAAAATTACCCTTAGCATCATTCACAAACCTCACATCATTTTTAGTAAAAAATAGTTTCATTTTGTGAAAACAGTAACATATTTGAATGAATATTAATTAAAGTAATTTTGAAGTTAATATGAATGTTTTATTAGGAAGCACTCCCTTTTCCACGTAAAACGCATCAAACGAACAGAAGATGATCGCTGTTTTTTACGGATTCGCGATTTTGAAACAGTATTGTTCCAACAGTTACAACGTCACAAGAATGATAATCCCCTAATCTTTTGAAAGATGTATTGTATCCAAGATATAACTCGAGTAAACTGAAATAAGACAGATAGAATTTTCTGAAAACAAAGAGAGACAGCATGAACTACACCTACACCTATGACCAACAAGACGTGATGAGATTTAACCTCGATTTGTACGCGACCAATCGAAAAACAAGCCAGTTCTGGGAGAATCAGATCGCTTCAGCTATAAATTATGTTGCTTTGCTATTTGTGTATGCGTATGTATTCGATGCAAATATCAAAGAAAACCTTATTTGGATTGGCCTTTTCACTTTAGTATATTTTGGTTACCTACCCTTCCATCATAAGTATGTACTAAAACAAAGTGTAAAAAGCTTCGTTAATAACCCACTTAATAAGCAATCGTTCGGGGAAACTACCGTTACGCTCGATGAAAACGGGATCCATGAGATCACACCTGTGGAAGAAACCAAGATCAAATGGGAGAACGTCAATGAAGTACGTGAAGGAGCCGAACATTTCTATTTCTATTATTTAAGTAACCGTTGCATCAGTTTGCCGAAACGAGCAGTAAACGACCAAAACGAGATTTTCGCTTTGATCACGGAAAAAAGCGTGCCGCATCGCAAACTTTGAACCTAATCCATAAACGATTGGAAATTTATCTTTCCTAAGCCTATTTAAAATTTTGTTTATTCCTTTAGAAAACATACTGCCGAAATAGACAGTATGTTTTTTTACGTTATGAAAAAAGAGCATCCCCGAAAGATACTCTTTTTAGTAAAAACTTATTGTTGCAAATTCATACTATACAACTTACTCATCTCAATAATTTGTTCCTGAACTTTATCAATCACCGATGGTGGACTTATAACCTGAGCATCTTTACCCCATGTTAAAATCCAAGTAATCAATCCATCACTAATCGCAGCTTTTGTAGTTAAAATGAAATGATCCTCATCCACTTTTTGAATATCAGCCTTTAATCCAAAACGATCTAGTACGACATTTAATAATCCTTTTTTGAACTTGATCTTTACGTAATCTGGTTCACCGGCGAACATATTAAAAACAGTACTCAAATATTCATCTACGTTAAAGCGTTCATCTTGAAATTTCTCTTCTGTTCTCTTAACTTTTCTCATTCGATCTACTCGGAAGTGTCTAAGTTGATCATCTGGTAAACTTCTTGTAATTAAGTAATAGTAGTCGTTTGACCAAATTACTGCGAGGGGCTTTACTGAGTACTCTTTTCCATCATGGCTTAATTCAAATTTTTTCTTAAAATTGTATCGGCCATATTGAAATGTAAGTAATTTTTTCTCAGCGATGGCTTGATGAATTTGATCGATTGAGAAGTGTATTCGATTGCTTTCACTCTTAATGGCTGTGTCTGGGATAATACCATTGTGAAGCTTTTTGGCTTCATTTTCACTTGTAAGGTTTTTTAATTTATCGATAATCTTTTTGGTTTCTTGTTTGTTTAAAAATCTTGAAGCTGTAACAGCATCTACTAATAAACGGAGTTCATGTAATTCAAATAGTCTTTCTTGGTGACTATATGTAGTTGCCTTACCATCTGAAGCGTTTTCAATTACATCAAAACCTACATGTTCTAATACCGATATATCTTTTAAAAATGTATTTTTACTATACGAAAAGTCCTCTTCTCCTGCTGCTAATCTCTTTTTGATTTCATCAAAGGTAAACTCATTATCAATATCTGTTTTTCTTTCTAGAAGCTTCATTAAATTATAAAAGCGTACACGGTTTTTATCCATGGAATCCTCCGTTTATTTAGTAAAATTCATAAGATGTATTTTATATGTAACTTAATCTGATTTTAATTTTAACATATTTAATTGGTAAAAATGATGGTTAAAAAATACTAGTCTATTTTTACTAGAAAAATACCCTATTAAGTAGCTTTTTTACGAGCTTACTCAATAGGGTATTTTTTAGGTTGGAAATGCCTTTTTTATTATTTTAAAATTATTCAATCAACGTACGTCCTTATATATTGTAACAAATTCCCTATCGGCTATTATTAAGTCTCTCGGAGTTTTTAAATCAGTTAGTGTAATTTGGCGTTTTTCTCTAATTGGGTAGTCTTCTTCAGAATTCCAAGAAGCGAAAAACTCGATTACACCACTCTCATTTACAGCTTCTCTAATGTATTCGTATAAAATTTTTAAACATTTTTCACCTTCTGGAGTGATTCGTTTCTCTCCTTTAAGTGGTACTTGTGTAGAGACCATACTTACTTGATACTTGTATTTAAAATGTTTAGAGAAACTAAAAAATTTCTTTTCTTCTGGGTCATAATTTCTCTCCATATAGACATGTGTAAAATCTAGTTCATTTTCATAAACATTAGGAGAAATGGCATTTTCACCAAAGGAACCCTCTTTCAATATTATTGGTGAAGAAATGAAATGATACTGTGTCATAAATATCCCCTCTTTTCTAATTAACCGGCCCGCCATAGAAAGCGTGCGATTTTGGAGTACGCATTGCCGGATGATAGTGATAATAATAACCTTTTTTAGGTTTCCCGTTTAATTTATCAACCTCATGTAATGGCTGCCCTGTTGGATTAGCTGAAGCAGCAACACCCTTAGCCTGGTTTTTAGATATAGACCACGTATCTTTATTAGACTTTAACCTCGTTACAGCCTCTGATTTTGATAACCCCTTACCAATATATACGCCTCCCGATTTCACGGTAGCTGAAAAGTGACTGTATTTTTTATCTTTTTTAGCTTGAGTTGCTATTACATAAGCTGCCCCACCGACAATAATCATGGCTCCAGTATGGAATAATGCAGTTAGTATAGCTGGTGTCATAACAATCCCTATAGGTATTAAGAATATTAACGATGCCGTACCTAATTCTGTATCATATGAAAACTTTTGTTTGGTATCTACATCTGTAAATATCCCTTTAAAAGAATTTTCATTTAATTGCATATGCGCAAGATCAATTTTATATTTTTTAGATTCTTTTTTTCCTAATTCAGTAACTTCTTCAGAGTTAACAGTAATATAACTTTTCCCAGGTACAATTTCAACCTCAACTTTGTTTACATCCCCTGTAGCATCTTTCAAAGATGTGCTTAGAGAAAGGTTTGAAGAGGTAATATCTAAATCTTCTACAATTATATTTTCATCTTTTAATGTTTGTTGTAAATTTTCTTGAATAGTATTTATAGTTGCTTCTTCAACTTCAGCTGCCTTTACAGACAAATTCGGAAATATTCCTATAATTACTGTAAATACTAGCGAAACAATAAATAGATTTATCATTTTTCTTATCATTATATTTCTCCTTTAATAAATTAATTTATTATGGGTATTCCATTGCCTACTATTTTTTTAGAACCACTAATTACCTTTGAATTTATTTTTAAACAATTATAAATTTTCATTTGTCTTACATTATTTTTAGTGAAATTTTCATAAGATAAATATTCAGCAACTACTCCAGTAATAAATGCTGTAGAAAACGATGCACCAGTATAATATGAATATAATTTTTGGTTATTAGTAGAAAGTATATTTTCTCCTGGGGCAACAAAATCAATTTTACCTATAACTGACTGCTTTAATGGTTTTAATCTCTGATTAATCATCCCTACTGAAATAACTTCTTTATATTTAGCTGGATATGATGCATTTTTACCGTAATTATTACCACTGGCAGCAACAAGAATAATCCCTCGTTCTATAGACCTTTTTACTAATTCTTTTAATTCTGGAAACTCTTTACTAAAACCTAAACTTATATTAATAATGTCAACATCATTTAAAATCGCCCATTCAAATCCTTTTATAAAGTCTTGTTTATAAATCTTTCCGTTATCTCTCATAACTTTAGCTGAATAAATCTCAATATTTTTTCTCACCCCAACAATACCTATATCATTATCATTTGCTGTTAATATCCCAGCTATAGCTGTTCCGTGACCTAGTTTATCTGTATTAGGTAGATTAGTAGCATTAAATTCTTTAATAATTTTTCCCTTAAGATCTGGATGTTCTTTATCAACTCCACTATCTAAAATTGCAACTTTAATAACTTTTTCATTTTTACTAGTTTGACCAATTAATCTGACTCCCCAAGGAGTGACTTGTTTATTCTTTAACTCTTCATTAGTAATAGATAGATCATCCTGATATTGTCTGTAAAATACTATATTTTTTGATATGTACAGGATGATACCTATAAAAACAATACTCCCCAATATCACTAATACCTTTTTCTTAAACAATTTTAAATCACCAGAATTCACTTTAATTTTTACTAGATTATTTTTTTGTTTTTCTTTACAACTATCAATGCGTCTCCTAAAACTAGCAATTACAAATAGACTTAGCTTTTGCTATTTTTTTAGCTTTCCTCAAACTTTTTAGTAAAAATTTGAGTTGATAGAATCTGTTCATTCTCTAGTATTAAACAGCTTCTAGTTACTTTTATAACTTCATAAACAAATATCAAATATCTTTCATTGTGCATTCTCCTTCCTTTAATGAGTAAAAATTTACTAATATGTGAAAATCTTAACATACTAATTTGTAGAAAATTATGGAATTTATGATAAAATAATGAATTTTTTTAGTGAATTTTTACTATTATAATTAATCTTTAAAATCTTATTGTCTCACTACTTTGACGAATTTCTTCCCTTTATATTGCTAGGTAATCCCGTTTATCTACATCGAACAATACTGTTTGTTTCTTTCATGTGTCTAGTACAAAAGTCCTCGTCCAAAAAGACTAAAAACGAAATAAACGTGATATGTAAATGTAAACAAGCATACACATAAAATATTGATTCCCAAAATTCTCCATTTTACATAGTCAATAAAATTGTACAGGAGGTCAGGAATGATTGAATTTAAACATGTAAATAAGTTTTATGGCGATTTTCAAGTCTTGAAAGATATTAATCTCACAATCAATAAAGGTGAAGTTGTTGTTGTGATTGGCCCGTCCGGTTCTGGTAAGAGTACTTTGTTGCGTTGTATCAATCATCTAGAGTCAATTAATGACGGGACACTTACTGTTAGTGGTATTTCTGTTGGGGATAAAAAAACAGATCTCAATAAGTTAAGACGCAATATTGGGATGGTTTTTCAGCATTTTTATTTGTATCCGCACAAAACTGTGCTTGAAAATATCACTCTCGCTCCTATGAAAGCACTGGGCCAATCTAGAGAAGAGGCTAATGAAACAGCAAAACATTTTCTTGAAAAGGTAGGAATTTTAGAGAAGGCGAAATCTTATCCTTCCCAGCTTTCTGGTGGTCAGCAACAACGTGTGGCAATAGCTCGCGGGCTTGCGATGAAACCGGATATTATGCTTTTCGATGAACCTACTTCAGCACTTGATCCTGAAATGATTGGTGAGGTGCTCGATGTAATGAAGACCCTTGCTAAGGAGGGCATGACGATGGTTGTCGTTACACATGAAATGGGATTTGCCAGAGAGGTTGCCGACCGAATCGTCTTTATGGACGAGGGTCGCATATTAGAGGAAGCAACTCCGGCTGAGTTTTATGAGAACCCGCGTGAAGAACGGGCTCGCTTATTTCTCAGTCGTATATTAAATCATTAATAGGAGGTAATGGAATGTTTTTAAAAAAATTTATGAAAATGGCTTTGGTTTCAACTACGGCCGCCTTAGTTCTTGCAGGTTGTGGTGGTAAGGATGACTCAAAAAGCAAAGATGCTCTTGCACGCATTAAGGATGATAAGAAAATCGTATTTGGTGTAAAATATGACACTCGTTTATTTGGATTGAAAAACCCTTCAACAGGTAAAGTAGAAGGATTTGATATTGACCTTTCTAAGGCACTTGCAAAAGAAATGTTTGGCAATGATGTTAAACCTGAGTACATAGAGGTTACGTCAAAAACTAGGGTTGGCCTCTTAAATAACGGCAAAGTTGATGCGGTAGTCGCTACAATGACCATTAATGAAGAACGTAAAAAAGAAGTTGATTTTACTGATGTTTACTTTAATGCGGGACAATCTTTACTTGTGAAAAAAGGTAGCAAAGTTCATGGACTTGCTGATCTGAAAAAAGGGACAAAAGTACTTGCAGTTAAAGGGTCAACTTCTGCAGTAAATATTCGCCAGAAAGCTCCTGATACAACAGTACTTGAATTTGAAAACTATGCTGAAGCATTTACAGCCTTAAAAGCTGGTAAAGGTGATGCCTTAACGACTGATGATTCAATCCTTTACGGGATGAAAGAAGAAGATCCTTCATTTGAATTAGTAGGTGGAACTTTTACGCAAGAGCCTTATGGAATTGCAGTTAAAAAAGGCAATAAAGATCTTGTCGACGCGTTAAATAAAGCATTAAAAAGCCTAAAAGATTCAGGTAAATATGATGAAATTAAGAATAAATGGATTAAAAAATAATTATTGATGTTGGGAACTGCAGAGTCCGTAATTTTACGGACCTGCTTTTCCTGATAATTAGGAGGAAATCCTTTGATTGATTTCTCGATACTAACAGAACATATGGAGTATTTTTTAGAAGGATTAAGAGTAACCATTTTAACTAGTTTAATTGCGTTACTATGTAGCTTTATTTTAGGAACTATTATTGCTGTCATGCGAATTGCTCCAATTAAACCACTTAACTGGTTAGGTTCGATTTATGTGGAATTTATCCGTAATATCCCAGTACTAGTGGTCGTATTTTTTACTTACTTAGCTGGAAGTTTTAGTGGAATGGTTGCAGGAACAATCGGATTGACCATCTATACAGCAGCCTTCATTTCCGAAGCAATCCGTGCCGGTATCCTCTCTGTTCCAAAAGGACAAATGGAAGCTGCTCGCTCAACTGGATTGACTTACGGACAGGCAATGAGATTGATTATTCTCCCCCAAGCGATAAAAATCGTCATCCCTCCTCTTGGCAACCAATTTCTAAATTTAGTAAAAAATTCATCATTATTAGCAGTCGTAGCTGGTGGAGATTTAATGTATCAAGGCGATCTAATATCTGCAATGACATATGTAACTTTTGATACTTATATTTTTGTAGCTTTATTTTACTTAGTCTTAACGATTCCTTTAAGTATTGGTGTAGGCTATTTAGAAAAACGCTTGGCTAGAAGTAATTAAGGAGGTGGATGAATGGATTTTCTGCAGCCGTTCGCTGATGTTTACACACTTGATCATATAAAATTTTTACTAGAAGGATTTTGGGTCACCCTTAAGGTCGCTGCCATTTCAATTGTACTTAGTTTTATTATTGGTGGACTTATTGGTACGCTTAGATATACGAAGATTCCTGTTGTTACTCAATTACTAACCGCGATTGTTGAGATCATTCGGAACCTGCCTTTGCTACTGATTATATTTTTTACGTATTTTGCCCTACCAGAAATCGGGATTGAAATGAAAATAATCACAGCCACAATCGCTGCATTGACGGTTTTTGAATCAGCTATGATTTCGGAGATTATTCGAAGTGGTTTGAACTCGATTGAAAAAGGACAGATCGAAGCAGCACGTGCATCTGGACTGAATTATATCCAGACATTGCGTCACATCGTTCTGCCCCAAGCATTGAGACGAATGGTTCCGCCGCTTGTTAGTCAGTTTATTTCTTTACTTAAAGATACGTGTTTAGCTGTTGTTATTGCGTTACCAGATTTATTGCATAATGGACAGATTATTTATGCGCAGAAGGAATCTTATGTGATTCCTGTTATGGTGATGGTTTCGTTGATGTATTTTATTGTTAATTATGTTTTATCGTTGGTTGCGCGTAGATTGGAGATTAAGCAGTCTTGAGGAATCTGGTTCATTTATTGGGCCGGATTTTTTATTTTACATATAGTCACATCTTCTTAAGTAGCACCTGGGTGTTCGTATTTTCATAAACACAAAAAAAGATAGTTTCCTTACTAGGAACTATCTTTTTAAATTCTTGTTAAACTTATCTTTCACACGCTATTAAATCTTTATCTCGATCCATTTTTTTATTAGCGTCATATAGAGCTTTTGATGCATACGGTTTATATTTAGTTTTACCGCCTTTATTTTTAACGGATGAACTACGGGCAACTCCACCCTTGAAATCTTTATTCAATTCAGTACAGTTTTTATAATGTTTCACAGCTGCACTAGCATTGTCAGTTGATATCATTGAATAACTTTGAATAAGTCCAATTGTAAGAATACCAATAACAAGTTTTTTCATCTTTAATAACTCCAATCTATTTTTTTGTAATAAATGCTACCTAATTTATAAAGTTTCCAGTAAATAAATACTTTAAATAGTTTGCTAAGAAACAAGTTGTAATTCACATTTATCTTAATCTATTTATAATTTTATCATAGAAAATCTTGTTATTTTAGTAAAAATTAACCAGATTAATTTAGGGATTATTCACTAATTTATTACCTCTAATCAATTTTTCAGTGTAGAATGTTGTCTGGAGCGTTGTAACTAGAACTACGACTCCACCGTTTTTGGAATCTAGAGTTTTTCTCGCTAGATCATCATTTTGTTTGGGAATACTATTTCTCCAAGTGTTGTTGATGGTCTGTCTATATAAAAGAAAAAATGTGCACAGACTTTGCTGTACACACTTCTTAATTAGTATATCATTTTGTTCTAATCATTACCATTTTTGGATTAATATGGGCATTATTGCAAATTAAAGAATACTTGACCTCCAATGAACTCTTCATATCGTAATTGCGCCTTTTCCCCAGTTTTTACTAAATTAGCAATGTATCCTTCTTTTTCATTACCAACATACATTTCATAACTAAAATCAGGATTCGTTGTTCCATAAACATCTCCGCTATAAATATCTCCACTTTCACTTACTACTTTAAAGTTCATGATTCCATCAATATTAAATGCTAAATCTTCAGTAGCTGATTTTACAAATTTAACTTTTACCTTAGTTAATATCCATTCATAACCAACTGGCGCAGGATCATTAAATTCATTCATACTTTTTAACTTAGCATATGCAGAATCTCCACGTACTACTTCTTCTACCGTTAAGTTAAACTTAATTGGAAATGAATCTCCATTGTCATTATATAATTCGTCATCAACAGTAGCAGTTTTCTTAAATGGGACTGGATTCGTTCTTGAACCAAGTTTGGATTGTTTTGGTTTTTCTGTTTTTTTAGTTGTTTTTACTTCTTCTTTTTTTGGAGTGTCTTCTTTTACAGTCACATCTTTTGTACCTTGGCCACATGCTGATAATAACGAAATCGTTAATAAAGTTGTTCCTAATAAACTTACTACCTTTGAATATTTTCTGTTCATTTTTTTAACCTCACTTTTAATTTTTTTGTTAGTCTAATGAAATTTTCAAATTATTTATCTTTAAGCGAATCTGGGTAAACGATTTTATCAAACTCTTTTTGAGTATCTTGATCTTTTACTAAAATGGTAACTTTATAATCATTTGGATCTACCCCGTTATAAAGCTGATACATCATTCCGGACATCCCAAATGTAAACGCTGCAAGACCATCCATGCTATTTTCATAGGCTGATTTGTCTACAATCAAAGTAAACTCTGTAAAATCGTTGTTGTAGGTAATATCCTTTAATGAGATAAAATCTTTACTTTCTTTTGTTTCATTGACAGTTTTAATGATCTCATCTTTAATACTCTTTATCATTTTCTTGTGTTGAGATTTAGACATTTTGTAAGTTAGAGAGCCATCGGTGTTTTTCGTTACTTTGATCCCTTCTTTTTCTGCATCGGCGATGACTTTATTTATGTCATCTCCCTCGAACATTGAAGCTGGTAATGTAAGTTTTACGTTGAATAAACCTTTGTCTACGGCTACTGATTCTTCTTTTGTCTTTGGATCTTTGGTTGTATGCTTTGCTTGGTTGTTTGATGAACAGCCATCTTGTAGGGTAATTAGAAGTGCTAATAATAGGTAAGTGAATTTTTTCATGGAAAATCCTCCTTCAGTTTTTTTAGATTAGGGTTGATTGAATTTGGATTAATCTTAACTGATGGGATGGTCAGAAAATTGAGTGGGTAAATGAAAGTATTGGTTCTATTTGGGGGATTGGTGTTTTTAGTAAAAAACATAAAAAACCTGTTCAAAAAATTGAGCAGGTTTGTATGTAAAATATCTTTACTTAATTTAATAACTTCCAAATTTTGAAATGATTACCTTATTACTATTATTTTCAGTCGAAATATTCAGCTACAATAGTCATTTATAAAATTAATATTTTACAATTTAAAATATTAAACTACCAATCTGAATTAATAGCATTAGTATAAAAATTGGTATATAATCATATTAATTATTACGTACGTAAAATGAGGTGTAGTTAATGGACTTTGGTTTCAGTTACGTATTTCCAGCAGTTCGTGGAAAACAAGCTTTAAAGGAGTATTATGTTGTAATGTGCCCTTTAAAACTCATACCAAAAATTTTCCTATTTGATGAAGAAGAAATCCCAGCGGAACATAGGTCGCAAAGAATTTTAAATAAAAATCGTATACCTGAAATAACAAACTATATTATCGAAAATAGTAAAGATTATGTTTTCTCTTCTTTGACTGCTTCTGTAGATGGAGAAATGCAATTTAATTCAATCAATGCTGATGGTGGCTTTAAAGATATCGGTCAATTACATGTTTCACTAGATGCTAGATTTTTAATTAATGATGGACAACATCGTAGAGCTGCGATTGAAGAAGCACTAAAAGTTGATCCAGAACTAGGAAATGAAACAATTTCTATTGTAATTTTTCAAGATACAGGATTAAAAAAATCACAACAGATTTTTTCAGATTTAAATCGTCATGCGGTTAATACCACTACCTCGATTGGAATTTTATATGATCACCGTGATAAATTATCAATTCTTACTAAAGAAATTGTTGCAAATAACACACTGCTATCAAGATACACAGATAAAGAACGTGTTACATTATCTAAGAATTCTCCAAAAATCCTGGCTCTAAACCATATTTTTAATACGAATCTTAGATTAGTTAATAGATCAAAAGGTGAAAATTTATTAAATGAAGAAGAAGAATTTTTACTTGATTTTTGGAATGAATTGACTCAAACACTTCAAGAATGGAACTTAGTTTTCGAAAAGAAAATGAGTGCTAGAGATTTAAGAATGAATTATATCAATGGTCATGGTGTTTGCCTTGAAGCGATTGGTTTAGTTGGTTATTTCTTAATAAAAAACTACTCTAATGAATGGAAAGATTATATTCATCAACTTAATTCCATTGATTGGAGTAGAACTAATGAAAAAGATTGGTTACATCGAGCAATTAGTCCAAATGGTAGAATTCAAAAAACTCGCGATACGATTTTATTAACAGCTAATAAAATTAAACAATTGCTTAATTTACCATTAACTGAAGTAGAACAAAAAATAGAAGAAAAATACGGGTTAGGTGATTTTAATGACGTTAAACTTATTTGAGAGTTTAAAAAATAATACATTTATTACTGTTGCAAAAGAACATATTAAGAAAGTATATCTTGCTGATTCCAGGCCTTGGGTTGTTGGTTATAGTGGTGGGAAAGATTCAACTGTGGTAGCGCAGTTAGTATTTGAATCTCTTTCAGAACTACCTAAAGAGAAACTTCATAAGAAAGTGTATATAATCTCTTCTGATACTTTGGTAGAAACACCTTTAATTATTCAATCGATTAATACTACATTAAACAGAATTCAAAAAGAAGCTTTAACTAGAGATCTCCCTATTGAAACACATAAAGTTAAACCAATAATAGAAAATACATTTTGGTCTCTTCTAATTGGAAAAGGTTATCCTTCTCCAAACCAAAAGTTCCGTTGGTGTACGGACCGATTAAAGATTGAACCAGCTGATCAATTTATTATGGATAAAGTTGATTCATTTGGTGAAGTTATTATGGTTCTTGGTGTTAGAGAAAACGAGAGTGCTACAAGAGATAATGTCTTAAAGTCTCACACTATTGAAGGTAAAGATCTAATGAGACACTCAACACTTTCAAATGCATATGTATTTGCACCAATTAAAAGCTTTAGTCTAGATGATGTTTGGGATTATTTATTAAATCACACATCTCCATGGGGCGATGACAATTTTGAACTTCATAAACTTTATCAGGATTCAAGTAGTGGAGAATGTCCACTAGTAATCGATAAAAATATTAAAGAAAGTGCTGGCTCATGTGGTAATAGCCGATTCGGTTGCTGGGTATGTACAGTAGTAACCGAAGACAAAGCATTAAATGGATTTATTAATAGTGGTAGTGATTGGATGAAACCATTACTAGTATTTAGAAATTTCATTGCAGATATTCGTGATGATCGCACAAGACGTATGAAATACAGAATGAATGGTCAAATGTATTTAAAAGAAGTAAAAATTGAAACAATCGATGGCTTGGAATACGTTATCATACCTAAAAAATCTAGAAAAGGTAAAGAAACGATCCTATTAAGTGAATATACACAGTTAGAGAAAAAGGATTTAAAACATTATATAAAAGAACATAATATTGATTTAAGTGCACCTTATGATCCAAAGATATTAATTAAATTAGAAAGTGGAAAATTAGGACGACTTGGTGTTGGTCCATATACAATGGAAGCTCGAAAAGAAATCTTAACACTATTATTAGAAACTCAACGTGATCTAAAACATCCTTATGAAGAAAATTTTGAGCTTATAAGAGAAGAAGAACTTCGTATGATCAGAAGATATTGGCTTGAGAATGGTGATTGGGAAGATTCACTTCCAACAATCTATAGAGATGTTATGGGAAAAGGTCTTGATTGGGAACAAGATGACCGCCCTCTTTTTGACCAGGAACAAGTTTTTGATTTAGAAACACTTTGCAGAGAATACAATGTTGATTTAAAAATGTTAAAAAAACTAATTTCTCTTGAAAAAGATTATGCTGGTTATAAAGTTCGTCGAGGTCTAATGCAGGATCTTGAAAAAGTACTTAAACAAGATTATTTACACATTTAACTAGAAAGGTTCTAAAATCATGAAATTCAAAAAACTTATATTAGAAAATATCGGAGCTTATCGTGGAACCAATTCTTTTGATTTAGAAACTTCTCCAGGTCAAAATGTTGTATTAATTGGTGGAGAAAATGGTGCAGGGAAAACAACATTTTTAAATTCGATTAAATTAGGACTATTTGGAGCGTTCGGCTTTGGTTTTAAAAATAGTTCAGAATATGATAAAAGAGTTTATGCCAGTATCAATTCAACAATAAGAACGATTAATAATAGCTCTGCAAGTATTCAAATAATTTTTACTGAAATTGAAAATTATCAGAAAAACGAATACAAGATCATTAGGGGTTGGAAACTTTTAAATGATAAACCAAAAGAATATTTTATGGTTTATAAAAACGAACAATTTTTAAATGAAGCAGAAACAGATAATTATTTTTCAAAACTTAAAGAGCTATTCCCTCCTAAATTATTCGATTTATGCTTATTCGATGGTGAAGAAATATCTAAAATTATTAATAATAATGAGTTATCTCAATATTTAAAAGAACTATCAACAATAGTTTTTAATTTGGATTTATTTAATAATCTTCATTCAGATCTTACAAATTATTTACAAAAAGAGATCGATGAAAAAAAGTTCAATCAAACTGAGGAAGAATTATTTGAAGAGCAAAAAAATAAAGCATCAATCGTTGAAAAAGTACAAAATATTGAGCTTGAAATAAACCAATATAATGAAAAGAAAACGCAATTGAATGAATTGTTTTCCTCAAATAAAAAAAGCTTTGAAATCCATGGTGGTCTTAAAGATGAGGAAAGAAACGAACTACTAAGAAAAGAGTCCGAAATTGAATCTGAACGTAAAAAGTTAAATGAAAAAGTAAAAGGATTCATTTCTGTTTTCTTACCATTTTACATGAATAAAAAATTACTAAATGAGTCTTTAAGTCAAATTAATTCAGAAGACCAACTAATTTTGTTTAAACAAGCAAGTAAATTTTTATCAGTGACTGATATTCAAGATATTGTTGAACAATTAGATAATAAAACAATTCAACCAAGCGAACTACAATCTTTAATACTTGATAAATTTAGACCTAAACAAGAAGTTAATACAATTCATAACTTATCTCCTTCTCAAAGAGGACAAGTTGAACAGATTTCGAATTTTATAAACAATGAAAACCATATAAAATATTTAGAGACAATTAGTAAAAATCGTGAACTTTTATCTGATGCACAAGAAATCCGTAAAAAAATAGCAACAAATGATAAAGCAAATGATTTTAACAAAATGCTTGAAGAAATGGAACGAATTACAAAAGAAATTAGTAAAATTGAATTTGAACTTCAAACTTTAGAAGAAATGCGATTAAATCTTAATAACAAGCTAACTGAATCCGAAAAAGTTATTCTTGCTAAAGAGACATATTTAAAGCAGGAAACACGTACTGAAAACACTTTTGAAATGGCTCAAAATATTATTAAACTAAGCCAACGCTTCCAAGAAGTACAACATCAGAAAAAGTTGCAACAAGTACAAATTGCTGCAACTGATATGTTAAATAAATTAATGCGTAAAAATCAATATATTTCTTCTATAAGAATAAACTCAGTTACATTTGACGTTAAATTATATAATGCTACTAATGAAGAAATAGAAAAGATCACTCTTTCTGCTGGCGAAAAAGAAATCTTATTACTTTCTATAATTTGGGCAATGTTTAAATGCTCAGGTAGACGAGTACCATTTATATTTGATACTCTACTTGGTCGTTTAGATAATACACATAAACAACGAGTATTAACTGACTTTATTCCTAAATGTGGAGAGCAAGTATTAATCTTATCTACAAATTCGGAAGTAAACTCTACCCAGTTTAAACTTTTGGACGAGCATATATCAAAACAATATTTATTGCAATTTAATACTGAAGAACAAAACATAAAAGTAACTTCAGGATACTTTCAATTTAATTAAGGAGGATTGAAAATGATCCATCGATTAAAACTATCTAATAATACATCAGAAATTCTGAAAGAACTTCAATCCTCTACTCAGCTAACACCAAATATATTAGCACGTTTAGCAGTTGGAGCTTCACTTACAAATAATTCAATACCTGAAATTCCTAACTATAGATCGAATAATGGGTTAGAAATTAACAGGCAGACTTTTACTGGAGAATATGATCAAATTTATAAGACATTAATCTCTCAACATGCTGGGAAATTACTAACAGATGAAGAATACTTCCCTACCCTTTTTAATGCACATCTTGAGCGTGGTATTACAATTATTCAAAATGAATATAAATACGCTGGAAATGCGGATAAATTTTATGAAAACATGTTAAAATTTAATGCGGAGTGATTAGAATGCTATATTTAGATAACAGTGCAACTACCCCAATTCATCCAGAGGTAAAAGATGCAATGTTACCTTACTTACTCGAGGAATTTGGTAATCCCTCGAGTAAGTATTATACATTAGCTGAAAATGCCAAATATGCTGTTGAGAATTCTCGTAAACATATTGCAAATCTACTTGGATGTGACACAGATGATATCATATTTACAAGTGGTTCTACAGAAAGTAATAATATGATTTTAAAAGGTATTGCAGAATACCATGGTATTAGTGAGAACAAACATATTATAACTTCCAGAACTGAGCATCCTTCTGTATTAGAAGTATGTGAATACTTACATTCAAAAGGATTTAAAATAAGCTACTTAGACGTTGATCAATTTGGAAGAATTAAATTAGATGAACTTGAAGAACTTCTTCAAACCGTCCCTACCCTACTCGTTTCTTTAATATGGGGTAACAATGAATTAGGATCATTAAACCCTATGGATGATATTCAAAAGCTTTGTCAAAAATACAAAGTATTTTTACATACTGATGCAACACAAGTGGTTGGGAAAATTGAAGTATCATTAAACGATTTAGAAGGAATAAATTTTTTATCCTGTTCTGCTCATAAGTTTCATGGTCCAAAAGGTGTTGGTGTAGCAGTTCTTCGAAAAGATTCATTAGGTCTCCCTATTCCAATTACTCCTTTACTACATGGTGGTGGACAAGAGAAAAATTACCGAAGTGGTACATTAGCTGTCCATAATATTGTTGGAATGGGCAAAGCAGCTGAAATTACATTGAAAAATTTAAAGTGTAATATTGAAAAACTAAATTCACTTGAAAATGCACTTAAAGATATTTTAATTAAAAAATTTGGCAATTCAATTATTTTTAATAATGATACAGAACAAAAAATACCAGGAATACTTAATGTACAATTTGTAGGGATTAATAATGAAATACTAGTAAAAAAATTAGCACCTTATATTGCAGTTTCTACTGGTTCTGCTTGTAGCTCTAGTAAACCGAGTCACGTACTCCAAGCAATTGGTTTAAGTCTAAATGAGATTAGGAATACGATTCGTT
Source organism: Gottfriedia luciferensis (assembly GCF_001712755.1). GTDB lineage: Bacteria > Bacillota > Bacilli > Bacillales > Bacillaceae_G > Gottfriedia > Gottfriedia luciferensis_B. The sequence goes on from NZ_MDKC01000023.1 coordinate 282,991, forward strand.
TTTCTATTTCTTCCTTACTAAAGCAAGAGGACTTCAAAATATTTAATGATTTGTAAATTTAATTTTTAAAGGAAGAAAAAAATGGCGAAATACTATCCAGAGTTCCCAGTATTTAGAACAAATGGTGAAAAAAAAGTTTTTCAAAAACTAGTAGAGACACTTGATGATGATTGGCATGTTTTTTATGAGCCCATCATCAACTACTTTGAACCTGATATTATAATTTTTTCAAAAAAATACGGTGTTTTGATATTAGAGATTAAAGACTATAAGATTGATACCATATTTTCAATGTCACCATATCAGTGGGTTTTAAAGTTGGATGATGGTTATACTAATACACTTTCACCATTTAAACAAATCAAAAACTATTCAAGAAATTTGATTGATTTATTAAGTACTAATAACATATTAATTTCAAATGAAAATAAAAAACTAACTTTTCCTGTATCTTTTATTATTTGTTTTACAAATATGACTGATGAAGAAATATATGAAAAAAAAATCAACGAATTTATACCAAGTCAATTTTTACTCTCATATAATGATTTGGAAAATGGGAATTTATTGAGCAAAATCGAAAAAAGCTTCCATACTTTTTTCCGGATTAAACCATTAAGTACCGAAGTAGAAAATGCTATAATAAAATTCATTTTCCCATCCTACAATCACACTTTTAAAAGTAATACGGCTATAAGATCTAGTGGGTCTTTGATAACAACAGAAAAGAAAGTAATAGTAAATTCAATTCTTCATCAACCATCTGGAATAGATGAAATCATGTATATAGTGAATGAAATAAATCACTTAAAAAATGAAAAAAATATGTATTTTTCGGATTTTGCTATCGTTGTACCTACAAACTTTAAAATTAAAGATACTGAAATTATTTCAATTTACAATATGGCTCATAAGAATATTTTAAAATATACTCCTTTAAATGACTCTGAGATAATCAATATTATTACATTAAGTGAGTTAGAGGACTTACCAATTACAAATAATATTTTTTACCCTCACCTAAATTATCTAACAATGGATTCTACACAAAATAATGCTTTGGTACAGTTAATGTGTACAAAAGCATTATCTCAAGTTTATTTTAGCTATAGTAATTCTACCAATTCTTTTATTGATTTATTAGTAAAAAGGTTTAATACAATCTAACCAATTCTGAAAACAACTTTCTTGACTAGGGCAGGAGTTCCTTCCAAAAAAGACTAATTTTTCTTCTGCCCTAGTCAATGCTACATATAATACCCTTAATTCCTCAGAATAAAGATCTGTTTCATATTGATCAATTATACTATCATAGTTACTACTTTTTAATTCAACATAATTACCATTATATGCACGATAATAAAAACCCAAACCTAATTTATTATCTACTAAAATACTAGGATTTTTAATAAATTTTCCATACGGTTGATCTAATTCCGGTAAGATAACGATTGGAAACTCAAGTCCTTTGGCTTTGTGAATAGTAATTAATTCTACTTCATTTTTTTTGTACATATTCTCCACGATCGTTGCCTGAGTTTCCTCAATATTTGAATTAATTTGGATCGATAACCAATCTGCACATGCATATATTCCGATATTTTCCTGTTTATTTAATTTACGTACTAATTCCTTTAATTTTAATAAATTAGCATACTCTTGTTGATTCATAATAGTATTAATTTTTGATATTGAAAACAACATATCTAAAAATTGAGCTGGAGTTAGTTCTTGTATTGCTGATTGATTATCTAACTTACTAACAAAAGTTAACAACAGGTCCTTATTATTGTTAAAAAATTTTGATTCTAGAACTTCTAACTCTAATATTTCATTTTTAAAACTTGTATAATATTTTAAGACTTTATAACAATCTATTACTTCTTTTTGGACATAAAAATCTCCAGCGCCAACTAAACTATATGAAACATTTAATTCTTTTAATTTTTTTGCATAAGAAAGCATACTTCTATTTTTTCTAAATAAAATTGCAATATTACCAGGATTTTCTCCTTCTACTATCAACTTTTGAACATATTTTGTAACCTCTTCTGAATAATCTGCCTCTTTATCAATTAGTATCCATTCGTATGCACTTTTTATATCTATTTCAGGTTTAAATTTGAATTCAGGAATTCTTAAATTTTCAGGTTTAAATGAAATTATTGGAAATTTTTCTCGAATACTTTGAAATATAACATTAACAAGCTGTATTAATTCAGGAGTTGATCTAAAGTTTGTATTTAAAGGCAAAACCGAACCAATTGTTCCAACCCAATTAGCTGTCTTATTGTAGGAAGATTGGTCGGCTCCTCTAAATTTATAAATGGATTGTTTTGCATCTCCAACTAAAAATAGATTCGGACTTTTTTCATTACTATTGCAAATTAATCTTACAATTTCGGTTTGATACATTGAAGTATCCTGAAATTCATCAATAAATAAGTATTTAATACTATTTTGCAATTCTTCAACGATCCACTTATTATTTTTCAATAATTGAAAAGTGTATTCTAACAGTTCTTCCGTATCTATCGATCTATTTTTTAAATTATAATATTTTTTATTGACCTTTTTTAATACTAAATTAAACTCTTCTCGTATTTCTTTTTTATTCCTATGATCTTCAAGTACAGGAGGAAAAATTTCTATTACTTTTTCCAAGTTATAGCCCTTACTTTTAATTTGATTAAAAGCCTGTTTTATATATTTTTCAAATTCATATACTTGAATATAATTAAATGTAACAATACTTTTATTTAGATTTTTTTTCTCTTGTATAAACTCTTCAATTGATAATTTAATTGTTAAATCCAGAACATTATTTTTAATAGAATAATTTGATGAATATGAATAATTGTGTTCTGAAATCGGTCCTGCCTGATTCAATATATACTTACAGAATTTATGAATTGTTGAAATGTTTGCAGAGTTAATATTCTCTAATTCATATCTAAAACGTATCTTTTCTTGTCCTGATGAACCTTGCCACTTAGAATATAAATAGTCTTTAATTCTTGATTTTAAATTATCAGTAGCTTTATTTGTAAAAGTAATTATTGCAAAATCTGTAATAGATAAATTAACGTTTTTTTCTAATAAATGGAGTATTTTCCTTGCTAAAACTTCTGTTTTACCAGTTCCTGCACCCGCTTTTACAAGAACGATTTTTTCATCTTTCTCGACAACAATCTGTTGTTCTTTCGTAAGTTTCAAATTACGAACTTCCTTTCTCTTTACATATATATTCATATGGACAATAAATACAATACGCTCCCGCTTTTTTATTAAACTGCTTACTAATAATATTATTTATTGTTTGTTCTATTTCTGCTGTTACAGTATTACTCTTTATTTTCGTTTGTTGTTTAAAATACCAACTTCTGATTTCGTCCATTTCTTCAATTAATTCATCACTATCTACTTTAGCAGTAAATAATAGAAAATGTTTTAAATTGCTTAAATTATAGCTCTGAGTGTATCCATTATTAAACTTTACTTGTAATTCTTTTAGAATCTTTACCGTAATTCCATTTATATTAATTTTGTTTTCAATATTTTTTAAATTGAACGCAATTAAGATACTTTCCGGATTATTAATCCCATTAAGATATTCATTTTTAAATAATAATTTATTAAACAGATCCTCAACATTTCGTCTTACACGCAGTTTTATATTTTCCCATGATCGTCCGTTAATAGGAAATGCTTCATGAATCGAGTTTACCGCTTCACTGATATAAGAAAAAATATTACTTCTTATTTTATTAATATATTTACTTCTTAAATAACCAACTGATTGATTTTCTTCTAACTTATTCTTTTCTACTAACAGCTTAATTGTCTCCTCGTATAAACAAGAACTTATATAAAGCATTAATTGATATTCATCCTTATATGCGCCATTACTTAATTCTAAATTTTTATAATAAAATCGTCTTGGACAATATTGATAAATTGCCAAATCTTCTAATATATACTCATTTTTAGAAAGGTTTTTATATTCTATATTTGCTTCTCTACTCTCATTATTGTCATTAAAGTTATCTACTGGATTTTTGAGAACATTGTATACTATAAGTTTTTCCTCAAGAGTTTTTGCAGATTTGTTTTCTAATTTATTCTCTTCCTCAATACCGAACACTTTAGAAATATCGTGTAAATAATGAGAATGCTTAAGTTCTTTTCCATCATCTTGAAGAGCATACGAGATAATTAATTTCTCTGAACAAGCATTTATTGCCGAATAAAAATAATATAAATAGACATCTAAATAATATCTCTCTAACTCTTTATTGTTTTTAAATTTTAAATTTGTATATTTATTAAAAACATATCTCTCATAGTCTAAAGTCTTCAGCCAATTTCTACTCTGACCAGAAGGATACATATCTTGAGTAAATTGACATAAAAATACGTATTTATAATTAGCATAATTTACTGTATTTGGAGTAGTAACTAGTACACTTCTCTTGATAATATCTCCATTTTTATATTCAGGCAATATTTCCTCGTCTGGTTCCTCTTGATCAATTAACACTCTTCTTAAAATACTTCCGAACTCTTCAGAAGAAATTAATATATTTTCCTGATTAGTAATATTTTCTAGAATATTTTTCAGTCTAAGTAAAATAATATCAGAAATATGGATATCTGATTTTATTTCAAAATATTCAACTAAAACATTTAGATGGCTATTGATAGTTTGATCCTTTATTGCATAAAGATCTCTATAAATTTCTTCTATTAAATTGATGAAGTTCATAAATATCTCTAATTCATGATCATCAATATCTTTTAATGGGTGATATTTATCATGTTTGATATTAGACACTTTATTCTTTGATGTAATTAATTCATTAGTTTTAAGTTTCCAATCATTTAGATTATAACAGTCTAAATAAAAAGCTTTTATTGTTTCAAAAATTTTCTTACTTTCTAGACTATTTTTTAATATTTCACCATTCAGTATCTCTTCAAAACGACTTTTGTCTAAATATGTTTCTGACTCAAAAAGTTTATCAACAAATATGCTATATAAATTTGCTATTGCTCTTCCCTCTTTTAATTTACTTACTGATTTTTTAGGCAAATTTGATATTAGTCCATAAATTTCAAATCTTTCTCTAAATGAAGCTCTCAGTTCAAGTGCTTTTGGTGATATAATTACAATCTCTTCCTTTTTTGCTTGTTGCATCTTTAGCAAAAAAGAAATTTGCTTAACAATCCAATCCATTTCCTCTTCAGTTGTATTGAAACGATTAATAGTTAATGATCCGTCTAATTTCGACTGTTCTACTTTATCACTCAATAAATTTGATTTTAAATTTTGAATAAAAAATTGATTACTTCTTACCTCATCTACTGAAATCCAATCTTTAAAGTCGACATATTTATCAAACGTATGCTTTATAGCATTGAATACTATTTGATTTGAATCTTTTTCTATTGGGAGAAATATTGTTATTTTTTTATTTAGATCATTAAAACGATTTAATAATTGATGATGTTTTGGCAAAAATGGTAAGAATGCACCATCAAATATTACTTCATCTACATTTTGAAATTCTTCTTTAGAGAAAATCTCATAAACTAATTTTCCGAAATCATTTTTTTGCTTTTTTTCAACTTCCTTTATATATTTTTCATATAATTCCAATGCCATTGTAAACTTTTGATTTGTATTAATTTTTTTAAGTTCATTAACCTCTATACCAAGTAACGACCATTCTATAAAAATATCAACTAAATCTGGTATTACAGATAACCAAGCATCATTATTTAGATTAATACTTTCTTTCATTAATCTAACAATTAATATTTGCATTTCACTTTTTGTCAGGACATTTTGATTTTCTTTATATACATTATTTTTTATAAATTCATTAAATTCATGAAGCTGAATGTTACTATTATCATTTTTAATATTTACCCCTAATTTCTTATAGAATAATTCACGTTGTCTATATAAAATCATAGTTGGTACAATATGAATAATATTAGTCTCAAAGTTTATATTTTTTTTTAAATACGTCTCTGCTTCATTAGTTTCTCTAGTACAGATTACGTTCATATTACAGTTATTACCTCCTAGTTATTATTTTTATCTTATAATATAATAGTTATAAGATAATTTTACTAAATTGAAATAAAAATTCAATGTATTGAAGGAGCTAATATATGGAATTTACAGTGGAAGAGAAAGAATTATTAAATAAAATTGTTAGTAAACATAATATTCCGGCAAAATATTTAGAAAGTCTAATTAAATTAGAAAAAGGATATTCTGACAAGAATATGGCAAGACGTGTAGGAATTTTTAAAGAAATGGATGAATTTATTAAATATTGGGCAATAGAAATGAGTGAAAAAAATGATATTTGAGTATATTAGGTTCCATAACTATCGTCCATATTATGGCACACAAACAATTTATTTTACGGAGAAGAACCCAAAATTTTCACCTTTTAATCAAAATATTGTTCTAATAGGCGGATTGAATGGTGCAGGTAAAACTTCTTTAATAAATGCCATTTTTGTATGTCTTTATGGTAGAAGATTCTTCAGTAAGAAAGAGTATTCTAAGATCCTTGAAACAGCTATTAATAAAAAGTTTCGCATAGAAGGTGGTACCGAATCTACAATTGAGCTATGTTTTAAAGATAGTTCCGGTGTTTATATGATCGAAGTAAAGTTTTTTCAAACTCGTACTGGGATTGAAGACGAAATTACTTTATATACTATAGATGTTGATGGACAAAAAATCAAATCATCAACAACTTCTGAAGAATTCATCAGTTTTATTGACAAAAAAATTCCTAAAGAAGTCTCTCAATTTTTTATTTTTGATGCAGAAAAAATTAGAGATTTAGTTGGTCAACACGATGCAAAAGAAACAATAGACGCAATTCAGAAAGTAGTTTCTTTAGATTTATATAGAACTCTATCTAAAGATTTATTACATCTTTTTAACACTGAAACAAAAAAATTAGATAGTTTAGTAAAAGATGATGACCTAACAAATATACAAAAAAGATTAGAAGAGATTCAAAATATATTAGAAAATAATGATAATAAAATAGAAGAAATAAAATTAAATACTGAAAATCTCTATGAACAAAAAAACAATTTTGAAAAGGCAAAAAGACAAAAATTTATATCGACTAGTCTTTCAAAACAAAAAATATCAAAAATTCTAGGTGAAAAAAAAGCAAATTTAAAATCCTTTCAAAAAGGAATAGAAGCATTTGCTAAAACAGATTTACTTAAATTAATTTTGAAAAGACCTATAGATGATTTAAAATCACGTCTCCAAAAAGAAAAAGAATATCAAAATGTTCTTAATCAGAATAAGAGTGCATTTAAAAGCTACGAATCATTTGCAAATGAACTAATGCAAATTCAAGTGGATCCTCCGTTAACTAACGAGCAAAAGCATCAATTATATGAGTCAGGAAAAGGGATTTGGAAAAGACTTAATAACATACGTGAAAGAATGATAACTGAGGATTTAACTGTAATTCATGATCTATCAGATGGTGATTATAGAAGAATTATTAGTTACCCAAATTCAACTACAAGTAATTTAAGTAAGTTGTTAGATGATCGTTACAAAACTGAGCTTGAAATTACAAAATATGAAAATCAATTAGAAAGTGCTCCTGAAGAGGTAGATACTACAATTGAAGATAGCAAAATTAGAGAAATAGATAAAGAAATTGTTAATCAACAAACTAATAAAAAATTCTTATTAAGAGAATCGAATAAACTTAAAGATGAACAAGGTAAATTAACAAGGGAATATACAGTAAAATTAAAAGCTAGGAATGAAAACTCTGATGTTGTACACAAAGTTGAATTAGTGAAAAATTTATTATCAGCAACCGATGAGTTTATTTCAGAAGTTACTATTTTAAAAGCAAAGCTATTAAAAGTCGAAATAGAGAATATTTTAAATATTTTATTTAGAAAAAAAGACCTTAATAGAATAGAATTTGATTCAAAAGATTTTACTTTACGTATTTTTGATGAAGATGATAGAGAAATAGACCTAACTTCAAGATCCGAAGGTGAGAAACAACTTATTGCTTTGGCCATGATTTGGGCACTTACAAAAGTAGCAGGAACTAAAATGCCATTTGTAATAGATACACCACTTGCGAGATTAGATAGTATTCACAGAACAAATTTAGTTAATAGCTACTTTACTAAATTAAATGAACAGGTGATCATACTTTCTACTGATACAGAAATAGATGAAAGATTTATGAAGGATCTAGAGCCTCATCTTGTAAAATCATATGTATTGGAACACGATGACGAAGAGGAGTATACAAAAATTCGTGAAGGCTACTTTGAATTTGCTGGAGGTGTATTATAATTGGCAATTGGTAAAGCAAAACTATCTAAACAAGGATTTGAAATTTTAAACGAAATAATGGCCGAATTCGATTTACCTGCTACAAATCAAAGACCAGACACCTTAAGAATTGCATTTGCAAAGGGTTTAGTTTCTGATAAAAATGTAGAAGTACCAACAGTAGCAAGTGAAAAATCTGATTTTGAATTCCCTTTAAGTGTAATTACAAAAGATGATTATTTACTATATAAGCATTTAATTATTAATAAAGTTGGTAAAGCACTTGAAGAAAAGGATATAGAAAAATTTATTTTATTTTTTGTAGAAGATGGTTTACAGATAATGAAATCTGAGGTAAACCAATTATCTGGAATGGATAATTATTTACTTTTTCTTGTAAACTCCCATACTACTAAATAGTTAAAGAGTAATTAATGTTTCATCCTTCACTTTCTGTGTGTATTTTTAAATAAATTAAGATATATAATTTATTTTGAAATAAGTTTTATCTAATTTTTTTAGAAAATAAAATAACATAAGTCGTGTAAAAATTTAAAATGATATCCTGAAAATCAGGATATCATTTTAAATTTATTTTCTATAAATCCCTCAATTTTTTTGGCTCATAGATTCCTATTTTTAATTACTTTATAGTCCTCAATTAGGCATTAAATGTGATTTTGATACTGTTAACCTTTTCTATTAACACAGTTAGGTTTGGTATCAAAAATAGTAATCTTTATTGAAAGACATCCAATAACCTCTTAGCTGAAGAGGTTTACTTTTTAACTCATTTATCAACTTTTTATTTGAATCATTAAATTTAACTAACTTTTTTTAAAAAAATTTTAATATATTCAAAAATATGTATTTAATTATACGTAGAACCCCAGATAATATTCTTATCTCATTTCCACTTTCCATATTTTCTTAGGGAAGTACTAAATTTTAATTTAAATAATACACATTTCCTTTAAATACTCTCTAATTATGAAAGAAAATTCCTTTTTAGGATGAGATTTTTCTATAATAAATTTCTTTATACTCTCTTTTTCTTCCACTCCATCAGGAATCATACTTAAAGCATATACTAATTGAGATATTTCATCTAATAATTCTTTTCTCTTTTCATATAAAGGTAGTCTATTAATGTTTAAGATATTATGGGTTTTTATAGCTCTTAAATCCTTAGGGATAGGAAGTACAAGTGCCCTTAGTCCATAAAAATGATTCAATGGATCATCTACATATGGATTAATAAGAGGTAACGCAGGATCATAATATATACCTTTCCCACTTGTATTACACTTACTACAGGCTAATGTTAAATTGGTCCATTCAAAGGCAAGATCTGGACGAGTTCTTTTAGGATATATGTGCTCAATATCTCCTGGGCTAATATGAATTATTTTACTCTCACAATAAGCACACTTTTCCTCTGTCTCTTTGACCAATACTTTTTTAATGGTGTGATGTCCATATTTACCTTCGATGGATTTAGGAATTTTCATACCTGGGATACGGTTGTATATGTTACCTTTTTTTGTGAAATGAGCAAGATAGTCTTTTGTCCATTGCTCTTCATTTTCTCTTAGCTTTTCAGGTTTTTCTTTCTTTTCCAGTTGGATCACTTTTTATATTTCTCCTTAATAATTTTTTCTAAAGTTTTATTTGTATAATCCCTTAATCCAATACTATTCATATCCTTTTCTAATTCATTCAGCGTGCTTATATCAAGTTCCCTATTCACAAACTTCTCACTAATGTTCTCTAATTTTTCTTCTACCCATAATGGCATTGTATAAGAAAGTCCAAGGGCTTCTATGAGAATATCATTTGAAGTACCAGCTTTATTTACACCGTCTAGAAAAGTACTTTCTATCTTTTTGTTTTCGTTATACCGAAGAGCATAAATGTTTGAATTTTCAACAGAACTAATTATAAACGGATTATGTGTTGTCACAATAAATTGTATATGCGGAAAAGCATTTAGTATATTTGGTAATAATAATCGTTGAATTTCTGGATGTAAATGGTTCTCTGGCTCATCAATTGTTACTATAAAGTTACCGCCTAGCCTGTCAAAAAGAAATATTTGCCAAGTTATATCTATGAGTGCTGCAATTCCACCTGAAACAGAATCAAGTGAAAAGAGCCCTGACTTTGTATTTAAAATAACTTCTGGTAATTGAATAGAGATACTTACAAACCCTAGCTCACGGGGTAAAACAAATCCAAGAATTCTCTGAAAATCTATAAATAATTGGTGTGCTATTTCATTAGGGTGTATAATATCACCCTGTCCAGAACCAAATAAAGCTAATGTAATCAAACTTTCTTTTAATATATGTATGGGACTCTTATCATTATTAATACTAAAATAGCCTTGCTTAATAGCCTTAGTATACTCATCAAAAAAATCCTGAAGAGATTTAATTTGTGTAGGTATACTTTCTATTTGACTAAAGTTAAAAACTGGCCTGTGAGAAGGAATATGAAGCCCGCTCATTTTTGGTAATGATTCAATAGATACTTGATAAGTATAATCTACTATAGATGGAACAAGAAGCTGAGACTCCATATTATCACTGTACACAATCCTACCTATTTCTAAATTTTCTGTCTTTTCAACATCATAACCAACCTCTTTCCTAGTATCTGAAGTATAGGTAATCCGTCCTTTACTATTATTTTGTTGTGGACTACTAATGATGTTGTTATTCCACCCAAAATGTTTATTAAGAAGATTTAAGATGGTAGTTTTACCTGATCCATTTATTCCGATTAAAATAGTTATATTTTCATGAAAATCTATATCTACTTTTTCAAATTGTCTCCAATTTCTTATTTCCATTTTTTTGAATACAAGGTTTTTTTTTCTATTATCGTTTTCTTCTTTTAGTTCTTTTCCATTTTTTAAATTACTTTTGATTTTTCCATTTTGTTTTATTTTTCTGTTGTGATCTTCTTCATTTAATAGCCTATCAATATTTTCTTTGTAATACTTTAGAGCATTTTTCCTACTATTAATCTCCTTTAAAATTGCTTCAGCAGAATCATTTGGTAAAGGGAGTCTAAAGCGAATAGGTATACCATAATTATCCCAATTCCCCTTTAACTTTTCTTTAATTGACCCTTCTATCTGTATCCTATCTTCTACCTTAAATATTTTTTTGAATTTAATTTTTATTCTGTATGGAAAATTACCATTATCCCAAACTATATCATCTGAATTAAACATAGCTTGTGTTATAACTGAAAGGCCTACGATCTTCTTATTTACTATAAAAACAATGTAATCATCAATTTCCCAATTCTTTATTGAATTGTTGTTACTTCCCCACAAACCATTTTTTACACATGTTAAAAATTGATACTCATCAACTGTAACAAGCCTTAATTTTAAATTTAATTTATTATCAAACTCGAGTCCACTTATTATTGATTGTTTTAATTTAATACTAGGATATAAAAGCGGCTTTTCAAATATTAATTCATTAGTATAATATCTAAATCCTAAATCTCTAAATTGCGTATTACAAATTTCTTCTAACTCAATTAATACTTGTTTATTTGAATTGCAACCAATCCATAACCTACCTAATTGCATAGAGGATATAAGGCTAATACTTTTCTCAGTAAGATATGGATCTAATACAATATCACCATTAGAAGTATAAAGCGAAATTATACTTCTGATATATGATTCGATAGTATTATAATTTAGATCATTTAGTATGTCATTATCCCATATATTATTTAAATTAATATTAGTTGTAAATCTCATTAGCTTTGGCATTTCTCTAGTCTCAAAGTGAATAAGTTCGTCTTTTAAAAATTTGTTTAATGTTTCTCTAGAAAAACGCCATGACATTCCCGAAGGAAGTTCATGATCTAGCCATTTAAAAACTCTAGCAGGATTTTGTATTGGTTCAAGCAAATCATCTAAATAATAATTGCCTCTTTCATCTTTAAGTAAATTCTTATTTAAGAAATTCTCAGGATTAGATGGGCCTATTAAGTTTAATGTATAATCATTAAAAGACTTGCTGTATACTAAAAGACGATTAAAATTTGATTTTTTTTTACGTTGACTTTTATATGTTAGAATGAATTCTTGTACAAAGTGTTTTCTTCCAAAAACATGGTCAAGTATTGTCCTTAAGTACTCTGCATAGAAATCGTTTGTATTGAAACATACTACTCCGTTATCAGTTAAAATACGTCGTGCATGCTGAATTACTAGCGTTGCTTCTCTTACATATGAACTTTTTGTAGATATGGTATTTTTTTTGGGTAATGGGGGGTTTAAATATACTAGTTGTACTTTACTGTTCTCTATTCTTTCTAATAATTCTAATGGAGCACATTCATAAAGTCCTAGATTTAAATTCATAAAAGAGATACTCCTTTCATACTGTTGTTTTACAATTTTTACCTTTAACGACTTAATTGTATCAATAATAAAAAGTTTAGGGTAGAATAATCTTCAAAATTGCCAACAACAGCCAGTTCAAATAAATAAGTTGTAAATGACCTAACAAATATTCTATAATTCATGCAAACTTTGGCAACAAAATTAATTGAATGTTTACTAGTTGGGAAATGAGTCAATAGCTCTTTCCTTTTTTGCTCTACGAACCTCACTGACTAACCTACCTACTTTTAAAGACTAAATAATTCCTGAGTAAATTACTGACTATTCTTTATATTGTGCTATATAACAGCTAGCTAAAATGTTTCTTAACAAATCAAATCTATATATAATTTCACTAACTTTAGGTATTTACCTCTCTTTGGATATTTAAGTTTTGCATATACTCTCTCATAATCTATTTTCTTGATTAATTATTAAAAAAAACACGAGCTTATTAAATGCTCGTGTTTTTTTATTCATACAGATGTTATACTACCTTTTCTTAATTCAACAACTTTTTTAATTAGCTGTTCATTTAAAGACTGTCTCTTTGTAATTTCTGTGCTTTCAACATCATCAACAACATTTTCAATTACACTAGTTAGTTCTCTAAAAAGTGTTAATAAATTTACACTATATAGTTCCTTATTTATTCTTTCACACTCCTTATTTATTTTTTTGGAGTTAAAAGGCGCTTGTTCAGTACTTATATAATATCTCAACATCATAAGCAAGTGGTATTTAAATTTTCTAAACTTTGAATCTAAACTCTTATTTCTAAAATAGAATTCTAACTTATATAATGCAAATGAACTGGTATAATAAGGCATTAATTCATGATCGCTTACAAAAGCAAATTCGGATAATTGCTCTAACAGTTTACCATAAAATCTACTTGCCAAATGTGGCCTATCTAAAAACATTGAAGCAAAACATTTTATTTGAGAAGAGATAGTAACAATTCTAACTTTTTCAATATTTGGAACTGCATCATACTGTCTAGATCTTCTTTCATAATATAACCTCTTTTTAGGTTCATTAATAGCATTATAAAATAACTCTAATCGTTTTTGAAAATCGCTTAACGCCATTAATTCTTCTTTTTTAACTTCAGTTTGGCTATTATTTGCAATTATAATTTCACTTATTACATCTTCATTCTCAGTTCCAATTACTTTTACCGGCAAACTAATTAGTCTATTAATATCTTCTTTATAATTATATATTACATGAGATGTTTGACATCCATTTACTATTTGATAGTCTCCCAATGTAAGATCATTTCTTGCAACATTTAGAGATTTAGCAACAATGGTAACACCGTTATTTAATACAGCAAGTCTATTCGACTTCTCAGATTGAACAGTTTTTGAAATACTTTCATTCACATCATTTTCACCTTGATAATCTCTAACATTATCGTAAAATACAGATCGATTTATGTTTCCTAAATCATCTTCAATCAAATTCAAGAACTCTTTAATTTCGAGTGTACCGATATACGCTTCATTAACTCCCTCAATTTCTGGAAGTAAAACTTTATTTGGAAAGTTAATAGTTGCACTAACTTTTTCTTGTGTTTGCTTATAATATTTTTGGATTTCACGAGCATCAATTGGTGTAAACTTAACTTGTTTAAATAGATGTAGGTCTTCTAAGTCTTCTTTTATTCTGGTTATTCTAGATATCAAATTTTGATCATTTATCCATTTTCCAGTTGTAACATAAAACATTTCGCATGTCATTTTCTTTATTCTTGCAGCCTTACTAATAATATATTCAACAATTTTTGCTCTTTTTTTAATAAACTCATTTCTAACCAAAGTAGGATTTTCTGAAAAAAAATCAACTACACCATCGCCAAACGTTCTTATTTCTCCTCCATTAAATGATGAACTTGTCTTAGATTGAATTAGAAGGAAATTAACTTCAGATATACTACCCGATCTTTCAATTAAATCTTCAATCTCCTCTATCGAATTTATCATAATGCCACTAACAATTATTGCCAATCCATCAATTCCACAATCTCCTCCATTCCCCCCGACAACATCTTCTAATTCAAACTTTTCATTATGTACTTTTGATATAATACTATAAGCTGAAAACATTTCAAAAAGTTTACTTTGTTCTTTAATTTCCAGTTCCATTACAATTGAGAAGTCTTCTAAAAGACTCTTTGTTATTCTATCCATTAGTTCCCCCATAATCTTAAAGTCATTTACTAATATAATTATTATAACAATATTCAAAACTATATGTCTCTAATAATACCAGGTATCTTTGGGAGTTTGGATAATAAACATTAATTTTGGTATCTCCAAATATGACTAAAAGTCGATAGCATAGAAATAGTGAAAGTAATCAGTGGAGAAGATATATTTTCTTGATAACCCCTTCAAAGAAAAGTATTGGGAAAATAACATGTTATATTTGACCACAATGGAAAGTTATATTAAGTATGAAAAAATTCGATAATCGATTATAAACTATTAGAAGAAAAATTTGTAACAATGTAGGCGTTATGCTTCGTCACAATAAGAATGAAACCAATTACTGATTAAAAGTTGGATAACAAAATAATAATAGAATGTCACCTAATCATACTTATCAACAAAATAAACAACATAAAGAAATAGTTAATGTGCTTTTACAACATGCACATTTTGCAGTTCACCACATGAATTTAGTAACAATAACATTGTACTTCTTGGTTAATTAAGTAAAAATAAACAGAATATATACGATATAATGATTGTTGGAAATGGAGCTAAAGAAGGTTCTCAATCAGAAATTTTCGTTTTAATATGACCTCAGATATGAAAAATGAGGTTTTAAGAAGAACCTTATATTATAAAGGTTATAAATAGAGTTTTTAATGCACCTATTAAAATTTGACATTCACTTCGTGCCTTTAAAAAAACTTTTGATTCGCATTATTTAACTCAGGAAATGACGTTAATCCTCGTGATCCATATACAGAGTTTAGACAACGGCCAAAAAGTCGTTTAAAAAGAAATTCCTACCGAAAAAATAATGAAAATGCTAAAATAGCTTTTCGAGAAAAATAGTTCAATTACACGGGACGATAATTATTATGTACCAATCATTATTGATGAAATTGAAATATCTTACATTAGTTACTTAGTTATTATTTAGAGAGGGAGGGAGGGACGTATCAAGTTAAAAATAAATTTAAAGGGATAACCTTGTATGTTATCCCTTTAAATTTATATATTTTTAAACAATTAAATTTCAAAAGCTGTCTGACCTTCCTAATCCACCTCTAACTGTTTTTGGATTGATTTTGTTTTTCCTTTGCGGGTTTTCTTCTTTTTTTGTTGACCTGTTTCTATCATTTGCCTAATTTCATTATCATCCCACCTTGCTGGTTCGGTTGGATATTCATTACCTGCAAATGTATTTAATATAGCTTCAACAATAATTTTTGCTCCATCAACTGGAACTGCCATTCCAACTTGAGCTCGGACACTTTCACTTCCACCAATAAATCGAAAGTCATCTGGAAAAGTTTGAAGTCTAGCTCGCTCACGACTAGTTAAGGCACGGGGTTCATCATAATGATACATATGAGTACCACCGCCACCAGAACCAGTTACGGTGTATGCAGGCACATCTGGGTCTAATCTTTTATAAATATTGGACATTTTCGCACCTTTTACATTTAACTGATACTCTTCTGGTATATATGGTGCCCATGCATTATCACCAGGTTTAATAATAGAAAGTCTTTCAATTACCTGTTTGGTATGCTTGGTTGGCTCATTATTAGGTACATCCTTAGGTATTGGCACTTCTAACGCACTTCTTGCAGAAGTCCATTCATCCTTATTTTTAAAAGGAGCCTTGGGTACTCGAAACTTCAAGTTAATATCTTTACGAATACCAACAATAATAATTCTATGGCGAGCTTGTGGTACACCATACTCTTCAAATTTGTATTTATGTGGAGTAATATTGTACCCCGCACCCTCCATTTCTTTTAAGATTTGAATTAAAGCCATGCCATCATTAGCACTTTCAAGCCCGCCAACATTCTCAGCTATAAACCATTTAGGTTTTTTAAATTTCAATACTTTTATTCCATAAGTATAAAGAGGACCAAATTCTCCCTCCAACCCCTTTGACTCTCCCACAATAGAAAAATCATTACATGGGAAGCCAAATGCGAAACAATCTATATCTGGCATCAAATTAAGTTTTAGTCTTCTAACATCAGCACAAATAACTGATTTTCGGTTATCAGGACAAATATTGTGTCGAAATGTTTCACAAGTATCTTCGTCATAATCGACAGCCCATTTATGATTAACTTTATAAATATTTCCTTCTGAATCTTTTACTTCTGCTAGCTTTGCACCAAGTGTCAAACCACCCGGTCCACAAAAAAGTTCACCCTTTTCAAAAATCATGATTACTTCTCTCCAATTTCTTTCTTCTCAGATAGAAATTATTATACACTAGTTACTCGACTATTTAAATTAGCAAGTCCTACCTATATATAGACTTCCTTATAGAGGACTATACTTTCCATCTTCTTAAAAATAAGAAACCGCCCAGTACAAGGCGGTTTTTGACAAATACCATTAAGATCGCGAAAGCGTTTTTCTTACCGTATTTTCATATAAAATTATAAAATTATAAAATTATTAGAAATTAAAGTTTCTCAATTTCAATGTCAGTTGGACTTAACCAAGTAACCCTGATTTGGTCCCCTTCCTCCGCATTTACATGGAAGAACCAATCACCAAGTAATTTTAAGTTGCCACTCCCTTGAAATTGTTTAGCAAAAACAGCTCCAGCCTTCGAGGATCCTGATGCCTTTAAAGTAACATTCTTTAAAAATCCATCAGCTGAATTACAATTGTAGGTATTTGTAGTCCCTGAGTTACTATTTAAAATTCCTATACTATTTGCCACTTGGCTCGGTATGTGGAGGTAACCTTCCCCATAAATAATGCCCCTGCTATTTGTGTATCGATGGTTTCCCCATTCTAAATGTGCTTTCTTTAAAGTTGTGATAAAAGAATCTCCTGTTTTGGGCATAAATAATCCTCCTAAAATAAATCTATTTCTTTGTTTAAAATCCAATATCGATTCATACAGGTTAACCGCTTCCATTGTATCTTTTAAACTAAACTGAATAATTGCTCTAGAAGCAGGACCATTGTCGTTTTACATAATTCAAGAGGAATAAAATCTTCAAAACCTTTAAAACATTGTAAATTAAACTGACTGGATATAGCGTAACAATTCACCAACCGTTGAATAAGCTCTATTGTCAATTGCTTGAAGGAATAGTTCTACTCGTTTATGTTTGCGTATCCCATTGTCAATGCAGTAGTCCAAGAAACCAAGCATTACATTCGCGCTCAACATTATACCTTTAATCTCTCGTTCAGGTATTGCTCTTTTTGCTAACTTGCTAATCTTCACTAGATTTTTTTCTCCGCTCCATGCTGCAACAGTAACGTATCCAAAGTAAGCAACTTCTCTGTTGTCATATCCTTCGTAGTTCGGTATATACTCAGAGGCCATATGGGAAACCAGATTTGCAGCTAGTGGGAACTTTGGTCGATACATTTTTGCGTCAATTATAAAGGAGCGTTTTTTACCCAACTTAACGAGTATTTCAATTTCTGTTTTTTCATCTGATGCTGGCTTCGGGTTCATTTCCACAGTAAAACCTATTGCTTTAAGAACTTCACCCGTTTTTTGCTCAAAATGATGTTCATTAGTTTCGTTTAAATAGCCTTCAACGAAATCAATGTTCAAGCCTTTCATGCTGTATTTCTTAATTGCATCAGCATGTTTCTCAGATTCTTTTATAGAGAACTCTTTTAGCAGTATATCTTTAATATTTTTGCGCGACAATTCTTCCAAATCAGGATAATCTGAAAGCAATTCTTTTATCTTATTTTCAGTTTTTGTTTTATTAGTTGCTGGCTTAATTGCACCGTAATTACTTGCTTTATAACTATCAATATCAAGCCCGTTGTTCTCTGCCATACGCTGTAAAGAAATATGATACCGCGTGTTAAAAGGATACCTGGTATCATAAGCAGTTAACTCATCTGATACTCTCTTTGAGTCAGCTGGATTAACTCTAAGTGCTTCCCCGCGGATATATTCAACTAATCCGGTATAATCACAGATAAGCATAAACGTATGAGCGACGTCACCATGAGCTAGTTCAAAATCCCTTGCTCCCTTGTCTGCTCGTTTACGGTGGTCAAATTCTGCTATAATTTTTTGCTTTATTACTTCTTTTTCCACTGCATTTGCATTTCGAAATCTCATAATTTTGTCAGTTACAGACATAAGTTCAGTGTCTGTCTTTGCAGTTAAAACAAAATAGGTGATTTCCTCTTTGGTTAGATAGTAATCGAGTTGTGATTGGTTCACCAATTTAATCACAAATCTTGCTGGTCGAATACGAAATCCGTATTCGAATTGAGGACGGAAACCAGATTCAAGAAAATATGCATTAGGTATTTGTAGCGTCAGAATCTGCTTAGTAACATTTTCTCTTACCTTTTCACCGTCCATGACCTTTCTGCCGACTTTAGTTAGACTAAGTTTTCCTTCCTCATCAGTAAAAACATATGAGAATGTTTTTAACATAGCCGCCCAGGTCCGACCTCCTGAACCATCATTACTAACATTTTCACGCTTTACCCCCCGAGCATTTAAAGCACGTTCATAATTCAAGTGGGCTTCTCTATTTCCCGCCCACTTGATCTTAAATCCATCAGTTGCATCATTTAAAGCAAGAAGTGCATCTCTATGGAATTTAGGGTCACGTTCTGGACGCGTAATGAACCATATTTTTCTTTCAGCCATTTTTTATCGCTCCCCTTCGTTAATAAGATTAAAAATACGACCGCAAACATCCGATTCTTCAACTGATATATCATTTGTAGTTTCCAATGAATCAACATAAAACTTTAAGTTTTTAAAAAAGTCTGTCATTCCAGAATCGGGGCTGAGCAAATCCTTAATCTCAACATCATTTAGGTCCAACAAAACAGAAGCAATTTCCATTATTTCATTGTTAAGTATTGAAGTAATCAAAATTGGGTTATCCTTGTTTTGTTTGGATATCTTAGAAACTGCTGCAATCGATTTAATAAGAGTGGAAACTCTCATATCTTCCAAATTGTTGAATGTTCGATTAAACCAATTTCCACTTCTTCCAGTTGCTTCACTTAATTGGTAATGTTTTATTTTTCGGGATACAAGTTCATTGTTTAGGTTTCTAGTAACCCGATAAAGAATAACTTTATGCAATACACCTTGCAATAGCTCATTATCATTAGGTAAAATGTTTGGCAAATCGTCCACCTCCCAAATAAAACCATTTTTCCTTTAATGGTTTAATAATATACGATGGT
Source organism: Gottfriedia luciferensis (assembly GCF_001712755.1). GTDB lineage: Bacteria > Bacillota > Bacilli > Bacillales > Bacillaceae_G > Gottfriedia > Gottfriedia luciferensis_B. The sequence goes on from NZ_MDKC01000023.1 coordinate 303,182, forward strand.
TAGCACTTAGAAATCAGCTCATGAGGTGATTTCTAAGCGCAAATGTTAATTTTTTTATTATTTTCTTTAATCGAGGTTTTTAATATGACAGATATATTTTCAAATTAGTAGCATTTGAAAAATATCAAGGTAATTCGTTCTAAAGGAACTTCATTGGAAAATAATATAGGGATGGAATTGTGCAAAAAGGTATAGGATTTAGGAAGAACGTTCGAAAACTTGTGGGGAATCCAGACTTAGCAATACTAAAATATAAAATTGTATTTTTCCTTTGTTTCATGTTTTCGCATTCATGTCCATTACATGGAAATAAACCTAGCTCTAATTTAGAATATTGTAAAAATCTCAAGAGGAAAATTGCAAGCGAATATGAAGTTATCAGCAAAAAGGATGGAGTATAATGGATAAAAGGAAGATTGAAGTACATAGAACATCTCAATTATATTTTTTTGGACCTTTCTATACTAGTATTGAACAACATTACAAATTAATTGAATGCGGAATAAATATTTAAAAGCAACCAGAAAAAGGCTATTTTCCGTTATTAAAAAAGAAAAATAGCCTTTTTTGATTTAAATACATATATTTATTGTTTTAAAACAAAATCGATTTAACCTTATTTGTTCTCACATTTATTCCTACTTGCTGATCGTTTACAATTACTTCTACTTTTACTTTTTCATTTAAATTAACTGTGTATACTTTATCAATCTCATCATTAAATTGCAAAAAAGCATACTCTGCTTTTTCCGATGAATTATAAAAACGTATAACAAATTTATCTACTTTTTCAGCCTTTTTCAACGTACTTAGAACAATTTTTTGGGAATATTCTTTAAAAAAGCTAAACACCAACGGCGTCTTCACACCAGACTCATTCAACTTCATAGCATCAAAAGGAATCTTATTATATGCAACAACCGGAGTTAAATACTCCTTAGCAATACGAGCAACATTTTCTTCCTTACTATATGTCGCAATCGCAAACTCCAACAACAACTTCCCTATCATCTGAGAATCCGGAGTAGGCAACTTAATCCCCGACGGTCGCCCTGGCCGACGAACCATCTCCTCTTTCCCAAGAAAACCAACACTCCTAAACAAAGTAATAGCTATCGTATCAAATTTTTCACCAACAATTTCATACTCCCTCGTACTGTTCGTTAATACACTAACTCCAAAATCATCATTTATTAATCCAACATAGCTCAACATTGGATAAATTGAATCAGGACGTTCATCCCAATTTTCTTCCTCCCAAAAATGAATTGCCGAATCAACTACATCTCGTTTAATCGAACCAAATTGGTTATCTGATAACGAGAAAGCCGACGCAATATTCGTTGGAATTAATACTCTTAACCGGTGATCCTTTGCTTGGTTATTCACTTCAAATTTTATATCAAGTCTAGGTTTATGATTTGGAACATTAACTACAATATGAACGTCGACAGCACCATCAAGAATTTGTTTTTTACGTTTTACTAAATTTGAAGGAACAGCCAAAGTATATTTAATATCAATTGTTACCCTAAATCGATTTTGTTGAATTTTAGTTTCAGCAACAACATAATCACTATAAATTAACTCCTCATTTAGAAGTGGAGAGTAATCATATTCATCTCCATCATCACCACCATTTTCTAAACGAAGAACATTCGTAAAAATTTGTTTAATTTGCTTATCAAAAATATTCAATGTTCCATTTGAATTAACGGTAATCCTATAATAATCTGTTTCAATCTCATTAGTAGAGTAAGTTATTTTCTTTAAGACATCATCATCTTCTACTACAAAAAATGTCTTATAACCCATAGATGGAATATTATCCTTTAATTGGATTGTATATTCAATAAACGGATCATAATTTCCATAATGAACTATTTGACGATCGATTAAGCCTGGATCAGTAACCTTACTTTCAATAATTTCGTAGTCTATTTCATTTGATTCATGATCAACTAGCTTAAACGATTTTAATTTTGTCATAACACTAGTAGTCACAACTTCAGTACGCTCATAAGGAAGTAAGTTAAAAAGTGTAATTCGATCATTTTCATTAGTAGTATCCATCGAATCAACAATTTTACGTTTATAAAAATTGATTAGTTGATCAACTTTTTCTTCCGCTAAATAAAAACGGCTTTGAATTTCTCTGTGTACCTTATCAGAACAGCAACATCCAATACTATCATGTGCGTGGTTTTTCATAATCTCTTTCCAGATTAGCTCAATTAAGCCATGGTGATACTCAAAACCTAAACGGTAGGCGATTGATGCAAGTGGTTCTAAAATATTGGTAATTTTATTTTCAATTCTAGTATTTGCTGCTTTAATATCCATTCTAGTCGAGTAAATACTTCGATGAACCCGCATGTACTTCCCATCTAAAAATTCACCTTTTAATGTAACAAGATCTTTTTGCTCTTCTAGATTTTCAAAAACATTTTCATATTTACTTAAGAAAAAATCTCGCTCTGGATAAAGATTTTGAAGCTTTTCGATGATTGTAAAAATATTCTTTTGAATCGGCATTTGATCATGACCATTCGGTAAGATTATATGGTCACTCGTTGCTCCTCGATCAAGTACAGTGAAATACTTATCAATTCGACTTTGCAGTACTTCTTCATCCTCTGGTAAATACTTACCGATTGCATACCCTAGCGGAAACAATTGAACTAACACCTTTGAACCATCATCCGTCTCCCAATAAAATTCAGTCTTATTTGTTCCATGTCGTTCAGATGTTCCACGCCAGAAGATTGAATACTTAATATCAAACCCATTTAAAATCATCGGAATCTGAGCTGATTGTCCAAACGAATCTGGAAGATAACCAATTTTCATCGGTACTCCAAACTCTTCACAGTCCTTCATTCCGTATAATAAATTACGAACAATCGACTCACCACCGACAATCATCTCATCCGTTTGCGTATACCATGGACCAATAATTAATCGCCCTTCTTGAACAAGCTTTTTCACTCGTTCTTTATTTTCTGGTTTTACAGCAAAATAATCTTCTAAAATAGCAGTCTGTCCATCTAACACATAGTAAGGATAATCAGGATTCGTTTCTAACATCTCCATAATTTCTTCCATATTATTAACTAATAGAATTCTAGACTCTTCCGTCGTAAAATACCATTCTCTATCCCAATGCATATGTGGAACGATATGAACTTTTTTCATTTTACTCCTCCACTCTTATGCGACATTTTGTTGTGATGCCTTTATCTTTATTTCTTTAACTATTTTTTGTTTTCTTGTCATAATTAATAAATTTGTTGATATAAACGCACCAATTAATGCTGCTCCAAACCAAATGCCTGCAGCTACTATGGCTGGTTTACCTTGAAGTAAGGCTAAAGAGAAAATTCCAGCACCAGGAACATTTAGACCAATATTAGAGTAAGCAACGATCGCTCCTGTGACTGCTGAACCAGTGATTAATGAAGGTATCACTCTTAGGGGATCTTTAATCATAAATGGAATCGCACCTTCTGTAATTCCTGCTAATCCAAGCAACCATGTTTGTTTACCAATTTCTTTTTCTTGTTCAGAAAATAAATGTTTACCAATTATCGTTGCTCCAGTGACGGAAAATGCAGAAACCATTTTGACAGATGCAAATGCTGCATAAGGTACTATATTTCCACTAGCCATTGCACCGATACAGAATGTGTAAGCAGCCTTGTTTATTGGACCACCAAGGTCAAATGAAACCATTGCTCCTAATATTGCACCAAGTATAATCGCATTTGCTCCACTCATTCCATCTAGCCAATCAATTAGTCCTTGATTTAAGAGAGCTAATGGCTTACCAATTACAAATAGCATGATTGAACCAACTACAAGAGTTCCAATTACAGGATAGAACCAAAAACTAACAAATCCTGCGAAAGTTCCTTTAGGTTTGACCTTAACTTTTAGATACTTTAAGAAATAACCCGCTAGTAATCCTCCTAGCATACCTCCTAAAAATCCACTGCCGATTAAATTTGCCGCGACCCCTGCTGCAAAACCTGGCCCTAATGCTGGTTTATCAGCAATCGAGTAGGCCATATATGCAGCTAAAATTGGAATCATGATTTGTCCTAATAAAGAACCACCTAATTGGCGTAATAACCATAACCATGATCCTTCTGCTGCATATAAATCTTGAAGACCAAAAGCTTGCGCTATAAAGACAGCCGCCGCTAACGTCATACCTCCCGCTACAATAATAGGGATGATGTGAGAGATTCCTGTTAAAAGAGAATCCTTAACTTCTGTTTTGATAGATTTCTCTTCAATCTCATGAACTGATTCTTCACTTTCGACCATTCCTCTTTTTGGTTTATTTTCTATTTTTTGTAATGCTTGTTCTAAAATACCTTTTGCGTTTCGAAGAGGAGAAGCTACAGATGTTTTTACTTTCGGAAGATGCTTGAATCGCTCTTCATCCTTCACTGCAACATCCACCGCCAATACAATCGCATCAGCCTTTTTAATTAATTCGTATGTATGCCGATCTTCAATTCCATTTGCCCCTTGTTTTTCAACAAATACATTAATTCCTAATTCATTACCTGCTTTAACTAATGCTTCCGCTGCCATATAAGTATGTGCTATACCTGCTGGGCAAGCTGTAATGGCTAAAACGGTTTTATCTCTATCTTGTGAGATTTTCTGATTAGTAGATTGTAAAGATAAATCAAGATGATCATAAAGTTCTTTATTCGTCCTTGAATGAAGTAGATTATTTTTATACTCTTCATTTGATAGTCTTGTAACCAGTTCAGATAATAGAGTAAGATGTGTTGTTCCTTCCTCTTCTTTTGGAATCGCTAATAAAATTACTAATTCAACTTGATTTTTTGGATCAACACTCTCCCAAGTACTAATTGGCTTCTCTAGTGTTGCGACTGCAAATGAAGCTTCTTTAACTGCCGAAGATTTTCCATGTGGAATAGCAAGACCACCTTCAAAACCAGTTGGAGATAAAGCTTCTCTTTCCATTACCGCTTTATAAAACTCTTCCTCAGAATGAATTTTCCCTTCTGATGCTAATTTTTTAACTAAAAATTTTATGATTTCTTCTTTAGATGTAAATCTCTCTTTAGTACTTACTAAAGCTTCAGAAGTTAACTTTTTTAACTGCATCTTTGTAACCCCTTTCAATTATTAGTGGACTACTTTGACTTCATAATAGCAAAAAAAAAATAAGAAGCTTGATACTTCTCATTTTTACACAAGTTTTAGTAATTTTTTAATTTTAATGTGTATTTATACACATCAATTCGATGCTTTCCAGTAAAACTCAGATAAAGCTCTAAGAACTAACAACAAAGGTGTTTTATCTGTAATATTGTATTCATTAAACTTTTTATTAGGAGAGTAGCAATACAAATTCACATCTGCAATTTGTTGTAAAGAATTTTTACTAAAATGAGTAAGTGAAATTATTTTAATTCCCTTTTGTTTTGCCAGCTCTACTACATCCAATACTTGAGCCGTTTCTCCAGACAATGAAATTAAAAATAGTAAATTATTTTCCTTAGACTCCAATCTAGAAAGTTCATATAATATATCATGACGATGGAAATAGTATTCAGCTTGTTTACCAACAACCTTAAGATTTTTTATCATCATTTCACAAAATGGCGCAGTATCCCCTACACCAAAGAAAAGCACCCTTCGTGCTTCTTGAATTAATTTCGTAGTGAGTGCTAACTTATTTTGATCAATTAATCCAATTGTTTTATGAATGTTAAATGATAGACTATCCTCTTCTGTAAAAACATCCTGCTTAATAATCTCCTCTTTTAAACTATTCTTCATCTGAGAAAATCCATCAAAACCTAATTTTTTTGTTAATCTCGTTATTGTATTTGGAACAGTAAACAATTGAGCAGCTAAATATTGTATAGAGTAGCCAACAACTTCTTCTTTGTTATTCATTATAAACTCAATAATTTGATCATCAGTATCGTTTAGTTTATATTCAAATTTTTGAATCCTTTCCTCAAAATGTAACATTATGCAAACACCTACTTATTTATGTACTGTTATTGTTTTACCTATATTTAACTTCAAAAAGAGAACAACTATACTATTGTTCTCTTTTCCTATTGTTCTTCCTTTTTATTTTTTACTTAACAATAAAATAACGTACTCTAAATCGTTTAAATCATAAAAAGGTTCAATATAAGCTGTTTGATTTAAACCTAAATTATCAATTTTAGCTTCTTTTACTTTACCTAATTCAATACCTGGTAAATAGATTCCTCCTAGTCCAGAGGTAACAATGATTTCTCCAGGTTTTAATTGATCATTTACATTGAAAAGAGTCATTTTTAAATAGCCAGTTTTCTCATCTGCACCTTTAATTAAACCTTGTAATTGATGATTATTTTTTGGTTGGACTGAAATATATGAAGTATATTTAATTGCGCTTAATAAATCTACTTTTGAAGTATGATTCGAAACTTCGATTACTTTACCTACTAAGCCTTGAGAGGTTATTACATTTGTATTTATTTTCACTCCATCTTTTGATCCCTTATTTATTTCAACAAAGCTGTTCCATGTATCATAATCTCTTTTTGTAACGATTGCTACTTCAGTTTTGTTGCTTTGACTTTCTTTATTTAGTCTTTCTCTTAGCATTTTTAATTCTTTATTTTCGAGATTGTATTCAGTTATATTAGCTTTTAAAGATGTTTCATTGCTCATTCTTTCATTTAAATAATCATTTTCTTTTTTTAATTTAATTAAGTCATTGATATTGTTAGTGTAATTATCGAATGTCTTGCTTTTTGAGAATAGAAATCCACTTGTAAAAAGAATGACGATTAACACCGTAATAATAATTATTTTTTTCATTGGTTTATCCTTTTCTTACCTGTTATTATCATGAATTATTTCAATTTAAGAATACCATGAAAAACATCCTAAATAAGAAGGGTAATATGGCAATTTTGTGTTTGAACAATTTTTATAGAATTTATTATTTTATTCTTCCTTTTTATAACAAAAGTCAACTGTCGACAGTTGGCTTTTGTTTCTCTAAGTATACAAAAAAAAGAGAACAACTTTAAATTGTTCCCTTTCATCAAATCCATAAAACATTAGGTTGATGAATTCCAAAAATATTTCCTTCAGTGTCCTTGAAGTATCCTTGCCATGCCATTCCAGGCAATAGCACTAACCGTAACTTGTCACTTATTGATTTATATGTGATGACTCAATTATTATTGTTGAAATACCACCTTCCCCCTCTAGCTTATAAAAGGGGATTAATGCATTTTCGGGTGCAATTTGCAAAGACTGATTTGTTATCTTTTTCCCAATTAAATCAGTTATAAAAGGAGTATTTTTATTTGATAAAGATGCATAGAGACCAGATAATCCATTTAAATTACTCCCGTTTGTTCTTGATGCAGATGATAATTTAATATTCTTACGCTTAAAATTTTTCTGAACAGAATTCTCCAGTAATAACCAAATTAATTTAGACCAGTCACGTTTATTATGCGCGGCCTTTCTTCCTAAAAATTCTTTTCCCTCTTCAAATAATAATATCTTTAACATAGTGTGAGTCAAACTATTTGCAGGAATTAATGTTTCATCTGCTTCAGCTGTTGAATATGTACACGAAAACGGTCCCATAAAATTTTCATCGTCAATCAATAAGTATTGACCACCATTATGAGCTTGACTGGGAACTACATTAATATTTATCCCACTGATCTTTGGTTTCACAAAACTAAATTGTGGCCAATGTTTATAAAGGAGCAGTTGGTGATCGTGGGTGGAGATTTTCACAGTATGATCAGTCATCATTTTTGCTTGTAATAATAATGCAGTTCTTTTGCTTTTCCCTTTTTTGGGATGATATATATGTACTATAAGTAAATCTCCTATTTCTGGGTTTACGCTTGACATCGTATGTTTTACTATTGGTCTTTGATGACAAAAAACAGAAACAACTGAGGTAGAAATTCCATACGGCATTAAAATATTTTTCCAAGAATTTGCTAAATCAATTATCCCAGCTGTTGCAATTTTTGCAATAAAGTCCGGTTCTTGTGGGTTTAAAGCCATTGTATGCGCTTCTAAATGAGAGTTTTTTATAGCTTTAAGAGCAGTTTCATAAAGAACTTTTTTATTCAAATTAACAATACTTTTGTAGGTACTGAAATCCACTTTTATATTCCCCTTTAACTTTACCTTTATTAACAAAATACAGAAAACTACGAAGTTCATATATCCATAAATTATTAATTAACATCATATTTATAAATTATCTATTTTCGTATAAAAAGTGTTGATCTACGTAATTACTAAAATAAAAAACAGGAACTATAATATATGTCTTATTTAAATCAATAAAAGAAAGTTTAAAAATACTAATGTAGTTATCCCATCATTAATAATCCTTTATTATCAAATAGATAATGACAAAGAATAATTTTAGTTGAATAAAATTTAAATATATTTTAAATAGTATATTGAATTAACGCCCAATAACTTTTTAATAATACCGGATGCCTTGGCTTTATATTAATTAATTCTTCTTTACCATCCCAAAAAATAAATATTTTATCTTGATAAACTCTCAACATTTCTAAAACATTAGAAATTCTTATATTAATATCACATTTGGTTACCGCATTTACCTTACTAAAATCTCTACCCCAAGCAACAATTATGATGTCGGAATATTCAAAAGAATCCTTCAGGAAAGTATCATTTTTCATCTCATAATCTAGCTTTCTATTTACTAAAAGTTTAGGATCAGTGCAACGATAAGCAAAAAGGTTAACGATTGAATATGAACCATATGATTCATTCTCATAATCTATAATAAAATTATGAACATTCATTATCGTAGTATCAAATTTTTGATGGGTCGCCGTACTTGGATTTAACATAATTACTGTAGCCTTCTTTTTATTACAATCCCATTCCCATTTTAGAATATATCTATACTCGTTGTTTATATCTTCAGAAAAAACTGCAATCGATTTTATATTTTCGGAAGCTAATATCATTATTTAACACCGCCAGTTCAATATCTATGTTCTAATAAATCCAGCAAGTTAATTAATTATTCTAATCACCTTTACAAATTATTCAAAATAATTCCTCTTGTAGGCTTCATTGATGGTTTGGTATGTAAAGAAAATAGAAGTAAGAAGATAGTCCAACTCTATGAGCGTTCATTTACATCAACTAACTTCAACTCCTAGAGATGAACCACTGAAGTCCAGTCAGTACCTTAACCCACTGCCTGACTACAAGCTGATAAAGTAAACAAAAAAATTGTTGCGTGTAGTTAAACTCCCCTTTTTAATTGTTCACCTCTTAATTTATGAGTATCTCCTCCTGTTTAATCGTAATACATTACAAATATAAGCCTCCCTAAAAATCAGAGTGACTTTTACACACAGCCACAATCAATTTATTCCTTCGATTCTAGTAGTGAGTAGCACTCCACATGTCTAGAGTATATGTTGTAACACAAAAGATCTTGATGGTTTTATATAAGTAATTCCAATATAATAGTATGAGCCCTTTCTTATTTTTCTTTAACTGACTTTTCAACCGGGTGTATGAATTTTATACCTTGCTTTATAGATTATTATAGAGTTACTCAACATCAACATTATAATTACATACTTTTACCCTTTTTCCCACGTGAAAATGGTTCTTTTTCTCTGAAAATCCGACCTTCTCTTGTATTGTAATGCTGCCCATGTCCCTTTACAACATGTTCCCTCGGAGAAGCGTGGGTTGAATTAGTTGTATTAGTTCTTTTATTTGTAATATTTTTTATTTCAATTGAATCATTGTAGGTTTTTTCATTCCCCTGATTATCAAATAGACTTGGCCTCGAGTCCGAACCCCCTCCAAACATCTTGTTCACTATTACTCTACCAGCGGCTACTGAAGCGGGTAATATTTTTAGTACTCCATCCATAATCATTTCAGGAGGAGAATCATATCCTAAGAAATTCGCTAACCCTTTTATTAAGCCCTTCTGTATTGGTTTGTTAACGTTCTTATTCCCTGATACACTTTTAGTTTTATTATTATTTCCCTTTCCTTTTGCATATTTTATATTTTCGGTTGAAGTTTTGGAACCTTTCTTAGATACTTCTTCCCTCTTTTTCTTTTCTATTTTTGCCATGGTTATAGGATTCAAATAATTTTCCGGTATATTTGGTAATTCAGAAGCTTTTTTACATAACTCAACCCAGCTAGACCGATTTTCAGTTTTACCTGGAAGTTTAGATAAATTATCTCTTATTCTATCCCGATTATCTTTACTAGCAACAAATGGCCTATCTTCTGAATCAGCGGGTGTAATACCATCACTTACATATTTAAGATAATCCATCATAAGCCTATTAATGTCTTGTTTATTCCACACGGATTTAATAGGCTTCTTCTTAGGATGTACTTGTTTGAGCTGGTCAAATTTTTCTCTTTGCTTCTCCGTAAGCATTTTTAATCCCTCTTCGGTTGTCAGATTACCATCCATATCAACCATAGGTATGTCATATCTACTATTTACAATTTTGTTCCACTGGTTTAAGACATACGTACTACCCCCGCATTTAATGTCTGGTCCAGGAATAGCTTCATATTTATCATCCTTTTTAATAATATGTAACAAATCTGCCTTTGAAGTTGAATCTGGATTAATTATTGTCATCAAAACAATTCCCTTGTTTTTTAAGGCATTATATTCAATACATGCCAGCCATTCAGCAAATTTACCTCTGAAAAGGCTTAAATTGTTATCCCGAATTGCTCCAATACTTGTCGCCATGCTCTGAGGCTTTTTTAACATTGAATCAATGGTTACCCTAAAATATCTGCTATTAGTTGCATATTTTTTAATAGCATCTTCAATACATTCATGAAATTCATTAGGTATAATATACTCATAATTGAGGATTTCCAACAAATATTCACGTTGACCCATACTAATATTCATCTCAACCATCTACTTTCTTATACAAATTTCATAACTTAATATTTTTGTTTTCTCTTCATTTCCAGATGTTAATTAGAATGGTGGCTCAACACCAGCAGTCTCATCGGCAGCATTCGATAAAGTCTGTATCCATTTTCTTTCCTAATTTTAAGCAGAAAGGATCCTTATCAACTAAAATAGTTTAGCAGCTTTTCCCTACTTTCAAGATTATAGAAACATTCAAATTAAATATGTTATTCCTAATTAATCATAAACTAATAAAATACCCGCCAATTTAACAAAATTATCATTTATCCATAAATCACAATTTGTTGAACACTATTACATTTTTCATTATATAATAGTTATTATTTAAGGGGGCTAATAGAATGATAGGAAAGTATAAAAACTTAAATCAAGCTGAAGTACAAACTACCCAAAAATTAAAAGACTTACAGGATAGTGTATTGGAAATATTAAAAGAAAAAGTAGAATATCACCAAGTAAATAATTCAACATCAATTCATGGCCTTCATGCATTAATCGGTAGTAAAAATAATACTTTTGTTGATAGTGTGAAAATGCAATTTAGAGACCCTGATGATTTTATTGCTCGTTGGTTGAAAGGTTTAATCGATTCAACTGGGCATCAAGTTCATACAGATAAAAATGGTAGAACTCACAAATATATTCTAATAGAACTTCTTAAAAACGATACATTCAGGGATTATTCATTCACCTTTCTTGAAAGGAATTTCTATAGAAATTATAATGCTCGTACTCGATATAAACCCAAAGAACAACTGTGGATAATTTGGTTTGGTGATAACAACCTAAAATGGGGATTAGCAATTACTCCCACTCTTAGAAATAGCGAATGGACAAACGATGTGAACGAAATTAGACGAGCCAATTTTAAATATTGGACTATTGGTCATATATTAACTAGTGGGATAATAGATCCTGATTCAAATAAATTAGTTTATTTTGATAATCTACAAAATTTAATTATGTTTTACCGAAGTATTTTAAAAAGGATATCTAATTCCATTTATGAAAAAGAAATTTTTGATAGATACATAGACTACTTAAAAAAAAATGAAAATGTATATGAAGAACCTTTTTTAATACCTGAGTTAAGATATGCTGGTTTAGAACATGATCATAAATATCGATTAGATTTCACTATTTTCAACATTCATACTAATGATTTTATTGGATTTGAATTTAGCCCTCATTCTACACATATGGCCATTAATGGTATTACAAAAAAAACTCAAGTCCAATTAAATTCGGACTTAAGTTTAAAATGGGGGAAAGAAATGGACAAAAGAAATGAATACTTTAAAAATTTTGGAATTACTACTATTACTTTTACCGACTCAGACTTAAAAAATATGGATAAGTGTTTCAAAGAAATTGAAACTTTTTTATCAGCTAGATTTTTAGAGAGTACGGATTTAGCACAACAAATTCAAATTTTAAATTCTCTTTAAATAGGAGTTGAGTCTGTCTCATAAGTCTATGAGATTAAAATTAATGTAAAATTAAGTAGGAGGGGGCGACTAACACCCGACATATTAAGCATAGTTATGAGCAGTCCTATTTTATTGAAACAGGAATTAATTTAAAGAAATTAAATTCAACTGTTGGAATGTCAGCCGAAACCCAATCTAGTTCTTTAAAACCTTTAATCACTTTGCATGTTCATTCACTAATGGTGCACCCTTTAAGTTCTTTTAAAGTACGCAGGTAAATAAAAAAGAGAGAACAACTTTAAATTGTTCTCTTTTCTATAAATATTTATACACAGAAGTTCCCTAATCTATCATATAAATCAAATCTTGGATTATTTTCAAACACCCATCAATAATTACTTTGCATTAGCATCTGGTTGATGAATTCCAAAAACATTACCTTCAGTGTCCTTGAAGTATCCTTGCCATGCCATTCCAGGCAGTGCATATTTAGGCATTGCTACTTTGCCACCATTTTCAACAATTTTAGCTTCCGTAACGTCGTAATTTTCTACTCCCATTGTACATGCATATCCATTTAATGGTTGGTTAGCTTCAGGAGGAGCACTTTGGCGTTGCATTAAGGCACCGTTAATTCCCATTTCGTCCTCATTGCCTGTCACTGCACCAAAGTATGGCATTCCTGCATATTCACTCCAATCTTGAAACGTCCAACCAAATACCTCTCCATAAAATTTCTTTGCACGTTCCATGTTATCAACATGAATTTCGAAATGAACTAATCTTCCCATAGTTTCCTCCTATGTTTTACAAGAATTTTCCTTAACTAATCTAGTATGTACACTATAGTTGCTATTTATAATTATATTGGATATGGAAATAAATTCAATTTCCAAAGAAATATTTCTTTTATCATTCGTTCGATATCTAGTAATTGATAATTTATCTAATCAATTTGTCAACCGTAGGAAGGTCAGCTAGGGCCCATTCAAGTTCATTTAACTCAGAAATTTCTTTCCATTCAATCTTCGCATGCTCATTAGCTACTGGCGTACCGCTTATAATCTTGGCTTCGTAGGTTATCAAATTTACAATTATATTTGGATACTCATGAATTACATCATGAACTAGTTCGATTACAGATATTTCACATCCTAATTCTTCTTGTATTTCACGAACCAACGCCTCTTCAGGTTTCTCAGTCTTTTCAATTTTTCCTCCAGGAAATTCCCAGCTATTTGGCATGCTCATTTCTGGTGAACGTAAGGCACATAGTATTTGGTTTTGATCGTTTCGTATGACTGCTCCAACTACTTTAATTTGTTTTTTCATTGTTTTTTTAATCCTTTTAATTCAATTATATTTATTATTTTGGAAGTACATTTAGACAGCCTATAAAAAATCATAATACTATTTCTTTTCTAAAATCCGAATGGCTTTTTCAATTTTAGCTAATGTCTTACCCATTCCAAAATCGACTACTTTTGTGTGTGGTTGAGTGGATTTTCTTTTATTTTTTCGTTTTAATCCCATAATGCCCCTCCTGTACAATCTTTTAATACCAATCCTATACAGGAAAAGAAGCATTTATGCATAAGAAAAGCAGGGAATTTAATCATCCCCTGCTTAATGAAATTACCTTGTATATGTAAGTTTTTCTGCTTTAGCGTTAGCTTTAAGAACATTTCTAAATCCTTCAACAACTGCTACTTGTGTATTTGGTCGTAAGGAGTTTTCTGTAGGGGCGTTAGACTTAGATTTTCTTCGCTTAATACCTGCAGATCTACGAAGTTCACTTACTGCTTGTCCACTTATACTTGACATGATAACCCCTCCTGTTTTATTAGATGTGTTCATTCATATCTTATCATAATAATTATAATTATTCATCATCCTCTTCTAAATCAACCATATACCAATCAAAAATATATAACAAGTTTGAAATATAAGAAGCATCAATCCCATCGACCGCTACATCTCCTGCCTCTAATGTCACAATCATACTATAATAATTTCCGAAGTAAGGTATAGAAATTAGTTTTTCCTCTTTTAAAATAATGGTTTCACCATAAGAAAAAGTCTTTATCATATCCTTTTTATCTTCTTCATTTGTTGAAAAGTTTATTGCATGTCTAATACTCATCTTAGTAATCTGGGATCGAATTTTATTTTGCTTATCTTCCTCGCTAATTGGTGAGTCAAATATAAATATAGTGATGGCAATACCGAATGTATCGCTATATAGCTTCAGATATTCCGATAATTGATTAACATACTCTTCTCTTGATTGTGGAAGAGGTTTATTATCAAAGGAAACAACGGTTTCTTGTATGACTTTAGAGAAATTTTCTGCTTTTTTGGCACTTTTTAAAATCATTTGTTTACTCTCTGTCAAAGCCTCACGAACTTCATCTTCATACTTAAACTCTGCACTCCAAATTTTTAAAATGTTTGGACATAGAAATACAGCTAAATCTATAAAAACTACCAAAGCTGAAATTTCTGTAAGTAACTTCCAATTCTTAAAATCTAGATTACTAGTTATTACTCCAATTGCCATGACTATTAAATACAACGTATAATATGTCCTTCGTATACGACCTAAGTTGTTATGAAAGCTTTTACTATCCATCCAGTAAAAAGCTAAAACAATTAGCAATAAAATAGAAAATCCTCCAAATAAAACTTTCAAGTGAGATACATGAAATAAAAACATTAGTGAAAATATTATACTAAACATCAATACAAGTAATATCACATATATTACCAAGAAGTTAACCTTATATTTACCTATCTGTACTTTCAACTTAACTCCCCCTTATATCTAATATTTTATCAAAGAAAAGGTAGAGTTTGCTTCACAAATAACTAGAATATTGGAACTCTAATTGAACGGATCCATCATGTAAAGAGTTTTACGAACCTGTCGATCGATAATGCCTCACTCCAATTTGCCAAACTAGTAAACAAGGTATAATAAAAATAATCCCTGCTACTGGCGATAACATATATAGATATGCTTTCCCCTCCGTTTTATCTAGAATGTACATTAAAGGCAAGTAATTGACACATCCAAAAGGAATAACAAAAGTAAAGAATTTAGTTATCCATTTCTGATAGATATTTAATGGATACTGTGCCATCTCTCTACCGCCATCTGTAAAAATATTGACCACTTCGAGACCTTGAATTGTCCAAAAACACATCGTTGCAGCAAGAATAAAGATTCCAGTAAAAATAAAGACCCCGCTAATAACCATCAAAATAATGGTCACTACTTTCATACTACTCCATTCAATGGAGAGATTATTTATTGCCCAAATCAAAACAATTAAACTCTGAAGCAATCTACCAATTCTAGTAAACTCGAATTTAGAACCCATAACTTGAACGATCGTACTTCTAGGACGAACAAGTACTCGATCAAAATTACCGCTAGCTACTAGACTAGAGAAAGAATCAAATCCACGAGCAAAACATTCACTTAAAGCAAAAGCCATATGGATAATCGCAAAACAAAGCGCAACCTCATAAAAAGTCCATCCTTTAATTTGTCCAAAACGTTCAAATAAAAAATAAAGACCCGCAAACATCGAGAACGGGATTAAAAACTGGCCAATTGTTAAAAGCCAAAAAGATGTGCGGTATTGCATTTGTGATTTAAAGAGAATAAGAAGATATTTAAAATATAGTCTCATAGTGTCAACCTCCTTGGACTACGACTCTTCGTAAGGCTTTATTAAAAGCGATTCTTCCTAGCCAAACAAGTAAACTTAACCAAACAATTTGTATTACGATACCAATTACTGCTTCAGTTTGAGGAATATTCCCAGAGTAAACCCTAAACGGGAAATCAGCTGTCCATCGAAACGGAAGGAAATAAGCAACGGTCTGAAGCCAAGCCGGCATTAGAGGAATCGGAATTGTTAATCCAGAGAAAAACTCACCAAAAACCCCAAACAGTAGTAAAGAGCCTATAGGTGACATTGTCACAAATACTGAAATATAAATGAACATTGAAATCGAAACTAGTAGAAGTAATCCAAAAATCAGGGCAAGTAAAAATAACACAAAGGTTAAGACACTTGGTGGTAACGTCATTTTATAAGGTTGAGGTAAAAGGAATGCAACAAGTAGGATCGGAAAACACCTTAGTATTGCACTCGACAAGCGTTGGGCTAAAAGTTTTGAATACCAAAATCCGTATATTTCGCATGGTCTACAAAGTTCGTATGCGATATTCCCAGTTGTAATTAGATCAAAAAGCTCATTATCACGAAACCACAGCATGATGAAAGCTAAAAAGGATTGTTGTAACCATAAGTATGTAATGATTTCTTTTAAAGAAAGTGGTTGAGAATGTACTGTTTGACTATAAAAAGCTTCAAAAATCATGATGTACATAAATCCCCAGAAAAACTGTGTTGCTACCCCAGCCAATGCTGCTGAACGATATTGCATACCGTTCAATAATCGTAGTTTTAGTACAGATACATATGGCTTCATATTTGAAACTCCTTGTAGAGACCAACGATAATTTCTTCAATTGGTTGTGCTTCAATCGTCACATCGAGTAGGTCAACCTTACTGGATAAACTGGAAATCACGTCAGATATTTTAACTTGTTCAGTATCTAAACTTAAAATTGCCCGTTCAGGAGACCATGACATCATTGTGGTTCCAGGAATTTTAAATGGATTCTGGTCCTCCCGGTAATCTACCGTAATCGTTTTATGAGTCCCAAAATGTTTTCGTAATTCATTTAAGTTACCATCGAATAATAAACTTCCTTTACCAATTAAAATAACTCGATCAGCTAAAGCTTCAATATCATTCATATCATGCGTCGTAAGAATGACGGTAACGCCCTTTTCTTTATTTATCCTTTTAATGAACTCGCGTACGGCAATTTTTGAAACAGCATCTAGTCCAATTGTCGGTTCATCCAAAAATAAAATTTTAGGACTATGAAGCAGTGATGCTGCGATTTCACAACGCATCCTTTGTCCTAAGCTTAATTGTCGCACAGGTGAATGAATCAGACTTTGTAAATCGAGTGTTTCAATGAGTAGATCAAGATTATCTTGATATTCATTTTGAGGAATTTTATAAATATCACGGAGAAGCTCAAACGAGTCTATGACGGGTACATCCCACCACAATTGAGACCGCTGCCCAAAAACAACACCGATATGTTTTACATAGGATGCTCTTTCCTTCCATGGAGTGTATCCCATTATGTTACACGTCCCTCGATCTGGAACCAATATTCCGCTCATGATTTTTATCGTTGTTGACTTCCCTGCGCCATTCGGACCAATATACCCGACGATTTCCCCCGGTTCAATAGAGAAAGAAATATCATTCAACGCTTCAACAATCGTATGCTCACGATAAAAAAGCCCCTTCACTGCCTGCCTAAGTCCTGAAGACCGTTTCGCAACCTTGAAGGATTTACTTAAACCATCTACTGTAATCAAATTTTTCCCCTCCTAACTTTTTTTGACTGGAAGAAAAATACTATCATCATACTATCGGCACGTCAATATCTTTTTCAGTTTATTCGGTAATTTTAGAAAAATAGGCTTTGTGAATGTAAATTGTTGATTTTCTTATACAATCACATGGCAGTATAGTTCAATTAAAAAAGCGTATTATCCTTTTTAATAGAATAATTATAAGTAGACAAGTTTTGTTGAATTTAAGGATTTTAATTTGAGGGGAGTTACTAAATGTATACTTGGTTAATTTTATCTTTACTATTTCTCATTAATAATCTTAATTCACTAAAAAAGGAAAAGAGGTGATAAGTAATCTCCTTATCTTCTCTTTTCCTTACCTTTATATTCTACAAATATGAATTATGAATTTCCATATTGCTTAATTCTTAAACGTATTTGGTTTTCAAATTCTACCATAGTTAAATTTGTTACATGCTGAAGAGCTGAATAAAATTCTTCTCCATTCTTCATCTCATTTAGAATGTTTAAAACACCTTCTTTTCCACTTCTTTCAACAATCTCTTCAATAGCAAAGTAACTTTGCTGATAAGGACCGCCTACTTTATCCCACTGTTCATGAGTATTTAATTGTTCAAATGAGATAAGTGGAAATTCAGATTTGTCAACGTTTTCTCCCCACTGCGTTTGTATTTTTTCTCCAACATAAGTAGCGAAACCTTCATGAAACCAAAACGGAAGTTTCGAGGATATAATATCATTTGACTTTAATACTTGTATCAACCGAAAATGAGTATATTCATGTGCAAGGGTGTTTTCAAAATAAATAGGCAAGTTTGGTTTAGACGTTCGTAAGTATATAGCATTTTTTTCTTCATCATAAAATCCTGCGATAAGGTCTTGATATGCTACTTTTTCAAACTTTTTTTCATTCAAAATAAAAATATCAATATCTTTATTATTTGTTCCTAATAAATCATCGACACTTTTTTTTGCTACTTTCACGGTCTGTACACTAACTGGTAAATAGTTTTCTTCACTTTTGTTGTACATAAATGTAGCATTGTAAATATACTTACTATGTTCTAATTTTAAACCTGTGAAAAACACTTGCTTAATAACCAATGCTAAGATAAATCCAATTACAAATAATAAAACCAATAATATTTTTTTCAAAACTAATCCACCTAATTATGATTGTAATAATATTACCTTTGTATTAACTTCTTTTCTAACTGCAAACCAATAATCTAGATCTTTACTATTCAAGTTTGTAAATTTAGTGAAATAAGTAAGTGACGTCTTTTTATTACCTACTTCTTCATTCATTAAAGCTAGTTGATGTAACATAATGTCTGAATTGTTACTATTTATATTACTCTTATACAATTTCTCAATATTTTCTATACTTACAGAGTTTTAAAATACAAGAAATTCAAATATGTACAATATATTAATTCCACATTAACAAAATATTAAATAAACTATTATTCTACTAATATTTTTAATAAAATTTTATTGTTTCTAACATTATCTTAATAATATAACAAATATTGGAAAAATTGTATATGTTTGGAAAGATATTTTTCTGAAATTTTTGTCTAATAGTAATATATAGACTCAATTTTTAGGGGGAAGTTAGAATTATTGGTGTTTAACAAAAATAGAAATTATTTTACTATGTGGACTTTTTTCTCGAAAAAGCTTACGAGGGAATGAGTAGATATTTTTATTATGTTAAAATTTTAATCTAAAATAATGAAATGATAAACCAGAAATATATTACGAAATTTTTCATTTATACTCTAAGTTTAAATAAAGTAAAAAACTTTTCCTTATACAATTTACGCATGCGTTTGTTACAAAACGATGGACTACTTCGGCGCACTTTTTTTGTCCTAAATGGCACTTAGTTGAAGAAGGTAATGTAATAGAAATATTAATTAAAGTAATCATATTCTATAAGGCGCAAATTGAATGGAAATAAGAAAAGCGACTATAAATGTTATTCCAGAATTAGTCTCATTAGTGAAACAATCGGGGGATCCAACTACTGTCGTTGTAACGCTTGTGGTAGATTCCACTTATCGTAAAAGAGGAATTGGTAAAAATCTTATTTAAGAAGCAGAAAACTGGGCAATAAAACAAGGGGATTCTTCAATAGGGCTAAACAGTGGAAATCGAGAAGAAAGAAAAGAAGCTCATATTTTTTATTTTTTATACAAATTTAGATTATGTTGCCAAAAGTACAGATTATGTAAAACCGAAAGCGTGGCTGGAACCATAATCTCTTGACAATCTAATTTGCTAACTTTGTATCATCAAAGAGAGGGAACTTAATATGAGCTGTCATGATCATATCTACACTGTTATCAATTGCTTTCTGGAAAGGTGCTAGCTTAACGAACGTAATCTTTCCTTGTCATGTTTAACAATCGGAGGTTGGTAATGACTGTCAATACTAGTATCGCTGTTACCAAAACTTCTCACTTTGTATTCCTTTTATTGTCTGGAACTTCTTGTTGCACCTAGTTCCATTGTGTCAAAGTTGAAACTGAAAGTACAGCTGTTAAAGCTTCCCATTTCTTTCTAGTCATCTTTTCCCTCCCTTTTCTTTAAAGATTTGTAGAGATTATAAATCGCAGTTACTCTCATATATGCCAATATTTACTATTGCTTGTATATTAGTTAAACATCCTACTTATAAAGCCTTTGATGAAATCATCTTGGAAGGTGCATTGAATGATTAGATTTTTCCTCAAAACACCTTCCACTTGAGTAAAATACATTTTCAGTTAGTTCTAATTACTTGAATTCAACCGCCATTTCATCTTTAAACCCGAATAAATAAGTAAAAATAAAGCCAGCTACATAAGAGATAATAACTCCAGTTAAGTACAATAAAATCTGATTCGTATGAACTAAGAATGACAATGGAAGTCCTGAAACACCGACAGCAATGGTAGCGATATGGAAATGAGCCTGAAATGCTCCACCGATTCCGGCACCTAAACATGCAGTTAAGAATGGACGTCCTAGCGGGAGCGTTACACCAAAGATTAATGGTTCACCGATTCCAAGCATTCCTGATGGAAGTCCCCCACCGATTGCACGTTTTAAGCTTTTTTTCTTCGTTTTAAAGTATATTGCAAACGCTGCTCCTACTTGACCCGCTCCACCCATCGCTAGGATTGGAAGTAAAGGGTCATCTCCAATTTTGTTGATCAATTCAAGATGAACTGGAGTCAAACCTTGATGGAGCCCAGTAACTACTAGTGGAAGGAATGTTGCTCCAAGTACAAATCCAGCTACAACTCCTCCATAATCAAGAACATTTAGCAAGCCTTTTGTAATCGCATCTGATACATAACCGCCAACAGGCATAAATACAAGGTATGTAACGATACCTGTAATTAATAATGCTATGGTAGGTGTGAGAATAATATCTAAAGATTGCGGTACAAATTTTCTTACTTGCCTTTCAACTAAAGCGATGAAGATTGCTGCAAAAAGAACTCCGATTAACCCTCCACGACCAGGAAGAAGATTGTGCCCAAACAATGAGATATCTGCAACTCCAGGGTTAATGACAAGAATACCTGCCAATGCCCCAAGCGCGGGTGATCCACCAAATTCCTTTGCGGCGTTTATTCCGACTAAGATTCCAAGATAAGCAAACAGACCCGATCCAATAACAGTTAAAATAATAGCTAATTTTGAGTCTGCAGCAAGCCATTCCGCTTGAACAATTGCTTTTGTAATACCAGTTATTAATCCTGAAGCTACAAGGGCAGGAATTAACGGAATAAAAATACTTGCGATTCTACGTAAAAAAAGTTTAAAAGGTTTTGCGTTCTTTCTATCAATCTCTGATTTGTTTTTTGAAGCTACCTCATTCAGATCAAAATCAGTGGCCGCCGCAAGCAGTTTATCAAACTCTGCTGCAACTTTATTTACAACACCAGGTCCGAGTATGATTTGAATCGTTTCTTCTTCTACAACTCCTAGAACCCCTTCTGTCTTTTTGATTGCCTCTATGTCTACCTTTGAATGATCTTTCGAAGCTACACGTAATCTTGTCATACAATGAGTGGACGTCGTAATATTTTCTACTCCGCCTAAATGCTCTAATAAATGTTCAGCAATTATTAAGTATTTGCTAATCCCCTTTGCCATCTTCATAACTCCTTTCAAAATAATCCTACCTCTTAAAATAGTTTGAAATGTTTATGATAATAGTCAGCGTTGATAGATTGATAGTTTTTTAAATTGTCTATCCTCTCCCTTTCCTAAAAATTTACATCCATAGGTTATTTACCAAAAACAAAATTTCGATTTTTTTATTACGGATTTTGAAATTTTCTTTTAAATTTTACGCTAATGATATCGCTTTTATGACAAGGTATTAAGAGGAAAGAATATGATGAGTCTCTATCAAGTATGTTTATATAAAAAAAGACGCATCCCATGTTAGTGGAATGCGTCTAATATCACCTATATCTTCCCTATCTTCTTTGAAATTTCTTCCGCTGCTTTCATTACTTCTTCGATCAAGAACGGAACACGTTCCTGAGTAAAACGAAATCCAGGTACGTTCACGCTTATAGCAGCAAGTACTTTGTTGTGATATCCAGTAATTGGAGCCGCAATAGCCGCCGTATCCTCTGTTTTTTCACTTTGACTTATTGCATAGCCATTTTGTCTGATTTCAACTAGTTGCTGTTTTAAAATTGATATTGAATCAGGTGAAAGATTAAGTTGATCTAGTACATGTTGAATTTCATACTCTTTCATATAAGCAAGAATGGTTTTATTGGGAGCACCAATATGTAGTGGAATTCGGATACCCAAATTTTCAGCAATTCTAATTTTTAAAGGACTGTCAATTTTATCAATCACAATTCCATCTATTCCGCTCTCAATATTTAAGTAGATACTTTCCTCTAAAAGGTGCGCCAAACGCTCCATTACTGGTCTTGCAACTAATCTGAAATCCATTTTATCCAATTGACGGAGACCAAGTTCCATCCATTTATACCCTAACTTATAATGCTTGGTTTCAGGTATTTGTACAACAAGTCCATGTTGGATTAAAGCGTTAAGTAATCGGTGAAGCGTACCGAGAGATAGAGATGTTTTTTCCGCTAATTCGGTAATTTGCCAATTACTTTTGGATTCATCCGAATTTAGGATATCGATAATAAGCATAGCTCGGTCAATTGATTGGACCATGATCATAACTCCTATGACTCTTCACTTCTTATCTTGGGGAGTCTGTTCAAAAATCTGGGAAGTTTCCACGTTAGGTGGATTCCCGTTTATTACGTACTGGTAGTATACGTACGTTTCTTTAAAGATGCGTTGACTTAAGTATCTCAGCTCTTCTTGTTTCCTTTCGAACTTGCAATTGAATAATTGTGAGAGTAATTTTTTACATCTATCTTACAAGTTTATCGTCTGTTTTTCCAATTAATTTATAACTTTATTGATTCTAATGATGCATTAGACTTATTTTTTCTTAATTTACGTTTTTTACCACGACTCACATCTAAAGAATCTTCAAGCTTTTTAACTCCAAACGTAATGATTAGTACAAGTGCAAGATAATATAAACCTACGACAATATATGTATTCATTTGTTCAAAGTTAGAGGCAGCCTCACTTAGTCCTGCTCCCCATAAATCTTGCATCCCTACATATGCTACAAGTGAAGAATCTTTTAATCCAATGATAAACTGATTTCCAAGAGCAGGAATCGCCATTTTAAAAGCTTGAGGTAGTACGATTCTTCTCATTGCTAAAGGTTGGGACATCCCAAGAGAACGCGCAGCTTCCAATTGCCCTTTGTCAATTGATTGAATTGAACCACGAAAGATTTCAGCAATATATGCTCCACTATGCACACCTAACGCCAATGCACCTGCCCAAAACTGCGAGAATGTAATAATACTAGAAAGTCCAAAATATAAAATGGCAATTTGAACAATAAGCGGTGTGCCACGAATGACCGTAATATACAGATTAGCAATATAATTGAGTGCTTTAATCCGTGAGAGTCTAAAAAATGCAAATATAAGTCCGATTCCACTTCCCAAAATAGTAGATACGATTGTTAATTTTAACGTTAATAAAGTTGCTACTAAAAACACATGAAATGTATTTAAGAATATATGCATGATGAACCTCACCCCTCATCTTGTCCTAAAAAATCTTAGGCTCTAATTTTACGCTAGTATTCTATTATTATTTTTCTTCAAGAATATTGCGACCAAACCACTTTTGACTAATTTTTTCGTAAGTCCCGTCTTTAATAATTTCATCTAAAGCTTTATTAATTTTCTTCTCAAGTTCTTTATCATCTTTCCTTACAGCAATTGCTTGATTATCGTGAGTTAGTGGTGTGCCAACATCTTTAATCTTAGCCTTTCCTTCTTTAATGACTCTAAAGCCAACCATTTGATCCGTAATAACAGCATCTAGTCTACCTGTTGGAAGATCCATTATAGCCGTTAGATCACTATCATAATCAACTACATTTTCTTTACCAGTATACTTAATCGCTAAATCTTTATAAGGGCTTGCTTTTACAACGCCAATTTTCTTCCCTTTTAAATCCTCAGCAGATTTGATTTCCTTATTATTATCAGCGACAAAAATCTGAGAACCTGAAATATAATATGGATTACTGAAATCAACCACTTTTAATCGTTCATCAGTGATCGTCATACTCCCCAAAATCGCATCATACTTATTGGACACTAATCCTTGAACAATTGTTTCCCATGGGTTCGTTACTGGTACAGCCTTCATTCCCATTTTATCCGAAAGTGCTTTACCGATTTCAACATCAAATCCAGTTAGCTTTCCATCTTCTTTAAAGTTAAATGGTTTATATAACCCACTCATCGCATAATGAAATTCTTTTGAACTCGCTTGATTACTGGTTTTATCTGCTCCACATGCACTTAGAAACATTGTCCCTGCTACCATTGAAGATAATAAAACACCATACCATTTCTTTTTCATTTCTTATACCTCCCATAATTTTTAAAATTATAAAATACTATTAAGAAATTGCTTTGTTCTTTCATTTTGTGGATTTTCAAAAAACTGTTTAGGTGTACCTTCCTCTAAAATTAAACCTTCCTCCATGAATAAAACTCGATCCGCTACACCTCGAGCAAAACCCATTTCGTGAGTGACTACAACCATTGTCATCCCTTCACTCGCTAACTGTTTCATAACCTGAAGAACTTCTCCTACCAGTTCAGGATCTAAAGCTGAAGTAGGCTCATCAAACAGCATTACCCTCGGGTTCATCGCAAGTGCACGTGCAATCGCAACCCTTTGTTTCTGTCCACCTGATAACATATCTGGATACTCATCAGCCTTATCTGTCAGTCCAACCTTGTCCAACAAAGCATAAGCAATCTCTTTTGCTTCACTCTTTTTCATTCCTTTAACATGAATAGGAGCTTCAATTATATTTTCTAAAACTGTTTTATGCGGAAAGAGATTGAAGTGTTGGAAAACCATACCAACCTCTGACCGAATTTTATTCAAATCTGTTTTACTAGGTTGAACCAATTCACCATCAAAATAAATGTCTCCTGAATCATTGATTTCTAAAAAGTTTAAACATCTTAAAAGAGTGCTCTTCCCTGATCCGCTTGCTCCTAATAAAACAACCACTTCTTTTTCTTCAATCGTTAAATCAATTTTTTTTAATACTTGTAATGGCCCAAATGATTTACTTACACTTTTGATCTGAATCATATTCATCAACCCTCCCAGCGAGTAAATAACAACACTTTTTCCACAATGCGGAAACCATTTCTATTTTATCAATATTATACACAATTCCGACTATTCCGTCATTAAGTAATTTTCTTTCTACTATTTCAGTTAACAAAGTAATTATTTTAGTACAATTTTCAGAAGTCAGTCTGTCAAATCTTTCCAATCACCCAAAACTAGGCGAATGCATATATTGTTATCCAATATATGTATCGAAAGGGGGCTATTCTCATGCATGTCGATTTAACTGCCATACATTGGCTTTATGTAGCATTTATAGGTTTAATTATTTTATTTTTAATTCTTAGACGTGACACTAGCCTAGTCTGCCTCGCAGGAATTTTTCTACTTGGCTTGGTAGCTACTGAGTCACTAACTAGTTCAGTCAGTATCTTGTTTTCAAGTTTCATATACGCCATAACCGAATTACTTTCTACTATTTTAGTAATCTCGATTATTGTTTCTATGAGTAAAGCATTAACTGATAGCGGAGTGCATCAGGCGCTCATCAGTCCATTTACAAAGGTGATGAGAAACGCCACACTTGCTTATTGGACAATTGGTATTGTTATGATGGTTGTCTCTTGGTTTTTCTGGCCGTCACCTGCAGTTGCCTTAATTGGTGCGGTTTTTCTGCCAGTTGCCCTAAGGGTCGGGTTACCAGCTTTAGGTGTTGCGATGGCAATGAATTTATTTGGGCATGGTATCGCTCTTTCAAGTGACTATGTAATTCAAGGTGCTCCAAAACTTACAGCTGACGCGGCTGGCATTCCGGTTTCGGATGTTTTACATGCAAGTATTCCTCTTGTAATCGTAATGGGTGTCGTGACAACTGTAGTTGCTTTTTACTTCTTAAAACGGGATATGAAAAGAGGACTTTTAACAGTCGAAATACCTGAAGAAGATACTAAAGCTGAGGACTATTTACTTTCATCTACTCAACAAAAATGGATGGCCGCTCTTGTTTTCATTTTATTTGCAGTAGATATTTGGGTGATGGTTCATTTCAATTTACAAGGTGGAGATGCAACAGCTTTAATCGGGGGTACTGCATTAATTATCCTTTCATTCCTATCAATGTTGGGACATAAAAATAAAGGATTCGAAGAGGTAACAAATTATTTAATCCACGGGTTCAAATTTGGATTTAGAGTATTTGGTCCGGTTATTCCAATTGCAGCTTTCTTCTACCTTGGGGATAGTGGATTTACTGCAATTATTGGAGATTACTTGCCAAAAGGATCACATGGGATAGTAAATGATTTAGGGTTTGCTTTAGCACATTCAGTTCCTGTAAATCCTGGGGTTGCTGGGGTAACATTAACTACAGTTGGAGCAATTACAGGTTTAGATGGATCTGGATTCTCGGGTATATCACTTGCTGGATCTGTTGCTTCATTATTTGCTACGGCGATTGGGCATGGGGTTGCAACTTTGACTGCTATGGGGCAGATTGCGGCGATTTGGGTTGGTGGTGGAACGTTGATTCCTTGGGCGTTGATTCCTGCTGCTGCTATTTGTAATGTTAGTCCGTTTGAGCTGGCTAGGAGGAATTTGTTGCCTGTTTTGATTGGGTTGGTTGTTACTACTGTTGTTGCTATATTTTTGATTTAATAACATTGTATTTTATTTTAACTGGCGAATATTAAATAGAAATAAAAAATAAGAAAAGCTACACATAAACTATCAAATAGTTTGCTGTGTAGCTTTTTTTATTTCCTTTTTCCTTCACAAAAAGTATAACTTTAGTAAATAATTTCCCCTACTAAATCTAATATAATAAAAATATTCAATGGAATGGCAGTATTGCAAATTAATGATAATTTAATTTCAACATTGCCAAACAAATTTCCGATATAAAAGAAAGGAGAAAATTATATGGAAAACAACAAAAAAAAATATAAATCCTTTATTCTCATTTATTTACTATTAACTTCAATCTCCATGGCTATACCTTTTTCAATTTTAATCCAACTAGAGCCAAATCAGCCGGAAACAATAAAGCTAACCAATTTCGAAAGTCTATTTGTTTTTCCCTTTTACTTAACTTTTGTATTATTCCCATATACTTTTTTGGTTTATTTAGCATCTTATCTTGTAAAATTAATAATTAATAGGTTTATTGAAAAGATGAGGTTTTTGTTTGATATATTAATATTTAGTACTATTTCAATATTTTCTATATTTTTCCTTCCAATCAATATTCAAAATCTAATTTTTAAAACTGAATATAATTATTTGATTAATCCATATTTAATTATTCCTTTTTTGGGTGCAATTACAATATCTTTTTTAGAGAAGAAAAAGTATTTTATTCCTTCTTAGATCCAAATAATTTTAATTTTTATTAATTAAACGAATCATATTAAAAATATATCTTTCTTTACCTTTTTTGGTAAATTCTTTACATTGCATAGATGTAGAGCCTGACCCATCTAAAACAATTGAGTTAGTTGGATTTAAACCTAAAGCTTTAATATAATTTTTTAAGCTTGGAATGCTTTGTTGAATTTCTGTAACAATTAAATATACATAAGTATTATCCCAGGCTAATACAGTTCGATTAGTAGGTATATTATACGCTATCCCTCCCCATGAATCTGAAGAATAATCAGTTCCTCCAATTATTTGGGTATATGTCGGATATTTTGAAATAATATCTTTACTTTGTTTTGCATACATAGATGCGATTTTTTTCTTACCACTTGAAGTATAAATTACTGCTGTTTTCCTAGATATTGATTTTGAGGAGGTTCCGTTGTAATTATAATTTTTAGCAAACTTTTTCCCTTTTACAGTTAAATTAACATTCTTCTCAGTTATATCTACACAAATTGAACGTGAACCTGTAGGTATATTATTATAATTACTACTCTCAAAAAAACCCCCGTTTATTCCATAATAAGATGTGTCTGTAAGTGGTCTACAGATTGTTTCAGTGCAAATATTACTAATTTTAGTTTTGATTACATGAAATGTTGGTCTCCCCATTACCATTAGTTCTTTTGAATACTTGTAATTTGTTGCCATAATTTCGATTCCTCCATATTTTTTTATCTTACATTTTGTAAGTAAATAAATTTGGTAGGAATCTATTAAAAGATTAGTGACATTTCTATGACATATCAAATCACTATATTAAAGCCCAAAAATCCATATCTAGAATATTACAGACTATCGTTTCTATAAGGGGTGAATAGATGACAAACTATATTGAATTAGAAGACGCAGAAATTATATATCATGTTTATAATCTAAATTGGTTACTTCCAAAAGATATTCAAGAAGACTCTTTTGAAATTTTATCTCAAATTAACCCTGACAAGACACATTTATTAATACCTAAGTATGGTAAATCCTGTTGGCTAAATGGTGTATTATTAATTAAAAAAATCGGTTACCCAAATAATAAAAAGGCCTTACCAAAATTAGCTGGTTTATTACAAGATCGTAATTGGCCAGGCGCATTAGAATCTATAAAAATTTTTAGAGAAATTGGTAAAGAAGTAAGCGTCCCTTATATTGAAGTAGAAATTGAAAATGCTCTGCAATGTAATGACACTGATTGGTTAGAGCATCTTCTTTTCGCTTGTGATAGCTTATGTATTGAAAGAGACGATTTTAATAATAAGTCAAATTACGACCGAATCGTAAAATTAGTAAAAGAATTATAGTATAAGAAATAAAAAAGACAATGTTAAATTCAATTTTGGAATTTACATTGTCTCTTTTATTGAACACTTATTTTTAAATTTATAAACATAATTCGGAACTATTTTTTAAATCTTACATTTGTAAGTAAATTAGATAGGAATCTATTAAAGTATTAGATTGGGTTGGTTGTTACAACTGTTATCGCGATATTTT
The DNA here is from genome assembly GCF_001712755.1 of Gottfriedia luciferensis. Taxonomy (GTDB): domain Bacteria; phylum Bacillota; class Bacilli; order Bacillales; family Bacillaceae_G; genus Gottfriedia; species Gottfriedia luciferensis_B. The sequence goes on from NZ_MDKC01000023.1 coordinate 332,755, forward strand.
TGATTTGATTAACGTTTTTAATTATTCGCTGGATTAGGTGCACTACTTTCAGGTTGCTTCTGCACTTCTTCTGGACTAAGCGGTTGTTTATCCCCTGGATATGGTTGATCAAAGCCTTTTGTTGCGTACCAAACAGAGTGATTCAGCATATTGGCGTTGACTTCATCCGGAGAAGCATGTTTTCCGGTAAATAGGTTCTTGTTTTTGTTAGACCATTCCGTCCATTTTTTTGAAAGTTCTTTTGACTCTGTTGTAACTTGTTCGGTATTAGCAAGTGCAGCTGTATTGGCGTTCGGCTGTCCGTTTAACGTATCAAGCGGTATTTGGTTAGGCTCGAAGTTATACGGTGTAAAGTCTGGCTTGTTTGTAAAGAGCTCGCTCATTGGTTCTGCAGCTGCATCGTTTTGGTTCATAGCCGGGAGACCAAGAATTTGCTCGATACTTCTTACCATATTTATGACAGTCCAATAGTGGCTGTCCGTAATACCTTTTTTCACCCATGGGCTGATTACATGCGCAGGCTGGCGATGTCCATCGACATGGTCTAATCCATTTTGTGAATCATCTTGCGTTATGAATATGACAGAGTCCTTCCAATAAGGACTATGTGAAATAAGGTCTACGATTTTCCCAATAGCAAGATCATTATCAGCAACCATTGCTTGTGGTGTAGGAGAACCTGTTGCATTTCCTGCAGTATGGTCATCCATTACCCATAACGTGTTTAAAGCTGGTAAATCCTTATTTTTAACGTGCTCTTCAAACCGTTGCTTAAATATTTCAAATCGGTATTGATCTGGAATATTCGTGTCAAAGGTTGGGAAAGGTTTATAAGTAATCGGCCCGAGAGATGGAATATCGTATGTTGCCGAATAGTTTCCGATTGGTACGTGAAGCTCTCCCTCTTTCTGTCCGGAAAGGATTTGATAATCTTTGTACCAGTCCGTCCATGTACCAAATGGTGCTGATCCAGTGAAACCAGTTGTATCTTCGCCGAAGTTTTCTACAGATATGTTATTTTTTGCTGCTTGATCCCATAAGTGTCCTGTAGGTGCGTACGCCATCGGATCACCAGCCCCTCCAGGATAGCTTCTAACATTAGCTGAATCTGTTTCTTTATCCTCATAGTCCGTGTTCGTTCCTTGCATTACCCATTGGTGCCCGCTTGCTGATTGAATACCTGAAGTATATACGTTATCTAGGAGCGGGAAAGTACTTGCAAGCTTGTGAATGTTTGGAGTGACTGCTTTTGGGAACTGAGTTAAAGCTGGTTCTCCATTTCCTTTACCTAGATCTCCTAGAACCTGGTCATAAGTGCGGTTTTCTTTAATAATATAGAATACATGTTTGATTGTTGAAGGTTCACCAACACGCTCAGGCATAGCAACTGGTTTCTTATTATGACGAGGTTTTGCGTTCAGGTTCTTTAAACCAAACCAGTTGTTGTTGGCAAAAACCTGCTTGGTTCCTTTCGCAAGATCCTCGGTAGAAGGGAATGGGATTAATGAAAGAGAACCAATTTGGGCATATGACGATTTCCCGGTAACCTTAACTCCTTGAATCGTTAAATCACGTGCAGGTCCACGAGAACCAATCCCATCCGCATTAGCAACAATTAACTTCTTATTTTGAGAATCAACAGCGATATCTACTGGAAACCAGGCTGTCGGCAAGAGTCCTTGCAGTTCAGGAGTCTTTTTAGGTCCCTGCCAATCGTATACTGCAATCGCATTATCTCGGCCAAGGCTGACCATTAATTTGTTATCTACCATTTTAACAGCATTTGGTGCTGAGCCTTTAGCAGCTTTAGGGTATGGTTTGATGTCGATCGTTTGTGCGACCGTATTAGTTTTGGAATCAATGACAGAAATCGTGTCACTATTTGTATTTGCTACAAATATGTATTGGCCCGACTGCGTCATACGTTCAGGCTGTACACCAACTTCGACCGTTTTTGTTACTGTATTCGTAGTCAAGTCAATAACAGATACTGTTCCTGTCGAAGTTGCACCTGTTTTAGGATCCACAACCATATTTGTCCCTGAAGAATTTACCGTTGTGTCTCCTTCTTTTGCGGTACGGCCACCCTGGTTCGTTACATAAGCAAGGTTGCCTTTGACTAATACACCTGTAGGCGCATTTTCTACTGCTACTTTCGTTACAGAGCTTGTTTGAGGATCAATAACTCCAAGGCTGTTATCACGGTTTAGGGCAACTAGCAGCTTACCTTCTTGTGTAACCACTATATCAAGTGGATTAATATTTCCCCCGACAGATGCTTTCGGCAGATTAATACTTTTTTTGACGGTTGGAGTTCCATCTTCACTAACTGACATAACGACTACTTTACCGGTTGTTCCTGATGAACCTGTTGCATATAGCTGGCTACCATCCGCTGAATAAGCTAATCCCCACATTTGAGAAAGGCCTAACGATAAATCTTGAGTAGTCAATTTTCCTGTTGATAGATCGACAATGTTAATTCCTTTTCCACCGTAATTATTGCGTCCAACGATTGTTGCTGCTGTCTTACCATTTGGATTTACTGCAACCGAAATCGGATTGCCCCCAAATTCAATTTGCTTTCCTGCTGGTGTGATTAGTTGATTGGCTGGAACTAATACGGAGCCGTCTGCCTGTGGACCAACGAGCCTCTCTCCAAAAGCATTATCATTTGCAGCATAAACACCTGCAGATCCTAACAACATAGTACTTAAGGTAATCCCAGCGAGCAGTTTCTTCTTATTTCCTTTTTTCTTCATTATTCTTCACTCCTTTCTGAATCTTCTTAAAGAATACGCCTATTCTATTAATCTACTATTCAAGTTTAGTAAATTTATATAAAGGTTATATTTAGTATAGTTAAGTATGAATTAGTAAATTTTTCCTAAAAAAATAAGAATCTTGGAATAAGCACCAACATTAAAACATTGGTATATCAATATCCGTAGTCCTGGGAATCCTCATTTTCCTATCTAAATAAATTTACAGAACTTAAATAAAATTTAAGTAAATAACATAAATAATTTCTTACTAGGAAAATGAAGACACCCCTAATCGGGGACGTAGTAAAACAATTTTTGCGAAAAATGAGTAGAAAGATAGGGTTTACTATTAAATGAATTCCGGAAGTCTAGCACATCTATTTCTTTATGGACCAGAAATGATTGTATGAACCATTTGGACGGCACATTCTATGTAACTTATAAAAGTATTTCATCTATAAAAAAAAGAACCGTTTTTAAAACGATTCTTTTTTCACAGGATTTAATATACTTCTTAAACGGTTAAACGGTTAGTTTAAATTTATGAATAATATGATCTAAACTTTCGTTGGCACTCTGATCATAGTCTTTATGAAGCCATCTATACAGAATAGGAATCATAAATAAGCTCATAAATGTGGAGCTAACTAACCCACCAATTACAACTATACCGAGAGTTTGAGAGATAATCGTGTCAGTTTGAGATGATAAAGCTAAAGGCAGTAGCGTTAATATTGTTGTTAAAGCAGTTGTGAGAATCGGCCTAATTCTAGATAATGTACCAAGGAATAGAGCTTCATCTAAACTGTGTCCTGCCAACCTATTTCTTTCTATTTTATCTACTAATACAATCCCATTCGTAACCACAATTCCGGTTAACATTAACAGTCCAACCAAGGCGGCCAGATTCCATTCTAACTGGAAGATTAGCATACCAGCGACTGATCCAATGACAGCAAGCGGTATACAAATTAATACTGTTAGCGGTGCCTTCCACCCCCTGAATACAAAGCTGATAATGGAAAGGACGAGCAAAATGGAAAATGATAAAGCAATGGCCATTTCGTAGATCATTTCCTTTACTTGCTCAGGAGCTCCTGCAAAAGAGTACTGGACTCCTTCGGGAAGCGGAGTATCCTTCAGTACACTTTTAACTTGTTTAGTTACTTTCCCTACATCTCTAGAGAGAATGTTTCCCGTAATAACAGCGTATGGATGACCATCCTTCTCTTGTATCACAGATGCATCTGTGATGGGAGTTGCAACCACAAGCTGATTTAATCTAAAAGTTCTTCCCTCTTTATTTATAAACGCTTCGTTTCCCATTTGATTTAATAATCGAAGGGCCGGATCTGTATCATTGAAGGCGTTCTTACTATTCATATTCTTAAGATGTAAAACGATAGGATAAGTATTATGGTTAAGTGAAATCTCGCCTATTGTACCTTCAGCCGTGTCTAACTTGAACCTATTTATTATCTCTACTAAATCCAGACCATTTTGTTCAATCATCTTTCTATTTAAGGTTAGTTGATATTGAGTAGCGGTACCTTCTTCATCAGCCAAACCTTGCACAGCAAGGCCTGGTATTAATTTTAGGCGATTTCCAACGGAGATTGATAAATTTTCAAGAGTTTGGCTATCCGCACCACTTAGATTAATTTTCAATAAAGAGTCATCTCCTGAAATACTCTTGTCAGTTACCGTATAAATTGCTTTACTTTTTAGTGAATCCAACTGCTTTTGTAATTGGCGAGTCATTCTAGTTTTATCTGCATTTTTTGTAATGCTTAGGGACAGGTTGGCTATATTCGGCTGCTGGATCCATCCACCTCCAACATCAAATACATCATCTGATTGAGGAGTGAATGAAGAACCGAGGCCGGAAGAAAATGAAGTAACGTTTGAGTTCCCTTGCAACAGTTCTTCAACTCTCTTCACTTCTTCGTCTACTTCACTTAGCGATGTATTTTTGGGTAATTCAATTTGGATGCCAAGCTGCCCTGTATTATTAGTCATCGTCAAGAAATTTACGGGAAGCAAGGCTGAGGCTGCAGCCAAAAAGACAAATAAACTTACAGATAGTATACTAAGAAGCTTCTTTCTCTGAAAAATCCAGTCATACATCTTATAAGAACGTTGAGCCAGGAAATCATTCGGTGCCGTGGGTTTCCCCTTCCAGAAAAGATTATATAAAGCAGGAACTACAAGAACTGAAACAACTAAAGAAATAATAAGAGCAATAACAACAGACCACGCAAAACCTGAAAATGCTGCACCAACAAGACCGCCGACAAGGGCTATTGGAATATATACAGCAACCGTAGTGGCCGTAGATGAAACGATCGCCGGAATCATCTCTTTTACAGCCAGTGTAATGAATGAAAAGCTTTTTAATTCTTTTCCTTCTTTTACTTTTCTGTTGATATTGTCCAAAATCACAATCGAATCATCCACAACTCTTCCCATCGCCACCACAAGACCGGACACGGTAAGAATGTTGAGGGAGATTCCTAATATTTTTAGGATACCGGTAGTAGCTAAAAGACAGATTGGTAGAGAGATAACAATCAATAATGTAGAGCGGACATTGCGAAAGAAAAGAAATACGCAGATCATGGAAAACAAGCACCCCAATAACCCCTCTTTAGCGAGTCCCTCTAAGGAATGGTTCACCTGCTGAGCTTGATCAAAAAGTATGGAAGCTTCTACATCATTAGTTTTAATCGGTGTTATATCTTGTAGTCGGCTGTAAATGCTTTTCGACAGATTGCTAATATTTGATGAAGGTGTTTTTAAAATATCAAGTACTACACTTGGTGTACCTTTTGTTCTGGTTATGGTCTGAAGATTAACAATCGAATTCGAAATATCCGCCACGTCAGAAAGAGGAATGGTTTTCCCATCTGCACGACTTATAGGCAATTTTTGTAGGTCTGTTTTGTTTAGCCCCCAACCATTCACTTTTATGGGAACTGTCATCTGGCCGTCTGATAAGTTCCCTTCTGTTTCAGTTGTGTGTTGTTGTTTGAGAGAATTATTGACATCGTCCACACTAAAACCGGACTTAATTAAATCGTCCTTGCGAATTGAGATAGCGTATCCAGCGTTACCACCGCCTGACACTTGAATGTCCTTTATTCCAGGTACTGTTTTAAGTCCTTTTACCACTTCTTCTTGTACCGAAGTCCTCAGTATATTTTCGGTAATATTAACATTATTGCTTTTTAGACTGATCGTCATAATAGGAAGCGAATGCGTACTAAGACGGTTCACAAGGGGTTTATCAGATCCTTTTGGCAATGAAATTCCTTCCAGCGCTTTATTCACTTGCTGATCTGCCTTTTCCATATCATACTTCATAGGAAAATTTAGACTGATAAACGAGCCCCCATTAAAAGAATTGGTTTCCACATCCTGAAGATTGTCTACTACCCTGACCGCCTCCTGGATAGGCTTTGTTATATATTCTTTAACCTGATCAGCCTGAAGACTCTGTGCTTTTACCGTAACCGTAAGAGTAGGATTATTAATTTCAGGTAGATAATCCCTCTGCATTTGAAAGGCAGATATTGCACCCCAAACAAGAACGATAACAGTAAGGGTAATAATAAGGCCCGCTCTTCTAATAGAGGCTTGTAGTAAACGATTCATTTTCTCCCAAATCCCTCCTGTATAAATAAATTATTATGTACGTTTTACTGCACTAACGAAACATGCCAAGCATATTTACTTTTTGAATCGGCAAGAAACATAATTTGCCCTCTTTTTCAGCAAGTAGTTAAAAACCCAACAAGCAAACTTGTGTCTTTATTTATCCCCTTTCTCCTTCTTAATAGATTAATCTCCATCTGTTAATCTACAATTTCAGATTTGTAAAGCTATATAAATTCTTTGTTAATCCTTTTAATTATTTGTCAGATAAATTTACGTTTTTTCGGGATGCCATAAGGTAGAGAAAGCCCTTCAAAACAGCTATCACTGCTCATAAATTGGATTAAAACTTAATGAGTTCCCTTCCAGTACAGATTTAAATCCTTAAGTTCTTCATTCACTTGCAGAAAGGATATCTTGCAATCATAAAGCTGATATCCGGATTCATTACAATCCTTTCGAAGAACAAAAAAAGCAACTACCACAAGGGTTAGTTGCTTCCTATTTATAAGGTTCTACTAATAATTATAGCAGGACCTAAAATAAAACTATTTAATTGTGATCTATTTATATGCCTATGATATTTTCTCTTTCATTAAATTCATAATATAACTGTTATCACTTATTCCTGTGGCAAAATTCCAATTTACGTAAAAGTATAAAACCTCAATATTTCTTAATGATAGCTTTATGGGTTTCGCTGATTTTAGAAAGAAAAGTCTAGATTGAGTTGTGAATAATGTTGAACTAACAGTTGCATCATTTTCCATTTTCAAATCAATAATATCGAACCATTTAATAGTTTTCCAACCTTTAAATTCAATTGCATCATCATGAATAAATAATTCTCAACAATGTGAAAGTAAATTTTTCACATGAAGTCGTGTCATTAATGATAATTTCTTTTCTTCAACTTCAATGTTAGTTGCGCCATGAAAGTTTAACTTTTTCATCTTCTCAACTCCTAAATACAATATGTAGCGATATTTAATCTATTTACATTGAACTAAAATGCTTAATTATTATATTCAATTGTCTTTTCTATTTGTTCTACTGTAATTCCCAAGCCATACCATGTTGGTGGTGGAAGTAAAACTCTTTGTTTGTTTCCATCTGAATAATGTATTGATGGTCTTAACACCGTGACTGCATAAGGTGATTTTTTAAAATCAAATTTAATTGGAACTTCTTCTTCTTTTTGTTTATTTGCTTCAATAACGAATGGTTTAATCTTTAATACCTGTTCACCATTCAATTCCGCATCAAATTTGTTTACAACAATTTTATCGCTCCCTTTATTTTGCAAACTATAAATGTAATTATTTTTTTCATCTCTAATAATAGGATAAAAGTTCCCTACTTCTAGAGGCTTATCAGAAGTATCATCAATTACATTTATTTCTAATGCTCCAACATCATATTTTTTTAATCCACTTTTAGTTTGTATTGTTAATTCCCTTATATCTGTTTTTCCTTTAGATTTAGCGACAATATTAAGAATCAAAGTTTTTACATGATACTCACCAACCTTAGCATTTCCATCTACTTTAAAACTCTCAATACTAATTGAATCTTCATTACTGAGATTGATCGAATAAATTTCGTTAAACAAGTCTTTCTTATCACCTGAATATATATAAGAAAAATTTAGTGGTGTAACTTCTCCTACTCCAAGTTTATAAGACCCTTTATAGGAAGAAATGTGTTTGAAATGGGTTTACTTATAACTTCATTAATTGGGTATGATTTACTTTTCTTATTGAACATTAATGGTCCTGTAAATAATAAAACTAGTAAAAAGATTGGTAAAAAAATAAATAATATTTCTCTGTTATTCATGTTTCGAACTTAATTATCTCCTAGTATTTTTAGTAAACGTTTACATATTTATCTTAGCATTTAATAAGGTGAATTTTACTAAAACTCCTTGTCATTTTTGTGAATGATTTCACAACAAACGATTCATCCGCTTACAAAAATTAATAATATCTTACTGGTCTGAAATAATTTAAGCGGAGGTTAGCATCCATTATTCAATGCTGACCTCCGCTATTTTAATTATTAATAAATATTGATATACATACAAATAATAAAAAACTTAAAATAATATATTGATAATTTCGTTTAGTTCGAGGCATTATTATAAAAATAACTAAGTAACTTAATAAAAATAAACATGTTACAACTACATTCACGATACTTTCTATCATAAAACGTGCATTTAACATAATAAATAAAGACTGCATACCCGATGAAATAGATAGTATTCTATATAAAGGAAAAGCTTTCTCATCCTTTAGAAAAACATTCTCATCCATAATCTTCAATTACTCCTTTTAATCAAAATAATTTTACATTATTTATATCTTTGATCAAAATTGCTTTATCCACTTTTGACATATTTTCTACCTATTTATGATTCAATTAAAAGGACTTGATTACAAATAGGAAAAGTTTCTGGGAAATCAAAAGAAAAATATTTGCAGACATTATCCCGACATTGAAATATATTATATCTTTAATTTTTAATCCCAATAAAACAGAAAATAATAATGAAAAAATAATAGGTGTAATATATTTATAATCTTGTAAGGTAAAATATAATTGATTATTAA
>NZ_MDKC01000024.1 GCF_001712755.1 Gottfriedia luciferensis
CATAGCGTTAAGCTAGTAAGACCCCTGAGAGACGATCAGGTTGATAGGTCAGAGGTGGAAGCGTGGTGACACGTGGAGCTGACTGATACTAATCGGTCGAGGACTTAACTAACAAGTTTGATAATGACATTATCTAGTTTTGAGGGTATAAGTTTTATAAAAAATATTAAAAAAGTTATTGACTTTGACTGATATTTTGATATAATAATTAATGTCCTAAAGAAAAAGAATCAAGTGATGATAGCGAAGAGGTCACACCCGTTCCCATACCGAACACGGCAGTTAAGCTCTTCAGCGTCGATGGTAGTTGGGGGTTTCCCCCTGTGAGAGTAGAACGTCGCTTGGTTTGATGGAGGATTAGCTCAGCTGGGAGAGCACCTGCCTTACAAGCAGGGGGTCGGCGGTTCGAGCCCGTCATCCTCCACCATATGCCGACTTAGCTCAATTGGTAGAGCAACTGACTTGTAATCAGTAGGTTGGGGGTTCAAGTCCTCTAGTCGGCACTCTTTTGAGCCATTAGCTCAGTAGGTAGAGCATCTGACTTTTAATCAGAGGGTCGAAGGTTCGAATCCTTCATGGCTCACCATTTCTCAAAAGAGAATATTGCGGGTGTGGCGGAATTGGCAGACGCGCTAGACTTAGGATCTAGTACTTCGGTGTGGGGGTTCGAGTCCCTTCACCCGCACCATTTAAATTTATAAGTTATAAGCAGTATACGCGGAAGTAGTTCAGTGGTAGAATACAACCTTGCCAAGGTTGGGGTCGCGGGTTCGAGCCCCGTCTTCCGCTCCACATATGCTGCCGGGGTGGTGGAATGGCAGACACACAGGACTTAAAATCCTGCGGGGGTTGACCCCGTGCCGGTTCGAGTCCGGCCCTCGGTACCATTTATAATATGCGCCCGTAGCTCAATTGGATAGAGCGTTTGACTACGGATCAAAAGGTTATGGGTTCGAGTCCTTTCGGGCGCGCCATATTATTTCACCTGTAATTCTGAACGGGAAGTGGCTCAGCTTGGTAGAGCACCTGGTTTGGGACCAGGGGGTCGCAGGTTCAAATCCTGTCTTCCCGACCATTTAAAACATGGGGCCTTAGCTCAGCTGGGAGAGCGCCTGCCTTGCACGCAGGAGGTCAGCGGTTCGATCCCGCTAGGCTCCACTTGAAGAAACTTAAATTAACTTATTATGGCGGTGTAGCTCAGCTGGCTAGAGCGTACGGTTCATACCCGTGAGGTCGTGGGTTCGACTCCCTCCGCCGCTACTTATTTAAGGACCTTTAGCTCAGCTGGTTAGAGCAGACGGCTCATAACCGTCCGGTCGTAGGTTCGAGTCCTACAAGGTCCACCACTTATAATGGAGTAATACCCAAGTCTGGCTGAAGGGATCGGTCTTGAAAACCGACAGGGGTGTAACAGCCCGCGGGGGTTCGAATCCCTCTTACTCCTCCATTTTTATTAAAGTTTATATTAATGGAACTATATTAAATAGTATCCACATTATCGCGGGGTGGAGCAGTCTGGTAGCTCGTCGGGCTCATAACCCGAAGGTCGCAGGTTCAAATCCTGTCCCCGCAACCAAATGGTCCCGTGGTGTAGCGGTTAACATGCCTGCCTGTCACGCAGGAGATCGCCGGTTCGATCCCG
>NZ_MDKC01000025.1 GCF_001712755.1 Gottfriedia luciferensis
TTTTGAGGGTACGAAGTACAACTCAATTATAATCAGGTGATTATTGCGAAGAGGTCACACCCGTTCCCATACCGAACACGGCAGTTAAGCTCTTCAGCGTCGATGGTAGTTGGGGGTTTCCCCCTGTGAGAGTAGAACGTCGCCTGGTTACCAAAAACATCAGCTATTAGGCTGATGTTTTTTTTGTGTTGAAATATGAAAACGATAGTTTTATTCTAAATTTTACTTATTAAATAGAAATCAACTCGAGGAATGATCGAAAGTCACATGACATGATTAAGTTTTTTGTAGGATACGCTTAAGAAAATAGGAAATAACATCATCACATTGTATCTCGTTAATTATCTAGTCTTAGTAACGAAAATACAAAACCCGATATTAAAGAGTAATTATTCATATAGTTTGTTTTTAAAATAGCATTTACTTATGATTGTTTACGTTTGTCTAGTCTCAATACTGGGTCTTTGTTTTTTTGATTTACTGAATTAATTTTATGAGGTGTTAGAATGATACTTAACGACTTCTTGGGAGAAGTATTTCCTGACTTAGAACTTAGTCCACCTTTGTTTTACAATTGGGAAATGGATTATGATTATCCTGATAATCCATATATATTGGGTTGTTATAAATTGTTATAAAAGAGCAATCACTTTATTTGAGGCGATTCACTCTCTAACGGATGATGATTTTTTTGTCATAAGATGAAAATAATTTTGATAGAGGTAAACAAATCGTAAAGAACTTTTCATCATATGTAGAGAAGTCACTACTGTATAGATTAAAGTTTTTCCTGAGGATGACGAAGTTGGAACAAATATAACGAATAGGTTTAGGTTAAAATGTAAAACGGATGAATTCAAATACAATTCTTTGCTAAAATCAATATGCAATGAAGAATTGGGAGTTAGACCGAGGTTTTTCATAGAGTATATTTTATCAATATTAATAAGAAAACGGTCTTTCATGTTAACGATGACAGAAGGTGTAATTTATTGGCAGCTTCACCCGACACAATAAGGGATTCATATGTTCCTTACAATGAATGGATCTTAGTTTTTGACAAACCTAATATTGAGAAGGTTTTTAATTAAAATATGAAGAAGGGGAAGCAGCATTTTGGAGTGGTGTTTCCTTTTAATAAATCTAAAATCAATACGAATTTTTAATAGAACCATATACATAGAAAGTATCTTAAAAAGATCATACACAACTTTTGTTAATTTTTTGTAAAGAAATGCTTGCAATCATTTGGACGAGATGGTATATTTGTTTATGTTGTCACGATAAAACAAGTTCGAACAATAAAAAAAATATAATAAATTGTTGACAAAGAGTTCAACAAAATGTTATTATATTAAAGTTGCTTCTAAAGCGACAAAGTGAACTTTGAAAACTAAACAAAACATGAAGTAAACGTCAATTATTAGTTTTTTGAGCAATACAAGATTTAAACTTAACTTTTATGGAGAGTTTGATCCTGGCTCAGGACGAACGCTGGCGGCGTGCCTAATACATGCAA
>NZ_MDKC01000026.1 GCF_001712755.1 Gottfriedia luciferensis
AACTTTTCCATCTTAGAACCCCTATTACCTTATTTTAAATCGACAACAGTAACACCTATTCCGCCCTCGGAGGCTGCTCCATATCGATATGATTTAACTGATCTATGTATAAGGTAAGTGTTATAATTCCTGCCTATAATGTTGAAAATTATATAAAGAGATGTTTAGAGTCGGTTTTAAATCAAACATTAAATCAAATTGAGATAATTATTGTAAACGACGGTTCAAAAGATGAAACTTTGAAAGTTATTAATCCTTTTAAGGATAACCGCTTGAAAATAATTGATAAAGAAAACGGAGGGGTATCTTCTGCTAGGAATGCCGGATTATCAATTGCCAAAGGAGAATATATATTTTTTTTAGATGGAGATGATTGGTTAGAAAAAGATGCATTAGGAATAATGTATCAATATGCTATCGATAATAGTCTTGATATTGTGATTTCAGGTTTTATCCTAGATTACGATAATGGACAAAAAGAATATATTACTGATGGAAATAAATTATCGAACAAACCAATATCTGATGTTTTATTAAATAATATTGCTCCAGCGGTTTGGTCAAAATTGTACAATACTAAATTATTAGTAGAAAATAATGTTTTTTTTACTAGTGATATTTCATTAGGTGAAGATTTACTATTTAATATAAAAGCTTTTTCATTAACAAGTAAGATTGGAACTATTAATGAGAAATATTTTGTACATTATATTCAAAGAAATAATGGCTTAACCAGAAGATATAGCAATAATATTTTAGATATATTTAAGGTTTTGGAAGAAATCGAGTTATATTTATCAAGTACGAATATTGTACAAGAATACAAAAAGGAGTTAGTATTTTGTGGATTTTTGCATACCTATTTTTATAGAATAATGGTTCCTAATATTTATTTTCAAAAGTTTCACAAAATAATTTATCAATTAGGCAAAGAAAATTTTTATAAATATGATAACAATTTATATGTAGAGAATTTCTGTAAGATGTTACCTACGGATAAGAAACTTAGAATAAAAGGTTATGAAATTAATTATTATTTAGGTAGTACATTATCTATGATGACAAGATATAATAAATTTCTTTTAAAAGTTTTCTTTGCCTA
>NZ_MDKC01000027.1 GCF_001712755.1 Gottfriedia luciferensis
CCATAGCGTTAAGCTAGTAAGACCCCTGAGAGACGATCAGGTTGATAGGTCAGAGGTGGAAGCGTGGTGACACGTGGAGCTGACTGATACTAATCGGTCGAGGACTTAACTAACAAGTTTGATGATGACATTATCTAGTTTTGAGGGTGCAAAAATTATTATAAAAAACTTTGAAAAAGTCATTGACTTTCGAAAGAGATATGATATAATAGTTATTGTCCTTAAGGAATTGAATCAAGTGATGATAGCGAAGAGGTCACACCCGTTCCCATACCGAACACGGCAGTTAAGCTCTTCAGCGTCGATGGTAGTTGGGGGTTTCCCCCTGTGAGAGTAGAACGTCGCTTGGTTTATAATTATTCCGCAGTAGCTCAGTGGTAGAGCACTCGGCTGTTAACCGAGTGGTCGTAGGTTCGAACCCTACCTGCGGAGCCATTTTGGAGAGCTGTCCGAGTGGCCGAAGGAGCACGATTGGAAATCGTGTAGGCGGGTAACCCTGTCTCAAGGGTTCAAATCCCTTGCTCTCCGCCACATGTTTTCAGCACTATTATACTGGCCCGTTGGTCAAGCGGTTAAGACACCGCCCTTTCACGGCGGTAACACGGGTTCGAGTCCCGTACGGGTCACCATTTTATTACGGAGGATTAGCTCAGCTGGGAGAGCACCTGCCTTACAAGCAGGGGGTCGGCGGTTCGAGCCCGTCATCCTCCACCATCTAATTAAATTCAATGAATATCTTTTATTATCGCGGGGTGGAGCAGTCTGGTAGCTCGTCGGGCTCATAACCCGAAGGTCGCAGGTTCAAATCCTGTCCCCGCAACCAAATGGTCCCGTGGTGTAGCGGTTAACATGCCTGCCTGTCACGCAGGAGATCGCCGGTTCGATCCCG
>NZ_MDKC01000028.1 GCF_001712755.1 Gottfriedia luciferensis
TAAAAAAAATCCTCTATTATAAAAATAGAGGATTTTCACGTTGTTGAAAAACAACCTTGTCAATTATATTACAAATTTTCGTAAAAGGAGTAGAGTGATGTTGATTTCCACTACAGGATGCTCGCTTTCCATGGGGCGAGACCTGAGCCTCCTCGGCAAGCCTGGGGGTCTCAGCCTTCCCGCTTATCCCATAGGAGTCGAGCACCATTCCGTTCCAATCAACTTATTCATCAAAAAAAGTCTGCAATAAATCCTAATCAGATAGCCTTTACTTAGAATAACCTAACTGTTGTGCATTAATCAGCTTGTAGCTCAACTAATCTGGAACATAAGTTAAACTAATCAACTGAATTTGTTTCTCTAAAAATTAGCTCATAATATTTTCAACTTCTGAAAAAAATCATCATTACTAGTGATTATTGGAATCATGAAACTGCTCAAACATGTATTTAAAACCTTAATAGATCATCCAAAAAATGATAATTTCATCATTAAATAAATGTTCAGTTAATGTCCGTTTTCCCTATTGACCATTTTATATTTCAACACTTAAAAAAAATCCTCTATTATAAAAATAGAGGATTTTCACGTTGTTGAAAAACAACCTTGTCAATTATATTACAAATTTTCGTAAAAGGAGTAGAGTGATGTTGATTTCCACTACAGGATGCTCGCTTTCCATGGGGCGAGACCTGAGC
>NZ_MDKC01000029.1 GCF_001712755.1 Gottfriedia luciferensis
ACTGCTGCCTCCCGTAGGAGTCTGGGCCGTGTCTCAGTCCCAGTGTGGCCGATCACCCTCTCAGGTCGGCTACGCATCGTCGCCTTGGTGAGCCGTTACCTCACCAACTAGCTAATGCGCCGCGGGCCCATCTGTAAGTGATAGCCGAGGCCATCTTTCAATAAAGGAACAGGAGTTCCTTTATGTCATCCGGTATTAGCTCCGGTTTCCCGAAGTTATCCCAGTCTTACAGGTAGGTTGCCCACGTGTTACTCACCCGTCCGCCGCTAACTAACGGGAGCAAGCTCCCATTAGTCCGCTCGACTTGCATGTATTAGGCACGCCGCCAGCGTTCGTCCTGAGCCAGGATCAAACTCTCCATAAAAGTTAAGTTTAAATCTTGTATTGCTCAAAAAA
>NZ_MDKC01000030.1 GCF_001712755.1 Gottfriedia luciferensis
TTGGATAGAGCGTTTGACTACGGATCAAAAGGTTATGGGTTCGAGTCCTTTCGGGCGCGCCATATTACGGGAAGTGGCTCAGCTTGGTAGAGCACCTGGTTTGGGACCAGGGGGTCGCAGGTTCAAATCCTGTCTTCCCGACCATTTCAATTTTGGGGCCTTAGCTCAGCTGGGAGAGCGCCTGCCTTGCACGCAGGAGGTCAGCGGTTCGATCCCGCTAGGCTCCACCAAGATGATCTTTGAAAACTAAACAAAACATGAAGTAAACGTCAATTATTAGTTTTTTGAGCAATACAAGATTTAAACTTAACTTTTATGGAGAGTTTGATCCTGGCTCAGGACGAACGCTGGCGGCGTGCCTAATACATGCAAGTCG
>NZ_MDKC01000031.1 GCF_001712755.1 Gottfriedia luciferensis
CCGCTCGACTTGCATGTATTAGGCACGCCGCCAGCGTTCGTCCTGAGCCAGGATCAAACTCTCCATAAAAGTTAAGTTTAAATCTTGTATTGCTCAAAAAACTAATAATTGACGTTTACTTCATGTTTTGTTTAGTTTTCAAAGTTCATAATGGAGCGGGTGATGGGAATCGAACCCACGACCGAAGCTTGGAAGGCTTCTATTTTACCATTAAACTACACCCGCGAAATGGTCGGGAAGACAGGATTTGAACCTGCGACCCCCTGGTCCCAAACCAGGTGCTCTACCAAGCTGAGCCACTTCCCGTAATATGGCGCGCCCGAAAGGACTCGAACCCATAACCTTTTGATCCGTAGTCAAACGCTCTATCCAA
>NZ_MDKC01000032.1 GCF_001712755.1 Gottfriedia luciferensis
ATTGAATGCAGTCGAAAAATTGCAAAAAGAATTAATGAAGACGCGCGAAGCGATCGATATCGTCAAGATCATCTTAGCGAAGAAAAACGACCCTCATCTCGAAGAACAGTTGAAAAGATTAATCACCGAACACAACGAAATTGTGACAGAAATCAAGAGCATCCAGTAAGGATGCTTTTTTATCTTATCGCCCTCTACTCGTAACTACCCGGACGCAATCAAATCATTAGACCAAAGAATGCAGTCAATGGAAAATAAATTGCAAGCGATGGATGAAAAATTCACATATTTCATGGACCGACAACATTCAATTGAATAAATGGAATACAAAAAATCAAGTGGAATTTACCATCAATACGCAAGGCTCTTTAAATTTAATTGATGATTTTTGAACTAAAAAAGGTTGTCTAATTAGACAACCTTTAGAAACTCTTATACAACTAACGCACTGCGTTAGTTGTCAGGAATCCCGAACTCAACTAATTTTTCTTTATGAAATTTGTATTCTTCTTCTTTTAGATGATTGTTATAAACGCTCGGTTTCATAATTTTTTTAAAGGACTCTTTTTTATACAAATTTAGAATTTGTTTGTTTAGCTCTGGAAAATGACCCGGATGATATAAAACAACATCTGCATTTTTAAACAAATTCTCTCTTTCAATAAATGTGTTTTTACTTAATAAGTTCGCAAATTGAGCAATCAAAAATAGCACCTCTTCATTTCAATTAATCATTTTTATCAACAATTATTATTCGACAGAAAATACCGGTTACCTTTTTATTCCAATAATCTACCAATTCAAATTAGAAGATACCTTTTTTTCTCATGCTTACTAAAATAATAACTATTCTTGTTACACCAATAATAATTGATAATAATCCTAATACAATCCATAAATAGATATTATATTATTAAAATATAGTCCAATCAGTAAAACTACGCCTATTGTAGATAGAATAAAACTATCTAATTTATTAGGAACATTAACTATTGCGTGCATTATAAGGATTAAAGCATAAATAAAAGTTGAAAATTTCACCCAATAAAACCCAAAGTTTAATGAAAAAGTAAAGAACATAGGACCTAAAATAACAAATATGTTTAAAGTTTTTTCATATTGTTTCTCCGTATTCTATTTTTGAAATTTCTCCAAATCATATTGGTACCGTTTATATTTGTACAATGATTTTAATTTTATCATTAAACCAAAAAGTATTAATCAATCAAAAGACTCATGAAAATTGCAATTTCTTATTCAACTATTCTGCCATAAAGTTCCATAAAAAAAATCGACTATTCAGCCGATCATGTAATTCAACTAAAGCGTGTTTCATATTATTAAAGCTTATTCATAATTGGAACGCCCTATCACATTGCTAACATGAGTTAGTTAATGTACTATGCTGTAAACAACGTTTAAGAAATAGCTAAAATAAAATAAACGCCTAAACAGGTGTTTACAAATTTTTACGATTTACATTAATTCCGTCATAACTAAATAATACAGTTTTTCCATCCATCCTTGTTTCAATATGAGTCGTTCTTCCCCATAATTGGTATAAATATGGTAAAACTTTCTCTAGATATTTAACATCTAATTCAATCTCTTCAAATGAATGCTTTAAATACAATTCACCTTTTTTTTGATAGTCCCCATCATCTACGGTAATATAAGGATATCCTCCATTCGTACGCATATTTACTAATTGATCACGTACATTCACCCAACTTTTATCATTAATCTTATATTCTTTTCCATGTTTTTTAAACAAGTACAAGTCTTTGTTCATCACAAATTCTTTTGATAAATAGTTTCTAATAAAACTAGTATCTGATTCAAGCTCACGTACTTCAAAAATTTTTTCAGTTCCAGAACCAACTTTCACCCCATTTTTTTTCATTTCTTCAGATGGATTGTTATATCTATCTTCAATATCCTCAAACATTTTTAGTCCGAAATAGTAAGGGTTTATACTTGTTTTCGAGGGCTGTACTACACTTGCATTCAATTTTGCATATTCAATTGATTCACCTGAAGTTAAATCTAACTCTCGCATAATACGTTGATGCCAAAGACTAGCCCATCCCTCATTCATAATTTTTGTTTCGAGCTGTGGCCAAAAATATACCATTTCCTCTCGTAACATTGTTAAAATGTCTCGTTGCCACTCTTCTAATTCACGACTAAAATGTTGAATAAATAGTAAAAGATCCTTTTCAGGTTGTGGTGGGAATTTCTTTTTTCGAGGATTTACAGGAGCAATATTTTCTTTTTTATTATCCAAATTCCATAAATCATCATATGGTCCTACTCGAGGAAGGGGGATAATCACATCATCTTCTAATTGCCACGTTAATCTATTTCTTACAATAGAAGGGTCAATATGTTCTTGGATAGCTATAACTGCATTCAAAAATTCATCTACTAACTTTTTTCCATATTTTTGTTCATATTGTTTAATTCTTTCAGCAGTTGCTGCCATGCTTTCTACCATATCTCGATTTGTATTGCTAAAACGCACATTATTTTTAAAGAAATCACTATGAGCGAGTACATGGGCAACGATCAATTTGTTTTGAATCAGGCTATTGGTATCAAGTAAAAATGCATAACATGGGTTAGAATTAATCACTAATTCATAAATCTTACTTAATCCTAGATCATACTGCAACTTCATCTTATAGAATTTTTTTCCAAAGCTCCAATGTGAATATCTTGTTGGCATTCCGTACGCACCAAACGTGTAAATAATATCGGATGGGCATATTTCATACCTCATTGGAAAATATTCAAGCCCAAATCCTTTTGCAATTTCAGTAATTTCATCTATTGCATACTCTAATTCACGTAAATTATTTGAGTCCATTATTATTCCCCCTACTATGTGTATTGACAATGTATGATAATTTTTGACGTTATATACTATGGAGTTCAAATAAATAAATTCTACATAAAATTTGTAGTTTAAATGAGATTACAGGACAAAACCTCTTTTGTGTCGAATTAATATAATTTAGAAGGGAGATGTGAAAATGAGTAAAGAGAGTCTATTAAAGAACCTTCGACTTGCAACAAGAGGAAATTACTTTCTAATCAACATTAAAAATCCCTTGGGAAATGATAAAAATATGATTGAAAAACTGGCTAAAGAACTAGAACTAGATGGAAAAATCAAGCTAAAAGAGTGCACGCATTTAGAAGATTCAATCTTTTTAAGTGGAATACTTAAGTTTGCATCCAATTAAATTGGATGCTTTTTAATCGTTGAACAAATTGAATTTTAAATAGATCCGATCGATTAAAAAAATAGACTTTCTTCGAGTAATATTTCTTGCACTTTCGGAACGCTTTCCAAATTGAAATCACCCCTTTTATATAATTATACAATTTGCTTGGAGATTTTTCCTTATTCCACTAATCTGCCATTTACTTTAATAAAAAAAGACCACTGAAGTAGTCTACGTTGTTCAACTAAAGCGCCCGTTTACTGAAGATCATTTCTAGTTAAATTAGTATTAAAAAGATTGTTTCTTCTTAAAGAAGCGCACACGTTAACCAACCAAAAAACAGAGCTTCACCACAGGCAATGTAAGAAAATTACGTTCTTACATGGTAGGTTGATTGAAATTAGGAATCCTACAAATTATGTGTTACACTTTGTTTACCATTTGATTTACTGTTTTCTGTTTTCTGTATTCTGTTCCCTACTCATTAGTGAGTGGGGTTTTTGTTTTTTTAGAAAAATAAAAAACAGACTCAAATTAAGAGCCTGTCCATGTTAGTTATTATAATTAAGCCTTGCGAACGTTAGCTGCTTGTGCTCCACGTTGACCTTGCTCAAGGTCAAAAGTCACTTCTTGACCTTCATCTAATGTTTTGAACCCTTCGCCTTGGATAGCTGAGAAATGAACGAATACGTCTTCTCCACCTTCACGTTCGATGAAACCGAAGCCTTTTTCGCCATTAAACCATTTTACTTTACCTTTTTCCATGTTTGTTCACTCCTAGTGTGTTAGTACACACAATGTATTACTATCCTTGCTCTCAGTGATCATCAAGACGAAAAGTTTTACTAATATTATCCTTTACACCGAACAAAAATAATTCACCTTTAGAATAGCATTTTTTGAATTTGTTTGCAAGGTTACTATATATAAGTCGAATTTTCAGCTTCTCATTAAAGTAAACACTCAATTTAATTTTGTGCAAAATTTATAAACACAATAAAGTGTCTTTGGTTGTTCTTGTTCAACTAAAGCATGCGTTAGTTGTATAAGAATGACTTAATAGAAACGAATATATTAAGCCCAGATACAAGGAAAAATGCATAATTAAGAGGCTTACGTTTTTCTTGCATACCCATTATCAATAACGTTACTCCTAAGAAGAATAACGTATAAGGCATTACAACAAAACTATCTGTTATTAAAGCATATACTGCTAAAACAAATGTAAGTAGCGCAAAAACATTCTTTAATTTTTTTAACAAACAACTACCTCCTTAATTAATAATTTAAATGATTTTCTAATTAAATTCCTACCATATTACTCCAAATTTGTGTTTCAAATCTTCATCAATTAAACTCCCAATTTGTACAATAAAAAGGGAACTACCAAAGTAACTCCCAGTTGTTCAACTAACGCATGCGTTAGTTCAATAAGAAATTTAATTTTCTTTTATCTTTTCTAATATAATTGAAAAAGCTAATTCTATTTGTTCAAGATCCAACTTATATTTTTTTGCTACTTCAATTGTTACTTTCTGCAATTTTCTTATAAAGGAAAGTTCTTGATCTACACTATTCAAATTGGAGAACTCTTCCCAATTTAGTGACGTTTCAACTTGCAAAATCTTGTCCCTAAGTTTAAACAGTTTCACATAATTATCATCAATAATTTCTGTATCAAAAAATATTTGTACTATTTCTATTTTATTAGAAACTTTAACAAATTGCTGTATTTGATTATTTACTTGGTCCTCAAGAGGATACAATAATCTAAAACATTTTGAGACCTGTCTTATGCTTGTTTGTGGTCTTGAACTTAATCTCATAAATAAATCACCTCTACTCTGTAACATAAGCATTAGTTAGTTCAATAATTTTCAAGTTCATTTTCTAAATCTCTGAGTAGTAATTCATATTCAATTACTGCAAATTTATTATCTACTGGAAAAATTGCAGGTTTGATTTCATCTTTTTCCATTCCAGGTAGCCACTTATTTATAAAATCATCTAACTCAATGGTGATTGGTTTACAATTAGCCCACTCAAGTTTTGCATAGTTTTGAGCAAATTCTTTTTTAGGAAAGAAAGGAAGAATTTTATTACCTTTTTCATCAGAAGCAGTAACAAAACCATCATCGTACAACGCCCAAACCTCTTCATAATCGGCAACTTTTTTTATGAAATATTCATATCTAATATTTGCTGGTAGTTTAATAACTGCTTCGAATTCTTTATTATTCATTTCTGAGTACCCCTAGTAAATAATTGTTTAATTTCATTTTATCACTAATTTCCTTATCCAACTAAACTGCCATTTAGTTCCACAAAAAAAATCGGCTAAAGAGCCGATCATATTGTTCAACTAAAGCATTGCGTTAGTTGAATAAGGTAAAATCATAAAGATTTAAAGTTCATTAGGATTTATAATTTTGTTTTCAATTAAAAATTCAGCTTCAGATTCAATCATTTCAATATAGTTTCTCTTCTTAAATGGTTTTACTATTTTAGAAATCCCACGTAAATTCCCTTGAACTTTTGTTATATTATTTTGAACATCAACAATAACTGTTAAATATATTTTCTCTTTATATCTAACTACACCAGTGACTTGTTTGTTCTCTAAATCGATATTTGTATATTCAGGTTCAATTTTTAATTGCGCAAATGTTGTCGTTCCAATATTGTTTTTAGCTCCAACCTTGAATAATAAAAAATCAATGAAATCTCTTAGTTTTTGTCCCAACGTCTTATCTCCAATGTTAAATTTCTACTTCAATAATAGACTAAACTGATGTAATTATAAATTACATTTTTGATATATTGTTAAATACCTTATACAACTATCCTGCCATTTTGTTGAATAAGAAAAAGCGATCCTCTATTGAAGAATCGCATGCGTTAGCCATCCATGAATCAAAGATTCACAACAGTGAATGGCAGTTTAAATCGTACTCCCATGGTAGTTGAACAAGCCTATTATTTCTAAGCTTTCTTTTGTTGTAATTGACTAAATAAATCTGCTGGTTCTATTTCCAAACCAATTAACTGTGCATTCCAATTAACACCTACTAATAAACCATCTTCATTCATTCCGTAAAGCCAGCTATTCATAAATGCTTCTAAAGGTAAAGATGTTGGTTGATAATTCGACCATCCCTCTATTGCACATTGACGTGCATAAGCTTCATCTGACCAAAATGGCATAACAGTTGTATCTTCATATTCATTCGAATCACATACACACCAGCCATCTTCATTCGCCAACCCCCAAACTAATTTACTCTTTGAAACTCTTTCAATAAACTTTTCATATCTTCTTTTTGAATTTATTTTTAAATCAAATGACATTTTCTTCTCCTTTTTAATGCCTAATTCAATAATATAATTAATTATTCTAATTGAACTATACTGCTATTTTTTTGAATAAAAAACAAACTGCTAGCAACTCGTGATTTTCAACTGTTAATAATTAACCGTTCTATTCTAATTGAACAGTCATGACAATTCGCTTTTAAAAAGGTAGTTATGTAAAAATAGTGTAACTGTTTTATAAAACATTCGCATTCTATTACTTTTATGTAAATTTCTATATACTAGAAGACACACAGATTATTATTTTATTTAAAATATTAAGTATTCAGCAAAAGCCACTTTTTATTTATTTGTTTTGATATTATAAAAAAAATAAGGAGGGATTTTGTTGGAGAATTCACAAAAAGTTTTAAAAAACGAGGCATTATGGGCGGTATTCTTAACTCCGCATTTTTTATTTGCTATTTTTATTATTGCTTACTTTATGATCTGGTGTTTTAATCCACAGGATAATATTGTGATTGCAGCTGCAATTAGTTCCTTTTTTTATTTTTTTGTAGATTTCTTTATTTCCTTACAAGAATCAAATGATAAGCAAAATCCAGATCTTGTAAAATTTAAATGGCTTGCATTTGGTGCTGCTTTTCTATGCCTAGGCATAATGCCATTAATTGTACCAGTATCGAAAGTTGAATATGGATTAGCTGAATTTATTTCTTTTATAACATTTACTGGTGCTGCTGTTTTACATGCGCTAAAACAAGCAATTCCTACTTTTAGAGAATTAAATAAGTTACAATAAAATGATAGTTATACTCCATAAATAGGACTTTGTCTACAAACTTAAAAGATGGTTATTCACCATCTTTTTTCTATTTTAGTAGGCTCTGTTAAATTAAAATATTTAGTTGTATAAGAATAGTTGTTAACTAGAGTATTTTTTAAGTCTGTTTTCGTAAAAATTGTTGCTTTATGGTTCCCTAAAACCAAATATAGCCATTAATAACACAGGGATAATGGTCACTCCTATAACGAAGAGAAATACAATTATCATTCCAAAATATTTTAAGAAGCCTTTTTCATTAGACCTTACACCCAAGATACCAAATATTATACTTGTTATCATAGAAGCAATTCCTGAGAAGAAAAATATTCCTATGACGACTTTTTCCCAATATGTTGGGATCTCGGAAATTGAATAACTCACTATAAACAATATAATTCCGACAATACTCAAAATCGTTGACCACAATCCTTTTTTCAACGAAGTCATTGTCCCCTCCCCTTACATATTAAATTTTCAACCCATCCTCAAGTAGAATTACCGTCTAAGTGTCAATAAAACATTTTGATTATAAAAGGGATTACGATATAAGAAACTAATGGACCAACTAACCCAAAGCCAAGAAAAAGTGCAACAAACTTACCAACAGTCGATAAACCTTTTTTTCGTTCATTGTTTAAACTTTCAAGTTTATCATTCATCGCTTTTAGTTCTTTTAGAATTTCTTTATTTAGCTCTTCAGACATATAATAATCTCCTTTAAAACTTAATTTATAACTTTAGTATAAATTAAATTGGTAAAATTTGTAATTAATATTTTTTCGCAGGCAAATTTCTTATTAAACTAAAACTGGCCTGTTATCAAAATAAAGACCGATAAATTTTTCATGTTATGCAACTAGTCGAGTAGAATGGAGTCTTTTTACCTTGCGGTAAATTGCACTCCACCCCCTCTCAGAACCGTGCTTGCACTATTAATGCACACGGCTCCTCCAGTAATCATTTACAGAATGTAGCTAATTTCTTTTCTTAAATCATAGATATTCACCTTAACCCTTGGTGAGGGTAGTGGAAATTTGCTCAGGAAAAGTCTGTATTTCTCCCATTTGAAGGATTTCCTTAAACAGCACACGAAGTCATCCGCATACCTTACTAGGTATGCTTGTCCATTTTTTATGTCTACATCTACAACATAGTTTACTGACCTCTTTTCAATATAGAAGTTCAGTATTTTCAAAGCATCGTGGCAACTACGATTTGGGCGAAATCCGAACGAACAGTCCAAGAAGTCAATTTCATAGATAGAGTTTAATATTTTCGTAACACCTTTTTGGACAATCTTATCTTCATGTTCTGGTATTCCTAATGGTCTTTTCTTTTTCGAATTGAGCTTCGGAATATACATTCTCCTAACTGGAACAGGGCG
Organism: Gottfriedia luciferensis; assembly: GCF_001712755.1. Taxonomy (GTDB): domain Bacteria; phylum Bacillota; class Bacilli; order Bacillales; family Bacillaceae_G; genus Gottfriedia; species Gottfriedia luciferensis_B. Next base: position 8,753 of record NZ_MDKC01000032.1, read on the forward strand.
AAAGCTTTTGTTTTTAAGGCTGCTTACTAAATCCTCTATATTTTCTTCGAGATTACCACCGTATTGCTCTTTAGTTGTGCCATTTATCCCAGTTGCTTTCTTATTTGGTAATTCAATATCACATTGAATTAGTGATTGCTTATCTAGTAAATGTGCTAGAGATGTAAATTGCATTTTAGGATCAGATTTTGCTAATTCTGCTATCCTTAGTAGTTTTGTTTCCATTTGTTATACCTACCTCTGTGTGTAGTAAATGTGTCCCTATTAAGGGTGATAAACTGGTAGTAGCCTTTCCTCCATCGGCATTTGGTTTCCTTACTTTTTATCGCTTGTACACCATACTCTTCTAAAAAAAAGAAAAGACCGGTAGGGTCTCCCGAGTTGCCGTATCATATCAATGTATAACGTGCCAAGGTCTATGACTCCAGAGAGGCTTTACCTTTCTCGCCTTACCGAAAGGTAGAGTGTAGCTTTCTGCTATGCATAAAGCACCAGCCCTCTCGATTTACTAACATTATGAAGCTCAATCCCTTCAACCATTTGGCTTTCGGCCCGCTACCTCACTGTCTACGCTTAAAGACTAAAGTTACCTTTAGCCCTCCAAGACTCGCTACGAGCGAATGGCTAGTTCTTACTCGACGGGAATCCCACCCGTTATATGACACGACCTAGGCTCGGCCGCACACGCATGCGTTAGTTGGCTAAAAAAAGAGAGAAACTCACAGAATAAGTTTCTCTAAAAATAGGTGATATTGGTAAAAAATTAAAACAAGAAATGTAATATTATAATATAAAAATTATTATCAATTGTTTTAGTTATACGCCTTTTAATTTGGGAAATTTTGTAAATAAACTACTATTTAGCTTCACAATTCTATTTATGCACGATGAATGATGCTTCTTCATATTGAGAATCAGTATAACCTTTGATGGTCTCATAACGGTTATAGTTCATCTATGTAAAAAAATGTTTATCTTATACGCTAATGAAAAAGGATACCGTAGTCTAAGTTGAATAAAAAAGGGTGCTAAAAACCAGCACCAAATAATTGATAAATTGGAGTTTAATCTTGAATGAATCGTACAGCATTTAAACCGATAATTTGAGAAGGGAGTGAAGTATTCCCATCAGGTAAAATAGGTGCGACCGATAGATCAGCCACCTTTAGGTTCTTTGTTCCAAAAACATTCAATTCGCCATCTACGACACCTTCTCGAACACTCCTTGCCATTTTGCATTGACCTCCAAAGTGGAAAACATTACGATATGAGGCTCTTACGTAACTTTCTAATTTTTTACGCTTTTCTTCGATATTTTTTATCTCAAAGATAATTTCAGGCGGGAATACGACTTTGAATATTCCTTCAGGATCGATTTCACGTGCTTTCTTCATAATGTTGTGGGTCTCAATAAACTGATCAACCATGAAATTCAGGTCATCTGCATCTCCAAGAGGATTAAGGTCTATGGAAGGATATGCCTCAGGATCGCTGTGTGAGACCATAATAGTACCTCTGCTTTTTGGGTTATCGTCAAAAAGTCCAAAACTTATGATATTGCTTTTCTTTTTAGGATCGAAATCCCAATTATTTTCCAATACCTCTGAGGCAGGAAGAAACGTTGGTGCTGGTGATCCTATTATTTGAAGGCGACGCCCTCCTTTACCACGATCTGCATTAAATGCACCTAGTGTAATTGGATTGTCTGGGTCTGCAGCCATGAGTTCTAAAATCCGATCGGTTTTAACTTCAACTCCCAATCCGGTTGTAAATTGGGTTTGAAAGTTATGTCCTACATTTGGACTGTAAATTAAAGTTTCTATACCTGCTCTTTTCAGATCATCCGGGTCCCCAATTCCCGAACGTTGTAATATAACAGAAGATAAATTGCCTGCACAAAGAATTATTCCCTTTTTTGCGAATGCTTTATTTGATTTGCCATTTCTGACAAAGTCAACTCCAACTGCAACTTGAATTTTTCCATCTTGCTTAAATAGAATTTTATTTACTGTTGTTTTTACCAAAATAACTAACTCTCTGCCGCCAACTCCAATTTCATCTGGATGGAACTCATTTCCTTGTGTCACTATTTTACTATTTAAATATCCAGTTGCAGTAGATGAGCGAACAAATTTTCCATTTACTTCCTTATTTAAAAACTGTGATTTAAAGAAAGTACAATCCCTAATACCAGTATTGTAATCCTCGACTATGGGAATATCTAATATTTCTGATGTTGCTTTTGCTAATGTAACGGTAATCCCATCCTTAGGAATAATTTGTTGTCTGATAAAAATAGGGCCCTTTTTACCTCGTTCTTCTGGTTGTTGAGTCTTTCCAGTATAGGTTTCATTTTTTTTGAATAGTGACTTTAAACTGTTATAACTCCATTGAGGTCCAACTAGGCGTGCCCATTCATCATAAAGTTCCTTGCTTCCCCGTACAGCATACATGGCATTATGTTCAGAGCTTCCACCTATTGCTCTACCGCCTGATACTCTAAGTTGTTGGTTCCCAATTGCGGGCTGTACATTTGTAAATATATTAAAGGAATGCCTATTATCAGCAGACAAAACACCGGATACTGCACCTGAAGGACTGCTTAGCTCTGGAACCATATTTGTGCCTGGTTCCAAGACCAATACAGAAGTTATTTTGTCATCTGATAATTTTTTTGCAATTACACCACCTGCTGTACCTGCACCTATCACAATAAAGTCGTAAGTATTATCGTTCAACACTGTATCATTCCTTCCGTTACTGGGTTTGCATGAATGTGGACTATTCATTTTTATGATTTATTATCTAAACTTATGAAAATAAATGGCATTTACTGAAGCAATTACCTTCTTATTGGATATAGATGTATGTAATATCTTCTATACTCGTGCTAATAAATAAAGTAATAGAAAAATCCCAACTTCTTATTAAAAAATTAAGAAACTGGGATTTTTAATATATTAAATTCCTTTAGGTTGAAAATCCAATATTCTTGACACTTCACTATCTTCCCTCGATCTGAAATAGAAGTTGATTGATCATAATCGCCAGTGTTAAGTGTTGTTTAACTATCGCATGCGATAGTTGAACAACACTTAGGGGCTGAATGATCAGCTCCTATTTATTTGCATATTAGTGTTGTAAGGTAGTATCAGCGGTAGATGCTTCTTTATCTTCAACTACATTTAAAAATGTGACTTTCACTCTTTTTGACACAAGTAACGGGTGCTTTATTTGAATAAGAAAGGAAAATTAATTTGTATCAGCTTCAATCAGCCTTATTAATTCATCTAACGAATTCATTACTTCCTGGGACTTCACTCACTTTTATTCACCACCAGTCTTTAACATCCTTGAACTATTCTATGAAGTAAATCAAATCCTTTATCAACAAAACTAACATTTACTACAATAAAAAAAATCGACTTAACAGCCGATCATGTTGTACAACTAAAGCTCGCGTTAGTTCAACAAGAGAATGTTAAATACATAAGAATATCGTTAAACAAATATTTGATATAGCTATAGTACATATTAAATAAGCTAACTACTTTCCTTTTATTTTATTAAAGTTAATTTTCCTATTTTGTTACATTCTAACACGAACCAAACGGCTCCATCCCTGTCGCATACAATTCCGTGGGGTTCAGCATTAGGAGTTTTTATTGTATATTCCACAATGGAATGGTCACTTCTTAACCTTCCTATTTTATTTGCACCCCATTCAGTAAACCATAAATCACATTCTTCTCCAACCGCAATAGCATGTGGACGTGCATTAGGTGTAGGGATGTCATATTCTATTATCTCGCCAGAATAAGAGATTCTTCCTATCTTATTTCCCATTATTTCCACAAACCAAAGTGCATCATCTTTCCCTCTTGTAATGCCTACAGGTCCTGCCGATGGTGTAGGAATTGGGAATTCCATTAATTCTCCAGATTCGGTTATTTTACCAATAGCATTGTTCTGGTTTTCCGTGAACCAAAGAGAATTATCAGAGCCCAATGTAATAAAAGAAGGGTATGAACCTTTGTTAGGCAGTTCGTATTCATGAATCCTCCCATCTCCCGTCAATTTACCTATCCGATTTCCATTCATCTCGGTAAACCAGATATCCCCATTCGGACCTTCTGTAATTCCAAATGGGGCTGAATTTGGATTTGGCAAAGGATATTCTGTAAATACACCACTTGTAGAGAGCATTCCTATTTTGTTGGCTCCATGTTCCGTAAACCAAACATCTCCTTTTGAAGATACTGTTAAACACATCACTTTAGCATCAGGAGTGGGAACAGTATATTCTTGAATTTGTCCTTCTTGATCAACACAGCTAATCTTGTTTGCTTTATGCTGGGTAAACCATATTTTTCCATCGTTTGAAACTGCTATCCCATATGGACCTGAATCAGAATTTGGAATATTTATTTCTTGAAGTACAAATTGCATTTTAACCCCTCCATTAAATATTACCTTTAACTAACACATACAATAACATTTTAAAAATTCCATATATTAATAATTCCATTTTCCCGCTCAAAAAAAACTCTTCATTGTTGAAAATAAATCCAAATATTTATATTCAACAATCTATAAGTTATACCTTTTCCTATTCAACATTCCTACCATTTAGTTTAAGTGTAATCTTTCGCAAACTTAGTTGTTTATAATAAAAAATGAACATATTCTGTAAAAAGAATATGTTCATTTTTTATTATAGATTTCATTCCGGTTAATTATGAAAAATCACACTTAATTAACCGGAAAAAATATAAATACGACCAACTAATTTATCGTTCATATTCTTGTTGAACTAACGCTCTCGTTAGTTGAATAAGAAAATTTAAAATTCTATTTACATAAAGTTTTTACTTGTTCATCAAACTCAGTATTACTCTTGTAGAATTCGCCTTTTAATTTTAATAGTTTAAAGTCTCCAATTTCTTTATTTTTATGATAAGCCTTTACTGAGCATCCGTCGTCAAAGAGTAAAAGAACGGCACGGTCTTCTTGATTTTCGTCACGAATAAACTTAATCTTCCTTACATTATTAACCCAATTATTTATACTCTTAAGGTCAGTTAATTCTTTAAAGTTTCCATTTTTACCGTATACGATTTTAGTTATATCTTTATCTGTATAGATTTCCTTGAAAGATATTCCGTCTTCTTTTTTTTGACAGGACATTAAACTTGCTACAATAACTAATAAACAAATGCACAAGAATAATCTTCTCAAAAGATGCTCCTCCTCATTTACCTCTAAACACTATACTACTATTTAATTCAATTTTCCCAACATATAATCCTTTCCATATTGGCTTCAATGAAAAAAGCTGCTTATTAGCAGCTCTTGATCTTTAACTTACGCTCTCTTTAGTTGAAGTACTACCTTTATTAACCTTCATGCTTTTACATAATAATAATAATCTATGTTCTTTATCCAACACATTTTCGTTTAGATGATTCACTAATAAAGAATTTCTTTTAGTTGGTTGAATTTCCTTACATTTTTTGTTCATGATTTAATTGAAATCTTGTAAAAACATTTTTTACTTTTTTGATTTTATATATATTCTTTATAATTAAATATCCAACAATAGCACCAATTGTATTTGCAAGTAAATCATTTATATCTGAACTTCTACCACTTCCCAACATTATACGAATTATCATTTGAATTATTTCAATCACTAAACTTAAAATGAATCCCGTTTTTGCTGTTTGTTTTACAGTAAAATTTTTACGTCCTATAAAAAATAAATACACACCTAATGGAACGAACATAATTATATTTAATACAAATGTAAAAAAGTCTATTGTCAAAACTGGTATAAAATTGATTGTGTTGTACCATTTAGTTTGATTGGCATAAATACCAATATTAACATCAATTGGGAAAAATACTAAATGAATAACACAAAAAATGTAGAAAACAAAAGTAAATAATAAAAAGTATTGTGAAATCCCATATTTTTTACGTTTAATATTTGGAGCTACAATTATATATAGAACAGTTAATAGAAATAGTGGTATAAGGATATACCAAGAATTAATTGTGAACATTATTGAATTTTTCATTTTTTTCCCTGCCTTTTTAAGTTATTTTACTTGTGTATGTACTATGCAGTACATACACTATAAGTGTACTATATATATAGTACACCTATTTGTCAACACCACTATTCCAAAAATACCCATTCTTTTTATCCTCTTTATTTAAATTATCCTGACAACTAATCGAAAAAAACGCTATTTTTAAACGATAGTTATTCACTTAAACTAAACTACCATTTAGTCACCCATGCAGCGCTAGCGCTGCACCACAGCAAATGAAAATGTATGGAAAGTGTCAATACTGATACTGACTTTGATCCAGTCAACTGTAATCACTAGGTTTTTTAGTTAATTCTTCTCTTTTTTTTACGATTGAGTAGAGTTTTCTTTAGTAATGTCATTTTTCTATTTTTGAAGAAACTAATTTTCATGGTAGTTGAATAAGATCCTCAGCATTTTTATGAATAAAGTTTGCATCGCTAGTTAACATAAAAACAATTAGCGGTATCAAAAATAGGATCTAAGTTACTAGATCCTTTTCTCTTCCAATTTCTGTTAGAAACATTAAAAAAACTGAAATTTGCAGCTCAAAGTTCTTCATCTTATACGAGTTTAAGTTGTTTGAACATTTAATTATCTATAAATATATTGTTATTATGATATAATTACAAAGTGGGTAACCCACACAAGGAGGCAACAAACATGGAACATGGTAAAGTAAAGTGGTTTAATGCAGATAAAGGTTTTGGATTCATCGAGCGTGAAAATGGAGATGATGTATTCGTCCATTTCTCAGCTATTCAAACTGATGGTTTCAAATCATTAGATGAAGGCCAAGCAGTTACATTTAATATAGAGCCAGGTCAACGTGGACCTCAAGCGACTAACGTTCAAAAAGCATAATAAATATAAAGAAAGACAGCTCTTTTAAAAGGTCTGTCTTTTTTATGCCCTAATTAAAGAAATGCATATAAAAAAACCTTATTCATATCGAATAAGGGTGTTCACAACAGGTTTATCAAGTAAAGAAAATGGTTTAAGCTATTAAAGCTCATATAAAATGAATGTACAAATTTATAATGTGAAAAAAGAAGGATAGAAAAGCAGAAAGATGATATCTGCTATTTCTATCCTATTTTACCATTTGGTTATTCCACTAACCTGTCAGTTTGTTTAATAAAAAAACGAGTCACTTTTGTGATCATGATATTCAACTAACGCATGCCATAGTTGAATAAGAGAGTATATTTTCTTTTTTATTTTCTATAAAACAATAAACAGAGCATCCTTTAAAGATTCTCTGTTTCAATTAATATTTATAAATAACTATCTTGCTCTTCTAATTTGAACAACCATATTTTGAATAATAAAACCTACAATTAGTATGATTACTAATACCAAAGTGATTGTAGCACCAGGTGGAGTTCCCAAGGTGTAAGAAGAAGCTAAACCTACAAACATACTACAAATTGCGGTTAATACCGCCAATAATAGAACCCATTTAAATCCTTTCGCAATTCTAATCGCGAATGCAGCAGGAAGAACTAGTAATGCGGAAACTAGTAATACTCCAATTGTAGGTATAATTGCTGAAATGACAACACCTGTTAATACACTAAATGATAAAGATAATAATTTTGTATTCACACCACTTGTATAAGCCGTATCTTCATCAAAAGTCATTAAAAATAATGGTCTTTTTAGCAAAAAGAAATAGAATAATACTCCTATTGTCACGCCAATCATCAAATAGACTTGTTGCTGAGTAACCGTGACAATTGATCCAAATAAGTATTGTTCTACATTCGTTGTTATCCCTCCTGCACTTATACTCATTAAAAAGAGAGCAAGAGACAACCCTGCTGCCATAAGTATTGCAATCGATACCTCTGAGTAAGAAAGATAAGCTCTTCTCATATATTCTATTGCAATTGCTCCTATGATCACTACTAATATACTAGATAAAGTTAAATCAGCATGAATAAAAAAACCAATTGCTACACCAGCAAGTGAAATATGAGATAGTGTATCTGCCATTAAAGCTTGTCTTCTTAATACTAAAAATACACCTAATATTGGTGCAATTACCGCGATTAATCCACCAACCCAAAATGCCCGTTGCATGAATTCAAGGTTAAGCATCTCCATACGCCATGTTCTCCTTTCTCTAGATGTATTATTTTATCAAGATATTGTTCAACTTCCTCTTTTTCATGAGTCACCATTACGACTGTTCGATTGTGTCTTTTAACTAAATGATTTAAAAATTGATAAAAGCTTACTCTACTTTCTTTGTCCATACCAGTCGAAGGTTCATCTAGTACTAATAAATTTGGTTCAGAAGCTAATGCACGTGCAATACAGATTTTTTGCTTTTGTCCTCCTGATAATGATCCTATCTTATGATAACGAAAATGCCACATACCGACCATTTCTAATGCATTTTCGATTATTTCAATATCTGTTTTATCTATTTTTTCGAACCATTTTTTTTGATTAAATCTACCTGATTTCACCAGTTCAATTACAGTACTTGGAAACCCAATATTAAATGACGCGATTTGTTGTGGCACATACCCAATGTTTATCTTTTCATTATTTGCATCTTTATTATTAATTTGAATTTCACCACTCCAAGGTTTTAATAAACCGAGCATTAATTTTAAAAGTGTCGATTTAGAAGCACCATTTTGACCTGTAATCCCAACAAATTCACCTTGGTTTATTTCAAAACTTACATTATCTATTACGGATGTATGATGGTAACCAAATTTAACATTATTAAATTGAACTAAACTCATCTTTTTGTTTCCTTTCTTAATTAAATAAAAGCGTGACACATAGAAAGAACACGCTTTTACTTGAATTACTATTTATTTTCTAATACCTTTTTTAGTATTTTTAGATTATTTTCCATAACGCTTATATAATCAATTCCTTGTTTCTGTTCTTCTTCGCTTAAACCTTCAAGTGTATTTAAGACTGCCGTTTTTGCTCCAATTTCATTTGCTAGAGTTTTCGCTACTTTTGGAGAAGCAACTTCCTCGAAGAATATTGTATTAATATCATGATTTTTTGCAAATTGTTTAAGTTCAGCCATTCTTGATGGACTTGGTTCATTCGATGGAGATAAACCAGCAATTGGAACTTGAACTAAGCCATATTGCTTTGTTAAGTATCCAAAAGCTGCATGTTGCGTAATAATTTCTTTATTTTTCATATTCATTAATGTTGTTCGATATTGATGATCAAGTACTTGTAACTTCTTAACATAGTCATCGCTATTTTTCTTATATTCCTCTGTATGTGCTGGATCAATGTTAATAAGAGCTTTTGTTATATTTTGAACTTCCTTCTGAGCTAATACCGGACTTAACCATACATGTGGATCCATTTGTTCTGTATTATTGTTTGTACTTTGCTCATCTTCATTTTCTTGTCCTTCTATCAGAGATATTCCACTACTTGCTTCAATAAATGAAGACCTTTTGTTGCTTAAACTTTTTTCAATGTTTGGAACCCAAGTTTCCATATATGGACTATTATAGATAAATAAATCAGCATTCTGAATTTCTCCAACATCTTTTGGTGTTGGTTCCCATTCGTGTGGTTCAATTGATGATGGAATTAATAGTTTAATATCAGCATTATCTTTTGCAACATTTTTGGTAAATTCATAAACAGGATAAAAAGTAGTTACTATTTTTATTTTTTTAGATTTATTTTCAGATTTATTAGAGGTAGAAATGGATTTAGATGAACAGCCCGCTAATAAAAAGAGAGATATACTAATTGTTAATAATGGTTTTAAGTTTATATTTTTCATATCACTAAACAGTAAAAATCTATATTTTACTATTTGTGCACCGCCCTTCTAGCTAATTTTTTAACTTATTTCATGTTATTAAACGTAATAATTACGATTTACTAAGTAAAAATAGATACTCACCTAAAACTAAGCAAGTATAGTACGCTTAATATTAAAACGAAACAATTACGTTTTCAATGTTTTTCTGATTAAAAATAAGTTAAACTTTCCTAATCAAAATAAACATATGGATCTTTTAGTGGTTTTATTTCTGCTATTTTATCCAACTGAATAACAGGTTGATAATATTTTCCGACCTTCACTTTGTGAATTGTACCAGTTACGTTTACCCACTGATCATTTTTAAATCCTGAAACCTCTTTTCCCTCAACCATCAACCCAAACACTTGAGCATCAGCTACGCAACAGGTAATAACGAAACGCGATACATAAATCTGATTATTTCTTGTTTCCTTATCACGATATACAAAACCATTAAAAGATATTTTTTTACCTACATATTTTTCTACACTATCCTGTACATCTGAAATAATATGTCCATACATCGAATCATCAACTTTTATAAATTTTGAATCATCATTTTTTAAAATTATTTTTTTAGCTTGTTTTTTTACTATATTTTCGCTATTAGAAATACTTCTTTTTGAAGCAATACTTGCTCCAAGTACGTTTGTTGAAAATAAACTACTTGTTATAACTGGAATACTTATTAAAATTACTAAACTTAAAGTCCTATTTTTTTGATTCGAACAACAATTACATGACGTATGATGTTCTTTTAGCAATTCAAAGAAGTGAATTAATCCAATAATTATACAAGCAATTAGTGTAATGATCGTGAATTTCACCATCTTTGGTGCAATGAAATATTGAATATCTCCTGAAACTAAAAGCTTCAAAAGCATTAAAACAATTCCGAAGAAAAATACTGAGCGTAATCGATTTTGAAAAGAAGACATTTATTCACCTCACCAGTATAAATTCCAAATCGACGTCACTATAAATACGACACTTGCAGTTAAGAAAATATAAAAAAATACAAATCTCTTCTTGAAATATGCAAACATCATAAATGTATTTTTCAAATCAATCATAGCTCCAAATATTAAGAAAGCTAAAATAGATTTCACATGAAATGTGCTTGAAAAAGATGCAGCAATAAATGCATCCGACCCTGAACATAAAGATAAGAAATATCCTAATCCCATCATTACAAAGCTTGAGAGATTCGAATGATCTGCAAGATGTATTAACAAACTACGATCAAGAAATGTTTGAAATACACTTGTGACTAATCCTCCAATGATTAAAAATTTGCAAGTTGAGAAAAATTCACTACTAATGTGAGAAATTACTTCACTTATTCGACTTGTTTTTGAATGAATATGGTGAACATGATTATGGTTCTCTTTCTTTTCTAAAGTTTCTAATAGTACATTTTTATTTCGATAAAATAATAAAGTGAAAAAACCGATGAGTAGAACGACTATAAATGCTAAGCCTAGCCTTAAAAATGCCATTTGAGAATTCGATTGAAATGCATAGTAGGTTGAAGTAAATACAATTGGATTTATGATTGGTACACTACTAAGAAAAACAATCCCAATGTACGCTGGCATTCCTTTTTTTATCAAAGATCTGACAATTGGTACAATACCACATTCACATACTGGCATGATCATTCCAATGAAAGCAACTGGAATAAATGCCAAAAATGCATTTTTAGGAAGAATTTTACTAATCGTCTCTGGTTTTACAAATACATGAATAATTGAAGAAACAATGATTCCAATTAATACAAATGGAAGAGCTTCTAAAAACAAACTTATAAATATTGTGTTCATATTTAATAGTTCTTTAGGTACTTTATGAAATAAAGACGATAAATTGGTAAAATCAATAAATACATAACAAAATAAATAACTAAATAGAACAAATAAAATTAATACTTCTTGTCCAACTTTCCGTACCATACATCACCTCAAATAATTTTTTATAGTGAACTATATTCTATACGAAACCGACATATGCTCGTCCAACCATTAAAAATCAATAAGTTTTATCTAAAGAAAACTTATTTTTATAAATCAAATTGTAGGTTCATATGATGTTTAAGCTTGGACAAATGCAGGAATTGGATCATTAAATTCATTCCAATTTGTTTTCATTTCTAATTCTGTTAACAGACATATATCAAGTGACTTCTCAATCTCTAATTGATTCATATCAATTCCAATTAGAACTAGTTCAGTCATTCGATCACCAAAATTATCATCCCATTTATTGTCTAATAATGGATCTTCTCTACGCATTTCGTCTTGTTCTGCTTTTGGTAATGTTGCAATCCATTCACCAGCTCCTTGAATTGTTATCGTAGAACCAGCTTGTGAAAGCATTCCTACCATATCATTTCTTGTTGCTACCCAAAAGAAGCCCTTCGCACGAACAACGTCAACTGACCAATTCTCTAGCCAAGAAAATAAACGTTCTGGATGAAAAGGTTTTTTTCGACGGTAAACAAATGAACTTATTCCAAATTCCTCTGATTCTGGTTTGTGTTCTTCATTTAATTCTTTAATCCAGCCTGCTGCTTGGCTAGCTTTATCAAAGTCAAATAGATGTGTATTTAATACAGATTTCAAATCGACATTCGAAAATGTAGCAGGAATAATTTTTGCCTGTGCATTAATTTTCTTAAGAAAGGCAGTTAATTCTTTTACATCATGTTCTTCTAATAGGTCAATTTTATTTAAAATAATAACATCTGCAAATTCAACTTGTTCAAGAAGTAAATCTGCAATTTCACGAATATCTGTTTCATCAGTTCCTTGTTTACGATCCAATAATGTTTCCCCTGAAGAATAGTCCTCCCAAAAACGATTTGCATCTACAACTGTCACCATTGTATCTAAACGAGTTTTTTTAGTTAAATCAATCCCTAGCTCGTCATCCACATAAGTGAACGTTTGTGCAACTGGTATTGGTTCACTGATACCCGAAGACTCAATTACTATGTAATCAATTCCTCCAATATCTACTAATCTTTCAACTTCTTTCATCAAGTCATCCCTTAAGGTACAACAAATGCATCCATTTTGCATTTCCACTAACTTTTCTTCTGTACGTGAAAATCCACCATTTTTTACAAGTTTGGCATCTACATTTATTTCACTCATGTCATTTACAATCACAGCAACTTTTAACCCTTCTCGATTGGTCAAAATATGATTTAATAATGTAGTCTTTCCTGATCCTAAAAATCCGCTTAAAACAGTAATTGGCACCTTCATTAAAATTCCTCCTAAATTATGTAAAATAAATCGTAATTATTACGAATTGCATTAACCAACAATCATTATAAACCGTATTTATTTCGTTTTGCAAGCAAAAAAAGACTACTTCTGTGAATCATGATCTTCTCGATTGGAAAAGAATATTAACTGTGTCTAAGTTGGTGTGGTGATATTTTTAATTGCTTCATGTTTAGTTTTATTAAACAGAATGCCTAATATTGCGAAAAAAACCTCCAAATAAAAACTGTATATATGCACCTGTATCAATAATATTTTTAATCAAAATAGCACTCCCAACATGTATAATTCATCAAAAATTAAAACATTCTAATGCAACTAAACTGCTATTTTGTTGAATAAAAAAAGCTAACTGAATTAGTAGCTGATATTCAACTCAAGAATTCGTTAGTTGAATAAGGAATTATTCATCCTATTCTTCTGAATCACATAATTCTTCTGCGATTTGCTTAATCCGTACTATTGATATTCCTTCTTTTTGTTCTACTGCTAATGGGTGTTTAGTTGGCTCTAATTCAATAACAGGACACAACCCAACTGTCCTTGTGTGTACCATAGTTTTTAAATTTATTGTGTCTGGATAACAGGGAATATCGGTCGATAACCAACCAAACATAGGATCTAATTTTTTTTCTCTTTCAGGATCTTCCCAAAAATCATTTGTTTTATCGAAGTTCTCTTCGCTTAATGATACCCATACATCCCAAATAAATTTTTGATTTGTATCGATAACAGGAATTTCAATATTACCACGAATAAAAAAATACTTATCATCAATAATACATAAATCATCGTTCATCTCGACACGACTTTCTTGTTCATCAACTGGAATATCAAAAAAATAGTCAGGAACTGCACTTCCGTAACTCATCGGTAACTCGTCATGATATTTACCACAACTCTTACATATAAAACCATTGTTCATTCGATTGCCCCCAAATACTTTTTGACTAATTTAATAGTAAACTAACTTTTATCATTGATGAAGTAGAGAATCACTTTTGCAACTAACATGCCATTTAGCTCAATAAAAAAAATCGACTTTTATGTCGATCTTGTTGTTTAACTAAAGCATGCGTTAGCTAACCATGAATCTATGATTCACAACAGTGAATGAAAGTTACAATCGTTCTTTCATGCTAGTTTTCTTATTGGGTTTTCATTAAATGGAAAAATGTCATCAAATTAATTAGCTTAATTACGGTTCTTTTGAGAATGGCTTCTGTAAATTGGTGGACTTCCATTGACCGCTTGTCATAATTTGCACCTTCACCTCAACATCTAAGGATGACGGCGAAAGTGGGATTACTCCGTTCTTTTCAAATTTTTTCCAGTCTTTTACATCATTTCGATAAAGTATTTGTGAAAGCTGATAAACATCAATTCCTTTATTAATCCCGTTTTTGTAGGTTTCTTCAATTTCCTTTTTCAAGGTTTTTTCAGCTATTTGTTTTACGGTTTTCATAGGCAAATATTTTACAATCTGAAAAATATCTCCTTCTATGCCAATCTTCATTCGAAAATGCGGTTTGTGGTTCTTTATATACGCTACTGTTTGGATATTTGGTTTTTTCATTACCATTTCGGTAACGGGCTCCCCATCTTGTTTTAATAGTATCGGTGCTCGGGTGAAAGTCTTGCCCATCCATTTTAAACCTGATAAGTCTTTCTCAGACAAATACCCTTTGTAGCTCTTTGAAGCTACAAAAGCCGACCCACTATATTTTAATAAAGGGAAATCATTTTTGTTTGATTTCCATTTTTTTTTTGAAATCGATAAGAATGGGATTTGTGTGGTCATCGCAGGCTCATAAAAATAAGCCCGAAATTTGTAAAAGATCAAAGGACTAAAAAGAGAATAGTTTTTTGTCATTTCATTTGGGATATCCCTTAGTGTATAAAGGGGTGAAAGATTTAAGATTGTTCCAGTTGCCAAAACATCCTCAATTGGTTCCTTCGTTCCAAATACCCACATCGTATTCCTAAACTGAAAGAAACGAGCAAAGAATTCATCAATTTGTCGAATATCTCCATTTTTTAATACATTCTCAGAGAATACGACTGTATTTATGTGCTCCCAAGATACCCTTTGTTGAGTCGTTTTATAAAAATCGAACGCTGAATGGTCTAAAATCTCCCCTTTTCCTTTTCCAATAAAAATTGGCTGTGGTGTTCGCATAGTCGTTTCTTGTTTTGCAAAAGTGGAAAAATTGATAAATTGAGGATAGAGCACGTATTGATTATTTTTAAAGTCAACTCCTAAGGAATTCATGTACCAAACATGCTCTACTTCTCTTGTGTCCCAACAGCCGGTTAACAGAAAAATAGATGGAAATAGTATAAGTAGTTTTTTTTGAAAAAAATTTTTCCTCATCTTTTTTCTTCACCCTTTTTTTTCGTGCTATCGTTCGTATGAATCTCTTTTGGTCTCTTTATCATATTTTTAAAACGAATTCGAATTGTTGCCGGAATCAAACTAGTTGGTACCAATGGCGAGTAAGGGGCCATAAATGGAACCCCAAAAGAGCGTAAATTCACAAGATGAACACAAATAATAAAAACTGAAAATATTAGCCCAGTTATTCCGAGTAAGCTTGATAGTAGATAAACAAAATATCGGAGAATACTTAATGTTCCCGAAAGCGACTGGTTAATTAAAGTAAATGTCGAAACCACTGAAATAGCCATCATTACGACAATACCAGGAGAAGCCAAACCTGCGCTGATGGCAGCTTGCCCAATAATTAACCCACCTACTACGGATAATGTTTGACCAACAGTAGTAGGAATTCGAAGACCTGCCTCTCTGAGTAACTCAAATAAAAAAATCATCAAGAATCCCTCTAATGTAGTGGGAAATGGAACTCCCTCTCTTGACAAAGCCAGTGTTGCCAACAATGTGTATGGTATTTGATCCGGATGATAAGCGACTAAAGCAATCCAAAATCCCGGTAGAAAAACAGCTACAATTAAGCTGAAAATCCTCAGTACTCTTCCCAAGCTTGCGGAAGGGGCTGACGAATGCTGGTCCTCAGCATTATTCACAAAAAATACTAGAGTAACAGGTCCGATTGATGCAGTCGGTGAGCCTTCCACTAATAAAACAAAGCGTCCATAAAGTAGGCAATTTACAGCATAATCAGGTCGTCCCGTATATTCTAATAAAGGAAAGAGACTGAATGGCCGTTCTGTAATAAGTTCTTCAATTTGATCAGATGAAACAATGCCATCGACTTTAATATTATTTAATTTAGATCGTACTTCTTCTAAAACATCTTGTGAAATAACATCTTTCAAATAAAGAACAACAACCCTGGTTTTACTTCTAGTTCCAATAACAAATTCTTCATAACTAAGGGAACATGTTTTCAATCTTTTTCGTATTAAACCAATATTGGTTTGAATTTCTTCTACAAATCCGTCCCTTCCCCCTCTTAGTGTCACTTCCGTACTAGGTGCTTCTACAGATCTTGCTGGTAGCATCGCTAGTTTGATGGAAAAAACCAGCCTAGATGCAGTAAGGAAAAAGAGAACTTCTCCTTCAAATATTTTTTTGGCGAGGTCTTCCTGTGAAAAGTCTGATTTAACGAAAGTGATAGGGACATCAAGTTTTGACTCCAAATCCTTTGCATCACCTGTAAATCCATTTTCCAACACTTCATGAAGATGAGGCATGATTGTTTTTCTCAATTCTTTTATGTCAATGAGACTTTGACAATATAAAGATAAAATAGAAAAATAACGTTTGCCACTGTCGATTTGGTGTTTTTGGAAGATGACATCTTGCGATCCTTCAAACCAACCTCTTAAAATATCTTCATCCCACTTGACCTTCAACTGATCTTGATCAGGTTGATTATTGCGCTTCATTGGTGTTACCTCCTTTCTCTTTTTTCACAAACATAGAGAGGATGGCTAAAAGTACAAAAATCAAGAGAATAAATACAAGAGTACCCGGTAAAAATTGACGGGATAAAAACAAATAAAAAGAAGTATCATTAATGGACAAAATGGATATCAAAGTGACCCACGCTAGGAAAAAAAGTTTTACTCCACTATTTACCTTCTTATTTGTAACATTAAGAATATCTGAGACTAAAAAAGTAAGAAGAGACAAGCGGATAAAAGCGCCAACAAACCATTGATAAACTGATAAAAAGTCGAGATGTTCGATATAGCGACCAATTGATACCAGTCTCCATTCTTCAAAGGCTGGGTATCGTTGCTTAGCAGCCACGAATGGTCCAAACTCTGTAATGGCCCCGATCGTTGGTCCAAGAGTAAGAATTACAAAAGTGATTCCAATCCAAATCAAAGTACTAAACTTTAATTTTTCATTTAAGTGATGATGAAAAAATAGGATAAAAGCAACTTCTACAAATCCTGATATTGGATAGATCATGCCTTTTATAACAGGAGAAGTACCGTATTCTATATATGGTTTTAAAAGAGTATAGTCTTTATGCGGAAAATTCGCAGTCATGACAAAAAAACCTAAAACAATGACAATTGGGAGAAGGATACCCGCGGTTAACCCGATGGATTGAATTCCGTGCTTTGCATTATAAAAACAGACTATAGAAAAAGTAGCCCCTAATAATACTCTAGGTGTCATTGGGAGATAAAACGATAAAAAGGTTAACGTTTCCTTTAAAAGGACGACACCCGAGGAAAATAGGTATAGAACGATCATTGCCATTAATGGGTATGTAATAAATCTCCCGAAATTTCCCTTAAGCCAAAGAAACAACTGTACTCCGTTCATACGTTTTTGGATAAAGTAGAGAATTGGTATCAAGAATAGTAAAGAAACGCTTGAGAGCAAGATGGTGATCCAAGAATCACGGCCCGAAACGTCCAAAACCATAGGAATGATAATCACATGGTTAATAAGTCCAGTACTACCAATTAGGATAAATGACATTTGAAGCAAGTTGATAGTTTGGTTTTTCATGTACATTCCTCCAAAAAAGCAAATTCGTTTCCAAGATAGTATATCCTTTAGGAATATTTTTATTATTTTTGAAGTCACCCTCCTACTTAATTATCTATATCAGAACCTACGTATATAGTTTGTAGTTCTTCAATTTATCAATAATATACCTACAGAAACTATCCTACCATTTAGCCAGTCATGCAGCGCAAACGCTACAGCAAAGCGAATGAAAATGGATGGTAAGTGTCTATACAAATACTGACTTTTTTCCAGTCAACTATAAGTACTAGACTTTTTGTTAACTTTACTCATTTTTAAGATTTGAGCAGAGTTTTCTTTAGTATTTTCATTTATCTATTTATGAAGAAACTAATTTTCATGGTAGTTTGGAGCCAAACAAAAAAAAGATAGAAGCCCTTGCTTCTATCTTTTCAAAGTTATCATGATGGATCTGATACTTATAACTAGTACATGTAAAAGTAAAATCAATTATTCAAAAGAAAATCCCACAGTTTGATTCTTTTCCCAATTTTGCTTTTTTTGTTTACGTAAAATGGATCTCATTTCGTCGCATAGTCGAATGATATCTACTTTTTGGTCACAGTCCCACTCAATAATGATTGAAATATATAACTCATTTAATTGAGCATAAGAGAAGTCATTCGTTGAATCAATTAGGAGCTGTAATTCTTCATTGTTTAAAATTCGATTTAATTTTTTCTTTTGTAAATACTCAGAACGCATTTCTTTTGTTGGTTGTTTAATTTCATATGCTCGATCAAATCTACCAGAGCGATTCATTAAAGCTGGATCGATTTTTTCGGGATAATTAGTCGTTCCAATTAAAAATAAACCTTCTTTAGAAGTTGCACCATCGATCGTGTTTAGGAATACTGAACGAACCGAAGGAGGCATACTATCAATATCCTCGATAACTAGTACCATTGGCGTTAATTTTAACACTGAACTAAAAACCTCTTTAATTGTGTAACTTGATGTGTATTCAGTAATTTGCCAATATGCAACAGGTGCATTAATACTACTTGCAATTGATTTCACTAATGTTGTTTTTCCATTTCCTGGATTTCCATATAATAAAAATCCTCGTTTATATGGGATATCATATGTTTTAAAGAAATCTCGACCTTCATTAAAGAAATGGTCTATTGATCGATAAATTTCTCTTTTTAATGATTCTTCTAAAAATACATCTTCTCTATTAACCATTTTAGTAATATTTTCAATTGATGTTTCGACACCGTCATCTGTATCTGTATAAACCGTTACATAATTTTTAATATAATCTCGTTTTCTTTTTAGTACGTATTGAAAAAAGGATGAAAGACATGAATCATTTTTAGCAAAAATCAGGTCTCTATTATATTGATTATCCGCTTCAAATATCATCGCTTTCGATAAAGCTACTCCGTAATTCGGATAATAGTATAATCCATTTTCAACCCTTGGCTTAATGATGAGTTCCAATTTTTTATCAGTGTGATTCGAAGAAATAGTTTTTGTTTCAAGCTCATTATAAATATGGCTGATTAATTGAACTTCACTCGATTCTTCTTTAAGATCCTCTTCTAGAATTTCCCAAATTTCATTGGTTGTATCCTCATCTGAATACATTTGGAAATCTACACCAAATGTATCAATTAGCTGACTTTGAATAGTTGAAATGATCTTTCCATAATCGTAGTAATAAGGTAATGTATTTCGTTCCATATCCTTCGAATCAAATAATACATTTATTTTTGTCATGCAATTCTCCTTTGTTTTCAAATCTTTCTTATAATTCTAAATCCTTAGTTTCTATAAGTCTAGTGTTGAAAGGATTAGACTTTCATTAATTTTTATTCAAAATGATCCTTATTCATGAAAAACAAAATAACCCCCACAAGGATCTTTAATTACCTTGTGGGGGTTACTTGTATTATCTTTAATCCCCTACCGACTTATGCGGTGGTACTATTTTTCCTTTCCTAGAAGGATTTGAAGAATGCTTGTCTTCTTCTGTATTTATTTCTTCAGGTAAACGAGTTGGAGCGATAGGGACATTTCTTACTTCATAATTGATGACATCGGAAGAATGAAGCGTAACAATCATACTTCCTCCATATTGTTTTGCTCGAATTAGAATTGGCTGATTATATTTATTTTGAAAACGGAAGTCTGGTCCATACCAACTTACAGTTGCATCACGTCCTGCTGGTACATATGGTACTCGTCTACTATGGGTATATCTTTCAATAATTTTTAGACCAGCGCGATCTACTGCATTAAATAGAGTAGAGGAAACTTGACATATTCCTCCTCCTACTCCTTCAGACAATTCTCCCCTTACAATGATCGGTGCACGTTTATATCCCTTTGCCCCACTTCTCTCTCCTACTACCTTATTAAAAGAAAAAACTTCATTTGGGAAAACTACGTAATTATCAATTGCTTTTGCTGCAAGTGAAATATTATGTACTCGACTTTTATTATTAAAATTAAAGTAGGTTACATATTGTCCAATTTGTTGAATCCTAATATGGGCTAATAATTCACTATCAACTTTAGGATAAATATCTAACTCTGGTACTTCAATTTTAGAAGGGCCTTTACTATAAAAATATGTAGTAAATTTATCCTTAAACTCTTTTTTATAAAGTCTGTATCCTACCTGTCCTGGTACAATTCTACCTTGTTCATTGATTGTCGCATTTATAGGGTTACGGTAAATTTGTTGATCAAGTTTTTCAATAAATTGATTAAACTTTTTATCGTTTATTATAGGTGTACCTGGAAGTGACATTGTAAAATCTTCACGATTAACTACGGCAATCGGATGGCCCTGCTGAATAACAGTTAAGCTGTCAGGAAGTTCAACTGATTGCGTCATTAATAATAAACTAGCTAGTAATTTTTGTAACATAGTTGGAATACCTCCCAACAATAGTATGAACAAGATTCAAGAATTTCATGTTTTTTCCTTATAAATTCATGATTGTTAGCTTATTTGAAAATTACAAAATTTCATCTAAGTTTTAGCTTTTTTTGCACCCTCATTGAAGTACCAAGAAACAAAAAAACGAGTCGCTATTAAAGCAACTCGTAAAATTTAATTTAAGATTTAAAATCGTTCATGATCACATTTATCGTATTAAATGATTCTTCCCTTATTGATGAAGTATTCTCTTTATTCGCATTAAATGTAATTAAAGCCTTCCATAGAGCCCAGCCTCTCGCTCTATTCCATGTATTTTCATCAAAGTTTAAAACGTTTTTAAAGACGTTTCTACTATCAGTATCGAAAAATGTCCATGCCATTACTGCATCACATGATGGATCACCAACTCCTAGGATTCCAAAATCAATGACTGCACATAGCTTTCCATTTTTAACAAGTAAGTTTCCAGGAGCAATATCACCATGCACCCATACTGGTTCATACTCCCATTTGGAACTTAGAGCTGTTTCCCAAATTTCTGTTAGTAAATCTTTGTTAAAAATCGCTTTCGTTTGGTCTATTGAATCTTTAGTTTCTTGGTCGTAAACAGCTAAGTTACCACCTCTAAAGAAATTATGCTTTCCTGCAATCGGCCCTCCATGAGCATCAATTGACTGGAACTCCTTTAAAAATTGCCCTAACTCTTTAGCAAATTGACTTAAATCACTTATATTTTCTTTGTTCAAAGATTCTCCATCGATCCATTCATTGATTGTCCAGGGCCAAGGATAGGATTTACTTGGACTTCCTTTAGCTAACGGTTTAGATACTGGTAAACTTAGTTTATTTGTTAAAATGGGTAACCACTTATGCTCTTTTTCAACCTGAGGAACGTAGCATTCTGCACTTGGTAATCTTACGCTCATTTTATCCCCTAAATGAAACGTTCTGTTATCGTTGCCACTTAATTCTACTGGTTTTATTTCTAACTGAGACCAAATTGGAAATTGTTCATTAATTAATTGTTTTACTAATTCAACATTTATGTTAACCATCTAATCTCCCCATTTTTGCTATCAAACAAAAATTATGTATATTTTACTTTTGAGTTATTAATATGAATGTAACGCCGAACTTGTCAGTAACTGTTCCGAATGCGGGACTAAATGGTACTGCTTCTAACGGGGCAATAACATGTCCATCTTGTTGTAATGAATTAAAAATGCGCTTTGTTTTTTCTACATTATCGATCGAAAGATTTATCGTAACTTCTACTTTTTTCTGTTCATAATTAGGTGTATTTTGTTGAAAGTCTTTGTTCATAATCGGATTCGATTGAATCGGAGCATCAAATAACATAAGGTCACTTTCTCCGATTTTTAAAATTGCATTTGCAACACTATTTTTTAATGCTTCTGAACAAGGTATTGGCATATCACCGTATGTTTGTATATTTAGAACCTCTGCTTCAAGTTCTTTTTCATAAAAATGTACCGCTTCTTTAGCATTCCCGCTCATAACAATACATGGTGTTATTTTTAACGTCATCATCCCATCTCCTTCTATTTCTTTCTAGCTTTTACAGCTTTCTCTAATCGTTTCATGGCTTCTTCTAATGTTTTACGTGTACAAGCGTAATTCAATCTCATAAAACCATCTCCATTTATCCCAAAACCGCGACCTTCATTTAAACCTAATTTAGCATCATTAATCATAAATTCGTTTAATTGGTCACCTCTTAAGCCTAAACCTCTAAAATCAAGCCATCCTAAGTACGTCGCTTCTGTAACTCTCATTTTTACTTCTGGAATATTAGTTTTTAAATAATTATGTATAAACTCCGCATTTCCTTTTAAATAAATCAATAATTCATCAAGCCATTTTTCCCCTTCATTATAAGCTGCTATTACTGCTTCAATTCCAAAAATATTTAAGTTTTCTAAACTTGAACGAGCAATGGCATGAGAAAACTCTGTAAATAAATCTTGATTTGGAATGACAGCAAGTGACGAAAATAAGCCTGCAATATTGAATGTTTTGCTTGGCGACATAAATGTAATACTCATATTTGCTGCATCTTCACTTAATGAATAAAAAGGTATGTGACTACCTTTCTCATAGACTAAATCAGCATGAATTTCATCAGCTATTACAACAATTTTATTCTTTTTACAAATTTCAAATAAACCTAATAATTCCTCTTTCGTCCATACTCTTCCAACAGGATTTGCAGGGCTACATAGAATAATCATTTTAGTTTTAGACGTAATTTTATTTTCTAGATCTTCTAAATCCATATAATAATAGCCATCTTCTTCAATTAAAGAATTTTCAACGATGGTTCTTCCATTATTTTTAATTGTACTGAAAAATGGAAAATAAACTGGTGGCTGAATGATGATTTCATCACCAGGTTTTGTGAAAGCATCAATGGCTAAATTTAATGCTGGAACCACTCCAGGTATATTTGTTAACCATTCTCTTTGAATCGATGTATTATACCGTTTACTTGCCCAATTCATTGCTGATTCAAAAAATTCCTCAGGTATATGTCCATAACCATAAATAGGATGTTGAGCTCGTTTCGTTATAGCTTCAATAATTCCAGGTGCACAAGCAAAATCCATATCGGCAACCCATAAAGGTAGTACATCCGTACATCCAAATACTCGATCAACTGAGTCCCACTTTGTACTATTTGTATTTTTTCTATTATGTTCTTCATTAAAGTTAAAGTTCATATTTATTCCCCCACCATTTTTCAATCTTTTATGATTACAATTTGACTACTTCTAATCCAGTATTTAGTTAATCATAGTATTTTCGTTATCATAATTTATATCCAAATTATACTATTCCGGTTGAAAATTCAAATTTTAATATCAATTTACTAATATGGTGGGGATTGAATGAATTTTAAATTCAATCTTTCATTAGATGACTATATATTTCAAAATCAATCTATTTTTTTCATAAAGCTAGTAAATAATAATGAACATCTAAATGTAAATGGAGGTTTCTATAATGAAAAAAGAAGATGAATACACTGATGATATGAATCAACTATTAGAAATTATCAATGCAAAAGGTGATACAGGTGAATTACTTGAAATTGTAGACAAGTATAAACAAGCTGAAAATCCAGAATGTAATCATGACATTTTTTATCAAGAACTAAGAGTAATTGCTGAGGATAGTGCAAAAGAAGATTAAATCTAGTAGGTTAAATGAGTAGTGGAACGATATTAGTTCCACTACTTTTCACTATTTTTACAAATCGAAATCACCCATTTGAATCTTTATATGTATTACCGTTGAATTTATAAACTATATTCTTCTGTTGGTATTTTACCCTTTAAAATATCATATTCAGCTTTCATTTCACCAAACTTTTGAGGATTTCCATGGTCTGGTGCATAATCAGGGTGCCAAAGCTTTGTATATTCCCTCATCTGTTTCTTCCAAACTTCAGCATTATCATTCGGATTGAAATACTTGAAATTATGTTTTTTATTTTTCTTAATTGAAGTAGAGTAATTTCTTAAATACTCTTCCCAAACTCTAGCCCAATCAACTATTTTCTTTTTATATTCTTTTGCTTTCTCAGCATTTTTTCTTTTTTCTTCTTTCTTCCAATCTTCCATTCTTTGACTAAAATCTTTAATACCTTGTTTTGAGTTTCTCCATCTTAGCTCTGCATCTCTTATTTCTTGATCAGTAATTTCTTCAAATAAAATTTCATCGCTAAGAACTTCACTAAGATTCCCTTCATTTTCCTTTGAATTTATATGTAGATCATACATTTCTTCTATCATTTTTTCGATTAATTCTGCACTAGTTTTCCCTGTAAGTTGGGATAGCTTTTCTAGTTTTTCCGTCGATTCTATTTGAACTTTGTGTGTTAAATAGACGTATTTAGTTTTATTTCTCAAGCACCTCAACTCCTTAATTAAATGTTACTATACAAGGATAAATCTATATATTAAATAATGAAGTCAATCATGTTACATTCTTAAATATTTTCACTTTCCCGAAATAGGACTGGTCTAAAAATAGTCCAATGTAAAATATTAATAATGTAGTGAAACTTAATGGAATGTATTTTCTTTATAAAATGTGTACGATAGTATCTAAATTTCCACTTCAATCAGATCCTTATTTTACATATGCTTAAATTCAAGATATTTAAAGATTAAACTATTTTCTTTATAAAATGTGTACCATAGTATCTATATTTTCACTTCAATCAGATCCTAATTACATGATGTATAAATTCAAGATATTAAAACATTACACTATTTTTTATTATCCAACTTATTTTATTCGATATTAATCTATTGCAACCTTTCTAAATACAATAATTATTTTTTATCAAGCTTCATAATTTTTTCGAAATTCTCACGAGACCAAATAATTTATATAATTTCATTAATAAATGATTTATTAGGGAGTGATTTCTATTATTAATCAATTTAAAAATATACCAACAACTTGTATTTCAGATGTAATGGATGGGCTAAATAATATGGATCCGTCAATAAAGCCTTTAAAAGAAGAATATAGATTTGTAGGAAGAGCAGTGACAGTTAAAATCCCTGTTGGTGATAACTTAGCTGTATTAAGGGCAATTCGTGAAGCAAATCCAGGCGATGTCATCGTAATCGATGCAAAAGGTGATCGATACCGGGCAATTGCAGGAGACTTTGTTGTTGGAATGGCACAAACAATGGGTGTTAGTGCTATAGTTGTTGATGGGGTAATCCGGGATATAAGCGGTATTAAAAAATTAAATTTCCCAGTATTTTGTAAAGGTACTACTGTAGCTGCGAGTGGAAAAATTGGAGTAGGTAATATTAATATTCCAATTTCCTGTGGAGGTACATCAGTTAACCCAGGTGATATCATTGTTGGTGATGCAGATGGAGTAGTTGTTATTCCTCAATCTGAAGCAAAAACGATATTAGAAAAATCATTAGATAAAATAAAAAAAGATGAACAAAGAGAAGAACAAGTATCTGGTAATATTGAAGCTATTAAATCGTATATTGATCGTATGCTTTTAAAGTAACAAAAGATTATTTACTTCTATAAAAAAAGGTTCTCTATAGGTAACGAAAAAACCTATTAGAACCTTTTTTTACTTGGCTAATATTTTAATTTTTTTAACTGATTTTTTATAAAAGGATCAATATCTAAGGAGCATTTCCAATCTTTTCTCTCATACCTTCACAATAATTCATAAAGTCTCCTAATCAAAAATAGTAGTACAGATCAATTTACTTAGCATTTAGCTCAATTTACCACTAAAAATCTCGAAGAATTTTTTAGCTTCACCCATTATTCCATTTATTAAGTTTTCTACCGATTCATTTTTAGATAATCTAGGACTTTGTCCCGACCATAGTGACATAAACTCTTTATTATATTGTACGGATGACGCTTTTCTAATCGTTTGTGTAATCGTATTTTGTACAGGAAACTCTGGTAAATCAGCCTCGTGTTTTTTCATTTCCGTAATAAATTTATTTTCGATTCCTCTTGCCCATTTTCCAGAAAATGAACGGGTCAAAACTAACTGGTCCTCTGTAGAATTTAGAATAGCATTCTTATGTACTTCATGAGCTCCACTTTCAATACAGGTTAGAAAAGCGGTACCCATTTGAACAGCCTTCGCCCCTAAACAAAGAGACGCCATTAAGCCTCTTCCATCCATAATTCCTCCAGCTGCAATTACTGGAATACTAACCTGATCAACTACTTGAGGTATTAGTGACATTAATCCAATTAAACTTTCCTCATTCTCGTTTAAGAAATTACCTCGATGTCCACCTGCTTCACTACCTTGTACGACAATTAAATCCATTCCTGACTTCTCAATTTCAATTGCTTCATTTACAGTAGTGGCTGTTCCAATCAAAATAATATTATGAAGCTTTAACTCTTTTATCATTTCCTTTGAAGGTATACCGAATGTGAATGAACAAATCGGAACACCTTCTTCAATGATCACTTTAATTTGTTCGTGAAATGTATCATTTAAAGAATTAAAATTTTGAACCTGTATGCGATCATTTTGTTTTATATTTAAATCTTCATTAAAAGGTTGTAATAAATCATTGGATTTTGAAATTTCATTTTCGTTTACTCTAAAATCATTTGGGACAAATAAATTAATTCCGAAGCTTTTATTAGTTAATGTTTTTATTTCTCTAATTTGTTCACGTATTTGTGATGGAGTCATATAGCCTGCTCCAATTGTCCCTAAAGCTCCACAATTTGAAACTTCAGCTACAAAATCTGAGGTTGTGATTCCACCGGCCATCGGAGCTTGAATAATTGGACATTCTATTTTTAAAAGTTCAGTTATTTGATTTTTAAACATTCATATCACCTCTATATAGTTTTACTTTTTTTCGATTCATCAAAAAAGTCCCGGATAGTCTACCAACACTATCGGGACTTTATCTATTATTTTATTACATTCGGAGACTTTGAGGGTATATTTACGCCTAGATTTAAAAGTCCATGGCCTTCCTCAAACGAACTGTATCCGATTGGTACTGTATGACTTATTAGCAGTTCGAACAAATCTGGTTCAGTGATTTTCTCATTGTTCTCTGACTCAAACTGTTGAATTAATAATGCAATTGCCCCTGATACATGTGGTGTTGCCATTGATGTACCTGAAAGAACAGCATATTGATTTGTCGGATAAGTCGAAAGAATCTTTTCTCCCGGCGCAACTAAATCAATTTCGTTATTTGTATTACTAAAATTGGATAATCGTTTTTGCAGACTTACGGAACCTACTTCTATAACTTCATCGTAAGCACCTGGATAGCTATATTCATTGGTTGAGCCATCTCCATCACCTTCGTTACCAGCTGCGCATACAACGGCTATATTTTGTTCAACCGCTCTTTGAATCGCTTCATGTAACGAAGAATCATCCTCTGGACCACCTAATGACATTGAAATCACTCGAACAGTTTCTCCATTAGAGCCTTTCCAATTTGTCGCATAATCAATCGCTTGTACAATTGATTCAATGCTACCTTCCCCTGCTCCAGAGAGTACTTTTAAAACGAGAAGTTTTGCTTTTGGAGCAACCCCTACAACACCTTCTCCATTTTCAGAAGCTGCAATCGTTCCACATACATGTGTACCGTGTCCATTATTATCTAAGAATACGTTAGGATCCCCACCGTAGTCTTCTGTAAAATTATATCCACCAATAATTCGCTCTTGTAATTCAGGGTGGTCAGTCTGACAGCCAGTATCAATAACAGCTACAACCACGTCTTCCCCTTGACACCCTTTGTCCCAAATAGATTTAGCTTCAATTAAACGAACTCCAGGTGGTACTTCATTTGTACTACCTTTAACTTCTTCCAGCTTGTAAGGAATTAATCTAAATTTAGACATGCCTACCAACTCCTTTTTGGGATTTATTCATAAAGGATAAATCTTTGAGGTATAGATTAGTATTCTACATCCATCCATAATTTTCCTTTAAATAAATTCAACTTTATTTAAAATTAATTCTAATCTAGTTGGATTTAATAGATTCACTTTTTTAATTAAGCAATTTTATTCCCTCTTTCACTCCTTAAAAACTTTGCTAACTTTTACGTGAAATTAATCTTGCCTTAAAAAAATAGATTTATAATCTAAAAGTGTTAAGGCATTATTCAAACTAGGGGGAATAAAATGCTTACTAATTTTTTAACTGAAATCAAATTTTGGTGGTTTGGAGAGTTACGAGAAGAAATAGAAGAAATAGAACGAATTGAATCCAAGCATACAAGAGTTCGATTTGACTCTGATATTTATGAATTAATCCGCATCCATTAGAAGAATAAGAGGAATATTGTCTAAATTCCCAATAGATTAGATTTGAACCACAAGGATCATTAATTTTACCTTGTGGTTTCTTTGTCTTCTCTTCAATTCAAAATAGTGCTCAAAGTACGATGACTTAAAAGAGCACTTTTTATGTTATCAATCTATTTTTAAACTAAATAATGTATGGGACAACTTTGTATGAAATAATGTTTCGATCACGATACGTTTGAGTTATTACATCACTTTTTGTGCTTAGTATTCCATTTTGCAATAAGACTGGTTTAAATCCCCTTTCGCTAGCCCCATTATAAGTAAATAGAACACAATGTTCTGCTGCAAATCCAGCTATTATAACTAACTCAACATCATTTCCTTTCAAAATCTGCTCTAATTCCGTATTCCAAAATGCATTTGAATGTTCTTTTGTAACACAAATATCTTGTTCTTCCACTATAATTTCCGGGATGAAAGAAATTAATTCTGAATCTATTTCATCTGCTCCTTCGATATCTTGCACATGTATAACTAGATGATTTTTAGATCGAATACTCTCAGCAACATAATTTATATATTCACAAGCACCTTCGACATTTAATGATTCTTTTTTACCATCTAAAAATATTTTTTGCATATCAATGATAAGAAAAGCAATTTTCATTTTTTAACCTCCATGACACTTTATATTCCTTTTAACTAATTATTCTATTTGTTTTGTTATAGTCCTACCTTTTTTTATATAATTCCTAACAAAAAAAATGGCAGACCCTATAAATACGATTAGGTCCGTCAATTTTTTTATGATGAATTCTCGAAGTTATTTATTATTTAATTTTTGAATTTCTATTTGGCTACGATTGATTGGTAATTTTTTCACACTATATTTTCTTTGATCTCTATTTGGCAAAGGTAGCTTCAATATATTTATATTTTTGTCGGCTATTACTTCATTTTGAGTTTTAACCCGAACCTGTTCATTTAGTGTCGAATTAGTCCTTTTTAAACTATTATCATTAAAAGCCATAAAACTAACACCTAAACAAATTACAAATGTAGTAACAAAAAACACAATTTTTTTCATAGCAACCTCCTAACTTAATGCTTGTCCATCTTTCAGATTAAGAGTATTTTATGAAATTTATTGCGTTATTAGAACTTTATTCTACTTTCTAGTTAGATTTTTGAATTCCATAATCTATATTAAGTTAACATTGTACTTTTCTATTAAATCTTTAAAAGCTGGTCTTTCATTTCCATCTCTTCCAACAATATGTGTTGCTGTTACTAAAGAGTTTAAAACTGCTTCTTCTGTGGCTTCTCCTACTGCTCTAAATGCTAGATCAATATCTTCTTCATGTATCGTCTGAACCGTTATGCAATGCGCTGTTTTTTCATGAGGTATTTTTGTTGCAGTTGAAAAGCCAATGACGACTTCACCACTTCCCGTTGTAATAATTGAGCCTGTTCTTGATAAACCTGTAACTGTTCTTTTAATGATCCGATTTAGCTGCCTTTCTGAAACGGGAAGGTCCGTTGCAACAATCATAATGATTGAACCTTTATCTTGTTCGTCTCGTTCTTTTAAGATATGATCTCGCAATTCTGATCCAACAGGCTTTCCATTTACTTTTAAATCGCTTAAAATCCCAAAGTTAGATAAGACTAAAACGCCCATTGTATATGTACCATGTTCCATCTTCATAACTCGAGAAGCTGTTCCAATGCCACCTTTTAATGAATAGCAAAGCATTCCAGTTCCTGCTCCGACAGTTCCTTCTTTCACATCTGAAGTAGCGTTACTTAATGCTTGAAAAACATGATCTTTTGTGATAAATCTAGCTCGTACATCATTTAAAAGCATGTCATTACATTCGCAAATTACTGGGTTAACAGTACCTGTCGTACGACCTATTTCTGGATTATGTTCAAGCATGTATTCAATTAGAGCGTCTGCAGCTGTCCCAATGCTTAACGTATTAGTTAAAATAATTGGCGTTTCGATTGTACCTAACTCATTAATTTGAATCGTTCCCATCGATTTACCAAACCCATTAATAACATGCGATGACGCGATTAACTTGTCCTTAAATAGATTTCCTTGATGAGGAAATATTGCCGAAACACCAGTTTGGATGTCTTGATCACTGATTGTTAAATGACCTACCGTAACCCCTTCAACATCTGTAATAGAATTTAGTTTCCCTGTTTCTAGGTACCCAATATTAACACCATAATCTCTGATTCTTTTTTGATTCATTAAAAATTCCCTCCAGCTTTGTATTCAATAAGTGTAGTCTCATTTAATTAAGTGATTTAATTTCGAAAGTACAAAAAGCCCTTATTCAGAGCTTTTAGTTAAAAATAATTTGACCTCTTTTAAGATAGATCAGTGACTTTCTGTTAATTTCATTTCCTCTTGATTTTCTTTTACCTTTAGAGGAATATAAGTTAAAGAAACTAAAGCTCCACTTATCATTAGTAAAACCATCAATGATGCGAATAGTAGTACGATTTTTTTGGAAAATACTTTCATCATAAGTTGATTTCTCCTATTATGATTAATCTTAGGAATTATTTTAACAGATAACTTAGAAAATTAGATACTTACTTGATAAAAATAAA
Source organism: Gottfriedia luciferensis (assembly GCF_001712755.1). GTDB lineage: Bacteria > Bacillota > Bacilli > Bacillales > Bacillaceae_G > Gottfriedia > Gottfriedia luciferensis_B. Next base: position 40,284 of record NZ_MDKC01000032.1, read on the forward strand.
AATCTCAATTACTCCCCAAGATCTTCCTCAATCTAAACAACCTAAGATTAACAAATAAGGAAATCTTTACCATATGGGAAAAACGAACTATTCCCATTTCCTAACATACCCTGTATTAACCTTGTTTTCATGGTGGAATTGGCAAACAGGTACTCATCACTTTTATCTTCATGGTAAAAGTGATTTTTTAACTAAAATTTATAAAAAAAACACAAGGTAAAAATTTTACCTTGTGCTTTATTTTATTACATAAATCTTTTACTATTTTTCCATTACAGTGAAATAATTTTGTTCATCATCAGTAAAGTTAAACAGTCTTCAATTTGGCATTTCAACAATTTCACAAACATTAAACTTCTTTTTCGTTAAAATTCAACAATTTTATCTGTAAAAACCATTAAAGAAGTTGTACCTAGTTTAAAAAATAGATTAGTTCAGTAAATTCCCCCTATCAAATGCACTAAAAAAAGAGTTACTCTAGCAACTCTTTTTAGTAAAACAACACTGGTTTATAATCAAAATTACTGATTAAATTTATCAAGCGTATAATCATAATTAATTTCAATAAGTCCATCATTTAACGCAGTAAGAAATCTGTTTACAGACTCAACTAATACCTCTGTATTAATATATTCTGTGGGTTCAAACATTTGCCACACCGAATAAATCCCCCACTTGTCATCTCCTTTATATAGGAAATTCATAAGATCTTCATTTCGATTAATCGATTCATAATTCATGTTATCTTTTGCTCCATTTTGTACCTTTTGAACCCATTCACTTAATTGACTCGCAAACTCAGTAAGATTTAAATTCGGATCATGAAAAAATAAAGTTTCATTTAAATAGATATTTAATGAGCCATCTATATATTTTCCAGTATTTGCAACATAAGCCGGTTCTGTAGGTATATAATCATTTAATATAAACAAGAATTTTATATTCATAAAATTCTCCTTTCGTATTTAGTTCAATCTTCATTTATGTATTTTAGTACTTAGTTTCTATTGTTTCCTATTTTTGGTATTTCCCTCATTTTTATTTTACTTTTTTAAGCTTTTTATTTTAGATTGCAAATTTTAGTAACTATTTGAAATCAAAAACTACAAAGGTATCATTCTATAAATAGCAAGCATCAATAAAAAAGAAAGTAGGATAACATATGAATCAATTTATTGCAGGTCTTTTCCAATCGATTCTTATATTAATTTTAGCTTTCGTGTTTGTCTATAATTATTCAGATATTCGTACTAGAACTACTCATTTTGTTTGTCCTCATTGTAGCAGTCGCTTTAAATTATCTAAATTAAATTTTGCGATTGCATTTAAAACAGGTAAAGTAAATGAACGTTTAGTTACTTGTCCCGTTTGTGGTCATAGAGATCGAATGTCTATTTTAAATGATTAAATTACTAAATCACATTTTTCACCAGTGTGTTCTAATTTATAGTTTATTAATTAGAAATAAGAAAACCCTTATACTAAAAGGGCTTTCTCTTATTTTTTTAATTCTTAAATGTAAATTAGAAAGGAGCTATTTGAAATGCAAGAATTAATCGATGATCTAACTTTATTATTATTATTTTTAACAGCATTTGAAGAAAACACAGTATTAGATGAAACTACACTCAGAAGTTGGAAAGGATATCCTTTCGATACATTAAATAAATTATTGAATAATAATCTCATATTTTTTAGTAATCGTGCTAAATCAGTTTACTTAACAGAAGATGGAATAGAATTAGCCAACAAATTATTGCAGAAATATACTATTCAAAAATGATGATTAAGCTTTAATCACCTAATAAAACTGCAGAAATCTAGATCTAAGCTATTCACAATGATTATCACATTGTATCAAGTAATCATTCTTTAAAATATCCGTTGCATTCTTTATATTTGATACGGTTAAAAAAAGACTATCTTTTTCTCCTATAAAGAATGATTTCACACCAACCTTACACCATAAACTGCCATAAATTTTACTAAATACTCCTGGAATACCAGGGGGAATATTTAATAGAGCGAAAATCGTTTCTTCTTTAAATTTCACATTAAATGATTCAAGTACTTCTCTAACTACTTTTAGATCATGTATATTTTGCGATTCAGTTGTACCAGGTACAAGTCTAACGAAATTATTATTTTCACCACTTTTTGTCAGTAAAATTCCGACGATATTTACTGAATTATTAGCAATATCTTTTAAAACACAACTTAAAGTTTCATCATTTACTATAAAAGTAAATTGGGTTCTATATTCAAGATCGAATTGTAACTGATCTACTTTACGGCCATTAAAACGATTCAAATTCCCCACATCCTTTTTTTTCGTTTTATTAAAGTATGTGGAAAAAAATAAAATGTTTTTGGTTGAAGACTAGGCTTTCTATTCACCCATTTGCCCTTATCTCAAATTAAAAAACCCCTTTCTAATAAACAGAGTTAATATTTTTAACTGTCTATTAAAAGGGGATATTAATCTATTAATCTAACTCTAACTTAAGGTGTAAATGTGATTATATTCATATCTCTATTAATTGCCGATGCTGAGGTAACATTCGAAATTGCTGTAAATATTACTCTAAGACTATAGGTTGAAGTTGCATTTGCAGGTGCTACATTTACTTGAGTACTTGAAAATTGATATCGGTGGGTACCAGCTGTCGGCTGGCTACTATTAAATACTCTAGTATCTATTAAAGTTGCATCCCTATAAAGTCTCAACTCAAATGTAACTGACCAGTTTGCAGTAACCACTAACTCGATTGCTGTTGCATAGTCAATTTTAAGCTGCTGGTTTGCGAGTACAGCCTGAGTGATACTTACAATTGTTACTTCTGTATTAAGTGGTGGGAATACAGCAATCGATCCTGCGTTTTCTGCAAATGTTAGAGTTGGTCTTTGTCCTGTTGGACCCGTTACTCCGGTTACTCCTGTTGCTCCGGTTGTCCCTGTTACTCCGGTTGGGCCTGTTACTCCTGTTGTCCCTGTTATTCCGGTTGCTCCTGTCGCTCCTGTTACTCCTGTTGCCCCTGTTGTTCCTGTCGCTCCTGTTACTCCAGTTGTACCTGTCGCTCCCGTCGGTCCGGTTGCCCCTGTCGCTCCTGTTGTCCCTGTTGCTCCTGTCGGTCCGGTTGCCCCTGTTGCTCCTGTGGATCCTGTCGCTCCCGTCGGTCCGGTTGCTCCAGTTGCTCCTGTGGATCCTGTCGCTCCCGTCGGTCCGGTTGCTCCGGTTGCTCCTGTGGATCCTGTCGCTCCCGTCGGTCCGGTTGCTCCGGTTGTCCCTGTTATTCCTGTTGTCCCTGTTATTCCGGTTGCTCCTGTCGCTCCTGTTACTCCTGTTACTCCTGTTACTCCGGTTGCCCCTGTTGCTCCTGTGGATCCTGTCGCTCCCGTCGGTCCGGTTGCTCCTGTTGCTCCTGTGAATCCTGTCGCTCCCGTCGGTCCGGTTGTCCCTGTTACTCCTGCTGTCCCTGTTATTCCGGTTGGGCCTGTTACTCCTGTCGGTCCTGTTATTCCTGTTGCCCCTGTTACTCCTGTTGGGCCTGTTGTTCCTGTCGCTCCTGTCGGTCCGGTTGCCCCGGTTGGGCCTGTTGTTCCGGTTGCTCCGGTTGCCCCGGTTGGTCCGGTTGGTCCGGTTGCTCCGGTTGTCCCTGTTACTCCTGTTGTCCCTGTTACTCCTGTTGTCCCTGTTATTCCTGTTATTCCGGTTGGGCCTGTTGTTCCGGTTACTCCTGTTGTTCCGGTTACTCCTGTCGGTCCGGTTATTCCGGTTGGGCCTGTTGTTCCGGTTGGGCCTGTTACTCCTGTCGGTCCGGTTACTCCTGTCGATCCTGTTGATCCTGTCGATCCAGTTGCTCCTGTCGCTCCCGTCGGTCCGGTTATTCCGGTTGTCCCTGTTAATCCGGTTGCTCCTGTTATTCCAGTTGGGCCTGTTGCTCCTGTTGTCCCTGTTGCCCCAGTCGTTCCGGTTGCTCCTGTTGTTCCGGTTACTCCTGTTGTCCCTGTTACTCCTGTTGTCCCTGTTACACCAGTTGTTCCGCTTACTCCTGTTATTCCGGTTGCTCCTGTTGTTCCGGTTACTCCTGTTGTTCCGGTTGCTCCGGTTGTCCCGGTTATTCCGGTTGCTCCGGTTGCTCCGGTTGATCCTGTATCTCCCGTCGGTCCGGTTATTCCGGTTACTCCTGTTATTCCGGTTGCTCCGGTTGCTCCGGTTGCTCCTGTTATCCCAGTATTTCCCGTTGACCCTGTTGATCCTGTTATTCCTGTTGCCCCAGTTGCTCCGGTTGATCCTGTTGATCCTGTATCTCCCGTCGGTCCGGTTATTCCGGTTACTCCTGTTATTCCTGTTGCACCGGTTGCTCCTGTTATCCCAGTATTTCCCGTTGACCCTGTTGATCCTGTTATTCCTGTTGCACCGGTTGCTCCTGTTAATCCTGTTACTCCCGTCGTTCCTGTTATTCCGGTTACTCCTGTTATTCCGGTTGCTCCTGTTACTCCGGTTGTTCCTGTTGCCCCAGTTGCTCCAGTTGCTCCGGTTGATCCTGTTGATCCTGTTACTCCCGTCGTTCCTGTTATTCCGGTTGCTCCTGTTACTCCGGTTGTTCCTGTTGCCCCGGTTGATCCAGTTGCTCCTGTATCTCCCGTCGTTCCTGTTATTCCTGTTGCTCCTGTTATTCCGGTTGCTCCGTTTGCTCCTGTTATCCCAGTTATTCCCGTTGACCCTGTTGATCCTGTTATTCCTGTTGACCCGGTTGCTCCTGTCGTTCCAGTCGTTCCTGTTATTCCAGTTGTTCCAGTTGCCCCGGTTGCTCCTACCGTTCCAGTCGTTCCTGTTATTCCAGTTGTTCCAGTTGTTCCAGTTGTTCCAGTTGTTCCAGTTGTTCCAGTTGCCCCGGTTGCTCCCGTCGTTCCTGTTATTCCTGTATCTCCCGTCGTTCCTGTTATTCCTGTTGCTCCTGTATTTCCCGTCGTTCCTGTTATTCCGGTTACTCCTGTTATTCCTGTTGCTCCTGTTATCCCAGTTATTCCCGTTGATCCTGTTATTCCGGTTATTCCTGTTGATCCTGTTGTTCCTGTTATTCCTGTTGCTCCTGTATCTCCCGTCGTTCCTGTTATTCCTGTTGCTCCGGTTGCTCCAGTTGTCCCTGTTACTCCGGTTGTTCCCGTTGCTCCTGTCGTTCCTGTCACTCCGGTTGCTCCGGTTGCTCCTGTATCTCCCGTCGTTCCTGTTATTCCAGTTACTCCTGTTACTCCGGTTGATCCTGTTATCCCAGTTATTCCCGTTGACCCGGTTGCTCCTGTTATTCCTGTTGACCCGGTTGCTCCTGTCGTTCCTGTTATTCCAGTTACTCCTGTTACTCCGGTTGATCCTGTATCTCCCGTCGTTCCTGTTATTCCAGTTACTCCTGTTACTCCGGTTGATCCTGTATCTCCCGTCGTTCCTGTTATTCCAGTTACTCCTGTTACTCCGGTTGCTCCGGTTATCCCAGTTATTCCCGTTGACCCGGTTGTTCCGGTTATTCCTGTTGACCCGGTTGCTCCTGTCGTTCCCGTCGTTCCTGTTATTCCAGTTGACCCGGTTGTTCCGGTTATTCCTGTTGCCCCGGTTAATCCTGTCGTTCCCGTCGTTCCTGTTATTCCAGTTGTTCCTGTTGCCCCGGTTGCTCCTGTATCTCCCGTCGTTCCTGTTATTCCTGTTATTCCTGTTGCTCCTGTATTTCCCGTCGTTCCTGTGATTCCTGTTACTCCTGTTATTCCTGTTGCTCCGGTTATCCCAGTTATTCCCGTTGACCCTGTTGTTCCGGTTATTCCGGTTGCCCCTGTCGTTCCTGTTGTTCCAGTTGCCCCGGTTTCTCCTGTTATCCCAGTTGCACCTGTCGTTCCTATTGTTCCGGTTATTCCAGTTGCTCCAGTTACTCCTGTTGTTCCTGTCACTCCAATTGCCCCGGTTGCTCCTGTCGTTCCTGTTGCCCCAGTTGTTCCTGTTGCTCCTGTTGCCCCAGTTACTCCTATTGTCCCAGTTACTCCTGTCGTTCCTGTTGCTCCAGTTACCCCTGTTGTTCCCGTTGTTCCTCTTATTCCGGTTGCTCCTGTATCTCCCGTCGTTCCTGTCACTCCGGTGGCTCCCGTTGACCCTGTTGCTCCTGTTACTCCAATTGTTCCGGTTGCTCCTGTTACTCCAGTTGTTCCAATTATACCCGTCGGACCTGTTACTCCTGTTATTCCTGTCGATCCAGTTGGACCAATTACTCCGGTTGAGCCTGTTGTTCCAGTTACTCCCGTCGCTCCAGTTACCCCGCTTTCTCCAGTAGGACCAGTTGATCCGGCAGCCCCCGTTACTCCAGTTGCCCCTTGTGGACCAGTTTTACCTCTTTTACCTCTAGGTCCTCTACAACATTTATCACAACAGTAGCATTCCTTTGAATCTTTACATTTACAGTTCTTACAATTCTTACATTTACTGTCCTTACATTTCTTACATTTACATTTCTTACATTCTTTACACTCACACTTCTTACATTTGCAATCTTTGCAATTACAAGATTTTTTATTTTCTTTGTTGTCTTTTCCCAAATTATCACCTTTTCTAACTAAAGAACCGATTTGGTAATAAACTCTTGTCCATTTTCCATACCAATATAATCTATGACTTCATGTTAAAAATTGATTAGTTAATATGTCTAAAACATAAATAGGAATTTTTTACATTGGAATAGTATGAATTAAATAAAAACATTCTTTATACTTTAAAACTCAAAAAAAAAGAGGATATTTTTATCCTCTTAAATAAATTTAAACCTGAGCTCTAACGATGTAACACGAAAAAGTAATCGGTAGTCCTTCATTAGTTGCATTTTGTTCAAATATTCGTTTTACTTCTACTAAATTTTCTTCTATTATCTCATTTAATAGTGATTTCTTTTGGCCGAAACATCTTAGTTTTAAAACATCAAGCGGCGTATGTAAGAATTCAAAACTATTAATAACTTGTATTTCTACACTTTCAAACTTACTTATTTCAACTCTTTGTTTTATCGTTTTTAAAATTGGTTTCTCACTATTAATTGATTCAAAAAGATTAGGAAATAATTTAGGCAATTCAGTTCCTAACTCATCACCAGGATGAAGTCCAAGGATCTTGCCTCCTTTTTTTACTACTCTTTTAAGTTCTTGATAAGCTGATGTGGGTCCTTTTCGGTTATATGCACAATCAAACTGTTCAGATTCAAAAGGTAATCGATTTTTTGTGCTGCCAACAATAAAAGACATATTTGATTTTTTCGATGCATTTCCACTTTTTATAAAATCATTTGTTAAATCAAATCCTACAATTTCTATTGCTTTTTCACTACATTTAATAGTAAATTCTCCATGACCACACCCAACATCTAAAACAGTTTTGTTATTAATCATTTCAAATACTTCATTATTAAAAATTAACTCCCCATTCGGCTCTTTAACTGTCGAATTCCAGGGATATGTGTATTCCCCATACAATTTGCCTATTTGTTCATACCATATTTTTGAATGTGGTGTTACCCAATCTTTATGTAATGTGGGATCGATTAAATTCATAAATATTAATACTCCTTTATTCTTTTTCAGAATAAATAACATTCCTTACATTCGGAGAAATCCCTTCTTTTAATGAGTAAAAATATACAAAGTGCATTTGATTTATTGATTAATTCGATAAATTTCGCGCGCTATTGATTCAATTATATAGACTACTGGAACTTGCGTAGTAATATTTGCCTCTTCAAAATACTCTTCTGTTACATAATAGGGAATATTTAGATCAGAAATTTTTGCTATTGTTGATAATTTGTTGTTCGTAATACTAATTATTTTACAGCCTTCTTGTTTAAGTAAATTCAGATGAATTACTGTGAAAATTGTTTCGCCTGAGACTGACAAAGCGATTGCTATACTATTTTTTGTTAATTTAGAATGAATCGGAAAATGTGGGTCTTTTATATAAAGAGAAAATTTTCCTAAACTTGAAAAGTACCTCGAACCATATTCAGCAAGAATACCTGAACTACCTATCCCAATAAAAATCACATTTTCAGCTTTGTTTATTTCAATAGCTGCCTCTTTAACTTTATCTTCTAAATCCCCTTTTAAAGATCTCTCAAAAAATTCTACTAGCGTATGTTGAGCGCTTTTTACGAAGGTTCTTTTCTCCTCTTCCAAATACATTTTTAACTTTACTTTAAATTCAGAAAAGCCTTCGCAATTTAGCTTCCTACAAAAACGTAAAATTGTTGAAGTTGAAACATGGGTTTCATCTGCAATTTCACGTATACGCATATATGCGACCTTTTCCATATTTTGTGAAATGTAATTATATAAAGATAACTCTAATTCATTAAAAGACGCGATTTGATCATTTGAAAACATTTTAAATAGTTCTCCTTTTTTATAGCCTACTACTTATATTTAATCTATTTTATTATCTTAACATACAAAATAAAAAACACAGCGTTACATTCATGAAACAATTATTTACTTTTGTGAATAGAAACTAGATTCCATTCACTTATTTACTAACATCTCCGTTAACGTTATGATTCGTTTATATTCTCATTAATTAAAAATATGGATTTATGTAAACAACTAAAAAGAAATTAGGAGGTAAAAAAATGAATCAGTTTAAGTTTCCTAAAGATTTTTTATGGGGTGGCGCTACTGCTGCTAATCAAATGGAAGGCGGATTTTATGAAGGAAATAAAGGTTTAAATATAGCCGATGTTCTTCCAGGAGGAAAGGAAAGACTGAACATTTTACAGTCACCTGGATTTAATTTTGAAATTGATCGATCAAAGTATAATTATCCTAACCACGAAGGAATCGACTTCTATCACCGTTATAAAGAAGATATTGCGTTATTTGCGGAAATGGGTTTTAAAGTTTTCCGAATGTCAATTGCTTGGACAAGAATCTTTCCAAATGGAAATGAATTAGAAGCAAATGAAGATGGATTAGCTTTCTATGACCGTGTTTTTGATGAGCTACACAAATATGGCATTGAACCAGTTGTTACAATTTCACACTATGAAATGCCAGTAAATCTAGTAAAACAATATGGCGGTTGGAGAAATCGAGAAGTAGTAACCTTCTTTGAAAGATATGTGAACGCAATCTTTAATCGTTATAAAAACAAAGTAAAGTATTGGATGACTTTTAATGAAATTAATAGTGGTTTAATTATGCCAATTATGGGGCTTGGTTTTTCTATTAAAGAAGAAAAAGATAAATACCAACCAACATTTCAGGCGTTTCATCACCAATTTGTTGCAAGTAGTATTGCTGTCAAAGCTTGTCATGATATTATTCAAAATTCTCAAATTGGCTGTATGATTTTATATGCTCCGGTTTATTCATTTGATTCGAATCCTAAAAACGTAATGTTTGCCCTTGAAGAAGAACGCTTTTTTAATTACTTTTGTGCAGACGTTCAGATTCGTGGCGAATACCCGTCATTTATTAATCGCTTCTTTAAAGAAAACAATATTAATATTGAAATGCAAGATGGAGATTTAGAATTAATTAAAGAAGGCACTGTTGACTATATTGGTTTCAGTTATTATATGTCAAGAACAGAGAAAAAGGAAAAATCTGACTTAGAAAGCTCACAAGGAAATCTGATTGGCGGAGTTAAAAATCCTTTCCTAAAAGCAAGTGACTGGGGCTGGGAAATTGATCCTGTAGGTTTACGAATTAGTTTAAATCAATTGTTTGACCGTTACCAAGTACCGTTATTTGTTGTTGAAAATGGTCTAGGTGCATATGACAAAGTTGAAGATGACGGAACAATTAATGATTATTATCGAATTGATTATTTACGTGAGCATATTAATGCTATGGGAGAAGCAATTCAAGATGGCGTAAAATTGATGGGTTATACTAGCTGGGGTTGTATTGATCTTGTTAGTGCATCATCTGGTGAGTTTTCAAAACGTTATGGTTTCATTTATGTCGATAAACATGACGACGGTAGTGGAACATTAGAACGAAAAAAGAAAAAATCATTTTTCTGGTACAAAGACGTAATTGCTTCAAATGGAGAAAAACTATAAATAAAGAAGAAAAAGGAACTTCATCTAATTTGAAGTTCCTTTATTCTTTTTAAAAATGAGATAGGGATGTATGACTTCTAACCTTTATTTATTTTCTATTTTCACCATTAATTTACCATCTTTATAAATTGTTAAGTAAACAGTATCACCAACTTTCAAGGCAGAGTGAGAATTTTTATCTATTATTTCTTTATCAGTAAATCCATATTTCTCAGAATCATCACAAACAATTTGATACTGATTTTTATTATCTGGTTTTGGAAGTTCGATCACTTCACAAACACTAGTTTTTAGATTCGAATCCACGTTTATTAATTCTTCTTTATTAACCAGAGTAATTATTCTTTTTGATTTAGGAATTTGGGTAATAATGGGATGTGCTTTAGCATGATTAAAATTAATAATAGCAATAGAAAAGATAATTCCGAGGGTTATAACAAAGGTACCTAAAATTATTCCTACTGTCTTCAATTTTTCAATTTTATCTCTCTCCAAATTAAAGTACACCTCATCTTTTTAGTATCTATATTCCCTAAAACTAAATGAAATCCTTCTTTCAATTTCATGCAAAAAAAGGCTTTTTACACCGTTAAATGTAAAAAGCCTTTTAACTTTTATAATGATTTTAAACGTTCGATTCGTTTTTCTAATGGTGGATGCGTTGAGAATAATCTTGCAAATTTCTCTTTACCGCTAATTTTAAAAGCTGCAATTGATTTTTGACGATCATCAACTAATTTAATATTTCGACTTAATGATTCTAATGCATGAATCATGTTATCTTTCCCACCAAGTTCTACCGCATACCTGTCCGCCTTAAACTCCCGTTTTCTTGAATGCCAGAAAATAATTGGACTACTTAAAATACTAAATACGATCTCAAATACTACTGAACAAAGAAAATAAACTACATAAGATAACTCTTCTCTTACAAAATTAGAAACTATTTTTGCAACTAAACGGGAGAAGAAAATGACAAAAGTGTTAATAATACCTTGTAATAATGTTGTTGTAACCATATCCCCATTTTTTATATGGGCAATTTCGTGTGCTAAAACACCACTAATCGCTGGACGATCCATTGTCTCGATCATACCACTAGAAACAGCTACTAAAGATCGTCTTTTACTAGGCCCTGTAGCAAAAGCATTAACTTCAACTGAATCATATACGCCCACCTGTGGCATCTTCTTTAAACCAGCAAGTTTTGCTAGTCGATAAGTCTCTTCTAGTACAAAATTTAAACGATCAGTTTGTGGAGAACGAGGATCAATTAATTTTATACCCATAACCCATTTGGCCATTATACGAGAAAATAACAATGAAATAATCGCTCCACTAAATCCTGCAATTACACTAAATGCAAGCAGTGCCCAGTATCCCCCATCGCCAATATAACGCGGTACACCTAATAATGTTGTAATCGTTGTTATTGTAATTAACACTAAAATATTAACAAAAATAAAGAAAGAAATACGTTTAAACAAAATCGTTCCTCCCTAGCTAATGACTTGAAAGACTATAATATTTAACTCTTATTCTTAAATATATAGTCTAGTTTCTTATACAATTAAAGAACATATTAAATTTCTTAAACTTATATTCTTTCATTCTACTATATAACTCGAAATTTGTTGTATTAGATTTCTCAAATTTTACGACTTATGAAAGTTTGCTAGATTTCCTCCAAATTAAAGTAAAGAATAGGATTAAGATCCCTACTGAAAATCCAATAATTTGATCTAATAAAAATTCACCCGTTTTAATTAAATGAATGACAAAAGTCCCACCAAAAATAATGATGATTAGGAATGATAGTTGGAGCATATAATTATTAATTTTCATCATTTCACCTCCACTATTGAAATATACTATTGTCTTACTAATTTAATAATACAACTATATAAGTAAAAAGCACTATTCAATACCGTTACAATCGTCATGTTTTCCAGCAATTATGAGCAAATTTGAAAAATATGACACATGGACAACTCCTACCGTCATAGGATTAATTGATTAAGATTTTGAAAATTTAATTTGGGAGGGACGGTATTGATAAAAAAATGGCTTGCTGTTTTAATTTTAACCTGTCTTATGTTTGTAGGTATTGGTATTAAACCTAGTCAGGCTGCTACATCTCAGTTCATTATAATTAATAAATCAACAAATCAACTAGCTTATTATGAAAATGGTAAACTCTACAAAGTTTTTAAAGTAGCCACTGGTAAAAGTCCATCTCTAACGCCAGAAGGTAAGTTTAAAGTCGTAAATAAGATTGTGAATAGACCTTACTATACGGGTCATATTCCTGGCGGTGATCCACGGAATCCACTCGGAAACCGTTGGCTTGGATTAAATGCACGTGGTACATGGGGAACTACATATGCCATCCACGGTAACAATAACCCAAGTTCGATTGGCAAATACGTCAGTCATGGCTGTGTGAGAATGTATGATAATGAAGTAGAATGGCTCTTTGATAGAGTAAAATTGAGCACACCTGTAGTCATTACAACTTCAAGTAAATCATTTGACTCAATAGCAAATGCAAATGGATATAAAGTAACAAGTAGTAGTGGTGGTTCAAATGCTGTTATCCCAACTGGAACTGTATTAAAAAAGGGAAATCGTGGAGCTACAGTTAAAAAGCTTCAACAAAAGCTTACAGTTCTCGGCTATAGTACTAAAGGTATCGATGGTATATTTGGAAACAATACAGACCAAGCCGTGCGCAAATTTCAAAAAGACCGGCATTTAAAAGTAGATGGAATTGTAGGACCTGCTACGATTAAAGCACTTGGCGGTTTATAAGTTCAACTATTAATAGAGGATCTTCCTCTATTTTTTTTATTTCTAGTAATCTTTTTGTTCTACAACCTAAGCTTTATTATTTACAATTAGATCCATTAGCTCCAATTAATTTCGTTGGTTCATCTTTGATGTATAAGAAACTAAACTTTTCGATAATTGCTCTACTCTCTTTAATATTAAAAACCCTTTATCATATTAATTCTCTTTATGTAAAAATTTATTAACGATTATTCGAATGTAAAATTTCCATAGTGTTTTTTACTAAATTAGTAGTTTTTTAATAAACTACTCACTTGCCAAAATTAATTTTCTTGTTTTGCTATTATATATTTTGTAACTTACTTCAAAATTATGATCCTTTGTAACTGTCACCTTACAATAATATGGTACGGATTTCCCATAAGCGTCCAGTTTAGGAATATCTCTATAAGTAAATATTTCATCTGTATCTTGCATATAAAAATCTGCTTCAGAGGTCCGGCTTGAACTATCAATTTCTATAACACATCTTCCGCTTACTACATCATATTGTTTAAATAAAACATTTTTAAGACTTGGAAGAGTAAACGTTAAAAGTAATACACCAAGTAATAAACATCCAATGCTTTTACTGATATTTACCAATGAGTATACACGATCAATAAACATTGGCATAAATATAAATCCTGCACTTAGTATCAAAATCAATCCTGCTATGAGCATAGAATAATATGTTAACATTTTTTCACTTCCTATAATTATAAAACTACAAACTTTCTATTATGTAGGCAATTTTTTTTCATCTATTCCAACCTGATTAAAAATTAATCGATATTCTAGAATTATTCTCGATTCTCAAAATCTAGTAATCTTAAACAATTTCTTTCTTCATCATCAATATGCATTGAGGTGATATCTTCTATCTTGAATATTGATTCTCCATCGTATTCACCATATTGGTTTATGATTGATAAAACGAGGATATGGTCTTCTTTGCGTTTAATGATACCTTGTAGGTAGGCATTTCCCAATAATTCTACCAAAATTAAAAATTTATTTTGATAAGCAAAATCAAGAATACCCTCCATTAAATTTTTATTTTCCAATTCAAGCTTCATATGGGTTTGTTTCTTAGTTATATACAGTTTTTTTATTTTTCGTAGATAGCGAGAATCTAAATTAATTTGAAAAATAGTTTCTGTTTTCATTAATGAAAAGCCATCGTACATTCCATTAGGGGTAATATTAGCTAAAATTACATAGTCATCTGATACATAAAGAACCTTCGCAACAGCACATACATCAACATCCCCTAAATCATTATAAATTTCAGCGAAGTCTTCTGTATTTGTTAAATTAATTAATTGTTCCTTCAAGCATCATCACCTCTATTATTTTTATTTTTTACTTTAACATTATACAATGTTATTTAATTAAGTTTAATCAAATTACTTTTATATAGGTATAAATTGAACCAAGGAGTGTTTGGAATGGCTCGAGTTTTATTTATTAATGGGGGCTCAGAGGGGCATATTAATCCTACTATTGCAGTTGTAGAAGAGCTTATTTCACGAGGTGAAGAGGTTGTCTACTTTTCGATAGAGTCTTTTCGAGATCGAATTGAAAAGACTGGAGCTACAATGCGGACAATTGATGAACAAAAATTTATTAAAGCCTTTCTCTCAGGTGGTCGAACTCATTTACTTGAACGAATCAATGGTCTATTACATACAGCAGATATCGTAATACCTAGTATTCTTGAACAGATTAAAGGGGAGCATTTCGATTACATCATACACGATTCAATGTTTGGTTGTGGACGTTTAATTGCTCAAATTCTTAATCTTCCCGCTATCAGTTCCTGTACTTCTTTTACAGAGACTAAAGAAACATTCGATAAAATGTTGGAAAAGCAATCAAAAAATATCCCCAAAGAGATACTTGTACCGATTAATGATGAATTTAAGAAACTGTCATTAAATATTAAGAATAAATATGGTGTAGAGATCAATTCATATTATGAAGTATTTTGTAATCCCGCACCATTAACAATCGTATATACAACTAAAGAGTTTCAACCTGATGGGGATGTCTTTAATCATACATATAAATTTGTCGGTCCATCTATCGGTTCTCGAATACAACAAGATCCCTTTGACCTTTCTACCTTTAAACGTAAAAGTCCAATCTATATTTCTCTGGGAACTGTTTTTAACCGCTCAATTGATTTTTATAAGTTATGTTTTGAAGCATTTGGAAATAGTGAACACGCAGTCTTAATGTCGATTGGTAAACATACCAATCTAGGTGATTTAGGAATTATTCCTTCAAACTTTATTGTAAAACAATTTGTTCCACAGACCGAAGTACTAAAATATACTAAATTATTTATTACTCATGGTGGAATGAATAGCACAAGTGAGGGTCTCTATTTTGGAGTTCCATTAATCGTAATCCCACAAAACGCTGATCAGCCAATCATTGCAGAGCAAGTAGCCAAGATTGGTGCAGGTTTGCAATTACAATCACAAAATTTAACACAAATTCAACTACGTGAAGCCGCAGAAAAAGTGTTAAAAAATAACTCGTCCTACAATAAAGCAATCGACAGCATAAAGAAATCTTTTCGAGAAGCCGGAGGGTATCACCAAGCTGTTAAAGAGATTTTCCAGTTTATTAATAAATGAAGAGTTTCATTAGACTTCTAAAACTAAAATGAGAGCCGATGTTCGGCTCTCAAATTTATTTATATTTGTCGTCACGAAAGAGTAAAGTTAAGCTATTATTTTTGAGGAACTACTTGTCTTCCTTATATAAAAACTATATTAATTACTCTTTTAAAAATGTTAGTAACGCTTCATTAAATTCTTTTGGATGAGTCGCGTTTAATCCATGCGGACCACCCTTTATTAGAGCAAGCTTACTACCAGGAATGGACTCATATGTACGTTTACCACTTAACTCAAAAGGTACAGTTGCATCAGAGTCACCGTGAATAATAAGAGTAGGTATATCGAACTTTTCCAAGTCCTTTCTAAAATCTGTTTTACTAAAGGCCGTTATACAATCGAGCGTTCCCTTAGGTGATGCGCTAGCTGCGATATCCCGATTATATAAACGGAATGGTTCACTAACTAAATCCGTTTGATTACCAGCCGAGAAAAATCCCTTCATAAATTTGTCAAGAAATGCAATGCGATCAATTATCACGCCTCTTTTGAATTCTTCAATTGTCGCATCATCTAATGCTCCTTCGGGATGATCATCTGATTTGTATAAATAAGGAGGAACTGCTCCAGCAAAAACAGCCTTTTCAATACGATCTGTTCCATAGCTGCTAATATATCGAGCTACCTCTCCTCCACCCATAGAAAAACCAACAAGTGTGGCATTTTTAAGATCTAAATGTTTTAACAGTTTATGTAAATCAGAAGCAAAAGTATCATATTCATATCCATTCCACGGCTGAGATGATTTTCCAAAGCCTCGACGGTCATATGTTATGACTCTGTAACCTGCTTCAATAAGAGCTGGTACCTGGTATTCCCAAGAGCGTCCACTTAAAGGCCAACCATGAATTAATACGACGGGTTTTCCTGACCCATGGTCCTCATAATAAAGTTCAATTGGGGCATGATTTTCATTACCTACAGTTAATTTTGTCATTTAAATTTCCTCCCATGAATTTTCTTTATTAAACCGATATTCTTCCTTCTCTTCACAATAACTCTCTACTGCAAAACATTCTATCTTCCCTACTATTAAAATTGCAAATTAAAAATATTAATCAATTAATATATTTGATTACAATTTATTTGTTTAAGCCAAGGTGTGAAATTATTGAAAATATTGAAGAACTTAAATGGCAAAATCAAATTAGAGAATTCTAGATTTCTATGCAACTCAAATTGGCGTTTGGTATCACAGCCCTTCCTAAAATGTATGGCTTAAAATAGCATCGCCATTTTGTCAATTATTGTATATACGACTTAATGGGAGTTTTTTCCTTTGTCCGAAGTTATTTATTGTCTATAAAAAATAGCTGCTCGCATCCGAATCCCTGTTTCTAACCTCCGGACAATAAGAAATTGGATCGTTGTCACCCCCTTAAGCCAAAATAACTAATTAAATAAAAAAGATAAAAAGGTATAAAGCCACTTTTAAGATTTTGGAATATTATGGTAATATTTAGTTGATTTTAACAAAGGAGGGAATATATGTCTAATACAATCGGTCTTATTTGTGGTAGTTTACGAAAAAACTCTTATAATCGAATCATTGCTCAATCGTTAACAGAGATGGTTGATTCCCATCAATTTCGTTGGATTGAACTTAATGAACTACCTTTATTCAATGAAGACCTAGAAACAAGTGTTCCAGAAGCAGTGACATCATTTAAATCTGCTATCCAGGATGTTGACGGTATCATACCATTTCAAAAAATGCTGATTTCCCAAGTTCATGAAAAAATTGATTCCGATCAGAAAGTGCTTACTGACGAACAAACAAAACGTTATCTTCAGCGTTATTTACACCAATTCATAAATTGGATAGATAAAACTCCTGTTTTAGATTAATAGAAGGAAACTAGGTATTTTAAAAAACTCAGTCTACCTTTTCTGATTGTTATAAACGAAGAAATTAATTCAATTACTTAATTTTTAGGAGGAATACATAATGTCTGATCTCTATTCTCGTATTAATAAAGATGAAGCTGTTGTTCTTTTAGTGGATCATCAAACTGGTCTGATGGCTGGCCTAGTGCGTGATTATGGTGTTGATGAATTCAAGAACAATGTTTTAGCTCTTGCTCATACTGCTAAGTTTTTTGATTTACCAGTTATTTTAACAACAAGCTTTGAAAATGGACCTAATGGACCACTTATGCAAGAATTAGTTGATCTTTTTCCTAACGCGCCAAAAATAGCTCGTCCTGGACAAATTAACGCATGGGATAATGATGATTTTGTAAAAGCAATCGAAGAAACCGGAAAAAAACAACTGATTATCGCAGGCGTAGTTACGGACGTTTGTGTTGCTTTCCCTGCACTTTCCGCTATAAATGCCGGGTATGAAGTATTTGCTGTTACTGATGCTTCAGGAACTTTTAGTAAACAAGTTGCAGATGCCGCTAATACGCGTATGGCCCATAGTGGTGTGCAACTATTGAACTGGTTTAGCGTAGCTTGCGAATTACAACGCGATTGGCGTAACGATGTCGAAGGCTTTGGCAATTTGCTTGCTAGTAATCTCCCAGGTTATCAAAATATAATTGGGAGCTATATGGCAGCTCAGCGAAATCTCAGTAAACAAAATGCATAAATTTAGCGCTTATTTAATCAGCGCTCCTTTTTAAATAAAGTTTAGCAACGCTTTTATTTTTACGATTACAGCTGAAACCAACATAAAAAATAAAAAAGCCTAACTTTTTTATTTAAAGTAAAAGTTAGGCTTTTTTTTATATAAGGTTTTACAATTTTAAAAAGAGGGATCGCTCTGCTTTAATGCGTTTAATAAAAATCTTTAACATCTTACGTGCTTACGCTTAAATCCTAATAAACCTTTATCTAAATCCTTTTGAATTTTTTCAGAGCAAAGTAAAATGGTGCTTTTTTTCTTTTCCTTTTTCATTTCGACTGGTCCAATTGCTTTTGCAGTTTCAACTGCTTTTTCATGTTGAGGTACATATGAAATTGCTACTGTATAAACAAAATTATTCATCGCAGATTTTGTTCGTTCTGGAGATTCATGTATTGTATCTTTCACCTGGTCAAGCAGATTAGAAATCTTGAGTGCGTCAAATTCAGTATCCGAGCGATTCCCTAATAGCCAACAGTAACAGCTCCAACCAGCTGACATTTTAAGTTCATCTCCGCTTGCAATCCATTTATCGGCTACCTCTTGCGCAATATCGGCTTCAGCTAAAGTAACTGCAACTACATAGTCTGAAAGCATATAGAAATAAGCTCCATCAATCCAACTTTCAAAGTCTTCTTCAGTCATTTTCAAAGGCTCTGCAATTATCCCCGCAAAATACATGGCATCGTAATTACCTGTTGCATATAATTGATTGGCTAATTGCTGATCCATTTTAATTTTCTTAGCAATCGGCTTCATTGCCCCTGTTGCCACTCCAAATAGTGGCTCATGTGCCCCGTTACTTATGTATGTCTTTTTTGTCCGTTCCTTACCTAGTGCTTCTAGCTCCTGCATAACCGTTTCCAATTCCACCGTTTTACACTTCCTATCTTCACATTCCCACTTCTTTATTTCCTTTTATCCAAAGTTTTTATTAAGCAATAATAAATTAGTACAAATAGATATATCACATTTTACAAAATAAAGTTAACTGTTAAATATTAAGATTTTGTCCTTTTATAAAGATACAAATTTAGATCCTTTAAGTAAGTTATTTAACTTTTTTACTTGTTCCTTAGAATAAATACCAACTAAACAATCTTGTCCTCCTAAATCTAGAATATAAACCCTCTTATCCGTATTTTTTATTTCTAATAAATCATTAAACTGAACAATAATTTGCTCATCGATCCAGTCATCATTTACTTCTAACTTCCAACAATAATCTTTTTCATCTAAAGTAAACGAAATTGATGCCTCTTGATTTTCAATATCTACATTATCTTTAATATTTTTAAAATCTAAGTAATTTTTAGATAAGTCTCTAATTCTTTCTGCAATGCGAACATAATCTCCTGTGTCCTCAATACATTCCGTATCCAAATACCATATTTCATTTGAACAGTAATTTTCGTTTAGCTCCAATTCACTTCCTAATGCAATAAGTAGTAATAGGTAAGGTTCTCTTTCAAATTCTTCTTCACTATACTCAGCAAGAATTAATTCTTCATTTATAATTGGATTTAATTGTATACCAATCTTTTGCAATTCACATAATTGTTCACTGAAGCTTACCTTCTTTTTAAATTTAAAGAAACGAAACATTCAATCACCAACTTAAAGTTTAATTATTCATTTTGCTATTTGAACTACTATCATATTATATCATTTCTTAAACTACTAAATATCCAATCAATTCTTTCTTATAACAGCAAAAAAAAATAAGTTGCCATGACAACTCATTTACTAAAACATTATTTAATTATTACAACTCTATATAGTTTATTATATTTTTTATTGATTTGGCATTCTCAATACCAACACTCCGAAATCCATTAAATCCATTAATTTTTATGATGGCACCATTCTTTGTGAACCAAAGTAATGAACTATATTCAACAGTTTCATCTATTGGACTTCTGAATGATAACTGAACATCATATGTAGCTAAATCAACAATTGGTTTTTCAATTTTTTTACTAAATAAATAGATCTCTTCTAATTTATTTAATTTTACTTGTTTTTCTACTTTAACTGGATTAAATTTGATTACATTTTTCCCGAACTTTGTGTAGTTATAACCAATGCATATTTCATTCCTTGCTTTGGTATTCTTCATTTTTTCAAAATAAAATCCACCTAAGCATAAAGCTAGGATGGCTACGCTTATCAAAAATATATTTGGCTTTCTCAAATATTGCCCCTCCGTAAAAAAGATCAGCTTCCCAATATGTTATAACCATATTTTACCATCTTTGAAAGTAGTTTAATATAAAAAATGTGCTAGTTTCATCTATAATTTCACATATTTTACTAGTGTTTTTCGAAGACTAGATTTTGATGGGATTGCACATAATGGATTTGAATTTTGTCCTATGTAGTGGAATTATTATGTAAAGCAAAAACTCGCTAAAAATATAATTAGCGAGTCAATTTTTGTATTTAAATATAGGTGTATATGTAGTTAAAACATTACTTTGGTATAAATTTTCCAATCTCATTTGATAAAATCGAAGTATCCCACGGGTACCAGTAGTAATTAGCACCGTCAAATTCAATCGTATACTTATAAGCGATTGGTTCATCTGTATATAATACAATTTCATAGTGAGTAGAATCTGTATGATCATTGTTTGGTTGAAAATTTGAATCTTCCTTACTATTCTTTAAAATATCCAGGAAGTTAACTATTTTTCCTTTGTCTTTTATCTCAGATATCTTTTTCGCGCTAGGTGAATAAGATTGGTAGATTTCAATCAGATCTACTTTTTCGATTGGTACATCTTTAAAATACCACTTATAATCAGTTGTTCCTTTTGCATAATAAATTCTATATCCATTTATGGCAGTTTTATCCTTTAAGGCAATTAATTCAGGATTACCCTTGATTGAATAAATGTCCGTTCCTTTTTCGTGGAATGCTGCATCTCCATCTTTAATTTTATAATTAGAATTTGTGACATGATCTGCTACCCTGAATTTTACTTCCCCTATTTTTTCATCAATAAATTTTTCATTAGCTAAAATTCCTGATTGGATGCCATTGTACTCAACACCATTCCATCGAACAAAGTCTACCCAATCTATAATTGATTGGCTTTCTGAAGATGTGAAACGACAAGCAACAAGTAGTAAAGGCAATATGATAAACGTTAGCTTGAACAGACTAACTCTTTTCATTAAAACCTCCTTAAAAATTGTTTATTTTACATAGTATTCAATTTCAATAATGAAATGCCCTTCATAGAATTAATAAGGTTGAATAGAAATGACCGCCTTGTGTAAAATTGCGGTCATTTCTTATTTATTCAGTAGTTAACTAATGATCATCATGATTGTATTTCAAACTTAATCTTGAAAATAACCCTGCATGATCCGATGGCCAAAGACCAGTTTTTGTTCTGTCACTCTGTGAGTTTCCAATTAGATGAGCCGATAGTGGATTCCAGCCATTTTTATAATAGATATAATCTACTCTTTCGTTCAACAAAGACACTGAATTTAATAGGTTTGGTGCTTGATGTCCAGTAAATCCTAGTCCTATTCCAACGAAATTCCATAAATCATTTAAGCCCGAATTAACAAATAGATTGTATGTCGTGCTATTAGGAACAGCATTCATATCTCCAGAAATAATAACTGGTAACTGTGTATTTGCAGGCCCTAGAAGGATTTCGGTTGCTTGAGCATTACGAACAGCTTCGTCATTTGGTTCCAAATGTGTATTAATTAATTTGAAAACTTTCCCCCCTTTTCTTACTTCTAAGGAGGACCATCCGCGAAGCACTGTTATAGCTTGTCCTCCTACGGGTAAAGTTAAATTTGTTTGAAAGTTTGCTTCCTGTTTACTTAGTATTTTCCATTCAGAATCTTTCCGAATCAATATGGCATCCCTATCTAAATATTGAACTAAATTTCCATTAAGATCAGGTAGGCCTACCGATAGATTATCGTTCTTAGCTCCAATTTTGTATTTCAATCCAAGTTTTTCTAATTCTCCTATTAATAATTCAATAAAATCGAAAGTAACAATCCCAAATGTAGGGATAATTAGCTGTAATAATTCAGCCTCTTGTAAACCTATAAAATCAGGTTTTTCTTTTGCGATTCCTTTAGCAATTGCCTTTACGCGAGTAGTTATGTCAGTTGCTAGAAATTGCTGAAATACTTCTGTTACGCGCTGGGGAATTTGTGCCAGTGTTGTTCCTATTAACGGCGTGAGATCCGCTCCTAAATAAAGATTCCACGTTTGAAAAGATACATCATGTTTATGCTTTGAACTCAATTATTCTTCACTCCTATTATGATTAATCTCTATTAATAGATGAAAGAGAATAATAAGTGAAACGGCGTTTATATTAAAAAGTAGTTAAATGATAGGAAAGAAATAGTGTCGACTATACATCGATGTAAAAAGAACTAGAATACTATTTAATCTATTAAATAGTATTCTAAACCCCACTCTCCTCTAAGTTTACTTTTAGTGTATTTATATGAAAACGATCTCAACTTTACCGTGACAAACGCACATTTTTTATAAATGCTCGTTTTTGAAAGCACTTACATTCTACTTGCACATAAAATATATTGAATGGAGGGATGAATGAATGGAAAGAATTTTTTTAATGTTAGCTAGTATTATTGCTGGTTTTGCTTTAATCAAAATGCCTTTAGCAGGCACATTCTTATCAAGTGTAGAGCCATTAACAGATTTAATTGGTATTTTAGCTATTTTAATTTTCTCCCTTTTCCTAATATACAAAGGGTTTATGAATCTTATCGGTAAGTAGGCAGTATATTAGGTTTAGGCATCTTATTAAAATATACTAACGATACAAATTATTAATAAACCTGTATCTGATTACTAGTTAATCTTTGATACAGGTTATTTTTTTGATTTCAAACATATAAACTTCTACATATTTTTACTTTTTTTAGTGTCTTTCCTTTTAATTGAATTATTTCCTTTAACTCGCTTTAAGGTAGCTACGATCAGAAAGCTTACAATAACTAATAATAGCCATGAACTTACTTTACCTAGATGAACTAAACTCCATGCAACCGACTGATTAGGATATTGCCAAGCACCAAAAAACGTTGCAATATTTTCGGCTATCCATATAAAAAATCCGATTAGTACGAAAGAAAGTGCGATTGGCATACGGTACCTGGTCCCATTAACTTCATAAGTGACCCAAGATTTCCAAAAAACAATTATTACAAGCCCTGATAACCACCAACGAACGTCTATCCAAAAATGGTGAGTAAAGAAATTCAAATAAATTGACGCTGCAAGTGAAGCAACTATCAAAAATGGTGGCCAATTAATTAGTTCAACATTCAGCCTTCTCCACGCTTGACATAAATAACTGGCAACACTTGCGTACATGAAACCACTATATAGTGGCACTCCAAATAGTTTTGAGTATCCTTCTCCAGGATATGCCCAAGAGCCCATATGTACCTTAAAAAGTTCAAGCGCAAGTCCAATTAGGTGAAAAAGTGTGATGACCTTTAATTCATCCAATGTTTCTAGCCTAGTACGCACCATTAACCACTGCATCAAAATACAGATCAATAGTAACCAATCATATCTTGGAAGAAATGGAAGTGGCACAATTTTAGTAAAAGCTAAAGAGGCAAAAATCACAACAGGAAAAATACATGATAAAGCCTGCTCCCAACCAAATCGAACAAGTTGTTTGAACGCTCTTATAAAATATGACTCATCCTTTTGAAGTATTAAATTCACAATTAGCTCTCCTTCATAATTTATATCAATCTTAACGATCTATTTGTTGTCTTCATCATTTTGGTACTCTAAAATATCTCCAGGTTGACAGTCTAAGGCATTACAAATCGCTTCTAAAGTTGCAAAACGTATCGCTTTTGCCTTACCGTTTTTCAAAATAGAAAGATTCGCCATCGTAATCCCAACCCTTTCCGAAAGCTCGGTTACACTCATTTTCCTTTTTGCTAACATCACGTCAATATTAATAATAATTGCCATGTTCTCACCTCAGACTGTTAAATCATTTTCTGATTTTATATCAATCGCTTCTTTCAAAAGCCTTTCGAGAACGGCTGCAAAGACTCCAATTACCAATGAAGCAAAAATCAAGACCATGCCAATAACGATTATTCCTGGAGCGTCATCCATATCAGCGATTAAATAAAAAAGTGGCAACCCTAGTACATACAAAACACTGATTGCGATTGCACTAAACTTTATTTTCTTTAAAGCGTTAACCGATAATTCCGAGAAAGCTTTGTTTTTATCAATGTAGCTTAAAAGTTTAAAAGCTTGATAAAGCGCAAAATAGAAAGGAACCGCTGCAGCATATAGATCTATAAAAATAAAAATTTTCATTAAAGCAATATTCGGATACAGTTCAGCAGCAAATTCTGCAATCTTCGGAACCACAAATATACACAATGCAAGAACTGGGAGACCAATAAGAATCACTACTATTTTTAAAAAGAGAGTTGACCCTCGTTTCATAAATGCACCTCACTAAATTATTTTCATTTTGAATTTACCATATAATTTATCGTTTTACAATAAATTATTGTTGTTTTTTATTATATTATTATTGTTATAAAAATATCCTTACATTCTTTAAATGATAAAAAAGCATTTCTCAACTAAAGAAATGCTCTTGTATAAACCTAATCATCCAATCTCTCCTTAGAAAGAGAAATTTTTTAAAATGTTGAAATAAATTAACAGAGTATATTTACTGTTAGTAACATATTACTGTAATTAACAGTATATTGTTATTAACAGTATGAAATTAATCTTTGGAAATACACAAATTTAGGAGGTTTATATTTATGAAACATACGGGCCGACATACTGGTGCATTTCTTTTATTGTTTTTAACAGAGGGAGATTGTTATGGAGGGAAACTTTTGCAAAAGTGTGAGGAAGAACTTCCAATTAATCCAATTGATAGTTCTATATTATATCGAACTCTAAAGCAATTAGAGACTGAAGGTGCTGTTGAGTCTTATTTAGGTAAATCCGAACAAGATAAACCGATCAAGATGTACAAAATTACTGAAGTTGGAAAAGAAAAATTAGAAGAATTTCAAATAAACATCGAAGAAAAGCTTAAAAATTTAACATTTTTCATAAACAAATACAATGAATGGAAGGAAGGAGAAGGATCATGATTAATGCATCGATCCTATACAGTTTAGCTATAATTCTTACTTGTATCTCTTTTATAAAAGATCGAAAGAAAACAAAAGATGCACTATTAAAGTCATGGAGAATGTTTTGTAATATTTTCCCTGAAATTTTAACGATTATGTTTTTTGTAGGACTATCCTTATCTTTATTAACGCCTTCACTCGTTTCATCAATTATTGGCCAACACTCTGGAGTGAAAGGAATAATACTATCTACATTAATTGGTTCAGTTGGACTAATTCCAAGCTTTATCGTTTTTCCTCTTGGAGAAACATTAGTCCAAAATGGTGCTGGACTCCCACAAGTAGCAGTATTAATGTCAACTTTAATGTCAGTAGGAATTATTACTTTACCTATGGAACAAAAATTATTTGGAAAAAGTTTTGCATATGCACGTAATGCAAGTGGACTTTTAATGTCTCTTTTATTTGCATATATAATATGGTTGGTGATGGTATGAGTCAATTAAAAAAATATCGTTTCTTTTTTATTTTATTAATAGCTTTCATCGTACTAACATTATTAAACCACTCACTTGGAATGAAAGCATTTCAGTTAACTGGAAATAGTATATTAAATATGTTATTTCTTCTTCCACCTGTTTTAATTTTTGTTGGCTTACTTGATAAATGGGTTGAAAAAGAAACTCTTATTAAATATATGGGAGATAAATCTGGCATTTACGGTGTTCTGTTTGCTCTTTTACTAGGAGGTATTGCAGCTGGTCCTCTATACCTAGCTTTTCCAATCGCGGTACTTTTATTGAAAAAAGGAGCAAGTATTCGCTATGTTGTTTTCTTTTTAGGAGTTTGGACAACGGCTAAACTACCTGTCGTTATCTATGAATTTGCTTCATTTGGTATTAAATTTACACTTATTCATCTATGTTTCGGCTTAGTATTTTACTATTTAATGGGACTCATTTTTGAGAAGTTTTATAATCATAAACAATTGTTAAATTATGAAAATCACAAAGATATTTAATGAAAACAGACTCTATTTTAATTAGGTCTTAGTGAAAAAAGAGTACAAAACTAAGAGCCAATTTATCCTCAACATAAATACTAAATGAATAACTGCAATCTAAAGAAGACTAGCCCGAATACTAGTCTTCTTTAAATATCAATCGCTATTTCTTGTTTAGAATTCATTTGCAGTCACATAAAATGTTCAATTATAAAACCTATTGCACTTATCGTCACATATCTCAACGTGATCTATTTTAAATTTTCCTCTTCAATTTTTTGTAAAATCTGTATGAATGTCTAGTAAAATCCAAGAATTTCAACGGGATTTTAATAGGTACTTTATACAATGTTTTTTTATATAGTTTATAGTAAGCTTTGACTAGATCTTCCCACTTTTCATCTTTTCCTTTTTTGTAAAAATCAGATATATCTACAACGTACCCTCTACCATCTTTCATCATCACATTTTTTCCGTGAACATCGTATGGATTTAACCCACGACTGATCGCATACTTAAGCGCAATATTTACATCTTTAATCACACTTTCAGGTATTCGATCACCATTTGCAAGAGCGTTGTATAGGGTAATTCCCTCTAATCTTTTTAATACTAGGTATTTTTCACCAAATTGGATCAATTTCGAATATGCTGGATGCTCTCCTAATTGTTTATAGACTTGAACTTCTTTTTCTAAACCGTCTAGATCTTTTCCATACACCTTAACAACCACATTTGGTTCAGAATGGTGTATAAAAACAGCCGCATAATTACCTGATCCAATGCATTTCCAACCTTCTGGAATATTCTTAACGACAATTGGGTTATTTGGACGTTCACTCTTGAGGTTTACATTCGGAATTAGTTCCTTTTCAATTAGAACCTTAAATTCAGATTCATTTGTTAAAATAGACATTCGTTTACCCCTTTATATCCGTTTACTACTATTTCTCAATCTATTAACCTATTTAAAATTTATCAATCCCTTTAATAATGACTAAAAAAAAGACCTTATTTCTTAAAAAACTGATTTACTTTGCTTTTATCTTTTAAATTAGTGTGGACTAGTTCCTCTAGTTCCTTTTCATTCGTATATGAGCCTAAATCTTTTCCATACCATTGATCAAGTTGTTGTCTTGTCAAAGTATATTTTTGATCAGCAAAATCAAAAACAATCCATTCTACGTTTTTGATCAATGTAAATAAGTAAGTTGCATTATTTATTACTATATTTTTAGTATTTGCGGGTAAATTCTTATATTCAATCGTCACACCATAAGGCTTCTTTTTTGTTTGGAGTGACATTTGGGTGAATTCTTTATGATTCGGTAATTGTTTTATAATATTTCCTACAGCACTGTTATTACCGACATAAGAATTTTTATAATGAAAAATATCCTTACTTGTGTTTTTGCTTAAAGAACAGCTGGTTAAACTGATCAATAACATTATTAGTATGAAATAAGCTAAAAATTTTTTCATATTTCCCCCTTTGTAATTGAGCACGAATTCAATTCGCGGGCACAATTAAATATACGGTTTTACTAAGAATTTAATTAAACTTTTTATCAAGCATGCAAATTGTGAAATAGGAGCTGATTAATCAGCTCCTATTTCATCTTAATTATAAATTAAATTTGATTTTTACATTTGAAGCCCTTGTTCACGTTCTTTTTTTCCTCCACGTGACCAAATCACGACTGGAATAAGGATTAAAGACAAAGCTCCTCCAGCTAATGATAATGTTGCATAGCTTGAATTAGCTACAATCATTCCAGACAAAGCACCACCAGATGCTCCTGCTAGTGCAATAAATACATCAACAGTCCCTTGAGTTTTGGCACGTGTAGATGAATCTGTTGAATCAACAATTTGAGCAGTTCCACTTATTAGTCCAAAGTTCCAACCTAATCCTAGTAATGAAAGCGCAACTACTAGGAGAATCATTGAATCACTAGGTGCTAATGCAGCGGTCAATCCTGCTAAGAGTAGAGTCGCCCCAGACGCAATCGACATGGCAGTTCGACCGACTTTATCAACAAGAATTCCTGTAATCAATGAAGGAAGATACATCGAGCCAATATGAAACGCAATCACAATCCCTACTTCATTTAGTCCATGACCGTGATGTTCCATATGGATCGGTGTCATTGTCATAATAGCAACCATTACAATTTGTGTCAGCACCATAGTTGCGGCTCCAACAGCAATTCCCCTCTTGTTTTTAATACTTTCAACAGGTGATGAATTTTCCACATTAACTTGTTTTGTTTTATTTGACTCGATCATTTTTGCCATAATTAATGGGTCTGGATTAAGCATAACGAAAAGAAACAGACCAGCCAAAATAAAAGCAGTTGCAGATAAAATGAATGGACCTGCAAGTGCTGGCACGCCAATGGAGACAGCAAATTTCCCCATTGGGCCTACTAGGTTAGGACCTGCAACAGCACCAAATGTTGTGGAAACCATTGCAATACTAATCGCTTTTGCACGTTGTTTATTATTTGCTAAATCAGTTCCCGCATATCTAGCCTGCAAATTGGTTGCTGTTCCTGCACCGTATATCAAAAGTGAGGCAAATAAAAGGATAATACTGTTTGTCATTGCTGCAATTACTACACCGATTGCACCAAGTCCACCAGTAAAAAATCCTGCAGCAAGCCCGATTCGTCGACCAAATCTTTGCGAAAGCCTACCAACAATTAATGCCGCTCCTGCTGAGCCTAGTGTAAAAAGGGATGCTGGCAGACCAGTAAAAGCATCTGTTCCAAGCATTTGTTGAGCTAATAGTGCACCGACTGTAACTCCGGCAGCTAATCCTGCTCCACCAAAAATTTGCGAAATGCTAACCATCAATAGAGTCCGTTTATATAGCATCTTTTGTTTTTCCTCTGAATTTACATAATCCATTGCAAAATTATGCGCTCGGTTATTCAATTAAACACCGTTGCCAAAAACTTATAAAAATCAATAAAAAACATTATTTTTAATAGATTTCGTTTATTTCCCTTTTCTACGTGTCCGATTTTGCCTAGTTAGGCTACTTTCGTTTGGTCTAACACTCCAAGGGCGTAAATTCGGATACAACGAATCCTACATATTAGTAATGACGTCTAGGTATCAGTTTACTAATTTATATCGTGACAAGTTGATTGCTGCGTTTATATCTCGATCGATTTCATGACCGCATTCACATTTGTATAATCGGTCTGATAGATTTAAATCATTTTTCTTATTCCCACAACTTGAACACGTTTTAGAAGATGGGTACCATTGATTAGCTTCTACAAATTCAATGCCATATTTTTCACATTTATACTGAATTTGGCGTTTGAATTTAAATAAACACTGCTTTGCGATTGCTTTTGACAGGTGTTTATTCTTCATCATTCCCTTGATATTTATAGCTTCCATTACGATGCGATAAGGTTTGGTTTTCACGATTTCGCTCGTGGATTGATGAAGATGGTTTAGTCTGATATTCGTCAACCTTCTATAGAGGTGTTGTATTTTTTTTTCGATTTTTATAATGTTGCTTGTTTTGACGAAACGGTTTCCCTCCTTGTTTATTTCATATTTACGAGAAATTTGACGTTGCAACCTACGTATGCGTTTCTCTCCCCTTCTCACATTGCTTGTTTTGTTAATATTTTTCTTCCTAGTGCCATCTGAACAAACGGCTAACTCTTTAATTCCTACATCAATTCCAAGTGAGACATTTGTCAGTTCAACAATTGGTTTAGATTCTTCAATCCCTACAGAAAGATACCAGTATTTACCATCATTACTAATTCTAGGATTATAGTATTTTTTATCTGGTATACATTCGGAAACTACAACCCAACCGACTTTTTCAATCAATACTTTCTTTCCTTTTACTTTCAACTTCACATTTTCGTTATAAAAGGATGGTTTTGATTTTCTTTTACTTTTGAATCGTGGTTGATCTGCTAACCCTTTAAAGAACTTTTCATACGCATGACAAAGATCTTTTATCGCTTGTTTTGTAATATTATTCGATACTTCATAAAGCCATGAAAATTCATCTGTTTGTTTTAATATTGTTAATTCTTTTCTTAACAGACCATCAAAAATAAACTTCCCACTGTTTTTATAGCTTTCTTTCTGTTTGGACAATGCCCAGTTATAAGCCCATCTGGCAGTTCCCACTGATTTCCATAATTGTGTTTCTTGTTCTTTAGTTGGTCTTAATCTTACTCTTTTTGCAAGTATCAATGTTTTATTCATATGATTAAGAGTTTGTTCAGTTCCACCGATCGAATCAACTTTCAAATCACTCACCTCATGTATTCTATATAAACACATTGAGGGATTTGCATTTAGAACAAATTGTGATATTTTTATAAATTTAAATTAACTGTTGTTAACCTTCTTCTATGTCGTGCGATTTTAAAAAAATAATTGCAATAATATCAATGAATGTAAACGTTTAATTACATCTCTTTTATTTTAACAAATATCAATTTATATCAAACTATTATTTTTTACTTTATTTAGTAAATTTAAATTAATTCTTCACCAGAAAGAATTGCTTTACTAGACAAATCAGCAGCAAACCATGTTGAACTATCATATTCATCTAGTGCATAATTCCAAGCGATAACAAAATGAATTTGAGTTACTTCGTTTCTTTCAAGTGATGTAAGTGGCACAGAAAGTCCAGTATAGTCTTTCCTGTAATGAATTATATTGTCTGGAAATTCTTGATCCAATCGATTAAATTTATTCGCCATCATGTCTTTTTCATGTACTCGGTTTAATAATGTATTTCCGTCTTGTGTTCCAATCGTCATTTTAAATTCTTTATACTCAAATGTTATGGCATCTAGATTTTGTCCACTATCAGAACTACAAACAGTTTCGTTTAAATTGATTGGTATTAATTTTGTATCGAACTTACATTTTAAATTTTTAACTAATGGTTTAATCCTCCATATTCCAGCGATAACTTTTTCAACTTTCATATGATTAGGGATTTTATAATTAGGGTTGCAAATTACTAATTCGGCAATAAAGAGATGCTGTTTATAACTAAGTAAAGTGCCTCCATTATGGAGCTTAAAGCAATCCGAAATTTTAGTTAAGTTAGTGTAACGTTCGTCATCAATATTTAGTTCTAACATAACTTGACCAAGAGGTGTTAGAATCTCTTGGTAACAGCTGTTTGCATGATCATGAGTATTTTTACTTTGAAAAAGTTTCATAATTCATTCTCCTATATTAATTCTAAAGAATTCACAATAGCCGCTGAATCCAAAACATATTAAAACTTATGACCTTTCAAATAATCATCATATTACTCAAGTTTACATATAAAACAAATGCATCGAGCCTTTTGACTTGATGCATTTTTCTTTTAATAGAAATTTTAAATAACGATACTACGCTTTTTTAACAAACTCAGACTTCAACTTCATGGCACCAAAGCCTTCAATTTTACAATCGATATCGTGATCACCTTCAACTAATCGAATACTTTTCACTTTTGTACCAATTTTAACGACAAGTGATGTGCCCTTTACTTTTAAATCTTTTATAACTGTAACTGAATCCCCATCATTTAAAATATTTCCGTTAGCATCTTTTACTACTATTGTTTCGTCATTCGTATGTTCTGTTTCCATTGTCCATTCATAAGCACATTCCGGACAAATTAAAAGATTTCCATCTTCGTATGTATATGCTGAATTACACTTAGGACAATTAGGTAGATTTTCCATTGTTTTTCCTCCATACATTACTGAATCTATACTGTATACCCAACTTCTATATACTCGTATACTCCTAACCTTAATACAAGATTAGATAAACATTACAAAATTTTAATGATAGTGTTAAGGTTAATTTAAGAATTAACCTGTAAGATAGAAATATAGATAGAACCTTTTTCATTATGAAAGTAAGTCCCCAATTATTTTCATATATAAAATAGCTCATGACTAGAGGTCATGAGCTATTTTATTTTAAATTTCTAATAGATTTTTTTCAATTAAAGAATTAACTGCCGAACAAATTGCGATTTTCACATGAGCATATGTTAAACCACCTTGAACATATGCAACATAAGGAGCTCTTATTGGACCGTCTGCTGTTAACTCAATACTTGCACCTTGGATAAATGTCCCCGCTGCCATGATGACATCGTCTTCGTATCCAGGCATATAGTTTGCTGTTGGCGTAAAATGAGCATTGATTGGTGAAGCCGCTTGAATTGCCTGACAAAATGCTATCATTTTTTCTTTATCATCAAATTGAACAGATTGTATTAAATCAGTTCTTACTGCATCCCATGAAGGATTTGTGTTCATTCCAAGCTTTTCTAAAAATGCAGCAGTAAATAAAGCTCCTTTTAAAGCTTGA
The DNA here is from genome assembly GCF_001712755.1 of Gottfriedia luciferensis. Classification (GTDB taxonomy): domain Bacteria; phylum Bacillota; class Bacilli; order Bacillales; family Bacillaceae_G; genus Gottfriedia; species Gottfriedia luciferensis_B. The sequence goes on from NZ_MDKC01000032.1 coordinate 73,065, forward strand.
CCAGTAATATGTGGCGCCATAAAAAAGCCATGATACATATCTTGTAACGCATAAAGAGAAGCACCAGCTTCACGTCCAATTCCAGGAGATGTTAAACGATAGCCACATTTTTCGACTAAATCTTTACGTCCTACAATATAACCACCTGTTTTGGCAAGTCCACCACCAGGATTTTTAATTAATGAACCTGCCATTAAATCTGCTCCTACATGGCATGGCTCTAGTTTTTCAACAAACTCACCATAGCAATTATCTACAAAAACAATGACATTTGGATCAATTTCTTTTACAAAATCAATCATCTCTTTAATTTGTTCAATTGTATATGAAGGTCTTGTTCCGTAACCTTTTGAACGCTGAATACCGATTACTTTCGTATTACTTGTCATTTTATTTGCTACTTTTTCATAATTGATTCGTTCATCATTTACTAATTCGATTGATTCGTATCCAATTCCAAAGTCTTTTAATGAGCCATTTCCACTTTCCCCACGAATCCCTACGATTTCCTCTAATGTATCGTATGGCTTCCCAGTAATGTATAAAAGCTCATCCCCTGGTCTTAGTACGCCAAATAAAGCAGTTGAAATTGCATGAGTTCCAGAAATGATTTGCGGTCTCACTAAACCAGCTTCTCCACCTAAAACATCTGCAAAAATTTCTTCTAATGTATCTCTTCCGATATCATCATAACCATAACCAGTTGTTGGGATAAAATGACTATCACTCACTTTATGTTTTCGAAAGCTTTGTAAAACTTTGAATTGGTTATATTCAATCACTTCGTCAATTTCTTTATGGGCTTCTGAAATTAATTTTTCAACATCTGCCACTAATGGTGCAATTTTTTCCCCGTTTGATAAAAATTCTAGCATTGATTATTGCTCCTTATATATTCTATATCTTTTTACAGTATCATAAATTGAATGTTCTTTGAAAACGTACCCGGTAATTTGATAGATTTCTGATTCTTCATTAAAGTTGATTGATTCAATCATCGTTAGTTTTTTGATTTCATGAATTAATTTGCCCTCGTAAGCTGGTACAAATGCCTCAAAATATTCCATATACTGTTTACATTCAAATTCAATTCTTTGACGTAATTTACTTAAATCATCTTCATTTAAAGCACTCATTTCAATAAAACCTTCGGATGGTGACGGTACAAAGTCCTCATGAACTTGATCTATTTTATTATAGACAGTTAAAATTGGAATATTTTCAACATCTAAATCATTCAATAATTTAGAAACTGTTACTTCATGGCTTTTATAATTTTCATGAGATGCATCGACAACATGAAGAATGAAATCTGCTTCCGTTGCTTCTTCAAGTGTTGAACGGAATGCAGCAATAAGTGAAGTTGGTAAATCCTGAATAAAACCAACCGTATCTGTAAGTAAAGTTGTCATACCATTTGATAAAACAAATTTTCTAGTTGTCGGATCTAATGTCGCAAACAGTAAATCTTGCTCATACACATCAGATTTAGTTAGTCGGTTAAATAATGTTGATTTTCCTGCATTTGTATAACCTACTAATGAAATATGAAACATTTCATTTTTCTTACGTCGCTCACGATAACGTTTACGATGTTCAACGACTATGTTTAATTGCTGTTTAATGTCATCAATACGTTTTCGAATGTGACGACGATCAGATTCTAGCTTTGTTTCACCTGGTCCTCTTGTACCAATACCTCCACCAAGCCTTGATAACTCAGTCCCTTGACCAACTAATCTTGGCATCAAATATTGTAATTGAGCCAGTTCAACCTGTAATTTACCTTCTTTTGTTTTCGCTCGCTGTGCAAATATGTCTAATATTAATTGTGTACGATCAATTACCCTTTTTTCTAATCTTGCAGATAAATTACGTATTTGAGATGGAGTTAGTTCATTATTAAAAATAACAACATCAGGTTCTAACTCTGCAATTGCTGCCTCTAACTCTTCTACTTTACCTGTCCCTATGTATAATGCTGGATGATATTTAGTTCTTTTTTGTGAAGTTATTAAAACTACTTCTCCATTTGCTGTTTTCGTAAGTGATGCTAATTCGTCCAATGAATAATTAAACCGATCATCATCTACATTTTGAAGCTGACATCCAACTAAAATGGCTTTTTCTCTCATTTCATTCGACACAAAATTCCACCTTTTCTTTAACCAATTCTAAGCAATAAATATTCTTTACTCTTAACTGTCTCTTTATTATAATGATATCTGGACTATTTTTCATCTTTTTATTAAGGGCGGGGGAATTGCTTTTTGGAAACATGGGAGTTATTTAGCATTATTGGTACTATTTCCTTTGCATTAAGTGGTGCAGTTGTAGCTATGGAAGAAGACTATGATTTATTTGGTGTCTATATTCTAGGCTTTGCTACAGCCTTTGGTGGCGGTGCATTACGTAATTTATTAATAGGTTATCCAATTAACTATTTATGGAATCAAACAACAAATTTTACAATTGCGTTAGTTGCGATGACAATTATCTTTTTCTTTCCGCAATTATCAAATAAACCATTTAAAAAATTAGATATTTTATTCGATTCAATCGGTTTATCCGCTTTTGCGATTCTTGGAGCAAATTATGCTATGGAATTAAAATTACCAGTTAGCGCTGTTATAGTAGCATCTGTCTTAACTGGAATCGGTGGCGGAATCGTACGAGATTTACTAGCAAAAAGAAAACCAATGGTATTACACTCAGAAGTATACGCTTTTTGGGCAATACTTGTAGGCGTTTTAATTGGAAATAAATTTGTTGATACAAATTTTGAACTATTATTATTATTCATTGTTATTGTTCTACTTAGACTATTATCTGTACATTATAATTGGAGTCTTCCTAAAAGATCATTTAAAGGCTCAACAGTTAGTCTAAACGAATCAAGCACTCAAAAACTAAATTAAATAAGTCCAATAAAAACAAACCTTTTCAAATGATGGTTTGTTTTTTTATTTTAAAATTCTATTACTGTACTTATTCAACTACCTGTCAATTTAGTTAAATAAGAAAGGAGTCTCTGAAGAAAAACCGAATATACTAATTAAGAATAGAATTACTGGAGTATTACTTATAAAAGCCTTCGTTAAAATAATTGAGAAATTTTTAAGGAGTGAAAAACTTGTATAATCCTAAAGTGTTCTTCTATTAGTTGCGGTCGGCACTAATGGCAAATGCCATAATCTAAATCCCCGCAGCAGGGAAGGAAATGTTAGATTTAGAAGTTTCATACTGGAATAATGAACAGAAAAAAAGTCACAAGAAAATTTATAAAGATCCTCGAAAGGAAAAACTTTTTGAATATAGAAAAGGATTAAAATCTGTTCATTATGATAAAGAAGTAAAAGAAGTTCGAAAAGACGATTATCGAAAATATCGAAATCGTATGAACCATTTAATCAGAATTGAAAAATACGACCTAATTCACAAATATATGAAAACTAGTGGCTGGTTGACTTGGTAATAATAAAAGAACAGAAGAATTTCTGTGATTATTAACTCTTTCAATAATAATGTGTAATTGATATTTCTTGTACACCTAACTTATGCTTTAGGTGTACAAGGATTATCTCATTTTTTGAAATCGCTCACAAGAAAGTAAGCTACATATGTTATTATCCAATTTAGTATCAAGAGAGGCGTGAATTAAAATGGAAACAACTAAAAAAGTAACCGTAGAAACGACGATTCAAGCACCAGTAGAAAAAGTATGGGAATTTTGGACAGAACCTACTCATATTAAAAAATGGAACAGTGCTTCAGACGACTGGCACACACCAATTGCTGAGAATGATTTAAGAGTTGGTGGTGAATTCAGATCAAGAATGGAAGCAAAAGATGGCAGTTTTGGGTTCGACTTCGGAGGAATTTATGATGAAGTAAAAAACTATGAAGTAATTGCATATACTCTAGGTGATGGAAGAAAAGTTAAGATCACGTTTAAAGGAAAAGAAGACACTACTGAAGTAATTGAAACATTCGATGCTGAAGAAACGAATCCAGTTGAATTTCAACAACAAGGATGGCAAGCAATTCTAGACAATTTCAAAAAGTATGCAGAAACTAATATTTAAAAAAGAAAAAGAGGGTGAATAAATCATCCTCTTTTTTGTTTTTTTCAGGCTTTAAATATAAATAGGAAAAGGCTTATCCTTCCAGCTTTTGCGATCTAGTAGAATATTGTATTATCATAATTTATAAATAAAATGATTGTGACCGCTATAATACACACCTCTTAATTCGAGGCCCCTTCTTAATCTTAAATTAGTTTTCTTCACATAATTTACCTATTCTTGCCAACACTATTTTAGAAATTTATTTAAAGGAGAATTTCATTTGAAGAGATATAATATAACAAATCAATCTGTCGAAACAATTGATAAATTTATGCTTCCAACGAAAGATGAAATTCTTTGGTATCACTTTAATAATAAATCCTTTGATGAATTAACTACTATTATTGAAAGTTTAACGATTCATCCTTTAGCAAAAAAGAAACTTCTCCATAGTGAACATAAGCCAAGAATAAATGTTTTTAAAAACGAGGCAATACTTTCCCTATATGCTTTAACTAAGTTATTTAAACCAACAAAAATAAATATTCTTGTTTGCAGTAATTTAATTATTTCATATATAGAAGATCATGAAATCGATCTTTTCAAATATGTAACGCAGGAATTCAGTCAAAATTATATTAAAGTAGACCATGCTGGCCATGTTTTATATCAAATATTCCATGAAGTTATTGAGAAGTTCCTTATTTCTATTGATCGTTTTGCAAATGAGATTGAAGAAATTGAACGAGACTTATTTAATGACCCATTTCGAAAGGATTTGGATCAGAAAATTTTCAATTGGAAAGTTCAACTTCAAGATTTAAGACAGCTTGTAGAGCCCCAAGTAAATGTCATTAACCAAATCGTCGAAGCAGATTTTCCTTTCTTAAGTCAGGATGCAGGTTTTTATTTTAATGAATTGAAAGAGAACTATGAACGTATTATTAATGCCCTTGATAATTTTAAAGAAAGTATGGGAGGCATTATAGAACTGCAAATGTCCTTAAAATCTGACCGTACAAATGATATTATGAAAACTTTAACACTCATAAGTGCCATTTTCTTGCCAATGTCTTTTATTGCAGGATTTTATGGCATGAATTTTGTAAATATGCCTGAGTTAAAATGGAAATATGGTTATGTTTATTGTATTGTCCTCAATATTTTATTTGGGGTCATTATTTCAATTTATTTTAACATTAAAGGTTGGTGGGGTAGAAAACACCAAATAAAATAGCTAATCGGTCAATTAATCGAATCGATTTTGTCTGAAGTAAATAAGTCTTTTTCTTCGATTCTCATTAATATTTCTCGATTAAATTCGGTCTCTGATACTAATCTAGTGGCTTGTGTCCTAATCGATTTTTCAACAATATTACGGACAAAACGCCCATTACTAAAATGAGCACGATTTTCAAGTTTTGCCTTTTGGATAAAGTCTCTTAATCGGTATTCCGCTTCACGTGAAAGTATATATTCTCGGTCAACAAACATTTTTTTTGAAATATCTAGAAGTTCCTTTACAGAATAATCCTGGAATTCTAAAATGAAAGGAAATCTTGATTTTAGTCCAGGATTTAAACTTAAGAAATAATCCATTTCGGAAGAATAACCGGCTAGAATCAGTACAAAGTCACCATGTTTATCTTCCATATGTTTAACAAGTGTATCAATTGCTTCTTTTCCGAAATCTTTTTCCCCTCCACGGCCAAGTGAGTATGCCTCATCAATAAAAAGTATCCCACCATTTGCTTTTTTTACTAAATCTCTAGTTTTTTGAGCAGTGTGACCAATGTATTCTCCGACTAAATCAGCTCTTTCTGCTTCGATTAAGTGGCCTTTTGACAATACACCCATTTTCAAAAATAATTGACCAATAATCCTTGCAACAGTCGTTTTTCCAGTTCCTGGATTGCCTTTAAACAACATATGCAATACTTGTTTTTCAGCTTTTAAGCTTAATTCTTCTCTTTTTTTATTAATAAATATCCAAGCATAAATTTCATGAATCATTTTTTTTATTTCTTCCATGCCAATTAAATGCCTTAATTGATCCTCTATTTCAATTAATAACTCATGTTTAGGCTGCTTCACTGTTTCGATAATTGGATTTGGAGAAACCTCTCCCCTTTTCACTGTATTCAGTACAACATTTATTTGGCCGTTATCTTTTAAACGAATTGGTTGCTCCAAACATGACACCTCTCTTATTCTGTCGAACATTTTTTGTGTATCTATAAGTAAGCACTCCACGAGAAATCACATTACAATTCGTTTTATGCGCTTTTGAAAGTATTTTACTAAATAAGTTTTTTACTATTATATGTACGAACAATTAATTTCAAAACTTTTATTCTCCAAACTAACTGTTAAATGGATAAGATTGCTAAATTTTACTAAATTCTATTAACTTATTTGATATAATGAGAGAAAAAGAGAAGAGTTGATAAATTTGACGATCCCAAACTTAACGATTGCTACTTTACCTGATGTCATCTTGCAATTTGCCTCTCACTTAAATAGTAAAGGAAGAAAAGAATCTACTATTAAGCGTTATTGCTATGATTTAGAAGAATGTTTCCGTTACTTTAAAAAAGTTAATGAAAGTTTTAGTACATTACAAGTTCAAGATTTTAATAATTATTTCTATTTTTTAACATCTGAACGTGGATATAATGAGAAAACAATGCATCGAATATATGTCGTACTAAATCAATTTTATAAATTTTTACATTCTAATAATGCTTCAATCGAAAATATTATTCCATTCACTAACTATTTAGCAGCGCCTTCACGAGCCCTTTCAACGGACGATTTTATTTCTGAAGAAGAAGAGAAAAAATTACTATCAATCGTTCAATCCACAACAGATTTGTCAGAAAAACAATTAAAAGCTAGATCATTTTTAATGGATCGTAACGAAATTATGATTCGTTTTATGCTGTTTTATGGACTAACTTTAAAGGAATTAATTGATTTACAAATGAGAGACATTAACTTCGCTTTAAATGAACTTGTTGTCCATAGCAAGGAAGGGACTAAAAGAACAATTATTCTCACAAAAGAAGATCGAGTACTATTATATAATTATTTTGTTACGATACCAGAGCCCGTAAGACCTCACTATCATTCAACTCATCCGCTCTTTGTTGCATTTGATTTTAACCGCATGACATTCCATTGGGTTTACGATACAGATTCACCGAAAGCACTAACTGAAATTGCATTTCAAAAAATGCTTAGGCTGGAAGTTAAAAGAGCTGGACTTAGAAAGGGACTTTGCTCACAACATTTAAGAAATACTTTTATTCTACGGAAAATAAAAGAGGGATTATTAGTGGAAGATATTCAGCAATTAGTTGGGTTGAAGACCTCCGTTTCCTTAAAACGATACTTTCAATTTTATCAAGAAAATGAATACCCAAATAAAAAGGAGTTATGATTTCTAACATCATAACTCCCTGCTTTTACAGTATAGTAAACTTCTTTTTATGCTCTTGTATTTAGTTTTGCTTTCATAAGTTCAGCAATTTCTTTCGAAGAATATTTTTCTTCATTTTGCAAAGCTGCAATCACTTTTTCTCTTCTCTCAATCGAATGATTTTGACTTAATTTCTTTTTACCGATTAACTCTGTTACTTCAATTTTTAAGCAAACAATTCCTGAAAGTAATTTTTCAACATAATCTGTGTGATCTTTGTATTTCCAAGGTTTTGATTGTCCTTTTTCAAAATAGTCAGTTGTTTTTAAAACGATTTCTCTCATTTCATCCTTATTTTCAACTGTTGTTACTTTTCCATAAGCATGGATTGCTGTATAGTTCCAAGTTGAAACTGTATTTTTTTCTTCATACCATGAAGCAGAAACATATGCATGTGGCCCTGAAAAGATTATTAAACATTCCTTTCCATTCATCGTTTTCCATTGAGGATTTGGCTTAGCTAAATGTGTAATTATGATTAAATTCTCTTTAGCTTCTTGTATGATAAATGGTAAATGAGTTGCTTCTATTTTTGCTTCGTCATTATTTGATAATAATATTCCGAAGCTATTTTTCTTCATTTCGGCTATTAATTGATTTAGATCTGTTTCTTTAAATTCTTTTGGAACATACATTTGTTTCTCCTCCTCTAGTTTACATAATATAATTATCTTTATTAATTTATCTATCATAATTAAAAAAGAACATTGACCATAAGATCAATGCTCTTTTTTAAATTTATTTTACATTTCAATTTGTACATTTTTAGATGGTACAAACGTTGAAATTGCATGTTTATATATTAATTGTTGTTTACCTTCAACATCTAACAATACCGTAAAGTTATCAAAGCTTTTTACTTTACCTTTGATTTGAAATCCATTTAGTAAAAATACTGTAACCGCTAGATTGTCTTTACGTAATTGGTTTAAGAACTGATCTTGAATGTTGATTGATGTTTTCATGTCCTTTTCCTCCTCTTCTACCTCTACATATATTTATTCGAGATGAAATAGCCCTTTCCTTCAAGTAGAGCTAAAATTTCCAGTTTTTTTATATCAAAATTATGTCCATCCATATCAAACCAATGGATGCTCATTTTATTTCTAAACCACGTCATTTGCCTTTTTGCATACCTTCTTGAACTTTGTTTAATTAAATCGATTGCTTCTTCTTTCGTTAAGCTTCCATCAAAATAATCGTAAAGCTCTTTATAGCCAATCGCTTGTACTGATTGACAATTTCGAATACCTTTGTCGTAGAGCATTTTTGCTTCATCTACTAGTCCTTCTTCCAACATTAGATCAACTCGTAAATTAATTCGATTGTATAGTAGCTCTCGATCCATCGATAATCCGATTATTTCTGCATCATATAAATACTCTGGCTCTTTTTTAAATGCGGTCTCTGAAAATTTTTGTCCCGTTAGTTTGAAAACTTCAATTGCACGGATTACTCTTCTAACATTATTCATATGTATTTGCTTTGCACTTTCTGGATCAATTTCTTTTAATTGATCATGTAATGCTTTATTCCCAAAGGCCATCGCAAAGCCCTCTAATTGGTTTCTTAAAAGCTCATCACCTTCTTGCTCAGCAAATTCATATTTAGTTAATACACTTTGGATATATAATCCAGTTCCACCAACAATAATTGGGATTTTACCTCGATTAGCTATTTCTTTAATTTTTTCTCTAGCTAAAGTTTGAAAATCCGCAACTGTAAACGAATCATTTGGATCAAGAAAATCAATTAAATGATGCGGAATTCCTTCCTTTTCTTCTTCTGTAACTTTAGCTGCTCCAATATTTAATTCTTTATAAACTTGTGTTGCATCACCATTAATGATTTCTCCATCAACAGCTTTTGCAAGTTCAATACTTAGCTTTGTTTTCCCTACTGCTGTAGGACCAACTATGACTATCACTTTTTGCATATTTACCATTGTAATCACATATACGCCTTTCTATACAACCTTTTCCTTACTTGTCTTACTAATTTTGAAAGTAGATAACTCTTTTTATTTATACCATATTTATACAAAAATTCCAATGTGATGTGAATCAATTCACAATTTAGAAAGAAAGTGTTTTCATTTTATATTTGAGAAAGTAAACTATAAGTAATCTTAAAAAAAATGAGGTTATACGATGCCTGATTGGTCTTATCATACAATTTTTAAACCAATGCTCTCAAAGCTTCCTTCTAAAGTTTCAAGAGAATTCATTCATAGTAGCATGAATAAAATCTCTTCTTTTCCATTTGGTCCGAATCTAATCGAATTTCTTGGTCATTTAAACACAGACAGCTCCCTTAAAAATGAGATTCATAATTTGAAACTTAAAAATCAAATTGGATTGGCCTCTAAGATTGACCCCTATCTATCTGGCACAAACGCTTTTATGAATTTAGGATTTGGTGTGATTGAAATCGGTCCTATTTCAATAAACGACTCTTATACAAGCCAAAGTCCGCTCATTGATTTCAAACTTAACCAATTAATCGGAACAGAGGAAAATAAAGTACTAACCGTAGAACAAACAGTTCATAAACTTTCTAAAATACATAAGAAGGTTCCCATTTTTGCTAGAATAGTTGGGAGTTTTGAAGAATTTAAACTGATCGAATCAAGGCTTTCAGATTTTGTTGATTTATTCATCCTAGAGTTTGATTTGGCCATGGATTTAGTAAAAAATAATTGGGCTTCTAGTAAACCTATTTGTCTATCATTTTATTCAAATGAAATTGATATTCTTCTTAAACAAGAAAATTATCCATTCGATTCAATATTGATTGAAGAACCTCCAGTTACTACTGATATAGAGCAAAAAAACAGCTTAATAAATACTATTCAAAAGTTAAAATCAATTCAGTTTGAGAAACCAATTTTTACAAAAGGTGGAGTTGTTGAGCCGTTTGATGCAATAGAAATAATTGATTCTGGATCATCATTAGTATTTTTAACTCATGGATATGTGCTCAGTGGTCCTGGTCTACCAAAACGGATTAATGAAGCGATAATGTATAGAAGTAAAAAAGAGATGACTAGTTTAAGTGACGGATGGAAATGGTACTTTTTATTTGGACTTTTCATGTTTATTGGAGGATTACTTGCTTTATTTATTAGTTTAACTTCCATTGTCCTTCCATATGATGAGCACTTTTTAACGATTAAACGTCATGTAATTTTACAGTTTAATGATCGGCTTCTCCCCTTTATGTCACATGATCGGATGACACTTTCTGGGACGATTATGTCAGGGGGAATATTGTTCATGTCATTAGCCAGAAATGGAATTAAACATCATTATCATTGGGCAAAGAAAGCATCTGATACTAGTGCGTTCGTAGGTTTTTTAGCGATATTTTTATTTATAGGATATGGGTATTTTGATTGGTTACACGCTTTATTTTGGGTAGTTTTATTAATACCATTCTTACTTGGTTTTTTTAAAACTAGAGGCTTAAATAGAAGTCCGGAATCTGAAAATCTAACAAATAATAGAGATTGGAAGTTTAGTTTAATAGGTCAATTATTTTTTATTATATTAGGATTTTCGATCATACTCGGAGGATGTATTATTTCATTTGTAGGTGTCACTACTACCTTTGTGAAAACAGATTTAAATTATCTATGTATAACACCTTCTGAGTTGAATGCATTTAATCAACACTTAATACCTGTTATCTCACATGATCGCGCCGGATTTGGAGGTGGGTTAGTAAGTGTTGGCTTACTAGTACTCATGATTTCATTATGGGGATTCAGACATAATCAAAAATGGATCTGGTGGACATTATTGTTCGGGAGTTTACCCGCGTTTATAACTGCGTTTGGAGTCCATTTTATGATTGGGTACACTGATTTTTATCATCTTTTACCGCCAATCATTGCAAGTTTGTTTTTATTGATTGGAGTCATTACATCTTTTAGATTTTTAAATTTTACCACGACTAATTCAAATGAAAACACATTTCATGAAATAAGTAATTCTTAAAATTTGTCTAGAGATGGAATATAAAAAAAGGAGCAATCCCATAACGATTGCTCCTTTTTCGTGTGAAATAACATTTACTATCTAATCATCCTAATGTGATTCACATTCATTTTTTAATCCGAAATCGGTAGGAGTATCTGGTTTTTCATAAGTTTTCTTTTCAGGTTGTGCCTATAATGTAAATCATTATTAAGAATATCTTTATACGATTAATTGGTTAACTTAAAATTCAAGTTTACTTTACATATGGTCAATAATTAAGATGTATAATTATTGGCTAATTTTATCAATTATATCCAGATTATTTTAATCTAGAAGGATCGACGATCGATAGGAACACGAAAAATAATGATAGCAGACATGATTTCAAATTCATCTATTTAAGTTCAAGAATGTAGTTTTTCTTGAACTCTTTTGCATTTATTTAAATGTTAAAGATCAATTCTAGCTTAATGATAGAGGAATGAGGAGTATATAGTTTTAGGTCTTTGGTATTTCTATTTGATTACTTTTTGCAGGAAAACATTTAAGTTTAATCGTTTTTATCATTAAGTATTACTTAACACAAATCGTTTAATTAATAATAGATAATTTAGAATTAATATTTAATTTACATAGTGCTTATATAATTGTCCATGTGATATTTTTCACCATCTTACTGAAAAAAAATCAGAATTTCTAAATTGAGGCTGTCTTCGCTTTGAGAAGAAGTCTTAAGAAAGGTTCATTTGAAAAAGGAGGAGTAATAATTTATTGATATTTAACTATTTTTCACAGCTTATTAATTGTTGTAAAAAGCTTTACTACGTCGAATTCACCTAATATTTTCGGAATATGTTCAGTGAGTTGAAATGTTAAATTGGGTGGAATCATGTACCGATAGTTGTAAAAGATCAAAGCATACGAATTTTGCTCAATTCTGTCCATCAAGTGAGGGACAACAAAATTCGATATTAACGGGGCCCCCCTCCGTTATTATACGAATTTTTCCATCTAATCAAGACGACAAACGGCTATTTCAGATAAGTGATATTCATTTAAAAGTCAAAAGAAAAGTTTGTCTCTTATTTAGAACAATTCGCGGTAATCGTAGAAAATTAGAATTACTGGAGGTTTTCTGTAATGAAAAAATATTTATCTATTTCTCTCGTATTAACGATGATATTCGTTATATTATCAAACACCACAGACGCACTTGCAAACGATTCGGGTGCCAAACTCGTTAAAATCGACAATATGCAGCCGGTTAGCGGACAAACGATCACCGCCAATGTAACCATGGGTCATGGTTCAATGGGCAAAAATCTAACATTTCAATGGCAAGTACAGGAATCACGTATCAGCGATCAATATATTAATGTAAAATCTGGTGGTACATCAAAAAGCTACACCGTAACGTTAAATGATATTGGTAAAAAATTGCGCGTTGTAGTTAGTTTACCATCAAATGGTGACAGAAAAACTTCATTGCCAACGAACGCAGTATTAAATGCCACCCCACTTATTGCATCGATGAAATTCGATCATAATTTAAAGGACGATGCAAATCAAGAAAATTTGGAAGGGAAAGGAAATTATAGTTATGTAGACGGTGTATTACCCGGGACCAAAGCCCTTCACTTAGAAAGCGGTGACGGGAATTATGTTGGTACGAAGCATAGCTTGAATTTTGGTAATGACAGTTTTACAACATCCTTCTGGTATAAGGGTGACACTAACAATAATCAGGTAATATTATCAAACAAGGATTTTACTAAGAGCTCTAACGAAGGTTGGGCTATATTTACATCAGCCAATTCGGCCAATATGAATTTAGGATTCCCTACATCATCAGTAAAATTTGGGCGTGATACGTTTAATGCTTCTAATTGGCGTTACGTGACATTTGTTGTAGATAGGGATAAAATGCTCGGATCGTTGTATATTGATGGTTACAAAATGACCGAAACTTCACTCGGGGTAGGAAGTTTAGATACATCGAACCCATTAAATATAGGTAGCGACGGAATAGGCAAAAATGGCGGAAATTCATTCGATATAGCTGATTTGAATGTTTGGAAAGGTGCATTTAGCAGTGAAATGGTTCAAGCTAATTATAATAGTTACGCTGTAAATAAAGTAGATTTGAAAGCACTTAACGACACAATTTCAAAAGCTAATAAAATAGTAACGGACGGTCTCGGTAACGACTACAGCCAAACCGATTTTGATTATTTGAAAAAGGTTTTGAATACGGCAACTAAGGTTGCAACCACTCAAAAAGTAAATTTATATACACAGGAAACCATTAATTATTACGAACGGGAACTAAACAATGCCATATTCATCTACCAAAAAAGTAATAAAAAGCTAACCCCTGCAGGTTTAAATATGATTGTGGACAGCGACCCGGAAGTAAGTGCTAATCCCGCAACAATTGCGCGCATTGAAAAAGATTACAGAACAGAACTAAGGTTATTCCCACAGGCCGACGTACTCTTTATTCCTGGCGACGTTACTGGCGGTAACAACGCCAATGAATATGTGTGGATGAAAAATATGACAGACATTTACAATAAACTGAAAGGTGAAGGTCTGTTTGACAATACAAAGCTTTATATGGTACGAGGCAACCATGATATGGGCGGCGCTGAAAAATTTATTCCTGTCGGTTCGGCAGGCGCGTGGAACGCCTCAACGAATTCATACGATAACAACTTCTTTAATAGTGCCTATAGGGTAAAGGTAAAAGGATATAATATTGTTGGATTTGACGGAAATTATAACAACGACAATACCGTTGGGAAAACCAAAGAATTACTCAACCAAATTAAAACAGAAGCAGATTACGATCCAAAAAAACCTATATTTTTATCTTCTCACTACCCTATAAGCGGAACAGTATGGTCAGGTAGATGGAGCAGCGCAGCAAGTAATAATGTAGGTCAGTATATTGCCGACAATGACTTGTCGCAGGTAGTCTATATGTCAGGGCATACGCAATACGACCCGACCGACGAACGTTCTCATTATCAAGGTTCGGCTACGTTTCTCGACAGCGGTGCGAGTTCATATTCAAGTTATATTGATGACGGTCCGTACGGCGGATATTTAGAAGGTGCGTATATCAACTATAAAACTACGCCTCGCATCGTGAATTTCTTAGAGGTTTACGGTTCAAAAATTATCATCAAACAATATAATTTAAGCACAGATGAATATGTAGGCATACCTTCTGTAAAAATCGTCGGTGAAGGCAAAAAGGCCTTTACCTATAGCAGAAGCGATATAAGAGAACTCATAGCTCCACAGTTTGAAGAAGGTATTACGGTAGATTCCTACAAAAACAACGAACTTGCTTTTACAATAAAGCAAGCAAATGACAATGTGCGCGTTTTGGAATATAATATTCAGCTTATCAACAAGCTCAACGGTAAAGTTGAAAAATCGTTTAACAGTCTTTCGCTTCCGCTAGACAAGCCATTCGATGAATACAGGCATTATAAATTTACAGATTTGTCGCCGACTACTCCATATATACTCAGGGTATTTGCCGACGATTCCATGTATAACCGTTCTTCTCAGGACATTGACATTGAGGGTAAAAATGTTAATTTAAACAGCATACCTGCGCCTGCATCGGTATCTGCGAACAACGGAACGGCCAAGACAGCGGAAGCTCTTGGATTGCCCACAAAAGTAATTCTTGCAACCGATGGAGGAAATGTGGACGCAAGTGTGACTTGGGAATTAAGCGGCGTTAGCTACGATCCGGCTATCAAGACGGAGCAGACCTTCTCGGTGCCAGGGACCGTAACCCTGCCTTCCGGAGTTGAAAACCCGAACAGCGTTCCATTGACAACAAGCATTAATGTAACTGTTCAAGCAGTTGGAGTATCTACAGGCCCAATAACACTAGACAAATCCCAGTACATCCAAGGGGAAGCTATTACCTTATCCTATACTGGGGCAGCGTTAAACGGGAAAGATTGGGTCGGCATATACAAAACCGGAGCTGTTCCTCCAGACGCCGGTGCATCTTTGCGATGGAGTTATTTAACGCCTGGATCTGGAAGAGTTAGTTTAAACAATGGACTGGCCCCTGGGACTTATGATGTACTCTTTTTACTCAATGACGGTTATACGGTAGTGGATCGCAAGACATTCCAAGTCGTTCAACCGTGACGTTAAAGAGCATAACAGTAGGGATTGCCAAAGGAACAGTATTACCGATAGTCTGCTGGAAAAATTGGCAGACAACGATTTGATCAGCTTTGTAAATGAATTGAAGGCTCAAAGCGGGAGCAAATCTCAAGCAAAGCAGCTGAATATTGCTGCTAGACTCTCAATATGTATTGACTCAAAAGTAGAGCAATTCAAGTGTTTGAAACCAAAAGTATTCACGCAGGTGTCATCACATTAGCAAAATTTAGGATGGATCAGTAATGAAACTGGGGGAGATCACCTTTCTCCCCCTCATCCATTTGGAATATTAATAGTTTCAAAGACGTACTAAAGCTGCATTTCCTTGCTCTGCAACGGGATATTGGCTCAACATGTTCAGATTGCAGATTGAACGTTCGTAACAGGAATAACTATTTGCAGATTGTAATACTAACATTTCATGAAAAGAGGATCTACTATGAAGCAGCGTTCATTTCTGTCCATATTCGTCATCATGTTCCTATTAATTTTGGGGCCAACCAAAACTTCACATGCTCATTCCATAGATATGAGCTACTCAGATTTAAACATTGAAGGGAACGAGATTCTCTATGATCTTTTTATTGAACAAAAGGACTTGTTTCCACATTTCGGTACTGACTTAGATAATCTGGTGAATGATGAATCGGCCACGCAAAAAATCGAATCCTATCTACAGAAAGGCCTTCGCATAGATGTGGATTCAAAGCCCTTAACAATGGAATTGGTTTCGATGAACATGGCGCAAAAGGGTGTTATAAGAGGCATGGAATATCAAATGAGGTTTATCGCCGATGAAAACATCAAACAATTTAATCTTCATTACGATCTTGTGTTTGACGATGTGCCTGCTCATACAAGTGTACTCATGGTCCATGTAGGGGATTATTTTCAGCAGAATATGATTGATAGCACTAATAGAGATATTATGATCAACCTTCCTAAGGATCCTCCTAATGATCTTCCCCAGCCTAATATTAGCGCTGTTTTGTGGAAATACTTTAAGCTTGGAATCGAACACATTTTGTCAGGTTATGATCATTTGCTATTTTTATTATCCTTAGTATTAATCGCAACTAGACTCAAGGATGCGTTGAAGATTGTTACTGCTTTTACAATCGCCCACAGCGTTACACTATTCCTAGTGGCGACCGGTCGCATTCACGTCATCCCGTACTGGGTCGAATCCTTGATAGCCCTGACAATTTGTTATGTGGCAGTAGAAAACATATTTGTTCAAAAGGCAAAATGGCGATGGCTATTGACGGCCATATTTGGTTTGATTCATGGTATGGGTTTTGCCGGAGCCTTGGCTGAAACTGGACTTCCAAAGAGTAATCAACTTGGCTCTCTCCTGACGTTTAATTTAGGTGTGGAAGTTGGCCAGCTCATGGTCCTCTGCCTTTTACTTCCTTTTTTGCTTTTGCTACGACGTTTCCCATGGTATCGTAAAATGGTGGTCTCAATGTCTTGCCTTATTTTTGTGTTGGCATTTTATTGGTTTATTCAAAGACTCCAATGAGGCAGCCATAATTGTTATCCATAAAAATTAATAACTAGTGTATGGTTACATTCAAAAAGGTAGGAAAAATTCCTACCTTTTTCACTCATCATCTACGACAACATGATTTTTCCCTAACATGTAATAAACAGGAAGTCCAATTAACGTTAAACCAATTCCCCAAAAAGCTAAAATAGTTTGCGTCATTAGTGTATTAACGACTATAAAGATCCCCCCAATTATTGCGATTGAGAGAACTAAAGGTAAAAAAGGTACTTTATATGGTCTTTTTAGATCTGGTTCCCGTTTTCGTAAAATATAAACCGCAATAAATGTTAATGTATAGAAAATCCAAATGACAAATACTAACATATCAGTTAATAAGTCAAATCCACCTATAAACATCATAAATATGGCAACTATTAGGATAAATAGACCAGCATTATATGGAACACCAGTTTTAGATAATTTACCAAACCAACTACTAAAAGGAAGTTTTTGTTCTCTAGCCATTACATATGGAACCCTCATACCTGTCATTGTATAGCCATTAATTGTGCCAAATACAGATATCAAAATTCCGATTGAGACGAGTTTTCCTCCAAAGTTACCGAATAAGACTTTCGAAACTTCAGTGGCAGGTGTAGATGTACTAGCTAATTGTTCTGCGGTTAATACAAATAAAAAGGATATGTTAATTAAAAGGTACACAGCCATTACAGCTGCTAAGCCAAATACGATTGCTTTTGGCAAATCATTTTTAGGGTTTTTCATTTCTCCGGCTATATTTCCTACGAGTATCCAACCATCGTATGCAAACATCGTAGCAAGTAAAGCTGATCCAAGTGCTGGTAAAAAACTTCGATCACTTCCTACTTCAACTGGAAAAAGTTGAAAAGTTACATTTCCTTCATGTAATAATCCAAATATAATCAAAATCGCCAACGGTATTAGTTTACAAAACGTAAAAAGTGATTGAATACTACCAGCAGTTTTTGCTCCCAAAAAATTCATTAAAGTGATAAAAATTGCAGTAACTACAGCAATAATACTTACAGTGAATTGATTAGAATTGGCAGGGACACCAAAGATGGAAACTGCTTGCGTACCAAATATGATCGAGAGAGCGGCAATATTAGCTGGAAAATAGATAATCGTTTGTGCCCATCCGAGTAAATAGGCAGTCAGATCTCCATATGTGTGCTTTAAATAGGCAATCATTCCTCCTGTTTTTGGAATTGCTGCGGCAAGCTCAGCACCTGATAAACCAGCACAAATTGTAATAATGCCTCCAATAATCCATGCTAATAAGCCTAAGCTCGCAGATCCAGTTGCGCCATATACAGCTGTGGCTTTAAAGAAAACCCCACCACCAATTACAGTACCAATTACAGTAGTTAAAGCTGCAATAAATCCCATTTCTCTTCTTAATTTATTTTCCGACAATCGGATCACCCATTCTTAATAAATCACTTTACTTCATTTCCAAAGAAATGTTCACAAACACTGGAAATTCTCTCGAGGTCAACATTACCACCCGATATGATCGCTACTACTTTTTTATCTCTTATATATTTTGAAGCTTTACCAGATAAAATTACTGCTGTCGCTAGTGCACCAGAACCTTCCACAACTGCTTTACCGCGCTGTAGTAAATCCTTCATTGCTACTTCTATTTCATCCTCACTTACAAGAATTATTTCACTTACTAATTCTTTTACAATTTCATATGTTAATTTCCCTGGAACTTTAACAGAACAACCATCGGCTATTGTAGGAGCAATATAGTTACTCACTATTTCTCCGGCGTCTATTGATGCTTTCATGCCATGTACATTCTCAGCTTGAACTCCAATTATGTCTATTGAAGGGTTAAATGATTTCAAAGCGACTGCAATTCCCGAAATAAGGCCACCACCACCAATTGGAACAATGATTGTATCAACATCCCAAAGATCATCTAAAATTTCAATCCCAATAGTCCCTTGACCAGCCATAATGTAAATATCATCATAAGGATGGATGAATGTTTCACCAGTTTCGTCTCGTACTTTAGCACAATAGTCTTTCGCATCATCAAAAGTATCACCGTATAAAATGATATTTGATCCGTATCCTTCTGTTGCTTCAACCTTTGCTTTTGGTGCAGATGAAGGCATGATGATTTTACTCTTAATATGTAATAGCTTTGAAGATAATGCTACACCTTGTGCATGATTACCAGCTGAACATGCGATAATTCCTTTACTTCTTTCTTCATCAGTTAAATGATAAATTTTGTTAAATGCACCTCGAAATTTAAATGAGCCCGTTAATTGCATATTTTCAAGTTTTAAATAAATTTCTCCATCCGACTTTGAAGTTAAATAAAATGATTTTACTAATGGTGTTTTTCGAACTTTACCCCCTAAAAGTTCATATGCAGTTTTAATCTCTTTAATCGTTAAAGGTAAACCCTTGTGATCTAAATTATTCATCTTCTAACTTCCTTTTTTAACAGCATTTTAATTTTTCATTCTTGATACATGATAAGTTTGTGTCAAAGTACTAAACAAAATACCAAAAACAGGAATTAGTAAACAAAAGGGAAAATAAAAAGAAGGAGACAACTGTCTCCTTCTTTTTTGATTAAGCTTGAGTTACGTTTAACTTTGCAGCTAATTTATTTAACATATCTTCAGACATACGATCTAAATCAAATTTCGGATCGAAGCCCCACTCTTCTTTTGCAGCTGAGCTATCAATTGAATTTGGCCATGAATTGGCAATACCTTGACGAATAGGGTCAATGTCGAAATCTAATGTAAATTCAGGGATGAATTTACGAATAGATGCCGCGATTTGAGTTGGTTCAAATGACATCGCTGAGATATTAAATGCATTACGATGTTTAAGTTTTGATGGATCTGCTTCCATTAACTTAATAATTGCATCAATTGCATCAGGCATATACATCATATCCATGTATGTTCCTTCACCGATAAATGAAGTATATTTCTTATTTTTTAATGCTTCGTAATAAATATCAACAGCATAATCAGTAGTACCTCCACCTGGCACTGTATCATAAGAGATTAAGCCTGGGAAACGTACGCCGCGAGTATCTACGCCAAATTTTTCAAAGTAATAATCACATAATAATTCACCAGCTACTTTTGTAACACCATACATTGTAGTTGGACGTTGGATTGTATCTTGTGGTGTGTTATCCTTTGGTGTTGCTGGTCCAAATGCACCGATTGAGCTTGGGGTAAAGAATTTTAAGCTTAATTCTCTCGCTACTTCAAGAGCATTCACTAATCCACCCATATTTAAGTCCCAAGCTAATGTAGGTTTTGCTTCTGCAACTGCTGATAAAAGAGCAGCTAAATGAATGAAAGTATCAACTTCATACTTTTTAGCAATCTCTAACATTTTTTCTTTATCCATTACATCCAAAATTTCAAAATGACCAGTTTCTAAAATTGGACTACCTTCAAGACGGCGAATATCTGTCGCAACAACATTATCATTACCGTATTCATTTCTAAGACGCATAGTTAATTCTGAACCGATTTGTCCAAAACAACCAGTAATTAATATTTTCTTCATTCCTTAGTCCACCTTATAGTAATAAAATATATCGAAATTAATTTTTAAAATTATTGAATAACGTTTAATTCACGACCAACTTTTTCATAAATAGCTAAAACTTCATCTAGCATTTCTTTAGTATGCGCAGCTGTTGGCATATTACGAATACGACCAGTTCCAAGTGGTACTGTTGGGAATACGATTGACTTCGCATAAACTCCCTCTTCGTATAAACGTTTAGAAAATTCTTGTGTAAGATTTTCGTCACCGATAATACATGGTGTAATTGGTGTCTCAGACTCACCAATATTAAATCCAAGTTTTGATAAACCAGCTTTTAAATAATCTCCATTTTCCCAAAGCTTGTCGATTTTTTCTGGTTCTTCAGACATAATACGAATTGCTTCAATACATGCAGCAGCATTTGCTGGTGTTAAAGAAGTAGAGAATAAGAAAGGACGTGCACGAACTTTTAACCAATCGATTAATTGTTGCGAACCAGCTACATATCCACCTACAACACCAACTGCTTTAGAAAGTGTACCAATTTGGAAATCAATTTTATCTGATAATCCGAAATGCTTAACTGTTCCAGCTCCTTTACCCATAACGCCAGAACCATGAGCATCATCGATATATGTAATTAAGCCAAATTCTTCAGCAATTTTTACGATATCAGGAATATTTGCTACATCTCCATCCATAGAGAAAACACCATCAGCAATGTACATAACTTTCTCATATAAGCCACAAGTTGTAGCTTCTTTTGCTTTTTCACGTAAATCATCCATATCTTGGTGTTTTACACGAATAATTTTTGCCCCAGAAAGTCTGCAACCATCGATAATTGAAGCATGGTTTAATTCATCAGATAGAATTGCATCTTTTTTTGTCATAACTGCTGAAATAGCACCCATATTACAGTTAAAACCAGATTGGAATGCAATAGCAGCCTCTGTATGTTTAAATTCAGCAATCGCTTTTTCAAGTTGATCGTGGATATCCATCGTACCATTAATCGTACGTACCGCTCCTGCACCAACTCCATATTTTTCAGTCGCTTCAATAGCAGCTTGTTTTAAACGAGGATGAGTCGCAAAACCAAGATAGTTATTTGAAGATAAATTTATAAATTGTTTACCACTAATTTGAATAGTAGCTTCGTTAGAACCTTCTAAAGAGTTAATCTCATTATAGAGCCCTTTCTCTTTTAACTCAGCTAACTGTGGAGTTAAAAATGCTTCTAATGTCTTGCTTGACATAAATACCAGCTCCTTAATTAAGTTTATTTATCTAAAAGGAGTAAGCCCCCATTTTATATCTATTACTTATTATTAAATAAATATAAAAAATTATCGTTTTATTATTTTCCATTTTTGTAAGAGAAAATTTTTTATGTACTGATTACAATATGCTTATTTGAGGCTTTCCGAATTCAATTATAAATCGGTTACATTGCATTAGGAATACTTTTATTTAAAATTTATTCGAAAAAGGTTGAATTTAATTTATTATAAAGATTCATATAATTCGAATATTATTCAATTTGTTTTTTCAGTAAAATATCTAGGGGTGAATAAGAGGTGAAAGAAGAATCATGTCGATTTAAGTCTTAGCTGTAAAAATATGTTTGAAATGTGTAAAGATGAGGCGTTGCAAATAAACATTTGAGAAGTGCAAATAAAATTTTAAAATGGCAATTAAAATTATCAAATTTGCAATTAATATCCGTATACCGCAATTAAAATCCAAAACCGCAATTAAAAATCCAAAACCGCAATTAAAATCCGAAAACCGCAATTAAAATCCATAAACCGCAATTAAAATTACCAAATCTGCAATTAAATCCTAAAGAATCGCAAATAAAATAAATAATTACCTATACTGGTAATGGTATTTTGACTTAAAATCTGTGTAGTTAAGATCCTTTCATATCGAAATAAGCAAAACTTCTCTGATTCTTATTAAATCCATTAAAAAATTTCTTAATTTCTCTAAAAAAGATCGATCAAAGCACACGTACATTCTATTTTCGACATTAAAAAGGGGCGCCTATTTGTCAATTTATCCGACACATAAGACAGCCCCAATAAAGTATAAATTATTTTTTCACAAAACTAAGTTTCCAATTATAAATTAGTCCATTTAAGCTCTTATTTGTGTGCCAACGGCTTGACTGATTTTCTTTTCATTCATTAAATAACGTGATAATCCAACCGTAACGATTAAAGAAACCACTACAGGAATTGAGCCCATCCATGTAATTGAACGGATGGACAATTGACTGACTGCAAGCCCTCCGATTGCTGCACCAAATGCAAAGCCTAATTGCATCATTGACTGATTTAAACCTAATAAAACATCAGATGATTTAGGAGAAATTGTTGCTAAGTTAAATTGTTGTGTTGCTCCAGATGACCATCCAGAAAATGACCATAATGTAAGGATAATGATCACTGTATTGATTGAACTAGAGATGAATGATAATAATAAAATCGATAATATATTAAGTACTAATCCTCGTTTTAATGTAAGCGTAATCCCCCACTTGTCTGCACTGAATCCCCCGAATTTAGATCCAAATAAACTAGCTATACCAAGTATTAGAAGAGCAAAACTTAAAACATGATCGCTCATCTTAGTAGTTTGAATAAGATACGGTGATAAATAAGTAAATACGATGCCATATCCGCTCATTAAGAAAAATGTAATAGATAAGGCTAATGCAATTTTTGGTTGTTTAACCAATGAAATTTGCTGCAATAATGGAATCGGTTGATTACCATGTGTTTGTGGAATTGTTTTAACGATAATTGCTAAAGAGATTAAAACAAATATGGCAACCCCAAGAAAGACCAGTCTCCAATCATAGGCAGCTGCTATAAATCTACCAATTGGGACACCTATAATGAGTGAAGCAGTAAATCCCATGACAACAGTTGCAATTGAACTTGCCTTTTTATCTGCTGGTGCGATCTTTGCAGCCAAGCTTAGTACAGTTACAACTGTAACTCCTGCACTTAATGCCATTATAATACGCGCAACCATAAACAAACCGTAACCAGGTGCAATTACTGCTAATAAATTACCTAAAATAAATACACTTAAAGAAAATAGTAATAATTTTCGTCGTTCCATTTTAGCTAATACGGCCATTAATATCGGTGTACCGATCGCATAGATTAATGAATACACCGTAATTAGTTGCCCTGCAGCTTCAATCGAAATACCTAATTCTTCGGCCATTTTATCTAAGATACCTGAAATAACATATTGTGAAGTTCCTACTAAAAAACTGATCATTGCTAAAATATAAATTTTCCCTTTATTTGTCATAAACTAATTCCTTTCATCATAATTATATATTTCTATAAATACCGAAATAGTAAACTTTAGAGAAGGAAGCCACTTGATTAGCTTCCTTCTTACTATCTATTCAAATTAAAGCTTAGATTAGAACATTTAGATGCTTTTTAACATCATATTCTTCAATTGCTTCACCTTTTTTCAAACGGTGTATAAGATCTGGATTCGAAATTAGAGGACGTCCAAACGCAGCAACATCAATTGTTCCTTCAACGATTGCTTTTTCTGCCATTTCAGGATTTAACGTTCCTACTCCAACAATAATTCCATCCCAGTACTTTCTAACAAGCTGATGCATCGTTTTACCATCTGCAAGTATACGATCAAATTGCATAATCGAAGGATGTAATAAAGTTGCACCAACTTCTTTGAATGCTTCAATGAATGTACGAATTGCATATTCTGGGTCTTCCCACATATAACCCGGAATATCAGCTTTATGAGCAGAAAATCGAATCATTGTTCTTTCAGTACCAATTGCTTCGATAACTGCTTTTATTACTTCTTTCATGAAAGTTAATCTTTCTGGAAGATCACCACCGTATTGATCTGTACGATGGTTTGTAACATCTGAATTAAATTGGTCGATTAAGTATCCGTGTGCAGCATGAATTTCGACTCCATCAAAACCTGCTTCAATGGCATTTTTAGCTGCTTGAGCATATTGATTGATTACCTCTTTAATATCCTCAGTAGTCATTTCTTCAGGTATATCATACGGCTTACGAAAACGAGAAACTAATCCTTCTGCAGGAATCGCTGATGGTGCTTGAGGTGGCTTATTTCCAGCAAGCTCGTGATGAGATAATCGTCCTACATGCCAGATTTGAGAAATCATTGTCCCTCCCTCTTTATGAACAGCATCCGTTACTTTTTTCCAAGCTTTTATTTGATCCTCAGAATAAATTCCTGGAATACCTGGGTAACCTTTTCCTCGTGGACTAATGACTGTTCCTTCAGAAATAATCAAACCTACGCCATCTGCAGCTCGTTTGCGATAATATTCAACTATATCCTCGCCAACTACACCCGTTTGATCATCTGCAAAACTTCTTGTTAATGGAGCCATTGCAGTACGACTACGTAAATTCCAAGCACCTATTTTTACTGGTTCAAAAAGTTTACTTTCTAGACCATTTTCTAATTTTCCCCAACTAGTATTATCTTTGCTTACTAAACTCATATTCATTTCCCCCTTAGATTATTCGGTATTTCTATAAATACTGAAATATAAAGTAAAATTATACCGCTTTATTTTTAAAGTAAAGCGGGTGCATATTTTTCCAAAACTTCTCGTTGTAAACTATAGTATCTGAAGGTTCCTTCTTTGCGGACTGTTAGCAAGCCACAATCAAGTAATGGTTTTAAATGATGTGTCAATGTAGAATTGGCCGATACTTTTATTTGATTTTTCATTTCTGAACAAGCTAATTCAGATTGCTTAGCAAGTACTTTAACAATTTGTAAACGAGTAGATTCTCCTAATGCTTTATAAACCTTTACTGCAATATCATCGTTCACCACTTTAACCTCCTCTCAAAAACCAACGCTTATTTCAGTATTTCTAGAAATATTGTATTTTATGTAGTTTATGATGTCAAGTGCCACGATTTCAAAAATATTTAAAACAGAATTAGCCTAATTTGAAGCAGAGAATAGTTGAACTTTAAGTGATAGCTTTTCTTAATTTTAGGGTGTTGTATTTTTCTGAGAATATACTTTAAGAAGAAATGCGGACAAATTATATACTTCGAAGTGATACGTTCATAAGCATTTTTGATGATAAAACCAAAAACCCACAAAGAAAATATTACCTTGTGGGTTATTTCACTATAGTAATTAAATAGTCTAAATAAGTAAATTAAACAATGTTGGATTATTATTTATTTCCATGAATTGAATTTCATGACAATTCATTCGCTCAATCAATGCTTTGTAATCGGATTTATTGGCCAATTCTATTCCAACTAGTGCTGGCCCATTGTCCTTATTGTTTTTCTTTGTGTATTCAAACCTCGTAATGTCATCGTTTGGTCCTAATACTTTATCAAGAAATTCACGTAATGCGCCAGATCGTTGTGGGAAGTTGATGATGAAATAATGTTTTAGTCCTTCATGAATTAAAGACCTTTCTTTTATTTCTTGAAGTCGATCAATATCATTATTTCCACCAGATACGATACAAACGACATTCTTCCCTTTTATTTCATCTTTAAATAATTCTAAGGCTGATACAGACATAGCTCCAGCGGGCTCTGCAATGATTGCATTTTTATTGTAAAGCTCTAAAATTGTTGTACAAATTTCACCTTCTGGAATAGCGACAACTTGGTCAAGTACATCTCTACAGATTTCATATGTTAAATAGCCAACTTGGCCAACCGCTGCTCCATCAACAAACTTCTCAATAAAAGGTAAGGTTACAACTCGTCCATTTGCAATCGATTCAGCCATCGAAGCAGCACCCATCGGCTCTACTCCAATTACCTTTGTTGAAGGACTAATTCCTTTTATGTATGTTCCAACCCCAGAGCCTAACCCACCTCCGCCGATTGCTACGAAAAGATAATCTACTGGACGGTCAATTTCATTTAATATTTCAACTGCTACTGTACCTTGCCCTGCAATTACATCTTGATCATCAAATGGATGAATAAATGTCATTTGATTTTCATTGCAATAAATTTGTGCATTTTGATGAGCAATATCAAAGGTGTCACCGATTAAGATAACTTCAACATATGGTCCACCAAAGAATTTCACTTGAGATACTTTTTGATTCGGCGTTGTTGATGGCATAAATATTTTCGCATACACCTGCAATTGATTACATGTATATGCTACGCCTTGAGCATGATTGCCTGCACTCGCACATACAACCCCTTTGTGTCTTTCTTCATAAGACAAGTTGCTAATTTTGTAATATGCCCCTCTAAGCTTAAATGAGCGGATTATTTGTAAATCCTCTCGCTTTAAAAATACGTTACAATCATATTTTTCACTAAGCATTGTACTAATCTGCAAAGGTGTTTTATTCGTAACTTCTTTTAACGTATTATAGGCAACTAAAATATCCTCAATCTTAACAGTACTTTTTACTTTCTCCATATAACTACCTACCCTTTGCATTTTTTTATATAAACTCCATTATAGTAAAAGTTAATTAATAAATAAACAGAAAATTCTATATTCTAATGAAAGTTTTATGTCATTACACATGAATGCAATAAAATATGCTTAATATCGGTACTTTCATTCTAATTGGCAGTAATACACTAGTTATCATTTTCGGTAGGATATGCTATCATTTTGATATTAAATATATAGATATTAGGTGATTTATAAAATGGAAAATCAATCTTTATTATTAATTGATGGCTTTAACTTATTAAGTAGAGGTTATTTTGCAACTTCTTATGGCAGAAGTGATGAACAACTTTCTAAAACGAAAGATGGCGTTTATATAAATGCATTAAGAGTTTTTATTCCTAAGCTTTTTAACTTAATTAAAGAACATGACATTACTCATCTAGCAATTACTTGGGATGTTAAACGTGAAGAAACAGATCGTCGAAATAAATATGATTTTTATAAAGCAACTCGTGGAGAACTACCATCGCCACTTATCGAACAATATTTCACTTTAAAAACAGCATTAGAAGAAATCGGTATTGCTCAACTTGAAATGGCACCTTATGAAGCAGATGATTTAATGGGAACCTTATCAAATAATTGGTCTAATTCTGTAAAAAATAAATGCTATATTTATAGTAATGATCGAGACTTATTACAATTAATAAACGAGCATACCTCTCAAATCATTGCTCAAAAAACTGGTGAAATTGTATACTCCTTAGAGCACTTTAGTAATGATTATGGAATCCATCCAAAACAATGGGTTGATGTAAAAGCATTATTAGGTGATTCAAGTGATAATATACCTGGTTGCCCTGGAGTAGGAGAAAAATCGGCTATTCCATTAATTCAACTTTATAACTCAGTTGAAGAATTGTACGAAAATATGGAAAATCTTGATACTAAATTTAATCGCTACAAAAAGAAATTAGAAGCAGGTAAGGACTCTACTTTTATTAGTAAAGAGCTTTCTGCGATTACAATTGATATACCTCATTTTGCTGAATATACATTTGAAGATTTAAAAATTAATATTAATGAAGAAAAATTGTCACTAAAACTTGAGGAATTAGAAATTCGTGTTAAGCGATAAAAGTCAAATTTATTTAGGAGAAATATAAATGTCTGAGTATTGGAATGCGTATTTTAGTTTTATAGATGATAAACCTGCTACTGTAGTATTAGATATGGAAGTAACTGAAGAAGTAAATATTGAAGATTATCCAACTATTGTTTGTATAAAACTACAATTAAAAAATCCAGACGAACGAGGTTTTCCTAGTAAACATGAATTAAAAGTTTTAGAAAAAGTTAATAAGGAAATCGAAAAACGAATTAATCCAAAACTCTACCTTAATGTTGGAAGAGTTACGACTGATGGTTTTAGAGAACTTGTCTATTATACTTCGGAACAAGATCCTAAAATGCTAATTGAAGTTGCTGAACAAATCATTGTAGCCAATAATTACGCATTTGGAGTGTATGGTATGGATGAAGAGGAACTTTGGGAATATTATTTCGAATTTCTTTATCCAAATCAATACCACTTGCAGCATATAAGTAATGCTGAATTAATTGAGCAATTAAAAAGATCAGGTGACAAATTAAAATTACCTCGTAAAGTCGAACATTTCATTTTATTTAATGATGAAATAAAGATAAATGAGTTTATTAACGAAATAGCAAAAGAAGGATTTAATTTTGAAGGAAAGTATTCAAATATTGATGAAGATTTAGATGAAGAGTATGAATTTACTGTCCGTATTTCTAGAGAAGATCATGTTGATGTAGATAGTATTGATGAATTAACTGATTTCTTAATTGAAGCTTCAGAACATTTCGGTGGTCATTATGATGGATGGGAAACTCTTGTTATCAAAAAATAAACTTTAACTTCAAATCTAAAATATGCTTAAAATATAGAAAAGAACACTACGGTTTTTGAGTAACTAAAAAAGTAGTGTTCTTTTTATTTAGTCATTAAGAAATTAACTTCTAAGGATGGAGGATGGATTCCATTTACCTTCACAATCTTTTCAATAACTATAAATCAATATTTAAGAAAAAGTAAATTCATCATCTTTTATTATCTTATGTAATCTTATCAATTTATCTGACATAGAAATGAAATGGTTACTTTCACCATTACCTAATCCTCTTGTTCTCCCATCGATTCTCCCTATCATTTCATGTTTTTTCTTCCCAATTTCCCAACAATAAAGTTCACCTTTTGAATTATAGCCACCATAAAAATATGCATACTTACATCTTATGCTTATAGCATGTGAACCACGAAATTTTACAGGGACTTTATAAGTGTTTATTTCTCTTGATTCAGGGTATAGTTGTATCAATGGAAATTGAGAATATGGATATAGCCATATGGACGATCCCTTCCCTTTAGAAATTGCATAACAATCATCTATAATCGGACCTTTAAATAAATCAGAGTGATATCTAAAAAGCACTTTACCTTCTAAGCTGAATAACACTAAACCCTCTGTAGAAATTCCACTTCCAAAAACACCTTCATCAAAATAACTAATCCAAATCCCTTCCTTACCTACTTCGACATCTTCTACACCATCTCCACAGTTAAAGGAATCTACTATAATACCATTCATATTTAAAATAAAAACATTATCCTTTTTTAATTCTTCCCTAGAATCTACAATAACAATTGTCTCCCTATCTACCCATCTTACAATTGGGAAATCTACCTCAAGATTGAGTGAAAGAAAATTTTCATCATTAAAGAAGAGGGTATACTTCTTTTTTTCCTTAATAAGTACTATTAATCCATATTCATCTTTCCAATCTGCATCTATTATTTCGTATGTATCAAAGTTAGATTCTTCTTTTGAAAATGCAACAGTATCTATAATTAAATCATTCAAAAAATTTCCTCCAAACACATTTAAACTATGATTTTAATCTCTTAAAAATTGAACTATCTAAGGTATGCTATTAATTCACGTTTATTCCAATTTTTGTGGAAAGTTCCTTTATATACTCTTTTTGTGTATCAAACTTGGATGTTAAATATACTTCTTTCATTCTTTTTTGTGCTTTTTCAGGATAACCGTAATAATGATAAAGAAGTGTTAAATGATGTGGGCATTCCCACTCCCCCTGTTCTTCCATTATTTCTATAAAATTAATAATATCTTCGACTGTTTTATACTGTTCAAAATAAGGAATTATAACATTTACAATGTCACTTTCCACCTGCTTTTTTATTTCTTCAATATCCGTATTATCTGATATCTTATACCAATTTTCACGTATATTTTTTATATCACTTATTCGTAGTCTTAACATCGAGTATAATTCCAATGGAAATATTGGAGATTTCATTTCAGATAAAGTGGTATATACTTTATCGCAATAAATTCCAGTATTAAATAAAAACTCTACTTCATTTTTTGTATTCCATTTAGAAGATTGGATGTTAACAGTCCAGGCAAAGTCAGGAAATATTTTAGCAAAGTTTTTTCCTTTCTTCTTAAATCCATTTTCTTTAAATAAAGGTGCAATTGTTTCTTTGACTATTTGATTTAATTCATTCTGCATACTCATATTTATCTCCTTGAATGAAATCGTCTGTTACGATTCATACATAATAATTTAGCTTAATAAAACCTAAATGTCTTATTGCACTAAACTAACATTTACTTCAATAAAAAAAACGACTAAACAGCGCCGATCATGTTGTTAAATTATACCATTCGAGTCTAAGTGAAACATTCGAAACTCTAACTATTATTAATTTCTGATTCCATAATAAATGGAACAAATTTTGTATCATAGTCAAAATTATTGAAACCCTTTTATATAGAATTCAATATCTTTTACTTCTTGTTTTTCTAATTTTCTACCATATTTAGCTAATGTGTATTTAATAGCTTCAATTTGATTCATAGTCGGTGAATCAAAAATACGGTTAAAATTTCCTATCCATTTAACAAAATTTTTTCTCCCTATATCTGAGATTACAGTATCTTCCGTATTTACATAAAACTCAATAATATAGTTAATCGCATCCCATTTAGATAGTGAACAAAGTAAAAGAGCTAAATTATATTTTGTATGTTCATATTTAGTTTCTTTAAACAAATTAGATAATTGTTCTTTCATATCATTATAGTAAACTTTAGTTAATGATTTCCTAGCAGCATTAGCTACTCCTTCTTGTTTATGATCAAGCAGTCTCATAAAATATTCCTTTTGATTTTCTCCATCTAACATAGATATTGCATAGATAGCGGCTTTAACTATTGAAACATTAAGATTACCTAAAAACGGAATTATCAACTGGACGTGCTCTTTCTTACCTACTTCGCCTAACCCTAATATTGCTCCACGAAGAAATTGTTCCGAATTGATCATACGAATGTAAAAAGGAGCGAAGTCAGTTATGTTTTGCTTTTTTAATAAGAATCTTGCAATAGATCGAATTGTACCACTTTTATCTAATAGTGCACTTTCAAGTTCTAAAACGCTCTCACCTGGAAAGAAAGAATAATATTTCTCTAATACCTTTGCACGAATCATTGGAAATTTATCCTTTTTCAAAATAGGGTAATAGTTTTTAAATTCATTAACACTAATATCACCTATTATTTCATTAAAGAGTAAAAGACGTGGGTGAGGTTCTTTTTCTAGTTTAAGATAATTTATAAGTATTTCTTTATTAACTAATTTGGAATATATAATCGTTTGATAACAGAAATATCTAATCTTAGTAAAGTCTGATTTTGTACCCTCGTCTAAAAAAGGTAACGATTCCTTTTGGGATAACAACTGGACTACATCTTCAAAGACACTATTATCATTTCGCTTCGTGTTCTTTAACTTAAAGAATAGTGGAAGATTACTTACGATGTGATTTACATTCTTAATTGTTAATCGAATCTTGACATATTTCTTAGCAGTCTCTCTTATCTCTGTAACCCAGTCGTTACATCTAATAAGTAAATAAGGCAATTCTTTACCTGAATCATCCAAATTTAATAAATGTATCGCTTTTTCTCTAAAATATCCATTTGGATGAAAACTACATAATCCTAGTATTATTAACTTCTCATCATCAGACATATCCGGTAATAATAAATTCTCTGGGGATTCATTTCTCCAATCATATGACCAATCTAATGAAGTTCTTTCTCTAAACAAGTTATCAAGCTTTGATAATTCAAGAATGTTTAACGAAATGACATATTCATAAAGAACTTTTGCTGTTCTAATTTTTAGATCATCAGAGCTAGTTAATAAAAATGAAAAAATAGTGGGTATTCTTGTTAATTCATACTCACTCGCTTTTAGCATATTTTCTATATACTCCTTAGAGTAACTATCTGCAGGGTACAATGTTTGTTTCTTTTTAAAAAATCTGTGTATCATACTATTGTTCCTCCTCTCTGCAACTTAACAAATGAATCCTTCAATATAATTGTAAAAATAAGAACCGATCAAACTGATGCTATGTGTTTTTCAACTATTGCAATGCTTTAGTTGCATAAGAAAAATGAATTAATCTTCACTAATTACACCATATCTCATTTTTTCTCCAATCCATGAACTAACATCTCTCCATCTAAGTCTTTTAGATGAGATCCAACTTACACCATAATCTATATTCTTCTTTGGACTCCAACTACTGTCATCACCCCAATAAATTAATTCATCTTCAATTAACAAAGAAGCTCCATAAATTACTGAATCAGAGTGTTCTGGAGGAGGTGATATGTGGAATTGTTTTACACCTTCAAACAATAATTCTATTGCTGATGTATTTTCAAACTGTCTTTGAAAAAGTATTCATACATTAGTTCCCGATGTCATAGCCATTGTTAAATCTTCATCTACAAAACTATCTGTCCACAAATATAATTCTTTTAAACAACTATCATGGAATCCTCCAAATAAAATTTGAAGTTTTTTTATATCCTCAGTTGTTTTAATCTCATTCCATTTCATTATTACTCACCATCCCACAACAATTCACATTTGTAACTAAAGCACTTTATTAGCTGCATATCATTAAATAAACTAAGGTTTCTATACTTAATCACCAAGTGCGATGATGAATAAATTTTGTTCGATTGCTTCTAAACAAAGCTCTTTTAACTCACTTGCAAATTTCCTTATTTCTTTTTCCATTCTGTCATATTCTGCTTGGTAATTACTTAACAAATAATCAGAAATACTGAGTAATTCTTTTATTTCTTTCTCTGAAAAAAGCTTATCACTGTATTGATCTAAATCAAGTAATAAACGTAAGCTTACATTATTCCTTTCCTTACCACGAAGATGAAAGTGAATATTTTCAGAAAACTTCACATTTCTATTTATATCTAACCAGTCTCTTCTTCTTTTGCCTTTAGCTAAGGTAAAATCAATACCTACCATTTTGTACACCATCCCAAAAATTAAAAACTATTTGAATTAACATAGAAATTCATATTAATAAGCTTATCATTTCTTATTCCACGAAACTGCCATTTCGTTGAAAAAAAAAAGAAGCCGATCACAGCTCCAAAATGTTATCGAACTAAAGCATGCTTTAGTTCAATAAGTAAACATTAATTTTTAACTATTTTGTTCTCTGTTCCATTTACAATTCTCTTTATATTTTGTCGATGTAGAATGATTATTGTTAAGCTTATTAGTAGAGAAAGGGCAATGATAACTTTATCTTCAAATATAAGACTGTAAATGAATAATGCTATACTAGCCAACATTGAACTTAGTGATACATACTTAGTAAATAGCAAAGTTAACACAAAGACAACAAAGCCAACAAAAACACCTAAAGGAGTCAAAAATAAGAAAACTCCAGTTGCTGTAGCAACAGCTTTTCCACCTTTAAAACTAGCAAAAACAGAAAATATGTGCCCTAATATGGCTAATAAACCACATACAATAGGGTTAACTGTGGAACCAAGTATTAAGGGAAGTAGACAAGCAAATGTACCTTTTAATATATCAGCAATTGCAACAATTACACCTGCTTTTAGGCCTAAAACTCTATAAGCATTCGTTGCACCAAGATTACCACTACCGTAATTACGAATATCTTTCTTATAAAACAGTTTACCGATTACTAAAGCAAAAGAGATTGAGCCAATTAAATAACTTACAATCAAAGTTATAATGTTCAAAGTACTATCTCCTTACATAGTTTGTTAAGTAAGTATTTCTATTTATTGTATATGATTTTTCTGCAATCCTACTTACATTAACCTTGTTACTTGAATACTTTTTTAAATTAACTACTTCGATGTCTTTCCTGAGTAACCCTCTTATGTAACTAAACTGCCATTATATTAAATAAAAAAAGCCACCTATATTGGCAGCTGGTATTCAACTCAAACATGCTTTTAGTTTAATAAGAATTCATACACTCTTCAATTTTATCTATAATTTCATTTTTTTCCTTTGATATAAATTCTACTAAAGGCTTTTCCCAGTTAAAATTCTGTATTAGGTTTATTTTAAAAAATCCAGAATTCAAATTGCGCTCCCCATACCAACCTAAATCTAAAATTAGATTCTTATCACTGTTTTCAAGTTTGCAATAAATCCTCATTAAATTCCCACCAGTTTTCATCATTTTCATCAATTTATTCTTGTGGATCCAATTCAATGAAAGAGTTAAAGGTAACTTTCCACCCAGTTTGAATCCGAAGAGGTTGTAGTTTTTTCATTAAATCCCTCCTAATTAACAAGATTCTCTGCACAAGCTTATACAATAAAGCATCAGTTAGTTGCATAAGAACGAAAATTTTTTTTACTAAATTCTAAAAACTTATTTATATCCAATGCTTCTGAAATAGTTTTCGTTTGAAGGTCGGATAATAAATACACTTAAAAATACCGCTAAAAATAGCATAATAAGACTTCCAGCAATTACTGACATTTTAATCGATACATAGTGAGTAGAATATCCGATTAGCATAGTTGAAACTATCACTAATATTGCCTCAACAAAACCATAGATACTTCCAACTCTTCCCATTATCTTAACATCTACGTTGGATTGGTAAAATGTATCAAATCCCGTATTTGCAAAAGACAACGCAAATGATAATATGAAAAATCCGAATCCAGCCATTGAAAAAGAATTAGAAAATGAATATACGATATATCCTAATGATAAAAAAATTGTCCCAATCCCCATAAGCCAAGAAGGATGTAGTCTTTTTGCAAAAATTGTATTATTAATTGCACCTATACCAATTCCTGCTCCAGCAATACTTACTAGAACACCATATTCTGAATTACTCAAATGAAGTACGCTCTTTGAAAACACTGCTTCTAATGAATCAATAGCAGCCGTTAAAACTAATATACTATTAAACAAAAAATAAATTATCATAACGTAACTTGATTTACGGCTGAACTTTAAAACCTCAGTTAAATCTTTCCTAATTAGTTTGAAGGAGAGCTTCTCATATTTTACCTGTCGCATTGTTACCTTATCCAAATTAGGCAAACAAGCTGTTACAATTCCTGAAATGATAAATGAGATCGCATTAATATTAATAGCAAACATAGGTGTGCCAATCAGAAAAAGTAGTCCTGCGATAGCTGGTCCAGTTAGGAATCCTCCAGATTGTACTAAACTACTCAAAGCATTGAATCGAATCCTCTGATTTTGTGGAATTAATTTAGTTATATAAGTTGTTGATGTTGGATAAAACATTGAGCTTCCCATATTGACGATAAATACGACGATAAAGATCAGGTAAACAGATGATATACTTGGTAATAAGAATATTAATAATCCCCTCAAAAAATCCAAAAATACCATTAAATTTTTTTTGTTAAATCTGTCAATTAAACTACCAGCCCATAGGTTAGTAAGTAATGTTGCTAATGGTTTCAAGACATAAAGAGTGGATACAGCCAAAACAGATTTCGTCATATCATAGATAATTAGATTTAGTGCGATTAAATAAATCCAATCTCCAATATTTGAAACGCCTATTCCAAATAATAAAAGCAAAGGATTTTTCCAAGTAATATACATCTTATTTTTTTTTCATTTTACACCTCTAAATAAATTTTTTAATTTGTACAAATAAAAAAACTCGCCCTCCAAGACCGTAGTCTTGGGGACGAGTTTACCTATCGTGTCGCGGTGCCACCCCAGTTTGTTAATATGTCATCACATTAACCTCATTAAGTACATTTTAAACATACTCATACTCTATAACAGGAGCGCCTGTCATACCATCGCCATTATTGGTTCCGATATGAAACTCAGAGTCTTGCTTCAATGGACCATTCATACTCCTTTTCAGCAACTGGAGCTCTCTAAGATGAATGAATTCTATTTACTCTTCTCTTCAAAGTTTTTATAATTTATTTTTATACTATTATAACTTTTCTGTCTTATTTGTCTACTGTTTTTTATTTATTCATTATTGCATTATTCTGCCATTTAGTCGAAAAAAAAGCCACCTGGATTGGTAGCTGCTTGTCAGCAATTTGCTTATAAGAATAACCTTCTTCTTTTAAACGGATTGCTTCTGCCTTAATTTCCATACTATATTTTTGAAACTTTTGTCCTTTTTTCGCCATAAGAAACACCCCTTAAAATCACTGTTGCCCAAATGTGGGTTTTTCAACATCTACTTTAAGGGGTGCAGTCTAAATTTCGGCTCTTTTTTTATATTATATTTCGTAAATTTCCGCACATTCCGCACCAGTCGGCTCATAAAAGCAATGATTCTTCCAAACCCCCGCATAAGGCTGACCATACCATTTAGGAGGACACTGGGTATTATGAACTCCCGCTCCCGATGGATTGAAATACCACAAAGAATACACAGCAGGATATAGTCGCCAATTCTGTAAACATTGTCTGGCAAGCTTTAAATAAGTCTCGGTCGCTCTTTGATAAAATGATGGCGATTGAATCGCGTCGAAGGAAGCGTCGCTCCCATGATATTGATAAATGACCTCTCGGATTGTATCAACATTTTTGAAATCTGAACACTTGACCAAGGCTCGATTTATCACTACAGCACCAACAGACAACATCCCCCTTTGTCCTTCCGCTTCCGCTTCGGTTCGGATTAATCTTGCCAATAATTCAACATCACTTTGATTGTATTTTATTCGAGCCATAGAAAAACCCCCTTTATTCAAGATATGATTTTTCACAACTTTTTACGTTAAAAAAACCTCGCTATTAGAAATGATAATTACATTCTTTAGGAAAGAAGGTTATTAATCAATGTCCAAAAAGCATATAACTAAAGCGAAAATTAGTGATATTAAATA
The DNA here is from genome assembly GCF_001712755.1 of Gottfriedia luciferensis. Taxonomy (GTDB): domain Bacteria; phylum Bacillota; class Bacilli; order Bacillales; family Bacillaceae_G; genus Gottfriedia; species Gottfriedia luciferensis_B. The sequence continues at coordinate 110,661 of NZ_MDKC01000032.1, forward strand.
CATGTAAGGCTACGATGTTGCAGAAGGGACTGGTCTCTTTGATATGGAGTTACAAGGTATTGTCACCCTGTTTTTCGTAAATATAAAGAGAACAATAATACTAATAGCCTGCAAAGGATAGTAAATACTAAGTATATTCAAAAACAACCGATTTAATCAGTTGTTTCATTTTTTTAAGAACTAGCCTTTGGAAATAGAATTGGTTGCCCTGGATCATCAACTAATGCATTGCGTTAGTTACATAAGGAATTCTAATTTAGTGACATAATTGCCATAAACAATTGACTCCTTCCATCAGGGGATATATACATTCCCTTAGCGTTGAGGTGTTCTACGGCAAATGAGGTTAATTCGTGAGCCATTTCCTCATCACATTCGAAAAATGGATTGGTAAAAATACCAAAGCCTGTTTTCTCCTTCAGTTCTTTTAACACTATTGAATTATTTTTTACATCCTCAGTCATACTTTCATTACCCCAAGACCACATCCAAGTATTACTATTACTTGACCAGGAACCAATAAAAATCACATTAAATTCTAACTTTACATTACCACCTGTTTTAAATTGTAAAATTCCAGTTTCTTGATCATACTAGTACTCTTCAAAACTACCTATATTGTAATTCTTGAATAATTCCTCTTGTTTTTTTTCTAACTTATCGTAGCAGTAATCAAGATATTGATCAAATTGCTCATCCGTCATAGTCATAATATTCTCCATTCTAGGTTAATCATAAAAACAAATTTGATATATAACTAAATCATGCGTTAGTTATATAAGAATTAAAAAGAGAGAAACTCAAAGTAAAAAAGAGTTTCTCTAAAAAATAGGTGATATTGGTAAGAAATTAAAACAAGAAATGTAATATTATTATATAAAAATTAATATGAATTGTTTTAGTATACGCCTTTTATTTGGAAAATCATGTAAATAATTCATAAAAAAATCGAATATTCAGCTGATAATCTTGTACAACTAAAGCGTGCGTTAGTTATATAAAGGTTCGCTCATTATATTCTTTATAACTATTACTTAATTGGCTTAAGATTTTACATATTGACATTTTTTTAAAATAACAGTAACATGAAGTAGACTTCACATGAAATGAACTTCACATGAAGAAAATTTCACTTTTCGCGTGGTTAATGGGATAGGAGAGATATATTTTGAAAAATATGTTTAGGGATCGCTTTTTATTGTCAAGTTTGCTCATTGTATTTGGGAGTATAAAATTAATTTTCAATAAATCGGTAGGATTTAATTTCGGATTTATCTTGTTATTATTAGGCGGAATACTTTTGTTATATTCAATAGCCTCTTACATTAAATCTAGAAATAACACTGAAGTAGAAAAGGAATTATCAAAGGAGTATGACGAAAGAGATATGATAATTGATGGGAAAGTTGCCTATTTTTCCTTGAATTTGCTTGTATGTGAACTTTTAATTTTTATGTTTTTATCCAATTTTGTTGTAATTTCAATAAATGCTGCATTATTTATACTTTTAGTTTCATTGATAATAAGTGATATGGTATCTAGAAAATTTTATAATCATGTCCTTTAATTAGGAGGAGTTATGATAAATAGAGTGAAAGAATTGAGAATGGAACATGATATAACACAACAAGAATTAGCTGATAAAGTAGGTGTATCTTCAAGAACGATCATCTCATTAGAAAAACAAAAATATAATCCATCTGTTCAACTTGCATATAAAATAGCTTCAGTTTTCAATTTATCAATTGAAGAAACTTTTATTTTTGATGAAGATGACAAATAGTTTCATTACATTACTTAAACAAACAACGGAGGAACGAAAATGCTTATAATCTTATTTATTTTTGGAATAATTTTAATTACTTGGGGTCTTTATCGTATGAGAACAGACAAAGGCTTATTTGGAAAAAGTCAAAGAAGTAAAAACATATTCAATTTAATATTAATGGGAGAAGCATCTGGATTAGGACAATTTTTGGGTGGAGTTTTATGTATTATCATAGGTATTATCGCGTTTTTTATTAAGTAGTAACAAATTAGAATATAAGTTTTAATAGTATAAATCTCATTTTTTACTGAACTTAAATCTAAAGAAATTAGTCATTAGTCGATTAATAAAAAATAAAAGCATGTTTTGTTCAAGCTATTCAAAACATGCTTTTCATTTTTTTATAATCCTTAAAAATGTTACTTTGGTATTTAAATAATGCTAAAATCCTTCTATAAAATCAACTAGATATAAACAACTAGTAGCCAAACTAAAGTTAGTATCCAAAATTGCTAAGTGATCATATTTATATATGCTATTTTACTATACAACTATCGCATGAATTAGTTCAATAAGAAAAAATACTCTTGATTATTATTCTATTTTAAACTTTAAAGGTTCTCCCAGTTCAGCAGCATATTAGCAGCTCTTGATCTTCAACTATTGCATGCGTTAGTTGGATAAGGAATTACTACCATCCAGTAAAATAAAAAACTAGCCCTATTGCTATGCTTAGTAATATTCCTCGTTTGTATAAATACTTTTTTTGATGTTTTTCAAATTTAGCCCCCGATAAACCTTCTTGTATCTTTATTATCGAAAGAACTATCAGCCATCCACATACAATACTACCAAATATATTAAATGTTAAATCAAATAATAATCCCATTATTATCTCCCCTAAAATAGTTGGAAATTTTTTCTATAGGTTAATTATATCAATCCTTATTCTCTAAGCGTATCATTTTTTTAACATTCCTTATGTAACTAATCTGCCATTTAGTTCAATAAAAAACTCAACAATCTTCTCTAACTGAACCTCTAATTTTAATAATCTATTAGCTTAGGCGAATTATATTTTTTCTTACCAACTCTCTTATTCAACTTCCCACAAACGTTCACAATCAAACTCATTATCCTTACACTTCAAAAGAAAAATATCAGGATTACTTAAACTTTTCCAATTCTCAAAACCAAATTCTTTGTTAAACTGTTTTATTATTAAAGACATCAAATTCCCATGAGTTACAATGATTGTAATTTGATTTTCACTTTTGATGATTTCATCTATTACGCTTATTGCACGATTAGTAGCTTCTTGACTTGATTCGCCACCATCAAATTTCAACTCCATATCTTCAAATGTGGCTTCTAATTTTTCAAGCCAGTCGGGTAAATCAGTTGAGCTTAGCTTACGTTCAGATAGTCGCTCATCGAGATCAATGTCTATATTCTTTTCATTACTAGTCGGTTCGATTGATTGAATTGCTCGTAAAAAAGGGCTTGAAATAATTTGGTCAACTTTTATCTTTGAGAAAAAATCACTCAATTGCTTAGCTTGTTTTGAACCTCGCTTCGTTAGATTCGCCTCAAATGGCTGTCCTTCTGCTTCACAGTGTCTAATTAGATAAATCTCTTTTTCCATGTAATCTGCTCCTACTTAATTGATTAATTTTACAAATTTTCTCTCTATTTCCTTATATTATCATTTAAAGTCCTAATTTTGATAATTGAATTTTCTGATCTACATATTGAACATTTTTTATTAATTGATGACAATCTGAATTGAATGTATTATTTAAATTAACAATCTTTCCGGAAAGTAATTACATTTATCAAAATTTAACAATTTGGAGCTTATTAAAATTAAAGGATATTTGATAATAAGGAATATCATTTTCATGGCAAATAGAGGAGTTTTTAAGAAATGAAAGAGTATTTTACAATTGGTGAAGTATCAAAATTATTCCAAGTTAAAATTGCGACTCTTAGGTATTATGATCAGATTGGTCTCTTACGTCCAGAATTTACCGATAAAAAGACCAACTATCGATATTATTCAACTCAACAGTTTGAAAGGCTGAATTCGATTAAATATTTGAGGGCTCTTGATTTACCAATAAACGAAATGATTGATTTTTTTAATTATCGGGAAATTGATGCTCTTGTTGAAATGTTAAAAAAACAAAAAGATGAAGTTGCCAAAAAGAAGAATGAATTGGAGATTATTGAAACGAAAATATCACGCCGTTTATTACAAATTGAAGATGCTGTTAGTACACCTTTAGATGTAATATCAGAAATAACACTTCCCGAAATGCATGTAGCTTATTTACGCCATGACTATGTTATAGGCGATGATATTGAATTACCTATTACAGAACTAAGGAACAGTTTTGGGATTAATGAGGAAATTTTTTTAGGGAAAATTGGCATCTCAATCTCAGCATCAAATTTGAAAAAGAATGTTTTTGATAAATACTCCAGTATTTTCATGATACTTGAAGATGGAGATCACATTCCACCAACTTCCATTCTTATTCCATCAAGAGACTATTTGAGAGTTCGATTTAAAGGTACTCACATTGATGCTGTTGATTATTATAAGAAATTATTGACGTATATGAAAAAACACAATTATAAACTGTTAGATGATTCCTTTGAAATTACACTTATTGATTACGGCTTTACTAACGATAATGAAAAGCATGTCACGGAAATTTTATTACCTTATGAGTAAACTAAATGATAAAAACCTACTTGACCCTCTAGTTACTAGAGGGTTTATTTTTTATTAATATACTATTAATAAAAGGAGAAATCGAATTATGTTTGGCACGATTTTTAACACATTGATGATTATAGCCGGGAGCTTGATCGGAAGCATCTTTAAAAAAGGGATAAAAGAAGAATATCATGAAATCCTTATGCAGGCGATGGGATTAGTAGCTTTAGGATTAGGGATCAACTCACTAGTACAACATTTGCCTTCTAGCAAATATCCAGTACTTTTTATTGTAAGTCTGGCCATAGGCGGATTAATTGGACAAAAACTCAAGTTAGAATCAAGATTTAATAGCTTAGTTAATAAATATTCTAAAGGTAATTTGGCTGAAGGATTATCAACCGCTATTTTATTATTTTGTATTGGAACATTATCGATTTTAGGACCAGTAGAAGCAGCGTTAAAAGGGGATTATACATACCTTCTTGCAAATGGTACGTTGGATGGCATTACTTCGATTGTTTTAGCATCCACTTTTGGGATTGGAATCATTTTTGCTGGAATTGCATTATTTACATGGCAGGGATCCATCTATTTGATTGCCATACTAATGAAGAATTCTTTAAGCACTGATCTTCTAAATGAAGTGACGATTGTAGGCGGTATATTAATAATAGCGTCAGGCCTAAGTATATTGGGGATTAAGAAATGTAATACTTTAAATCTTCTACCCTCATTATTGATTCCTCCTATTGTCTTTTTATTTATGCATTTATTCCATTTATAATGTTTGTGTAATTAAATAAAAAATTTGGGAACCTTCGTCAAAATGAAGGTTCCTCTAATTACTTTATTAATTCTGTAAACATCAAATAAACGTTAAATTTAATTGGCAAATTTATTTTTAATATCAAGTAAACTTTTATTTTATTCTTTTTGCAAGCGGATGATTGTCACTGAATTGTATTAAGTCCCATAGATTTCCGTATAAATCCTTAAATACTGCAACCGTTCCATAATCTTGTACTTTCGGTTCTCTTACAAACTCAATTCCTTTTGATTTCATTTCCTCATAATCTCTCCAGAAATCATCTGTTCCTAAAAATAAAAAAACTCTCCCACCAGCTTGATTGCCAACGAATGGCTCTTGCTCTTGTTTTGATGCCTTTGCAAGTAGAATAGTCGTTCCTGATGAACCAGGTGGACTTACAACTACCCATCTCTTATCTTGTTCAGGCTGATATGTATCTTCAATTAAATTAAAATGAAGTTTTTTCGTATAAAACTCAATAGCCTCATCATACTCTTTTACGACTAATGCAATATGCACGATTGACTGGATCATCTTCTTATCTCCTAACCTGTTTTCTAATAAAAATACTACTAGTTAATCTAAATTTCAATCTAATAAACTTCATACTTCAATAATCATCTATTTAGCATAATAAAAAGACTGCCGAAACAGCCTTCGAATTAATCATTTAATTTTGAAGCAAAAATTGGAATGATTATGATAGTAATAAATATTAATGCCAAAACGATTAATGAATTTTTCCATCTAAAATCATTTTCTCCATCATTTTTGTGTTCTTTTATGAATTCATCATATATTTTCGATGAAACAAATTTTCCAGGATCTAATATTTCTCCTGTTTTTTCATCCAGTAAATACGTATCATAATTCGCTGTTTTAAAGAAACGATCTCTTACAGTATCGTATTTTGCAGCAATAGCCACTACATTTTCGTTTGTGTTTTTTTCCTTATTTGTTAAACTAAATTCTTTTTGTTCGACAATCACAGTTGATTTCTTAACATAATAATTAACTTCCTTACGATTATTCTTATCTATTTGATCTAAATAGCGCGATGTTGCATTTGAGATTGAGACATTCGATAAAAACAACAAAAAGAAACAGAAGATGCAAAATGCAACTCTTTTCATTTATATCCCCCCACTTCTATTCAAATCTACTAAATTATATTCACTAGATTTTTAAATAGTCCTAGAGAGTATTTCTCATCTACCTCTTTAATGTGGAGTAGTTAATTTTTTGCTAAAGTATCCCTTTTGAGATCATTTTCTATAAAAGTTAAAAATCGATGGTTCCACATTTTTTCATAAAAATCAATTGTTTCTTTTGCAGACATAAATGGATTATTTAATGTAGAAGTTGCTCCGTTTACCATGAAGTTTTCGTAACCCAATCCATGCGCAAATTTAATTGTAGCATCCATACAGTATTCAGTTTGAGCACCGCAAAATTCTATTTTTTGTACAGCTAATTGATCTAAAAGATTTTTTAAGTTTGTTTTAAAAAAAGAATTTGCATGTATTTTATTGATGAAAAAATCTTGTTCTCGAACATCTAGATTAGCATTAATAGCCCAAAGTTCTTCTCCATGTACTAATTCTTCATCACAATGCTGAACAAAAATAATTGGTTTACTTAATTCTCTATATAATGAGATTCTTTTATTTACTTTACTAATTAAATTTTGCAATTCAAATAAATGCTCACCGCTGTAACATACACCATTTTGTAAATCGATCACGATTAAAACATCTGCACAATTATCCATTTTATCTACCTCATTTATATTTTTATTAAGTTTATAATTTCATTTAATTTTCTATACTTTTAATAATTTTCGCAGGGTTACCGGCCACTACACTATTAGAAGGTACATCTTTCGTAACGACAGAACCTGCAGCTACAATTGAGTTATCTCCAATCGTAATGCCTGGTAAAATAGTACAACTCCCTCCAATCCACACATTGTCTCCAATATGGATTGGAATCGCATACCCGCTCTTATTTCGATCCTTTGGTTGAATCGAATGGCCAGCTGTATAGATTCCTACATTCGGACCAATCATACAGTTATTTCCTATTTTCACTTCTGCCATATCTAAGATTGTACAATTATAACCTGCATAGAAATGATCTCCCACATGAATGTTATCCCCTAAATCACAATGAAAATTATGCTCAATACTTGGATTTTCCCCTACTGTACCAAACAGCTCTTTCAATATTTCTTCTTTTCTTTCGAACGATTCCACATTTATATTATTAAACTCTTGAACAAGCTTATGGGCACGTATATTTTTCATTTTTAATTCTTCTGTACCACGCTTATAATAAATTTTCTCTTTATCTTCCATGTTAAGACTCCTAACTTATATGTAGTTATTTTATAAATCACTTCGATCAATAATCTACTAAACCTTCTTTTACAGCCAAAATCATTCATCCAACTATTTGTTTTATAGTGATTTCATTATTATTTCCTTCCACTCAAAATCACTGCATTTCCTAATACTTTTTTGTTCAATAAAATTTTTGGCAATTTCATTTCTTTATCAAGTTTAGATCTGTTCAATTCAGATACACCATATTTCTTTAAATCGTTTAAGAGCTGCTCCTTTTCATCTCCAAATATTTTTTCATCCATAAATAAATCTAAAAAGACGAATTCCCCTCCAGGTTTTAACACTCTTAATGCCTCTTTTATTACATCAGTTTTATTGCTTCGATCTTTTACTTCATGGAAAGTAAGACAGCTTACAATGACATCAAATTCATTCTCATTAAAAGGGAGTTCTGAAGCACTTGCTTTCACAAAATGAATCTGATGAGAAACACCTTCTATTTCTGCATTTTGCTGGCATTGTGCTTTTGAATACTCCCAATTTCCCCCCCAATAGTCAATTCCAGTTAATACTGATGTAGGAAAAGCCTTTGCGAGTTTAATGATCAGCGAACCGCTGCCCGTACCAATATCTAAAAGTGTTCCGTCTCCATCCCACTTTACTTTGGACACAATTAAGTCATGAATTTTTGACTGATAATTCCCTCCAATGGATGCGAATTGGTATATAGAATAAGAAAGTATAAGTGTTATATATAGAAATGGCACAGCTAAAATTCCTGATAGAATTCGTACATATGTATTAACAGGTAATATTGTTACAGAAAGAAAGATGAGTGAAATCACTAGAAATATAAGCAGTTTATAGATACGAATCCAAGTTTTATATTTAGTTTTTAATTGCAAGATATCACAAACCTTTTAGTTTTTAGTTAAATTATACCTTTTCAAAAAAGTCACGTTAATTCTTTTTTAAGCCAAATACTAAAATAATTAATTAAATGTTTAGTCTAACAAAACAAACCTCTAATGCTATAACAATGCAATAGAGGTTTGTTAAATAAAGTATTAAATAGTAACTAATTCTTTTTCTTTACTTCCGATTTTTGTAATGATATCACGCGCAATCCATACACCACAAGCACTTGCTTGAGCTAAGCCACGAGTAACTCCTGCTCCATCTCCACCTAGATATAATCCAGAGATTTCACTTTCAAAGTGTACATTTAGCTTTGGTCGTGCTGAGTAGAATTTTGCTTCTACGCCGTAGAAAAGTGTATGTTCTGCAGCGATACCTGGAGTTACATGATTTAATGCTTCTACCATTTCAATTAAACTTTTCATTGTATTATATGGTAAAACTAATCCTAAATCTCCTGGTACTGCTTCTTTTAAAGTTGGTTCTAAAAAGCCTTCTTTAATACGCTTTTCAGTTGAACGGCGACCTTTTAAAATATCTCCGTATTTTTGTACGATTACTCCACCGTGTGAAAGCATGTTTGCAAGGCGTGAAACCTCGTGCGCATATTCATTTGGTTTATCAAATGGTTCTGCGAATTGATGCGATACTAATAAGGCAAAGTTTGTATTTGGACTACCTAGTTTAGGGTCTTTATAAGCGTGACCATTAGCAGTCATAATTCCTGAATGATTTTCAACTACTACGTGTCCAGATGGATTACTACAGAATGTTCTGACTTTTGTACCCACGCTAGTATTAAAGACGAATTTACCTTCGTATAAGTGCTTGTTAATCTCTTCCATTACTACGTTTGAAGTCTCAACACGAACACCAATATCAACTTGATTTGTTGACATTTTTAAACGACGTTTTTTCATAACATCAGTTAGCCATTTTGAGCCATCACGACCAGGCACAATTACAACTTTCTTAGCATGTAATTCTTCACCTTTTTTTAATTTAATTCCCTTTATGATATGAGTACCTTCAACCTTTTCAGTTATTAAGTCCTCTACTTCAGTTTTATACTTCATATCGATTTTCGTTTTTAAATACTCGTAAATGCTTTTTAGAATTTCTAAATTTTGCTCAGTTCCTAAATGACGAACTTGTGCGCGTAATAATTTAAGTCCAGCTGCGTAACCACGACGTTCAATATCTCTAACTTCTTCTGTTAAGGGATCAGTAATCGATTCAGTCGCACCATGTTCTAAATTAATTTCATCAACGTATTTGATTAATTCAACTACTTGTGAATCTGATAAGTAATCTGTCATCCATCCACCAAATTCGCTTGTAATATTAAATTTTCCATCTGAATATGCTCCAGCACCACCAAAACCATTTGTAATTGAGCAAGCTGGTAAGCAACCTGAAAATTCTTTTTTACCTGCAGCAGGCGGACATTTTTCAATTTTCTTTTGTAAAATCGGGCAATGTCTTGCGAATATATCATGTCCTTTATCAACAAGTAGTACTTTAGCATTAGGCATTTTTAAAGTTAATTCATAACAAGTAAATATTCCAGCAGGTCCTGCTCCAACAACGATAACATCATACATCTATATATACCTCCAAATAAGGTTTAATTTATATCATTTGATCAACCTAAAATAGAATACCATCAATATGAATGCGTTTCAAGCAAAAACACGAACATTTTTTGTATTATTTTTAAAAAATATTCGTTTATAAACATAGTGAAACCTTTTCATTACAATTAACCATATGTCAATTAGCTTTTTTTATCCAATTTTAGACAATTCAAACTTGAATATTAATTAATTAGACATCAGATTATTTAGTTGATTCCATCCTAATTTAACGAAAAGTTAATTATTGTAATACGAAAATATCCTATTAGATAGAATCACAATCACACTAAGTTGAATAGTTATATAAATAACAGATATTTTATATTGGAGATGGAAAAGATGCTAGAAGAAAATATCAAGGAAAAGGAAGGGAAAGACCAAAATCAAATAACTACTATAGAAGATGACGGTTTACAAGCAAGTCTTGAAAAACAAATTGTTGCTGCATCGTGGGTTAAGGCAGTTGCACAATTATATGAAACGATTACATTATCAAAATTATATTCAATTGACAAAGATTCAATCTTTCAAGGGAAAAGAGATATCATATCAGGCATGTGGATTGGCACAGCTGGTCAGTTATCCGTTGCTTTTTACGTTTCTAAGCAATTGTTCACTTCAGATAAGAAAAATTTACTTGAATTACAAAGAAAAATCGTGCTTTCTGATTCAATTCAATTAGTTGGAAACGCTTTGGCACTTATAGGTGCAGCTGAGGTAATTCAAGAGGAAATTGGTGACGGGGAAATATTCATTTCATAGTCAACTAAAAATCTTTATATTACTTAAAAAGTTTACATCTAATTTACGCATCATCAATAGCGCAAAATTAAAAAATATAAAATAAATAAATCCCACAGAAATTCCATTGTGGGATTTTTAATATAGAGTTTAATTTGTTCGTGTTTCTAAGACAGATTCTCTTTTTTAATTATCCGGTTTCCCTATTCCTGCACTTCTTGTTTTTCTCTTACCCCTGCATTTAATGCTTTTTTAAAGCTTGCAATCAAGTCTTCAATATCTTCTAAACCAACTGACACTCTTATTAATGTATCTTTTACGCCTAATCTTTCACGAACATCGAGCGGTATTGCAGCATGGGACATCTTCACAGGATATGAAACAATTGTCTCAACTCCACCTAATGAAACGGCAACTGCAACGTTTTCGACTGATTGTAGGAAACTTGTCGTTTGTTCAATCGTTTTTAGTGTAAATGAAAGGACTGCTCCTCCTCCAGTAGCCTGCTCAAAATGTATATCGTGACCAGGGTGATCTTTTAGTCCTGGGTAATAAACATCCTCAACTTCTTCTTGTTCTAAAAGCCAATTTGCTAATTTTGATGCAGTTTGTTCATATGCATCCATACGAACTTTTAATGTCTTTAATCCTCTTAATGTTAACCAACAGTCTTGTGGACCTAAAATTGCCCCGAATGAATTTTGGATTGTGTATAAATCATTTGCAAGTTCTTCCGAATTTACGACCGCTAGCCCTCCGATTACGTCGCTATGGCCTGCAATAAATTTTGTTGCACTATGAACGACAATATCAGCTCCTAAATCTAAAGGTCTTTGTAAATATGGTGATAAAAAACTATTATCTACAATGACAAGGATGTCATTTTCTTTTGCTATCTTGATTGCACTACTCAAATCAGTAATTTTCAAAAGAGGATTAGACGGTGTTTCTAAATAAAGTCCTTTTGTATTTGGCTTTATTCCGGCTTTAATCTCTTGTAAATTAGAAGCGTCTACAAATGTAAAATCGATTCCGAAACGATTTAATACTTTAGTCGCGATTCTAAATGTTCCTCCATATACATCTTCACAAATGACAATATGATCTCCAGCTGAGAACAAAGACAATACAGATGAGATTGCAGCCATCCCTGATGAAAATGCAAAACCGCGAACACCATTTTCTAACTTTGCAATTGTATTTTCTAATGCTTCTCTTGTTGGGTTTCCACTTCTTGCATAGTCGTACTTACCAAAATTCTCTATATCAAATTGATGAAATGTTGAAGTTTGATAAATCGGAATACTTAATGCGCCTGTTGCCTGATCTATTTCATTTCCATTATGAATTAATTTCGTTCCAAATTGCATCCTCATCACCCCAATGCATTTTCTAAGTCATTTAATAAATCATCAATATGTTCAATACCAACAGATAAACGAAGTGTATGGTCATCTAGACCAAGCTTTCTTTTAAATTCCTCTGGCATTTCTGAATGAGTTTGCGTATGTGGGTACGTAATTAATGATTCAACTCCACCTAAGCTTTCTGCGAATGTAATAACTTTTACACTTCCTAATACTTGTTCAACCAAACTTAAATCTTTCACTTTAAATGAAATCATTGCACCAAATCCAGTTGCTTGTTCTTTAATAATTGAATACCCTTTATGCGTTGGTAACCCTACATAAAACACTTCAGTAACATTCGGATGATTTTCTAAAAATTTCGCAAGTACAATTGCATTTTTTTGACTGTATTCCATACGTAAATGTAATGTTTTAATTCCTCTTAAGATCAACCAAGAGTCAAATGGAGCTAATGTTGCTCCTGTTGATTTTTGATAATAACGAATTCGTTCATTCGTATATTCAGAATTTGTTACGACAAAACCAGCAAGTGTATCATTATGGCCACCTAAATATTTTGTTCCACTATGAACAACAACATCTGCACCTAATTCAATTGGTCTAAAGAAATAAGGTGTTAAAAATGTATTATCAACGATCACAATTATATCTCGTTCTTTTGCAAGCTCAACTACTCTTTTTAAATCAGTTACTTTCATCATTGGATTTGATGGTGTTTCAATAAAAATTCCTTTTGTGTTCGGTTTAAGTGCATCAAGAATATTTTCAATTTCAGTCGTATCTACAAAATTATGCTCAAGTCCATATGGCGAATAAATTTCTTCGAATAAACGATATGTACCACCGTATAAATCATCTGAAACAATTAGGTGGTCACCTTTTTTAAATAAGCTTAATACTGCAGTAACGGCTGCATTTCCTGTTGAAAATGCAACACCATAATTTGCACTTTCTAATTTTGCAACAGTATTTTCAACTTCTTCACGAGTTGGATTTTGTAATCTTGCATAATCATATCCAGTCGATTGATGAAGACCTGCATGCTTAAAAGTAGCAGATTGATAAATTGGATAACTAATCGCACCAGTTAATGGATCATAACCTTTGCTTCCATGAACAGCTACCGTTTCAATTGATTTTTTATTCGTGTTTAAAGCCTCTTTTGTGTTAGTCATTATAAATCCCCCATTTTAGTCAAATAAAAAACCACTTCCTAAAAAATAAGAAGTGGTTATGTCCGCAAAATATACATATCGCTCTTATCTTCCAGGTTTTTCACCTGCAGGATTTAGCACTTTCTAGTTTTTACTAGAGTTGCCGGGTTTCGTCGGGCCAGTCCCTCCACCGCTCTTGATAAGATTATTTAATTATATTGATAAGTATATTAAAAACTCTGATAATTATCAATTGTTTTTTTTGAATTATTTAATTATTAACTCTTACTTCCATTCTTCAGGTAATAAACTTTGATAAAGTGAACTCTTATATCGGTCATCAATTAGTAATAAAGTCCCTTCATCTGATTCAGATCGTATCACTCTTCCACCCGCTTGCATTACTTTATTCATACCTGGAAAGACATATGCATAATAATACCCATTTTTTCCAACCGAATTAAAATGCTCCTTTAAAATATTTCTTTCTAAACAAATCTGCGGCAATCCTACACCAATTACTACGACTCCGTTTAAACGATCACCCTTTAAATCGATCCCTTCAGAGAATATACCGCCTAATACCGCAAAGCCAACTAGCGTTTCTTCATTTAGACTATCAAATTGTAAAAGGAATTCCTCTCGTTCAATTTCAGTCATACCATTTTCTTGAACGATTGTTTTTATAGTAGGGTATTTCTCTTTAAATAAATCAACACTTTGAATTAAATATTGATAGGATGGATAAAAAACTAAATAATTACCTTTTCTTTTCGTAATTTCTTTATATACCGAATCAATTAATCTTTCTAAATTTCTTTCACGATCTTGATACCGCGTTGATAGAGGGTCAATTGTTACCTCCAATTGCTCCTTATGAAAAGGAGAATCGATTGAAATTGTATAATCGCGACTTTGATCACCAAGCATATCTTGAAAATATTGTATTGGGGTTAAAGTAGCTGAAAAGTAAATTGTTGAGCGAAATCTTTTTATTACGTCATTTACAACTTTAGATGGGTCAAGGCAAAATAGCTTTAAATGAACTTCACTTTTATATAGTTCATAGTAGCATACGTAATTTTCATCAAAAAACTCTGCGATTTTGACGAAGTTGAGTGACTCAAAATAAGTATCAAGCAAAAGTTGTTTATTTTCGTCCTCGTCCATTTCCGGTAATTTTATTTCTACGATTTCATTGAATGTATGTAGAAGTTCTAGTAAATCCCCATCTATTTCCTTTGAAACTGGGGTTACAACGTCCTTCCATTTCTTTCTTAATTCAATAAAACGCTTATTTATTTCATTTATTATGGCATAAAGTTCATCTTTTAAATTTTTATATCGATTTTTCAACTCTAAAAATTTAGATTTGAATAGACTCGCAGAATACATTTCTCTTGAGCGATCAACAAGATTATGAGCTTCATCAATTAATAAAACTGTACTTCGTTTATGCTCATCAAATAATCGCTTTAACGATACTCTAGGATCGAAAATATAATTTACATCGCAAATAATAGCATCTGAAGAATTTAATAAATCTAATGAGTATTCAAATGGACAGACTGTATGTTTTCGTGCATATTCTTCTATTTTCTCCCTAGTTAGTGCTTTTTCGGATGAAAGAATATCAAGAACAGCATCATTAATTCTGTCATAATAACCATTGGCAAATTCACAATAATCCTTTTGACACATCGTCTCTTCTTTAAAACAGATTTTATCTTTTGCTGTAATCGTCGTACACTTTATACAAAGTCCTTGATCTGTCATGCGCTTAAATGCTTCTTCAGCAACAGTCCTAGTCATTGTCTTAGAAGTTAAGTAAAACATCCGATTGATACGATCCTCACCAATACTTTTAACAGTTGGAAAAATAGTTGATACCGTTTTTCCTATTCCAGTTGGTGCAACAGCAAATAAATTATTACCTTCTTGAATCGTTTGATATACCGCACCTGCTAACTTTCTTTGTCCTTTTCTGAAAGAAGGAAAGGGAAAATTTAATTCTTTTATGGTCTGATTCCTTAACTCAATATGATCGTATTTCCATTTTGCAAAAGGATAATAAATTTCTAGCATTTTGTATAAGTAATTTGTTAATTCATCCTTTGTAAACAAAAGATCGAAGCTTATTTTTTGCTCAGTTAAAATATTAATATATGTAAGTCTAAGTGTAATCTTTTCAAGCTGTAGTTCTTCACAAATAAAATATCCATAAACTTTTGCTTGAGCCCAATGAACAGGATATGAATTTTCATTTATTTCATTTAAATCCTTCATTGTTGATTTAATTTCTTCTATTATATATTGATCATCCTTCAGTAATAATCCATCACAACGGCCTTCTATCTGAAACGCCAATTGATCCAATTTTATAGTGCCGGATATAGGTCGTTCTTTTACATCCTGTTCACCATATTCTCTTTGGATTTTTTGATGCGCCTTTGTTCCTTCAATTAAAGAAACCGAACTTTTATAAGTTAAATTGATACTTCCCGCTGTATGAGCATACTCAACTAGCGTTCGAACTGAAACCTTTATACAATTCTCCAAGTGAGTACCCTCCTTTATTACATTTTATCATAATCCTCTTTCTTGATTAAGAATGAAAAGTACCAATAAAAAAGTTCAAGTTAAAATAACTTGAACTTTTAAAGATCAGAATGCAATATTCAACTAGCAATATAAAACTTGAATATTATATTTTCTGTAGAATTGTAATAATCTCTCCATGTCATCCTTTATTGCTTC
This sequence comes from Gottfriedia luciferensis, assembly GCF_001712755.1. Lineage (GTDB taxonomy): Bacteria > Bacillota > Bacilli > Bacillales > Bacillaceae_G > Gottfriedia > Gottfriedia luciferensis_B. The sequence goes on from NZ_MDKC01000032.1 coordinate 126,887, forward strand.
TAGCGGAACTACAATGGCTTGCATACTTGTAAAGTAAATATAAAAGTAATTCTTCGTTCCTTTTATTTCAACTATATCATCCCACTTTATTTCATGAACACTTGATTTTGTAATTTCTTTCATTCCATTCTCATCAACCTTTAGAGAATGTTCGCCGAATAACGATTGATCGTTCTTTTCAGTTAAATGCTTAATCATTTTGTTTTTAGAGGAACGGTAGAAATACTTTGGAAAATAAACGAACCAAAGAATGGCTGCTATCGAAAAGGCAAGTAAATAACCAAAAAGCGGTTGCTTGAAAAAAAAGGAAATTAAAAATGGTATTACTAAATAGATTAAACTCACAGCAATTCGTTGATTAATTAACGACTTTTGAACAGTTTTAGAATGTTTTAAATGATGTAAATTAAATTCAATATAATCATCCAAATTAATTTCATAATTAAGTTTCATACTTGACCTCCAATTTCGCAAAAATATTTTAATCACTATTATTTTAACATTAGAAAAAAACAGAAAATAAAGTTATTTTATGTACTTATGTTAAGTTGATTTTTCAAGATTCATAGAATTAATTCTTATATTAAGAATTCGTAATAATTCATTTCCAAAGTTCTAATTTTAAATTTTTGGCATAAAAAAGGATGTCCTAACTGTAAATCAAAAAGAATAGTGATATAGGCTCGGCGCTGCAAATAATTTATGAGATATTGCAATTGATCGGTGGACTGCAATTAAATTAAGAGAATCGCAATTAAAATTGTGGACTGCAATTAAATTAAGAGAATCGCAATTAAATTTAGCGAAACTGCAATTAAAATTTGAGAATCGCAATTAAATTTTACAAAACTGCAATTAAAATCCTAAAAAACGCAATTAAAATATAAAAGTACCCATACCAGTTAAGGTATTCCTTTCTAAAAAACAGACAAAAGCAGATCATTTAAATGGAAAACTTGCAAATATGCCTTCTATCAAATAAAAACTTGATAAGAATCTACAAAAATTTCTTATAATAATCGATTAGATCAACTGCAAATGAAAAACTCTGTTGAAATACCCTAACAGAGTAGTACATTTCCCAATAAAAATGGGCCGCTCATATGTCAGTTAACCTGACTTTTGAGACAGCCCCAATCTAATTAAAACAGTTCAATTATGCTCCATCATTAATGAAGCTATATTGCGCCATGTATAGCTTATAATAATGTCCTTTTAATCCTAGTAACTCTTCATGTGTACCGCTTTCCTCGACATTTCCGTTTCCGATAACCATAATTTTGTCGCAGTCACGGATTGTTGATAATCGGTGGGCAATGACAAATGATGTACGACCTTCTAATAGCTTTTCAATTCCATTTTGAACAAGCTTCTCTGTATGTGTATCGATATTCGAAGTAGCTTCATCTAATATCAATATTCTAGGATCAGCTAGTAGAGCACGAGCAAAAGAGATTAATTGTCTTTGACCTAATGAAAGTCTTGATCCCCTCTCGTTTACATCTGTATCATATCCATTCTCCATTTTAATAATAAAGTCATGAGCATGGACTGCTTTAGCTGCAGCAATTACTTCTTCATCTGTAGCGTTTAATTTACCGTATCGAATATTTTCCATAATCGATGTTGAGAATAGGAATGTATCTTGTAGCATTATTCCCATTTGACTTCTAAAAGATTCTAAATCTACTTTTTTAATATCGTTCCCATCTACTAAGATTTCACCTTTTAAAGGATCATAGAATCGACTTAAAAGTGAAACAATTGTTGTTTTCCCTGCTCCAGTTGCACCTACCAATGCAATTTTTTCACCAGGATTTATTGTGAAATTCACATTTTTTAAGACTGTAGAGTTTTCATCATAACCAAAAGTCACATTTCTAAATTGAACTTCACCATTAATACGTCCAATTGGAGGTGCATTTTCTTCACTAATAATTTCTGGATCAATATCCATAATGTCAAAAATACGATCAGCTGCCGAGAAGTTTGATATTAATGTATTATAAAAGTTTGATAAGTTCATAATTGGACGCCAGAACATGCCAATATACATTGAAAATGCGATTAATGTTCCAACTTCGATATCTTGACTAGTTACAAGCTTATATCCAACATAAAATACAATTACAGTACCAACACCCCAAGAAAGCTCAACTAATGGCCAGAAGAAGTCATTCATTTTTACTGCTCTCATGAATGAGCCCATTAATTCAGAAACCTTTTCTTTGAAGTCTTTTTCTTTATCTTTTTCTTTCGCAAAAGATTGAACTACTTTTATTCCTGAAAAATCTTCATGTATAAACGCAATTAAATTTGAACGTTTCTTTCTATAATCATCCCATCTTTTACGTGCACGTGTTTCAATATAAAACATGGCAACTGCTAAAAATGGCAGAATTGATACTGATGCGATTGCAAGTTTAACATTTAAAATAAACATTACGACTGTAACGCAAACTAAGCTTAGTAATTCTGGAATTAACGTTTGAATACTTTGGTTGAATAAATTTTGGAGAGCACTAATATCACCCATTACACGAGCCAAAATTTTACCTACTGGTCGATTATCAAAAAACGTAAATGATAGTTTTTGAATATGTGTATAAAGCTCATGACGAATATTTACTAAAATATTATTCGTAACAGAGCTAATCATCGTCCAACGTATTTTTGAGGCAATCATTGCTAAGAAATTTAGTGCTAATAGTACAACTCCAATCATTATGAGCCCTTTTACATCGTGATTTTTAATATTTGTATCGATCGCTACCTTTAGTAAATATGGATTTAATATCCCGATTACCATTACAAATAACATTAAACAAATAACGCTAAATGTTTTTAATTTATAAGGCTTTAAATAAGTCCCGAGCCTAAGAATAAGCTCGGTTTTACTCCGATTTAGTTGGTCTTCATCACGATTTATCGTATTTTGTGCCATTAGACCACCCCGCTTTCTACTGTTTCAAAATCTTTGAATTGTTCTTCGTAGACTTCAAAGTATCTTCCCTTTTTATCAAGTAATTGTTTATGATTTCCTTTTTCAACTATTTCCCCATTTTCAACGAATAAAATTACATCGGCATTTTTTACAGCTGAAATACGGTGTGCAATGATAAATGTTGTACTATGTGAGAAACGTTTATTTAAATTGTGTAATAATTCATACTCCGTTTCCATATCTAATGCAGAAGTTGCATCATCTAAAATTAAGATAGGAGCATTTCTTAATAATGCGCGGGCAATTGATATACGTTGTTTTTGGCCACCAGATAAACCAATACCTCGTTCACCAATTTCCGTGCTGAATCCTTCTTCTAGCTCATCAATAAAGTCTAAACAACAAGCAATACGGCAAGCTTCACGGATTTCATCCATTGTAGCTTCTGGGTTTCCTAGTTTAATATTATTTTCAATCGTATCTGAGAAAAGGAAAGTATCCTGAGAAACGAGAGACATATTTTGACGTAAAGATGTTAGATTAAAATCTTTAACATTAACGCCATCTACTAGAACTTCCCCTTTGGCCACATCGTATGAGCGACCAATCAGATGAAGAATTGAAGATTTCCCAGCACCTGTCGTTCCCATAATCGCTACTTTACTACCACTTGGAATATATAGATTAAGATCTTTTAAGACAATTTCATCATTATATTTGAAGCTTACATTTTTATATTCCACTGAACCGTCAACTAGATTAGGTGTATATGCACCTTCTTTGTTTTCAATTGCTGTTTTACGATCTAAAATTTCAAAAATCTTCTTCGCAGAAGCTTGGTTTTTAGAAAGTACATCTGTTAACCAGCCTAGCATTCTCATCGGCCAAATTAAGTTCCAAATATATCCACTGAATGCTACTAGTTCACCTAGCGTCATACTTTGTTGTAAAACGAAATATCCACCGATAATAATCATTGCAACAAGCGCAATATTTGTTAAAAATTCAATATTAGGAAAATATTTACGCATTATTTTAGCTTGAGACATATTTAAATCATAATATCCACGATTCATTTTCAAAAATTTCAACGTCTCATGCTTTTCTCTAGCAAATGCTTTAACCAATCTTACACCCGCAATATTTTGTTGAGCTGTTGTATTGATTTCAGCTGTATGGTCACTTATTTTACCGTAACCTTTATTAAGTAAGCGATTTAAACGCGTCCCCATATATCCAATTGGGATCATGATTGCTAAACAAATTAGTGCCAACTGCCAATTAATTACAAATAAGATAACTGTACTGACAGTAAAATAAATTATATTTTCAACAAACAATCTTAGTCCAAACGCAATTGTTTGCCAGATATTTTCCACATCTTCATTAATTCTCGATAGTAATTCACCCGTATTCATCGAGTCGAAATACTTAAATTCAAAACTTTGAATATGCTTGAACATATCATTTTTTATATCCTCATGTACCTTTGAACTTACTAAGTCATATAAATATTCTTTTACATAACCAAAAATTGATTTGATAATTGTTACACCTATAATTCCACCGATAACCGGAAGAACTACTGATGATTTTCCTTTCGTAATACCATCATCGATTAGAATCATTTGTAAATAAGGAATTAAATGATCCACACCTATAACTAAAACCATTGAAATTGAACCAATAATAAATGAAAGCTTATGCCTAAAGACATATTTTAAAATTCGAGACAAAATTATACCTCCCTTGTATCAATTAACCTAACTCTACGCAACCCTCCACTTTTTTTGACAATAAAAAGACCATGGGAATATTTTCCATACCCCATGGCCATAAAGAAACGTTTCGCCCAAAAACAAACAGTTATGAATCGTTCATTTTTGGCACAAAAAAGCCATGGGAAATATAAACCCATGGCTAAATCGTCAATTGAAATCTAAATTTCAACGTGGTCCGTCCTGCGTAGAGATAGGGTTCATAATCATTATGAAATTTTGTGATGCTTCACAGCTTAATTTTCTTACAATCATCATGTTAACCTACCTCCTTCTTATTTGATATTCTTATCATATACGAGTGGACTTCAAAATGTCAAACTATTTTTAATAAATTTAATTATTTAATTTTATAAACAATTGCTTCATACGGTCTTAAGCTATTATTCACACCCGTTACACTTGAATCTTTATAATTACTTAAAATTATACTTACTTCATTATAGTTATTACTATAACTAAAGTTTGTTTCCTCATTTGTAAAGTTAGCTACTACTAAGAATTTTTCACCATTATACTGTCTTTCATATGCAAATACTTTTTCATCCTTTTCAGCAAGCATTTCAAATGAACCATAAACAATTGCAGGATTTTCTTTTCGCAATTGGATCAATTGACGATAATGATGAAAAATTGAATCTGAATCATTTATCGATTGTTCAACATTTATTTTAGTAAAATTCGGATTTACTGTTAACCAAGGGTTTCCTTTTGTAAAACCTCCATGCTTTTCTCCATTCCATTGCATTGGAGTACGTGCATTGTCTCTACCTTTTGTATAAATCGATTCCATTATGTCTTCGTGCTTGTAACCTTTTGAAATACGGTCATTATACATATTTTTCGTTTCAATATCGTCATATTCATCAATGCTTTCAAATCGAATATTTGTCATTCCAATTTCTTCACCTTGATAAATATAAGGTGTACCTTGCATTAAATGAAGGATTGTAGCAAGCATTTTTGCACTTTCAATCCGATATTCTTTATCATTACCCCATCTAGAAACAATTCGTGGTAAATCATGATTGTTCCAGAACAAGCTATTCCAAGCCTTTCCATCAAGCTGAGTTTGCCACTTATTAAAAACTTCTTTTAGCTCTAACAAATTCAATGGCTTTAAATCCCATTTTTCTTTACCTTCTTGTTGATCAAGACCGATATGCTCAAATTGAAAAATCATACTTAATTCATTTCGAGCAGGATCCGAATATAGCTTTGCAATTTCTGGAGTTGCTCCCCAAGTTTCACCAACAGTTAGCACATCATGATTTCCAAAAGTCTTTTTATTCATTTCTTTCAAGAATTCATGTAACTTAGGACCGTTTGCCGTAATCTCTTGATCTGGAATCTTTCCAATTAAATCTATTACATCCATTCGGAATCCACCAATTCCTTTATCAAGCCAAAAGTTCATCATATTATATACTTCTTCGTGGACTTTTGGATTCTCCCAGTTTAAATCTGGCTGCCTTTTACTAAATAAATGCAAAAAGTATTGTCCAGTTTGTTCATCATATTCCCATGCACTGCCGCTGAAAACAGAAGGAAGGTCATTTGGTTTACTTCCATTCACAGGATCTCTCCAAACATAATAGTCTCGATATGGGTTATCTTTGCTCTTTCGAGATTCAATGAACCACGGATGTTCATCAGATGTATGGTTCACAACTAAATCCATTACGATTTTAATCTCTCGACGATTCGCTTCAGAAATTAATTCATCCATATCATTCATCGTCCCGAACTCTTCCATAATGTCACAATAATCACTAATGTCGTAACCATTATCATCATTAGGAGATTTATATACAGGACTCAACCATATAACATCTATTCCTAAAAGCTTTAAATAATCAAGCTTTTCAATTATTCCTTTTAAATCACCGATTCCATCAGCATTACTATCCATAAAACTTCTAGGATATATTTGATAAACTACACTATTATGCCACCATTTTTTCTCCATTTTAATTGCCTCCTAGATTATGTATAAATCTTAAAAACTCAAAAAATTTATTTGCTTTTTATTTCTTCAATCTACATAATTCGGTACGTGAAATTCCAAAACATTTAAACCAATTTAAAATCGTGCAATCGTGTGCACAATTTTATAATATAAAGTGTCCTATTCTTAGTAAATGTATATTCAAAATTCTTTTAAACCGCTTACATTTTCTATTTTAACAAGATTGGTCATTAATGCAAACATTTACATTTTTCTTCAACGATTTAAATGAATAAAGTATATCCGTTCCTACCATTAAACTAATCTCAACCTATAACTTATTTGAAAATCTAAAAGACTTATAGATCCATTTTTAGACCTTATCCAGTATTCCAATTAACTATTTTTTCTTTATTTCAAATTTAAAATTGATAGGACAAGCATTCCCTTCATACTATATAAGGCTACGCATTTTCTAAATATTGTTGGGGGGAAAACTTTGTTAAAGCGCTGTTTTATTTTTTTCTTAGTACTGCTTTTATTTTTAAGCACTTCTTTTGTTCAGTCTTTCGCGGCAGAAACAAAACCTGTTTCGCAATTTATCATTATTAATAAATCGATTAATAGATTAGCTTTTTATGAGAATGGTAAATTGGTAAAAGTTTTTAAAGTTGCTACCGGTAAGAGTCAGGATCTAACTCCTGAAGGCAAATTTAAAATCGTCGTTAAAATTGTAAATCGGCCTTATTATAAAGAGAATATTCCTGGGGGTGATCCGAGGAATCCACTTGGTAATAGGTGGTTAGGTTTAAATGCTAGAGGGACATGGGGTACAACCTATGCAATCCACGGAAATAATAATCCAAGTTCTATTGGAACTTATGCTAGTCACGGCTGTGTACGAATGTATGATGAAGAAGTAGAATGGTTATATGATCGAGTTCAAAAAGGTGCTACTGTTTTAATCACTTCATCTAACCAATCGTTCCAAGACATCGCCGTCGCAAATCATTTATTTGATGATGATTCAGGAACTGTAGTAGTAACAAAACCAACGGATATTCCGACTAGTTTACAACTTGGAAGTGTAGGTTCAGAGGTTGAATGGCTGCAGGATTCATTAACTAAATTAGGATATTCTACAAACGGGGTCGATGGCTATTTTGCTAAAGGCACAGATCAGGCAGTGAGAGCATTCCAACTAGATAATGGCTTAACTAGTGATGGAGTTGTTGGTGCTGGTACAAAAAAATTATTATTAGACAAACTCCAAGAAAAAAACCGCGAGTTAGTATCGGCTTATTTTTATACACTTACATTAAAGAAAAATGTAAAAACAAATGGTGAGGACAGATTCGATAGTCAATTAAATGGGGTTCAAAAATTAAAATATTAAACTATTAGAGGGTATCCAAAAGTCTAACTTTTAATGGAACCCTTATTTTTTTTGTGATTAAGGTGGACTGCAAATAAAATCTGGTTTTCGCAATTAAAATTGACAAAACTGCAATTAAATTTTGAGAATCGCAATTAAATTTAGCAAAACTGCAATTAAATCCCAAAGAATCGCAATTAAATTAAAAAATTACCCATACCAGATGGGGTATTCCGACCCAAAACTTGTATAATAGTAGATCCTTTCCAATGGAAAACTAGCATATATGCTATGCAGAATAAAAATTCGAAAAAAATTTGCTAGTTTTATATCATTAAGCTCCATTTTTTCAACACAAAATAAAATGCAACTTTTGAAATACCTCGTACTAGAGATACTTTATCAAAAAGGGGTCGTCCCGTGGACAGCCCCTTTTAAATGATTACTTTGTTAAATATAAGTACAATAATTTCATCGTATTTTCCATCGCACTGTAATGCGTTCTTTCCATACCATGAGAAGCATGAACACCTGGTCCAATTAACGCGCCACGAATATCTTGTCCTCCGCGTAAAGCTGCAACTGTATCAGAACCGTACATTGGATAGATATCTACTGCATAGCTAAGTTCATTTTCTTTTGCTAAATTGACTAAATCAGTCGTCATATTGTAATCGTATGGTCCGCCAGAGTCTTTTGCACAAATCGAAACATCGTATTCAGTACAGCTTAAATCATCTCCAATACAACCCATATCAACTGAAATTAATTCAGTAATATCAGATGGGATATACGAAGAGCCATGTCCAACTTCTTCATACGTAGAAATAAATAATTTTGTTGTATATGTAGGGACAATCTTTTCCCTTTTAAACAATTCAAGTAAACCAATTAAACATGCTACACTTGCTTTATCATCAATAAATCTTGATTTTATAAAACCGCTTTCAGTAATTGTCGTTTTCGGGTCGAAGAAAATAAAATCTCCTGGGCTAATACCAAGATTTAATACATCCTCTTTTGACTTAACACATTCATCAATACGAACTTCCATGTTTTCTGGGTCACGTTTTTTTGTTTTACTATCTTCGAATACGTGAATTGATGGACTTGTAGATAAAAATGTACCTGTATATATTTTTCCTTCACGCGTTCTAATTTGACAATATTCACTATCAAGAGTTGGTACGATTGGCCCACCAATAATTGTAAACTTTAATGTACCTTTACTTGTAATTGATCGAACCATTGCCCCTAACGTATCAACATGTGCTGATAATCCGATGACTTGCTCATTGCTTTTACCAGGAATTGTGATCACGCCACAACCTTTATTAGTCGTTTCAAAGTCATATCCTAAACTATTTGTCCAGGACTGAATTAACTCCATAATTTCAAAGCAAAAACCACTTGGGCTATTAAACTCTAGTAATTGTTTAGCGGTTTGTAGCACATATTCTTTGTCAATTTTAATATTCATAGCTTTTCCCCTTCAATTTTGAAATTTTCATGCAATTCTCAACGTATTTATCATACATTTATTTGTGTTTGTTATCAATATTTCATCATTTTGCATTAACATGTTTGGCGTATTGCGATTTGATTAGTCTCATATAAATGATGTATATCGTAAATTAAATGAGGTGAAAATGTGTTTTTTTTCAAACCAATTACTGAAGAGGTCCGGTTGTTTCAACTAAAATTTACTAAACAAAATAAAACCAAGAAATTTATTTTAGCTTCTATTTTTTCGTGTATTGCTGCATTGTTTCAAGCTGCTGGTGGCCTATTACCAGGTATAGGATTATTTTTAAGTCCACTCGCCACTGCACCAATTTTATTATGTTCCATGTTTTCCATTAAAAATGGAATAAAGTCCTATTTTTTAACAATCCTGTTGTTATTGATCCTACAGCCAACTGAACTAATTGTCTTTCCTTTTACAACAGGATTATTAGGACTTGGCTTAGGCTTGGCTTTTCACTTTTTTAAAAATAGATTATCGATTATTGCGACGGGAGCAGCTCTTTTAATGTTAGGTATTATGAGTCTATTATATCTTTTCCACTTTCCAGTCTTAGGGCCGGGATTTTCTGATTCTTTTTCAATCAATACTGTTCTAATTATTTTATTATTTTCGTTCCTTTATTGCTGGTTCTGGGTTGAAATTACTTTAATTATTTTTAGAAGATTGGCACTGCTAAATTAACTAATTACATAGAAAACGTTAAAAATCCCTTCATCGAAATCTGAAGGGATTCATTTTATTTGCTTAAACTTAATTGTTATAGGGAGGCATATAATCTTTGATAAGTCTAGTTAGGAGCTTAGTTAGACTAATAGTTTCTAACATTTTCGGTTTACTGTTTCTTATTTCTAGAAATTCTAATCTATGTACTCGATATCATTATTTTGACACCATGCGATCGCTAAGTCTTTATAGCGTCTGTCACGATAACTATACCAATCCATATCAATATTTAACTCTATAACTGCATCTTTAAATCTTCTAAATGCGCCTTTTCCCTCGATTATGATTAGTAATATATTTTGTATTTTCTCATCTTTAACTGTTAAACAAAAGTCTTTAATCATTTTATATTCATCAATTTCATATTTTGAAGGTAATTCTTTATAGTCCTCAAAATTTTCCACAATTTCATTTGCGATTTCTAAATTTTCTATCTGCCAATCTTGTAAATCATCGAAAGGTTTTTCATCTTCGGCATCAATTAGATCATCTTCAGCAACCGAAAAAACTTCACCAGTTTTTATGCATTTCTAATTCTTCAATAATATCTTTTATCTTTGCTTTATTTGTCATAAAGTATCACCTTCTTATTTTTTATATTAGGCAAATCAATTGTGTTACTTCGATAATTATACTTGATAGTTCTATAAATGAATGCACTTTCCTTCTAAAAAAAACTGACTAAAAGAAAATTGGACCTTTAAAAAGCTCCAAATTAAATGCCCTAAGTAGATCAATTAAATAAGATTATTTATACACGACATAAGTATTGGCTAATTTATCATGTAATGCTGTTTTCCTATTTGAAAAAGCAATCATTATATAACCAATAAATAAAATGAAACTGGAAACAACTTGGGCTAACCAACGGCTAATTGCCTCAAATACAGATAACTTACTTCCATCTTTCTTTGTTGATTACTTTAATACCAACAGTGGCCTTTCCGATTGTCCCCTGCAATTTTGTAGCTGGCAAAAGCATTAAGTAAATAATACCAATGAGATCAATAAGTAGGTTGTATGTATTATTTGTGTTAGTAAAGAAACTAAGAAGCAATGGACTTAGAATAAAACCTAATAAAATAATGATACAAAAATCAATTGTATATGCGCATAATCTTATCCAAAATCCTGCATATTTAAATTCCAATATTGACTCCCCTAAAAATTAAATAGATTACTATGAAATCGGTTTTTAATATTAAAATGATTATACCTATCTAGTGTTATTCTGTAACTTGGGGTAATTTGCCTTTTTTTTAATGAAATTTAAATAGTCCATATGAAACTTAACTGACCGTTTGTTCAATAATAAGCCTTCAAATTTAGATAGATAAACATTCATCCATTCCCCCCTAGATTATTGTTGAAATTTCACGAAAGTACATAAGTAAAAAAACAGTGAATATATTGTTGTTATGTTGTCTAATTTTTTTTAGCTGAGGAGTGATTAACTAATTATGAAGCAACCGATGCGTGTTCTTATTTCCGGAGCGAGCATTGCAGGGCCAGCACTTGCTTACTGGCTTCATCGCTATGGTTTCGAGGTGACTGTAGTAGAACGGGCTCCTTCTTTACGCCCAGGGGGATACGCTGTTGATATCCGTGGTGCTGCAATTTCTGTGCTTGAACGAATGGGAATTCTTGATGATGTTCGTTCATTAGATACACATATGACTGGAGTTTACTTCGTGAATGATAAAGGAAAAATTAAAGGTAAAATTAGTGAAGCAAGTATGGGGAATCAGCAAGGGATGGATATTGAAATTATGCGTGAGAATCTTAGTAACATTTTGTTCGATTTGACCAAGGATAAAGTTACATATATTTGGGGCGATTCAATTACCTCTATTCATGAATCAATGTCAGGGGTTGAAGTTCAATATACTAATGGGAAACCAGATACATTCGATCTAATAATCGGCGCTGATGGAATCCATTCCAATGTGCGTACGTTGAAATTTGGTGACGAGGATCAGTTTAAACGTACTCTCGGCTGTTATATCTCAATTTTTGAATTCGAGAATTATCTGAACCTCGACCACTCTCAAATGCTTTATACCGTTCCGGGTAAAACTGTTGGAATGTATAGCGCAAATGATAAAAAGGAAGCAAAGGGCATGTTAGTGTTCCAATCCGAGCCACTTAAGTACGACCGTTATAATACAGAAGAACAAAAAAATCTTATTAAAAATGCTTTCGAAGAACTTAATGGTTGGGAAACACCGAACTTGCTCCAAAAATTGATTAATGCTTCAGATTTTTATTTTGATGAAATTTGTCAAATTCACATGCCGACCTGGTCAGATGGCCGAATTGCTTTAGTAGGTGATGCGGCTTATTGTCCTTCACCCCTCTCAGGTCAAGGTACTAGCCTGGCCCTTGTCGGAGCATATGTCCTCGCAGGAGAGCTGAAAGCTGCTAATGGTGATTACAAAAGGTCATTCATCACCTATGAAAATGTGATGAAAAATTTTGTTGAAAAAAACCAAAAAATAGGGCTTTTAACTGCTGGAGGAATGATTGAAAAATCAAACTTCAAAATTTTATTACGCAATGCAATGTTACGCTTTCCCATCTTAATGAATGGCATGTTTAAAATGATTACGAGAATGATCGCTAAAGCTGCCAATGAAATTGAATTGAAAGATTATTAAACTATTTTATTGCTCTATTTCATAAGGCCTAGTTCAATAAAAACCAACAACGCTTAGAGTAAATTCTAAGCGTTGTTTCTTTTTATTCATATCAAAATTTTTCTGAAGTAGCCCTTATTTAATTAATTAACTTATTTCAACACATTATCTAATTTAAGAACCATTTCTCATTTTTCGTTTTTAAAATCCATTTCCCATTAACACTAATAAATTTATAACTTCTTGGAATTTTTTGTAAATCTGATGGATTTTTCGAGACAACTTCAATGTCATAATATCTTTTTCGAGTAAGTGTAAAGTCCCCATTATCGGCGTCATTATATCTGCTAATCATCTTAAGTTTGTTTATTTTTCCTTTAACACCTGTTTCTTTTTCAAATAATTCGTTAGACTTTTTTGACAACTGACTAGTCGTTTCTTTTGTAAAGTAGCTACGGGTTTCAAATGATTTATATGTTTTTTGAATGACTATAAACACTAAGATTAGTGCGATTATTGTTGTAATTAAGGCAGTTACTGTTATGACATAAGTCACTTTAAAATATTTCTGAAGTAAATAAAAATATCCATAATAAGGTAAAAACACAACTCCAATAGGTAGTCCTATGTAGAAAATCGATAAGTATAAAGTTTGATAGAACAAATCAACAACCTTTAAAGGATCAGTAAGAAATATCAAGAGAACACTTATTAAAAAAGGGACGCTATACAGAACAAAAAACCTCTTTGTTACATAATTTGGAATCGAAATTCTAGATGATAATTGCATTAATATTCCTCCGAAAAAAAGCATATAAATCTATCTTTAAATAAAAATGTTTATGCTAATTTAGATAAACATTTAAGCATATTCTGATACAACTTAACAGCCATTTACTGCAACATTCTATGAAACTTGTTGAACAATGAGATTTTAATATAAAAAACAAATTAATATAAAGAAATATCTTCCTTAACTTTAAATTTAAGTTTTCCATCTTCATCAACAGATTTTATCGTAATTAATATATTTCCAGAATAACCACCTTCAAAATATCCGATAACTGATTCTGTATGTAATTTTCCTTTATTGTCTTTATAATGTAGCTCCATTGTACTCTCTCCAACATCCTTTGAGGGATTTATGTTTAGTTTATAGTCCTTATGCGAAGCAATTGTAGGTATCTTTAGATCGGTTTTAACATGATCATAGGTCAAATATATTCCCGTTACATCTTTATTTGTTTGATTTTTAATTTTAATATCAAATCCACTTTGAAAATGAACATAACCTATTATCCCTACAATCCCTGTTATTAAAATGGCTATTACTACTAAGATTTTTTTCATTCCTACCCCCCTATTCATTAAAATTAGAACTCTTTAACATTCCCATTTCAATAGATTATAACATTCTTTATTGCAAACTTTCTTTTTGTATAGTGAACCTTTTGAAATCTATTACTTTATTCATTCTTTTTCAGTAAATCATAGAATAATAGTAAAGTTCTAAAAATAAATTTTACAGAGATTAATTAGATGAGGGGGGAAATTTTGAAAATAGTAAAAATAGTATCCTTTATAGTAGTAGGTATTTTAGGTTCCATTATTTTACTGATTGCCTCTTCTTTTACTTTTTTAAATCTTGTTAAAATCACCATTAATAAACCTACTTCATCACTGTCAGCTGGAATAAGGGGTGTGAATTGGGCAGATGAGCGCGACAATTTTGTCGATGGCGTCATTTATGTAAGTGGACTGGCCAAAAATGATACATACGATTCTGCAAAAGTAGTAGGCCGACAAGTGATCGGGCAGATGTTCGATGAAACTGGTGCTAACACAGTTAGACTACCCATTAATGAAGCGACAGTCGCAAATTATTGGCGTACTTATACAGGGGCCATTGATGCTGCGTTAGAAAGAGGCAAAGTCATTTTTTGCTAGGCCACCGAAAAATGGAAAACCTGAAGATCTCAATAAATATTTTAGCATGTGGAGTACTGTTATTAAAAAATACGGAAACAACCCCAACTGTTATTTTGAACCTATTAATGAGCCATATGGTTATAATACGAAAGATTTACGCAATCTCTATCATGATTGGTTAACAAGCTTCAATATTCCAAAGAAAAATGTCATTCTTGATGGAATTGGTTTGGCCGCTCTTTATATTAATCCTCTAGGAGATGACAAACGACTTGACGGAACAATGCTTGCCGTTCACTGCTATGCGTTTTATGCAGGATATGTACATATTAATGCCCTCACAGAAACAGGATGGTCAAATATTTTAACATTTGAAATTGGAAAATACTCCGATCGTGCCATCATTACCGAGTGGGGAGCACCAATGAAAAGCGGCTTGGATTATTTGGTAAAAAAGAGTAAAAATGATATTAACTATGTTCGTGCAATGAGCAAAAAAATTAATACGATTGGTGCTGGAAGTGTTTATTGGCCAGGCTTGCGGGACGGTGATTCTTATAGTTTGATGGAGAAAAAAGTCACCAACAAACAAATCATTCTTAAGGTAACAAATCAATCTGGACTTGAAAAACTGCAAGAATCCTGGGGTATGCCTATTCACTAATATTAGTCGAATAAAGATGACCTCTTGACGCTAGTCGGGAGGTAATTTTTAATTAAAATATCTTTTAATTAAGATAATCAATAATATAAAAAAAGTTATTAGTTATTCATGGACAAAATTGATACCAAAACATACTCACACTGTTCTATTTTTCGTTTTTTTAAATCGAAAAAAAATTTTTTTTAAGTCCATTTCTACTTGAAAACCTTGCTATATCAACGTTATTTCAACCGGGACAATTCACGTCCACAGGGTGGGTAAAGTCCCTGGAGAAATCGTGATTCGAACGTGTTATAGTGGGTTTAGGAGGTGTTTCTAATGCAAATTTTAATCTGTAAAGAATGCGAAGAAACTATTGAGTACGCGGAGTATAAAAAAGTTGTGAAAATCTATTCAACTTGCGAAAACTGCAAAAACGAAGCAGCAACTTCAACTGCAAAATAACATAGAATAAAAAAGCTAATATTGTAATTTAGACCTTAATAAAAAAATACTTAATTTTTAAAGGTTTAACAAAATATCAATTAATATAATATTGAAAATGAAAAAAGGATCTTAAAAAAAGATCCTTTTAATCATTATTTAGTCTTAATTCCACATTCTAAGTTCAATAGTTAGAATCCTTATACAAGTTTAAAATAGGAATTTCACATGGATTAATTTCTGATGGAAGGTCATGAAAATTAAAAAAGCCTAACTCGAGCACTTCGCTTTCTTCTGGCTCTAATTGCCCAGTATATTCAGTACAAATATACGTCGCAATTACATTATATACCTCATCCCCATGGGGATATTTATAATAAAATTCTTCTCCAGAAAAGATGTTAAAAAACTCAAGATTTAATGCTGTAAGACCAGTTTCTTCTTTCAATTCTCTTTTAGCCACTTCTTCTAAATTTTCTCCTAACTCTAATGATCCACCAGGTAATCCCCAAGTCTTATTATCTTTTCTTAATTGTAATAATACTCTCTTTTGTGAATCTAGTAGGATAACATTTGCACCTGCCATTAAGATAGGTCGACTACCTACAACTTTTCTTAAATCCATAATATATCCCATTGATTTTCTCCTCAATATACAATGATTCTGTTTAATACAACTGTATCAAAAAATTCCATTTTATACCATTTAATTGTTACTTACTCCAAAAAACTAGCTGTAATTCTTAGAATATACTTATTTTCTTTATAGCCTATAACTAACAAAGCAGAAGTAAAAAAGGAATATTTTTCCAATTAAATTACATATATATACTCTAGTTGTATCAAGTTTAAACAACAAAAGCAGTAACACTATATAAGGAAAAGATACAAGTGTTACTTCTTTTAATCAAAGATTTATTAAAAGGAGAAAAGTGAATGAGGTTGAATCATTTAAATTTATGTGTCGATGATTTATCAGAAGCTAGACAATTCTTTGAAACATTTTTTGACTTTAAATTTCTAGAACAAAAAGGAAAAGCTCTCGTAGTGTTAAGTGATGAGCAAGGATTTATTCTCGTGTTAAGTGATCCAAAGGCATTTAAGAGGCAAATGGAAATTAAATACCCTGAAGCTTTTCATGTAGGTTTTTTAGTGGAAACGTCAAGTGAGGTCGATCAACAGTATGAGCGCTTAATAGCTGGGGGCATCCAAATAGACAAGGAACCTTATACCATGAGAGGGAATAGCTATGGCTTTTATTTCACAACGTTTAATAATTTATTGATTGAAGTTTCTTGCCTTGACGATCGAAATGGTAAAAAATTTCAAAACTTTAATGATTAACCTAGATACAAGCTACTTCTCATGATCTAATAGGGATCTTGTATTTATGCATTTTTATCGCAATAAATACAAGAACACTTAACAAGTGGCGAATAGTCTCTTATGTTATACAATGCTCATCAATTATAAACAACCACTGGAGTCAATAATTACCTCCGTGGTTGTTTATTTACTAGTATTAGACAACTTTACTAAAAGTCACGGTACAATTTCAAAAATCGTACCCATGTTTAAATCAGTCACTTTCATAGAACCATAAACCGCTAAATAGATTTTAGTTTGATTTAAATTCGTCCCCAAACCTACATAATAGGCCGGTTGAGATCCAAAGTCATAATCAGTTTGTATAACACTGAAATCACTTTGTTTACCATCTGGTCTTAATTTCGTATAAGCTAAAACTCCTTTAACCTGTGCTTGAGATCCTTTTTGTACCAAATCGGTAAATACAATACCACCAGTTAAACTAGGAATTTCATTTCCCATGTATGACTGGACTCCTGTAAGTGCCGTTCCTTCAAATTTATCTGGTCTTGGATCTTTATGAAAATAACTAGTTAAAGGTTGAAGACGGCTCGCTGAAAGTGTAACTGATTGATCGTAATATGCTATTGTTTTCTCATCCACATTTGAATTATCTGTACATCCATTTATTGTCGAAGTAGGAAAAGCACCTTCCCAACCTCTCCAGCCGAAGTTAATAAATCCCTCCATCTCAGATTCAGAATTCATTTGGATTAATTGAGTGACCGGAATTGGTTTATAATGAACAAATGAAAAAAGCGACTCGACCAAATCCTGACCGACATTTCCAATATATTTAATATATTGATTATAAAATCTTTGATATGAAATACCTGATATATTACGAACCCCTTTAGCTATTACTGTGAGAGTTTCTTGAATACTTGTTGGAAGTTCATTAAAACGAGTTACAATAGGAGGATTATTGCTGTTAATGTTTTTATTTATATCAATTTCAATTATTTTACCTGCAATTTCCAAATTATCTTGGCTTAAGTTAAATGGATCATAGCCTGACCCACCATCTCCTGTTGTTAAAACAAGTTTACTTGTTTCGGGTGAAAAATTTAAAGTGTTAAGTCCATTATGATTCAAGAACGGTCTTTTAATGTTCAATAATGTCCGTCGTTTTTGAGGCTGACCATTTGATTGGAGTACCCATTCTTCAACTGTATCAATATGGTTATATTGAGTTTCCCTATTCAGCCATTTCAAATTTAATGTTTTGGGATCACATGGATTAGGTTTAAAATGGTTAGAAAGAGCACTTGGCCCCTGAGAACCAGCTACTGAATAATGAATATAAAACAACCCATTATGATAAAAATTAGGATGAAATGCTAACCCAAGTAAGCCGCGTTCGTCATAGCCTCCAGACTCACCTAATTTTAATACCCGAGGTCGAATATCTAAAAAAGTCCTGATTTCTCCATTTCCTATGTAAAAAATCTCTCCTACTTGTGTTGCAATAAATAATCTTTCAACTGAATCACCTGGAAGAATAGTTGTTTTCAAAACGGTTGGTAAATTGACCTTACTAACAACGGGACGTAAATTCACTTTAACTTTTAGCACTAAACACTACACCTCCTCTTCATATTATTTTCTTCTATAAAATTATGATTAGAATAGTTCTATTAGTACCGAAATTCATGATCTAAGAGAACGATGGTAAATTTATAAAGATTCAAATAGAATGATCGTTTCTTTTAGTCTTTATTGTTAAAATAAAGGGCATAAACTTGTACATATGTTTTCACCAATTTGTCTTTTAATAGAAAGGAAGAAGTAATATTGATCACTGCAATAGTTATATTTTTATTAGCCGGTTTAGCTGAAATTGGCGGAGGATACCTTATATGGTTATGGCTAAGAGAAGGCCAATCAGCTTATTTAGGATTAATCGGAGGGATTATTTTGGCAGTTTATGGTGTCATTGCAACGTTCCAAATTTTCCCATCCTTTGGTAGAGTTTATGCAGCATATGGAGGCGTATTTATCGTTCTCTCAATCTTATGGGGCTGGGGTGTTGATAAAAAATCACCTGATTTATATGATTGGATCGGTGCGGCAATCTGTTTAATTGGTGTATCTGTCATTTTATGGGCACCTCGTAATTAATCCCCCTTGCTTAATGTTATATCAAGGAGCAAATCGACTATTTAGTCGATTTTTTTAACGATTTTGAAGGATAGTACAGTAAGAAAACGAACTATTTAAGTAAGAAAATTAATATTTTTATTAATAAGGAGGTAAAAAATTGTCATTACAAGTAGGCGATATCATTACATTTGAACGAACTTTTACGGTAGAAGACGTTGAATTATTTACGAAGGTTTCTGGTGATGCAGGCGCACATCATATTACGCCTGATGAACAAGGAAGACTTGTTATTCAAGGTTTGTTGACTGCAACTTTACCAACCAAAATAGGTGGAGATCACAACGTACTAGCACGAACGGTAAATTTCGAATTTTTAAGACCAGTTTACTCAGGAGATACAATAACCTGTGAAGTTACAATCGAGAAATTTGAAAAACAAGAAAATAGAATATCGATCATGTCATCCTTCTTATGTACAAATCAGAAGAATAAACAAGTATTACGTGGAAACTTTGCAGGAGTAATATTATAACCTTATATTTTAAAAAATGCCCGGGGTTCCTATAGGAAATTATTAACTAAAGAAAAGTTGCTTGGCTAACACAACTAGAAAGCTCAATCGCACTCCTTTAAAACGAACATCCTGCAGTGGAAATTTATAATTTTTACATAAAATTAGATTGTTATTGTACAATCTATTAAGTTTGATATAAAGACTGCAATGCCAAATGTTCTAAATCTTTTTTTACATATATATCATATTGAGTATTCTCATTAAATCTCCTACCATTAAAATTCATCGGTAATTTCGTCTTATACTCAATTCCATTCTTCTTCAATTTACCAATAATGATAAAATAGTTTTGATAACCATACGTAGTATAGATTAACTTCCACTTCCGGTTTAAATATAATTGAATGAAACTATACAGTACTATAATGATAAATACATAGATTGCTAGCTCTAACATATTTAGTCCCTCCAATTTATACTTTTTATTTAACATATTAAATAGCTACTAGTTTTTATGTATGGATTTTAGAAAATTATTATTTTGTATTCTTTCTATCTAAATAAAAACACTCCAGTAAATGAATACTGGAGTGTAAAAGTTATTAAAAGAATCCTAGTTTACTCGGTGAATAACTAACTAGCAAATTCTTTGTATTTTGATAGTGGTCCAACATCATTTTATGCGTTTCACGACCTACTCCTGAATTTTTATACCCACCAAAGGCTGCATGTGCCGGATATGCGTGATAGCAGTTTACCCAAACTCGACCTGCTTCGATATTGCGTCCGAATCGATAAGCAGTATCCATATCACGAGTCCATACTCCCGCTCCTAATCCATATAAAGTGTCATTAGCGATTTCCAATGCCTCTTCTTTTGATTTAAATGTAGTAACCGAAACAACAGGACCAAAAATTTCTTCTTGGAACACTCTCATTTTATTGTTCCCTTTAAAAATGGTCGGGTTTACATAAAAACCATCTTTCAATTCTCCATCAAGAACGTTGCGACTACCACCAACTAAAACTTCTGCACCTTCATTCTTTCCAATTTCAAAATAAGATAAAATCTTATTCAATTGCTCGTGCGAAGCTTGAGAACCGATCATTGTTTGAGGATCCAATGGATTTCCTTGCTTAATCGCTTTTACTCGGTTTACTGCTCTATCCATAAATTCCTCATAAATTGATTCATGAATAAGCGCTCTAGAAGGACATGTACATACTTCCCCCTGATTTAAAGCAAACATCGTAAAGCCTTCAAGTGCTTTATCGAAAAACTCTTCATTATCTACTACATCTTCAAAGAAAATATTAGGAGATTTACCACCTAATTCTAATGTAACAGGAATTAAATTCTTTGAAGCATATTCCATAATTAGTCGACCAGTTGAAGTTTCACCAGTAAATGCAATTTTTGCAATTCGATCACTTGAAGCTAATGGTTTACCTGCTTCAAGTCCAAATCCGTTTACAACGTTAACAACTCCAGGTGGCAATAGATCTTGAATTAGTTCCATTAAAACTAACACAGATGTTGGCGTTTGCTCAGCCGGTTTTAAAACAACACAATTCCCTGCAGCAAGGGCTGGAGCAAGCTTCCATACAGCCATTAAAATCGGGAAGTTCCATGGAATAATCTGACCGACAACCCCTAATGGCTCTTTATAATGATATGCAACTGTATCACCATCAAGTTCACCGAGCGATCCTTCTTGCGACCTGATACATCCGGCAAAATAACGGAAATGGTCTATTGCTAAAGGAATATCTGCAGCTAAAGTTTCACGAACAGGTTTACCGTTTTCCCAAGTTTCAGCGACAGCAAGATATTCTTTATTTGATTCCATACGATCAGCAATCTTATGTAAAATATTTGCCCTCTCAGTTACTGACATTCTCCCCCATTTACCTTTTGCACCATGTGCTGCATCAAGTGCTTTTTCGATATCTTCTGAAGTCGATCTAGCCACCTCACAAAAGACTTGTCCAGTTACAGGCGAAACATTTCCAAAATACTGTTCTCTTACTGGTCTTACCCATTCCCCACCAATAAAATTGTCATAACGATTTTTAAACGTAATTAATGAACCAGATTTTCCAGGTGTAGCAAATACCATAATGATTCCCCCTTAATAGCTTGTCTCTTTCTAAACCTATGAAAGTGTGTTTATAACTATGACTAATAATAGATAATTTGTTTAATAGAAATTTTTTGATTCAAGACACATTATTAGGTAGAATGATAGAAGTGAAAAAAATCTGTTAGAAAATGAGGGGTAACTGTGCGTAAAAACTTCGTAGATATTTTATATCTCCTTGTTGGATCAGCTATATTTGCAGTCGGTGTTAACTTCTTTGCAATACCGAATAAATTAGCTGAAGGTGGCTTTACCGGCATTACGATGATTACTTATTATCTATTTAACTGGTCACCTGATGTCGTATATTTTGTTTTAAATGCTTCCTTGTTAATAATTGGATATAAATATTTAAAGAAACAACTAATAATTTATACAGTTATTTCAATCGTAGCGATTTCATTTTTCTTACGTATTACGGACGGTTACGGCGTACCTACAAGCGAAACTTTACTAGGTACTATTTTTGCTGGTGTTTTAATCGGTCTGGGGTTAGGAATTGTCTTTCGTGCGGGTGGCACAACAGGTGGTTCTACGGTTCTTGCTCAAATGGTACATCAATCCTTTGGGTGGAGTATTAGTAAATCTTTACTTTTATTTGATCTAATTGTCGTTTTAGGTGGTTATTTTGTAATCGGCTTTGAGAAAACATTATATACTGTCATTTCTATTTATATAGGTATTAAAGTTTTGGATTTTATTATGGAAGGATTAAATCCTAAAAAAGCGATTACGATTATTTCCGATCAAGCAAATGAAATTGCACAAATCGTTTCAAATGAAATGAATCGAGGCGTAACGATTTATACTGCAAAAGGCCATTTCTCTGGCTTAAGAAAAGAGTCCTTATACATTATTCTTAATAATAAAGAACTATTTGAACTAAAAAAAATAATCCACACAATCGATCCAAAAGCATTTGTCGTTATACATGATGTAAATGATGTACTTAAGGCAGGATAAATAGTTAAGTAAACTCGGACTAAAAATAAAAAACAAATCACCATAAGTAATCTTAACTTAAGTGATTTGTTTTTTTATTTTCCCTGCACTTTTTGTACTAAGTTCTTATGTTCTTACCCTTTCTTCTCACTTCTCTCTGACAATAACCTCTCATTTATTCCATCAAGTTCCTTTTGTAGCTTGACGATTTTTGAAATTTGAGCTTTCTTTTCTTCATCCGTATCTTTTTCTTCTGCATTCATTGCAGCTATTTCAAGTTGTAATTTAATTCGTTCATTTAATAAAGTTTGCTGATCGTTTGAGATGTTCTGTCTTCCGTTCCATTCTGAAAAAGATCCTTTGAAATCATAAAGATTTCCATTTTCAATATGAATTACACGATTTGAGACCTTTTTTAGTAAATATGGATCATGTGACACTACAACTACAGCTCCAGGATATGCAGCTAATGCTTCCTCAATTCTTTCTCTCGTGTGAATATCTAAATAATTTGTTGGTTCGTCAAGCACTAGTAGATTAGAATCAGAAAAGTATAACTTTACGAAAGCAACTCTACATTTCTCCCCCATACTTAGTTGAGCAATACTCTTGTAAACATCCTCTCTTCTAAAAAGGAAACATGCTAAAATTGTTCTTGCTTCTGTTTCAGTCATATTTGGAAGTGATAAAATTTCATTTAAAATTGTTGAATCCTCATTTAACGCTTCAAGCTCTTGCATAAAATAACCTATTTTTAATTGAGGATTATGTCTTACAGAGCCATTACAAGGAATCATTAATCCTGTTAATAATTTTAAAAATGTAGATTTTCCAGAACCATTTTTACCGATTACTGCTAATCGATCTTCTCGATTTAAAATAAAATCAACTTGATTAAATATCGTTTTGTTATCATATGAAAAATCGACTTTTTCAAAAGTAATCATTTGTTTTGCTGAAAATGAATCATTTTCAAAGCTCGCTGAAATTAATTTAGCTTCTTTTGGTTTTTCTACTTTTCTTTTCTCTAATCGATCTAAATCCTTTTCTTTTGATTTAAATCTTAATGCATTTTTTGCTGCTTGTTTCTTAGCAAAAGGATCTCGTTCACTGGCTGCATTATGCGAGCTTGTAAACCATTGTTTATATTGATTAATTGTTTCAATAAGCTTTTTCTTTTCTGCTTCTTGTTTTTCATATTGAGCCTGCTGAGTTTTTCGCTCATGTTCTTTTTGAATTTTGTAAGTTGAATAGCCACCACTATATTTAAATGTACCACTATCAGTTAATTCAACTGTAACAGTCGCAACATCATCAATGAATTGACGTTCATGAGAAATAAAAAGTACACTACCTTTAAAGTTTTGTAACCATTCCGTTAACCATTGGATTGACTCAGAGTCCAAATGATTTGTTGGTTCGTCTAAAATTAATAGCTTTGGTTGCTTCATCATTACTTTTGCTAATTTGACTTTTGTTTTTTGCCCACCGCTTAAATGACTGAATGGAATATTCCATAATTCTTGCGGTAATTGAAATTTCTTCAAAACTTGATCTATTTTTGTTTCCCAATCATAGCCATCTAATTCTAAATATCTACTTAAGTTCTCGTTATATTTAGCAAGATTTTCTTCATTTGACAAATCAAGTAGATATTTTTCTAAATTCTTTTTAATGAAGGATCGTTCCTGATCAAACGATTCGATCACTTCCCTTGCCAAAATGCCTTCCTGATTCTCTTCATCTGTTAAAAGCCATCCAATTTCATCTTTTGAATAGTGAATTTGCAGCATTCCTTTTTTCAATGGAATATTACCTAAAATGGCATTAATAAATGTTGATTTTCCAACGCCATTTTCACCAATTAATGCTACCCTTTCACCTTCTTTTATATCTAAGTTTCCATTTTTAAAAATTGTTTTACCGTTTAATTCTATTTCTATATTCGATGCTTTTATAATAAACATATACTTCACTCCATCCGATTTTAAAATATCACCCTGCTTAAAAAATTCAATCCTTTATCGAAAGCATTTTTTAAGAAAGAAAATAAAAAACACACAAGCAGTATCTGCCTGTGTGTAAATTGGATGTGATTTAATAAGCCGTGTATATATATAAATATATACGTTAGAATATTTTTCTAATGAAATGTAATAGTAAATAAACCATTCATTTAAGACAATGGATTAAATTTATTATTAGTATAGGCTCATCAATAGACATAGTTATCCAATTTCTCTGACTTCAGGCAGAGTACTTTTTTGCTATAAAATTCGTTAGCTTAAAAAGTTATCGGATATTGTACATAGTGTCTAAATTTGATGCCTCCTTAAAAATATTAATTTAATCTTAACTTACTTTTAGTATGATTTCAATGGTTTCTTTTTATTCTTTCCAAATTAATGCCAATTCCTTACTCAATTTCTTTCTTAATTGGCGACTTTCTAATCGTTTAAATGCTAATTGCTGTAATTTAATTTCTTCATCAGTTTCTGGTATTACCTCTACTACTCTATGTGGTTTTCCATCTTTAAGTGCAACAAATGTTACAAAACATGTTGCAGCAACCCTTTTTTCACCTGAAAGTAGGTCTTCGGCTGTAGCTCGAACAAACACTTCCATTGAGCTTGAGCCTGTTAAGATCACGAACGATTCATAATATATGCAGTCACTTTCACGAACTGGACATAAAAATTCTACTGAATCCATCGATGCGGTTACACATTCCATTCTTGAATGCTTTGTAGCTGAAATGGAAGCAATTAAGTCCATTGCTGCAAGCATTTTCCCTCCGAATAATGTACCATGGTTATTTAAATCAGTTGGAAATATTCTACTACTATC
Source organism: Gottfriedia luciferensis (assembly GCF_001712755.1). GTDB lineage: Bacteria > Bacillota > Bacilli > Bacillales > Bacillaceae_G > Gottfriedia > Gottfriedia luciferensis_B. The sequence goes on from NZ_MDKC01000032.1 coordinate 152,750, forward strand.
AAATACTCTGGATTCTTTTACATATCTACCACTCATCGATTTCACCCTATCATTAAATAATTGAATAATATTTTTCTCGAACTTTTTTCGCAGATTTTACCATATTTGATAAGGCATCTATTACCTCAGTTTCATTACGGGTCATTAAACCACAGTCCTCGTAAATGTTTTTACTACTACTTGCTAATGCAAAATATGTCCCTAGACTAGGTCTTTCATTTATTTCACCATTTCTCGGATATCCTAAATTACTATATGTACTACTTTTTCCTTTTCCTTTTAACTAAAATAAAAAAGCATTTTTATCTCATAAGAGACAAAAATGCCTTTAAGTTGGAAAACATAAATAATTAGAACAAGTTAACTTAAGCTTTCTTTCCATAAGGCACCTCCCTATCTCTCGTAGGTCAAACAGCGTCGTTAGAATAGGCAGGTCTACTGACTTAAGAATTTTTGTAAATAAAAGCCTTCCCTAAATTAATAAGTGGCATCTTTTTATTTACTCCTCTTTTACAGTGGCGGGACCGTGTTGGAATTAAACCAATCTTCCCTTTTAAGTAAATGATTTCAAACTATGAACTTCATTTACACCTATTCCCTACTATGTAGTTTTCATCATTTTGTCATAAAATGCAAAAATAGTCAAAATATTTATTTTTTACTTTACGTACTGTTTTAAAAAAAACTTTAATTTTTGTATTAAAAAATACTGTCGATTTATTTATTCAGTTAATATAAAAAATGCGTTCGTATAATAGTCTCATCCAGTTTAATACTGTTTGATCTAATCATACGAACGCATAAATTGTTTATAAAATTAATATTTTTTATTGAAAAGCTATGTTCTTAGGAACATCACATCAAATTAAGTCAAGTATTAGTTAGCTATTTCTTCATCTGCTTGGGCATCTAATGGTACACGTTTTCCGATACCAAAAGCATAAAAACAAATGACAAGGATTGCCAAGAAAATAATCCCTACAATAAGTGAGATACGTGTGTCATCATTAAACCACATACCGATTAATACCAAAACTAAGTAGGCTAACGTTAAGTAATTAGTAAATGGTGCAAAAGGCATTTTAAAAGGATGATTTTTAATTTCATCTCCCTTTACTTTTCTAAAACGAATATGACTAATTAAAATGACAAACCACGGGATCATCCCAGGAAGTACACTTGCACTGTATACATACACGAATAAGTTTTTTGGGGCAATAAAATTTAAAATAACGCCAATTATTAAACCAATTAGTACACCAATCGTACCGAATAAAGGCACTCCGTTATTTGAGACTTTTGTAAAATATTTTGGTGCTTGTCCATTTATACCTAATGTATAAAGCATGCGTCCAGCACTATAAATACCACTATTACAACCAGACATCGCAGCAGTAATTACTACGAAGTTAATAATTCCAGCTGCAGCTGTAATACCAAATTTGGCAAAAGTTACAACAAACGGGCTACCAATCGAATTTAGTTGATCCCAAGGGAAAACTGTTACAATTACAAAAATAGCACCTATATAGAAGATTAAAATACGCCAAATAAGACTTTGAATCGCATCTTTTAATGTTTTTTTCGGATTTTCTGCTTCTCCAGCTGTAATACCAATTAATTCAACACCTTGATAAGCTCCAACAACTAATGAAAGTGCAAAGAAGAAACCTGACCAACCACCTGTAAAGAAGCCGCCATTTTTCCAAAGGTTAGATAAACCAATCGCATTTCCTCCGTTTCCAAGACCGAAGAAAATAAGACCAAACCCTGCAACAATCATCAATAAAATTGTAACGACTTTAATCATTGCAAACCAAAATTCAAATTCACCAAATGATTTAACAGAAATTAAATTTGCTGCACCAAGAATCACAATTGCAATAATTCCTGGTATCCAAGCAGGTAGGTCTGGAAACCAATACTTCATATATGCCCCAACTGCAATAATTTCTGACATTCCAACAATAACCCACTGGAACCAGTTACTCCAAGCAGTCATATACCCTGCTAAAGGGTGAATATATTTATGGCCAAATGTCGCAAATGAACCTGTACTTGGCTCTAAGTAAAGCATTTCTCCCATTGCACGCATAATGAAGAAGATAAAAATCCCCGAAATTGCATAAGCAAGCATTACTGATGGGCCTGTCCAATGAATTGTACTCGTTGAACCCATAAATAAGCCTACGCCGATTGTACCGCCTAATGCAATCATCTGAATATGGCGCGCTTTCAATCCTTTTTTCAATTCCTTTTGTGCCATTCTATTTACTCCCCTTTCTGATGAAACAATTGTCACTTTTTGAATTACTCTAAAAAACTTCTCCCCTTTTACCATTACTAACTTACTTAAGAAAATTTACAGTTAAAAAGCTTCGTTATTTCCCTAAAATTAACTAATCTTTCGAATTGAACTAGGAATATCTTTCTTATCTTTCTTACGTATAATACTAATAAAATAACCAATAAAACCACCAATAATAGCTGGAAAAATCCAACCTAAACCTAAACTATACAACGGGAGGTACTTAGAAAAGAAATGATGAATTACTTCAATTTGTATTCCAGCTGAGTTTAACCCATCAAAAAGACTGACAATAAAAGTTAAAATCAAACTGCCTTGATACACTTCAGACCTACCTTTAAATGTATAGTGTAAGAATGTTAAGAAAATTAAGGATATAGCGATAGGATATAGTGTCATTAATACAGGAATTGAAACTTTAATTAGCTGTGTTAATCCTATATTTGCTATCAGTGTACTAAATACAGTCATAATGATCGCAATTTTTTTGTAAGAAATGGCTGGAAACAATTCATGAAAAAAAGTAGAACATGCAGTGATTAGACCTACACTCGTAGTCAAACATGCCACTGTAATCATTAAACCTAATAATATTGCTCCATAAGAACCAAAATAATAGTCTGAAACTTTCGCTAAAACTTCAGCCCCATTATCTAATCGACCAAGTTTCTCAACACTAGAAGCCCCCATATATGTAAGAGCAGTATAGATTATTGCTAAAAGTGAAGCAGCTATTGCTGTTGACTTTCCACAAACGATCATAAGCTGTTTTTTAGTAGTAACTCCTTTTCCTTTAATTGCGTTGACAATAATAATTCCAAAAACAAACGCTACAAGTGCATCCATTGTTAAATAACCTTCTTGGAACCCTTTAAAAAACACATTTGTTGTGTATCCTTTAAATGGCTCTTGAAATTTCCCAATTGGATGAACAATAGCAATAACCACAAGCAATCCGATAAACGTTAATTTAATAGGAGTTAGAAATTTTCCTACTACATCAATAATCTTCGTAGGATTAAGTGATAACAAGCATGTAACTGTGAAAAATAAGATGGTAAATATGATTAATGCACCAGGATTTGCATCATTTGATAAAAAAGGTTTAACGCCAATTTCAAACGATACATTCCCTGATCTAGGGATAGCAAAAAAAGGACCAATTGCTAGATAAAGAACCGTAGTAAATACAATACCAAACAACGGATGAACCCGTCTAGCTAAAGATTGCAAATTTTTTTCACCTGAAAAAACAAAAGCAGTAACACCTAACAATGGTAATCCAACTCCAGTTACTAAAAAGCCTGCATTGGCGATCCATAAGTTTTTTCCGGCTAACTGTCCAAGTATGGGTGGAAAAATTAGATTTCCTGCTCCAAAAAACAGTGCAAATAACATAAAACCTAAAATGATTATAAAAGTATTAGGTACTCTTGGTGACATAAACAACAACTCCGATTATTAATTTGTATAAAGTTTCCCAATTGGACTAATTTTCAGACCAAACAATCTTACCTCACATTTTCATCAAATTCAATAAAATTTATTATAATAAGATATTGTTTCTTCGCATATTTATATTTTGTCACAAATTTTTCAAATCTATAAAACCCAATTCGATTGATTCTCTTTAGATTTGTTGTTATAGGACAGTTAAGTTTTGATTTCGTCACAAAAAAAACACCCCAGTTGATAAACTGGGGTGCTTTCACTCTTTTGAAAAACAACATTGTCAATTAAATTACCAAATTTTCGTAAAGGGAGGTTAGTGAGGTTGATTTCCACTACAGGACTCGCTTTCCATGGGGCGAGATTCTTTAGCCTCCTCGGCAAGCCTGCGGGGTCTCAGCCTTCCCGCATATCCCATAGGAGTCGAGCACTATCCGCTCCAATCAACTTATTCATAAAAAAAATGGTTACACTAAAAACCTAATTTAATATCCTTTACTTAAAGTAGCGTAACAGATTGTTAAACAGTTTATAGGTCAATTACGATTGAACATCAACGTATTTTATAAATTTAAAACTTGTATTCTAAAAAGACTCTTATTATTTTTTACTAAGAATAAACATTCTAGAGTTTGTTGATCTTATAAAACCGTTCAAACAAGTTAATACATTCTGTAAGCACTCCTGTCGATAAATTGGAGTGCTTTTTAGAATCCAGTCCAATTCTCCTACTTTTAAAGCTATAAATGGTTATTTCTACATCCACTTTCTTACCTTAAAGGGAGATCAGTATTTTAAAAGTTATTGGATATAATCATATATATTCTTCACTAATAGTAAGCAGGTTACTGCAATAAAAAGAGCACGTACATAACCACTTCCTTTTTTTATCGCAAATTTCGATCCACATATCGCACCAGCAATTTGTGCTATTCCCATTATTATTCCATAAGTGTAGTTTACTTGTCCTAAAAACATAAACATTAACAATCCAGCAATATTACTACTAAAGTTTAAAAATTTTGCATTGCCTGCAGACTTTAAAAAATCAAACCCAATCATCAAAAAAGCAAAAATTAAAAATGATCCTGTTCCAGGTCCAATGAACCCATCATAGAAACCAATCGCAAATATTGTAACTAAAAAAATAATGAATTGATAATTGGATAATTTTTTTTGTGTTGAAATGCTGCCCCAATCTTTCTTGAAAATAGTAAAAATTGCTACTGCTCCGAGCATAATTAACATCAATGGCTTAAGCATTTCAGGGTTTAGCAAATGTACAGTGTATGCACCCAATAATGAGCCAACAAATGAAAGCGGAAAAAATTTAAGCACTGATTTTAAGTCGATTTTACCAGAACGATAAAACATTAATGTACTTGTTAGAGAGCCAATTGTCGCTGCTAATTTATTGGTAGCTACTGCCGCGGCAGGGTTAAGTCCAGTGAATAATAATGCAGGTAGTGTAATTAACCCTCCACCCCCAACAACAGAATCAATGAATGAAGCTAAAAATCCAAAACAAATTAAAATAATTAATAAAGATGAGTCTAGATGCATTTCTATCAACCTTTCAGTATAGTCACTACTGAAATAGTAACTAACAAATTGCTATCTGTAAATAGATATTGTAAATTTATTACATAAACAAAAATAGGAGTGCGAAAAATGGAAGATCTAGTGCAACAGTTAAAAAAATTAGGTTTTAACGAATATGAAGCTAAATCTTATGTATCACTCGTTAAACAAGGTCCTGTAACAGCTTATCAAGTTAGCAAGGACTCCGGTATACCAAGAGCACGTATTTATGATGTGTTAGGTAATCTTGTTGAAAAAGGTATTGTCTTGAAAGAGGAAATAAATGACACGGCACGATATTCCCCCCTGCCCGTTGATATCTTTTTACAGAAGGCCCAAACAGAGTGGCAATCAACTTATTCAGTTATAAGTGACTCTTTAAAGGATCTAGAATCATTTGGTGAAAAAGTGGACAACCGTGTCATTACTTTAAAGGACTATAAAACGATTATTAACTATTGTGAGACGTTGATTAAAAAAGCAGAAAAACGGATTGTAATATCAATGTGGGACGAAATGTATGAGGTTTTGAAAAAGGAACTGGTTCATGCGACTGAAAAAGCAACCATACAAGGAATTACGCTACATGTCGAAAATCCAATTGGAAAACTAGAAAGTCATCGCATAACACCATTTACTGAGACTAAGTCTACAGATCATTGGTTTATTTTGTCGATTGATTCTAAAGAGATGATTTATGGACCATCAATTGAGGATCGTAGTATTGCTTTTTATACAAATGATCCAGTTCATATTTACTTATTAGAGGATTATATATGGCACGATGTGCTAGTGAATAGACTTGTTCGACGTAGCAAAGACGATTTAGAGCAATGGATTACTTCTGAGCGAAGCGCCTTTTTCATGGAATAATAATAAGCAAATTTAAAGAACAAAAAAAATAAAGCATAAGGACCTTAAGGAACTTATGCTTTATTTCCAGTCTAATGTCTGTTTCACACATTTTAGTTAATAACTTTTTTCATAGTTTGTATTTAATATTATAATTTGTAATACTGAAAATTCCTTCGAGTTTATTTGATTAAAAACTGGTTATTGATGAGCTAGGCTGCTATCTGGCATTATCTTAAGTTTTCTTAAGTAAGGAATCATTAGAACAGCACCCATAAAGAACGTTATCCCCTCCGTAAGTGTTAAAGACCAAATTATGCCACTTAATCCATAAAAATGATGCAAGATGATGATAACTGGAATGAAAAGAACTCCTTGTGTAATTGACATGATTCCTGTTGCAAGTCCTTCACCGGACGCTTGGAAAATACTAGTGAATAAACCTATGAATCCGTTAAAAACAGATGAAATGAGTTGAGCTGTTAAGATTAGTGCTCCAATACTTAGCACGGCTGAATCGCTTGTAAATAAACCGAGTACTTGATCTTTAAGAATATATACAATTCCACCAAATACAATTGAGATTCCACCAATCCATAATGTTAACTCTTTTAAAGTTTCATATAGACGTGGTTTATTTTTCCTACCAAAATTATAAGCAATTAAAGAAATAGCCCCTATAAATAAGCCCATCGTTATAAACTCTGGGAGTTGTGCAATCCTTACTGCAATTCCAAAGCTTGCTACAACATGCTCGCCGTATTCAATGGAATAGTTGTTTAATAATAAGGTTGTAATAATCATAAATGACATTTTAAATAGCTCAGGAACACCGACTTTATAGATTTCTAATTGATCGTTTTTTGATACTTTCCAATTCTTTAAGAAACCTCTTAATGTTTCACTTTTTCTGTTTAAAAACCAAACGTAATAGATGCTTGCCGCGATATTTGCTAAAACCATCGAAAGTGCAGCCCCCATTACATGAAGGTTTAAAACTAAAATGAATAACACATCAAATATGATGCTAAAAATAACACTAATGAACATGCCATACATAGATTCTTTTGCTGCACCTTCAGAACGCACAATTTGTTCTAATGCAAAGTTCAATATAAATGCAAAGCCACCAATAAAAAGCGTGATTGTATATTGTTTTGTATAAAGCAATGTTGTGGCGTCCGCTCCCAACAAATGAACAATTGGATTAACAAATAATAAGGCAATTACTGCAATAATCAATCCACACATAATGCTCATATAAAAAGCATATCCAGCTACTGATTTCCCTTTCTGAAGATTCCCTTCACCTAAAAGACGAGTAACAAAAGTTCCAGCACCAACCCCAAATACATTCCCAATCGCCATTAGTACTGTAAAGATCGGTAATCCTAATGTAATCGCGCTTAACATCGCAGTATCATGAACTAAACCGATAAAAAATACGTTTATTAAGTTATAAATTGTACCAGCAGAAATCCCAATCATCATTGGGATACATAAACGAGCTAACGCTTTACGTATCGGTGCATCTTTTAAATAATAAATATTTGATTGATCTATTTCAAATTCTTCCATTATATTCCATCCTCCCGAATCTTATCTTTTTATTTTTTTATAATTATAATTTTTGAATATATATACTTAGAATTCTAACTTTTAGATTTCTAAGTTTATATCGATACGACCGTAATGGCCGTAGTCACTCAAAGGTTTGAATCAATTTTTTTCAATAGGCGTAAAAATTCATTTTTTTCTTCTTCAGTCAATGACTCTGTTAATCGAGATTCCATTGCCAAAAACATATCATCAATCTGATTAACGATTTCTTTACCTTTATCTAATACGAAAATTTGCTTCTGACGTTCGTTATCAGCTTGAATTTTTCTACCAATGTATCCATTCTTCTCAAGTCCTTGAAGCATACTGGTTATACTTGCACCTCTTCGATTAAATGCATCTGCTAAATCCTTTTGAATTAAACCTCGATCCTGATGCTCAGCAATATAACTGATCATCCTACCTTGTTGTGGATTTACTTCAAGTTCTTTCGTACGATACGACAATTGATCCCGTACCTTATGCATAATAGTACTTAGAAGTCTCGTATAAGGTGTATCAATCAAATCGTTCACCTCCGAATAATTAGAATTCTAACTGTCTGAAACCAATATAACTCGGTGGGAGTTCTATGTCAACGAAAAAAAGATAGAATTCTAACAATTAGACTTTAAACTTTTAGGAATATATGATACTTCAAATTGAATCGTTTTTTAAGCCCTCTCTAAATTTTTTTATGTCATTTGTCCTGCACTTTTTCTAGTCCAAAATTATCAACTAAAGAAAGAACAATTATTATGTATTTCTTTAAATATAGGTCTGATTAACCAAAACAACCTTATGAACTAAGTCTCAAACCAGTAACCTTGAAGAACTACATCTCTCAATTAGCAAAGGGCAACATTACCCAATAGACGATCACGTAGAAATTATCACGTTCTTCCTTGAATGTCGATTGGTTCTCAAACACTGAACTATAATAAAAGAAAGAGCAGTATACCACTACTATAATACGTAAACGTTTCTAAGTATTATAATGAGGATACTGCCCTTTATGATTAATTAACCTTCAGTAAGTGAAAAGTAATACATCCTGCTGGTTTTTTCCATTATACGAATAAACTTAGTAAAAGAATAAAGAACAGTCCGCAAACGGAAATAATTGTTTCTAGTAATGTCCAAGTTAAGAACGTTTCTTTCATACTTAATCCAAAATATTCCTTAAACATCCAGAACCCTGCGTCATTAACGTGTGAAGCGATTAAGCTACCAGCTCCAGTTGCTAGAACGACTAAAGCTAAGTTAGCATCAGAATGACCTAACATTGGAATAACTAAACCAGAAGTAGTTAAAGCTGCAACAGTAGCAGAACCTAATGAAATTCGTAGGATCGCTGCAATAATCCAAGCAAGTAAAATCGGTGACATTGAAGTACCTTTGAATAACTCAGCTACATAATCACCAACACCGCCATCAATTAACACTTGTTTGAAGGCACCGCCACCTCCGATGATTAAGAGCATCATCCCAATATGTGTAATTGCAGTTGTACATGAGTTCATAACTTCTTTAATTGGTATTTTTCTAGCCAATCCCATTGTATAAATCGCCACTAATAGTGAAATAACCATTGCAGTACCAGCATTACCAATAAAGCGAATCGCTACTAATAGGCTATTATCATCAAATCCAATTGTTTTTTGTAACAAATTAACAATTGTTGCAAATGACATTAAAATAACAGGAAGTAAAGCTGTAAAAACACTGATTCCAAAACCAGGAGTTTCTTCAAGTTTAAATGTTTTTTGTTCACCTAAAGATGCAATATTACCCGTTTTTGTGAACGAGGCTGGTACTAGCTTTTTAGCAAGCTTTGTAAATAAAGGACCTGCGATAAAAACAGTTGGTAAGGCAATAATAAAACCGTAAAGTAATACTTCACCTATATTTGCATGATATTCACCAGCGATTACAGTCGGACCTGGATGTGGCGGTAAGAAACCATGTGTAACAGATAAAGCAGCTGCCATTGGAATACCTAAATATAAAATAGAAACTTTTAATTGTTTAGATATGGCAAATACAATCGGAATTAATAATACTAATCCTACTTCGAAGAATAGAGCGACTCCGATAATGAATGAAGCAGCAACAACTGCCCATTGAATGTTCTTTTCACCGAATTTGTTAACAAGCGTCATCGCAATACGTTGAGCTCCACCAGAATCTGCGATCAACTTACCAAGCATTGCACCAAGTCCGAAGATTAATGCTAAATGACCAAGTGTTCCGCCTAACCCAGCTTCAATCGTTGTACCAATATTGTCTGGTTTCATTCCAAGTGCTAAAGCAACTCCAAATGAAACTATAATTAATGAAAGGAAAGTATTTAATTTTAACTTCATAATTAAAACAAGTAATGCGATTATTCCGATTGCTACTATAACTAGTGGCATGGAAATCCCCCCCGAATATCTATTTATTTTTAATAATTAATCCTCTTTGATAATTAGCAATCCGCTGATAATCTTTTTCTAATACTCTCGATAGGCTAATAAAGATTGGCAATAATTCTCGATATTCTCTTACTGCATCTTCATTAGGAGTATGTTTGTGCGTATTACCGACCATTTCAGATACTACTTCAAAGGATTCTATTTTTCCTGTTGCATAAAGACCTAAAATACAAGCACCAAGACATGAACTTTCATAGCTTTCTGGTACGACTACATCTAAATCAAAAATATCAGACATCATCTGACGCCATACATTTGATCTTGCGAACCCACCAGTTGCTTGGATTTTAGATACTGGTCCATCCATACATTCAACTAGAGCTAGAAAAACAGTGTATAAGTTGTATATAACTCCTTCTAGTGCAGAGCGAATCATATGCTCCTTCTTATGTGCCATCGTTAATCCGAAAAAGGATCCTCGAACATCAGGGTTCCATAATGGTGCACGTTCACCAGCTAAATAAGGATGGAATAACAAGCCATCTGCTCCTGGTTTTACTCCTTCGGCAATCTTTGTTAATACTTCATATGGATCAATACCTAATCTTTTTGCAGTTTCAACTTCCGAAGCCGCAAATTCATCACGAATCCAACGAAATACCATTCCGCCATTGTTTACTGGTCCACCGATGACCCAGTGTTTTTCTGTTAATGCGTAGCAAAATATTCGTCCTTTTTCGTCAGTTTGCGGTTGGTCAATGATCGTTCGAATTGCCCCACTTGTCCCAATTGTGACTGCAATTTCTCCTTTTCGAATCGCATTCACACCAAGATTTGAAAGTACGCCATCACTTGCGCCAACTACAAAAGGAGTTTGTGGATCAATTCCCATTTGTCTTGCTAACTCAGGATTACAGTTTGTAAAAATCTCCGTAGTAGGTACTAGTCTTGATAGTTGATCAGTTGTAATTCCTGCTACTTGTAACGCTCCTTCATCCCAATCTAATGTTTTAAGATTCATCATACCCATGGCTGAAGCAATCGAATGATCCACAACATATTGATCAAAGAATTTTTTAAATACATATTCTTTAATTCCAATATATTTTTTCGCTTTTTGTGCGATCTCTGGTCGTTCATTAACAATCCATGTTATCTTGCTTAAAGGTGACATTGGATGGATAGGAGTTCCTGTTCGTTTGTATATTTCGTGACCATTTAATTCATCTTTAATTTTATGAGTCCAAGACTCACTTCGATTATCTGCCCATGTAATACAAGGCGTTAATGGTTGATCATTTTCATCCATAACAATTAGGCTATGCATTGCACTACTAAAAGAAATAAATAATATCTCTTTTTGAGGATGTTGTTTCATTATTTTAGAAATTGCTTGTACTAAAGCTGTAAAGATCTCTTCTGGGTCTTGTTCAGCTGTTGAAATATCAGGTGTATAGAGTGGGTATCCGATATTCTCTTGCTGAACGACTTCACCTGTTTCAGTAAATAAAACGGCTTTTGTGCTTGTGGTACCGATGTCTAACCCTAACATATAGTTTGTCATTATTCTTGTTCTACTCCTTTTGAAAACATTTGTTGAGATCTCCAAAGATCCTCTACTTTTCCTTGAACATCATCAAAGTTTTGATGTAATGATTGAATCATAAGGTCTCTATTCTTCGTACTAATTGCATCAATATATAACTGATGATTTTCGACTATTCGTTGAAAGTCTTCGTATTTTTCCTTAAACCGTACTCGCATTGATAAAAGTATAAACGCTTCCATAACTGGTTTTGCATTATTCCAGATCATCAAAATGTAAGAATGATCAATCGCTCGAATAATCGTTTCATGGAATAATACATCTTGAAATGAAAACTCATCTGCATCTTGATATTTAATAGCAATTTTCATCATTTCAAGAATTTTACTTAGTTCCATAACCAATTCTTTCGTGTCTAATTTTACCAATCGCTCAAATACAAATGTTTCAATTAGTAAGCGCACATCATATATTTCTTCTATTTCTTTTTCAGTTAATCCAATAACAACTGCACCCATTCTTTCTAAACGAATTAGATTTTCAGATGCTAAAGTTTTCAATGCCTCTCTAATAGGAGAACGACTTACATTAAAATCGGCAGCCAATTTATTTTCTGATAACTTGGTACCGCTTTCAATTAGTCCAGAAATTATCTGCATCCTTAATTCATATGTTACACGATCACCAGCTGAAGCTTTTGATAGCCATTTTTCCGGATAAAGATATTTCTTTAATTCTGACATAAGTTCACCTTCAATTCCATACGAGTATACTTGTATACAAGTATTATAAGAACATAATTAAAAAAATGCAAGCGCTTTTAATTCAAATTGCTCCACTATGTAATAGATTTTGATTATCATGAACAATTTATTACAACTAGTTTGTTTAATACGACCCTTCCGCCAATTAAGAATTCCTTGTAATTATTTGTTACTATTCACCGTTTAGGATTCCTATAACATCAATAGATTAGAGCAATAGAAATGACTTTGTGATGCTAATCGTTTAATTACTCCCTTTATTGAAATCGCTGAAAGAGTAGCACCTGAAATCGCATTTGGTATTTACCTTCAGATTTTCGGAGATCTTAGGAGAGGTGTAGTCGTTAATTTAACTCGGTCTAGTTTAAGTGCTAAAGTAGATTTTGCCAGTCAACGAAATTTTTTCTTGAGATTAATAAATAATTCTAATTAATCCAACAAACTTATTTTTTACCTAAAGTATTATGAAACCTGAATTCCAAAGTGGTAGGGTATAGCTAAATGGGCTAATCAATTTAATTTGGAGCTGAAAAGAGACTATCGTCATTCTCCTTTTAAATAACAAAATATAAAAAGCATTCATTTTGCTCAATCTTTTAAAAACCTTCAATTTATCTATATACAATTCAAACAAAAAACAGGAATGAATATTCATCCCTGTTTATAGTAATACCTTCTTCTATTAAGAAGGTATTACTTCATCTATTAAGAAAGTATTACTTACCGGTACTTCTTCTACTTTAGTTAACTTACGTTCAATATTTCTTGATTTTCTACTAGCTTCTTCTAGTTTATTTGTAGCTTCCTGCATCTTTTTATGAGTTTTATCTAATAAGTCTCCAAATTTACCAAATTCTGTTTTTACCATTCCTAACAATTTCCAAACTTCACTTGAGCGTTTTTCAATTGCTAATGTTCTAAAACCTACTTGTAAAGCATTTAATAATGCTGTCAAGGTAGTTGGTCCACTTAACACTATTCGGTACTCTCTTTGTAGTAATTCAACTAATCCTGGTATTCTTAAAACTTCTGCATATAACCCTTCTGTTCCTAAGAACATAATCGCAAAATCAGTCGTGAATGGTGGTTCCACATATTTTTCACTAATCTTCCTAGCTTCATTTTTAATGTTATTTTCAAGTTGTTTACGGTAAATCACAACTTTTTCTTGGTTCGCTTCATCGTATGCTTGCAGTAAATTTTCATAATCAGATAATGGGAATTTCGAATCAATCGGCAAATAGATTGTCTTTTCTTCTTCTGATTTAGCTGGTATTTTAATCGCAAACTCAACTCTATCTTTACTCTTAGGTTTTGTGATAACGTTTACATCATATTGTTCTGCAGTTAACATTTGTTCTAGAATGTTATGAAGCTGAACCTCACCCCAAGACCCTCTAGTTTTTACATTACCTAATACTCGTTTTAAATCCCCTACTCCATTTGCTAATGTTTGCATCTCTCCTAAGCCACGTTGTACCTTTTCAAGATGTTCACTAACCATTTTAAATGAAGCTCCAAGTCTTTTTTCTAAAGTGTCGTGTAATTTCTCATCAACTGTTTTGCGAATCTCTTCTAATCTCTTGTTGTTACTCTCTTGTAATGAATTAATTGTTTTCTCAACATTTTCATTTATCTTCTCTAAGTGAGTGGCATTACTTCTTTGCATCCCTATTATATGTTCATTTATGGTTTGTAAGATTTTTTCAGTTTGGTCAGTTAAATTTTTCGAAGTAGTAACATGATTTTCATGTAATGTCTTAACTGTTTTCTCTTGAAGTTTATTTGTTGTATCATTTATTGTACTTAATTTCTCTTCAGTCGATAGAATTAATTTATTCATAGTATCGACGTGTCTTTGTTGCGATTGCTCTTGTTGCTCCCTTAATCCTTTTATATTTGAACTTGTTTCTTTCATAAATACATTGAAGCTATTTGCTAATTCTTCTCTATTTCCTCTAAGTAAAGTATGCAATTCTGTTTTAGAAGAATTTATTTCTTCTCGGACCTGCTTTATCATCTTATTTCTTTCATTTTCTATCTCTTCTCTGGTTAATCCATCACCACTTTGACCAAAACCTTTTCCAATTTTAGTCATTATAAGTAAAAGGATAATAATTTCTACAATAGCAACGCCTAATATTGCATACAGCAACATAACCCCCCCTTTTTCCTTAATTAAATTTTTTTATATTTCTATTATATTCGACAACTTTTAACATATCTATATTTAGCAATAATTTCACAAAAAGTATTAAGTTAAAGTAATACTAATTTATTTCTGTTTTTATTTATTATCAAATCATCATGTTCTGTTTTAATAAAATAATTAGTTGCCTAATTCCCACATATTTCCTCATGATTTGAGGTATTGCTGTAAAGCTTTTTAACATGTTTACTACACATTTTAAAGTATATTCTTCATTAGACTTGAATTTAAGATTGACTCTTAATTTTTTTCTTTAACAAAAATGACAGCCTCCAATTTGGAGACTGTCGATTTACTACTTTAAAACCCATTTATATCGCGAATTAAATTATACGCATCTGGTGTCCCAATACCTGAAGCCATATCGTAGCCAGAGGTAGCCGGATAGTACAAGTTTGTTCCAGACGTAATATCATGATATGCTGCATATTTTTGAGTTGTATTAAAGACTTGATAAAGAGTTGGATTTGCTTGACCAAGGTTACCCTTGCCATTTGCTTGTGCGAATTGATTATTGAGTGCAGCGATTCCAGCCCATAATGGTGCAGCAGCTGATGTACCACCTACTACATGCCAGGCACCTCCAGTATAGATTGAATATCCAGTGTTAGGGTCAGCAGCTGCCGATACATCTGGAACCTCCCTTTTACCATTCGAATAACTGTTTTGGACACCAGGACCTGATTGGAACGATGGCATTGTATAAACTTTAGATAATCCTCCACCGTCACCTGATTTGCTTGTTTTGTTACTCCAAACCGTTTCTGAACTGTAGGAAGTACCACTTAAATTCAGGTGAGTTCCACCAACGCCAGTTACATACGGGTCATTTGCGGGACTATCAACCTCTAAAGTTCTACCTCCAGAATCGTAGGCACCATTGTCTCCAGACGCAGCAAAAATACTTTGTCCTTGGGCAGCAAATTGTTGGAATATGGTATGTAAACTATTCATGGTCGCACTTGCTTCATGCTGCTCTCCGATCCCCCAGCTGACAGAAATTGATTTTGCTGTATTATCAGAGGCAATTTTTTGATAGGTATCAATTAATCCTTGGGCACTATTTGGCCCTTCGTATACAACCACTTGTGCTTTTGGCGCAATTGCATTGATTACCTCAATATCAAGTTCAACTTCGATTGCACCTTGACCAGCAGCACCACTATAACCATCGATATATACATTTGTTGGTGCAGGGCTTCCTAAGCCATAGTAGTTGTTATAGGTACTAATGTTTGTTGCTTTATATCCGTCCAACTCCATAACTGCTACAGTTTGGCCAGATCCAGTATATCCGGCAGTTGCCAGTGGGTTGATATCGTATGCACCTTTTAATTCAGCCGGTGTATAACCGCCAGCTGGGCCACTGCCCACTTTTGGTGTCACCGCTTTATTCTGTTGGGAGAATTGCATAGATGCACTACTAATTTTCGAATGTGTATAATGTGGTTCATTATTGAGACCTTCAACATCCGTAATCACCCCAGAAAATTCAGCTGGAATGGAAGGAGCTTGATCATTGGCATAATAGGTTTTGCCATTTGAATCTTTATAGTTATTTATAGTTACACCAAAAGTATCCTCCATTTGACCAATGGTGCCACTGACGGTAATAAAGGCGTTATTGGAAGAAACATTTTCGACTTTAAAGCCTTGACTTGTCAAATAGCTTTTAACATTGGCAACAGTAGTATCAGTTGGTCCATATTGATTTTTAAATTCGTTGGGAGTTAAGTATTTCTTGTAGTTGATGGAGTCAGGGTTCTTTAAGCTGGCAATATATTCATCCAGTTTATCGCTGTTTCTTAGCTGAAGGGCAATAGTTACAGTAGCTTTGGAGTTACGGTTTGTGTGACCAGTGGAAGTACCATGATTTGCAGCAGTTGGAGCTACCTGATTAAGTTGTACATGTTTGGAAGCTGCGGCAAAAGTTGGGCCTCCTGGGAAATACATCGATAATGTTAACAATGAAGCAACAGCCGGTACTAATAATTTTCGGTTTCTTTTTTTCATCCTTACACCTCTCCTTAGTTCCTAAATAAGTTCTTACCAACAATCTAGAAATCAAAAGACGATTTGAGGCTACCCGACTACCATGAAATTAATATCTCCAGTTATTCCTTTTGGCTATCGGCTTCGGGTTATGTATCACCTTCTTTCAAAAATACACCTTTCCATTTAGGATATATTTTTGAGTTTGACGTAAAAATTAGAATCTCCTGCAAAATACATTTTTTTTAATTGAATTCTAAAAAATCTTAAATAATCTTAAAGCTTCTAAACTCCCTGATAGTTCAAGAGCAAAAAAAAAGAGTTATTCTAGTAACTCTTTTAAACTTTTTCTAATCTGAATTTTTTAACTTCTCAGCCTGTTGCCTAAATTCTTGGACATTTTTACGTACTTATGAACTCTTTTATCTCAAATTTTTTCACTTTTATTCTTCCATATGAATCCTTTTTGAGTAAGAAATATAGTTCGAATATTCCTAAATAGTTTTAAGTTACCATTCTTTAGAATAGAATTAATTGAAAGATGGCTTCAACTGTTTTTCGTACTGTTTTCCCAATAAGTTTCATTAGTCCATATTGAAGAAACTAAATAATAGAAGGTGATCTATTTTATGAGTCATTTCTTATTAAGTAGACTTGGCAACTGGAAAATACAAATTCATTGCCATCCTGGTATTAGAACAGTTGGGAATGAGCGGGAAGTGCTTTTACTCGATGAAGAACATGAAAAAATTGCACATTTTTCAATTGATACAAAAGGAGCCTTTTTAATACTACAAATCCCTTGGGGTGGATATGTAAAAATTAAAGAAGGCTACCAAACAATCGTTGTACATATTCCGTTTGAAGAAGATGCAGAGGAATAGTTGAAAGGAATACTGGTTTTATAAATAAATGCATTGGTCATATAAAAAGAGTGTGTTTAAATATATTAGATTAAATCTGAAAAGTATGAATTTTCCGTTTGGAATTATCCAAGATCCTCTGATACTCGTTGATTAAATAATGTTTTTTTGCGATTTATAATTGGCCTAATAATGATTTCTCTAAAAAAAATTAATTGAGCCAAAGTGTAAGTCATTTAGATGTTTACCATATTTGTAAATGTAAATTTGCATAGGTAGAATTTGAATTTTAGGTACAGTTTAATAATTAAAGGTAATTCTTTAAAATATTGATTTTTTTAATGTTCTAAAGAATAATTTTTATATTTGAAGAGTTGATTGAAACGAAGGGATGCTCGACTCCTATGGGAGATGCAGGAAGGGTGAGACCCCGCAGGAACGAGGAGGCTCAGCTCATGCCCCATGGAAAGCGAGCATCCCGTAGTGGAAATCAACAAGACATTCTTATTTAATTAACAACTTTTTTTAACAGCATGAAAAAAGAGTGTGCCATTTAGCACACTCTTTCCTTATTATTTACGTAATGTTAAAAACTCTAATTGTCTTAATCTTACTGTGAAGAATGTAATCGGATCGAAGTAAATACTTGGATTAGATTTCATATCTTCTAAAGTTTGATTATAGTTAGAAATTGCTACTCTTGTTTCATCAACTAGTTCATGGATTTGCTCAAATGGAGCATGTAGGAACATTGATAAATCTCTTGGTAAAGTTTTTTCAAACATTTCAAATTGTAGGAAAAACTTCATTGATAATTCTGATGTTACATCATCATAGTTGACATTATCAACATACTTTTGATATTGAGCAACAAGCTTTGATTTATTTTGTGGTAGTAAACCTAATAAGATACCTGAGCTCTTTAAGATAAACTGAGATGGTGAAGAATTTAATAAAATATTCATATCATCTAGTTGAGTCATACTAGTCATTCGATCAGCATCACGGCGCCAGTCATCTAATACTTTAAAATCACATTCAAGATTTAAGTATTCATTTCCAATGTAGTCATTTAAAGAATCACTCATTTCAGATAAGTAGCCTTGAGTACCTTCTAATAAAACACCTGAATCTTTAATCCAGTTTTGAAGAGCTTCATTTAGTTTTGGTAAAGTATTCTCTCTTACATACTCACCAATACGAAGATTCATCTCTTCGTTTAGTGTTTCAAGAATTGTACCGAAATCACTATCTTCTTTGATTAATTCTTTACATTCTTTTAGAAGACCAGGAATACTTAGCTTCAGGTCATATTTTAATTCGTCTTTTAATTCACGATACGAGCTTTTAATTGTATTTAAATGTTCCATTTCTTTATCTTTTAAAGAATGTAATAGACCATTTAATTTGTCATCAAGAACTTCATTCCATTCAACATTAGCACGTAGTTCGTCTTCTTTCTCTACTCGTTTTTCTAATAAGAAATTAATTAATTTGCGAATAGCTAATAATAATTTTTCTGTTTGTTTAGAATTTGCTTCAGTTGAAAGAACGTTATCCTCAATAAATAATTCTAAATCTTTAAATTGATCTTGATTATTATAAATTGAAGAATAAGGTAATACTTTAGCGCTAGGGAAGTCTTGATTAACTTTCGCTTGGATTTCAGCGCGAACTCGATCAATTTCTTCTTTACTATAAATAGAATCCATCTTATTTAAAATAAAGTGAATCGGTAGAGTTGGTAATTCTTTATGAATTTTAACTAGTAACGATCGTTCGTTTTCTGTATAAGGTGCAGTAGCATTTAAAACATAAACAAGACGATCTGCAAGTTTTACAGATTGTAATAATGCTTTTGTATTAACCTGGTTTCCATCAATTCCAGGTGTATCAATAATTGATAGGCGATGCTTTTCTAAAAATGAATTTGGTAATTTATAGTATACTAATTCATCACCTTTTAACAGATTATTTTCAACTGTTGTTAAATCGTAAAAATCTGCAAATTCGGCAAGTTGTGTATTTCCTTCCTTCGAAAATACGATAATATTTGAATCACTATTTTGTTCAAATAATACAGGCATTGTCGTAGAAGAACCCATCATTTTCTCACCTAAAAGTGAGTTAACAAATGAAGATTTACCGTTACCTGATGTACCTGCAACAAGCATTGTTGTATTTTCAAATTGAGTTAATTTACTTGTCCACCACTCAAAACGGTCTCCAACTTCTATTTCATTTAAAGCAGACCATTGTAGGATGTTTTCAAATAATTCTTTGCCAATTTCAAAGCAATCAGGCGTTTTTAATAACTGTTCAAATGCCATTTCTGCGTCAGCAACAATTTGATAATCAATACGGCCTGGGAATAATCGATCCCATGCAAGTGTTGCAGTCGTTGCTAAAACCGCACCTTTTATATCGGTAATACGTAACCAATTTGTTAAAAAGCTTGGCATCATTTCCTCAAGCTGAGCTACAAAATAATCACCTTCAACTAATTCTTCGTATGTCATTGAATAGATTGATGGCAAACGATTCCACTTCACACCTGTTTCAACGTTGATTTGGAATAACATATCATTAAATGTTTGTAACCAATTTACATAAACTGATTGTTCTCTGTAACTATTCCAAAGTGCTTCTACCATTAATTCAAAGTGCTCAAGATCGACTTTAGCCAATGATAGTAACGGTTGCACAAAGTAACTTGGTGCCATTTCTTTTGTTACACCATTTACAATGTATTCTCTTAATACAATAAACCATTTCAAATCTTCTGTTCGAATTGATTCATCTGAAGCTAGAGCTACAGCACTAGTCCAATCGTGATGTTTTTCATAAAATTTACGTGCAATTCTCGTTACATTTGGATAATCAGGATTATATTTTACTGCTTCTTTAATAATACGATCTGCTTCTTCGTATTTCGAAACATCGATATAAAGTGAGAATAAATGTAAGAATATTTCAGATGTCAAAGTACTACTATCTGTTTTAACTTCTTTATATAACTTCTCAGCTGTTTCAAATGCACCGATTTCATAATAAGAATCAGCGATATTTTTCTTTGCCCAATCGCTTAACTGGTTTCCGACTTTTTCCCATTTGAAAACTGCAGATTCAAAATCTTTATTTTCAAAATAAACTTCACCTTGTGCAAATCGAATAGATGAAAGATCCATATCATCATTTTGTTCATTGTAAAGGTCAGCTAGAACTGCAATAGGATGGATATTGTTTTCATTTTCATTTAAATACGATTTATAAAATTGTTTTTTAATAAATTGTTCTTTCACTTTCACTTTAACTTCCACTGTCATGTTCTCACCTACTATGTATAATAAAATCAAATTAAGTCCAAAAATTTGTCAAAAGGAATATGTTAAATTTATACAGCATTATTATTCTACCAAATTAGAGTAGCTGAAATTGTGACAATTCTATGTCATTTTCAAAAGATTTTTGTTATATTTGTTACGTTACATACAAAACATAGGTAAAAGAATATTTTTTTGGAGGCATTATGCTAACTTACGAAGAAAAACTAACAATCATTGAATCATTTCCAGAATTAACTAAAAAGCCAGTCTCACTTGGTCGTACAAATTTTCAATATGAAGAAAGTTTAAAAGAAAAAAAGAATGTTGTTTATCATTTACATCCTAATGGAAACGGCTTTGTATATGCTGAAGGTGTAAAAGGGTACAAAACGAACGAAAAAGGTATGGTAAATATAAGAGAATTTACTGAAGAGGAACTTCGCACAATTCTCACTAAATCAATTGAAAGCCTATCATTCGAGCCAATTTTTGAAGAAGATGAAGAAGTAGAAGAAATCTGGGTTAATGCGAACGGCCAAATCCTTAAACTTGTTTCTGAAATGGACATGTGGAATGTTTACGCAGGAGAAAATCTTGATGGTACATTCAATAGCTACGGTGAAGCTTGTGAATATTTAGATGAAGAAGGATTTAATGTTCAAGACTAAATATAGTTAGAAAAAATATAGAGCTTGGGGAAATCCAAGCTCTTTTTTAATTGGTTATTTTAGTGTAATTCAGTTTGTGATTTACTACCTTTTTTAGAGCGATAGACATTTCCTTTTGTATTATCACCACTAGTAGGTGCTTGTCCATGAAGTTCAGGTGCGTTTTGATTTTTACTTCCTTTGCTGCCATTTTTACTTGTCATTTTGCTTCCTCCTAATACTATTTATCATAAATAGATTCCCATTTTAAATTAAAGATTATTCAAGGAATTTAAGCACATAATAATAAAAAAGGAGGGTTAAACATGGCAAAAGGACATACAAACAAAGGTCCACAGAAAAGTTCTGTCGATCAATTTGGGCATTCAGAGGAATCTGCATATTCGAAGAGTAAAAAAATGGAAGAGTTTCATAAGAAAAATACAGAAAAAGACAGCTAATAGATCGCTTAATTCTTTTAAATGTACTTGCTAATTTTCCTTCAACAAGTCATTATAAAAGTATGATTAAATTGGAGGAAACTAAATTTATGAGCGAAAATAACAATGAACCAAAAAAAGTTAGTCTTCAGGAATTAATGAAACAAAAGTTGGCTAGCAAAAAACAGCAAAATTCTAATCAAAATACTGGAGTAAATGCTGTTAAAGATATGACGAAAAAGAATCAAATTTCTAAAAAGCCAAACAATCAACGCAAACGTATGGGTGTGTAATTAAAAAAACGACTGAGGTTATCAGTCGTTTTTTATATGTCTTCTAAAAGATTTTGATTGCTATTATTTTCTCCAAAAGTTAAAACTTCCTCTACTGGCTGATAAGATTCACCGTAAAAATGTGTATCCCTATATGTATGAATCATATTATATGTTTTTTTCATCGCTTTAAATATCATTTCTTCACCCTCATTATTTGGAGACCAGTATAAAATCTCCATAGGGTTTATTTCTTGAGTTGCTAATGATCGTCTGTTATATCCTATCGACTGAGCATGCTCAAAACCTTCTCTTTTATAAAATCTAAGCCTTTTTTCTGTATCTGTATCTTCATAATTAACTGGTTCAACCTCTAAAATAATTGGTTTGCCTTTCTTCTTTAGCTTATCAAGCAATTTATACCCAAGACCCTGTCCACGGGCATCTTTTGAAACGAACAAGTAATCGATAAATACAAAATCATCTAGTTCCGCATACATTAAAACATGATGTGGACCTTCATCCTTATGGTAAATATCTGATCGCTCTTTCAATAAAGTTTCCATATGTTCCCTTGATTTCATTTCTTCAACTGGAAAATACTGATTTAGTTTTTCATACCAATGCATTGATATTCTCCTTTTCTTACATGCAGTTTATAGCATCACACTAGACAAGTCATTATTTCATTTAACTCATTAATAAATATTTACACAAAAATAATTAGTAAATCCTTTCAAATGAAGTATTTGAAGTATTAATACTTTTCATGCAAAAAAAAAGTTCATTGATATGAAATTAACATTATTTCCTTAAAGAAACCCAATCTTCCGCTAACATTCCATAAACGATGTGATCTACATAATGATCATACAACCATTCAGCTTTCCTGATCCGACCTTCCTGAAAGAATCCTAACCTCTCAGGAATAGCACGACTTTTTGTATTTTCAACAGCAGCACGAATCTCGACCCGATTTAGCAATAGATCTGTTAATGCATAATTAACAAATGCATGACAAGCCTTTGTCATTATACCTGTACCTTCAACCCCCTTTCCTAGCCAATAACCAATACTCGTCGACTTATTTGACCAATCAATTTTATGAAACCCTATTACTCCAACAAGTTTTGAATTTGACCAAATACCAGCTTGGAATCCATTGTTTTCAGTAAATTGTTTCATAGTTGTTTTTATAAAGTTCTCTGTATCCTCAAGTTTTTTATTATATGCTATTAATGGTAACCATTCTTTTAAATGTTCCATTGAATTGATTGTTAATTTGTATAACTCATTTGCATCTTGTAGAGTCAATAACTTTAATTGCAAATTTTCTTCAATTTTATAACTAAACATCAATTTTTCTCCTTTTTAAGAGCTTAGAACTAGATTATAAAAAAGACAGCTTTAAGCTGCCTTAATCGGTTATGTCAACGATGTGATGGCCACGATCCTTGCATTTTTCTTATTTGAATAATTTGTCCGGTATGGTAAGCGTCATGTAGTAATAAATCCATTAGTTTGACTTCAAAGGAATTTTTCATCAATTCCTCATCTGTCATATTACTCAATAACTGTCTTAAACTAAAACTAGTATTCTCCAATCGTTCAATAACTTTTTTCCATTCGTTTTCTTCATTCGATTGTTCTGTAAGAAAAAAGGTTTGGTCACCGTCTAGATTTTGCGTCCATTCTCTACCTTCTAGATTTGCTACAATCCTCTCTTTGTAATAAAGAAGATGATTAACGTTTTCCCAAATTGATTTAGTCGCTTCCCCTGTTGGTCTCCAACCAGCTTGTTCAGCTGTAATTCCTTCAATTGAATTTTTTAGTGGAGCAAACCAACTTTCCTTATCATATGTTTTGTCTAATACGTTTAAAAACATTTCTTTTCGATTCAAAAAAATTTCCTCCTTTTTAAACTCTAATAATTTTAGAAATTACTTCTATAAAGTCTCCTCATAACTAATAAACTGTCATAAAAAAGTAGGACAAATTTTGAACTAAATGATAACGAATAATTCGTACTTGAGGTCACCACTGTTATTTATTCAACAAATGGCTATTTTTACCTTTTATTTTTTTAGCTAAAAATACTTCTATAAAAACAAAAAGGAGTCACAACCATGACTCTCTTAGAAGCATTAACTTACAATGTGAAGTACAAAAATAACTAAAAACACACCAGACAGTACACTAATTTTTTGAAACTTTGTTCGTTTTTCAAACCAGTTCCATCTTTGATTCTCGGAATTAACAAGTCCAAAGTGAAACATCAAATAATCAATCGTACTCATTAATAAAGCCCCTAATACGACCCAAATAATATTTGACATTCAAATTCTCCCTTTATCTAAACTAAATTTAGAAAAAATTACTAATTTTTCTTAATTATACATTATCGTTTGATAGTTGTAATATGGGAGAATTTCACCATTTTAACAAAATTTCTCACTAAACAAAAAGACGACGATAAATTATCAATTTATCGTCAGAGTGTTGGAATAAAACATATACAATATTGAAAATAACATAATCATAACTGCTTCATGAGTAAATAAAATGGCTAAATATTACTTTTAACTTACTCATAACCGCTTCATGAGTAACTACAATGGCTTATTCTTGCTTTTATCTTACTCATAACTGCTTCATGAGTAACTAAAATGGCTTATTTTTGCTTTTAACTTACTTATAACCCCTTCATAAGTAACTAAAATGGCTTATTCTTGCTTTTATCTTACTCATAACTGCTTCATGAGTAACTACAATGGCTAAAATTCTGACAGTTCAGTTTCCCCTTTTTAAGATCTGAATTATCACTTGATCATCAGCAAGATTTTTTACTATTTGAAAAATAAACCTCATATCCTCTTCCAACATCTTTTACACTATGAGAATCAGAACCATACATTAATTCTATGTTTAAGGAATTCGCAATTTCAATGACATGTTTTGGTGGATAGGTTTCACCACAATACTCTTTAAATAATCCTGCAGTATTATAGTCTAAAATATAATTTTTTTCTTTTACTAGATTTAATAGTTCAACTTGTTTATTTAGGATTTTTTCCGTATCATCACAATTCAAAAATTGTTTAAATTTATTACATAAAGTCATATGTCCTATTCTTTTGGGTTTAAACGGACCTAAATCATCAATGATAGACTGTTTTACTAAATCGTAATAAGCAAGTTGAAACGCTTCTGCACTGCCATAGTAATTAACTAAACCAGAAAAGGTATCTTCAGCTTTATAATCTATACAATGCCATCCATTTTTTCCTTCTAGGTAATGAACTGACAAAAGTCCTGTGTCACAATATTTGCCGTATTCTTTTAGGAAATCTTTAAACCATACTGATTCACTCGGTAAATAATCGTATTCAAATCCAATTTTTATACGAATTCGATCCTTATACTGATCTCTTACTTTATACATTTCCTTAATATATTCGTCTACTTCATTTTCAGACATAGCAAGTGAAGCAACAGCGTCATTTGGCTTTAAGCAGTTTTGAAATGATGATGGTACGGGTGTATGTTCCGTGATATGGTATTCATCGAACCCAAGTTCAATCGCTTTTTCGATCATTAATTGTACGTCATCACCACTTCCGTGCGGACAATATTGTGTATGTGTGTGTCCATCAATTTTCAAGATTTTACTTTCTCCTTCCTATTTATTAAGCAATTGTTTATCTCTTCCAATTTTATTCCTTTTTCTACCATTAAAACAATTGTGTGATAGACTAGATCACTAATCTCATAAATTAATTCTTCCGTTCCTTCATTTTTAGCACCAATAATTACTTCGCTCGTCTCTTCACCTACTTTTTTCAATATCTTATCAATGCCTTGATTAAATAAATAGGTAGTATAAGATCCTTCAATTGGATTCTCTTTTCGATCTTGTATCGTTTCATAGAGGTTTGGTAGATAACTTAATGATTCATTTTGAACAATATTTTTTTCTTGCATTAATGTTAATTTTTCGGAAAAACAACTGTAGCTTCCTGTGTGGCAAGCTACTCCTACTTGTTCAACCTGTAGTAAAATTGAGTCTTGGTCACAATCATAAGAAATCGATTTGACATATTGAAGATTCCCCGATGTTTCTCCTTTTTTCCAAATTGATTGGCGACTTCTACTATAAAATGTAGCAAATCCAGTATCGATTGTGAGTTTAATTGATTCATTATTCATATATGCCAACATTAATACTTCTTTCGTATTAATATCTTGCACAATTGCTGGTACTAATCCTTGTTCATTAAAGCGAATTTTTTCGATATCAAAATACATGTTTTTCTCCTCCTATAGTCGAACTGGAATATTTTTTTCATTTAAGTAGTCTTTTAATTCACTAATTTTGATTTCTCCAAAATGGAATACTGAAGCAGCTAAAACTCCATCGACATTTGCATATTCAATCGCATCGTAAAAGTGTTCTACTTTTCCTGCGCCACCAGATGCAATAACCGGAACATTAATTGCATTTGTAATTTTTTGCAGCAATCGGATATCAAACCCTCTTTTCATACCATCTTCATCAATACTATTTAAGACAATTTCACCCGCTCCAAGCTCCACACCTTTCTTTGCCCAATCAATCGCTTCCCATTCAGTCTCTTTCCGACCACCATTTATACACACTTTATAATTGCCATCTTTATTTAACTTTGCATCAATTGAAAGCACGACACATTGCGATCCAAAACGATCTGATGCCTCTTTAATTAAATTCGGATTTAAAATTGCTGCAGAATTAATTGAAACTTTATCGGCTCCATTTCTTAATAGTTTCGTAAAATCATCAATCGAACGTACTCCACCTCCAACACTGAAAGGAATACGCAATTCCTTCGCTACTTCTGAAACAAATTTCAATGATATATCTCTTTCTTCATTTGAGGCCGTAATATCATAAAATACTAACTCGTCAGCACCATTATCACTATAATATTTTCCTAGTTTCGTAGGTGAGTCAACATCTTGAATACTTGAAAACTGTTTTCCTTTTACGACTCGTCCATTACGAACGTCTAAGCACGGTATAATTCTTCTTGCAAGCATTTAAGTGCCTCCTCAACTGTAAATTTCCCTTCATATAATGCTTTTCCAGAAATCGCACCATAAATATTTAACGTGCGAAGTGATTTCAGATCATTGATTGAGCTCACTCCACCTGAAGCAATGATTTTTAAATTCGTTTCTTCAGCTAATTTTTTATATGCTTCTAAATTAGGCCCACTTAACATGCCATCCTTTGATATATCAGTGTATACGACTGTTTTCACACCGAGTAGCTCTAGCTGTTTACAAAATTCATAGCTATCTTGATTTGTCGACTCTTCCCATCCATTTATGGCTACAAAACCGTTTTTTGCATCTACTCCTACAATGATTCGATCACCGTATTTTAAAACAGCTTGTTCTAAAAGTTGTCTATTATTAATTGCAGCTGTACCCAAAATTACTTTTTCTACACCTAATTCTAACCAGAACGAAATCGAATCAAGTGATCTGATTCCTCCACCTAACTGAATGTTTAAATTCGTATTTTGAACGATTTCTTTTATAATTGAAGCATTTTTCCGTTCTCCAGTCCTTGCTCCATCTAAATCAACGACATGTAAAACTTTTGCACCAGCTTTTTCAAAGTCTAACGCAACTTCAAGTGGTGAATTCTTATAAATTACTTTCTTATTAAAGTCTCCTTGCTCAAGGCGAACGCAATTACCGTCCTTTAAATCAATTGCTGGATATAGAATCATATAAACACATCTCCTTAAATGCTTTTAATAAATTCAGACCTGTTTCTGCACTTTTTTCAGGGTGAAATTGCATTCCGTAAATATTATTGGATTGAATAATTGCTGGAATCTTTACCCCGTAATCGGAATAAGCTAAAAGCTCATCATTTGTTGAACTAATATAAAATGAGTGTACAAAATAGACATAATCACCTTCATTTACATATTTTAATAATGATTCCTGTTTCGTAAAATTTAGCTTATTCCAGCCCATATGTGGAACTTTTACGATGTCAGGTATACGTTTTACTTGACCTTTAATTAAGCCAAGCCCAATTGCTCCGAAGTTTTCTTCACTAAATTCATATAGTAATTGCATTCCAAGACAAATTCCTAAAATTGGAGTACCACTTTTTGCCTTAGACTTTATACAATCAACTAAACCAAGTCGATTTAATTCATTCATCGCTGCTTCATATGCCCCAACACCTGGTAGAATAATAGAAGAAGCTTCCTCAATCACTTCAATTTCATTCGTAATGACTACCGGAAAATCAATTTCTTCACAAGCTCTTTTTAATGAATCTAAATTACCTACACCATAATCAATAATAATATTCACTTATAACATTCCTTTCGTGGAAGGTAATTTAGTCGAAGTTATTTCAACCGCTTGTTTAACCGCTCTGCCAAATGCTTTAAATAAAGCTTCAATTTTGTGATGATCATTTTCTCCATATAAAACTTCCATATGACAATTCATTCTAGCTTCAGAGCTTAATGATTTAAAAAATTCTTTAAAATTCTGTGTATCAATCATTCCTATTCGTTCTCTTACCGTTCGATCATTGTAAACAAGATATGGTCTACCACTAAAATCTACGACCACTCTTGCTAACGTTTCATCCATTGGAATGTAGCATGAACCGTAACGATTAATGCCAATTTTTTCGTCTAACGCAATTAATAAGGCTTTACCTAATGCGATACCAACATCTTCTGTTGTGTGATGATCATCTACTTCAAGATCACCCTCACAAAATACTTCCAAGCTTATTCCGCTATGGAATGAAAATAACGTTAACATATGATCTAAAAAACCAATTCCAGTTTGAATATTACTTTCTCCATCACCATCTAAATTTAAATTTAAACGAATATTTGTTTCATTTGTTTTTCTTGTTATCATTGCAGTTCTCACTTTGAATCCTCCTCAAATCGAATACTAATTGCTTTACCGTGACCATATAGTCCTTCTTCCTCTGCGATCAATTCAATATGTTTTCTTGCTTCGCTTAAGGCAACTTTATTGTAATAAACAACGGATGTTTTCTTACTAAAGTCATTTACATTTAATGGCGAGGTAAATCTTGCAGTTCCGCTAGTCGGTAATGTATGATTTGTTCCCGCAAAGTAATCACCAACAGGCTCTGGAGTATAGTCTCCTAAAAAAATAGCACCTGCATTTTTAACTTTATGAACGATCGACTCTGGATTTTTTATCATTAGTTCAAGATGTTCAGGCGCTAACTTATTAACAAGCTCAATTCCTTCCTCGATTGTTTTAACGACGATAATAGCTCCATAATTTTCGAATGAGCTTTTAATAATTTCTTTTCTTGGTTGTTCTTCTAATAAGTTTGGTATTTCTTGCTGTATTTTTTGTGCAAACTCTTCTGTATTCGTAATAACAATACTAGATGCCATTTCATCATGCTCCGCCTGTGCCATTAAGTCAGCAGCAATAAATCTCGGATTGGCAGTTTCATCTGCTAATATGACAACCTCTGTTGGACCTGCAACCATATCAATTCCTACGATGCCTGAAACACTTTTCTTAGCGAGCGCCACATAAATATTGCCAGGGCCAACTATTTTATCTACTTTTTCAATTGTTTCAGTTCCATAAGCCAATGCCCCAATTGCTTGCGCTCCACCAATTTTCAACACTTTTGTAACACCAGCTAATTTCGCAGCGACTAGAATAGAAGGCTTAATTTTTCCTTCTTTATTTGGTGGCGTTACAATGACAATTTCATTCACGCCTGCTATTTTTGCAGGAATCACATTCATTAAAACTGTTGATGGGTACGCCGCTTTTCCACCTGGGATATACACACCAACTCTTTCAATTGGATTAATTATTTGTTGAACATATGAATTTTTTTCATTTATTTTATAGCCGTCTTGAAGTTGCTTTTCATGATATGTCTCTATATTTTTCTTAGCTTCAATTAATGCATTTACTAAGTTTTCATCAGTTTGTTCTAGAGCCTCATTAAATTCATCTTCACTAACTTCAAAGCTTTTTAGTTTGACCTCATCATAAATTAAAGAATACCTGCGAACAGCTTCATCACCATTTTCTTTCACATTTAATAAAATCTTTTCCACACTTTTTGTGATCTCAACAGTAGGTAAATTCGTTCGGTTTATAATACTTTCAAGTTTTTCACTTTTATGATTAATCGATAAAATTTCCAGCATATATATCCCTACCCTTCTTTATTTTTTCTATAAAATCAGTAATACGGAAATAGTTAAATCGATAACTAACACGATTTGAAATCACTCTGGCGCTAATTGGAATCATTTCTTCTAAGATGACTAATCCGTTTGCCTTTAAAGTACTTCCTGTTTCTACTAAATCAACAATAATATCGGACATTCCTACAATTGGTGCTAATTCAACAGAACCGTTTAAATAAATAAGTTCAATATTTTGCCTAAACTGAAAATACTTCGAAGTGATATTTGGATATTTTGTCGCAACTCTTAACGTTTCATCACCTCGATCAATTAACGTTCCTGGAAAACCCGCTGCTGCAAAAATGCATTTTCCAAGTTCTAGATCCATCAACTCGTATACATCTTTCTCTTGTTCTAGCAGAATGTCTTTTCCTACAAAACCAAGATCGCAAACTCCTCGTTCAACATATGTAGCGACATCCACTGGTTTCACTACTAAATATTTAATTTTATTTAATTCATCTTCAAAGATTAGTTTTCTAGTTTTAGAATCAATTACTTTTCGGTAACCAGACTGACTTAATATTTTAATAACCTCATCTTCAAGTCTTCCTTTTGCAACTGCAACTGTTAGCCAACTCACTTTACATCCCTCATTTGACATGTTATCCAAGCATTTGTATCAATCGAAAATCCGATTGCATCAATGCTGTTTTCCGAATCTTCAGACACCAGAAGATAGCGTCCTCCACTTAAAACCTCTTTATTTAACTGATCGTAATACCCTTTAAAAACGATTCCGTCATAATAATCAAATTCATTTACGATTGATAAATCGAGAAGAATATTTGGACTAATTTCTTGAAATTTAATTACCTTTTCAACAGCATTTTCCATTTCATTATTTAATACTAAACTTCTAAGTAATGAATGAAGTTTTTCCCCTTTACCTTGTAAACTAAATAACTGTTCAAAAACATTTCTGGCTTGAAGGGGTAAATTAATTGACTGAATAAATCGTTCTAATTCATCTATGTTTTTTAAATAAATTAGCTTTTTCAATTTGTTTTTTTGCGACTCGCTTAAATTACATTCTTTGAAAAGTCCTTCGATAAATCCTGTATGCCCGATTTCTAAAATAAAAGGAACATTGCTTAATAAATCAATTGCCATAATAACTACTTCTATTTCAGATGCTTCAGAAATTTGCCCTAAATTTTCGATACCAAATTGATTAATTTCCTCAAGCTCTACCCCATTATTTCGATAGATTGTTGATTGATAAAATACTTTACATTTCTCTTCCTTCAATGCGATTGGATAAATTTCTTTCATTAATGCACTTGTTAAATCAGGTCTTAACAATAAAATTTGCTGTAAACGTGTCAATACAACAACTAAGTCTTCTCTAGCTAATCTAGGGTTTCGACTCGAAAATGAATCATACTCTTCAAATAACTGAGGATGAAAAGGGATATATCCTCGCTCTAGTGCATAATCTTCCATTTTTCTTTTATATCGATAATTGACTAATGATTGCTTTAATTTCCCATCCAATTGAACATTCCCCCTTTTAGAAAAAACAAAAAGGCCATACAGGTTAAATGCCTGTATGGCCTTCTGGCACGACACAAGCACCTTTTTCGTAACACGAAGAGGGCTTGCATCTATGGTCAATTTTTGTCCATAGATTCAAACCCTGGGTGGATGATGATGTTGTAGCCCATTATTCGTGCGTGCGAAAAGCATGTTCATGTCTCCTTTTTCGTTTTATTTTTATTCATCTTAATGAATTTGATATAAGTTGTCAATCCCTTTTGAAAAATAAAAATTTTGAAAGGGTTTACATTAAGATTTTTTAATTTTTCGAATCTATTAAACTAAAATAAGTGTTTTATTCTTATAACAAATATCTTATATAGTATAACTAATGCAAAAACCTTACTTAGTAAAGAGATAATAAATAACGTAAAACCAACTAAAAAACCCGTGAATTATTGCCCAAAGAACTGATTTATGAATACTCCAAGATATTGTAATGGCTAAAGCCGAACCGAAAGTAATAACACTTTTTGAACCAACTGGAACATTATGTCTTTTTTCTGACCTTTCTTTCATACCTCAATCCCCATTTCCACTAAAGCTATATTTGTTAATATTTATTCTTCAGTGAAAAGTTTATTCTCTTCAAGTATTAGTATCAGTAATTTTAACGCAATATACCTGTCAGTTGTTGTACTACTTATGTATGCATTATTAGGGCAACTAGCTTTTTCTAGTTGATTTTAGTAAATAAGTACTTTAAATATCAAAAGAAAATATTTCTTTAAAACCTTTTTTTCCTTCAAAAGTTATTTTTATGGCTCTTGTTTTTGGCATACGTTGAATCCAATTTAGTTCTAAAAATCTTTCTAGAAGAGCATTTCCCAATGCTCCACCAAGGTGATATCGTCTTTCACTCCAATCTAAACATTTATGTGAAAATGATCGACGTTTCTTCTTAATTTTTTCAAGATCGATTTGAAAATCAGTAAAGAATCTCTCTCCTATTTCTGTTACAATAAATCCTTGTTTTTCTTCGTTTATGACTCCCAAATTAATTAAAGAATCAGTTAATAGTACCCCAAACTTTCCTGCAGGATGATCGTAACACGTTCTTGCAAAGCGTATTGCTGAATTTTCCGAAGCTTGTTTTAAAGACCTAATTTCAATTGGTGGAGCTATTGATAATAATGTCTCCATTATTTGAGCAACCTCCTGATTTCGAATACCGTAGTAACGATGTCTTCCTTGTTTTTCTACATTAAGTAATTTCGCATCGACCAATTTTGCTAAATGGAAACTAGCCGTTTGTGGTTTTATTCCAGCCATATATGCCAGTTCGCTAGCAGGATGAAATCGACCATCTAAAAGGACGGTTAATATTGCAGCACGTGAAGTTTCACTTACAAGCGTAGCAACCACTGCCACATTTGGATTTGCATTCATTTTAAATCTCCTCCCATTATGTAATCCATATTTCGATGATAATTGAACTATTTATATTCTACAATATATTTGAAATACATAATTATTAGGAGGAAAAAAATGAATCATTTTACAAATACAAAGTTGATTAGACCTAAAATTCTATATTATGGAACACCCGTAATTTTACTAAATACATTGAATGAGGATGGGACAGTTAATATTAGCCCGATGTCCTCTTCATGGGCTTTAGGAGATTGCATAATATTAGGAATTGGACTTGGCGGGAAAGCAATTGAAAATTTACAGCGACATCCTGAATGTGTAATCAATGTACCTAGCCCTTTATTATGGGAGAATGTTGAATTTTTAGCCCCTTTTACGGGAAAAAATCCCGTTCCTGATACTAAGAAAAATATAGGATTTTCATATAAAAAAGAAAAATACAATATTAGTAAATTAACCGCTACAGAGTCACAAACCGTAAAACCTACACGAATAGCAGAATGCCCAATTCAAATCGAGGCAATTGTAAAGCACATTCGTATCCCTGAACATTCACCTGATTTTGCAATTGTTGAGACACATGTTTTACATGTACATGCTCATAATGAAATCATCATTGAAGAAAATCATATTGATCCAAATAAATGGAGTCCACTAATATACAATTTCCGTCATTATTTCG
Source organism: Gottfriedia luciferensis (assembly GCF_001712755.1). Taxonomy (GTDB): domain Bacteria; phylum Bacillota; class Bacilli; order Bacillales; family Bacillaceae_G; genus Gottfriedia; species Gottfriedia luciferensis_B. Next base: position 186,895 of record NZ_MDKC01000032.1, read on the forward strand.
GTCTCGGAAATCAGTTAGGTAAAACTTTTCGTTCGGAAATATAGTAAAAAACTAAAATATAAAGTTAGATTCCAACTTGTAAGGAATCTGACTTTTATATTTTAGAAGGAAAAACAGGTAAAAAAGAATTAATTTTTGTACCTCAACAATCACAAGCTGAGGTACAATTCTTCACTAACTCGCAACCATTTTTAAAGCATCAACATATTGTTTTGCTTCTAATAATGAAAGACCTAAAACACTTCTAACTTCTCTAATTGCTTGAATTTCTTTTCCTTCTTGTAAAAGTTTACGTATATCATTATTAATTGGATGTTCTGGGACTTCTACTACTTTAGCAATCTGATCTAAAGTAATCTTTATATTTTTCATTCGATTCTCTAGTTTGTTAAGTTTATCAATAACCGTTGTAAAAAGTACAAAAACTATGACTAACACTAATCCAAGTAACGTAAATTCCACGCTAATCACCCTATCTATTTATATATTTTTAACATTATTGAATATCATTATATTTTTTTTCAAAGAGTTCTAATGGCATAGTGAACTTAGTTGTTTTTCACTCTTCCAATAAATGATAATTTCTACTTGATTCCCTTTCTTCTCAACTTCTAGTAAAGCATTCCCCCCTTTATCTCTTATTGAGACGAAACGAGTAAATATACTACTTCAAGTATACGTAAATTTTAGTTATATAAAGATAAAACAAAAAATCGTCATTTCTATAAATGACGATTTTCCAATTAATTAGATTGTAGAAGTATTTTTCGTTAATGCTGGCTTTAAATGTAAGATTAGTCCTTCATTTTCAGCAGCAGTTCCGATTGTAATTCGAATTCCATTAGGGAATGCACGGATAATGTATCCTTTTGATTCTAGATCTTTAAAGATTTCTTGGCTATTTTCAAGTGAAACAAATATAAAGTTTGCTTGAGATGGGTAGTATTCGATTCCATAACTGTTGAAAAACTCTTCGTATTGTTCCATGCCTTTTTTATTTTGTTCAACACAGTTTTTAATAAAGACTTGGTCTTCAAGTGCTGCTATTGCTGCAACTTGAGATAACATTGAAGTGTTGAATGGTAGTCTAGCGATATTTAATTCTTGAATTAATTTGCTATTTCCGATTCCGTAACCGATTCGGAATGATGCTAGGCCGTATGCTTTTGAAAATGTTCTTAATACGATTAGGTTTTCAAATTTATTTAGTAATGAGATTGTATCAGGGAAATCTGATGCTGATACATATTCAACGTAAGCTTCGTCTACAACTACAAAAGTAGTGCTTGGTACTTTTTCTAAAAACTCGACTAATTTGCGGCTACCAATATATGTACCTGTTGGGTTATTTGGATTACAAATCCAAACTATTTTAGTATTCGCATCAACTTGTGCAAGCATAGAATCTAAATCGTGTACACCTTTAACTAAAGGAACAGGTCTAACTTCAGCACCTTCAATAACTGCGTGATGAGCATATTGTGAAAATGTTTGAGATGCTTGTACAATATTATGTTCTTTCGTTAGCAACGCTCGACTAATCATTTGAATAACTTCGTCTGCACCACTTCCGAATATTAATTGATCTGGCTGTATATTTAGGAAATTTGCTAGTTTCTTACTAATTTCTTCTGTTGCTCCATCTGGATAAATCGCAAACTTACTTACTACATTACGTAGTTCTTCAAAAACTTTAGGAGAACATCCGAATGGATTTTCATTTGATGCAAGTTTTACTACTTTGTCTAGACCATATTCACGCATGACTACTTCACTTGGTTTTCCTGGTGTGTATGCTTGAAGCGTCAAAATTTGTGGTTTCACGTACATGCTTATTTCTCCTTTTATTCAAAGTTTTGTATAATGTTGTCAGTTTATCATATTATTAAGCTGTTAATCTAGTACTATTTTTAAGAATATTTCAAATTATCTAGTTCCATAATGCCTGGGTTTTCTTGTACATAGCTTGTTTCAAATTCAAATAAAAAGTAGAATCAAAAGACTCTACTTTTCAATCCAACTACCCATATAAGCCGGATCTTCATATTGATGTGCTTCTTTTACTACGTAAAGTGGTCTAAATGTATCAATCATAACTGCTAGTTCTAATGTTTCTTTCTTTCCAATACTTCCCTCAGTTTTACCTGGATGTGGTCCATGTGGAATACCTGATGGATGTAATGTAATAGACTCTTGTTCGATTCCTTTTCTACTCATAAAGTTTCCTTCTACATAGTAAAGGACTTCATCACTGTTTACATTACTGTGTACATAAGGTGCCGGAATTGCTTCGGGATGGTAATCATACATCCTTGGTACAAATGAGCACACTACAAAATTATGTCCTTCGAATGTTTGATGTACTGGTGGTGGCTGATGAATTCTTCCTGTAATCGGTTCGAAATCTTCAATATTAAATGCCCATGGATATAAATACCCATCCCAACCTACTACATCAAATGGATGATGTGTTAAAACATGTTTATAAAGGTTTCCTCTTGCTCTAGTTAGGACAGTGAATTCACCTTTTTCATCATATGTCTCAAGCGATTCTGGTCCTCTAAAATCACGTTCGCAAAATGGACTATGCTCAAGCATTTGGCCATATTCATTGCGATAACGTCTTGGCGTTGTTAATTGGCTATTTGACTCAACAATTAAAAACTTCGTATCATCATTTGGAACTACTTTGTAAATTGTTCCAATAGGGATCATGATATAATCCCCTTTACGGTAAGTAATTGTTCCAAACATTGTTTGGATTTCACCTGAACCGTAATGGACGAAGAACATTTCATCTCCTTCACCATTTCGATAAAAATGTTTGCTTTCTTCCGTTACGTTTGCAACTGCAATTAACAGATCAGAATTACCTAAAACGTATACTCTTCCTTCTAATGCATCACCTGTACGCTCTAAATTGTTTGTACGAATATGGCGGTGCTGTAGGGATGTCTGTTCTTCAAATTCGATTTGAAGTGATTTATAAAATGATGTTTCACTAACTGATGTAGGCATATTGTTATGATATAAAATAGATTGAGTACCTGAAAATCCTTTTGTACCCATTACCTGCTCTCTGTATAATGACCCATCTTCTTTACGAAATTGAATATGTCTTTTCTTTGGAATCTTACCTAGACTACGATAATACACAAGCTTCCCCTCACTTTCTTACGGTATTTCGTAATGTACCTAAACCTGTAATGCTTAACTCCACGACGTCTCCATCTTCTAACCAGCGATGTTTTTCTTCACCAAGCTCTAAGATACAGCCTGTTCCAACAGTTCCGGAGCCAATCACATCACCTGGATATAACGTTACATTTTTTGAAGCATGAGAAATTAATTCTGGAACGGAATAATAAATTGAAGAAAAATTGCCACTAGAAATGACTTTTCCATTAACTGCAGCTGTCATCTTCAAATCATAGCTTTTACCTGTTCTAAATTTCTCAATTTCATCTTTTGTTACAATGCAAGGTCCTATAGAAGTAGCAAAATCCTTACCCTTAGATGGACCTAAGCCAACCTTTACTTCATGTGCTTGAATATCTCTAGCACTCCAGTCATTCAAAATTGTATAGCCAAGAATATAATCATCGGCTTCTTCAACTGGGATATCTTTACCTTCTTTACCGATAATACAAGCGATTTCTAATTCAAAATCCATCTTTTTGCAATTAACTGGAATACTGACATGATCTTCAGGTCCAATTACCGCTCGATGATTCGTAAAATAGAAAACTGGTACGTCATACCACTCAGGTATCATCTCTAGACCTCTTCTGCCGCGAGCAGTTTTCACATGCTCTTCAAAGGCATAAAAGTCACGAATACTCTGTGGTTTTGGTAATGGTGCTCGCAATTGAACGGAAGAAAGTGGAATACCTTCTCCTGTTATTTCTGCTATTTCATTTTTATATAAATCATAGTTTTCTAGAATTGTTAGTAAATCCGCTGGAATTCTGCCATTACTAGCTTTATTAAGATCCATTACTTGATCTTCAACTAATAATCCTGCACGCTCATTACCATCATATTGAAAAGTTATAAATTTCATACCTTCACCTTTTTCTTTCAATTGCAAAAGTATCAGAAATAGCACGAGTATAAGAATGGCCAGCAAGGCGACCAACTGGATTTAGCTTTTCAGTATTGATTTTGCCATCTGCATATAATTCATCATTTATATGAACATTAACGACTTTACCAATTACTAAACTTCCAGCACCTTTGTTCTCACCAAAATGTAGTAGCTCATGAAGCTCACATTCTAGTCCTACTAAACTTTCTTTTACTCGAGGAACTTGCACAGTTGTCCCATCAACTTTTGTAAGACCAACTTGTTCAAATTCATCTACTCCATACGGAAAATCTGCAGCAGCATTATTAACTTGTTCGCAAATTTCTTCACTTACAATATTAATAATAAATCGTTTCGTCTGTTCAATATTTTTTAATGTGTCTTTTTTCTCGCCGTCTGTACCTCTAATCATTGGTGCAAAGCACACTAACATCGGGTCAGCACAAATCGCTGTAAAGAAACTAAAAGGTGCAACATTCGCTACACCTTCTGAGTTTACAGTTGAAACAAAAGCAATCGGACGAGGCAACACTGAACCAATTAACAGCTTATAAGCATCTTGCCATGGTAAAGTATCCGGTCTAATTTCCATTGTTACAACTCCTTATAAATTTCCTCGAAGTTCTTGCTCGCGCTCGATTGATTCGAATAATGCTTTAAAGTTACCATCACCGAAACCTCTAGCACCTTTACGTTGAATAATTTCAATAAATAAAGTTGGACGGTCAACGATTGGACGAGTGAAGATTTGTAATAAATACCCTTCATCATCACGGTCAACTAAAATCTTTAATTCTCTTAATTTCTCAATATCTTCATCAATTTTTCCAACGCGCTCTGTTAACATATCATAGTAAGTATCTGGTGTTTTTAAGAATTCCACACCTAGAGCTCTAAGTTTAGTAACTGTATCAACAATATCTTCAGTTAATAAAGCAATATGTTGTACGCCTGGTCCATTGTTATAATCTAAGTACTCTTGAATTTGTGATTTCTTTTTACCTTCAGCTGGTTCATTAATTGGGAATTTAATTCTGCTTCCATTTGTCATAACTTTTGACATTAATGCAGAATACTCCGTACTAATATCGTCATCATCAAAATGGATCATTGATTGGAATCCCATTACATTTTCATAATAAGAAACCCATTCTTCCATTCTTTCAACGTTACCAACTACGTGGTCTAATGCGATTAATCCAGTTTCATTTACTGGAATTGTGAAAGCGCGATCTTTATATCCTGGTAAGAAAGGACCATTGTAGTCGCCTTTTTCGATTAATGTGTGAATTGTATCACCATAAGTTCCGATTACAGCTTTTTTAACTGTTCCGTATTCATCGCTAACTTCAGTTGGAGGTAAAATTTTAATTGCTCCACGGCTTACTGCACCTTGATATGCTGCTTCGATATCATCTACTAATAAAGCGATATCTTTAACACCATCACCATGTTTTTTAATGAAGTCAGCAATTTTAGAATCTTCTTTTAAAGTTCCAGTAATAACTAGACGAATAGTACCATTTTTTAATACGTAAGAAACTTTATCACGTACTTTTGTTTCTAAGCCAGAGTATGCTACTGGTGTAAATCCAAAAGTGTTTGCGAAGAAATAAGCTGTTTGTTTCGCGTTCCCTACATATAGTTCTAAATGATGTACATCTGATACTGGAAAAACATCATAGCTAGTATTTGTTTGTTTTAATTCATCTTGTTTCATTTTAATTTCCCCCTATAAATTACGAATTTTGTAAAGAAAAGAAAAAACTATGTAAGAGCGTAAAGTAAACGCTTACAAAACAAATAAACCGCATAAAAAAAATTCTTAACAAGGATGACAATTCGCCAAGAATACCATTTAGAAATATATGGGAATTTCCCTAACGAACACACAACCTTTACTACTATATTAATGTAATCATCGTTTTATGAATCGATTTTACACTTATATAGTAGTCTCTAAGATAAATATTTCTACACTTCTTTTTAAATTCCTTCAAAAAATTTTTAATTTAATAAATTTTTTGTCGTTTCTTAATTTTATAACGATAGTATTAATTCGTTTTGCTTTTCTTTATATGATTTCCGCCCCATGTACATAAGAGATCCAAAATTGGTTTCATTGATTTACCGTATTCATTTAATTCGTATTCCACTTTTGGTGGAATTTGATCATATGCAATACGATTAATTAGTCCATCCGTTTCTAACTCTCTTAATTGCTGTGTTAACATTTTTTGAGTTATTTTAGGCATCAGTTTTCTAAGTTCATTCGTTCTTTTTTTACCAGTTTCTAAATGGCAAAGTATGATACATTTCCACTTACCACCTATTACCTCAATCGCCGCTTCAATCGGCATATTATATTCTTTCATATATCCTCCATCATTGCTAAATACTATTTAATTAAAAATAATGTTATTTTACTCAACTTTTTTAGTACTAATGAAAACTTCAAAATCATCATATATTGTGGATATTATAACTATTGTCCTATCAATGATTTTGCAGTCAACAGTAAATGTTCATAAAATATAGCATACAAATAATTTATAGTTCAACTATTTATCAGTTATAAAATAACCGAACTTAGTTCCATAGACTTAGATTTCCCAAAAAGTTTTATAGGCACTTTTTAGTACGTACTTTATTTTAAGATCGTTATCATTCATAATTACAATCATAATTTATTCAAAAAGGAGTGGAAACAATATGTTTATCATTCATGGTAGTTCTAGGGAAAACGGAAATACAGAGCAGCTAACAAATTTCATTACAAAAGATGTTGCCAAGACGGAAGTACAATTACGTCATAAACAGATAAAGGCAATTAACGACCAAAGACACGAGCCAAATGGCTTCCAACCAATTGATGATGATTACGAGGAAATTGTAAAAGAAATGCTTGAGCATGATACGATTATTTTTTCAACACCTTTATATTGGTATGGTATGAGTGGATACATGAAAAACTTTATTGATCGTTGGTCTCAAAGTCTTCGTAATAAAGATCTACAATTCGCTGAAAAAATGAAAAACAAAAAAATCTATGTCGTAATTGTTGGTGGAGATCAGCCTAAAATTAAAGCTCTACCATTAATTTTACAATTTAAGCATATTTTCGAATTTGTTGGAGCTACACTTGAAGGATATATTATTGGAACAGGAAATTCACCTGGAGCAATATTAGAAGATCAATTAGCCATTCAACAAGCCGAATTGCTAAACACAACATTAAAAAATAAGTAAGTACAACTAGAAGGAGCAAGACCTTGATTCCATTTTTACAACATAACCCAACTAAATTATGGTTTGGGAAAAATCAAATTGAACAATTAGCAAATGAAGTACAAAATTATAATCGTATCCTGATCGTTTATGGTGGCGGCAGTATTAAAAAAAATGGCGTATATGATGACGTAATGAACCAATTAAGTGATAAAACGATTTTTGAACTTTCTGGAGTTGAACCAAATCCGAGACTAACAACGGTGAATAAAGGTATTCAAATCTGTAGGGATGAAAAAATTGATTTTATTTTAGCTGTAGGCGGCGGCAGTGTAATCGACTGTGTTAAAGCTATTGCAATTGGCGTTCCATATGAAGGAGATGTGTGGGATGTTATTACAAGAAAATCTAGGCCGACAAGTGCAACTCCTTTTGGTACTGTTTTAACATTAGCTGCAACCGGTTCAGAAATGAACTGCACATCAGTTATATCAAATATGGCAGTAAATGAAAAAAGAGGATGGAGTAACCCACTCGTTTTTCCTAAATTTTCAATTTTAGACCCTTCTTATACATTCTCGGTACCACTAGATCAAACAATTTACGGAATTGTTGACATTATGTCACATGCATTAGAGCAATATTTCCACCGTGTTAGCAATACACCTATGATTGATCGCTTTATCGAAAGTTTATTAATTACTGTAATCGAAGCTGGTGGAAAACTTGTTAAGGATTTAGAAAACTATGAATTACGCGAAACAATTATGTATGCTGGAACAACAGCCTTTAATGATACGTTATTAAATGGTACAGATGGTGGCGACTGGGCATCACATCAAATTGAACATGCGGTATCTGCCATTTACGATATTCCACATGGCGGTGGGTTAGCGATCATATTCCCTAACTGGCTAAGTCACTGTTTAGACTATGATCCAAGCAGAATTAAAATGCTAGCAACAAATGTTTTTGGAATTTCTGAAGAAGGAAAAACAACGAAGCAAGTTGCAGAAGAAGGGATCCAAGCACTAAGAAGTTTTTGGAACTCAATCGGTGCACCAAACCGTTTAGCAGATTATCAAATTGACGACTCACGTTTAGACGAATTAGTAGAAAAATCATTTGTAAAACCAGTAGTTGGTGGTTATAAAATTTTGGATAAAGAAAGTGCGAGAGATATTTTAGTTCGTTCTCTTTGATGTTGGAAAGAACCTTGCATTAAGCTAGGTTCTTTTTTCTGTATGTATGAATTGCTCTGAACCATCACCCTTTCGGATCGATTATTGAGTTTTTTGATTAATATCTGCTGTTTGTATATTTTTTGGGGGATAATTGTTGGCTTATTTGCAGTTATATTGGTTTTATTTGTTGTTTTGCTTATTTTATTTGCTGTTTTACTAATTTTAATTGCTTTTTCATCATTTTTATTTGCAGATTCATTGATTTTAATTGCGATTTCACTTATTTTATTTGAAGTTCAAATTTATTTGCAGTTTCACAGACTTTATTTGTACCTATCCTTGATTTTAACGTCGAAAATCTATCTACTGCTTACCTAAATTTAATGGCATTTTTTCTAATTAAAAAACAAAAAAAAGAACCCAATAAAAGGTTCTCAATTAAAATTGCATTTCAATCCAATTAAGTTCATTAATATGGTGATCTACCACGTTACAACACATATTCGGGTTAATCGTATCGACATGTGAAATTGTAATAGATGACATCGAAACCGAATATTTAACTGTATCAACAATGCTCATATTATTCATATAGCCATATCCGATCCCAGCAACTAAAGCATCTCCCGCTCCTGTTACATTAACGACTGAAACGCCATCGGCTTGGATAATACCTTCTTCTATTCCATCATTATAATAAATTCCTTCTGCATCTAAACTAATAAAAACATTTGTTACACCTAATTCTCTAAAATATCTGCCAGCTCTTCGAACATCTTCCACAGAAGTAATTTCAAATCCACACAATACTTCAGCTTCATGTCGATTTGGTTTAATCGTATGAAAATATTGAATATAATCTTTTATTTTTGAAGCTTTTGACGCAGAAACTGGATCTAAAATAAATTTTGTTTCATTATGGAAATTTGTTAATAAATAAGCTAAAATACTTGGATTGTCCGCGTCAACCACCATATATTCAGCATTTCGAATAACTTCTGCTTTGGAGTCTATAAACTCCTCTGTAAAATTGTTTGTGATATCTAAATCTACTACCGCAGAGACCATTTCTCCGCTTTCATTTAAAATGGCTAAATATGTTGGAGTAGATTCTCCTTTAATAATTAATGTGTCTTCCATATCTATGTTCATATTTTTTGCGTGATTTAACATATTGATTCCATTGATATCATCACCAATGACTGAAATAAACTTTGTATTTAAGTTGATCTTTGCCATATTTTCTGCAATATTACGGCAAACACCACCAAACGATACTTTTACACTGCCTGGATTTGAATCATATGGACGATAATTTTTTTTCGTAAATCCGATAATATCACATATCGAAACACCAAATACTAAAATATATGGATCATAAGGAATTGTCATTTTGTCAGTCCTTTCACTTTAAACTGAAAGAAAAATAAATTGTTTTGATTCACTAATTATACCAATATAATATATTCTTTATAAAGTATTTTTTTGAACTTATTTTCATAATTAATTTCTTTTTTATTATTGACTAAAATTATTTTTAAGTATAATATTTATTCTTACGTTTAAAAAATATGTTTTTTACGTGGTTCGAAAACCTCCCACGAAAAAAAACTAAGGAGTAACAAAATGAAGTTAAAGACAATTACTGTTAATGGAGTATTTGCTGCACTTTATATTGCAGTTACGTACTTTATTCAACCATTCGGGTTTACGAATGTACAGTTTCGTGTATCCGAAATTTTTAACCACTTAGTCGTATTTAATAAAAAGTACATATATGGAGTAGTTTTAGGAGTTATATTAGCTAATTTTTTCTTTTCTCCAATAATGGCATATGATTTAGTCTTTGGTGTTGGCCAATCGATTATTTCGTTATTAATTACAATTGCCACGTCAAAATTTATAAAAGGTATTATACCGAGAATGATTGTTAACACGGTTGTCTTTACGATTACTATGTTCTTAATCGCAATCGAATTAAAACTAGCATTTCATTTACCTTTCCCAATAACTTATTTAACTACAGCCATTGGTGAATTTGTAGTGATGGTTGTTGGTATACCGATAATGTACTATTTAAATAAACGAGTAAAATTCGAACATCTAGTTTAAGTAAAAAGAGTTGTTTCTCTAAATAGAAACAACTCTTTTTATTATGTATTATTTGTCTTCTCTTAATAAATAATCATTACCATCTTGATCATAAAAATTAAACATTGAACCGTATGGCATTTTCATCAGGTCATCAACTTTTACGCCATTTTGTTTCATTTTTTCATAAGCAGACTCAATATCCGTTGTGCTAAAAAGTACAGATGGATGAGCTATTTTTTCTGGTTTAAATTGTTCCATCGAAGGTTTAGAGTAAAGAACTAAAGTAGTAAATTCACTTTCGCTTGGACCTACTTCAATCCATTTAGCGTCTGGTCCCATTGGCATTTCTAATTTTAGTACAAACCCCATTTTATTAATCCAAAAATCTTTTGCTTGCTCTTGATCTTCTACATAAACAGTAACTTTACCGATTTTATTAATCATATAAAAATCTCCTCTACTGGTTAATTTTACTACCAATCTATTTTAGCAAACACAAATATGTAAAACAAACCGATTAAGTATGAATTTTCACTTCGTGTATATGTCTTTTTTCCTGTAGAAGCATTTTTATAAAACAATACCATATACTTTTTTGAAAACAGTACTAAGTAAGGGGGAAGTAATCTTGCCTAATAACGTAATATGGAACGATGTTGATGAATATTTTGTAGAAAAACTAATTCCAAATGATCCTATATTAGAAAATGTATTACTTGCAAATTATCAAGCCGGTTTACCTAGTATAGATGTGTCTCCTACTCAAGGTAAATTACTTTATCTATTAGCAAAAATTAAAGGCGCTAAAAACATTTTAGAAATCGGTACTTTAGGTGGATATAGTAGTATTTGGTTAGCTCGTGCACTTCCTGAGGATGGCAAATTAACAACCTTAGAAATTAGCCATGAGCATGCAAAAGTTGCCAAACAAAATATCATAGAAGCAAAATTGCAAGAAAAAGTCGAGATTATTATCGGAAAAGCGTTAGATACTTTACCAACGCTAAAAGAATCAAAGCCTTTATTTGATTTCATATTTATCGATGCCGATAAACCAAATAATCCTCATTATTTAAAATGGGCATTAAAATTAGCAAGCTCTGGTGCATTAATTATTGTCGATAATGTTGTTCGAAACGGAGAGGTAATTTATGAAACGAGTCAAGATGAAAGTGTTAAAGGTGTTCGTGAGCTTTTGGATCTAATCACTACAGACTCTCGAATTGACACTACCGCTATTCAGACTGTTGGATTAAAAGGATATGATGGTTTTGTGATTGGAGTTGTTAAATAATTTATTAATTTTAAAAAAGGGGCGCCCATAGTTCAGTTAATCTGAATTATGAGACTGCCCTTTAAAAATTCAAACTTATTTTATTACATTACTCGCTTAAACATTTTCTCAAGCTCATACGAACTAAAATGGATAACGATTGGTCGACCGTGTGGACATGTAAATGGATTGCTTGATTTTCTCAACGATTCTAATAGATTAAAAATCTCATCGTTTGTTATATATTGATTTGCTTTTATTGACGCTTTACAGCTCATCATGATGGCTTTTTCTTCACGCAGTTTTTTTATATTAATCGTTCCGCGTTTTAATAGTTCTTGAATCATTTCATCAATTAATGTATCCTCTTGTCCTTCTGGAAACCAATTTGGATGTTCACGAATGACATAACTATTCGATCCAAACTTCTCGATAAATAGCCCAACTTCTTGGAGTTCATCTTGGTATTGGTCTAATAAAATAGCTTGCTCTGGTGAAACATCAAATGTAATTGGAATTAATAAAGTTTGCAGTTCTGATGCAACTTCCCCTATTTTTTCCTTAAAATATTCATAGTAAACACGTTCCTGTGCGGCATGTTGATCAATTAAATATAATCCTTTTTCATTTTGAGCAATAATATACGTTCCGTGCATTTGGCCGATTGGATATAAAGGGGGTAGTTGGTCTATGTTTTGCTCATCATATACTTCTTCGTTCACAATGACTGTTTCTTCTATATTTGATTGGTCGTCTTCACTTACAAAATTTGAATATCCTACGTCTTTATTCAATTCATGTTTTTCAAAATAAAGACTTTCATAATCGGTTGGGGTTGATGAATCAATTTGATTAATTGAATCGAATTCAGTTGAATCTTCTTCTTTTATTGTTTCATTCGTTTCATTGGAATAATTCGAATTAGTAGTAAAACGATCTTGAAGCGAGAATGGTAATTTCTTTTCTACATCTTCTTTTATAGAAGAATGTTCAAAGGAAAATGTAGATTGTTCACTAAATATTTTTTCCTTTGGAACTGTTGACTTTATTTCTGGAATTAGGGAACGACCTCTAAAAACTTTTTTTATACTTTCAGTAATTAATGTAAATAATTGATCCTCTTTACTAAAACGAACTTCTTGTTTTGTTGGATGTACATTTACATCGACTAATTGAGGGTCCATTTTAATAAATAACGAAACGATTGGAAAACGGCCAATTGGTAGCAAAGTATGATAACCTTCACTAATTGATTTGTTTACACCATAGTGTTTTACATATCTTCCATTTACATATAGTGATATATAGTTTCTAGTTGCTCTTGTATATTCTGGCATAGATAAATAGCCTTCAATTTGAAAGTCTAATGACTCGCCTTTAAAATGAACCATGTTTTTTGCAATTTGTAGTCCGTATAATGATGCAAGGATTTGTCTTGCGTCGCCATTTCCATTACTACGGAACATTAATTTATCATTATGTTTCAAATCAAAAGCGATTTGTGGATTAGCTAATGCTAATCGATAGACAACGTCTGTTACATTACTTAATTCTGTTTGAACCGTTCTCATATATTTTAATCTAGCTGGTGTATTAAAAAATAAATTTGAAACTTCAATACTTGTACCTTTTGATTTAGCAATTTCTTTTTGGGATTGCAATACGCCACCTTTTAAAATGGTTTCAATTCCAGGTCCGTCTTCGGTTGATGTTTTTACTGTAACATAACTTACAGACGCAATACTCGGTAATGCTTCACCTCGGAAACCTAATGTACGTATTCGAAATAAGTCATTTTCATCTTTTATTTTACTAGTTGCATGGCGCTCAAATGCAAGGATACTATCTTCCTTTGTCATCCCTTCGCCATTATCACTTACAAAAATTCGTGAGAGTCCACCGTCGTTAATTTCGACTGTAATACGTGTACTAATTGCATCAATTGCATTCTCAAGTAATTCCTTAACAACTGATGCAGGACGTTCTACAACTTCACCTGCGGCTATTTGATTGGCTAAAATTTCATCTAACTTCTGTATTTTTGACATTAGTGAACCTCCTCTCTAAATAAATGCATTAATCAATAAAAAAAGGTATAGTACATTAAGCTATTATCATAATTTTAACTATTAATTAAAAGAAAGGCCATTTGGCCTTCTTTTATTTTTTAACTTGCTTTTGAAGTTCATATAATAAATTAAATGCTTCCATAGGATTTAATTCTAGTATATTTATTCCTTTTAATTGATCAATGACAGGATGGTTTTTAACAACTTCTTTAACCACCGGTTGATGATCGTCAAATAAGCTTAACTGAGATTCAGCATCCTCTTTGTTGGTCGTTTGAACAATTTCTTTTTTCGGTACTTGAATAGTTACAATCTCTTTTTCTGTATTTTCAATTCCCTCTTTAACATAGGAATGACTATTTGATTCTAAATCATTTAATAATTCTTTTGCCCGACTGATTACATCTTTTGGAAGGTTTGCTAATTCGGCAACGTGGATACCATAGCTTTGATCCGCTGCGCCTTCAAAGATTTTATGAAGGAATAATACTTTTCCATCTTGCTCTTTTGCTGCAACGTGAATATTTTTCAAAAACTTAAGTTGATTAGCTAATACCGTCAATTCATGGTAGTGAGTAGAAAAAAGCGTTTTTGCTCCGATATGATCATGTATATATTCAATCATGGCTTGTGCTAAGGCCATTCCATCATATGTTGATGTTCCTCTACCAATTTCATCAAATAAAATTAAACTTTTTTCAGTTGCATTTGTGATTGCATAATTAGCTTCTAACATTTCGACCATAAATGTACTCTGTCCAGAAATTAAATCATCTGCTGCCCCAATTCTAGTAAATATTTGATCAAAAATAGGTAATTTCGCATATTCAGCAGGTACATAGCATCCAATTTGAGCCAATATACTTATTAGCGCAACTTGTTTCATATACGTACTTTTACCAGCCATGTTAGGTCCTGTAATTAAAAATTGATGAGTCTCAACATCGAAATTAGTATCATTCGGAATATATTCGGAACCTAGTAGTACCTTTTCAACTACTGGATGTCTTCCATTCTTCACGATATATTCTCTTTCCTCCGTGAATGCAGGTCTAACATATCCATTTTTTTCACTTACTACAGAAAAACTTTGTAAAACGTCAATTTGACTAATTACTTGTCCTAATGTTTGAAGTCTAGATAAATATTGTTTTACTTGTTCTCGAATTGAAATAAATAACTCATATTCCAAGCCAATCATTTTTTCTTCAGCTTCAAGAATCATTGTTTCTTTTTCTTTTAGTTCTTCAGTAATAAAGCGTTCTGCATTCGCTAATGTTTGTTTACGTTCGTAACGACCTTCTGGTACTTGACTAATATTTGATCTAGTCACTTCGATAAAGTAGCCGAAGATTCGATTATAGCCAATTTTTAAGTTCTTAATCCCCGTAATTTCTCTTTCTCTTTGCTCTAATTCCATTAGCCAATTTTTACCGTTCTTACTAACGAATCGATATTCATCTAATGTTTTATGAAAGCCATCTTTTATAATGTTTCCTTCTTTAATTGATAAAGGCGCATCTTCTAAAATTGCATTCTCTAAAAGCATTTGAAGCTCTTCACACGGATCGATTTGATTAATTAATTCATCTATCGTTTCATGACTAATTGATTTTAAAGCATGAATAATTGAAGGTACCGTTTGAAGTGAACGTTTTAATTGTAATAAATCTCTTGCATTTACATTACCAAATGAGACTTTCCCAGCTAAGCGCTCTAAATCATATACATCTTTTAATAATTCCTTCAGGTCTTCACGGATAAAATAATTTTCCATTAACAATTCTACAATCGTCAAACGATGTTCAATCTGTTTAGTACTTACTAGTGGACGTTGAATCCATTTTTTTAGTAAACGTCCACCCATCGCCGTTTTCGTTTCATCTAATAACCAATTTAAAGAACCTTGTTTGTTTTTTGAACGTTGTGTTTCAACTAATTCAAGATTTCTCATCGAATACATGTCCATGTTTAAAAAATCATGTTGATGAATAACGACTATTTCTTGAAGATGAGAAAGTGTTCGTTTTTGTGTTCTCGATAAATAATTTAATAATCTTGCGGCAGTAGTTTTTAAACTAGTTTGATCAATTGATTTTACAACATTTGTAAACTCATCTGATAAACGAACATTTTCCTCAAATGAAACGGTAATTGAAAAACTTTTTTCTAGTGTTTGAATCGCTTTAGATGAAAAATCTTCATTTACAACAACTTCTTTAGTACCAGTTGCTGCGATTTTTAAAACTGCTTCTTCAATTGAACCATTAAGTAATAAAACATTCCCCTCACCAGTCGTCAAATCAATCCAAGCTAAAGCATATAAACTTGGTGTTACTTCTGATAATGTTGAGATATAATGATTTTGCTTTTCATCAATCGATCTACCCTCCATTTGCGTCCCTGGAGTAATCAGTTGAACAACCTCTCTTCGAACTACTCCTTTTGCGACCGTTGGATCTTCGACTTGTTCACAAATAGCTACTTTATATCCTTTTTCAACTAATTGTTCTATATATCCAGCTGCAGAATGGAATGGTACTCCACACATTGGAATTCGTTCATCAGTTCCTCCTGCTCGACCGGTTAACGTAATCTCTAAAACTTGAGATGCCTTTATGGCATCCTCAAAAAACATTTCATAAAAATCACCAAGTCTAAAAAACAAAAATGCATCTTGGTAATTTTTCTTTATATTTAAATATTGCTCAATCATTGGCGTATAAGTTGCCATTTCTATCCTCTCCATCAAAAAACATTCTTCGCATATTATATCACATTTTACAAAAAGGCTTAGAAAGTTCGAAAGTTAAGAAAAAGAAAACTTTCGATTGATTGTAAGTTCAAAATGTTTATAAAATAAAAAAGCTAGGAAGTATCACCTTCCTAGCCTAACTTACTCTTCTTCGCCTTCTAAAACAAAATCTGGATCTAAATCTTCAAACTCATCATCTACATCAAAGAACTCGTCATCGTCGTGTACACCATGTGGTGCAACAAGTACGACAATTTTCGTTTCACCTACAACTTCAACTAATACTTCTTTTTCTACAGTTACAATAAATCGATTTCCATTTGGAGAAATAATTGCATCTAAACAATTTGGATGTTTTAATGATCTAGCAATTACTTCACAATCTTCGCCAGTAAAGTTTTCATCTCTGTGTCTTAACTTTACTACTTCAGTATACTTAACAGACTCAGGAACTACTTCTGTTTTCGTATTGTCACCATAGGAGTACCAAATATTAATATCATATTTACCAGATACTTCTACTCCATCCTTACATTTTTTTGCATCATATACATGGTTAATAACCCAGCAGCCTAAAATACTTGATGGAGTATGATTTGGTGTGATTGTATGTGTGACTTTGTTATATTTCTTGCCTCTTCCTACGACTGCCTTCGTTATAATCTCTCTATGTTCGCGTTCAGACATAGGTGTGACCCTCCTCGTTCCATTTTCATTTCATTCTATGCGTGACATATGCGGAATGTGTTAATGACATGAAAATTCTTTTATACAAGTTAAAAAAACATGTGATGATAAATTGTATGACGACAGCCTAATAAAGTTGACTCTAAATTGAAGAATTTAAAAAATAAACATAAAAATTATGATATTAAGGCTATTTAGTAATTACTTTATTAGCTTTATATAAAAAAAAGACTCAAGCAGCAAAATTATTTGCTTCCTTGAGTCTTTTTTATTAATGGCTGCAGCTATCTGTTTTGCAAGCATCTGGCCCATGTTCTACTTTTGAACCTGTCTCTCCACTTAATAAGTTACCGCCCGTTGACTTAATGATTTCGTCTGTCACACCATTTGAGATCGTATGTGCGATTAATTGAAGTAAGTCATTAACTTCTACTTGAGAAGATTGAAATTCTTGTACAACTGGAATTGTTTCTAGTTTTTCGTTTAATTCATCAAGCTCTTGTTCAACTTTTTTAAGTGCTTCTTTCTTACCCCAGTGCTCTAAATTAACTGCTTGTTTTTGTAATGACTTAATTTCTTCAATATAAGCTCTTACAGTTTCACTCTCGTTAATTTGCGCTTCAGCACGTTTAAAAAAGTCTACTTCTTCTGTTTCAGAAATCATTACTGCTAATTCTTTTGCACGTTCAACGATATCCGTTTTTGTATATTTTCCCATTATAGCACCTCTACTGTTTCTTCTACTAATTCTCCATCTAATGACCATGTTTTAGCTTTTGTAACTTTTACTTTTACAATTTGACCAACGATTGATTTAGGACCTCTAAAGTTTACAAGTTTATTATAAGGAGTATACCCAGCAAGTACATCAGGGTTCTTCTTACTTTCTCCTTCTACTAATACATCAAGTATTTGACCTTCAAAACGTTTATTGAATTCAGCAGATTTTTCATTTACAAGATTGTTAAGTCGTTGTAATCTTTCCTTTTTCACGCTTTCTGGTACATTATCTACCATTTTTGCAGCTGGTGTACCTTCACGTGGTGAATAAATGAAAGTAAATGCTAAATCAAAACCAACTTCTTCATATAAAGTCATCGTTTCTTCGAATTGCTCATCCGTTTCATTTGGGAATCCAACAATGATATCTGTTGTAAATGAAATTTGTGGCATTGCTGTTTTTAATTTTCTTACAAGTTCTAAATATTGTTCACGATCATATTTACGTGACATTAGTTTTAGAACTTCAGAGCTACCAGATTGAACTGGTAAGTGAATATGTGGCATTAAGTTGCCACCTTTTGCTAATACTTCTATTAAATGATCATCAAAATCACGTGGATGACTTGTTGTAAAACGAACACGAGGGATACCAATTTTACGGATTTCATCCATTAAATGACCTAATCCATATTTACCATCATCTAAGTCTTTACCATAAGCATTAACATTTTGACCTAATAAAGTAACTTCTTTATAGCCCAGTCTAGCTAATTCACGTACTTCATTGATGATATCCTCTGGTTGACGACTACGTTCTTTACCACGTGTGTAAGGAACAATACAGTACGTACAGAATTTATCACAGCCATACATAATATTAACCCATGCTTTAATTTCTCCACGACGTACTTTTGGAAGGTTCTCAATTACATCCCCTTCTTTTGACCATACTTCAATCACCATTTCTTTACTAAACATCGCTTCTTGAATAATAAATGGTAATCTATGAATATTATGTGTACCAAATACCATATCTATAAATGAATGTTTTTGTAAGATTCGATTAACAACTGCTTCTTCTTGAGACATACAACCACAAATACCGATTAATAGATCTGGTCTTTGAAGTTTTAACGGTTTTAAGTGACCAATTTCACCAAACACTTTATTTTCAGCGTTTTCTCGAATTGCACATGTATTTAATAGAATAATATCAGCATCTTCAACTGATGTAGCTACTTCATAACCCATCGTCGTTAAAATACCTGCCATAACTTCTGTGTCATGTTCATTCATTTGGCAGCCATATGTACGGATTAAGAATTTTTTACCTACACCTGAATTTCTCATCTCTTCAGGAATTTCAAAACCACGATCATAAGTAACTTCTTCTTTACCTCGACGCTTTGCATCAGCTAAAGATGGAGCTTGGTAAACTTTTTCAAAATATTTACTATAATCTTTATCATTTTTATCTTTTGAATTATTTATATTAGTGCCTTGAAGGCGTTGTTGTTCATTCATGAAACAATCTCCTTTCTTCTCGAGCGTCCACACATTACTTAAGTATATAACGTTATTCTACAATATACAATGTGCGTTAGGCAAAAAAGAAAGCTGATAATACTAGTATATTTGAATAATTTTATCCAATATTATAAAAACAATTCTTAAAAAGAATAAAGCGCTTTAATGATTGATTGAAGAATGTTGATTCAGGTTATATGGTCCACACTCTTGGAACCGTAACTCGAGTCCTCTCTAAACCTAAAAAACACCTTTTTCAACATAAAAAGAGAATCCATCAAAGGATTCTCTTAAATTCATTGAGTTCATAATTTACATAAAAAAATAAAAATATAAGTAGCTTAAGAAACAACCTGTCCAAGAAACAATCGTAAAATTCATGACAATGACATTTTCTGACCAACCATATTTAATTCCATAATGAAAATGTATAGGTGCCATTAGAAATAATCTTTTTCTTGTTCTTTTAAAGTAGAAAACTTGAAAAATAACGGAAAACTGTTCAGCTAAATAAATAAAAAACAACATTGGAATCAAGATCTCTACTTTTTCAATTATCGCTAAAAATGATAACGAACCACCGATTGCCATTGAACCTGTGTCGCCCATAAAAGCCTTAGCTGGATATAAGTTATAAATTAAAAAACCAGCTAAACTAGCGATCATTATGAGACTAAAAATTTTCACTTCAATATGATCTGAAATCAGAAAAAAGAAAAAGAAGGTAGGGATTGATACCATACCAAGCAGTCCGTCCATCCCGTCAGTAAAGTTAATAGCATTAGCTGATCCTACAATAAATAAAGTGATTAAGGCCAAATAAACCCATAATGGTAAAAAGATACTTATCGAATCGGTAATCCGAAAGGTTGTGTCTACTTCAAAAAAATTAATTAAAACAATAAGTAAAAAAATAGTAAATGAAAATTGAAAAACTAGTTTTGTTTTAGCTGATATTCCTCCTGGATCCTGTTTTGATGCTTTCCAAAAGTCATCAAGAAAACCAACAACACTGAATAAAATAAAAGTTCCAACTAAAAAAAGCATAAGTGGACTTGAATAATTAACGAAAGCTACTAAAATACCTATCAAAAATATACTTCCCAGCATTAAAGGAGTTCCTTTTTTATTATGGTGTTCAGCTGGTAATTCCGCTCTAATAGGTTGAGTCAACTTCAATCTTCTTAACGTAGCAATTAAAAAAGGTGAAAGAATACTTACCAAAATAAACGTAATTAAAGCAGGTACGAGTGAGGATAACAAAATTTTTCTCCTTTCTATTATTTCTAATTAAGAAATTCGATAATATCAAGCGATTTCCTTTATTTGCCTATTTTTTAATTTAAGAATTCAATTTAGTGTTACTTTGTTATTAGAAAATGGAGGGTCTCCAAAATTGGAAACCTCTATTTTTTAATATGGTATCCTTAGAGAATCTTTAAATGTTGATAAAACTGTAGATTTAAAAACAGAAGTGATAAATAATGACTAGGCTGCAAATAAGAGTTTTGGAATGCCAAATAAAGGGTTCTTCTGTAAAAACAAATGATGAAATTGGTAATTAAACAGTGGTTTGCAGATAAAACCTGAAAAATTGCTATTTTAATCTATCGCTGACTTTAATTTTCCAAATCATATGATCAGATCCCTTATCCCAATAGTCCTTTAATAAATAATCAGGTTCGCCAAATTTCTTTTTCCAGATTTTTTGGGCATTACAATAGCCACTATCTAAACAAAATTCTTCTATCCCTTTATTGTGTAAAGTAACGAACATATTCTTTAATAATAAATTTCCTATTCCATTTTTTTGATAGTCTGGATGTACAAATACAGTACCGACCTCAGGTAGCCCTTTTAATTCATTGTTTGTACAATTTAAAATAAGATCACTAGCTGGACCATATTCAATCGAACCAATAATCTTTTCGTTATTTAACGCAATCAAAAAATATCGTTCTTCACCATTACTTTCAAAATCATTTTCTAGATAAATTCCTTTTGTTTTGATTTCTTCCTTCATACTTTCCACTTGATTGCTAATACCTTCTTTTGTAAAAGTATCTATAATCACTATTTTAAAAAATTGATTTAATTCTTTAATGTCTTCTATTATCGGTCTTCTTATTTTTATATTCATCATCAAAACACTCCTAACTACAAATTACTTCAACATCAAATGGCAGTATCCTTCATAATAGATTGTCATGATTGTCCATATCTAAAATAAAAAAAAACTCCTCAAAAAGTGAGGAGTTTTTCCATGTTGTTGAAAAACAACCTTGTCAATTTAATTACCAAATTTTCGTAAAAGGAGTAGAGTGATGTTGATTTCCACTACAGTATTCTCGCTTTCCATGGGGCGAGATTCTTTAGCCTCCTCGGCAAGCCTGCGGGGTCTCAGCCTTCCCGCTAATCCCATAGGAGTCGAGCATCCCTTTCGTTCCAATCAACTTATTCATCGAAAAAAGTCTGCAATAAATCCTAATCAGATTGCCTTTACTAGAGTAACCCAACTATTTTATATTAATCAGCTTGTAGGTCAATAAATATCGAACATTAATTAAACTAAACAACTGAATTTTTTTTTATAAAAATTAACCCATAGTATTTTTATCTTCTGAAAAAATCATTACTAGTGATTATTGGAATCATGAAATTACTCAACCATATTAATATTTAAAACCTTAATAGATCATCCCAGAAATGATAATTTCATCATTAAATAAATGTTCATTTAATGTCCGTTTCCCTATTGACCATTTTATATTTCAACACTTTGAAAAAACTCCTCAAAAAATGAGGAGTTTTTCTTTTTATTACATGAATTCAGCAACTAATTTTTCGAATTGTGCTTTTTCTAATTGAAGTTCTGATTCAACTAATGGTTCTTCACTGTATCCAGAAATTAATTGTTGGTATGATTTTTGCTCTTTGTTTTGGTAGATAAGACCAGTTACTAAACCTTTATTTTGCATTAATGTTTGCATAGCCATTTCTTTGTTTGATGGATCATATCCTTCAACATCAGAAAGTTTAACAAGATTTTCTTTAAACCAGTCATATGTGTTTACTTTATTGTAAGTTACACATGGGCTGAATACGTTAATTAAAGAGAAACCTTTGTGGTTAATACCTTGCTCAATTAATGAAGTTAATTCTTTTAAATCACTTGAGAAACTTTGAGCTACGAATGTTCCACCAGCTGTTAATGCCATTTCCATTACTGAAAGTGCAGATTCAACAGAACCTTGTGGCGTACTCTTAGTTTTGAATCCTACATCACTACGAGGTGATGTTTGACCTTTTGTTAGACCATAGATTTGGTTGTCCATTACGATATACGTAATGTCGATGTTACGACGAATTGCATGGATTGTATGACCTAAACCGATAGCGAATCCATCACCGTCACCACCAGAAGCGATAACAGTTAGATCACGGTTAGCCATTTTTACACCTTGTGCAATTGGAAGTGAACGACCATGGATACCATGTAAACCGTAAGAGTTAATATATCCAGAAATACGACCAGAACATCCAATACCAGAAATTACTGCAAGGTTATCAGGTTCTAAACCAACATTCGCTGCTGCACGTTGAATAGATGCTTGTACAGAGAAGTCTCCACATCCTGGGCACCAGTTTGGTTTAATATTATTACGAAATTCTTTAAATGTTGCCATTTAGAACAACTCCTTCCTTGCAAGTATTGTAAATTTCTTTTGGTAAGAAAGGATTTCCATCATATTTTAGTAAGCTTGAAATCTTTTCTGCATGACCACAATTCATTTTGATAATGCTTGCTAATTGACCAGTAGCATTATTTTCAACTACGATTACACGCTTAGCTTTTTTAAGCTCAGGCATTAATTCGTTTGTTGGGAATGGGTGAATTAGACGGATATGAGCATGGTTAACTTTGATACCATCTTGCTCTAAACGAACCATTGCTTCTTCAATCGCACCACGAGTTGAGTTGAAACCAACTAGTAATACATCAGCATCTTCGTGTTTAGAGTTCACTAACACTGGGTTAGGGAATTTTAGGTTATTTAATTTACGCATACGTTTATCCATTTGTTGATTACGGTTAATTGGTGATTCTGATGGTTTACCCATTTCATCATGCTCAACACCTGTTACGTGGTGAATTCCACCTTTCATACCTGGTACTACACGAGGAGAAACGCCATCTTCAGTCACTTCATAACGTTTGAAGTACTCTTTGTTTTCAGATACAGGTAATTCTTGTTTGTAATCAAACTTACCACGGCGAATTTGTACTTTTTCAAATTGAAGTGGCTCAACAGTTTGTTTACCTAAAGAAAGTTGTAAGTCAGTAATTACGATTACAGGTACTTGGAATTCTTCAGCTACGTTAAACGCTTCCACCATATCGTAGAATCCTTCTTCTACTGTACTTGGAGCGATTACTACTTTCGGAATTTCACCGTGAGTTCCGTAGATCATAGCCATTAAGTCTGATTGCTCTTGTTTAGTTGGAAGACCAGTACTTGGACCACCACGTTGAGTATCAACGATTACTAAAGGAACCTCAGTCATACCAGAAAGACCGATTGCTTCCATCATTAATGAAAGACCAGGACCTGCAGATGATGTTAATGTACGAACACCAGCATAGTTAGCACCGATTGCCATTGTACATGCAGCAATTTCGTCTTCAGTTTGAATAACTGCTCCACCATACTGAGGTAATTTTTTGATTAAGTATTCCATAATTTCAGATGCTGGCGTAATTGGATACGCTGCCATAAAACGAGAACCACCTGCTAATGCACCCATTGCGATTGCATCGTTACCGATTAGGAACATACGTTTTTTACCATCAGCTTCTGATAATTGCATTTTATTTACATTCACGCCAAGCATTTCTCTCATTTCTTCTGCTCCACGTGCGATTGCTTCTATGTTTTTCTCAACAATTTGTTGACCTTTTTTACCAAAAATTTCATCTACAACTTCTCTGAACACTTCAATTGATAGACCTAAAATTGCACTTGAAGCTCCAACTGCAACCATGTTTTTCATTAATGAAGTACCTAGTTCAGTTGCTAATTCTGTAAATGGAATTGAATAAAGTGTTACGTCAGTTGAATCTGGAATTGTCGGATTAAATTTAGCATCAGCAATTACGATACCGCCTTTGCGTAATTCATAAAAGTTTACATCGATTGTTTCTTGGTCAAATGCTACTAAAATATCTAAGTCATCTGAAATTGCACGAACTTCAGTTGTACTTACACGAATTTTGTTATTAGTGTGACCACCTTTAATACGAGAAGAGAAATGACGATATCCGTATAAGTAGTAACCTAAACGGTTTAGCGCAATTGCAAAAATCTCACCTGTACTTTCGATACCTTCACCCTGTTGTCCTCCAACTTTCCACGAAAGTTGTTCAATCATTTCCTACACCCCTTTGAATGCCCTCATTCGTAATAAATTAAATTATAAATGGATAATTTTTTTGCATATCATTCATTTTTTATAAAAGAATGAAAGCGATTTAAAACATATCTTTTGATATGAGTTAATTCGCTTTCAATTCTAGACCTATTAATCAAAAAAATCAATGATTTTGAAAGAAATTATTCCTTTAATTTTTATATTTTTATTATTCTGAACAAGTAACGTGTTATTTGTAATGTATATATGATGAATAATTCTCATACATAAAGCCTTTAACCTGCTGTTCTGTATAGTGTTTAAGCAATTCATTTGTTAAATTTTGATAAAGACCTACGTGATGTAAATTTGTTGGATGAGTATCGATTCCATCAAAATCTGATCCCATCGCGATAAATTTTTCTCCACCTAGAGAGCACATATAATCGATATGTTTAAGAATATCTGAAATATTTGCGACACCTTCATCAACTAAAAAAGTAGGATAGAAATTAATCCCGACTATTGCTCCTCTATTAAACATAGCCTTTAGCTGTTCATCATTTAAATTTCTTGGATGTTTACAAATCGCTTTAGCATTTGAATGAGTCGCAGTTGGATATTTTGCTTGTTCAAATGCATCCCAAAACGCGGCTTCAGTACAATGAGAAAGATCACACCACATATTATGCTCATTTAAGTAATGAACTACACTTCTTCCAAAATTAGTTAAACCACCATTTCTTTCCTCAAGAATTCCATCCGCAGCTTCGTTTGCATAATTCCATACTAGACCGACACTACGTACCCCTAGACGATGTAATATCTTTAAGCGATTAATATCACCTAAAAGTGCATCACAGCCCTCTAGCGTCAAAATAGCACCCATTTCGTGACTTTTTAATCCAACTTCATCTTCTTTTGTTCGAATAACTTTTATATTATTATTTTCTGTTGCTACTTTTTCATAAAAAAGTGTTACACATTGAAGAGCTGCATCAAATTTGATTAGTTTATGTATACTTTCAGGAATATAAATCGCATAACATTGTATTTTACTATTCCCTTGTTTTAATCGATTAACTGAAACTTGTAAGGAATCATCATTTTCAAAATTGATCGAAGGCTTTTCTAGTAATTTCATCAATACATCACAATGAGCATCAAAAACTTTCATAAATTAACACCCTCCTATTTTTTTGACTATTGAAATTAGTGTAACATATTAATAATTCGAATAATAAAAGTAATAATTATACGCAAAAAAACTCGTCGACTAAACGAGCTTTCGAGTTGGAGCTAAAGTCTTAGGTACACTTTTTAATTACAATTTTGCGTAATCTGACTTGCTAACACTTACTCTTCCTTGAATTAAAAATAAAACAACCTGTCGCTTTAGGCTAACAGGTTGTTATTATTAACGAGGCTCTACGATTAATTTTATCGCTGTACGCTCTTCCCCATCGATTTGAATATCTGTAAATGCAGGGATACAAATAAGGTCTACACCACTTGGTGCAACGAATCCTCTTGCAATTGCAACTGCTTTTACAGCTTGGTTTAACGCGCCAGCACCAATTGCTTGAATTTCTGCTGAACCACGCTCTCTCAATACACCTGCAAGTGCTCCTGCTACAGAATTAGGGTTTGACTTTGCTGAAACTTTTAATATTTCCATTCCTGATCCTCCTTGTACTTACAAAGCTATTATTGTGTACAATAAAAACTATTCTCGATAACAAGAAGTTATTCCTGCAAATATTTAAAAGTTTTTTAAAAATTTTCACAATTCTTTTAATTAATATTATAGCTCTTGATGATCATCATTTATTTGTATTCTTTTTATTGATTTTGCTAGCCCAGTTTGTTTATCTAATTCGATAATTACACCACTTAACTGACCTCTACCTTCATCAACTTCGAATCTCACTGGTAAGTTCGTTAGGAATTTTTTTATAACAGCTTCTTTCGTAACACCTAGAATTCCATCATATGGACCTGTCATTCCAACATCTGTAATAAACGCTGTACCAGCAGGTAAAACTCGCTCATCAGCCGTTTGAACATGTGTATGTGTACCAACAACCGCTGTTACTCTTCCATCCAAATACCAGCCCATAGCAATTTTTTCACTTGTTGCTTCAGCATGAAAATCAACAAAAATGATGTTTGTTCGTTTTTTAGCGATTTTTATTAGCTCATCAGCTTTTTTAAAAGGACAATCAAGTGGTGGTAAAAATGTTCTACCTTGTAAATTTATAACGGCTATTTCAACATCATTAAAATTTAAAAATACTAATCCATTACCAGGTGTACCTTCAGGGAAATTAGCTGGTCTAACTAAGTATTTTGCTTGATCAATAAATTCAAAAATATCCTTTTTATCCCATGCATGGTTACCAAGTGTTACTGCTTGAGCACCTAATTCTAAAAATTCGCGGTAAATTTTTTCCGTTATTCCTTTACCATGTGCTGCATTTTCACCATTTATAATCGTTACTGAAGGATTATATTTCCTTTTTAAAGCTTGAATATTAGCCTTTACCATTGCCCTACCATTTGAACCAACTACATCGCCTATAAACATTATTCTCATTACGTTACATCCTTCCAACTTGCCACTGTTAATTCACAGCACTGATTTTACTTTTAGATTACCCAAAAATACGAAAAGCCCCATTACTAGCACAATCTGAATCTTCATCTATGCCATTCAACTAAGATTCATTTCAGATATGTATTAGTTGGAGCTATTTTTAAAAATACTTTATTTTGTTACAAAAAAGAAAATAAAGTGGCATAAACCACTTTATTTTGCATACTCGACAGCTCGAGTTTCACGAATAACCGTAACTTTTATATGACCTGGGTAATCCAGTTCATCTTCAATACGCTTTCTAATGTCTCTCGCTAATCTATGAGCTTGTAAATCATCAATTGTATCTGGTTTTACCATGATGCGTACTTCACGACCTGCTTGAATAGCGAATGATTTTTCTACACCTTCATATGATTCAGAAATCTCTTCAAGCTTTTCTAATCGACGGATATAGTTTTCTAATGTTTCGCTACGTGCTCCCGGTCTAGCAGCAGATAAAGCATCTGCAGCAGCTACAAGAACCGCAATAATTGAAGTTGGCGCAGCATCCCCGTGATGTGATGCAATACTATTGATAACTACTGGATGTTCTTTATATTTCGTTGCTAATTCAACACCGATTTCAACGTGACTTCCTTCTACCTCATGGTCAATTGCTTTACCAATATCGTGAAGTAAACCTGCACGTTTTGCAAGTTTTGTATCCTCACCAAGTTCAGCAGCCATAAGTCCAGCTAAGTTCGCTACTTCCATCGAATGCTTTAACACATTTTGACCATAACTAGTTCTAAATTTCAGACGACCTAATATTTTTATTAAGTCAGGGTGAATTCCATGAACACCAACTTCAAAAGTAGTTTGTTCACCGACTTCACGTATGTACTCATCTACTTCTCGTCTTGATTTTTCAACCATTTCTTCAATTCGTGCAGGATGGATTCGACCATCTTGTACTAATTTATCTAGTGCAATTCGTGCAGTTTCACGACGAATTGGATCAAAACCTGATAATATTACAGCTTCAGGCGTATCATCAATAATTAAATCTATACCAGTTAACGTTTCTAAAGTACGTATATTTCGTCCTTCACGGCCAATAATACGACCTTTCATTTCATCATTTGGAAGATTTACAACTGAAACAGTTGTTTCAGCAACATGGTCTGCAGCACATCGCTGGATTGCTAATGATAAAATATCTTTTGCTTTCTTATCTGCTTCTTCTTTTGCTCGAGCTTCTGTTTCTTTTACTAGTATTGCTGTTTCATGGGATAATTCATTTTCGACTTTAGTAAGTATTAATTGTCTTGCTTCTTCACGATTTAAGCTAGAAATTCTCTCTAACTCTTCTTGTTGAGCAGCAATTAATGCTTCTATCTTGCTTTCCATTTCTTCTATCTGCTGTTGTTTTAAAACAAGAGATTCCTCTTTTCTTTCAAGAACAGACTCACGTTTTGAAAGTCCATCATCTTTACGATCTAAGTTCTCTTCTTTTTGCATTAAACGATTTTCTGACTTTTGTAGTTCACTACGACGGTCTCGAATTTCGTTCTCTGCATCTGTACGAATTTTGAAAATTTCGTCCTTTGCTTCCAATAAAGCTTCTTTTTTAATTGTTTCTGAATCACGTTTTGCATCTTCAATAATTTGATTTGCATGATTAGTTGCGCCATTTATTTTAGCTTCTGCAATGGACTTACGGACAAAAAATCCGACAGCATAACCGACTCCGAATGTGGCAAGCAATGCGAAGATGATCAAAATTATAGTATTTGCACCCATGATTTCACCTCCTCTTGCTATTTAGTTAGTTTCATTTTTGTCGGCTGTTATATTGTATAAATAATTGCATCAACATACAGCACACTTCAATTCAATTTTTCACAAAATAGTAATATTTTTTTAGAATATACACTTAAATATTAAATCTCTTACCAAATGATGTCAAGCCTTGTAACTCGCTTACTTACTTGATTTATCAATATTTATTACATTTTTACTAGATTTCATACATGAGAATCTAAATTTTATTCATTAATTTTTTTTTAAGATCTGATTAGTAAGTTATTTGATCGAATTTTTCTTTTATAAATTACTACTCATAAATATAAAAAAATATAGATATTGTCTGTTTTTTGATAAGCCCCGATCATAAAAGTATGCCTTATTCTAATACAAGACACCTACTTACCATGAATGACTTTATTTGCCTCTTCATGGTCATTCTAATAAGGTCTCACTTTGCATTTCTTATAGGGATGGTGAATCCTTCTATTGGAATCAATTCTTTCAAATTGATGAAATTATTTTCTGTATTTCAAAAAAATCAAAGTCATGAAATTATAAATAAAAAAATGCAGGCACTTTTAATAAGCGCCCGCATTTTTTATTGTTCTAAACTAACTTATGATTACTCATTTAATAAAGAGAATTGTTCTTCGTCATCTGTTTCTGTTACAGTAACAGGGTTATCTAAACCATGGTGAAGACGGATCGATTGTTTAATCGTATCACGAATTTCTTTATTTTCTTTTAAGAATTGCTTAGCATTCTCACGGCCTTGTCCAAGACGCTCTTCATTGTAAGAATACCATGCTCCACTCTTAAGAACGATATCTAAATCGGCTCCAATATCAAGAATTTCACCTTCTTTAGAAATACCTTCTCCATACATAATGTCTACTTCTGCTTGTCTAAATGGTGGTGCTACTTTATTTTTAACTACTTTAATCTTTGTTTTGTTACCCACAATATCATTACCTTGTTTTAATTGTTCAGCACGACGTACTTCTAAACGAATTGTAGAATAGAATTTTAACGCACGTCCACCTGGAGTCGTCTCAGGATTACCAAACATAACTCCAACTTTTTCACGAATTTGGTTAATGAAGAATGCGATCGTTTTTGACTTGTTAATTGCACCTGAAAGTTTACGTAATGCTTGCGACATTAATCGTGCTTGTAGACCTACGTGAGCATCACCCATCTCACCTTCAATTTCAGCTTTTGGAACTAATGCAGCTACTGAATCAATTACGATAATATCAATTGCACCACTTCGAACTAATGCTTCAGCGATTTCAAGTGCTTGTTCACCTGTATCTGGTTGAGATAATAATAACTCATCAATGTTTACACCTAATTTTTGAGCATAAACCGGATCTAATGCATGCTCAGCATCTATAAACGCCGCTTGTCCTCCATTTGCTTGAACTTCAGCGATTGCATGTAATGCTACAGTTGTTTTACCTGAACTTTCAGGACCATATACTTCGATAATACGTCCTCTTGGATATCCACCTACACCTAATGCTACATCTAGTGCTAACGATCCACTAGAAATAGTTGAAATTTGGCGTTCTGTTTGTTCTCCAAGTTTCATAATTGAACCTTTACCGAATTGTTTTTCTATTTGTTTTAAAGCCATTTCTAATGCAGCTTGACGATCACTCATTTAGATTCCTCCTTCAGGATTCATTTATCTCTTAACTATATAATAACTGTTTTTTGTTCGTTTGCCAACAAAAAAATAGAACGTTTATTCGATATTTTTCGTATTTAAACTTAATTTTTAAAGAATAGAAACGCTTGTTTCGTATTTTTTGGTCTATAAAACTAGATTTTTATTAATATCGAAACTATAAAATTAAAAAACTCGGCTAAATTAACCGAGCTTTTATATTATAAAATATTCTATTTCAATTTATAAGTCTTGACTTTCGAAACTTGAATTAATTAATTTAATCAACAAGTTCGCGCCATTTTTGACACTTGATAATCTGATTTGTTCTCTAGTGCCACTGAATTGAAACTCTTTTACAATTGAATCAGAATCACCAATTTTTATACCGATAAATACTTTCCCTACCGGCACATCTTCTAATGTAGACGGTCCTGCCTCACCAGTAAAACTAATTGAAATATTACTGCCTGTTAATCTTTGAATATTTTCAACTAGTGATTTTGCACATTCTGCACTTACAGCACCATTTTTATTAAGAATGTCTGCTGGCACATTTAAAAGATTTTGTTTTATTTCATTAGAATAACAAACAACACTACCTTTAAAAATGGACGAGTTCCCGGGAATATCTGTCAGTCTTTTACTGAATAGACCTCCAGTTAAACTTTCAGCAGCAGAAATAGTCAGTTTAAAATCTTTTAGCTTACTTGATAAAACTGTAAATAAGTTTTCATTATTTGTACCATATATAAACTGCCCAACGCGCTCACGTATTTTTTCTTCAGCTTGTCCAATTAGTTTTTCTGCCTCTTGTTGATTACTAGCACTTGCAGTAACTCGAAGCATTACTTCTCCCTCACTCGCTAAAGGAGCAATTGTTGGATTTGATTGATTTTCAAGTAAATCAAGAATTTCAGTTTCTAAAATCGATTCACCGATGCCAAAAAATTTAAGCTCTTTCGAAATAATCGTACTTGCTTCCTTACCTTTTAAAAAATAAGGAATTAGTTCTTTCTCAACCATCGGAATCATTTCTTTAGGTGGTCCTGGTAATAATACAAATTGTTTATTTTTCACTTCATAAACCATTCCAGGTGCCATACCGTTTTTATTCAATAAAACATGTGCGTTATGAATGACTAATGCTTGTTTTTTATTATTTTCAGTCATTGGTCGATTTACTTTAATAAAATATTGTTCAATATACTCTAGTGATTGTTCATGATAAACAAGTGATTCTTGAACAAATTCTGCGACTACTTCTTTCGTTAAATCATCCTTTGTTGGTCCAAGTCCACCAGTTAAGATGATTAAATCACTTCTTGATGAAGCAATTTCTAATGCACTTTTAAGTCGTTCGGAATTGTCTCCTACAACTGTTTGGAAATGATGGTGATATCCTAATGCAGATAAATGTTTAGCTATAAATTGAGCATTTGTATTTGCAATTTGGCCTAAAAGTAGCTCAGTACCTACTGCGATGATTTCAGCACGCTTCATATCATTTCCCCCTATATTAATTACATTGATTTAAGAAGAACATCTCTATTTTTGTAAAAATAATCCCAACCAGAATATACTGTAAAGAATAATGCGACCCAAAGTGATACATCCGCAATCGAAAATGGTAAGAAATTCAATGGGAAGTCATGTAAGAAATAGGCAGAAATCGCAACTATTTGAGCCCAAGTCTTAATTTTACCTAGCATTGCAGCAGCATGAACTTCTCCAGAGCCAGCTAAAATCATTCGTAATCCGGTTACAGCAAACTCTCTACTTATAATGACAATCGTAATCCATGCAGGAACATAATGAAAATCAGTTAAGATAATTAATGCAGACGATACAAGTAATTTATCAGCAAGTGGATCTAAAAACTTACCAAAATTAGTTACTAGATTAAATTTTCTAGCGTAATAACCATCTATAAAATCAGTAACTGATGCAATAATAAAAATTGCAGCTCCTACTAAATGATTAACTGGTATTGAATCACCCATTAATGTAACTTTTCCCCATCCAAAATCGATTAAAACGGCAATCATAAATAATGGAATTAGACAAACCCTTGAAACTGTGATCTTATTTGGTAAATTCATGGTAAAACCCTCCAAAACTTTCTAAAAATGAAGCATTTATAATAAATGAATAAAAGCCATCTTAAAGATGACTATTGATTCATTTTTAAATTTTTAATCGTAATCTTTTGGTGAACAGCATTTGTTGGATTAACTGGATATTTAAATATCTGATCGTTAATTCGTAGCTCAACATTATTAGAAGCACCAATATTTACTGTTACTTCATTTTCATCTGTTAAGTCGTAGTTTTGAGTTTGTCCTTGTTTTAAAATTCCGGAATAGAACATTTTTCCATCAGCATTTTTTAAATCTACATAACTTTCACCATTTGCAACTACTTCTAATTTAAATACATCCGTACCAGATAAAGAAATAGTAGTTCGTTTACCCGCTGCAGAGTCAACAGTAATTTTTTGCGCTGGTGTTTGCTCAGTCACATCATTTTTCGGTTTCTCTGTTTTTTTCGTATTATTAACTTTTGCCTGATCTAGCGCATTATTTTTTGGTTTTTCAATTTCAGAATTAGAGTTAGATTGAGTCTGATTCGTATCCGCAGATTTTCCATCATTTTTTGATGGGAACATCATATAAATAGCGATACAGATTCCGATGATAAGAATCGCTACTAGTATCCTTGGTAAATAATCCATTACTCGTGATGACTTAACATTGCTTAATGGTTCTTTAAGCTTCGATGCTCTACTAGGGATTTCTTCATGCTTTACTTCTTCTACTGTACTTGCCACAGTTGATTCTTCTACCACTGGCTTTTCAGTTAGAAATCCAGAAACGTCAACACCTATTGTTTCTGCATATTGTCTAATAAATGCACGAACATAAAATTGCCCTGGCAATATTTCATAATTACCTTCTTCGATTGCTTCAAGATAACGTTTCTGAATCTTCGTTAACTCTTGTACATCGTCAATTGATAAACCTTTCGCTTCTCTTGCTTCTCGTAAATATTTTCCTAATTCTGTCACAAGTTACACCCCAACTAACTTTAAAAATCAAACATCGAGAACGAGTTGTGTCCATTTTTATCCATTTGGTCTACAAGTTCATATTTAATTTCTTCATTTTCATCATTTCTTAATTCAATTATGTAATCAAAATCTTCTAAGGAGTATTCAGTTTGCTGTACAAATACATCAGGATGTTCCACTACTTTCACAGAAGACATTGCCATAATTTCGCGAACCAATTGCCAATGTTGCTCATTTGCTCTTCTATGAGAAAGAATGCCATCAATAATAAATACATTATCTGAATTATATTCATCTTCTATTAATTGACTTCTTAATGTTTGTTTAATTAATGTTGATGAAACAAATAACCAGCGTTTATTTGCACAAACACTTGCTGCTACAACTGATTCTGTCTTACCAACACGAGGCATCCCTCTAATTCCGATTAGCTTATGGCCTGGCATTTTAAATAGCTCTGCCATAAAATCAACAAGCATACCTAAATCATCGCGGACAAAACGAAAAGTCTTTTTATCATCTACGTCACGTTGAATATAAGTACCATGTCTTACAGCTAAACGATCTCTCAGAGTTGGCTTTCTAAGTTTAATTATTGTTATATTGTCCATAGTATTTAAAATTGATTCAAATCTAGTAATTTGATCATCGTTATCGCAACCAAGTAACATGCCGCGTCTCATTGTGTCGACACCATTGATTGTTAAAATATTAATCCCTAGCATACCGATTAGCGATGCAATATCTCCAAGTAGTCCAGGGCGATTCTTATGTATTTCATACTCAAAATACCATTCGATTAACTCCATACCTATACCCCCTATTTGTTAACTACTTAACTCTCCATTTAATAATAAACGATTTCGCCATAATATAAAAGGTAAAATATGTGAAATAAATAACTTTCGACCGGAAATTTTGCTATGAAGTATGCCAACCGCCGTTTACTCCAAGAATTTGGCCTGTTATATAAGAAGATTGTTCGGAAATTAGGTAATTTACCGTATTCGCAATTTCACATGGAAGAGCTAAACGATTCATTGGAATTTCATTTGCGATTTCTTTTAAATCTTCTTCACTAAACGTATTTAACATATTCGTTTTTACGGCACCTGGGGCAACGGCATTTACTTTCACTCCACTTGGCCCTAATTCTTTAGCTAATGCCATCACATAGGCGTTTTGAGCACCTTTAGTAGTTGAATATAATACTTCACATGAAGCACCAATTTGTCCCCATATAGACGAAATAACGACGATACTGCCAGATTTTTTAGCCACCATATTAGGAAGAAAATGATTGACTACTTTGATCAAACTTTTGATATGTAATTGAGTCATTCGATCGATTTCCTCATCACTTACATCGTTAATTAAACCAAAGATTGAAAAACCCGATGCATAAACAATTGAATCGATTGTATCATTTATTTGTGATGTTAAAATTTCAACTCCATTTTCAACTGACAAGTCCGCTTGAACAAATTGGCAATTTACTTCAATCTCATTAGCTAATTGGATCAGCTCATTAAGTGGCTCTTTCTTACTATTATAATGGACAACTAAATCATATTTTTCATTGATTAATTTTTTCGAAATTGCTAAGCCAATGTCACCACTAGCTCCAATTACTAGAATTCTTTTTCTCATTTATTATAATCTCCATTTATTCGAGGTTTTAATGCAGGTTTAAAGAGTATTAATAATTATAAAGGTAATAGAGAAACGAGGACTTAAAAATTTTTATTAATAAATAATACACTTTGATTCTTTAAAAACCCTTAAATTTTTAAAATTTCAAAAAGCATCCAATAAAGGATGCTTTTAATTCATTCAATGAGGAAGAACAAAAAATTCACTCATATAGTCTTCATTTATTAGATGACTAGCACTTTCTTTTAGATCCTCTACAGAAATAGATTGTAACACAGATACAATGTCAAATAAATGCATATCTAAGAACGCATATCGTGTAAATTGGTTAGCGATATATTCTGGAGAATTTAATGAGCGTAGGAATCCGCCAATTTTCTTTTTAACTACGCGATCGACAATTTCTTTTTCCCACTGATGATTTTTTGAATCTAATAACACTTCTTTAATTTTTTCAGAAAGTTTTTCAGGTGAAGTAGAATCTCCTCCGATGATTGCAAAAGCAAAACCATTTTCTGCGGAGTAATCATATGAGAACGTATCATCGATTAAGCCGTCTTCATACATTTGTTGATACGTATTTGAGCCTTTGCCAAATAAATAATCAAGTAATACTGAAATTGATAATTCATGCTTTAATAATTCGCTTCCACCTTTAGGTGCAGAAAAGTCTTTCACGCCAACGAGCACTTTCGATGATTGGACATTCATATGTAACACTTTTTTCTTTTCTGCTGATTCTGGCGTTTCTTCAGGGAAAAATCTCTTAATTTCATTTGCATCTTTGAACGTTTTTTTGCTTTGGTTTTCTTTAATTAAATTCATTGTTTTATCAGGATCTACCGGACCTACAACAAAAAACAACATATTACTCGGATGATAAAAAGTTTCGTAACAAGTATAAAGTAATTCTTTTGTAATTTTTGAAATTGATTCAACCGTACCAGCAATATCGGTTCTAACAGGATGTTTACCATATAAATTGGCAATCATCCCAAAATATTGTCTCCAATCAGGGTTATCTTCGTACATTTTAATTTCTTGACCAATAATCCCTTTTTCTTTTTCAACACTTTGATCAGAAAAATATGGATCTTGAACAAAATCAATTAAAGTCATTAAATTTTGTTCTACATTATTCGTTGCTGAAAATAAATAAGCAGTTCGTGTAAAACTTGTAAACGCATTAGAAGAAGCTCCTTGTTTACTAAAAACTTGGAATACGTCCCCATCTTTCTTTTCAAACAACTTGTGCTCTAAAAAATGAGCAATCCCATCTGGTACAACTAATTTTTCATCTTTTCCTAAAGGAATAAATTCAGAATCAATCGAACCGTATTTAGTTGTAAAGGTCGCATATGTTTTGTTGTAGCCTTGTTTAGGAAGAATATATACTTTTAATCCGTTTTCAAGCTCCTCGAAATAAAGCGTTTCATTCAATTGTTCAAAATACTTTTTTTCCATTATGCTCCCTCCTGACCTTTTAAGAAATAAGTTGTGTGAAGTTTAATTTTATTAGCTACAGCTACAATTTCATCTTTCGTAACTTTTTCAATTTCAGGGAACCAGTCCTCGATCGGACGTTCATTCCCTGCAGCTTGGTCATTGAATAATGTTTCAATAATTCCATAAGCTGTGTCCATACTTTCTAATAGACTGTTTTTAATCACTAATTTTGTTTGATCGATTTCCTCTTCAGTGAAATTTCCCTTTTTCATTTCTTCAAGTTGTTCAGCAATAATTGTAGTTGCTTTTTCATAATTTTCACTTGCTATACCAGACATAACCATTAAAATTGATTTATGACTTTCAAAACGAGAAGCAGCATAGTATGCTAAGCTATTTTTTTCACGAACATTGATAAATAACTTTGAATGAGAGAATCCGCCAAAAAGTCCATTAAATACTTGAAGTGCAAAGTAATCTGGATCTTTAATCGAAATCCCAGTCGTATAACCTATATGAAGTTTAGCCTGATTTAGTTTTTGCTCTTCAATTACTTCATTAGGAGAATCGACTGGCGTTGCTTTTGTTGTATCAACTGTTAATTTTCGACTAGTTGTGTTTCTAAAATTCTCTTCAACTAATTGTTTACATTGGTCAAATGCAACATCTCCAACTATATATAGATCAATTAAATCTTGTTGCAAAGCTTTTTCATAGTACTGATAAAGTGAGTCTGCTGTCATTGAATTGACATCTTCTGTTTTTCCATTTGCAAGTAACGCATAAGGTTCATCCTTAAACATTTCTTCCACTAGTCGTTGATTTGCAAATTTCAATTTATCATCATTAATTGATTGAATTCGTTGTACTTGAGTTCTTTTTTGAGTTTCAACATGTTTAGCTGAAAATACCCCATTTTCTAAAAATGGATTTTGCCAAATAGAAGCAATAAGCATCAGCGCTTCATTTAATAGTGAACCTTGATTTGAAAGGTATTTTTCATTTGCAATGTCAATTGTAAATGACATAACATGGTAATCACCTTTTTTTGATACGTCTACAAAGAAGGTCGCCCCATATAATTCTTCTAATTTTCTTCTAATTTCACCATTGGTAGGAAGATCTTTTGTTCCACTTTGCAATACATAAGGTAAAATTCCGCGATACGATACTGTATCTTCTTCGAGTTTTCCTCGTACTTTTAACGTAATCGAATTTGTTTTAAACTTTTCAGTTGTTACCACATGTAGCTTAATACCGTTAATATCACTATTTTTGTACTGTAACAAATTCAAATTGAACCCTCCTTAGTCAAATACTATTTACTCATATTTATTTCCAATATCTTCATTGTATCTCTAATTTTACCAAAAATAAAACCTACTGCTTAGTTTACCCAAAATTATTAATTCAAATAAAAAGAAGCTTCTTATTTTAAAATCGTTTAGAGATGTTGAAAAAGTCGTTTAATTCAACTATCTGTTCTTTTAAAATAAGTACTTCGTTGATTTCCTCTCCAGGATGCTCCCTTTCCGTGGGGAGAGAGGTGAGCCTCCTCGGCCAGCCTGCGGGGTCTCACCCTTCCCTCTTTTCCCACAGGAGTCTCGCACCTTACGTTCCAATCATTACCAAAACATAACTGAAAATCTTAAAACCAATACACTTTTTAACATTGTCTTTTCTTTTATACCTCTAAAACGATTAATTCTTCTTTTCCGATGTGATTTTATCCTCAAATAACTCCATGTGACATGAGGTTAACGAATTCCAGAAGAAATCAAACTGAAGTTATTTGAATGTCTTGAGGATCTTCTTCTTCGTAAAATCGATCAAAACACGAATTATAATTTAATTTCTTGGTATAGTTGAGAGATGTTCAACCAAAGCAATCTTACTTAACAGGATAATATTCGTAATTAGTTGACACAATGTTGTTTCAGCAAATGAAAAAAGCTTCCTAATTAAATAGGAAGCTTCAAAACAATTATTTATCGTTTACCTTTTTCATATGCAACACC
This sequence comes from Gottfriedia luciferensis, assembly GCF_001712755.1. GTDB lineage: Bacteria > Bacillota > Bacilli > Bacillales > Bacillaceae_G > Gottfriedia > Gottfriedia luciferensis_B. The sequence goes on from NZ_MDKC01000032.1 coordinate 226,177, forward strand.
AACTGATTTTGGTGCTTGAGATGATTTAGAGAAAATTACTAATGCGATTAAAGTTACAACGTATGGGAATAACTTTAATGCTAATGGTGGGATATGAGCTAAGCTTGGAATTACTTGCGATACATTGGCAATTGTTGTTGCTACACCAAAGAATAATGTCGCTGCTAAAATTCCAAGTGGCTTCCATTGTCCAAAAATTAATGCAGCAATTGCTAAGAAACCAAGACCTGCTACACTACCTGTAAATTCGCCAGAGTAAGTTACTAAAATAATTGCTCCACCTAATCCAGAAAATGCACCAGAAATAATAACGCCAAGGTAACGAATACGGTATACATTAATACCTGCTGCATCAGCTGCTTGTGGGTATTCACCACATGCACGTAGACGTAAGCCTAAACGAGTTTTATAAAGTACAAATGTACTAATGATTAGAATGCCGATGACTAACCATGTTGTAGAATACGTGTTTTTAAAGAATAAATCTCCAAGAATTGGAATGTTCTTTAACACTGGGATATCCGTACGAGTAATACCGTTAATACTGATGTTTCCTGATCCAGTAATATTTCTTGCTAAGAAGATTGTTAAAGCACCTGCAATCATATTAATTGCGATACCACTAATTACTTGATCTGCGTGTAAATTTATACTTGCAAACGCATGTAGTAAAGAAAATAAAGCACCTGTTAGAACTGCAACAAGAATTCCTACCCAGATTACCCAAACTTCACCTTGATGAGTTTCTTGAAGTTTTGAAATTGTTAAGGCACTAGCGAAACCACCAACAACCATTAAACCTTCTAAACCAATATTTACGACACCGCTTCGCTCAGAAAATAAACCACCTAATGCTACGATTAATAATGGAATCGTATAGGCAATTGCATATGGGAAAATTTGTATAATTAAATCCATGCCTTATTTCACCTTCTCTCCTACATTGCTGTTTTTGTATTTGCGTGATTTCGATACTCGATCTATAACTTTTTTAATTAAAATACTAGTTGCAGAGAAATAAATAATAATTGCAATGATAACATCAGCAATATCTGGTGGAATTGAAGTCATTGCACTCATAAAACCTTTACCAGAATATAATAGTCCAAAGAAAATAGCTGAGAAAAATACGCCAATTGGTGTATTCATGCCTAAAAGTGCCACGGCAATTCCGTCGAATCCTTCGGTAGGTAAAACACCTATTTGAATTAGTGATGCATTACCAGCGAATTGAACAACACCTGCTAACCCTGCTAGTCCACCTGAAATCATCATTGATAAAATAACATTTCTATTTACTGAAATACCAGCGTATTCAGCAGCACTTCGGTTGTAACCTACAGCTTTTAATTCATACCCTAATACTGTACGATTAATAATAAATGAAACAACGATTACCATAATTACGGCGATAAATAAACCGAAGTTAATATATGATCCACCAAATAAATTTGATAAAAATGGCATTTTTAATGTTGCTGCATCTGCAAGCATTTTTGACTCTGTTTCAGTACTACCTTTAAAATATTGTGGTACTAAATAATAAACAGTCCAATAGGCAATCCAGTTCATCATAATCGTAGAAACTACTTCGTGAACATTAAACCTAGCTTTTAGTAGTCCTGGAATAAATGCCCAAGCTGCACCTGCAATAAAGGCTACAATTACCATAATTGGTACTAAGATAAGAGTAGGTAAATCGAAAGTTAAACCAATTGCAGAAGCACAAAATCCTGCGAAAAGCATTTGGCCAGCTGCACCAATATTAAATAAACCTGTTCTGAATGCAAATGCAACAGAAAGTCCTGTTAAAATTAACGGAGTAGCAGTAGCAAATGTATTACCAATACGCTCCGGATCTTTTAATCCACCTTGGAATAAATAAGTAAACCCTTCTACTGGATCATTACCTGTTACTAAAATTAATAATGCTCCAGCTAGTAAACCTAATACTACGGCAATTAAAGAAATGATTCCTCCCTTTTTCATGCCCCTTCACCTCTCCTTATACCAGCCATCATTAATCCTAATTCATCTTCATTTGTGTCTTTGGCATTAACGATATCAACGATTTCTCCAGCATTTACGATTGCAATGCGGTCAGATAAATTAAGAACCTCATCTAGCTCTAACGAGATCAGTAGAACAGCTTTTCCGCTATCTCTTTGCTCTATTAATCTCTTATGAATATACTCTATCGAACCAACGTCTAATCCACGCGTTGGCTGACATGCAATTAATAACTCTGGCTTAAGTTCGATTTCACGACCAATGATTGCTTTTTGTTGGTTTCCTCCAGACATTGATTCAACCACTGTTTTAGCACCTTCACCAGATCGTACATCGAATTCTTCAATAATTTTCTTTGCATGTTTGGCAATCGCAGCTTTATCTAATACACCATATTTAGAGAATGGCTCTTGATTATAAATCTCTAAAACAACGTTTTCTTCAATTGTATATTCAAGAACAAGTCCTCTTTTTTGACGATCCTCTGGAATATGAGCAATACCGTTTCTAATTCGCTCGCGTATACTGTGTTTTGTAATATCTTGATTTTTTAATAAAATAGAACCCTCTTCAATCGCTCTTAACCCTGTAATTGCTTCAACAAGTTCAGATTGTCCATTTCCTTCAACTCCGGCAATCCCAACGATTTCACCTGCTCGAACTTGAAGTGTAGCATTTTTTAAACCTAAAACTTTTTTATTATTTTTGACACTTAAATTATTTACATCTAGTACAACTTCACCAGGATTTGATTCTACCTTATCTACCTTGAAAGACACCTGACGTCCGACCATCATAGATGCCATTTCAGATTCAGAAGTTTGTTTTACATCAACTGTACCAATGTACTTACCGTGACGAATTACTGTACATTGATCGGCAACAGCTTTAATTTCTTTTAATTTATGAGTAATGATAATGATTGACTTGCCTTCATTGATCAAGTTTTTAATAATCTTCATTAAATCTTGTATTTCTTGTGGAGTAAGTACTGCTGTTGGCTCATCTAGGATTAATACTTCAGCATTACGGTATAAAGTTTTTAAAATTTCGACTCTTTGTTGCATCCCTACTGTAATATCTTCAATCTTTGCATATGGATCTACATTTAAACCGTAAGTTTTCGAAAGCTCTTCAATACGTTTTGCTGCAGTCTTAATATCTACGACTAGCCCCTTTTTAGGTTCAAGACCTAGAATAATATTTTCTGTTACTGTAAAATTTGAAACTAGTTTAAAATGTTGGTGAACCATTCCGATTCCTAGTTCATTTGCAACATTTGGATTTGAAATTTTAACTTCTTTACCTTTTATTTTTATAATCCCTTTTTCAGGTGTGTACATTCCAAAAAGGACGGACATTAAAGTTGATTTCCCTGCCCCGTTTTCACCTAATAAAGCATGAACTTCCCCTTTTTTTAATCGTAGTGTAATATTATCATTCGCTATAATGCCAGGAAACTCTTTTGTTATATTTAGCATCTCCACTACATATTCCATAATTTTCCTCCTTGATATTACGAAGTCATTTTTTATTTTAAAGTTTTACTTGATTTCGAAATATTTTTCTATATTTTTTATTTAAGGAGGGCTTAACTCTCTCTCCCGATAGTCATGCCCTAATCAATTGGAAGCTTTACCAATATAAGTGCTTACAATTGATTAAAGCATGAAACTAAAAAATCATTTTTAGGGTAGAAGAAGCATATAAAAGGGACTCCTTTCCTATGCTTCTTCTATCATTTATTAATTAGAAATTTAATTACTTAATTAAACTTCCTCTTTCACTTGCTACTACAATTTCACCAGACTTAATTTTGTTAAATACATCATTAACTTTTGTTATAGTATCAGAACTTAAGTTTGGATTTTCTTTTGGTAAACCAATTCCATCATTTTTTGCATCGTAAGTTAAAGTTTGTCCACCAGGGAATTTTTTATCTTTTTCAGCTTTAACCATATCAGAAGCTGCTTTTGCAACACCTTTCATAGCTGAAGTTAAAATGATTGATTTGTTATCTTTATAAACACCATCAGCGTACTGATCTACGTCAACACCAACAACCCAAACTTCTTTACCACTAGCTACTCTGTTTTTAGCTTCAGTAATAGCACCTTGTCCTACTCCACCTGCTGCAGTGAAAATCGCTTTAACTCCGCGGTCATACATTTGAGCTGCAATTTGTTGACCTGCTGCTTTGTCTGTAAAGCTTCCAGAATAAACTACGTTATTAGCTTTTAAAGAAATGCTTGTTCCAAGTTTTTCGTTTGCATATTTAATACCTTGTTGGAATCCCCAGTTATATTTTTGAACTGCTGGAATTTCCATACCACCGATAAATCCAACATCACCAGTTTTTAATTGAACTGCTGTTGCAATACCAGCTAAGTAACCAGCTTCATGTTCTGCGAAGAAAATTGAAACTGTGTTATCTTTTACATTTGGAGTAAAATCTTTAGCTGTGTGTGGAGTACCATCGATAATTACAAATTTGTCATCTTTATATTTATCTTGCGCTTTATTAATTGCTGTTTCAAATTTATAACCAGGAGTTATAATAAATTGAAACCCTGCATCATTTAAGTTACCGATTTCTTTTAAGTAATCTGCTTCAGTTTCACCTGCAGGTTTTAAGTATTTTGTATCTTGCTTAAGATTGAAACCTAAATCTTTAGCTCCAGCTTGGATCCCTTCCCAAGTACCTTGGTTAAATGACTTATCATCAATCGTACCAGAGTCAGTTACCATTCCTACTTTAAATGCGCCTTTTGCGTCTTTTGTATCTCCACCTTTACCACAAGCACCTAAAATTGTACCTGCTGCTAAGGCCATTGAAAGAACAAGACCAGCTTTTTTCATCTTCATAAAAATTTTGCCCCCTTAAATTTTTATTTACTTTTGTACTAGCTTGGTTTATAATCGTTATCTTAACGATCCACCTCCCTAATAATTTAATGAACTTTCAGTAAACAATATTTGAAAACTTGCCAAAACTTATTTTTCGTAAATATTAATTTGGCTATACAATTTAATTTCTTTTTCTTAAAACATTAAAGCTGAACTGATCCGCTCTAAAGTAATTATAAGAATGTAAAACTGCACGGTTTAAATCGTCAAAGTGTAACTGTTCGATTAATAATAATGAAACATCTGGTTCACACTGTAATAAAGGAGAAACTTTATCGTGGTAACCTATCGGTTCAATTCTTGCACTTGAATATTCGATATTGCGACCAGTTTCTTTTTTAATGAATGTAAAAAACGAGTGATCTTCATATGATGGAACCTGTTTAAAATAATTAGTCGGTAATTTATCAATGCAATAAACGACAGGTTCACCATTTGCTGTTCGAATTCTTTCTACTACGTGCATTCGATCATCTTCAGTGATTGTGAAGCTTTTTAAATCTTCTTTCGTAGGAACTAATAGTTTAGAAGATAGAAAGATTGTACCAGGCTCTTTACCTGCATCAACAATCATTTCTGAGACACTACTTAATTGTTCAATGCCTGTCCTAAATATTGGTTTCGGTTTCACAAATGTACCGACTCCATGTCTTCTAACTAAGATATTTTCTTCTTCTAAAACTCTTAATGCTTCTCTTAATGTTGCTCTTGATACTCCAAATATTTTAGATAACTCATACTCTGATGGTAACTTATGATGTGGCAAGTAAATACCATTCTCAATATCTTGTTTTATTCGATCCATCACTTGGAGATAAAGTAATCTGGTGTCTGTTTTAATCTTCATTTCCCATCCCCCAAACTTCGGATTTCAGACATCAGTTGTTAGACATCTGTCGTATAATCCTTCTTTACTATACTGTTATTTTTTACTCATTTCAACACTTTTTTGTAAACGCTTTATTTTTTATTACGTTAATGGATCATTTGTTCATATTTAACAAAAAAAACTCTTATAATCTACCGTTCCACTTAGTGAAAAAGCTAGATTATAAGAGTTTTTGATTATCGTAAATATAAATCATTTCTCCATAATAATGCTTTTTCCCCATAGTATTGCAAATATTGGTTGCAATGTAGAAACTTCCGACCCATTATGTCGATATTATATGAGGACTATCAATTTATCTGAAGAAATAATATCATTCTATGTCTAAAAATGTCAATAATGTTTCGACAATTTTTTCTTTTTTGTTTATGACAAGGCTTGCTCATCTTCTACTGGCTTACTAATTAATACTTCCCTTGGTTTACTACCTTCATACGGACCAACTATACCATTATCTTCCATCGCATCAATTAATCTGGCAGCTCTTGTATAACCAATTCTAAATCTTCTTTGTAGTAGTGATACCGAGGCTGACTGCATATTTGATACTAACTCAACAGCTTCATTATAAAGGTCATCATTCACTTCAGATTTCCCATCTTTTTCCTCTTTTACCATCATTTCTTCTTGGTATTGAGCCTTTTGTTGAGAGATTGAAAACTCGACTACTCTTTCAACTTCATCATCAGATAAAAATGCCCCTTGTACTCGGATTGGTTTAGATGCACCGATTGGTTGATATAACATATCTCCTCTTCCTAATAGTTTTTCTGCTCCACCAGTATCAAGTATTGTACGAGAATCTGTTTGAGAAGATACACTAAAAGCAATTCGAGAAGGTATATTTGCTTTAATGACACCCGTGATAACGTCAACGGACGGTCGTTGTGTAGCAATAATTAAGTGGATACCAGCTGCACGAGCCATTTGAGCTAATCTAGTGATTGAATCTTCCACGTCACTCGAAGCTACCATCATTAAGTCAGCTAACTCATCAACTATTACGACGATAAAAGGTAATAAAGGTTGTTTCGAATCAGTCATCGTATTATTTTGTTTAGTTAATTCGTTATAACCTTCGATATTTCTAGTACCTGAATGAGAAAAAAGCTCGTATCTTCTTTCCATTTCACTAACAACTTTTCGTAACGCTTGTGAAGCCTTTTTAGGGTTTGTTACAACAGGAGTTAGCAAATGAGGAATACCATTATAAACATTTAATTCAACCATCTTCGGATCGATTAGCATTAGCTTTACTTCAGATGGTTTTGCATTCATTAGGATACTTACAATGATTCCATTTATACATACACTTTTTCCACTACCTGTCGCCCCAGCTACTAGTAAATGCGGCATTTTATTAAGCTCTGCAAATACAGCATCTCCGGCAATATCTTTTCCTAACGATACAGCTAATGGATTTTGTAATTTCGGATTTTTTGCTTCGAGAACTTCTCTAAGTAATACAGTCGTTATATTCGTATTAGGCACTTCAATTCCTACAGCAGATTTACCTGGAATCGGAGCTTCAATTCGAATGTCTTTTGCTGCAAGTGCAAGGGCTAAATCATCACTAAGATTTACAATACGACTAACTTTTACACCTGCTTCAGGGTATACTTCATATTTTGTTACCGCAGGTCCATGATGTACTTTTGTTACTGTAGCCTTTACACCAAAACTTTGAAATGTTCTTTCAAGCTTGTCCGCATTTTCCTTTAGTTTGGATTCATTTTCACGTTTTTTAGCACCCTTTGGGTAGGCCAATAAATCCATTGATGGCAATACGTAATCTACCTTATCATCAATACCTACTTCTGCAACTGGCAATTCAATTGATTGATCATCATCCTCTGCAAAATGAGCTTGGATTTGATTTGAATTATTTGCGATGATCAATTCTGGTCCCTTAGGTGGCTGATATGTAGGAGAATATTCGATTTGAATTTCTTTTTTCGGCTCGATGATCTCATCTTCATATGAATTTTTAACTTGGTAATTTAAATTATTACCCGTAGACACTTCTACTTCATTATCATTGTCTTCAAATGAATCTTTCCTTGCTTTTCTCTTTTGTTTAGCCTCAGCTCGTCTACTAGTAGTTTTTTGTTCACGACCACGCTTCCAGAAATTTGTAAAATCCTTCCAGCTATCTGAAATTAAATTTCTTACTTTTGGCATTATATATTGATATATATAACCACCAAGTGGCTTACCAGTTATAAATAAAACTCCCGCAACAATTGCAATGATTCCGAATAGAATCGCACCGGTTCGATCAAATAAGAAATATAAAACTGCAAAAAGTATTGCTCCAATCATACCTCCACCAAGATCAACCGTACTGATTTTGCCTTTGGCTTCAATTAAAAATAAATCTAGCGTACTTTTTATAACAGATTGATCATGAAATTGATTATTTTTTGCTAATAAATCAAATAGAGTAACATGACTAAACATCAATATACTAAAGAAGATTAACAATCCACCAATCGTAATACTCGAAACAAATGGAGGTCTTTTTCGATAAATTATGCTATATGCAGATAAACCGATGATAAAAAGAAAACTAAGCATGTACCATTCCCCAAAGAAGAATCTCAAGAATAATACAAACGCTTTACCTACAATACCAAGCTTTAATATTGTTACGATTGATAGTGCTAAAAATATTAATCCACTAATTTCATACCATATTGAACCATTACCACTTACTGATTTTCGAGCTTTTGACTTTTGCTGCTTCTGCTTTGCCATGTAATTCACCCCCATCAAAATTTGCAGATTCGCCAAAGAAAGCAGCCTTTTGGCTGCTTTCTTAAATTGAATTTATTATAACATATCAGAACATATGTTTACCATGTATTGTTAATAATTACCTCAAGTTGGAAGAACTAAAATTCTTTGACCAGGTGTATACTGCATAAAATGCTGCGGATCAGTACTGACAATTCGTTTAATTTCAAAAGCTGTACCTCCAACACTATCAACCAACATTGGAACACCATTGTATTCCAAAAACTGCTGTGATGTGTATTCTTGTTGATCAACAGGAAAAATCGATTCAATTGGCATGATTGTATAAAGAATCAAAATTCATTCTCCTCTTTATTAGACTTTTCTTTTCGTTCATCAATTAATTCCTGCAACTTACTCAGTGCTTGCCCGATCCCACCTACATCATCAATTAGTCCATATTTTACTGCATCTCCACCGACTACATTCGAGCCGATATCTCTTGTTAAATTACCTTTTGTAAACATTAATTCCTTGAAACGTTCTTCTGTAATATTTGAATGCTTTGTAACAAAACGTGTTACCCTTTCTTGCATTTTATCAAGGTATTCAAATGTTTGAGGTACACCAATTACTAAGCCAGTTAGACGAATTGGATGAATCGTCATTGTTGCCGTTTCAGCAATATATGAGAAGTCAGTACTTACTGCAATTGGTACCCCGATACTATGACCACCGCCTAAAACGATTGATACAGTAGGTTTCGTTAATGTCGCAATCATTTCTGATATCGCAAGGCCTGCTTCCACATCTCCACCAACAGTATTTAGAACAATCAATAATCCTTCAATTTTAGGATTTTGTTCAATTGCCACTAATTGCGGGATTAAATGTTCATATTTAGTTGTCTTGTTTTGAGGTGGTAATGCCACATGCCCTTCAATTTGTCCAATTATCGTTAGACAATGGATTTTTGAATCATTGCTTGCTGGAACATTTGTTTGTCCTAATTGCTGAATTTTTTCAACAATGCTCATATCCTTTTGATCATTTGGCTTTGGAGGTGCATCTTCGTTTGGAATAGGTGTTTCATTATTTGAATTTGTCAAAACGGTTCCCCCTATCATTTTTCATACAAGTTAGTATGTGAAAATAATAAGGAAATCATACCCATCTTGGATTAAGAAATACATTGCTATTTAAAATTATACTTCCATTAATATTGGAAGAATCATTGGTCTTCTTTTTGTTTCTTCATATAAGTAAGCGCTTAATCCATCTCTTATTGAATTTTTTAATAATGTCCATTCAATTTGATCGTTCTGTAACATTTTTTCTGTAATGTCTTTTACAATTTCAGTTGATCTAGTTATTAATTTTTCGGACTCACGAACATATACAAAACCACGAGTTATAATTTCTGGACCAGATATGATTGCTTTCTTTTGCTTGTTAAACGTTACCACAACGATAAGTATTCCATCTTGTGAAAGTAGCTTACGATCACGTAATACGATATTTCCAACATCACCGACACCAATTCCGTCAATTAAAACATTGACAACTTCGATTTTTTCAGTACGAGAAGCTTGACCATTTTTAAACGAAACGATGTCCCCTTTTTCAATAATAAAAATATCTTCTTTTGCCATCCCTACTTCTTCTGCAATATGTGAATGTGCTTTTTGCATTCGATATTCGCCATGAACTGGTATGAAATATTTTGGCTTCATTAATTCAAGCATTAATTTTAATTCTTCTTCATAGCCATGGCCAGATACGTGTACCTTCTTATAACCATAAATAACATTTGCGCCGGCTCTAAATAATAGATTAACAGAAGATGAAACTAACATTTCATTTCCTGGAATAGGTGTTGCCGCCATTAGTACAGTATCACCTTTTCGGATTGAAACTTGTTTATGCGTACCTTTAGCAATTTTTGAAAGAGCTGCCATCGGTTCTCCTTGAGTACCTGTTGTAAGGATGACAATATCTCTTTCTTTATAATTATCTGTATCCACAACTGAAATCATTAAATCATCAGGAATCGATAAATAATCTAATTCCTTCGCTATTTCAATCGATTTCATCATACTACTTCCGACAACTGCAAGTTTTCGATCAGAAGCTACACTTGCATCAATAACCTGTTGGATTCGATATATATTTGAAGAAAAGCAAGCTACTAAAACTCTTCCTTTTGCTTTCATTATTTCTTTTTTAATTTCTTCCGATACTTTCTTCTCAGAACCCGAAAACCCTTGTCTTTCTGCGTTCGTGCTATCAGATAGCAAACATAAGACACCTTTATCTCCTATTAATGCTAGTTTACCTAAATCAGCACCTGGATAGGGACTTTTCGATTGATCAAATTTGAAGTCTCCAGTAAAAACGACAGCACCTTGTGGTGTATTTATACAAAATCCAAACGAATCAGGAATACTGTGAGTAGTCCTAAAAAAACTAATTGAACTATTTTCAAAAGTTAATAAAGTAGTTTCGTCATATAGTTCAAATTGCTCAAGGTTTTTAATACCCTTTTCACTTAATTTTTCTCTTATAAATAAATAAGCTAATTTATTCGTGTAAAACTTTACTTGTGGAAGTTTATTCATAATATATGGAATTGCACCAATATGATCTTCATGTCCATGTGTTATAAAAACACCTACTACTTTATGTGCGTTTTTCTCTAAATAACTTACATCAGGTATGACATGATCTATTCCGTACATTTCTTGGTCAGGAAATTTCAAACCTGCATCTAACACGTATATCAAATCGCCTACTTCGACTATATACATGTTTTTTCCGATTTCTCCGACCCCACCAAGGGCAAAAACTTTTACTTGTTCCTTCATTTCCTTCACCACAACCTTTTCCTCCTAGTTAATTCTTTAAATTTACAGACCGTTCAAAATCTTACAAACATTATATCCTAGTCCGAACAGGTAAAACAAGATACATTCTTCCTTAAATAGGAAAATCGGATTACTTTGGGTAGTATTTTTAATCATTTTTTAACGGCCAGGTTTCTATAGCTAACATTAAAAAGAAAAATTGTGTTGTTTCCACTTCATCTTTCCTTCTTAACGATTGGAGTTAAGATTACTTGAATTAAACGAGAATAATATGGGCTACCTTTGACAGTTTTTTGCAAAATTAATCATGTTATCAGACTTCTTATCTCCTCTTATTTCTCTTAACTGTCTATATTGAATTTCTTTCTATTGAATAGTCAATTATTACTTATTGCTGGAATATGAATATGTTAGAAAAGGAGGTTCGATATGAATTTTAATCACAAAGAGCCCCCCAAAATGAATCTTTCTAAATTTGTTGATGAACTACCCATTCCACCAATATTAAAACCTCGCTGGAAAGATCATTTTTATACTTATTATGAAGTAACGATGACGGAGTTTAAACAATCGCTCCATAGCGAGTTAAATGACTCAACTGTTTGGGGGTATGAGGGAAGCTATCCTGGACCTACAATTAAAGTAGAGAAAGGGGAAATCGTGTTTATTAAATGGATCAATGATTTACCAGACAAACACCTGTTTCCGATCGATTATACAGTTCATGGTGCTCATAAAGATGTCCCTCAAGTAAGGACAGTTGTACATGTACATGGTGCTTGTGTCGAATCTGAAAGCGATGGCTATCCTGAAGCTTGGTTCACAAAAGATTATAAACAAGTTGGGCGTTATTTTAGAAAGCAAGTATATCGATATGATAATTGCGATTGTGCATCTACACTTTGGTACCATGATCACGCACTTGGTATTACAAGGCTTAATATATATGCTGGTTTAGCAGGATTCTATCTAGTTAGTGATCAGAAGGAAGGTTCATTAAATTTACCGAATGGGAATTATGATGTCCCACTATTGATACAAGATAAAAGTTTTAATCACGATGGTTCACTTTATTATCCAGAACAACCAGATCAACCAATTAAAGAACTACAAACGTCTAATATCCCTGAATTTATTGGTGATACAGTCATCGTCAATGGTAAAGTTCATCCTTATTTAAAAGTTGAACCAAGAAAATATCGATTTAGATTATTAAACGGTTCTAACTCACGCTTTTTTCGATTTAAGCTTAATACAGGTCAACTTATGTATCAAATCGCAACTGAGGGTGGATTCATGCAGCATCCGATTGGGATAAATGAGCTCATGTTATCACCTGCAGAACGAGCAGAAGTAATCATCGATTTTACCAATCTTGAAGGTAAGAAGATTATTATGCAGAATGATGCTCCTACCCCATTTCCATCGGGAAGACCTGTTGATGAAAATACAGGAACTGTGATGCAATTTCTAGTTACATTGCCATTGTCAAACCTAGACACGAGCATGATACCAGCTAGTATGGTGACTATTCCAAAAATAAATGAACAATCTGCTTCAATGAAGCGATACTTAACATTAGATCACAGGATGGATCAGTATGGACGAGAAATTATGTTATTGGATAATAAACATTGGGATGCCCCCATTACAGAAAATCCAAAATTGGGAACAACTGAAATATGGTATTTAATTAACTTAACGCCAGATGCTCATCCTATACATCTCCACTTAATTAATTTCCAAATCTTAGATCGTAGAAACTTTGATGTAGAAAAGTATAAAAAGGAAAAGATCATTCATTATACAGATCCACCGTCTCCACCAAACCCACAAGAATGTGGTTGGAAGGACACTGTTCAAGCTAATCCAAATCAAGTAACAAGAATAATCATGAGGTTTGGGCCATTCACGGGCTTATATGTTTGGCACTGTCATATGTTGGAACACGAGGACTATGAAATGATGAGACCATTTATTGTGATTCAATAGGAGAATTCTGTTTTTTGTGGATGAGTCCATACATTAATAAAAACCACTTACGCAAATCCAAATTAATCGGATTATTTGTAAGTGGTTTTGTTATTAATTACTTTGTAATGCTTCGTCTAATTTATTTATTAATATACCGATCGTTGTGCGTTCAGCTTCTGAAAGTGGTACAAGCGGTAAACGAACTCCACCAACATCTAACCCTTTCATTTGTAAAGCTGTTTTGATTGGACCTGGACTTGGTGCCATGAAGAATCCTTCAAATAATGGTAATAGTTTACGGTGTAAGAATTGTGCTTTAGCCATATCTCCTGTGAAGAAGCTTTCAGCTAATTGCTGCATTTCATTTCCTAATACGTGTGCTGCAACAGAAACCGTTCCTTTTGAACCAATAGCAAATGCAGGAAGTGTTAGGCCGTCGTCACCACAGTATAATTCAAAATCTTCAGGAGTACGGTCAATAATTTCTGTCATTATGCTTAAGTTACCAGTCGCATCTTTAATTGCAACTATATTCGGAATTTCTGCTAATCTTACAACTGTATCTACAGAAAGGCTAGCAACTGTTCTACCTGGTACATTATATAACATTACAGGCAGTTCAGTACTTTCAGCTGCCGCTTTAAAGTGTTGATAAAGTCCTTCTTGGTTTGGTTTATTATAATAAGGTACAACTACCATTATTGCATCTACACCTAAAGCAGAAACCTTTTTCGTTAATTCAACTGTTTCACGAGTATTATTACTTCCTGTACCTGCGATTACAGGTACTCTTCCAGCTGCAGTTGAAACAACATGGCTAATCAATGCTAATTTTTCTTCAGAAGTTAACGTTGGAGATTCTCCAGTTGTTCCGCAAACTACGATTGAATCCGTACCATTCTCAATTAAGTAGTTCACAAGTTTTGTTGTTTTTGCGAAATCAATATTTCCTTTTGAATCAAAAGGAGTTACCATCGCTGTTGAAATTTTACCAAATCTACTCATTGTTCCACTCCGATCAAAATTTAATCCATTTTAACTGAACTAAGTTCAAATGCATCATGAAGTGCAGTAACTGCTTCGACCATATCTTCATTTTTGACAAGCACCCAAATAGTTGTATGACTGTCAGCTGATTGTAAAATTTGAATTCCTTTTTCAGCTAATGCAGTTACAATTTTTGAAGTTACGCCAGGTACTCCTGCAATTGCCGCTCCAACTATTGATACTTTTGCACATCCTGTAGTGTATGAAGGCTCATAGCCGATTCCTTTTAATACATCTATCGCTTTTGAAGCAACTTCATCACTTACAGTGTATACTACACCATTAGGAGAGATATTAATAAAGTCTACACTTATTCCTTTATTTGCCATTGCTTTAAATACTTGAGAATGTAAATCAAAAGTATGTTCCTTTGAAGTTACTCTAATTTGCGTAACATTCGGTACATGTGCAATTCCTGTAATTAAACGATCTTGAATATTATCACCAATAATTCGTTGTGTAGGATTCGATGTTACTAGTGTACCTAAACTATTTGAATAGGTTGAACGAATTCGAATAGGTACCTTTCCTTGCATCGCGATTTCTACAGCTCTAGGATGAATTACTTTCGCACCTTGATACGCCATATTACAAATTTCTGCATACGTAACAACTGATAAAGGCCTTGCTTCTTTTACAATCCTTGGATCTGCTGTCATTACGCCTTCAACGTCAGTAAAGATTTCGATTGTTTCTGCGCCAACAGCAACCCCAAGTGCAGAAGCAGAAGTATCACTTCCACCTCTACCTAATGTTGTGATATCACCATTAGATGTTGATCCTTGGAATCCTGCTACTACTACAACATCATAGTTTTCTAGCTCTTTAATTAGACGGCCGCATTTCATATCAAGAATTTTTGCATTTCCAAATTCATCATTTGTTCGGAAACCTGCAGATGCACCTGTCATTGCCATGGCATGAATACCGTTTTCATTCAATAAATTTGAAAAAATAATTGATGAAATTGTTTCACCACATGACATTAATAAATCAAGTTCTCTTTGTGTAACCTTACTTTTTTTTGCGCCAACTAAATTTAATAGTGTATCAGTTGCATATGGTTCACCTTTTCGTCCCATAGCAGAAACAACAACTACTAATTTATATCCTTTTTCTAATGCTTCTTTTATATGCTTAAGTGCGTGCTTTCTACCATTTTCGTCACGTACTGAAGTCCCTCCAAATTTTTGGACTAATATTTTCATTTTTGCACCTCTCTAGCAGTTTTCACTAAATGATGCTTAACTCAATTAATCTTTCAGCAATTTGCACTGAATTCCAAGCAGCACCTTTTAATAGATTATCTGAAACGATCCATAAATGGAATCCAAATGGATTATCTAGGTCTTTACGGATACGTCCTACAAATACTTCATTACTTCCAATACTGTAAAATGGCATTGGATATAGTTGTTGTTCTGGATCATCTTGTAAAACGATTCCAGGTGCATCACTTAAAAGTGATTTAAGTTCAGCTACTGATACTTCCTTATCAACTTCAATGTAAACTGACTCTGAGTGACCAGAAATTACAGGAAGTCGTACACAAGTTGCGCTAATTTGTAATTCAGGTAAATGCATGATTTTTTTCGTTTCATTAATCATTTTCATTTCTTCATAAGTATATCCATTCTCAGTAAATACATCGATTTGTGGAATTGCATTAAAAGCAATTTGATAATGTTTCTCACCACTTTTTACCGGTAATACTGATGGAGTTGCTTCTTCACCATTTAAGAATGCTTGCGCTTGTTCCTTTAATGCTTCAATTGCTGTAACTCCAGCACCAGAAACGGCTTGGTAAGTTGAAACTACTACTTTATTTAAACCAATTGTTTGACGAATTGGTTCTAGGGCAACAACCATTTGGATTGTTGAACAGTTAGGATTTGCAATAATCCCTTTATGATTAAATAAATCTTTGTCATTTACTTCAGGTACAACTAAAGGTACATCTTCAGCCATTCTAAATGCACTAGTGTTATCTACTACTACTGCCCCTCTTTTAACTGCTTCAGGAGCTAGATCTTTTGATACTGAGCCACCAGCACTAAATAAAGCAATATCAACACCTTCAAAAGCTTCAGGAGTAGCTTCTTGTACGATTACTTCTTTACCTTTATATGTTAATTTTGTTCCTGCAGAACGTTTTGAAGATAAATATTTAATTTCTTTTACTGGAAAATTTCTTTTCTCCAATGTTGCAATCATTTGTTGTCCAACTGCTCCAGTTGCACCTACTACAGCTACTACATAACTTTGTTTATTCCCCACTTTTTTTGCACCATCCCTGTTTTCACTTTTATTAAATAGTTTACGTCAAATGAAGTTTATATTCAAAGGTTTTCGCTTGAATAATTGATTTCATAGTAACGAGTATGTATCCTAATGACACATACTCAATTTTCTTCATTCTAACATAGAAAAAATAATTCAGTCCTATTTTTTCTAAAATATTTATTGGAGATCGCGATATTTTTCAACTAAAACAGGTTGAAGTTGTTTTCCTTCAATAGAAGATTTCACTGTATCAAGCAATGAATCCATTCTTGCCACTAATGAATTCGGTTTTTTGATTGGATCATCTTGGCCAAAGGGAATAAAATAGATATTTTTTGTACTCATTAAACGCATTAAATTATGACTTAGAGGATAATACCTATCTAAACGGAATATCATTGGTTTGGGACAGTAAAAAATTGACTTTAAAAGGAGCCGATTAAAGGATTTAAAAGGGGATTGAAACAAAAAATTAAGCTTAATAAAATAATTTTTAAGATCTCACCCTAATGATTGTAATGAACGATATAGTTAGCGTAAACATAATCAAGTTGTTTTTTAATGCAAGTATTATAAAAGGTTTGTTTATAATCAGTATATAGTACCTTTAAAAACCGATCTCTAATTGATTTAATCGTCAAATTATGAAACCGTAAATAGGTTTCTGTCCAAAATATCATATTGTTAGAAAAAGTTTCATCGTCGATTTCAAAAAATGTCCGTACAGCTCGAATACCAATATTCCCCATTAAAACAGTAATATCTTCCACGTCAACATTTGCATCTAGTTCAAAAATAATAATCTCATAGTCGTTTCTAGTTCTATTATGTGCACCCTTAAGTGAATAACCAATTAATTCACCATTTGTAAGATTTAAGGCAACTACACCTTTTGCATAATCTAAAGCCCAGTTATTATAAGCTAGTTCTAAGACATCTTTTATTCTTACATTTAAAATCAATTGATCAGCAAGCTTACGTTCGATCAATTTTCCCTTTGAACAAAATTGTTTTTTAAAATGATATTCGATAATAACCAACATTCCTCTCTTTGATGAATATTTAGAATCACTATCACTATAATTACGTTCGTTATGTAAAAAAAATGACAGATTTTTGAGTAATCTGTCTTAGAATTTTTCTTAAAATAATGAATCATGGTCACTATTATATCTGTAGTTAAATTGATTGCATATTTAGTTTTTTACCGCTGTGAAAAGTACAAAAATATAGTTTGCCTAAGCAATTTACTTTTGAAATCTAATTCTTCATTGATCAAGATTACAGATAAAAAAGCACCCTTTTTTAGGTGCTTACTAAATTCATCTTACTGATCATCTTTCTTATACATTTCTTCTTTAATAATCTTCCAGCCAATCGTATGAATTTCTTCAATAATTTTCTTTTTATTTTCTTCTGTAACATCATTTGGCGCAATTATATTCACTTTTGTTTTTCCGAATTGATAGGTAGCAGTAAATTCTGTTTGTTTACTCAGTATCACCACCCCCATAATTCATTGTATGTTTAGTTTTCTGACGGACTAACCAACCTTTTTTTGCCGATGATTCAAAAATTAATTAATTCCTTAATTAGACATATATATAGTCTATGAGGTGATTACATGGAACGAGTTGCATTGTACTTGCGTAAAAGTCGAGCAGATTTAGATGCAGAGGCTAGAGGTGAAGGTGAGACCTTATCAAAGCATAAGGAGCAGCTTTTGAAATTCGCTAAGGAAAGTAATTTAAATATAATCTGTATACGACAAGAAATTGCATCTGGTGAATCGCTTGTTTACCGGCCAGAAATGTTAAAGCTTTTACAAGAAGTTGAAGAATTCAAATATGATGGCGTGTTAGTAATGGATATGGACCGTCTTGGACGCGGTAATATGAAGGAACAGGGCATTATTTTAGAAACGTTTAAATCCTCTAGAACAAAAATTATTACTCCAAGAAAGACCTATGACCTACATGATGAGTTTGATGAGGAATACAGTGAATTTGAGGCATTTATGGCGCGAAAAGAATTAAAAATAATTACTCGAAGGCTTCAACGAGGTCGAGTATTATCAGTCCAAAGAGGAAATTATTTAGGAACCTTTGCACCTTATGGATATGAGATATATGAAACAAAGGAATTCCGCTCTTTACGTATTAATAGCAAGCAGGCAAAGGTAGTAAAAAGTATTTTTGAATGGTATACGAAGGATTTGATTGGTGCAAACGAAATTGCTAACCGTTTAAATCAAATGAATATCCCTTCCTATACAGGTAAAAAGTGGAGTTACAATTCCATTTTGGAGATGATCAAAAATCCGATTTATATCGGTAAAGTGACTTGGAATAAAAAATCAAGTAAAGGTATAAGAAAACCAAAATCTGACTGGTTAATTGTCGATGGAAAACATGAAGCAATAATTGATCCTGATATACACAATTTTGCACAAGATATTTTAACTAGTCGATACCATGCCCCTTATAATAGTAAATTAAGTAATCAGCTAGCTGGAATAATGTTTTGTAGTAAATGTGGATCAAAATTACAGCAGCGTTATCCAAAAGGCAAACCTAGACAAATTGTGTGTACAAATAACCGTTGTAACACCCGCTCTTCCTATACTCATTTAATTGAAGAGAAACTATTACAAGGGTTAGAAATTTGGTTAAAAGAATATAAAATCAGTTTTACGAATCAACCCGACGAGGAAGATTTTGAAGTAATTAATTTAAAAAAACAGGCACTTAAACAAATAGAGAATGAATTAAATGAAGTTGTAAAACAAAAAAATAATTTATTTAATTTACTAGAACGCGGTATTTATGATGAATCGATTTACAATGAACGTTCAAAAACCCTCTCTAATCGACTAGAAGAACTTTCAAATAGTAAGACGTTAATTTTGGATGAACTGACAAAATATCACAATAGAGAGTTGCTAAACGAACAATTAATTCCAACCTTTGAAAAAGTGTTAGATTTATATTACAAAACAACCAATATAGAGCTTAAAAATAAACTCCTTAAATCAGTCTTATTTAAAGTTGAGTATCAAAAAGAGCCACATCAAAAACTAGATGATTTTACACTAATACTTTACCCAAAGCTCCCCAGGTGATCTTTAAAATTGATTTGGTATTACCATCTAAGTCACATTAAATTAGTTCCATTTAAACCTAAAGCATCGTTTGTAGAAATACCTAAAACAACAGGTTTTCCATTTCTTAATGTAGCCTTAGCTGCCATTAATACAGGGCTGTCAGTTTGAGCATTAGCAAACTTACTCATTGAATTTCCTGTTAACGGTGCAATTACCATACAATCTAATTGTACTTTTGGACCAAATGGTTCTGCTCCTACAATTGAATCAACTGTTTTACGCCCTGTAATTTCTTCAATTTTTTCGATCCAGTCTTCTCCTACTCCAAACCTGGTTGTTGTGCTTTTTACAGTAAATGTAACGACAGGGTATACGTCAGCTCCATCATCCACTAATTTTTGAATTTGTGGTACTACCTCTTCATAAGTACAATGTGATCCTGTAATACCAAATCCAATTTTCTTACCTTTCAACGTCATTTTTGTTGCTCCTTCCTTTTATCTAAATCTACCTTTAATAGCTGTGTTAGTACGTTTCCAATTATTTGACCTGCTGTTTTAGGAGCAACGATTCCTGGTAAACCTGGTGCTAATAAGGCCTTAATGCCTCTTTTTTCAGCATAACGAAAATCTGTTCCTCCAGGTTTAGAAGCTAAATCAATGATTAATGAATGTGGTTGTAATTTTGAAATAACACTTGCTGTCACGATTTGAACTGGAACAGTATTAATTACAACATCTACATCCTTTAAGGCCTCTTCAATATTCTTAAATTCAAAAGCTTCTAAGCCCATTTCAATAATTCTAGCAATATGTTCTGATTTACGAGCCCCTACTTTTACTTTTGCACCCAAATTATGAAAAGTCCTAGCGACACTCATTCCTGTACGACCTAAACCTAATACCGCTACTTTCGAATTATGAATTGTATATTCCGTATGTTGAATAACCATCATAATCGTACCTTCAACGGTTGGAATACTATTATAAATAGCTACATCGTCTCGTTCAAATAATTTTACTAACTTTCGGTTTGAAGCTGTAACTATACTATCTAAGTAAGAGTTACTTATTCCAGAGTAAATCGTACAATGTGAAGGAGTACTGTCTAAAATTTCTTTTGTCAGCACGACTTTCTCATTTGAAAAAATTGTATCGACTACTCCTTCAATATTTGTACCTGGTACAGGTAGAAGGATTGCATCAAGATCTTCAAAATTTGCATCTGCCATTAATTCTTTTGAAGCACTTGTAAAGCCACTATCTAATTGTTCAAAGCCTATTAATGTTACCTTTGCGTCTAACTCTGTTAACTTCCGAATAACTTCCAGCTGTCTGGCGTCCCCACCAATAACAGCAATATGCAAGCCAGTTAACATGCAGCATTCACCTTCTTTACTTCACTATGGTAAATGGAAATTAATCTCTGTAAGCAGGACTACCGCCTAACATCTTTCTCCTAAATATCTTATGAATCTTCCATTGCATTGGTGAAGATTCTTTCTAAAATTAAGGAGCAGTAATGAAAAACTGTTTAAATCTGAACATTTCTATTCTCAGTCATTTGAAAAATAAAAAAGAGGACCCTTTAAGGGCTCCCCTAATTGATTAACTTATTGTTTAATATTTGTTGGAATTACTCCATCGGGACTTACTAATGAAACTGCATAGTCATCAGTAAAAACAAACTTCGCAATATCATTTACTTTATCAATTGTTACGTTATCTATTAGTTGAATTACTTCATCTAAAGTACGGTGATTACCTAGCATCAATTCATTTTTACCATTTCGGCTCATTCTGCTATTTGTACTTTCTAATCCTAACATTAAATTACCTTTTAATTGCTCTTTACAATTATTTAATTCTTTTTCTGTTATTCCATCTGCATTTAATACTTTTAAAGTTTCTTGGATTGTTTCAAATAATTGATTTAATTGGCTTTTTCCAGTACCTGCATAAATTGCAACTGTACCGCTATCTTGGTATGCAGAGTGATATGAGAAAACAGAATATGCAAGTCCTTTTTGCTCACGAACATCTTGGAATAAACGACTACTCATACTACCACCAAGTATATTATTTAAGGCAATTAATGGATATAAGTCGCTATGTCCAAGTTCAAGACCTCTATAGCCAACACAAAGATGTGCTTGCTCTGTTTCTTTTTTTCGAGCAATTTGTCCATAATGTATTGTAGGGATCCCAAAGTTTATCTCTTTCTTTTTCCCCTCATAATTTCCAAATAAATCTTCAACACGTTTAATAAAGGATTCATCAATATTACCCGCAATTGAAATAACTACTTGATCTGGCGTGTAAAAATCCTTCATATACTGACGTAAAGTATCGCCGTTAAAAGATTTTAAAGTTTCTTCTGTTCCTAGAATTGGATAACCTAATGGATGAGTTTCATACATAACTTTACTTAATAAATCATGTACTAAATCGTCTGGTGTATCATCATACATTTTAATTTCTTCAAGTACTACATTTTTTTCTTTTTCTAATTCACCTTCATCAAAAGTTGAATTAAAAAACATATCACCTAACACTTCTAACGCGTAATCCGCATGAGTATCTAACACTTTAGCGTAATAACAAGTATATTCTTTTGAAGTAAATGCATTTACTTGTCCACCAATTGAATCGAAACTTTCAGCGATTTCTTTCGCATTTCGTGTTTTAGTACCTTTAAAGAACATATGCTCAAGAAAATGTGATACACCATTTAGTTCTGACGTTTCATTATTTGAACCTGTTTTAATCCAGACTCCAAGTGCAACTGAACGAACAGTTGAAATATTTTCAATTACTACTCTAACTCCATTTTTGCAAGTATGTCGTACAATCATGTAATGCCTCCTATGTATACACCATCTATTTTCACTTTTGTAATAAGATTGAAAAATTTAACTATATTTTACAATCATCTTAACAAAGCTGAAAGTAATTGTCATTTGTTTTCAACTTTTTTAATTGTATCGTACCGTTTTTCATCTAATAAAGTTGAAATATTTACAACTTTTCGACCTGATGCTTCTATTTTTGTAATTAGTTCATCAAGTGCCTCAGCTGTCGGTTTCGTTGGATGCATAAGAACGATTGTACCATTTTCTACTTTTTTCATAACACGATTAATAATGACTTCTCTTGGCGGTTTCTGCCAATCAATCGTATCTGCTGTCCACATAATTGTTTTTAAGCCTAAACTTGAAGCAATTTTAACTACCTCATCACGATAACTACCGCTTGGAGGGGCAAACCATACAACTTTTTGATCAGTTGTGGCTAGTATGACTGAATTTGTTTGGGTTATTTCATTTCTTATTTGCTGACTACCTAATCTTGCCATATCGGGATGTGTATAAGAATGGTTCCCAACTTCTTGATCTGCAGCAGTGATTAGTTGAGCGACAGTTGGATTATTTTTTACCCATCTACCCTCAAGAAAGAAAGTTGCGTTTGCATTGTGCTTCTTTAATACTTCTAACATTTTCGGAATATATTCATTTCCCCATGCAACATTGATTGTAAATGCTACCATTGGTTTTTCAGGATTCCCTTTATACACTGGTGATGGTGGTAAATCCTTTAAATGAACTTTTGGAGAAACTTCTTTAAATACTAGCTTATTCTCATCAAACTTGCCTTTTGCTTTCATTTTCTTATATGACGCATTAACATCGACTGTTAAACCATTATACCCAGGTATTGCTTTCCAAACCGAGTCCACATAGGCATCTTTTGGAGGTATCTCGAAAGTTGGCGCCTTTGTTTTGATTTCATCAAATAACCCATTTGTTTTTGCTGTTACAAATGACGTTTTTGAAGTTAAGTTCCTCACGTATTGATTAGTATATTGATTTCTAACGACTAAAATTGCTAGAAATAATGCCATAACGAATGCTAAGACTTTTAACCGACTTCTTCCCATTTCCTAAACGCCCTCCTACTAGAAGGAATATGATATTTTTTAATATAATAGAACAAGCTTTCTATGACTTATGTACGACTAAATTAGCAATCACTAATTTACCTGGTAATTTCTAGTTCTACTTTTCTTATTGTAACCAAAAAATTTTTAGGCACACATAAAATTCTGCAAAATTAAAAGAGAGAATTAGAATGGAAATGTGGAAGTAAAAATAAAAAAACAACAGGCTCATTTCTATGTGCCTGTTGTTTCTATTTTGGGTCATGGAAGAGCAAAAGCTTTTAAGCTTTGCGAGATGTCTAGCTCCAGGCGTTTGCCCCTCGAGGTCATAAGCCAAGGACCAGCAAAGGTTAAAAAACAACCTTCACTGGTCCTTGTCTTATGCTTGTCGGGGCAGAGCGAACGCCTTCCGCTTTTCTAGTTTTGCTCAGCTTTTTCTTTTTGTTCTTTTAATACAGCTTTACGAGAAAGGTTTACTCGTCCTTGTTTGTCGATTTCAGTTACTTTTACTAGGATTTCGTCTCCAAGTGAAACTACGTCTTCAACTTTTGCAATGCGTTCTTCTGCTAGTTCAGAAATATGGACTAATCCATCTTTACCTGCAAAGATTTCAACGAATGCGCCGAATTTTTCAATTCGTTTTACTTTACCCATGTATAATTGACCTACTTCTACTTCACGAACAAGGTCTTCAATAATTTGTTTTGCACGTTCATTCATAGGTTGGTCTACAGATGAAATAAATACTGTTCCATCTTGTTCGATGTCAATTTTCACGCCAGTTTCTTCAATAATTTTATTGATTTGTTTTCCACCAGGTCCAATAACATCTTTAATTTTATCTGGGTTAATTGTCATCATTAAGATTTTTGGAGCAAACTCAGATAATGCTGTTCTTGGTTCACTGATTGTAGCAAGCATCGAATCAAGAATTTGCATACGACCAATTTTTGCTTGTTCTAATGCTTCTTTTAAAATTTGTTCTGATAAACCTTCAATTTTAATGTCCATTTGAAGTGCAGTTACACCTTTAGCTGTTCCTGCTACTTTAAAGTCCATATCTCCTAAATGATCTTCCATACCTTGAATATCTGTAAGAACTGAATAATGTTCACCAGATTTAATTAATCCCATTGCGATACCAGCAACTGGTGCTTTAATTGGTACACCAGCATCCATCATTGCAAGAGTACTTGCGCAAATACTTGCTTGTGAAGTTGAACCATTTGATTCAAGTACTTCTGATACAAGTCGAATTGTATATGGGAAATCCTTTTGATCTGGAATACTTGGCTCAAGTGCTCTTTCACCTAATGCTCCATGTCCAATTTCACGGCGACCTGGTCCACGAATTGGGCCTGTTTCACCAACACTAAATTGTGGGAAATTGTAATGATGCATAAAACGTTTTGATTCTTCTATGCCTAATCCATCAAGAATTTGCACATCACCTAGAGCCCCTAGTGTACAAATGCTTAACGCTTGAGTTTGTCCACGAGTGAATAAGCCAGAACCATGTGTACGAGGTAGTAAACCAACTTGTGATGATAATGGACGGATTTCATCTAATTTTCTTCCATCAGGACGTACTTTTTCAACCGTAATTAAACGACGCACTTCTTCTTTTACTAGCATTGAAAGGATTTCTTTAACTTGTCCAATAATCTCTTCTTCTGCTTCATTTTCTTCAAAATGAAGAACAACACGTTCTTTTACTTCATTGATTGCAGCTTCACGAGCATGTTTTTCATGAACTTGAATTGCTGCGTTTAATTCTGTTTCACAAATTTCACGAATTTGTTTTTCTAATTCAGCGTCAAGTTCATGAAGCTGAATTTCCATTTTTTCTTTTCCAATTTGAGCTACTATTTCTTCTTGGAATGCAATTAATTTTTTAATTTCTTCATGACCAAACATAATTGCTTCAAGCATTACTTCTTCTGGCACTTCATTAGCTCCAGCTTCAACCATGTTAATTGCATCTTTCGTTCCAGCAACTGTTAAATGAATGTCACTGTTTTCAGCTTGCTCTACAGTTGGATTAATAATAAATTCGCCATTAATGCGACCGACTACAACTCCAGCAATTGGGCCGTTAAAAGGAATGTCAGATACACATAGAGCTAGAGAACTACCAAACATAGCAGCCATTTCTGATGAACAATCTTGATCAACACTCATTACCATGCTGATTACTTGTACTTCATTACGGAATCCATCCGCAAATAATGGTCGAATTGGGCGGTCAATTAGTCGACTCGCTAATATTGCTTTTTCACTTGGTCTACCTTCACGTTTAATAAATCCACCAGGAATTTTACCTACTGCATATAAACGCTCTTCGTAGTTTACTGTTAATGGGAAAAAGCTAACTTTTTTAGGTTCCTTTGATGCAGTTGCTGTTGCTAATACGACAGTATCTTCGTATCTTACTAAAACTGCTCCATTTGCTTGCTTTGCTAATTGTCCTACTTCAACAGTAAGAGTTTTACCAGCAAGCTCTGTGGAAAAAACGTGCTTTTGTTGTTCCATATGGTATAAATACCCCTCTCTAATTTACAATTCAAAGTCTAAATTAATTATGTAAAAAAATCGTATATTCTCTATTATCTCCTATGTTTAGTAAAGAAATCAACTAACGAGAAAAAGAGAATAAATATTTATAAATTTAAAATTCAATTGTTCAGTAATTTTAAATCGATATGTATAAGAAAAAGCGGGAAGAATCCCGCTTTTTCTTAAAGTATCAAATTAATACTCGAATTAACGACGTAAACCTAATTTGTTAATTAATTCACGGTAACGAGTAATGTCTTTGTTACGTAAGTAGTTAAGTAAGTTACGACGCTTACCAACCATTTTTAATAAACCACGACGAGAGTGGTGATCTTTTTTGTGAGTACGTAAGTGCCCATTTAAAGAGTTAATGTTTTCAGTTAAAACTGCAATTTGAACTTCTGGAGAACCAGTATCGTTCGCATGAGTTTTGTAAGTGCTGATGATTTCGTTTTTACGTTCTTGAGTTAATGCCATGTTTTTTCACCTCATAATAATATTGTTGAACACCTATCACCTAGCAGTCGTCGGTGAATCGATTTGCCAAGCAACGGTTTTTCAAGTACTTTAATAATATTACATTGTTTTAATTATAAAAGCAAGTATTCTAAATTAGTTATTGTCTAAAATAACTTTTTACTGTTTCACGATCTTTCTGTAATTGATCGATTAACTCATTTATACCATTAAACTTCTTTTCATCACGTATTCTAGCATACCAAAAAATTTCAACTTCTTTTCCGTATATATCTTCATTAAATTCAAAAATATTAACTTCAATTGTTTGTTTTTGGAACTCATGATAGAAAGTTGGTTTGTATCCAATATTACACATACCTTCATATATTTCACCATTAACAATACATTTTACAGCATAAACACCTACTGATGGTAATGCATATGGAATGGAAACAGAAATATTAGCTGTTGGAAATCCAATTGTTCGGCCACGTTTGTCACCATCTACAACGATCCCTTTAATTTGATACTGCCTGCCAAGTAAGTGGGTAGCTTCTTCCATTTCACCAGCTTTTATCGCTTCTCTAATTCGTGTTGAACTTACTTTCTCCTCGTCTAAAACGAATTTTGAAACTGTTGATTGAGTAAATTCACCTCTAGAATGAAATGGTAATGATTCCATATTCCCTTTACCATATTTTCCAAATGAAAAATCAAATCCAGCAACAACATGTTTTGCATTTAAAGAAATAATGTATTGATCGACAAATTCTTGTGGTAGTAATGTCGCAAATTCCTCTGAAAATTCAACAACAAATAATTGGTCTACACAAAGTTTCTCCATCCACTTCACTTTTAGCTCCAAAGGTGTCAAATAAGAAATCGCATCATCACGATTTCCGAGAATTGCAGATGGATGTGGATTGAATGTCATAACTGATAATAATAATCCTTTTTCATCCGCAATTTCTTTGGCAGTTTTTATGACTTGTTGATGACCTTTATGTACTCCATCAAAAAAGCCAAGTGCTAAGACCGTTTCTTTACAATCTTCTTTTTTTATTGAATGAGGATGGGTGATTTTTATTATTTTTGTCATATATATCACCTTTTCTATAATCAAGTCTCTTTTCCCATTATAGAACAATGAATAAAATTTATATAGTTTTTTCTATTGGTTATGAAATACTCTTGTCGGTTTAATTACATTATTATTTTTAGGGTTTGGAGTGTACATTGCAATAATTCTATTATTTTCGTTGTAGACTGCAATATATTCCCCTTCTTTACAGTTCATCGTATTCGGAAAAAATCCACCATTAAAAACTCTTACTTCTTCTTCAGCTGTCACAGTTAGACGTGGATACTCATTAAGAGCTTGCTCCATCGATAACATGACACGATCTAAAGTAAAATCATTAGCATTTTCTTCTAATTCAGCAAATGTAACACAATCATCAATCGTAAATGCGCCTGCTTTTGTTCTAGTTAAATAAGACATGTGAGCAGGGAATCCTAAAAGCTCACCAATTTGAACAGCTAAAGTTCTAATATATGTACCTTTACTACAAAAAACTTCAAATTTAAAAGAAATTGTTTCTCCTTCGAATACTTCTCGATCATCAAGTAAAATAATTTCAAATATTGTAACCGTTCTAGTTGGACGTTCAACTTCAATTCCAGCTCTAGCGTACTCATATAGCTTTTTACCATTTACTTTTACAGCAGAGTACATTGGAGGAGTTTGACTGATATCTCCAGTTAATTGATTTAATACATTTAAAATTTCTTCACGAGTAATAACTCGATCAACCTTCTTTTGATCAATAATTTCACCATGAGCATCCTCGGTTGTTGTAGAAAACCCTAAAGTAATTTCACCAATATATTTTTTCCGATCATCGGTTAAATATGGTATTAGCTTTGTAGCTTCACCTACACATATTGGCAAGACGCCCGTTACTTCTGGATCAAGGGTTCCTGTATGACCGACTTTTTTTGTCTTTAAAATCTTTCTTATTTTAAAGACGCAATCATGAGAGGTAAGACCCGCTGGTTTATTTAGTGCAATTACACCATTCATCTTATCACCTATCGTTTATTTTTTAGCATGATGAAAAATGGATAGACGAATCTCTCGCCTATCCATTCATTATCAGTTATTCTCTTTATTAATTTGAGTTAGCAATGTCTCAATTCGATTACCATAATCGACTGATTCATCAAATTCAAAAATTAATTCTGGTGTCTTACGTAAACGAATACGTTGACCAATTTCAGAACGAATAAATCCTTTTGCTTTCGCTAATCCAATTAATGTATTTTGACGTTGTTCATCGTCACCTAATACTGAAATATAGACTTTAGCTTGTTGAAGGTCACCAGTTACTTGAACATCAGTAACAGTTACGAAGCCGATTCTTGGATCTTTAATTTTTCTACCAATAATCTCACCAAGTTCTTTCTTCATTTGTTCCCCAACACGATGTGCTCTAACTTTCATACTTTCACCTCAATCTTACAAAGCAAAACATTACGTGCTTCATACAATTAGTTTAACTAAATGTATAAATAATTATTTATTATGCTGAACTTATTCATTTGTGATAAGTCCATTATTTTTTTCCAGTTTTAAATGATCATCTAGAAGAAAATAATATGATGTCTAGTTCCAGCGACTTGCCCCTCGAGGTCATAAGCCAATGACCAGTTAAGGTTAAAGACCAACCTTATCTGGTCCTTGTCTTATGCTTGTCGGGGCAGAGCGAGTCGCTTCCACTTTTCGTTATGTCTAGTTCCGAAAGCTAGCTCTTCGGTAATATTCCAACTACTTTCGAAGTGGACAAACCACCACTTCTTCAAGTTGCCGGAGATATTCCCTTCAGAGCTGGGCAAGCTTTCTCCACTTTTCGTTACTTACGTTTAATTTCTTCCATTACGTAAGCTTCGATTACGTCGCCTTCTTTAATATCATTGTATTTCTCGATTGTGATACCACATTCGTAGTTTGTCGCTACTTCTTTAACGTCATCTTTGAAACGTTTTAGCGTGTCTAATTGACCTTCGAATACAACGATACCATCACGAATTAAACGTACACCGCTGTCACGAGTGATTTTTCCATCAGTTACATAACATCCAGCAATTGTACCAACTTTTGATACTTTGAATACTTGACGAACTTCTGCTTGACCGATTACTTTTTCTTCAAACTCTGGGTCTAACATACCTTTCATCGCAGATTCAATTTCCTCAATTGCTTTGTAAATAATGCGGTGTAATCGAATATCTACATTTTCTAAGTCTGCAGTACGTTTTGCATTTACATCAGGACGTACGTTGAAACCAATAATAATCGCATTAGATGCAGAAGCTAAAATTACATCAGACTCAGTAATTGCACCAGCGCCTGTGTGGATGATTTTAACTTTTACGCCTTCTACTTCAATTTTTTGTAATGAAGCAGCCATCGCCTCAACAGAACCTTGAACGTCAGCTTTAACAATTAGATTGATTTCTTTTACGTTACCTTCTTGAATTTGAGCAAATAAATCTTCAAGAGATAATTTTGAGCTTTCACTACGTTGTTGCATAACTGCTTGTGAAGCACGTGCTTCACCAACTTGACGCGCACGTTTCTCGTCAGCAAATACCATAAAACGGTCTCCTGCTTGAGGAACTTCATTTAAACCAGTAATTTCAACTGGCATTGATGGACCAGCCTCTTTAATTCGACGACCTAAGTCATTTACCATTGCACGTACACGACCAAATGAAGTACCAACTACAATTGGATCTCCAACTTTTAATGTACCATTTTGAACTAATAAAGTTGCAACTGCACCTTTACCTTTATCTAATTCAGCTTCGATTACAGTACCAAGTGCTTTACGTGATGGGTTAGCTTTATATTCTTCTACTTCACTAACTAAAAGAATCATTTCAAGTAACTGATCAACACCATTACCGTTTAGTGCTGAAATTGGAACAAAGATTGTGTCTCCACCCCATGCTTCAGAAACAATACCGTGTTCAGTTAATTCCTGCATTACACGATCTGGGTTTGCAGATTCTTTATCCATTTTATTCACAGCTATAATAATAGGTACTTCTGCTGCTTTTGCGTGATTGATTGCTTCAACTGTTTGAGGCATAACACCGTCATCAGCTGCTACAACGATAATTGTAATATCAGTAACTTGTGCTCCACGTGCACGCATTGTAGTAAATGCTGCGTGACCAGGCGTATCTAAGAACGTAATTTTCTTTCCTTCGATTTCTACTTGGTAAGCACCGATATGTTGTGTAATTCCACCTGCTTCTCCAGCAGTTACCTTTGATTTACGAATATAGTCAAGTAAAGTAGTTTTACCGTGGTCAACGTGACCCATAATCGTTACAACTGGTGGACGTTCTTGTAGATTAGCCTCATCGTCAGCTTCATCAATAAAGCTTTCGAAATCATTTTCATCGACAATAACTTCCTCTTCAACTTCAACTCCGTAGTCACTTGCTAATAATTCGATTGTGTCTTTATCAAGGTCTTGGTTGATTGTCGCCATAATGCCTAACATAAATAATTTTTTAATTAATTCTGATGGTTCTTTACCTAATTTTTTTGCAAGCTCAGAAACTTTTAATGATCCTGAGAAGATTATTTTATTTGAGGTGTTCTCGGTTGAGTTATTTTTATGATTCATATTTTGGTTGCCTTTCTTTATCCCTGTCGTTTGTCGATCTTCAATTTGACTGCTTTGCTTTTGGCTATCAGTCTTTTTCTTTTTATTACTGTTCTTTTTTGATTTTTCTTTCGTATCTTCTAATTGATAGTCTGCTTCATAATCAAGCTCTTCACTAGCTTCTACATTAAATGCAGAAATTACCTTAAAAGAAGATTTAGACATAGCTTTTTGGGGTTGTTTGATCTCTACAGACTTTGGTTGAAAACTCTTATTTAACTTTTCAACAATATCCTCTGCAATTGTGGCCATATGATTCTTTACTTCGATTTTTAAATCCTTGAGTCTTTCAATAATTTCCTTACTTGAAACATTTTGCTTTTTAGCATACTCATAAATTCTAATTTTCGTCATACGTTCACCCCCAGATTAGTCCATTAATTTAATAATGTCTGAAGTTTTGTTGCAAATCCTTGATCAGTAATTGCAACGACCACTCGAGCGTCTTTCCCAATAGCGTGCCCTAATTCAAAGCGATTTTCAACATAACAAAGTGGAGTATTGTAATAAGTTGTCTTGTCTTTTATTTTCTTCGCGGTTAAATCGGAAGCATCCTTTGACAAAATAACTAGTTTTGCTCTTTTTTGCTGGACTTCTTTTACAACTAACTCTTCGCCTGAAACCACTTTACGAGCTCTAGCTGCAAGTCCTAATAAAGACAATCCTTTATTTGTCATGCTTTTTCCTTTTCAATAAACGCTAAAAGTTCTTCATATAGACTAGCATCAATTTTAGCGTTTAATTGCTGTTCTAAAGTATTTTTTTGCTGCGCTTGTTTTACTACTTCAACAGATTTTGTTAAGTAAGCTCCACGACCAGATTTTTTTCCACTTGGATCAATGGATACTTCTCCTTCTTTAGAACGTACAATTCTGATTAATTCTTTTTTTGGTTTCATTTCTTGTGTTACAACACACTTACGTAAAGGAATTTTTCGATTCATGAGTTTACTCACTCCTCATTAAAGTCGTCAGCGTAAGCATCGAAATCATCATTAGATACAGTTAATTCTTGCGCTGGTGATGTATAGTCAATACCAATTTTATCTGCGTCAGACTGTGATTTAATATCAATTTTCCAACCAGTTAAACGGGCAGCTAATCTAGCATTTTGACCTCTTTTTCCAATTGCAAGAGATAATTGGTGATCTGGTACTACTACTGTAGTTGCTTTTTCTTCTTCATTTACTAAAACTCTAATAACTTGAGATGGACTTAATGCATTTGCAACAAATTCAACTGGATCTGAAGACCAACGAACAATATCAATTTTTTCACCTTTTAATTCATTAACGATTGATTGTACACGTTGACCTTTTTGACCTACACAAGCACCTACTGGATCTAAATCAGGATTGCTTGTATATACTGAAATCTTAGAACGGTCACCTGCTTCACGGGCTACTGAACGAATTTCTACAACACCATCATAAATTTCAGGTACTTCTGTTTCAAATAAACGCTTTAATAATCCAGGGTGAGTACGTGATACAAAAATTTGTGGACCTTTTGATGTTTTTTCAACTTTTGTAACAAATACTTTAATGCGATCATGGATTCTATATTTCTCAGTTGGAATTTGTTCAGTTACAGGAAGTACTGCTTCAATTTTACCTAAGTTAACATAAATTGCGCGTGAATCGATACGTTGAACTGTACCTGTCATCATATCTTCTTGGCGGTCAATATATTCTGAATAAATTACACCGCGTTCTGCTTCACGAACTCTTTGTGTTACTACTTGTTTAGCAGTAGTTGCAGCAACTCGTCCAAAGTCTTTAGGAGTTACTTCTAATTCAATGATATCTCCCACCATAAAGTTTGGATTATGTTGTTGTGCTTCTTCAACTGTAATTTCTAAACGTGTATCAAACACATTGCTTACTACTTCTTTTCTTGCAAAAACACGAATTGAACCGTTATGTAGGTTAAAATCAACTCGAACATTTTGTGCTTGATTAAAATTACGTTTATATGCTGAAATTAAAGCTGCTTCAATTGCTTCAATTACTACATCTTTACTAATTCCTTTTTCTCTTTCAATTATTTCTAATGCTGTTAATAACTCCGAACTCATTAAAAGTACCCCCTACTTAGAAAAACGTAACAGCAAGTCTTGCACTTGCGATCTTTGGTGTTGGAATAGTCATCATTTTTTTTCTTGTTTTAATTGTTAACTCTAACTGAACTTCCTCTGACGTATAGGAAATTAATTTCCCTTCGAATTTCTTTTCGTCAAGGATTGGTTCATAAGTTTTAATGAAAACTTGTTTTCCAATTGCTTTTATAAAATCTTGTTCTTTCTTTAAAGGACGTTCAGCACCTGGTGATGAAACATCTAAGAAATAAAGGTTTTCAATTGGATCTTTTTCATCTAAGACTTCACTTAGTTTTTCACTTACTGCAGCACATTGCTCCAAATCAATTCCAGACTCACTATCTATAAATACTCGAAGGAACCAGTCTTTTCCTTCTTTTACGTATTCTACATCAACTAACTCTAATCCTAGTTGTTCAATTATTGGTTGTGCTAATTCTGATACAACCTCTGTGACCTTCTTACTCAAGAAGTATCCTCCTTCCAAACATTACAAGATGAAAATTCCCTGCTATTTAGCAGGGAAATTATCTTTAGTATTTCCAATTTACGCAATTATTGTAACTTAAAATTCAAGTTACATACTACGCAAGAGATGAATTGGGTCATAAGGGTAATAAGAAAGAGCAGGTTGCCCCTGCTCTTCAAGAAAAATCCCGTGCTAAATTACATCTGTATCTACTATACCATAATTCCCAAGTTTTGCAAACTGTTAAAAGCCATCGAAAAGTGATAATTGGTTTTGATCAGGTAAGTTTTGTAAACAGCCTTGTTTATCTAAATACTCTAAAACTGTTTTTGAAATTTTACTTCTTTGTTGTAAGTCTTCTTTCGAAAGGAATTCTCCATCTTCTCTAGACGAAACAATATTTTTAGCCGCATTCGTTCCTAATCCTGGAATCGAATTAAACGGTGGGATTAGCTTATTCCCATTTACTAAAAATTCATCTGCACTTGAACGATATAAATCCATTTTTTCAAACGAAAAGCCTCTTTCACACATTTCCAAAGCAATTTCCAATACAGTCATTAAACTTCTTTCTTTTACTGAAGCATCTAATCCTTTTATTGCGATTTCTTCTATTTTAGCTTTAATCGCACTTGGACCGGCTATCATTGCTTCAATATCGAAATCTTCAGCACGAACTGTGAAGTATGCAGCATAATAAAGGATTGGATGGTGTACTTTGAAATATGCAATTCGTACTGCCATTAATACGTAAGCAGCGGCATGCGCTTTAGGGAACATGTACTTAATTTTTTTACAAGAATCAATATACCAAGCAGGTACTTTATTATTTCTCATTTCTTCTTCCCACTCTGCTGGTACACCTTTACCTTTACGAACAGATTCCATTATTTTAAATGCTAATGAAGGCTCTAATCCTTGATAGATTAAATAAACCATGATGTCGTCACGACAACCAATTACTTCAGAAAGTGTACAAGTCCCGCTGTTTATTAATTCAGATGCATTTCCTAACCATACATCTGTACCATGTGACAAACCAGATATTTGAACAAGTTCAGAAAATGTAGATGGCTTTGTATCTTCTAACATTTGACGTACAAACTTAGTACCAAACTCTGGAATTCCATAAGTACCTGTTTTACAGAGTATCTGCTGTTCAGTTACCCCTAACGACTCAGGTCCTGCAAATATCTTCATTACTTCAGGGTCATCAGTTGGAATCGTTTTTGGATCGATTCCACTTAAGTCTTGAAGCATACGGATAACCGTTGGATCATCGTGTCCTAATATATCAAGTTTTAATAAATTATCATGAATTGAATGGAAATCAAAATGTGTCGTTTTCCATTCAGACTTTACATCATCAGCTGGGAACTGAATCGGTGAAAAATCATAAATGTCCATATAATCTGGAACTACTATAATTCCACCTGGATGTTGTCCAGTTGTTCTTTTTACACCTGTACATCCCATAGCTAATCGATCATATTCAGCACCACGTAAATTTAAATTATGATCATTTGCATAACCTCTTACATAACCGTATGCTGTTTTATCAGCTACAGTACCAATTGTACCTGCACGATAGACATAGTCCTCACCAAAAAGTACCTTTGTATAATTATGAGCAGTTGGTTGATATTCACCGCTGAAATTCAAATCGATATCAGGAACCTTATCTCCTTTAAATCCAAGGAAGGTTTCGAAAGGAATATCATGACCATCTTTTTTATATGCAGTACCACATTCCGGACAATCTTTGTTCGGTAAATCGAATCCAGAACCTACTGATCCATCATTGAAAAACTCAGAATGCTTACAATTTGGACAGACGTAATGTGGTGGTAAAGGATTTACTTCTGTAATTTCTGTCATGGTCGCTACTAATGATGATCCTACAGATCCCCTTGAACCTACTAGATACCCATCATCTAATGATTTTTTTACAAGTTTATGCGAAATCAAGTAAATTACGGCAAAACCATGTCCAATAATACTCTTTAACTCTTTTTCAAGACGGGCTTCTACAATTTCTGGTAATTGCTCTCCGTAAATAGATCTTGCCATTTGATAGCTCATATCGCGAACTTCATCTTCAGCACCTTCAATTTTTGGAGTATATAAGTCATCCTTAATTGGCTTAATATCTTCAATTAAACTAGCAATTTTTTGCGTATTTGTAACGACTATTTCTTTTGCTTTTTCTTCTCCTAAAAAGGCGAAGGCAGATAGCATCTCATTAGTTGTTCTAAAATGAACATCTGGTAATCGATGTCGATTTAATGGATTTGCTCCACCTTGAGACCCAACTAATATTTTGCGATAAATTTGATCTTCTTTTTGTAAGTGGTGAACGTTACCAGTACCAACTACAATTTTTTCTACCTTTTCAGCCATTTTAACAAGCTTTGAAATAACTTCTCTTAAATGTTGTTCATTTCGAACAATTTCTAATTCTACTAAATGTAAAAGTGTCTCTGGCGGCATTACTTCGATATAATCATAAAACTCCATTAGCTTTTCTGCTTCTTCAGGAGATTTTTGAACACTTGCCTCAAAAACTTCACCTTTATCACATGCAGATCCAACTAATATACCTTCGCGATGTTTCACTAATAATGATCTAGGAACCCTTGCAACTCGATGATGATAATGGATATGAGAATATGAAACAATTTTAAACAAGTTTTTTAGTCCAGTTTCATTCGTAGCTAAAAGAGTTGCATGTGATGGTCTTGCTCGTTTATAAGCATCGCCTTTCCCCATGTTATTATTTAGCTCGTCATGATAATACATATCCTGCTCTGCTGCATCTTTCAGCATTTTTAGAAGTAAGAAGCCAGTGGCCTCAGCATCGTAAATCGCTCTATGATGTTGTGTTAAGTTAATATCGAATTTTTTACACAGTGTATTTAATCGAAAGTTTTTAAAATCCGGATACAAAGTTCTAGCTAACTCAAGCGTATCAATTACACCATTATTTGTAATACCAATTTCATATTTTTTAAAGCCCATTTGAATAAAGCCCATATCAAATGAAGCATTATGAGCTACTAGTATATCGTCACCCATCCACTCTTTAAACTCACGAAGTACCACATCAACATTTGGGGCATCTCTTACCATTTCATCAGTAATTCCCGTCAATTCAATCGTAGTTGCAGATAGTGGATGATGTGGATTTGCAAATCGTTCAAATCGGTCAATGATTTCACCTTTATGAATCTTTACAGCAGCTAACTCGATGATCGTATCATAAACCGCAGAAAGACCTGTTGTCTCTACGTCAAATACAACATAGGTTGCTTCCTCTAATGAAATATGAGATGGATTATATGCTGTTGGTACACCATCATTTACTAGATTTATTTCAACGCCATATAGTATTTTCACACCGTGTTTTTTCCCAGCTCCAAATGCTTCAGGGAAGGATTGAACAACCGCATGATCCGTTATTGCAATTGCTTCATGTCCAAACTTACCTGCTTGTTTGACTAAATCACCTGCTGAAACAACTGAATCCATTTGGCTCATATGTGTATGGGCATGTAACTCAATTCTACGCTCTCCTTCTGGAGCTTCGTCCTTGCGTTCATCTGGGGTAATTTCATTTATATCATTTGCAATCATGACTAAATCACGTACAAATGTATCGTTTTGTACGGATCCTCTAACTTTTACCCACATACCCTTTTTAATTTTATTTAACATCGGGATATCTTCTTTATCTCTAGAGAACATTTTAACTAGTATTGAGCTCGTGTAATCGGTAATTTTAAAGGTAATTAAGACACGGCCGCTCTTAAGTTCACGAATTTCAGAATCGAATACATATCCTTGCAGAACAACTCGTTTTTCTTCTTCAATGATTGACGAGATTGTATTAATTTCAGTTTCCTTAATATAATATCCAACGACAAGAGGACCTGAGGGCTCATCTCCTTCAGCTTCTTCAGCAGCCTCTTTCTTTTCTAATTCAACAAGTACTTCCATCGCTCGCTTGCGATCTTCTTCAGCTTTTTTCTCAAGAAACTCAGTTTTTTCTTCAACATTGTCTTTAATCGTATTCTCAAAAAACAGCTTAGGAAAACCTACTTTTTGATATAAATCTTGCAGCTGAGGAACGTATCGATTTGTAAAAGCATTTTCTTCAATTAGACTATTTAAATGGATCATTACTTTATTATTTTCAACTGAAGGTAGAGCAGATTCAATATGTTGTAATATAGGTGATTTCGATTCAACAGATTGAATCATAAATGACCAATAATCAATTACTTTTTGTTCTTCTATTTTTGGATTTTCCGTATTAATAACGACTGAAACATCTGCTATATGTTTAAAAGTCCTTAATAAACTTGTTACAAAAACTTGAAACGTTGCAAAAGGTAAAACATTATCTATTTTAAAAGTAAACTGCCATTTTTTTTCGCTTTTATTTACTTCAAGATTTACGATTTCCCCATTTTTAAAATACAAATCTCGCATATCTTCAGGAAATTGGAGCTGATCTAATAATAGCTGAAACCGCTCCTGACGTGTTTGTCCCATTTTTTCACCAACCTTATTATATAAATTGCAGTATATGTGTAAAAAAATCGAAAGTACCTCCACATAAATAAGAGGTACTTTTTATTTGTGTGCGATTACCGTAAGGTGTCGCTTCCACTTTTATTTTATTTTAACATATTTATTTCATTCACAAGGTTAGAAATTTCTACTTCTTTACTAACTTGTCCATCTCTAGTTTTAAGTTCTACAATTCCTTCTGCAGCTTTTTTACCAACAACTACACGTACAGGAATTCCGAAAAGATCTGCGTCTGCAAATTTTACACCTACACGTTCATTTCGGTCATCTAATAATACATCTTGTCCAATCTCTTTTAACGTTTTATAAATATCGTCAGCTAAATTTACTTGCTCTTCATTCTTTGTATTTACAGTAATAACATGTACATCAAAAGGAGCTAGGTTTTTAGGCCAGACAATCCCTTTCTCGTCATTATATTGCTCTACAATTGCAGCTAATGTACGAGATACACCAATACCATAGCATCCCATAATGATTGGATTCGATTTTCCATTTTCATCAAGGAATGTTGCATTCATAGACTCAGAATATTTTGTACCTAATTTAAATACATGACCTACTTCAATACCTTTTGCGAATGAAATAGTTCCTTTACCATCTGGTGATAAGTCACCTTCTTGAATAAATCTTAAGTCTACGAAATCTTTAACATCATAGTCTCTATTTACAGTTACGTTAATGTAATGATAACCTTCTTCATTTGCCCCACAGCAACCATTTACAATACCTTTAATTGCATTATCTGCTAATACTAATAAATCTGATTTTACTCCAATTGGACCTAGTGATCCTATTTCACAGTTCATTAGTTCTTTTACTTCTTCTTTAGAAGCAAGCTCAACTGAATGTGCACCTAAATAATTCTTTAATTTAATATCGTTGATTTCATGGTCACCACGAGCAAGCACTAATACAAAACTTTCATCTGCCTTGAAAATAATTGATTTAATGCTTTTTTCAATCGGTAAGTTTAAGAATTCAATTACTTCATCGATTGTTTTTTGATTTGGCGTTTCTACTTTTTGAACTTCTTCTAATTTCTCATCAGATGGTTCGTAATTCGCAACAACTGGTGCCATTTCAATATTTGCTGCATAGCTAGATTCATTTGAAAATGCGATTGTATCTTCACCAATGTCAGATAACACCATGAATTCATGCGTATCTTTTCCACCCATTGCTCCTGAATCAGCAACAACCGCTCTGAAATTTAAACCACAACGAGTAAATACGTTACTATAAGCCGTAAATAAACGATCATATACTTCATCCAAGCTTTCTTGTGATGCATGGAAAGAATAAGCATCCTTCATTAAAAATTCACGACCGCGAAGTAGTCCAAAACGAGGGCGTTTTTCATCACGGAATTTTGATTGTACTTGATAAAGTGTAATCGGTAATTTTTTATATGATTTTAATTCATCACGAATAATGGAAGTAACAACTTCTTCATGAGTTGCTCCTAATGCAAATCCTCTACCGTGACGATCTCTTAAACGCATTAGTTCTGGACCAAAATTATCCCAACGACCTGATTCTTCCCATAATTCTTGCGCTTGCATTGATGGCATTAACATTTCCATCGCACCAGCATTATTCATTTCTTCTCGAACAATATTTGCTACTTTTTGAAGAACTTTATTGCCTAAAGGTAAGAAACTATATATACCAGATGCATTTTGTCTAATAAATCCTGCTCTTAATAATAATTGATGGCTTTTTATATCTGCATCTGATGGTACTTCACGAAGAGTTGGACTATATACGATACTTTGTTTCAAAAGGATTCACCTCATATTTTTCTTTTATTCTTATATTCTTTTTTTATAAATTATTTTAAAAATAATTGTTTTAAAAGCTATTTCTATAAAAGGCCTTTGTAAGTTAAGAATCCGCTCCCACTTAAAACGGGCTAATTGACAAACAATATGTCATTAAGCCCGTTTTATAAACAAGTAAGTCGCGGATTCTTTAAACAAAATTCATGAAATTACACGATTAAATTAAACAGAGCTTCTTATAAGAAAAATCTTTTAATATCGTTCCAAGTTACGATGATCATTAATAACATTAAAAGCGCAAAACCAATAAAGTGAACGACACCTTCTTTTTGGCGATCTATTGGTCGACCTCTTAATGCTTCTATTGCAAAAAATGTTAGTCTTCCTCCATCAAGAGCCGGTAATGGTAATAAATTCATAATACCAAGGTTGATACTTAAAAACGCTGCCCATTTCATTAAGTAGAAAATACCTGATTGTGCAGCTTGATCTGTTACCTGATAAATACCAACTGGACCTGAAAGATTATTGATTGAGAATTGACCAGATACTAAATGCCCAACTGCTAATACAATTTCTTTTGTCCATCCAATTGTTTCAGTTATACCATATTTAACCGAAGAAAAAACATTTTTTTCAACAGGTGCATATACACCGATTAAGCCATTTACTTTATGGTCGATTGTTTCTGATTTTGGAGTAATTGGAATCGAAATAACTTTGTTATCTCTTTTTACTTTAAATAATAATTCTTTACTTGGGCTTTCTCTTACAATTTTAACGACTTCTGCCCACTTTGAAACATCTTTATTATCAATTGATAAAACAATGTCGCCTTCTTTTAGACCAGCAGTTTGTGCTGGACCTTTTGGAAGTAATTCACCAATTTTAGCATCATTTACTGGAGTTCCTTGAAGTAATCCCAATAAGATAAAAATCACTAAAGCTAAAACAAAATTCATCATTGGTCCTGCAAAAATAGCAATCGCTCTTTTTCCAACTGATTTACTATTAAATTGTCGGTTATACGGAGCAATTTGATGACCTTGTCCTTCACTATAAATGAACGCTTTTTCATTTACATTGAATTTTGAAACGCCTTCTGTTCCTTCTTCAGTACCAATGATTTCTAACTTATGTTCTAAATCTATTGAATCAACTTCAACAAAACGAAGATCTTGGAAACGATCAAACTGATCAACTACAATTTTAGTAACTTCCCCGATTGAGTTAAATTGTAAACCGATATGTGATCCAGGCTTTACTTGTACCATTTCTGGATCTTCTCCAGCGTAACGAACATAACCACCAAGCGGCAATAATCTTATTGTGTATGTAGTTTCATTTCGATAAAATGAGAAAACCTTTGGACCAAACCCAATTGCAAATTCTCTACATAATATACCAGCACGTTTTGCAAAATATAGATGTCCTAGTTCATGAAAAAATACAAGTGCGCCAAAAATTACAACAAACGCTATAACTGTATTCATCTAA
The DNA here is from genome assembly GCF_001712755.1 of Gottfriedia luciferensis. Taxonomy (GTDB): domain Bacteria; phylum Bacillota; class Bacilli; order Bacillales; family Bacillaceae_G; genus Gottfriedia; species Gottfriedia luciferensis_B. The sequence goes on from NZ_MDKC01000032.1 coordinate 268,120, forward strand.
TTACCACCCTTACTTTATTAGTGATGAAACGAATTGTCTTGTTTGTTCATCAATGTTACGAATTTCTTCTAATGAAGGTTTACTTATTACATTGTGTTTTTCAAGAGCGTTTTCTATTAAATTCTCAATTTGTAAGAATGATATTTTATTCTGTAAAAAAGCAGCTACCGCTTCTTCATTTGCTGCATTTAATACAGTTGGTAAACTACCGCCAACTTTACCAGCTTGGTAAGCATAATCCAAACATTTAAACCTGTTAAAATCCATCTCCTCAAAATGAAGTGTCCCAAATTTAATCAAATCTAATGGCTTATGATTAGTAATTGGTTTTCTTGAAGGATAGTTCAGTGCATAGGCGATTGGTACCCTCATATCAGGTGTTCCTAATTGTGCCATTACACTTCCGTCATCGAATTCAATCATAGAGTGTATAACACTTTCTCTATGAAGTACTACATCAATTTTTTCATATGGCATATTAAATAGCCAATGTGCTTCAATTACTTCTAATCCTTTATTCATCATCGTAGCTGAATCAATTGTAATCTTTGCTCCCATTGACCAATTTGGATGATTTAGCGCATCTTCAATAGTAACATCCTTTAATTGATCTCTTGTTTTATCTCTGAAGCTACCACCTGAAGCTGTAATGATTAATTTATGTATTTCATTTGGGTTTTCACCATTTAAACATTGATAGATTGCTGAATGCTCACTATCTACTGGTAAAATTGAGACACCATATTTTTCTGCTTCAGCCATTACAATATGACCTGCTGTAACTAATGTCTCTTTATTCGCTAGTGCGATTGTTTTACCATTTTGGATGGCTTTCATAGTTGGAACTAAACCTACACTTCCAACAACAGCGTTTACAAGTATTGTACTGTCTTCATGAACGGCAACTTCGATAAGGCCTTCTTCACCATATAAAACTTTGATTTGTGAAGGGATACCTAAGCTCGTCAGTTTTTCAGCTTCTTCTTTACCAGCAACTGAAACTAGTTTTGGTTTAAATTCTAAAATAATCTTATATAATTCATCAATATTTCTCCCAGCTGAACACGCGACTAATTCAAAATCATTTGATTGATTTCTAATAATATCGAGTGTTTGTATACCGATTGAACCAGTTGCTCCAAGTAAGCTGATTTTCTTCATTTTCATATGTCTCCTTAAATGCAAAAACTAATACTATAACGTAAATAGTAAATAGACGATTGGCAATGTGAAAATGATACTATCAAATCTGTCTAAAATCCCACCATGACCAGGTAATAAATTTCCTGAGTCTTTCACACCGTAGTATCTTTTATATGCAGATTGTACGAGATCACCTAATTGACCAAAAATCGAAACAAGAACAGCTACTAGTACTAAATATAGTATTGAATGATTTAAAGTTAACATAATCGATAAAATTACTGCAACTACTACAGCACAAATAATTCCACCTATCGAACCTTCAATCGTTTTATTGGGACTAATATCAGGCCAAAGTTTAGTTTTACCTGTCGCTTTCCCTATAAAATATGCACCCGAATCAGTTGCCCAAATTACGAATAATGGGAAGAAAAAGAATGCAATCCCCATATTTCTCATCTCGTACATATAATGAAATCCTAATCCTACATATAAACTACTTAGTACTACAAAAGAAGCATCTTCAAAAGTAAATGTATTCTTTGTAATTACCGTATATGATAAAAGTAGTAGGATTAGTACAATTGAAATTTCTGTTTTACCGATTTCCACAGGAAAAATCTTATTTGATAAATCATTTGGTGTAATTGCTACCCATGTTAAGATTAATCCAAGTACAGTTTGTGCACTGAATAAATTAAACTTTTTCATTCTAATCAATTCAAAATAACCGATTGTCCCAAGTGCAAATACAAGTAATCCAAACGGCCATTTACCAAATATTACTAATCCTAAAAATAATGCTCCAGCTATAACTCCTGTTATAATACGCTGTTTCAAGTTCGTTCACCGCTTTCTTAAATACCACCATATCTTCTAGCTCGATTTTGATATTCTTTAACCGCATCAATTAAACACTCTTCGGTAAAATCGGGCCATAATACATCTGTAAAATATAGTTCAGAATAAGCAATTTGCCAAAGCATAAAATTACTAATCCTTAATTCACCACTTGTTCTAATTAACAAATCTGGATCTTTAAAATCACTAGTCATTAAATAACGATTGAACAATTCTTCATTAATTTCTTCTTTATTTACTTTATTATCCAATACATCTGAAGAAATCTTTTTAACTGCAGAAATAATTTCGTCTCTAGATCCATAATTTAGGGCAAAATTTAATACCATACCCGTATTATTTTTAGTTTCCTCTACTGCTCTTAATACTGCTTCTGTAGTATAGCTTGGTAATTGCTCTTTATTTCCAGTTAATCTTACCTGCACATTTTCTTCGATTAATTCAGGTAAAAATGTTCCTAGAAATTCTTGAGGTAACTTCATTAAGAATTCTACTTCAGTTTTAGGTCTTTTCCAATTCTCAGTTGAAAAAGCATATAAAGTTAACGTCTTTACACCTAATTTACTAGCAGTTCTTGCAATTTTTCGAACTACTTTCATTCCCTCATAGTGTCCCTTAACCCTTGGAAGATTCCTCTTTTGTGCCCATCTACCATTACCATCCATTATTATTGCAACATGCTCAGGAATTACTCCATCGACCCCATTTAATTGCGAACTTGGAGGTACATTTTTCTCTTCTTTATTTCTTTTAAAAAAAGAAATTAATTTAAACATCTTTAATCCTCCGTCTAAGTATATCTAATTAAAGCATTGAGTAAAAAAACCCCCTTAAACAGAGGGTCTTTTTACTCAAAGCGCTTAGTTTATTTAATTATAATGCAATAATGAAATTATGTAATAGCATAATGTGAAAAATTCATTATTTTTCTAAGCGCTAATAAGATATACCTTGCAATGCAGTATTAAACTTCCATTATCTCTTTTTCTTTTTCTTTTGTGATTCCATCGATTTTTTCGATATGTGAATCTGTTTGTTTTTGAATGTCTTCTACAAGACCACGTAATTCATCTTCAGTAATTTCACCATTTTTTTCTGCTTTTTTCAGATCATCATTTGCATCACGGCGGATGTTACGTACTGCAACTTTAGCATCTTCAGCAGATTTTTTAACTACTTTTACTAAATCGCGACGTCGCTCTTCTGTTAATGGTGGGAAACTAATTCTGATTACAGTTCCATCATTTGAAGGGTTTAATCCTAAGTCAGCTTTTTGAATCGCTTTATCCATATCATTAATGACTGTTTTATCGTAAGGAGTAATTAATAATAATCTTGCTTCTGGTACTGAAATATTTGCCATTTGGTTGAGTGGTGTTGGAGCACCATAATATTCAACTAAAACTTTATCTAAAATAGCTGGGTTTGCACGACCAGCACGTACTGTTGCTAATTCTCTAGAGAAAGCAGAAACAGCTTTTGTCATTTTTTCTTTTGCTAAAGAAATGATTTGATTAGACATCTTTATTTCCCCTTTACTATTGTTCCAATATTTTCGCCAAGTACGGCACGTTTAATATTACCTTCTTCCATAATTGAGAATACAATTAATGGAATATCATTGTCCATACATAAAGAAGATGCAGTTGAATCCATTACACCTAAACCTTCTTTTAATACGTCTAGATATGTAAGAGTTTCGTATTTTACAGCAGTTTTATCGATTGATGGGTCAGCTGAATATACTCCGTCTACATTATTTTTTGCCATTAAAATAACATCTGCTTCAATTTCAGCAGCACGTAATGCAGCAGTAGTATCAGTTGAGAAATAAGGATTTCCTGTACCAGCAGCAAAAATTACAACACGTTTTTTCTCTAAATGACGAATTGCTTTACGACGGATATATGGTTCTGCAACTTGACGCATTTCAATTGATGATTGTACACGAGATTGTACACCAAGTGTTTCAAGACTATCTTGAAGTGCTAAAGAGTTCATTACAGTACCTAACATGCCCATGTAGTCAGCTGTAGCTCGGTCCATACCCATTTCGCTACCTGTTTTACCACGCCAAATGTTACCAGCACCTACTACTACTGCAACTTCAACATCTAGTTCTGCAATTTCTTTAACTTGTTCAGCAATTGATTTAATAACAGATGGATTAATTCCAAATCCTTGCCCGCCAGCTAGTGCCTCACCACTAAGTTTTAATACTACGCGATTATACTTTGCTTTACTCATAATACCCTCCATTTACGTACATCTATGTATTTACGTTTCTTTAAAAAATAGGGAACACATAGTGTCCCCTATTTTCATTCAAAGTAACTAAATTAGTTACCTTTTACTTGATTCATTACTTCTTCAGCAAAGTTATCTTCACGTTTTTCTAAGCCTTCTCCAACTTCATAACGAACGAAAGATTTAACAGTTCCGTTAGCAGCTTTAACGAATTGACCTACTTTAACGTCTGGGTTTTTAACGAAAGATTGATCTAATAAGCAGATTTCTTCGAAGTATTTACCAATACGTCCTTCTACCATTTTCGCAACGATGTTTTCAGGTTTACCTTCGTTTAATGCTTGTTGAGTTAAAATTCCACGCTCATGCTCAACTTCTTCTTGAGAAACAGCATCACGAGAGATATATTTAGGGTTGATTGCAGCGATGTGCATAGATACGTCTTTAGCAACATCTTCTTTAGTTGTTCCTTCTACTACTGAAAGAACACCGATACGACCGCCACTGTGTAAGTAAGCACCAAATGCATCAGCATCAGTTTTAGAAACTAATTCAAAACGACGTAAAGAGATTTTTTCTCCGATTTTAGCAATAGCATGGTTGATGTATGTTTCAACAGTTTCACCAGTTGCCATTGTTTGTGCTAAAGCTTCTTCAACAGTTGCAGGTTTGTTAGCAACGATATGTTTAGCAAGAACAGAACCTAATTCTTTGAAACCTTCGTTTTTCGCAACGAAATCAGTTTCAGAGTTTACTTCGATTAATACTGCATCGTTTCCAGAAACTTCAACGAAAGTTAAACCTTCAGCAGCGATACGGTCACCTTTTTTAGCAGCTTTTGCGATCCCTTTTTCACGAAGGTAGTCGATTGCTTTGTCCATGTTACCTTCAGTTTCAGTTAATGCTTTTTTGCAATCCATCATACCAGCGCCAGTTTTTTCACGTAATTCTTTTACCATTTGTGCAGTAATTGCCATAATATTTCATCTCCTATATGTAAGCTTATTTTATTCAATCGTTTTATAAGGTAAACAATTTCTGATTATTTTAACCTTAAAAAAAGGTGATAAAAGGCTAAAACCTCTTATCACCTTTCAATTTCTCATTAAGCAGTTGTTTCTTCGCCTTGTTTCGCTTCAAGAATCGCATCTGCCATTTTTGATGTAAGAAGTTTTACAGCTCTAATAGCATCGTCGTTTGCTGGGATAACGTGATCGATTTCATCTGGATCACAGTTAGTGTCAACAATACCGATGATAGGAATGTTTAACTTACGTGCTTCAGCAACAGCGATACGCTCTTTACGAGGATCAACTACGAATAATGCATCAGGAAGTTGCTTCATGTCTTTGATTCCGCCTAAGAATTTTTCAAGACGTTCTAATTCTTTTTTAAGTTGAATAACTTCTTTCTTAGGTAACACTTCAAAAGTGCCATCTTCTTGCATTCTTTCGATATCTTTTAAACGTTTAACACGTTTTTGGATTGTTTGGAAGTTTGTTAACGTTCCACCTAACCAACGTTGGTTAATGAAGTACATACCAGAACGGATTGCTTCATCTTTAATAGCTTCTTGAGCTTGTTTTTTAGTACCAACGAAAAGGATGTTTCCACCTTCAGCAGCGATACCTTTCATTACGTTGTAACACTCTTCAACCTTTTTAACTGTTTTTTGTAGGTCGATGATGTAGATACCGTTACGCTCAGTGAAGATGTAACGTTTCATTTTTGGGTTCCAACGGCGTGTTTGGTGACCGAAGTGAACACCAGCTTCTAATAATTGTTTCATAGAAATTACTGACATTTTATTTCCTCCTAATGGTTCTTTTTCCTCCGCTCACGTCTTCTTCTCCTATCACTCCCAAACTGGGTAGCACCAATAAGAAAATCGGCAAGCGTGTGTATTAACACCATGGACTACTATAGCATATACATTATTAATTATCAAGAGAAAACGAGAAATTATTGTCGAAGTTTCAACAATGTTTGCTTTTTCTTTTCTCTATCTAAATCCTTCTTGCATTTTCATCCATAGAAAGTCTTTTTTAAATCATCGAACTGCTATTATTTAAATTTGGGCTATTTTTCCATACTTTTGATTAACACATGAATGGAATAAATCAAGTGATTTAGAAATGAGAATTCACCTGTCCCAACAACAGAATCTTTATCAGTATTGGGAATTTTTGTTAATTTATTCAACTTAATCGTATTCTTCTTCATATTTTATTAAATCGTTAAAATAGAATTGTCAATAAAGTAAATAATATGAGGCTGATTTGCATTACTCAAATATAAATAATCTTAAAAATCATTATAGTGCCATTTAAAATTCTAAATGAATTCATTGTGGAGTTTACAAAGCTCCTATATATTTTTTTTACTTAAAAGATCTCTTAATTTAAAAATAGATTTAGCATGGATCTGAGACACCCTAGAAGTCGATAAATTAATAATTGTTCCAATTTCAGTAAATGTTAATTCTTCATAATAATACAAACTTATTACTAGCTGTTCTTTCTCATTTAATTCAGTTTCAATCCTCTTAGCAAGTAGCTTATTTTGTTCATCTTTCAGTAGCATTTCTTCTGGTGTTAATGTTTCATGATCCTTTATTGTTTCAATAAAATTAACTTGTCCATCTCCAGCATCTTTGATTTGTTCATCTACAGACAACATATTAGAGAAAAACACATCATTCATGACATTAATAACTTCCATCGAAGAATAACCAGTGTACAGCGCTATTTCTTCAGGTGTAGCTTTTCGTTCAAGAGTCGGTTCTAACTTTTCAATTGCATTTTCAATTTTTTTTGCTTTATCTCTAATTGTTCTAGGTAACCAGTCTTCTTTACGAAGACCATCCAGTATATTACCACTTATTCTTATTGAAGCATATGTTTCAAATTTCAAATCTCTTTTCGGGTCAAATTTCTCTAGTGCGTCATATAAACCCATTAACGCTAAACTGTGTAAATCATCCCTGCTGATGCTGACACTTGAAGGTAATCTATGAGCTATACGATTTACTTGAAAGTGAACTAGTGGCATATATATCTGCATTAACGTATCTCCGGCATCTAAATCACGATCTTCAATCCACTTTTTCCAATAACTTTGTGAAACATTTTTTTGAACTTGCAACACGTTTTTCACCTCAGCGAATTACCATATTATGTTTAATACTTGATTGACAATTTGTTCTTAAATTAGTGATTTTTGGCGAAATTAAATTTTTAGGCAACATTTAAATAAAGGGAATTAAAGCTTTACTCAAGTTTTATTCGTACTATTGAATATGCAGTTTCCGATTAAATATGTACTATGTCCATTTCCCAAGGAGTCTAGTGAATGCATCAAAAGGAGATTAAAAAAAATCTAGATTTAATTCATCAAATTCTTCTTTTATTACTATTTAGCCTTTCAATTTGCCTATTATTAAACGGCTAAATAGTAATAAATATGAATCTATTAATTTTATTCAATATTCGGTACGAATCAATCATTTCGCATACATGCTTTTTCAATGTAAGTTTCGATAAAAACTCAGTTGTTCACTTTTTGATCCTTTTAAAAATTATATTATTAAAATTCTATAATGTATCCACTTATTCTTTAAAATAATGTGAAATTTTATCTAGTACAATAAAAAATATTATTTTTTCATTTTTTTAAAATAATTGTACTTATATTCCAAAATTTTATTTTTAATATAATAGATTAAACTTTAGGATGACCTAATTTTAGTTATACTTAATAAAGAACAAATTAAAGAGTACAATTTTTTTATTTTATACTATTAAAAAGGAAGCCTCTTTTGTAATAATTGTTGTTTAGTAATTAACTGTTTATAACCAAAAATTATTAAAGCTAACGAGGTAGTTTAAAATAGGGTTAATACTAATGAAAGTAGGCTAGTTCTAGAAACTTTTCATACTTGTTTGATATTGTACTTCTTTATCTTCGTATTAAGGAGAGTATGTATCTGAAGTGGAAATAACTGACATCTACTAAAAAACAACAATATATTTGAAAGCAGCCAACAGTATAAAAGGAAAAAATCCCCTTACAATTTTATTATCTAATTCCCTCTCAAAAATACTTTTTATATTTTATCACTATAATCAAGTAAATATTTTTTAATCATACCATAATTTCCAATTCGTCTACATAGTTCATTTATACAAAAAAGGAAATAGTCTCTATTTATTTAATCTTTTTATTCCAATATAAAATATGCAATATTCTAACAATAATAAAGCAAAAAAACCTTTTCCCAATTATTAATTGAGAAAAGGTTTAAACTTAATATTATCTTTTAAGAAGTGACATTATTAATTAGTTAGATTTTAATTTCTCTAACTCTAATAAGAATTTGTCATTTAGTACTTTAATATAAGTACCTTTCATTCCTAGTGATCTTGACTCGATAACACCAGCACTTTCTAATTTACGTAGTGCATTTACGATTACAGATCTTGTAATACCTACTCGGTCAGCAATTTTACTTGCTACTAATAAACCTTCGTAGCCATTTAATTCTTCAAAAATATGTTCGATTGCTTCTAATTCGCTATAAGAAAGAGATGAAATAGCCATTTGTACAACTGCTTTACTTCTAGCTTCTTCTTCAATTTCTTCTGCTTTTTCACGTAGAATTTCCATACCTACTACTGTAGCGCCATATTCTGCTAAGATTAAATCATCATTTTCAAAATCATGATTAATTCGAGCAAGAACAAGAGTACCTAAACGCTCACCACCACCGATAATTGGTACAATAGTAGTTAAACCGCCAGAAAATAAATCTTTATTTTCAACTGGGAATGCAGTGTGCTCACTGTTGATATCGATATTTGATGATGTTTCATTAATATTAAATAGGTTTTGTGTATATTCTTCAGGGAATTGGCGATCGCTGAACATTTTTTGCATACGCTCATTTTCGATTTTTTGGTGAAGACCGTAACCTAATAATTTCCCTTTACGACTTAAAATAAATACATTTGATTCAATAACCTCTTCTAATGTATCTGCCATTTCTTTAAAGTTTACTGGCTTACCTGCAGATTGTTGTAATAACTTATTAATCTTTCTTGTTTTTTCTAATAATTGCATCTTTCTAAATGCCTCCTATTTAATTGTACGTTTCCTTTGAACTTCTTAGCAAACTCATGGCTGAATTCAACATGTTCTTTAACTAAATTATAAAATGAATTGACTGATATCTTTATCTTTTGCAATATTTGCGAGCTTTTCATTTACATATTGAGGTGTAATCATAATTGTTCCCATTTGAATTTCAGAAGCTTCAAACGATAGGTCTTCAAGAAGCTTTTCCATAATAGTATGCAATCTTCTTGCGCCTATATTGTCTGTTGTCTGATTAACTTCAAATGCTATTTCTGCTATTCTACGTATAGCATCGTCAGAAAATTCGATTTGTATACCTTCTGTAGACAATAAAGCTTTATATTGTTTAATAATTGAAAAATCAGGCTCAACTAAAATACCAACAAAATCTTCAACAGATAATTTCCCTAATTCTACACGAATTGGGAAGCGACCTTGTAATTCAGGTATTAAATCTGATGGTTTGGAAATATGGAATGCACCTGCTGCAATAAATAGAACATGATCCGTTTTAACCGGTCCATATTTTGTCACAACCGTACTTCCTTCAACGATTGGTAAGATATCTCTTTGTACGCCCTCTCTCGAAACATCTTGAGTAGAGTTTTGCTTACTTGCAATCTTATCAATTTCATCAATGAAAATAATCCCTAGTTGTTCAGCTCTATAAACTGCTTCTTGTGTTACTTCATCCATATCGATTAATTTCTGAGCTTCTTCATTCGTTAAAATCTTACGAGCTTCTTTAACAGGAAGCTTTCTTTTTTTAGTTTTCTTTGGAAATAGACTACCTAATGACTCTTGGAAGTTCATTCCCATTTGTTCCATTCCAGTTCCTTGCATAAAATCTAGCATCGGAGCTTGTTGTTGCTCTACTTCAATAGATACAAGTTCATCTTCTAGTTTTCCAGATAATAGTTGAAATTCTATATTTCTTCTTTTAGATGTTAATTCTGTATCATTCTCTTCTTGCTCAGCATTCGAGTTTTGTGAATCTTGATTAAAAAGCATCTCAAGTGGGTTTTTGAATGAAGCTTGTTTTTTCATACTTGGTGCTAAAAGTTTAACTAATCTTTGATTCGCATTTTTTTCAGCTTGATCTTTCACCTTATTCATACGCTCTTCTTTTACAATTCGAATAGAAGTTTGGACTAGATCACGAACCATTGATTCTACATCTCTACCAACGTAACCAACTTCTGTAAATTTAGTAGCTTCAACTTTAATGAATGGTGCACCAACTAGTTTTGCCATCCTTCTAGCAATTTCAGTTTTACCAACACCTGTTGGACCAATCATTAAAATATTTTTTGGTGAAATTTCATCACGGAATGACTCTTCAAGTAAACTTCTACGATATCGATTTCTGAGTGCAATTGCTACTGCTTTTTTCGCTTGTTGCTGTCCAACAATATATTGATCAAGTTTTTCAACAATTTGACGAGGCGTGAAAGAAGTACTCATAATACACTCTCCTATTCTAATTCTTCTAAAATTATATTTCCGTTCGTATACACACAAATATCACTTGCAGTTTTTAAACTAGCATAGGCAATTTGTTTTGCTGAGAGATTTTCCCCTGCGTTTTCCTTTAGCGCACGGCCTGCTGCAAGGGCGTAATTCCCTCCAGAACCGATTGCAAGAATTCCATCGTCAGGCTCAATTACTTCACCAGTACCAGAAATTAATAATAATGAATTATGATCCATTACGATTAGCAATGCTTCAAGTTTATGTAATACTCGATCTGTTCTCCATTTTTTTGCTAATTCAACAGCAGCTCGTTGAATATTACCATTATATTCAACTAACTTGCCCTCAAAAAGTTCGAATAAAGTAAATGCATCTGCAACAGATCCTGCAAAACCAGCTAAAACTTTTCCATTAAAAAGCTTTCTAACTTTTCTTGCAGTATGCTTCATTACTACTGCATTTCCAAAAGTTACTTGGCCATCACCAGCCATGGCACTTTTACCATCGTGTCTGATTGCGAAAATCGTTGTAGCATGAAAATTGGACATGTGAATCCTCCTTAGAAATGTCGATTAATTTCTAAAATTGAGCGAATTTATGCTCTAGGATGATGTAAATTGTATACCTTTTGTAATCTTTCCTTCGTTACATGTGTATAGATTTGAGTAGATGATAAATTCTCATGCCCAAGTAATTCTTGAACACTACGAATGTCAGCACCGTTATCAAGCATATGCGTAGCAAAGGTATGCCTTAACATATGTGGATAGATTTTATTAGTCAACGAAGTATCTTTGATCATTTTTTCTAATATACCACGGACACCTCTTGCCGTTAGTTTTGTACCACGGTGATTCAAAAAAAGATCGTCATTCATTTGCTTGTTAGCTACTATCAGTCTATTTCGGCCATCTTCTATATATGTATGAAGAGCTTTTTCTGCATAACTGCCAAAGGGAATATACCGCTGTTTATTCCCTTTGCCCGTTACTAAAATAGTCCCAATTTGAAAATCTATGTCTTTTAATTTCAAATTACAGCATTCGCTTACTCGGATTCCGGTAGCATATAGCAATTCTAAAAGAGCTTGATTTCTTTGTCCAAGTTCCGTATCTAGATCGCTAATCTTAAATAGTTTTTCAAGTTCTTCCTTGTACAAAAATCTTGGTATCATAGTTTCTTTTTTAGGAAGTGACGCTAATACAAAAGGATTCTCTTTTGCTTCATTTTCTCTCATAAGAAAACGATAGAAACTTCTTAAACAAGAAATATGCTTTGAGACTGTACGTCTTGATAGCTGTTTGTCATGCAAAGTTGTTAAATAGAGACGAACATCAGAATAAGTAACTGAAGAAAATGAAATAATGGATTGTTGCTCCATAAAAACTAGAAATTGTTCAACAATTTTTTTATAACTATTTAATGTGTATTGTGAAGAGTTTTTCTCTAATTGTAAATACTGAATGAATAATTGACACAATATTTTAATATTCAAGGTAATTTCTCCTCACAAGCCACTACATACTAACATATTAAGTAGCTATTTGCAATTTATTTTCTTAACATTCTACAAAATTCATAATTGATTCTAATGCACGGTTTGCATAAGCTTCATATCGTTCTTGTTTTCTTTTAATTTTGACATCAAGCCTAGGGAATAGACCGAAATTAGCATTCATTGGTTGGAAGTGTTTTGCACTTGTTGTCGTTATATAATTAGCCATACTTCCAATTGCAGTTTCTGCTGGGAATACGACTAACTCTTTTTCCATTACGTATCTAGCTGCATTTATTCCCGCTACTAAACCAGATGCTGCAGATTCTACATAACCTTCCACTCCAGTCATTTGACCTGCAAAGAATAAATCTTCACGTCCTTTAAAACGATATGTTGCTTCTAATAGATTCGGTGAATTTATAAACGTATTTCGATGCATTACACCATATCGTACGATCTCAGCATTCTCAAGGCCAGGTATTAATTGTAAAACTTCTTTTTGAGGCCCCCATTTTAAATGCGTTTGGAATCCTACTATATTATATAAAGTTCCAGCACTGTCATCCTGGCGTAGTTGAACAACTGCATACGGCGTTTTACCAGTCTTTGGATCCTCTAAGCCTACTGGTTTCATTGGTCCAAATAATAATGTTTGCTTTCCACGTTTAGCCATTACTTCAACTGGCATACAACCTTCAAAGAAAATCTCTTTTTCAAATTCTTTTAAAGGAACTGTTTCTGCAGTAGTTAATGCTTCATAAAAACGATCAAATTCCTCTTCTGTCATTGGGCAATTTAAGTAAGCTGCTTCACCTTTATCATATCTTGATTTTAAATATACTTTATTTAAATCAATACTTTCTTTTTCAACTATTGGAGCCGCTGCATCATAAAAATAGAAATAATCTTCACCCGTTAATTCTTTTAATTGCTGTGATAATTCAGGTGATGTTAAAGGTCCTGTTGCGATAACTGTTGGTCCTTCAGGAATTTTAGTCATTTCTTCGTTATGCACAGTTACATTTGGATGATTTTTTACATATTCAGTTACACGGCTAGCAAACTCATGTCGGTCTACAGCTAACGCACCACCTGCTGGTACAGCACACTCATCAGCAGATCGAATAATAACTGAATCTAATCGTCTCATTTCCTCTTTTAATACCCCTACAGCGTTCGTTAGTGTATTCGCTCTTAGTGAATTACTACAAACTAACTCAGCAAACTTATCAGTATGATGAGCAGGAGTTTGTTTAACAGGTCTCATCTCGTATAAATGTACTTTAATTCCTCTTTTTGCGATTTGATAAGCAGCCTCGCTTCCTGCTAATCCTGCTCCAATTACATTAATAAATTGTTCTTTCATTGTTAACTCCTTCTACGCTGATTCAATCAAAATTACGTAATCATATTTTATAATTTTTTACTTAATGATTTCTTAATTAAAAGTTGATATGAAAAGTAAAAGTGAGCAAATAAATTGCTCACACTTTTATTTAGACAAATTCTTTAGGAAATATGAATTTCAGACTGATTTGCTAAAAAGTCTTAAGGTAAGTAAGTAAATTAATTACTCACACTTGTTGGTCCTCTTTGTAGTCACATGATACACATTGAACTTGAATACCTTTTTTCATTTTCTTTTCAACTAATAAGTTTTCACATTTCGGACATGGTCTTGCAATTGGCTTATCCCATGATAAGAATTCACATTCTGGATAATTCGTACATCCATAGAATATTCGATTCTTTTTCGATTTACGCTCAATTATATTCCCATCTTTACATGTAGGACATTTGACACCAATATCTTTTACAATTGCTTTTGTATTTCTACAATCTGGAAAGTTTGAGCACGCCATGAACTTACCGTATCTGCCCATTTTAAATACCATCGGGCTTCCACATACTTCACAGTCTTCACCAGCAGGTTCATCTCTAATTTCAACTTTTTGCATTTCTTTCTCAGCTATTTCTAAGTGTTTCTCAAAACCTCTATAAAATTGATCGATGATTTGAATCCAATTCACATTGCCGTCTTCAATTTTATCAAGGTCACCTTCCATTTGAACCGTAAACTCAATATTAATTACTTCTGGGAAAAACTCAACGACTAAATCAAATACTATGTGACCTAGTTCAGTAGGTACAAAACGTTTATTATCTAATGAAACATATCCACGTTTTTGAATCGTTTCTAAAGTTGGTACATATGTTGATGGTCGACCTATTCCTAACTCTTCAAGCGTTTTTACTAATCTAGCTTCCGTGTATCGCGGAGGTGGTTGAGTAAAATGTTGTTCAGGTAATATATCTTCTAATTTAACTTTTTCACCTTCAGCTAATGGTGGAAGGATACGATCTTTCTCTTCTGTGCCATCATCATTACTTTCTATATACACCTTCATAAAACCAGGGAATTTAACGACTGACCCATTTGCTCTAAATATTACATCATTATTAATTAAGTCAACTTTAACCGTATCTAGTACTGCAGATGCCATCTGACTAGCAACAAATCGTTCCCATATTAATTTATAAAGTCGATATTGATCACGGCTAACATGTGCTTTGATTGTATCAGGCGAACGTAATGTAGACGTTGGTCTAATTGCTTCGTGTGCATCTTGTACTTTATCTGATTTTTTTTCACTTTTTTTATTTGTAGCAACAAAATCTGCACCATAAGTGTCAATTATATAAGATTTTGCTTCCTCAGCCGCAACATCGGATATTCTAGTTGAATCAGTTCTCATATATGTGATTAATCCAACCTGTCCTCCACTACCAAGCGAAATTCCTTCATATAATTGCTGTGCAATCATCATCGTTTTCTTTGCACGCATATTTAATTTTCTAGCTGCTTCCTGCTGTAGTAAGGATGTAGTAAAAGCAGTTGCTGGATTACGTTTACGTTCTTTTCTAGTAACACTTTGAACTTCAAAGTGTTCACCTTTGATTTGTGATAAAATATTTTTCACGTCAGTCTCAGAATTTAATTCCAACTTTTTACCATTAACTCCGTAAAAAGAAGTATCAAATGTTTCTTTCTTTGTTAAAGCTTTACTTTTAATTGTCCAATATTCTTCAGGTTGGAAGATTTGAATCTCTTTTTCTCGTTCGATAATTAGTCTAAGAGCGACAGATTGAACTCGACCAGCACTTAAGCCCTTTTTCACTTTCTTCCATAATAATGGGCTAATGTTATACCCTACTAAACGATCTAGTACACGTCTTGCTTGCTGGGCGTCTACTAAATTCATATTAATTGGTCTAGGCTTTTTAAATGACTCTTTAATAGCGTCTTTTGTAATTTCATTAAACACTACACGGCAATCCGATGATGTATCGATATTGAGTGTATTCGCAATATGCCACGCTATTGCTTCACCTTCACGATCTGGATCGGCTGCTAGATAGATTTTTTTTGCTTTTTTCGCAGCAGATCTTAAATCCTTTAAAACTGGACCTTTTCCACGGATTGTTATGTATTTTGGGTTGTAATCGTTTTCTATTTCAATCCCCATCTGGCTTTTAGGTAGATCTCGAACATGTCCCATTGATGCGATTACTTTGAATTTTTTACCTAAGTACTTTTCTATTGTTTTAGCCTTTGAAGGGGACTCCACTATAACTAAATTTTCTGCCATCTTTTAAGCCTCCCGAGAGTTTCCTATTCTTTACTCTCTGTATTCCTTATTTCTTTCTTTAATTCTTATGTATTCTCAAATAGATTCATAATAAGAAGAGTTCAATTTATATTTTTGATTTTCCTTCATACAATTTCAAATTGTATAGTTTATTCTATACATTAGTCAAATTTTATTTAGATATAAAATAACACAAGTCGCATTAGTATTGTCAATATTTTGTAATATAAACATATTTTTTTATTTTTTAGTATATTCCTAAAATTCCTCTAAAATATCATTTGTACATGTAATTAATTTCGCTCCATCCTGAATTAATCGATGATTCCCTTTATATTCTTCCATTATAATCGGACCTGGCACTGCAAATACCTCTCTATTATATTGAATTGCAAAATTTGCAGTAATCATTGTCCCGCTCTTCTCCTTAGCCTCTAAACGATTAAACCTTTTGATAAACCAGCAATAATTCTATTTCTTCTAGGAAAATATCTTTTTTCTGGTCTAATATAATATGGATATTCGCTAATAACTAAATGATTTATAGATAGCTCATTAAATAAGTTACAGTTTTCCTTCGGATATATATAGTCTAACCCACATCCAACAACTGCAATCGTTGTTCCGTTGTGGAAAATAGCTGAATTATGTGCAATTGAATCACATCCAGATGCCATTCCACTAACAATAACACAATTTTCTCTTATCAGACCTATTATTAATGAATCACAAATAATTTTCGCAAATGAGGTTGGTTTTCTTGCCCCAATTATACTCAACATAAATTGTTTATTTAGGATATTTTCATTACCTTTTAAATATAAAACAAACGGAGGGTCACATATTTCTCTTAACAAATCCGGATATAAATCATCATAAATTGTAATAATTTTAATATTTTTTTTATAGCTTTCTTTTAAAATATCAAAAATGGAAGTTGAATGAAGTTGATTATATAATTTATCAGCGGCCTTAGAAGTCATTTGAAATGTAGTTTTAAATGTGGAAGGTGAATATTGATAGAGGTTTTCTAAATCATGATCATAGAGAAGAATCTTCTTGATTGCTTGATAGTTTTCAAATAAAAAATGATGCAAATGAATAAGTCGAATTTTCTTTTCCATGTATTCTCCTTTCTTATAAGAAAGTAGCCTCCTATCGGAGGCTACTTATAATTATTCTTATACTAAAGCTTCATGTGTCTTACATTGTTCATATAAGCCACGCTCTTTTAATGCACCAATTAAAGTTTCGCCCATTACTGCAGGAGTAAGTGCAACTTTAATGCCACAGCTTTCCATTGTAGCCATTTTCTCTTTAGCAGTACCTTTACCGCCTGCGATGATTGCACCAGCATGTCCCATACGTTTACCTTCTGGAGCTGTTTGACCGCCAATGAATCCTACTACTGGTTTCGCCATATTAGCTTGTACCCACTCAGCAGCTTCTTCTTCTGCAGTTCCACCGATTTCACCAATCATAATAACTGCATAAGTTTCTGGATCTTCATTGAATGCTTTTAATACATCGATGAAGTTTGTTCCATTTACAGGGTCTCCACCAATACCTACAGCTGTAGATTGACCAATACCAGCTTGAGTTAATTGATGTACAGCCTCATAAGTTAATGTACCAGAACGTGATACGATTCCTACATGACCTTTTTTGTGAATGTAACCAGGCATGATACCAATTTTACACTCATCTGGAGTGATAACACCAGGACAGTTAGGACCAACTAATCTAGTCTTTTTGCCTTCCATGTACTTTTTAACTTTTACCATATCAAGTACTGGAATACCTTCTGTAATACAAATCGCGATATCTAATTCTGCATCAACTGCTTCCATGATTGCATCAGCAGCAAATGCTGGTGGCACGTAGATTACAGATGCATTAGCACCAGTAACTTCAACTGCATCTTTAACTGTATTGAATACAGGTACGCCAGCAATGTCAGTTCCACCTTTACCAGGAGTTACACCACCAACGATTTTAGTACCATACTCTAACATTTGAGTTGTATGGAATAAGCCTTGTGAACCAGTAATACCTTGTACAATGACTTTAGTATCTTTATTAATGAATACGCTCATTTTTATCCTCCCTCTCTTAGCCTACAAGTGCAACGATTTTTTCAGCGCCATCAGCCATTGAATCTGCTGCAACAATGTTTAAGCCAGACTCATTAAGAATCTTCTTACCTAATTCAACATTCGTTCCTTCTAAACGAACTACTAATGGTAAGTGTAAACCAACTTGTTTAGTTGCTTCGATTACACCTTCAGCAATAACATCACACTTCATGATGCCGCCGAAGATATTAACGAAAATACCTTTAACATTTTGGTCAGAAAGGATGATTTTAAACGCTTCAGTAACTTTCTCAGCTGTAGCACCGCCCCCCACATCAAGGAAGTTAGCCGGATCTCCACCGTAGTGTTTAATGATATCCATTGTAGCCATTGCTAGACCAGCACCATTAACCATACATCCGATATTTCCGTATAAAGAAATATAGTTTAAGTCATACTTAGAAGCTTCGATTTCTTTTGGATCTTCTTCTTCTAAGTCACGGTAAGCTAAAATGTCTGCATGACGATATAAAGCATTTGAGTCAAAGTTTAACTTTGCATCTAATGCCATTACTTCTCCATCACCTGTAACTACTAATGGATTAATTTCAGCGATTGAGCAATCTTTTTCGATAAACGCAGTATATAAGCCCATCATGAACTTAACAGCTTTGTTTACTAAGTTGCTTGGAATGTTGATATTGAACGCAATACGACGTGCTTGGAAGCCTTGTAGACCTACTGCTGGATCAATATACTCTTTAAAGATTTTTTCAGGTGTTTTTTCAGCTACTTCTTCAATTTCAGTTCCACCTTCTTCAGAAGCCATTAATACAACTTGTGAAGTAGCGCGGTCTAAAACTAAACCAACATAATACTCTTTTTTAATATCGCAGCCTTCTTCGATAAGTAAGCGCTTAACTTCCTTACCTTCTGGTCCAGTTTGATGAGTAACTAATACTTTACCTAGAATTTCACTAGCATATGTATTTACTTCATCTAAATTTTTCGCTACTTTTACGCCACCCGCTTTACCGCGGCCACCAGCGTGAATTTGAGCTTTTACTACGCATACAGCTGTACCTAATTCTTTAGCTGCTTCTACTGCTTCTTCAACTGTGAAAGCAACTTTACCATTTGGTACTTTTACGCCATAGCCTCGTAGGATTTCTTTCCCTTGATACTCATGGATATTCATGATCCATCCTCCCCTTTTAGAACAAGACAAATTAAAACACATCCCTATTGTATCTCTTACAGAATATACTGTAAATACTTTAGTAGAAAAGAATTAAATATTCTATGTTTTTATATAGAAAACCCTTTCAGATACAATAGTCAATGTAGTTTATCATATTACAATATTATTTTTCCAATAATTTATCCTTGTCCAATAAAAAATAAATTAACGACAGTTAGGAGCATTTTAATTTTAGGTTTTTATCATTTCGATTTATTTATCTACTTTGTACAAAATTAAAATGTTATGTAATATTAAATGTCGTTAATCTAATCTATTTTAGACTACTTCAGTAAATTGATGTAGTCTAACTTCCAATTATTTTTACAATCAAACTTTTTCTTTGATTGGTGCAAAGGATCTTCTATGTTCATTAATTATTCCATGCTCATCGATCGCTTTTAAATGTTCCTTTGTTCCATATCCCATATGCTTTTCAAATCCATAGTTTGGGTGTTTTACACTAAGTTCGCACATTAAAGAATCTCTTGTTTCTTTTGCAAGTACTGAAGCAGCTGCTATACTAATGCTCGTTGCATCGCCCTTAATGATTGATGTTTGAGAAATATCCAGTGGTAGTTTCATTGCATCAATTAATAAATGTTCAGGCGAATGAGTAAGTTGTTCGATCGCACGTCTCATCGCTAATTTAGTCGCTTCATAAATATTGATTT
The DNA here is from genome assembly GCF_001712755.1 of Gottfriedia luciferensis. Classification (GTDB taxonomy): domain Bacteria; phylum Bacillota; class Bacilli; order Bacillales; family Bacillaceae_G; genus Gottfriedia; species Gottfriedia luciferensis_B. The sequence continues at coordinate 288,114 of NZ_MDKC01000032.1, forward strand.
CATCAATTTCTGTTGAACTTGCCATACCAACTCCATAAGAAATTGCTTCTTCCTTGATCCGCTTTACGAAATACTGTCGTTTTTCTTTAGATAATTTTTTGGAATCATCTAACCCAATTAGCTCAGTATTTTCCGCTAAAATTACTGCCGCTGCTACAACAGGACCAGCTAATGGACCTCTACCAACTTCATCTACTCCTGCAATTAACTTTATATTTTGGCTATAAAGATTCTGTTCATATTCCATCATTTTAAGGAATTTCTCCCTAGCTAAATCTCTTTTTTCTTGTTCTCTATACCATTTAGCAACTAGTTTTTGCACACCAATTCTTTGATCACTTTCAAATTCTTTTAAGAGTTCGTTCGTAGGGTCAGTTATTTCACTTAGTATATTTTTTATTTCATCTATTTTCAGAGACATAATATAGAACTCCTTTTATCTTTGTTTGGACCATAAAATTTCATTAAAAAAGAAGAAAGTACGCTTATTCTTGCGCACTTTCTTCTAATATTTCATCAGTTACTTCAAGCATTGATGGATTTTCGAAAGTTAATCTTCCTAATTTCCCTGCTCTTAGCTCACGTAAAAATAAATCAGATGTTTTATCATAATCTATCATTCCGCCTGACATAAGTAATCCACGTTTCTTTCCAATATGATCAAAAATATCAACGACTTCTTCAGAAAATAAAACTTCCTCATTCATGTCATATCTATCTTTTAATACATTTGGATAAAACTCTCTTAAATATTTAATCGCATAAATCATTACTTCTTGTAGGTTAATGATACTATCTTTTATTGCCCCTGTAGTTGCTAAACGAAGACCTACAAGTTGATCTTCAAATTTAGGCCACAATATACCCGGTGTATCAAGCAGTTCAATTTCTTTCCCTACTTTTATCCACTGCTGTGCTTGCGTTACGCCTGGACGGTCACCAGTTTTAGCAATATTTTTTCGTGCGAGCTTATTGATTAAAGTCGATTTTCCTACATTCGGGATCCCAACTATTAATGCTCGAATTGCGCGTGGTTTAATCCCTTTTGATCTCATTTTATCAAATTTCTCTTTTACAAGTATTTCACAGGAAGAAATAATCGCTTTTAACCCTTGTCCAGATGCTGCATCAATAGCAATTGCCATTACGCCTTGTTTTTCGTAATGTGCTAACCATTGCTGAGTAATTCTTGGATCTGCTAAATCTGCTTTATTTAATAAAAGTAATCTCGGTTTATTTGAAATTATTTCATCGATCATTGGATTTCTAGAAGCAGCAGGTACCCTTGCATCTGCTAATTCAATTACTACATCAATTAGTGAAAGTTTTTCTGTAACTTGTCTTCTAGCTTTTGCCATATGGCCAGGAAACCATTGAATCGTCATGTTGCCACCTTCTTATACATTGAATAATCAAGATTAATTTGGCTTTTATTTCGCCATTTCAACCTCAGATAACGGCCAAAAAACAAAACTTGCTCGGCCTAAAATTTCTTTTTGACTAACTGTTCCGATAATACGACTATCTTTACTTAATCGACGATTATCCCCTAAAACGAATACTTGTCCTTTAGGTACAGTTTTTCTACCAGTAATCTCTTCTAACTTAAAGTCTTCAGTTAGAGGACCATCTGTCGTTTCTTTTTTATATTCGTTCAAATATGGTTCTTTATACGGTTTACCGTTAACATATAGGACATCATTTTTATATTCTACTGTGTCACCAGGTAAGCCAATCACTCGTTTAATATAATCTTTTTCCTTTGTAGCATGGAAGACTACAATATCAAAACGTCTAGGTTCATGTAGTTTGTATACGATCTTATTTACAATCATTCTACTTTGATCCTGTAGTGTTGGCATCATTGAGATACCGTCAACTAAAACCGGTGTAAAAAGGAATGTTCGAATACCAAGTGCAAGTACAAGCGCAATAAAAATTGTTTTAACTAATTCCCAAATTCCACCACTATTGCTTTCTTTCAACCTAATCCCTCCATTTTATAACCATACGTTTTGCAGTTTTAACCAGTTAAGTTAATAACTTAATTTATGTATTCTATTTTACTTTTTATTATATCCATAATCTACAAATATTGGAAAAAAAGGAGCTTGTTTAATACAAGCTCCTTTCAAAAGACTATCGAAGTTCTTTAATTCTTGCTTTTTTACCAGTAAGTGCACGTAGGTAGTAAAGTTTAGCACGACGTACTTTACCGCGACGAACAACATCTAATTTAGCAATTTTTGGAGTGTGAATTGGGAACGTACGTTCAACACCAACTCCGTAAGAAATTTTACGAACTGTGAAAGTTTCGCTAATTCCGCCACCACGACGTTTAATAACTACACCTTCGAATAATTGGATACGCTCACGAGTACCCTCAACAACTTTAACGTGAACTCGTACAGTATCACCAGGACGGAATGCTGGTAAGTCAGTTCTTAGTTGTTCTTTTGTAATTTCGTTGATTAAATTTTGCATAATGTATGCTCTCCTTTTCCAACCGATGCTCTTACAAGATTTAGTGACTCGCAGCGGAACACCGAGAATAAAGGCTTAAGTATTTACTCAAGCCACAAGTTATATTAACATATTCTATTAGTGCACGCAACTAGTTTTCTTTGTTTAATTCTTCTTTTACTTGCTCCATCCATTTTGACTCTATTTTAGAAAGAGAGTAGTTTTCGAGTAAGTCTGGACGTCGCGTGATCGTTCGTTTAAAAGATTGCTTTGTTCGCCATTCTTCGATTTTCGCATGATTTCCTGATAATAAAACATCTGGTACTTTATGACCTCTAAATTCTGCAGGTCTCGTGTAATGAGGATGCTCTAATAAGCCTGTACTAAATGAATCTTCAATTTTTGAAGTAGTATTACCAAGTACCCCAGGTAATAAACGAACAACGCTATCAGCAATAACCATAGCACCAAGTTCTCCACCTGTTAATACATAATCCCCAATTGAGATTTCATCCGTCACTACATGTTCACGAATTCGTTCATCATAGCCTTCATAATGTCCACAAATAAAAATTAAATGCTCTTCTTTTGCAAGCTCTTCAGCTTTACGTTGATTAAATCGCTCTCCTTGAGGGCATAGAAGGACTACTCTCGGCTTATTCTCACTTTTTGATACTAATTCATCAACAGCATCAAAAATCGGCTGTGGGGCTAGTACCATACCAGCGCCGCCACCATATGGATAATCATCAACATTTGAATGTTTATTCGTAGAGTAATCTCTAAAATTTACACAGCGAAATTTAACCGCCTCTTTTTCTTGTGCTTTTTTTAAAATAGAAGAATTTAAAACTCCTTCAAACATTTCTGGAAAAAGGGTTAAAAAGTCTAATTTCATCATAATAGACCTTCCATTAATTCGATTTTAACCTTTTTATTCGCTACATCTATTTCTTTCACAATTTGCTCGATATAAGGAATAAGAGCATCTTTTTGACCTTTTCTTTGAATAACCCATACATCATTTGCGCCTGGAGATAATATTTCTTTTATTTTTCCGATTTCTTCTCCATCAATTGTCTCAACAGCACAACCAATAATTTCATGGTAATAGTACTCATTTTTATCTAGCTCGTGTAATTGATCTTCAGTAATCTTTAAAATCCCATTCTTAAGTGGTTCTACAGAGTTTAAAGACTCATACCCTTCAAATGTAAGTAAATCAAAATTTTTATGTACACGGTGACTTGTTACGACTAATTCAATTGGTGTCGATTCGTTTTCCTTAAAGAAATATAGTGTATTACCTTTTACGTAACGTTTTTCTGGAAAATCAGTTCTTGAAATAACACGAACCTCTCCTCGAACTCCATGTGTATTTACAATTTTTCCGACATTTAAATATTTTTTCATTTTTTTACCTCTATATTAAAATTTCTATGTTTATGATTAGTTTGACCATTTAGATGGTATATATGTCTATCTGAGACCTTAGACGGTTAATACAAGATGTCTAATGCCAAGTATAGCATATCTAAAAGTCATAAAAGCATTAAAAGCTACCTCAAAGTTCAAACGACAACATGTTATTGGAGAGCTAGTGCTCGTAAACTCTGTAATGTTGAAAACGGCCCTTAGCTATAGCCAAGGACCGTTTTACTTTACTGAATATCTAAGTGAATACGTTTTGCGTGTTCATTACTTGCTGCATATACAACCGTACGAATCGCTTTAGCAATTTTACCATGTTTGCCAATCACTCTACCAGCATCTTCAGGGTTTACCTGTAAATGAAAGAATAGATTGTTCTCATCTTCTTTAACTTGAAGTGAAATATCCTCTGGATGATCTACAAGACTTGAAACAATTGCATTGATGAGTGTATTCATCTTTTTTTCCATAATTACTTGCCGTTGCGAGCGTTGTGGAATTTCTCTAAGATACCAGCTTTAGAGAATAAGTTACGAACTGTATCAGATGGTTTAGCACCTGTTCCTAACCATTTTAATGCTGCTTCTTCGTTAATTTTGATTTCAGCTGGTTGAGCAACTGGATTGTAAGTTCCAATTTCCTCGATGAAACGTCCATCACGAGGAGAACGAGCGTCTGCTACTACTACACGGTAAAAAGGAGATTTTTTAGCTCCCATACGTTTTAAACGAATTTTAACTGCCATTTTTAAAGCACCTCCGAAAATATTTACAACGATTTATATATTATCAAAAACCAATACTGTTTGTAAAGTAAAATTTCTTAACAGCATAATTTTTTATTAAATGATGTTTAAATGCTGGAAAATTATACAAATAGGTTAGAATAAGCCCGGAAATTTAAAACCTTTCTTCTTCCCTTTTTGCATACCGCCCATCATTTTCATCATTTTTTTCATTTCTTCAAACTGTTTTAATAAACGGTTTATTTCTTGTACAGGGCGACCAGAACCTCTAGCTATTCGCTTTCTGCGACTTGAGTTAATAATATCTGGTGTAAGCTTTTCCTGCTTTGTCATCGATTGAATAATTGCCTCTACATGAGCGATTTGTTTATCGTCAATTTGCAGATCATTCAATCCTTTAATTTTGTTTGCACCTGGCATCATTTTTAAAATATCACCAAGTGGTCCCATTTTTTTAACTTGAGAAAGTTGGTCTAAGAAATCATCTAAAGTAAAAGATGCATTTCTTAATTTTTGTTCCATTTCTTTTGCTTTTTCTTGGTCTACGTTTTCTTGTGCCTTTTCAATTAAAGTAAGCACATCACCCATTCCTAGAATACGTGATGCCATTCGTTCTGGATGGAACGGCTCAATTGCATCTAGTTTTTCACCAAGTCCAACAAATTTAATTGGAGTATTTGTAACTGCACGAATTGATAATGCGGCACCACCACGAGTATCGCCATCAAGCTTCGTTAAAACGACTCCAGTTAAACCTAATTGATCATTAAAGCTTTGTGCCACATTGACTGCATCTTGTCCTGTCATTGCATCAACAACTAGGAAGATTTCTTCAGGTTTTGAAAGTTCTTTAATTTGTGCAAGTTCTTCCATTAAACCTTCGTCAATATGTAAACGACCTGCAGTATCAATTAGGACATAGTCATGATGTTCATCCTTAGCGTGTTGAATCGCTTGTTTCGCAATTTCAACCGGACTTACTTGATCTCCTAATGTAAATACAGGCAAATCTAGTTGTTTACCTAATGTTTGAAGCTGTTTAATCGCGGCAGGACGGTAAATATCTGCTGCAACTAAAAGTGGCTTACGATTGTACTTTTTTCGAAGTAAATTCGCTAATTTACCAGTCGTTGTTGTTTTACCAGCACCTTGTAAACCAACCATCATAATAACAGTCGGCGGGCGATTTGAAACAGCAATTTTGCTTTGTTCTCCACCCATTAATGCCGTTAGTTCTTCTTGAACTACCTTTACAACATGTTGACCAGGCGTTAAGCTTTGTAATACTTCTTGTCCTACAGCTCGTTCAGAAACACGTTTCACAAAATCTTTAACAACTTTAAAGTTAACATCCGCCTCTAGTAAAGCAAGACGAACTTCTCTCATCATTTCCTTGACATCAGATTCAGATACTTTACCTTTGCCTCGAACCTTTTGTAATGTCTTTTGAAGTCGGTCGGCTAATCCTTCAAATGCCATAAAACCGTCCTCCTTATTATTCTAATTTCTCTAACGCATCGATCACTCGAAGAAACTCGTCATCTACAACTTTACCTTTTTTAGCATAAGTTTTCAAATGATTTAAAAGTTCATTTCGTTGTTGAAATTTTTTTAGAAGTAATAATTTCTCTTCATATTCTTCTAACATAGCTTCAGTACGTTTTATATTATCATAAACCGCCTGTCTACTAATGTTAAACTCTTCCGCAATCTCACCTAAAGAATAGTCATCCAAATAATATAATGACATATAGCTTTGTTGTTTAGGAGTTAAAAGAGAATGATAAAAATCATATAGATAATTGATTCTCATCGTCTTATCTAACATTGTATGATCTGCCAAAACTATCACTCCTTTGTTAAGTGAATTGCCTTTACATATGCTAGTTTACCTAATACACAAATATCTGTCAAGTTTTTTACTTGACGATTAATGAAAATCAAAACAACGAAATTAATTTGAACTTTTATCCTAATTGTCTTAACTTTAGCAAATTTGAAACTTACGTTATTTGTTAGTTAATTTCCAATGTTGAGTCCTTGCTTTATGTGGGCCATCTTGCATTCTTTCAACATGGTCTTACCAATCTTGTTATTAACATATTTAAAAAAAAGTGGATATGTCTTTTTAATTTAAACAGATCCACTTCAATTCTTAATTACTTATGCTTCTTTATTTATTAAATCTCCAAATAGGCCATATACAAATTGTTCTGCTTGGAATGGTTGTAGGTCGTCCATTTGTTCGCCAAGGCCAACGAATTTAACGGGTACTTTTAGTTCGTTTCGGATTGCTAAAACAATACCACCTTTAGCCGTTCCATCTAGTTTCGTTAAGACGATACCAGAAACATTTGTAGCTTCGGAGAATGTTTTCGCTTGAACAAGACCATTTTGGCCAGTCGTTGCATCAATTACTAGTAATACTTCGTGTGGTGCACCAGGTACTTCTCTAGCAATGACGTTACGTACTTTTTCAAGTTCTTTCATTAAGTTTACTTTATTTTGTAGGCGGCCTGCTGTGTCACAAAGTAAAACATCGACTTTACGAGCTTTTGCAGCTTGAACTGCATCATACATTACTGCAGCAGGGTCTGATCCTTCACCTTGTTTAATTGTTTCAACACCGACACGATCTCCCCAAACTTCTAATTGTTCAATCGCTCCGGCTCTAAATGTGTCTCCAGCAGCAAGTAGTACTTTTTTGCCTTCAGTTTTTAGTTTATGAGCGATTTTACCAATTGAAGTCGTTTTTCCTACACCGTTAACTCCAACGAATAAAACAACTGTTAAACCATCAGGATTTAAATTTAACTCAAATGAATCATCTGTTAAATCATTACCTTTATACAATTCAACTAATTTTTCAGAAATAACCTCTTGTACACCTTTTGGATCTTGAATATTTTTTCGTTTAACTTCAAATTTCAAGTCCTCTACTAATTCCATTACTGTGTTTACACCAACATCAGCCATAATTAGAATTTCTTCAAGTTCTTCAAAAAAATCTTCATCTACTTTACGGTATCTAGCAAATAAATCGTTTAACCCTTCTGTCAGGTTATTTCTAGATTTCTCTAATCCAGATTTAAATTTTTGAGTCACTGACTCCGTTTGCTTCGAGATTGTTTCTTTTAATTTCTTAAAAAAGCTCATAATTTCAATCCTTTCTAATTACCATTCGATAATAATGCTTCACCTTCATCTAAACGAACTGATACTAGCGTAGAAACTCCGTATTCTTGCATTGTAACACCGTATAATACATCACATTCTTCCATCGTACCTTTACGGTGTGTAATAACAATAAATTGAGTTTGTTCACTAAAGTATTTTAAGAACTTTGCAAATCGAGCTACATTGGCTTCATCTAGTGCAGCTTCCACCTCATCAAGTACACAGAAAGGTACTGGACGTACTTGTAAAATAGCAAAAAGTAGAGCAATTGCAGTAAGCGCTCGTTCGCCTCCTGATAATAGGCCTAAATTTTGAAGTTTTTTACCTGGAGGCTGTGCAACAATATCAACACCTGTTAACAATAAATTTTCCGCATCCGTTAGAACTAAATCAGCTCTTCCGCCACCAAACAACTGAGTAAAGACGACTTGGAATTTTTCACGAATTGCACTAAAACTTGTTTCAAAACGTTTTGTCATTTCTTCATCCATCTCACTAATTACATTGTAAAGTGTGATTTTTGCTTCATTTAAATCAGTTCTTTGTTCTTGAAGAAAATCATGACGTTCAGATACACGTTCATACTCATCAATTGCACCAATATTAACAGTTCCTAATTCCTCAATTGAACGCTTTAATAGTTTAACTCGTTTCCTTGCATCATCAACTGTCATTTCAAGTGTATATTTCATTTTGGCCGCTTCGTAAGTAGTCATATACTTTACATTTAGTTGTTCAAGACGATTTTCAAGCTCTACATCCAGTCGATTACTATTTACTTCTTGCTGTTTTAGTAAATCAGAAAGTGACTTATATTGACGTTGCTTTTCACGTAATGATTGAACATAATCTTCTAGTTCTGTTTGGTAAGCACTTCGTTGCTCTCGACGTTTCGAAATAATTTCTGTCGTTTTTGAAAATTCAATTCGAGTATCCGAAATGATTTTCTCGAGCTCTTCCTTACCATTTTCATTCGTCATAAGTTCACTTGATAAGAAGATTATTTTTTCCTTCGTTTCTTCAAGAATTTGCTTTTGTTTTATCGAATTTTCCTCAAACTGGCGAATTCTTTCGTTACTATAACTTAACTTTTGCTCTTCTTGTGCTAGAGAAATTTTTAGACTAGTTAACTTCGATTGTAATTCATCTTTAATTTCCTTTTGATTTAGTTTCCGTTCAGTTAATTCATTGATTTTCTGTTCTTTTGAAATAATCTCATTTTTTACATTAGCTTCTAATGATGATAATTCCTCTAGACGGTCTTTAACCTTTAATAAATCACTTGCTGAACTTCCCATTTCTAAATCATAGATTGCTAAAGCATCGTTTATATTCTTTTCTTCAAATTCGATACTTTTTAGTTGTTCCATAATTGAAACAATTAATTGCTTAACATTTTGAATTTCATCATTTAACGTTTGAGCTTTAGAAGAACTTTCTAGATTTGTCGTTTTAAGCGTTTGAACCTCATTTTCAAGCAAGTTCGTCTTTTCTTGCATATCCTTTAGCTTTACAGTGATTTCTTCTAATTCTCGCTGTCTTCCTATAAGTGAAGAATTCGTTGTTCGAACGGCTCCACCAGTCATCGCTCCACCAGGATTAACTACATCACCTTCAAGCGTGACAAAGCGATAGCGATGCCCAACGAGTTTAGCCAACTCATTAGCACCTTTTAAATCTTGTGCGATTAAAACAGTTCCAAGTAAGTTTTGAATCACTTGCTCATACTCGCTTGAATAACTAACAAGTGATGATGCAACCCCAATAAAGGAAGGATTTCTTTTTAATCCTTCAATTACATTAGCTGGTACAAAACGAGCTTTAACAATATTCATTGGTAAAAATGTAGCTCGGCCTAATCGTTGTTGCTTTAAAAATTGAATTGCTCTTCTAGCATGCTCGTCATTTTCAACAACAATTTGTTGTGTAGCTGCACCTAGTGCAATTTCAATTGCAATTTCGTATTGTTTGTTTGTTGTAATTAGTTCAGCAATTGCACCTTTAATACCTTCTAGTCTTGTGCCTCTTGCTTTCAATATTTCTTTAACACCTTGATTAAAACCAGCAAAATCTTCTTGAAGTTCTTCAAGTGTTTCTTTTCTAGATTTTGTTTGTTGAATAAACTGATAAGCTTTATTAAGTAATTCTTCTTTTTCCTTTAAAACTGTTGAAGTTTCATTGTACTGCTTATTCAGAGATTCAAACTTTCCATTTAACTCTTTAAACGTTAAATCAAATTGTTCTTTTTCATTAAGCAACTCAGTTTTTCTATTCTGTAATTGCTCTCTTTGACGAATGTATTTTTCATTTTCTAAATCTAATCGACTCGATTTTACTGAATATTGCTGGCTTTGTTTTTCAAGCATCGTTTTTTCATTTTTTATCGATGCTTGATTATTTAAAAGCTCAATATAATCAGATTTTATTAATTCGATTTGTTCTTCAATATCACCCTCATAAGATGTAATCTCATTTTGGATCTCAACAATATTTGTTCTCGTTTTGTTTACATTTTGACGAGAAAGTTTTTCTTGTTCTTTTTCTACTTCGATTAATTTAGTCGTCTCGTTTATTTGTTCAGTAACTTCATCAATCTGTTTTCTTAATTGTTCAGATTGAGTTGAAGTATTTCTTTTTCGCTCCTTCATTAGCTCTTTCTGACCTTCAAATTTTTCCAAGTTCTTCGTTACACTTAATAAAACTTGCTGCAATTGATCGATTGATTCATCTAATGCATTTAACTTCTCTTGTAATTCGTGTTGTTTTGATTCTTCAGTCGAAATCTCTGTCGATAACGCAATCTCTAAATCAGAATTTTGGGCAATTTCTCGTTTAAGCTCTTCCCATTTCTGGTGAAGCGATTCAATTTCGTATACTAAGAGAGCTGCCTCAACCTGTTCTAGCTCATCCCTATGTTCTATGTATTCCTTTGCAATTGAAGCTTGCATTCTTAATGGTTCAATTTGAGAACTTAATTCAAATAAAATATCATCAACTCGATTTAAGTTTTCTTGCGTTTCGAATAATTTTGCTTCAGCCTTTTTCTTTCGGTTTTTATATTTTAATACTCCAGCTGCTTCTTCAAAAATTCCTCTTCGCTCTTCTGGCTTACTGCTTAATATTTCTTCAACTTTCCCTTGAGAAATAATAGAGAATGCCTCTCTTCCAAGTCCAGAATCCATAAATAAATCAACAATATCTTTTAAGCGACAAGATTGTTTATTAATATAAAAATCACTATCTCCAGAACGGTAAACACGTCTAGTTACACTTACTTCACTATACTCAAGTGGTAATTGTTGATCTTCATTATCTAAAGTCAAAGTAACTTCTGCATAATTTAAAGGTTTTCTTCCATCACTACCAGCAAAAATGATATCCTCCATCTTCGCTCCTCGTAATGATTTGACTGACTGTTCGCCTAATACCCATCTAATGGCATCTGTAATATTACTTTTACCACTTCCATTAGGGCCTACAACTGCTGTAACACCTTTTACAAAATCGATCGTAACTCGCTGAGCGAATGATTTAAATCCAATTATATCTAGTCGTTTGAGGAACAACTGAATTCCCCCTTTTTGATTTAATTATATACACAAAAACTCCCCCATAAAAGGGGGAGCAGACTGCCCGCCAAACACTCGCTTTCTTCGTTGCTTCACCTGTCTAACGGTGCTCTTTATCATCTATGATAACTTAAACTCCTCACCAGGCTTCAACCCTCGAATGTCAAGCGCTTGCAATCAGTCTAAAAATCAAGTTTGATTGTTTAATTGACAAGTTTCTACTAGATTTTTTAGTTAATCTATTTACTTGACTCTTTTAATTTTAATAATGCTTCTTTAGCTGCTTGTTGCTCTGCTTCTTTTTTAGATCTACCACTACCGATTCCTAATGTTTCGCCATTTAATAATACTTTTGAAACAAATTCACGGTTATGAGCTGGTCCTTTTTCTTGAAGTATTTTATACTCAATTGAACCTGTGGAGTCTCTTTGTACAAACTCTTGTAATTGACTTTTAAAATCCATCACATGCGAAAAAGCACCATCGTTTATTTTTGGGAATATATGAAGAGATAAGAAGTTTATAACTGTTTGTAATCCTTGGTCCAAATATAATGATCCAATGAATGCTTCAAAAACATCCGCAAGTAATGCTGGACGTGTTCGACCACCTGTCATTTCTTCTCCGCGACCAAGTAATATATATCGACCAAAATCTAATTCATTCGCAAATTTCACAAGTGATGGTTCACAAACGATTGCGGCACGTAATTTTGTTAACTCGCCTTCACTCATAGTAATATATTTTTGAAATAAATATTGTGAAACGGTAAGCTCTAAAACAGCATCCCCTAAATATTCTAATCTCTCATTATCTTCATATGGTTTTTTACGATGCTCATTCACATAGGATGAATGTGTAAACGCTTGAATTAGCAAGCCCTCATTATTAAACATAATATTTATTTGTTTTTGTAATTTTACAAAATTCTCTTTTTCAACATCAGAAAGTTTATATTCTCTTACTCTTCTTGAATGCGGCATATTTACCTCCAACTAAAAAGCAGTTTGATATGCTGCTAAACCTACTAGTCAAGAAAATGATGAGAAGTCCCGTATAAAATACGGGACTTTTCTCATTACATGTTGCTCTCTATGTAGTTCACAACATCACCAACTGTGACGATTTTTTCAGCATCTTCGTCAGAAATTTCTAATTCAAACTCATCTTCTAATTGCATTACTAATTCAACTACGTCTAATGAGTCTGCATCTAAATCTTCTTTGAAACGGCTTGTAATTTGGATCTCAGATTCTTCTACACCTAAACGGTCAACAATAATCTTTGATACGCGCTCTAATACATCTTGCATTATTATTCACCTCCCCCCAAAGATTGTCTACTTATGCATTATACATAAAAATTTGGCAAACGCCAAACTAATTCATTACAAGTCCACCATCAACATTGATTGTTTGGCCAGTAATGTATCTACTTGCATCCATTGCTAAGAACACTACAGCATTTGCAATATCTTCTGGTTGACCAAAAGATTGCAATGGAATATTCGATAACATTTGCGTTCTAATTTGCTCATTTAATTCATTTGTCATATCAGTTTCAATAAAACCAGGTGCAATTGCATTAACTGTAATGTTTCTAGAAGCTAATTCCTTTGCTGCTGTTTTTGTTAAACCTAATACGCCAGCTTTTGCAGCTACATAGTTCATTTGTCCAGGATTACCAATTTGTCCAACAACTGAACTAATATTAATGATGCGGCCATTACGTTGACGAGTCATAAACTTCGCTGCTGCTTTGATACAATTGAATACGCCTTTTAAGTTTGTATCAATTACATCATCCCAATCAGCATCTTTCATACGTAATAAAAGACCATCTCTTGTAATACCTGCGTTGTTTACTAGTATATCAATACTACCAAATTCATCAACAGTATTTTTTACTAATGCAGCAACTTCTTCACCATTTGATACATTTGCTTTATATGCAATAGCTTTAACTCCAAGAGCTGTAATTTCTTCTACAACTTTAAGAGCAGCCGCTTCATTCCCTGAATAATTAACAACTACATTTGCACCATTTTTCGCTAAAGTTAAGGCGATTGCTCGTCCGATACCGCGAGATCCACCTGTGACTAATGCAACTTTACCATTTAGCATGATTTTATTTCCTCCCATTCATTTAAAAATTGGTTTAATGTTTCAACATCATAAACATTTACTAATTTTGATGATGGAGAGATTGCTTTTACTAATCCAGTTAAAACTTTTCCAGGACCAATTTCAACAAATGTATCAACACCAAGATCAACTAATTCTTGAATCGATTGATTCCATTTTACCGGAGAATATAATTGATTAACTAATAATTCTTTAATTTCATTTGCATCTGTCACAACTTTAGCAGTAACATTTGAAATTAATGGCGTTACACAATCATTTACATTTATTTTACCAAGCTCGTTTTGGAATTCTTCACTAGCAGGTTTCATTAAAGATGAGTGGAATGGTCCACTTACTTTTAAAGGTAATACACGTTTAGCTCCAGCTTCTTTTAGTAAACCAGAAGCAATTTGTACACCTTCTGCATCTCCTGTAATAACTACTTGTGTAGGAGAATTATAATTCGCAATACCTACAGAATGTCCATTTTTATTCACTTCAGAAATAACTTCTTCAATTTTTTCTGGAGCTAAAAATAATACAGCTGCCATAGCACCTTGTCCTACTGGTACAGCTTGCTCCATTAATTTCCCACGTGTATGTACTAATTTAACACCGTCTTCAAATGAAATGCTTTCAGCTGCAACAAGTGCTGTAAACTCACCTAAACTATGACCAGCGACAAAGTCTGGTTTAATTCCAGCTGATTTAATCTTCTCAAGCATAGCAATTGAAGTTGTTAAGATTGCTGGCTGTGCATGATATGTAGCAGTTAACTCTTCATCTGTTCCATTGAAAATAATCTCAGAAAGACTAAAACCAATTTGTTCATTAGCAGTTTCAAAAATAGATCCACATTCATTATAGCTCTCAGCTACATCTTTACCCATTCCAACTTTTTGTGATCCTTGTCCAGGAAAAATAAACGCCACTTTACCCATTGGAGTGACCCCCTTATGCATTTGATTCGATTTTCTCCATGTGATCACTTACTAGTTTTACAACATTATGTTCAACCATCGTTTGCGTTTGCTTAATTGCACTAAAAATCCCCATCGCATCAGAACTTCCATGAGCCTTAATGACAGGTGATTTTAAGCCAAATAACGCTGCTCCACCATACTCGGAGTAATCCATTTTCTTTTTTACACCTTTTAAGTTTGGTTTTAATACAGCTGCTGCAAGCTTTGATGTGAAATTAGTAAGCATCGCATCTTTAATTAATGAAAACATTGCAAGTGCAGTACCTTCAATCGCTTTTAAAGCTACATTTCCAGTATACCCGTCTGTAACTACCACATCTGCTACTGAGTTCATTAAGTCTCTAGCTTCAACATTTCCTATAAAATTCAAATTACTTTCTTTTAGTAATTGGAATGTTTGTTTAGCAAGTTCATTACCTTTTTTATCTTCCGTGCCTACATTTAGTAATCCAACAGTCGGATTATGTATACCTCTAACTTTTTCGGCATATACAGATCCCATTATTGCATATTGAAGTAAATGGTTTGCTTTTGCATCAACATTTGCACCTACATCAAGAAATACAAAGCCTTTGCCATCTAAAGTAGGCATCGTAGGTGAAAGTGCAGGTCGTTCTACACCTTCCATTCGACCAACGACTAATAAGCCCGCTGTCATCAATGCGCCAGTATTTCCAGCAGAAATACATGCATCAGCATTGCCTTCTTTTACTTGGTTTGCCATTAAGACCATAGAAGCATTCTTTTTTCTTCTAACCGCTCTAACTGGCTCTTCCGTTCCTTCAATTACTTCATCTGTATGGATAATCGTTATATTTTTATCATTCGTTAAGAATGGTTTAATTTTTGATTCATCACCAATTAAAGTAATATGTATATCATTTAATTTTTCAACTGCAAGTATCGCACCTTCAACGATGGCTTTTGGGGCATGATCTCCACCCATTGCATCGATCGCTAATTTCATCTTGTTCACTTCCTATTCTTCAATACTTCGGTGGTACATTTCGAACAAGCCATGAAATACATGTTCTTTTTCAACATAGCCATTGATATCAACTGTAGTACGCCTCGGATCTCCTTTTTGCGGTAAAACCTTTGCCTTCGCAATTACTCGGTCATTTGTTCTTACTGGTTTAATAAAAACAAAATTGGATTTAGCTGTAAGAGCTAAATCATCATGAATAACTGCAACTGCTAAAGAATTAGCCTGGGCAAATAAGTGATGACCTCGGGCAATTCCATTTCTACTAAAAGTATGCTCTTCCTTAACGTCAAATATAGAAATGGCACTTTCGTTTAAATGAATATCAATAACTTCACCGATTATTTCATCTACTGGTAGTGATTTTACATCTTCTAATTGCTGAGTGGCAACATTTTTGATGCGCTCCCTTAACTCAGGAATTGATAACTCAAGACGATCAAGACGAATAGTTTGTATGCTCACAGATAACTGATTAGCTAAATCTTCATCTGTAATAAACGGATTTTCTTTTATAATTTTTTTTAACAATTCATGACGATCTTTTTTATTTCTTCTCATATTACATACCTCAACTACTAATTTGTGACCAGGTATTAAATACAGTTTATATTAAAAATCCACGTATTACAATAGTTTTTTGACAAACTTTTAATACCTAGTACTAATCTAATTTTTCTGAATTAAATATTCCCGTTCTATCCAAGTACATTCTTAATCCTTGATATTCATTAGCTTTCCAAAATACATCTGAATTAACAAGTAATGTTGCATCATTTCGTGCAACTTCTAATGCACGATAGTCATGTACCATATCAGCCATTTTAAATTCAGGTACACCACTTTGTTGTTTTCCAAAGAAATCTCCTGGTCCTCTAAGCTCTAAATCTTTTTCACTTAACTCAAAACCATCGTTTGTTTCAGTCATGATTGTTAGTCTTTCTTTTCCCACTTCACTTTTTGGATCGCCAACTAAAATACAATATGATTGTTCTGAACCTCGTCCAACTCGTCCTCTTAGCTGATGTAATTGTGAAAGTCCAAATCGATCTGCATCATAAATAACCATCACAGTTGCATTCGGTACATTTACACCTACTTCTACAACTGTTGTTGATACTAATATTTGTACATCATTCGCTGCAAATGCCTTCATCACGTCATCTTTCTCTGTTGATGAAAGCTTTCCATGCATCAAACCGACTTTCGCCGTATTTTGATAATGAAAAGATAGAACACTATGTAAATCTAATGCATTCTGAAGGTCTAGTTTCTCTGACTCCTCGATTAGTGGACAAATTAGATATGCTTGTCGACCATTTTTAATTTCTTTACCGATAAAATCTAAAACGCGATCAAACATTTCTTGTTTAACCCAATACGTTTCTATTTTTTTACGACCTGCCGGATATTCATCAATAATCGAGACATCCATTTCACCAAAAGCCGTTATTGCTAAAGTTCTTGGGATTGGAGTTGCTGTCATAAATAATACATCTGGAAAATAGCCTTTTTCTCTTAAAACTCTACGTTGACCAACACCAAACCGATGTTGTTCATCTGTAATTACAATACCTAATTTATTAAATTGAACCTCATCTTGAATCAAAGCATGAGTTCCGACTAAAATATGTACTTCACCGTTTTTTAATCGTTCTAGGATTTCACGACGCTTTTTACCTTTTACAGAACTTGTCAGAAGCTCAACATTCACTTCAGTATGTTGTAGCATTTTTGCTAAAGATTCAAAATGTTGCTCAGCTAAAATTTCTGTAGGCACCATTAATGCACCTTGGTAACCATTAAGTGTACATGCATACAATGCAATGGTAGCGACAACGGTTTTTCCCGACCCTACATCACCTTGTAATAAGCGATTCATTCGATAAGGACTTTCTAAATCTGAGAATATTTCTTGTACAACTCTATTTTGAGCTGATGTCAGAGGAAATGGTAAGGATTGGATTAGTTGTTGAATTTTTTCAATATTTAATGTTTTTGGGATACCTTTTGATTGATTACGCTGAATTTTTCGAAGTGCTTGCATTTTTAGTTGAAACAGAAAAAACTCCTCATAAACAAAGCTTCTTCTAGCTTGTTTTAAACTATTCGCATCAATTGGGTGGTGAAGTAATCTCATTGTTTCTGAACGATTTAAAAGTTTATATTTTTGAATTAGTTCGTTTGGCACTAAGTCATTTATTAAATGTCCATATTTTTTAAAAGACTGCTCGACAAATTTACGCATTGTTTTTACAGACATTTTTCCCTTAATTGAATAGACAGGCTCAATTTCATGACTATTCGTACGAGAACCAAATACGAGGTCTGATAATGAAATGGTTTGTTTATGTTGATCCCACTTGCCAGAAACAGTTACATGCTCATTTAAGTTTAACTTTGTTTTAAAATACGGTCGATTAAAACAAATAACAGTAATTAAGTATCGATCCACTAAAAGTCGAAATGTTAGACGAGATTTATTTTTGCCAAAATATTGAAGAAGAGGAGCGCTATGAACAATCCCCTCGACAGTCACGCGCTCTTCATGCTTCACTTCTGATAAATCCTTATTTCGAAAATCCTCATATCGATACGGTAAATATTCGATTAAGTCATTTATAGTAAAAATACCCATATCATTTAATTGTGTTTCAGTTTCCTCGCCGACACCACTTAATACAGATACTTTTTGTTCAAGTTCAATACTCACTATTTTTTTAGCGAAACACCAAATATTTTTGCTTCTAATTCACGTCCTGTTGGCGTTGCCGCTAGTCCTCCTTCTGCAGTTTCTCTTAACGCAGATGGCATTGTTTGTCCAATTCGATACATAGCATCAATTACTTCGTCACATGGAATACGACTTGTGATACCTGCTAATGCCATATCTGCTGCTACCATTGCGTTAGCAGCACCCATTGCATTACGCTTAACACATGGTACTTCTACTAAACCTGCAACAGGGTCACATACTAAACCAAGCATATTTTTTAATGTAATGGCAAATGCTTCAGCACTTTGACTTGGAGTACCACCAGCCATTTCAACGATCGCAGCTGCTGCCATACCACTTGCAGAGCCTACTTCCGCTTGACAGCCACCTGCAGCACCTGAAATTGACGCATTATTGGCTACAACAAAACCGAAAGCACCAGATGCAAATAAGAATTCAATCATTTGCATTCGAGTAGGATTTAATTTCTCTTTTACAGCAAAAAGGGTTCCAGGAACTACACCAGCAGAACCTGCTGTTGGTGTTGCACAAATCGTACCCATTGCAGCATTTACTTCATTTGTCGCAACCGCTTTACTAACAGCATCTAAAAGTAAATGGCCTGAAAGGAAATTACCTTTTGCAATATAATTTTGAAGTAATACAGCGTCTCCGCCTGTTAAACCTGTTGGCGAGTGAACACCTGCAAGTCCTCTTTCAACTGCCTTTTCCATAACAACAAGATTTTGCTCCATTTTACCGATAATCTCTTCACGGCTTCTTCCTGTAAATAACATCTCTTGTTGAATCATTATTTCTGAAATTTTAACATTTTTTGATTCAGCTAATTCAACTAATTCAGCAACATTTTTAAACATATAAGTTCCCCCTCTCCTTAATCAACCATTTTCGTAACACGAATGATATGTGGTAAAGATTCAATTTCTTTAATTACTTTATCATCTAGATCTTGGTCGACCTCAATTGCCATCAAAGCAATTTGTCCGACTTCTTTACGTGAAACTTCCATATGGCCAATATTTACAGCATATTTCATTAGGACATTTGTTACACCAGCAATCGAACCAAAACGGTCATTGTGCACAACAAGAATTGCTGGGTAATTACCCGAAAGTTTTAGTTCAAATCCATTCAATTCAATAATTTCAATTTTTCCACCACCGATTGAAATTCCTACTAATTCAAATGGTTGGTCATCATCGAGAATCGAAATTTTCACTGTATTTGGATGCTCCGTTACTGCATCTTCTTCAATGAAATCAATTGACATCCCTTTTTCTTGTGCAATATTTAATGATTCTGGAATACGCTCATCGAATGTATCAAAATCCAATAGACCACCAATAAGCGCAACATCTGTCCCATGTCCACGATATGTTTTAGCAAATGAACCATATAATGAAATCAAAATCTTTTTAGGTTCTTTTCCATAAAGATTTCTTGCTACACGACCAATTTTAGCCGCTCCAGCTGTATGTGAACTAGAAGGGCCAATCATAATTGGACCAATTATGTCAAAAACACTTTTATATTTCATCACGTTTCCCCCAATACGTTATTGTAAAAGCGTATTATATTTAGTTTTTGTTTTGTTAGTACAAATCATTTATATAAAAAGTTGGTATTATGGACAAAACAATGTCCACCTTATAGTGTAATACGAAATTCTACAGAGTTCTACGTTATTTTACAATACAACTTAAATAATTTACAAAAAAGAAGACTAAATAAGCAATTTGTCGATTTCCTTTCCAAGTTACTCCCTTTTTTGGGGAGAGAGCAGAGTCCCCTCTGCGCGCCTGCTTAGTCCTTTCCAAAAGAGTATTTAATAGTGTAAACCAACAAATAAAAAGAAGAAGTGCATCCCACTTCTTCTCTTTGTTTTTTATTCAATTGAAAAAATATACGAATATAAAGGCTGATTTCCGTTATGAACTTCAACTTCTAAATGATCAAAGCTCTCTTCGGCAAATTCAACCAATTTTGAAATTTCTTCATCTGATACATCTTGACCATATAAGATTGTTAATATTTCAGAATCTTCATCAATCATATCTTGTAATAATTTTTTTGCAGCCTCAAATTGATTTGCATCTGTTGTAACAATTTTACTTTCAAGGATTCCCATGAAATGATCTTTTGTTATTTCTACGCCATCAATTTCAGTATCTCGAACCGCATAAGTTATTTGACCTGTTTTTACTGTCTTTAATGCATCTTGCATTCCTGATTTATTTTCAGCTAATGATGCAGTAGGATTAAATGCTAATAAAGCTGACATACCTTGAGGTACTGTTTTAGACGTAACAACTGCTACATTACATTCTGCAACAGATGCTGCTTGCTCAGCCGCCATCACGATATTTCCGTTGTTAGGAAGTACAATAACATTTTCTGCGTTACATTGTTCAATTGCTTTTACAATGTCTTCTGTACTAGGATTCATTGTTTGACCGCCTTCAATTACAACAGTTGCCCCAATACTTTCAAATAATGCTTTAATCCCTGATCCCATAGCTACCGTAACGATACCAAATTCTTGTTTTTCAGTAGGTTGTGTAGACTCATTTTTAGAAGGAGATTCATTTGAAACCTCTTCATGTAGTAAGTTAGTATGTTGTTCGCGCATATTTTCAGCTTTTAGTTTTAAAAAGCTTCCAAAACGTTGACCTAAATTAAATACTTCCCCAGGGTATTCAGCGTGAATATGAACTTTTACAATTTCATCATCAGCAACTACTAATAAAGAATCACCCCATGCACTTAACTCTTTACGGAAAGTGTCTATGTCAAAAGGATGTTTATTTAATTTTTCTTTTTCAAATCGCACCATAAATTCAGTACAGTATCCGTATACAATGTCTTCCGTATTTAACATACTTTGTACATTTCGATGTTCTGCTTCAACAAGTTCCTCAAGTGAAAGAGTCGCCTCAGCACCTTCTAAGGAAATTTCTTCACCTTTTAATGATGCTAAAAATCCTTCATAGACAAGTACTAAACCTTGGCCTCCGCTATCGACTACACCAACTTGTTTTAACACAGGTAGTAAGTCTGGGGTACGGTTTAATGATGCATTTGCTTCAATAATTGTTTCCTCAAGAAAAGGAATAAATTCTTCATGTGTTTTTGCTATGACAACTGCTTTTTTTGCTGTTTCTCTTGCAACTGTTAAGATTGTTCCTTCAATAGGCTTCATAACAGCTTTATAAGCAGTTTCTACCCCTGCTTCTAATGCTAAAGCAAAATCAGTTGTTGAAATTGTATCCTTTGATTCAATCGATTTAGAAAAACCTCTAAATAATTGAGAAAGGATTACACCAGAATTTCCACGCGCCCCCATCAATAAGCCCTTTGCAAAGCTTTGACCAACTTTTCCTACATGACTATTTGGTTTTTCTTTTACTTCCTTAGATCCAGAAGTAATAGAAAGATTCATATTTGTTCCAGTATCACCATCTGGTACTGGGAATACATTTAATGAATCTACAAATTTTACATTTTTCGTTAAGTTATTTGCACCTTGAATCACCATATCTGCAAATAATTTACCGTCAATACGTTTTATCGACACAAATTCTCCTCCTTAATGCGTCTTTACAGGTTAGCTACTTTCACACCTTGAACAAAAATATTAACAGAGTCAACTGATAATCCTAATGTTTGATCAAGAGTATACTTCACTTTATTTTGTACGTTATTAGCAACCTCAGAAATCTTCGTACCATAGCTTACAATTATGTACATATCGATATTAACGTCCTCACCTACTTGGCGAACAATAACACCTTTTGTAAAGTTATCTTTTTTTAGGATTTCTGTAAGACCATCCTTAATTTGTTTCTTAGAAGCCATTCCAACAATACCGTAACAATCAACGGCAGCTCCACCAGCAATTGTAGCGATCACATCTGTACCAATCTCGATTGTTCCATATTGAGTTTTCATTTCTAATGACATATTTTGGTCCCCCTTATTGGATAATCCAAGTATAGTTAGTTATACTACTTACTTATTATTGTATACCTTTTTCCAAAATAATTCTATTGACTCACTACTATTATTAGCATTTCAATAATATTCATGGTTAATTATAGAAAATACAATTTTTAATGAAATTCTTTTAAGGTAAGTCGGGTGGTCCCTCTTTAATATTTTGTATATCAGACATTTCGATGTCAAGGTTTTTTTCTTGAACAACTTACCAATAACTGTTGCATTAAGTAGAGCGGTATGATAAATTATAGTAGTGTTTGAATGAAAATAATCATTGAAATGTTATTCCGTTTTTTGTTAGGAGGGAAATAGATGGCTCGTGTTTGTGTAATCACAGGAAGAAAGTCTCGTTCTGGTAACAGTCGCTCTCACGCTATGAATGCTTCAAAACGTACTTGGGGTGCTAACCTTCAAAAAGTTCGTATTTTAGTAAACGGTAAACCAAAGCGTGTTTACGTTTCAGCGAGAGCATTAAAATCAGGTAAAATTGAACGCGTTTAATTTATTAACGTACTAAAAAGCATAGCGATCCGCTATGCTTTTTTACTTTTTTTATGATACCTGTTGCCTCTAACCAAAATACTCTACTCCAATTAAGCTAAGCGTCTTTTTTAAATGTACTCAGCATGGCGCGAACAAGTCCGCCAAGAAATCTAGGTAATTTAATCGTATAAAATCTCATGCTTTCCCTCCTACAAGCTTTCTAGCATTTTTAAGGAAAAGATTAATCCTATTACATTCTACTTGCGTTGAGCGAAAACTATGACATGAAATTGTTAATCTTTGCTCCTTACTACTAATGCTATGCCTTCGCTAAATGAAATAGACCCTTCACTCTCTAGTAGTTCATTGCTTACACATAGTGATGATCCAATTTCCAATAAATGATTAGTTAGTGGGTATTTAAAGCCCTTTAAAGTTAAATTTACTACATTAGCACCTAATGAAAAAAAGGATACGTATTTAAAATGCTGCAGTTTACTAATGAAATGGGTACCTTGCAAAATGACATATATTTCGTTATATTCATCAACGATTTTTATTGGAACACCAGAATTCATAAATTTTATTAATAATGTAATACTTCCAAACTCATGATCTAAACGTTTTCCGGTAACACAATGGATAAAAATCTCTTCTGGTTTTTGTTTAATTGCCCACTGAATAGCAAGTTCTAAATCTGTTTCATCTTTTTCAGGAGGGTAAATAAAAACATTTGGAACAAGCCCTTTTATCTTTTCTAAATTCTCATTACTTAAAGAATCAAAATCACCGAATATTGCCTCTGGAATTAATCCTTCTTCAATTAAGTAATGAGCTCCATTATCTACGCCAATCAGTATCTGGTTTTCGTCTTTCTGAGTAATTTCAGTAATTGTATTTGATTTCGGTCCTGCACCTACAATATGTATAATCAATTTTTCTTCCACCTTTAAAAAAAATGCAATCGAATGTCGATTGCATTTTTTGTTTCATAATTAGATTTTCCATGCAATTTTAGATGATTACATTACCCTCTAATTTTCGCTATAGCTTCTTTTCTGTCTTCCTTATTATAAACTGCTGAACCGGCTACTAATACGGTAGCACCTGCTTCTATACAAATTTTAGCCGTATGCTCGTCAATGCCACCGTCTATTTCGATTTCAACTGATAAATTGCGTTCTTTAATCAAGTTAGCAACTTGTTTAATTTTAGGAACAACTGATTGAATAAATTTCTGTCCTCCAAAGCCTGGATTTACGGTCATTAAAAGGACCATATCGACATCATCAATAATCTGTTCAATTGTTGAAACTGGAGTCGCTGGATTAAGAACTACACCTGCTTTAATGCCAAATGATTTAATGGTTTGGATCGTACGATGTAAATGTGTACACGCTTCAACATGAACCGTAATAATGTCCGCTCCAGCTTTTACAAATTGCTCTATGTATTGATCTGGTTTTTCAATCATTAAATGTACATCAAGTGGAAGCTTCGTCACAGGTCTAATTGCTTCTACAATCAGTGGTCCAATTGTGATATTTGGTACAAAATGACCATCCATTACGTCGACGTGTATATAATCTGCCCCTCCACGTTCTACATCTAATATTTCTTCTCCAAGTTTAGCAAAATTCGCTGAAAGGATTGATGGTGCAATTTTAACCATGATTAATACCTCGGCTTTCTATCTCTTATTTCTTCTATGAATGATACATAATGATCATATCGTTTAGGAGAAATTTCCCCACTTTCAACCGCATCTTTTACAGCACATTTTGGTTCTTTTAAGTGGGTACAACCTCTAAATTTACATTCTTGACTTTTTTCTCGCATTTCCACAAAACAATAAGATAAATCTTCGGATTCGATTCCCATAAATTCCAATGAACTAAAACCAGGAGTATCTGCAACTAGACCCTGTCCAATTTTTATTAATTCAACATGTCTAGTTGTATGTTTTCCTCGTCCTAAATGAGAGGAAATAATACCCGTTTTTAAATCAAGCTCTGGATTAATCGCATTTAGTAAAGTTGACTTACCTACGCCAGATTGTCCTGCAAATACAGATATTTTATTTGACATATGTGGAAGTACTTTTTCTAATCCTTCCTCAGTTTTTGAAGAAGTTAAACATACTTCATATCCAATTTGGCGATAATAAGAAACGTATTCGTACACTAGTTTTAATTGTGCTTCTGAACACAAATCAATCTTCGTAATGACAATTAAAGGTTTAATTTCATTAAACTCAATTAATACAAGGAATCGATCTAATAATATTGGAGAAAAATCGGGCTCTACTGCTGAAAAAACTAAAATTGCTTGATCAACATTTGCAATTGGAGGTCGAACAAGTTCATTTTTTCGCTCTTTAATTTCAAGTAAATAACCTTCTCCACTTTTTTCGATATGATATTCTACTTCGTCTCCAACTAAAGGTGTTATTTTCTTATTCCGAAAATTTCCTCTACCACGACAAGCAACAACTGTCTCATCTGTTTCAACATAATAGAATCCACTCAATGCTTTTATAATTTTGCCTTCTGGCATATACTCACTCCTACAACTCTTTAATTCGATGGATAAGGTACATCTCTTTCTGCAATAACTTGACCATCTTTAACAATTTTATAGGAAGCAGTTTGTCCAGGATCAATTGTCACTTCTACTGGTATAGTAGTTGTTTCGGTGATCGATTTTGAAATTGCAGGTTTTTCACCATTATTATTTTTATCCCTAATATATACCTCAATTAGCTGAGGTGAACTAGGATTAGTTGGTGTATATGGTACTTGTATATTGATTGTTACTTTTTTCGTCTTTTCTTTTTGTTTTCCAGAAGAAATAACGATATTTAATGTATCCCCTTCTTTTACTGCAACGTTAGCAGATGGAGATTGAGAAATAACATGATTTTCAGCAACAGTTCCAGAATCTTCTTTCGTTACGTTAAGCTTTAGGTTATTGTCACCTGCATAGGTTTCAACATCTTTTCTAGACCATCCTTTTAGGTCACGAAGAGTGATCGTTGATGTCCCTTTACTTATCCATACATTTAAATCCGTTTCTGATGGAACAACTTCAGCCCCAACGTTCGGAGATTGGTCGATTATTTCACCTTCCGATTCATCACTTTCGATAAAATGCGTTGAAACAGAACGATAATCGTCTTGTAATCGAGATTTTATCGTGTTGTATTGAAACCCTTTTAGGTCTTCCATCTCATTACTTTTTTTACCTTTTGATTTATAAATCGTTATCGATGAATTTTCTTTAACAGTTTCCCCAATATTAGGCGAAGTTTTAACGACTTTCCCTTCATCAACTTCATCATCAAAAATTTCTTTCGGATCGCTTATCTTTAACCCTTTTGATGCAAGTAACGTAACCGCACTTTCGTATGTCATATCCTTTACATCTGGAATTTGTACGTCTTCAGGTAAAAATAATGCAGGAATCAAAGTTATCGCTAATAAACCACCAATTAAAAGTGCAATAAATGTACCTATAATAAACTTTGCAAAAGAATTTTTCTTCTTCCGTTTTAATTTATCAGGTTCTTTTACGACAGCCTCTTTTTTGATTGGCTCTTTTTTGATTGGTTCTTTTTCTTTATTTGATTTTTTCTTTGATGGCACGACAACCGTATCATCATTAGTTGAAACTGGAATATCCTTTATGATCGGAATTACCTTCGTTTCATCATCATTTGAAGGAATCACAAAAGGTTTTTCATTCAAACGATTACTATCTAAAGCAGTTTGTAAATCAAGCTTCATCTCATCTGCAGTATCATATCGATAAAAGATATCTTTGGCAGTAGCTTTTAAAACGATATTTTCAACGCTTTGAGGTATTTCTGGGTTAAATTTTGTTGGCGGTGGAACTTCGCTTTGTAAATGTTTTAATGCGATCGCAACTGCACTCTCACCCGAAAAAGGAAGTTTTCCTGTTAAAAGCTCAAACATTACAATTCCTAAAGAATAAATGTCTGACTTTTTATTCGCAACTCCACCTCTTGCTTGCTCAGGTGAAAGGTAGTGAACAGAACCAAGAACTGAATTTGTTTGTGTAATTGTTGCAGCTGTAGAAGCTGTTGCAATTCCAAAATCAGTTATTTTTACATTTCCTTCTTTATTGATTAAAATATTTTGCGGTTTTACATCTCTATGAACGATTTGAAAATGATGCGCATGTGCTAATGCTGAGGCTAATTGTTCCATAATCCTCAATACTTCTTTTGGCTTTATAGGTGTATGATGCTGAATATACTCCTTTAAAGTCTCACCTTCAACGTATTCCATGACGATATACTGTAATCCATCTTCTTCCCCAACGTCATATGAACTTACGATATTTGGATGAGATAGCGAAGTAACTGAATATGCCTCACGTTGAAATCTTCTTAAGAAGTCAGGGTCGTTTGAAAAATCAGCTTTTAACATTTTTACAGCTACATCTCGATCTAATATCATATCACGGGCTAAATAAACGTTTGCCATACCGCCAACACCAATTAATTTTAAGATCTTATATCGGTCGTTTAGGCGTCTACCAATCATCACGCTCATCATCACCCTTTCTCTATATTTCTAGGCTCAAACTTAATAATGGCAAGGGTGATGTTATCTTCTCCACCAAGATCATTTGCGATTGAAATCAATTGGTTACCGAGAATCTCAATTGGTAGATTTTCATTTAATTTTTCATTAAAAAGTTCATTTGATATTTTATTTGATAAACCATCTGAACATAAAATGATTAAATCATCTTCTTCCCAAGTTAAAGTTTTAATATCAACATCAACTGTTTCCTCAGTACCAAGTGCTCGCGTTATAACATTTTTACGAGGATGAATTTCTGCATCCTCCATAGAAATTTGACCAAATTTAACGAGTTCAGCGACAAAAGTATGATCTTCTGTTATTTGCTTAAACCCTTCATCATTCCTCAAATAACTTCTACTATCACCTACATGTGCAATCGTAAAAAATAAAGGAGTACAAATAATCGCTTCAAGGGTTGTCCCCATACCCTTGCACTCTTCATTTTGCTCTGAATGAACTAATAGATTTGTATTTAATTGCGCTACAATATTTTTTAGCCATGATTCGGCTTCTACTGGTGTTTCAAAATTACTAGTATTTTTCCACTCTGCTTCAAGGAAATTGATCGCCATCATACTTGCAACTTCACCCGCTAAATGGCCACCCATACCGTCAGCAACTACAGCTAATACGATTCCTGAATCGTTCGTAAATATACCTACGCTATCTTCATTATGCTCTCGAACTTTCCCCGTATCAGTTTGAAAAAAAGTTTGCATTGTTTCACCTCGTCTCCTCTTTACGCTCCTTTGCACGCAACTGTCCACAAGCTGCATCTATATCATGACCTTGTTCACGACGAATTGTAACATTAACTCCATTATTTTTAAGTACTTTTTCAAATGCAAAAATTTGTTCCTTTGGTGTTCTTACGTAATCTCTTTCAGGTACATAGTTAACTGGGATTAAATTAACATGACATTTAACTCCTTTAAGTAACCTAGAAAGTTCTTCAGCATGCTCAACTTGGTCATTTTCACCACCGAATAAACCATATTCAAACGTTACACGTCTACCTGTTTTTTCAACATAGTAACGAACAGCGTCCATTAAATCCGGTAATTTGTATGCACGATTAATTGGCATTAATTTAGAACGTAACTCACTGTTAGGAGCATGTAATGAAATCGCGAAATTAATTTGAAGTCCTTCATCAGCAAAGTTATAGATTTTTGGAATGATTCCGCTTGTTGAAACTGTAATATGTCTTGCACCAATGTTAAGACCTTTATCAGAATTAACAATTCTTAAGAAATCCATTAAACCATTATAGTTATCAAATGGTTCGCCTATACCCATAACTACGATTGAGCTAACTCTTTCTTCAACTTCATCAATAGCACGTTGTACTTCTAATACTTGTGCAACGATTTCGCCTGCTTCAAGATTTCGTTTTAAACCGCCAAGAGTCGATGCACAAAAAGTACATCCAATTCGACAACCTACTTGTGTCGTTACACATACAGAATTGCCATAATTATGTCTCATTAAAACAGTTTCAATCGAATATCCATCATGTAATTCAAATAAAAATTTCATAGTACCATCTGAAGAGGTTTGTTTAACTAATGTTTTTAATGTCGTTATTGTAAAATTCTCTTCAAGTAACATACGTAGCTCTTTTGGAATATTTTGCATTTCTTCAAAGCTTTCAACTCGTTGTACGTATAGCCAATTATAAATTTGCTTTGCACGGAAAACCTGCTGCTTTTGCGCCTTTAACCAATCCTCTATATCACTCACTTTTAACGAGTAAATTGAGGGTTTATGAGTTTTTTCTATTTTGACTGAATTTGTAGTATTTTCTAATTTCAACGTTACACCTTCTTCCTTAATCTTGCAATAAAAAATCCATCCGTTCCAAAATAATGTGGTAGTAGCTGTACATACCCTTTTTGAACTGATTTATTTTCATTTAATTTTTCCGGAACATGATCAATTAATGAATGATCTAATTCATAATCATGATGCTCATCTAAAAAAGCTTCGACCACATCAATATTTTCTTCATGTCCAACTGTACAAGTGCTATATACTAAAGTTCCACCTGGCTTAACTAACTTTGAAGCTTCGTCTAAAATAGACTTCTGAACTCTTTGTAAATTCGTTACATCAGTAGCATTCTTTTTTAATAAAATATCTGGTTTACGACGAATAACCCCTAAACCAGAACATGGAGCATCTACTAATACTTTGTCAAATAATCTTCCTTCAAACTCTTCAGGTGCTTTTCTTGCATCTAGAGCTTTCGTTTCTATATTATCTAACCCTAAACGATTAGCTTGTTCTTTTATTAACTTTACTTTATGCTTGTGTAAATCTAATGAAGTGACTGATCCAGTACCGCCTAACAACTCAGCAATATGTGTTGATTTCCCTCCAGGTGCTGCACATGTGTCTAATATATCTTCACCTTTTTCAACTCCAAGTGCTTGTGCAACTAACATCGAGCTTTCATCTTGAATTGAAAGGAAACCTTCTTTAAATGCATTCGTATAAGCAACATTTCCTTTTTGGATTTCTATTGCAAATGGAGACAGTTTTCCTTCCTTAACCTGTACTCCTTCATCTTCTAGCATTTTTAGCACTTCTTCTCTTGTTGCTTTCATTGTATTGACCCTTGCAGTTTGAAACGGTGGAAGTATGTTCTCTTCACAAATTTTTCTAGTTTCTTCTTCGCCGAATTCTTTTACCCATTGTTCAATTAACCATTTAGGATGATTTGTTTCAATTGAAAGCTTTTCAATTGGGTCCTTTATTTCATCGATTGATCGTAAACCATTTCTTTGAATATTTCTTAAAACCCCATTTACTAAAGAAGCAATTCCTTTATGCCCTCGCTTTTTAGCAATATTAACAGCCTCATTTAAAACGGCATGAGGAGGTATACGATCTAAAAAATGCAATTGATATAAAGAAAGTTTTATTAATATATAAACCCATTCTTCTAATTTCTTCTGATTTTTTATAAATGGTTCTAAATAAAAATCTAACAATTGATCTCTTTGAATAGTACCATAGATTATTTCTGTTAATAATCCCGAATCAGCAGAAGATAAATCATTCTTTTGAATATAGTTATTTACTAACAAATTACTATACGATTGATTTTTATAAACTGAAAGAAGAGCCTCTAAGGCAATCTCTCGTACATTTTTACTCATGTTATTCTCCTAACTTCATTCCACGTTCAATAAAAGAACCTGCACCATTTATATATTGCTTTGCTTCCATTCGCTTTTTACCAGCGGGCTGTAAATCAGTAATTTTGATAGCAGTATGATTACCTGTTGCTACTAATATGCCATCGTTTAAAACATCAATTATTTCACCTGGTGTTAAATTTTGATTCGTATTTACTTTTTCACCCCACCAAACTTTTAAAACTTCTCCGTTTAATGTAGTATAAGCTACTGGCCAAGGGTGTAAACCTCTTACGTGATTATAAATCTCTTCACCAGTTTTTGACCAATTTATTTGCTCTTCCTCACGCTTAATATTTTTCGCAAAGCTAACTTTACTTTCATCTTGCTTCACTGCATTCATTTCACCTTTTAATAATGGTGGGATTGTTTCTGAAAGTAAATTCGCACCAGCAATACTTAATTTATCGTGAAGCGTTCCAACGTGATCTTTTTCTTCAATTGGAACAACGACTTTAGCTAACATATCACCAGCATCTAATTTTTCAACCATATACATAATTGTTACACCAGTTTCACTCTTACCTTGAATGATCGAATAGTGAATTGGAGCTCCACCTCGTAATTCTGGTAATAATGAAGCATGTACATTTATACAACCAAATTTAGGAGCTTCAAGAATATCTGTAGGAAGAATTTGTCCAAAAGCTGCAGTTACAATTAAATCTGGCTTCAATGCCAACACTTTTTCTGTTTCTTCTGGAAGTCTAATTTTTTCAGGTTGTAAAACTGGAATATTATGTTTTAAAGCCTCTACTTTAACAGGAGGTGGAGTTAATACTCTTTTTCGACCAACGGGGCGATCTGGTTGAGTTACTACACCGACTACATCATATCCTTCATCAATTAATCTTCTTAAAACAGGAACAGAAAAATCTGGCGTCCCCATAAAAACAATCTTTGTCATTATTTTGCCTACCCTTCTAATTCACTTTCTTCATAGTATTTCGAGACTTTAGAAGTGAATAAAACTCCATTTAAATGATCAATTTCATGTAATAGTGCACGAGCTAAAAATCCACGAGCTTCTATAATAAAATATTTTCCACGTTTATTTTGAGCTTTGATTTTTGCATAGCTAGGTCTTGTTACATCACCATATAAGTTAGGGAAACTTAAACAACCTTCAACATCAGTTTGCTCGCCTTTTGTTTCCATTACAATTGGATTAATTAAATCAATTCTTCCATTCTCATCTTCAACATCTACAACAGCTACTTGTTGCAGAATACCAACTTGTGGAGCTGCTAATCCAACACCATCTGCTGCTAGCATTGTCTCATACATATTATTTAAAAGTTTTACTAAATTTTTATCAAATGTCGTCACTTTTTCACAAGGTGTTTCAAGAACTTCATTTGGAAATTCTACTATTTTTAATAAAGCCAATTTCACAACTCCTATCTTGATTGTACGTTAAATTTAATTTTTAAAACCACCTATGTCTTATGCTTGCCTTAGTCTGAGCAAATGCCTTCCACTTTTCGTTTTGTCTAGTTCCAGGCGTTAGCCCCTCGAGGTGTCAAGGCTGACCAGTCGCCTCCACTTTTCGTTCTGTCTAGCTCCAGGCGTTAGCCCCTCGAGGTCATAAGCCAAAGTCCAATAAAGGTTAAAAACCAACCTTTCTCAATCTTTGTCTTATGCTTGTCGGGGCTGAGCAAACGCCTTCCGCTTTTCGTTACATAAACATAGTAGGTTGAAAGTCGATTGTTAATTGTAGTTTGCCTTTGTCTGTTTCGTCTTGGTAGTATTGTTGGATACGGTTTAGGACGTCATAGAGTGCAGGTTCAGATTTGTATTTTATCACACATTGATAACGAAAATGGTCTTTTATTTTTGCGATAGGTGATGCTACTGGTCCGAGTACTATTGATCCTTCTGATAAGTACTCTCTTAAATAGCCTGCAATTTGTTCGCTTACTTTGACTGTTTTTATCAAATCATTATGTGCTATTGATATTAAAACTAAATAATAAAAAGGTGGATAGCGAAATGAGCGTCTTATTTTCATTTCTTCTTCATAAAACGCTACATAGTCCTGTGTTTTAGCTAATTCAATACTATAATGCTCTGGTGAATAGGTTTGTATAACTACTTCACCTGGTTTTTCATGACGACCAGCTCTTCCACTTACTTGTGTCAATAAGCTAAATGTTCGCTCACTTGCTCTGAAATCGGGTAAATGAAGTGAACTATCTGCTGCTAAAACACCAACCAATGTAACATTTGGAAAATCAAGTCCTTTTGCTATCATCTGTGTACCTAGTAATATATCAGCCTCACCATTACCAAATTGCTTGAGCATTTTTTCGTGGGCACCTTTTCGACTAGTCGTATCATTATCCATTCTAATGACTCGTGCTTCTGGGTAGGTTTTTGTAATAGCTTCCTCTACCTTTTGCGTTCCGGTTCCAAAAAATCGAATATGTTCACTCAGGCAAGAAGGGCATTGTTTTGGCATATAGGTATCATATCCGCAATAATGACATTTTAGATGATGGTTATGTTTATGATAAGTTAAGGAAACCTCGCAATGGGGGCACTGAATTGTGTAACCACAATCCCTACACATTACAAACGAAGAATAGCCTCGACGGTTTAAAAATAAGATGATTTGTTCCTTCTTCTCTAATCGATCCAATATTTTTTCATGTAAAGCTGTAGAAAACATCGTACGATTACCGATTCTTAACTGTTCTCTCATATCGACAATTTCCACTTCAGGTAATGGGCCTTGATTAACCCTTTTAGACATTGTATTTAGCTCATAAACACCTTTACCAGCTCTAGCAAAAGATTCTAATGTAGGAGTCGCACTTCCTAAAACGATCGGACAATGATGATATTCTCCTCTCCATATTGCAATATCTCTTGCATGATATCTTGGATGTTCATCTTGTTTATAAGTTGTCTCATGTTCTTCATCTATTATAATCATGCCAATGTTTTCAAATGGTGCAAATATTGCTGAGCGGGCACCCACTACTACTTTAACTTCTTTTCTCTGGATCTTTCTCCATTCATCATATTTCTCACCAATAGATAGACCGCTATGTAGAACTGCAACATCATTTCCAAATCTACTTTTAAAACGGCCTACAATCTGTGGGGTAAGAGAAATTTCTGGTACTAATACGATCGCTTCTTTCCCAACAGACAGTACCTCTTGAATGGCTTGCAAATAAACTTCTGTCTTTCCACTACCTGTTACTCCATGTAAAAGATGGATTTTATTCTTACTTTCATGAAATGAAGAAACGATTTGCTCAAATGCAATCTGTTGTTCCTCTATTAGTGGTAAAGGCTTAGAGCGTTCAATTTCCTTACCTTCATATGGATCACGATAAACTTCAACTGTTTTAATTGAAACTACCTCGTTTTTCTCCAATGTCTTTATAGGTGAATCAGTGATGCCAAGACATTCTTTTAACTCCTTCACACTTGTTTGACCATTCATACGTAAGTATTCAATAATATCTTTTTGTTGTGGAGATTTGATTACAGGTAATTCTTCGTCTAATACCTTTAGTAGCGAAACTACACGTTCTGTTTTTTTATTTGCTTTATTTTTTACTTCATATTCAATTTCAAGCAACCCGTCTTTAATTGCTCGTTGAACTAATGAAATTTTACTAACTAGACTTTCTATTTCAGTCCATTCTCTTCTTTTTACGATCGAAAATAGATTTGCTAATTCTGGAGCTAATTGTTCTAAAGCTTCGTCAGATGTTACTTGAACATGTTTTTTATATACAGCTTTAATAGCTGTCGGAAGCATTGCTTGATATGCAGAAATGAAAAAACAAAGTGTTTTTTGAGATAGATAAGAACCTAAAAGAAGAAGTTCTTCTGTTAAAACTGGCATGACATCAAGAACTTCTTCGATTTCTTTAACCTTCTCTAAATTAGTTGTTTCTTTTATAGACAATACGAATCCTTGAACTTTCCTTGGACCAAATGGAACAATTACTCGCATTCCCGGTTGTATTGCATCCTGCCATCTAGTTGGTACTTTATAATCAAAAGGACGGTCTGTTTGTCTGACTGATACATCAACTAAAACTGATGCGTATGTCATCTTTCTACCTCATTTAATAAATGATGAACTTCAAGTAGTATTTCTTCTGCTACTTCTTTTTTACTCATTTTAGGAAGTGACTTAACTTCACCATTACGTTTAAAAATCGTTACAATATTTGTATCAGAACCAAAACCAGCCCCTGCTTTTGTTACATCATTAGCAACAATCATATCAGCATTTTTCTTTAAAAGTTTACTTTTTGCATACTCATCTATTTGATCTGTTTCTGCAGCAAACCCTACTAAAATTTGATGTGTTTTATGTTGGCCTAAAGTTAGAAGAATATCTTTCGTACGTTTAAAAGCAATTGAAAGATCACCATCAGCTTTTTTCACTTTTTGATCATAAGTAATTGAAGGTGTATAATCAGCAACTGCTGCTGTTTTTATTACAACATCTGCTTCATTATAATAAGACCAAATCGCTTCAAACATTTCCTCGGCTGACTCGGTTTGGATAAATTTACACCCATTAGGTGGTGTTAAATTAGTTGGTCCAGAAACGAGTATTACCTCTGCTCCTAAAGAAACTGCAGCTTCTGCGATGCTATAACCCATCTTTCCTGTTGAATGATTTGAAACAAAACGAACCGGATCAATTTTTTCAACAGTTGGGCCAGCAGAAATAATAATTTTTTTATCTTTTAATAAACCGACATCTCTTTGGAAATGTTCATTTACGAATTGAACGATTTCTTCCGGCTCTGCTAATCTACCTTTTCCAACATAGCCACATGCTAAATATCCTTCATTTGGCTCAATAAAGCGATGACCAATCTCTTTCAATGTGTTCATATTCTTTTGAACAATCGGATGGTTATACATATTAACATTCATAGCTGGGGCGATCCAAACTGGTTTTGTTGCAGCAAGTAATGTTGCCTGAATCATTTCATCTCCAAGACCATTTGCTAATTTTCCAATTGTGTTAGCAGTTGCTGGAGCAACAATGATTAAATCAGGCCAATCACCTAAATCAATATGTGCAATTTTTGAACTATCTTTTTCATCAAAAGTATCTATATAAACATCATTTCTTGATAAAGCTTGAAACGTTAAAGGTGCCACAAATTTTGTAGCGGATAAGCTCATCATTACTTTAACGTCATATCCTGCTTGTACTAGTTTACTTGTAAGTGCTGCTGCTTTATAGACTGCAATTCCACCTGAAACACATAGGAGAATCTTTTTTTGTTCCACTCACCTTCACCCTTTCAAATTTTATTCTTTCTATGTAATATGTCAAAAAATAGGTCTTTTGGACGTTCTATGTCTAAGATACCACAAATATGTTTGAAATAAATGTTATAGGCTTTTCTAAAAAAAGCTCACCAAGTAGCTTATCGTCAAAGCATAAGCTTAGTTGTATTATCTTATTTTCTGAAGTCAGGGCTTTTAGTCGTTTAAGCTACTCGGCCATTTTATCACAAAAATAAGACTGCCCCCATTTCTAATCACCACGAAACTTTTAGGAGAGGTGTTAAACACCACGTTGTCCTTTTTAGTCATATGGAAAATTAGCAAATGTTTTGGGACAGCCTCATCACACAGTTAAATATTAATCTTCTTTAACTTCTTCAAGTTTTCTATAAGATAATAATCCAGCATTAATTTCTTCTAATGCTTTTCCTACAAATTTATCAGATACTGGTTTTTCAACACGAGTATCTTTATTTACTTGCATTTCGCGAGCACGCTTTGAAGCAACTGTTACTAGCGTATATTTTGAGTCTAATTTTGTTAATAAACGGTCAATCGAAGGATATAACATAGTTTATTCGGCCTCCATCATTCTTTTATAATAATTTGCAACTCGTTCACGTTTTAAATGTTCACTTAAAATAATTGCTTTAATACGGTCACAAGCTAAATCAACTTGATCATTTTCAACTACATAATCGTAAGCATCCATCATTTCAATTTCTTCTTTTGCTGCATTCATACGATTCATAATCACATCTTCAGTTTCTGTGCCTCTTGTTACAATTCTATTTTGTAATTCTCTCATACTTGGAGGGGCTAAGAAAATAAAAATTCCTTCTGGAAAGGCTTTTTTTACTTGTAAGGCACCTTGAACTTCAATTTCTAGGAAAATGTCTTTTCCTTCGCTTAATGTTTTTTCAACATAATCAATTGGCGTTCCATAGTAATTACCTACAAACTCTGCCCACTCAAGAAATTTATCTTCATTTATTTTCTGTTTGAAATCTTCTTTTGATGTAAAGAAATAATCTACTCCATGTACTTCACCTTCACGAGGATTTCTTGTCGTCATCGAAATACTATATTGCAGATCTAAGTCCTTATTATCAAAAATAGCTTTACGCACCGTACCCTTACCTACTCCTGATGGACCAGAAAGTACGATTAATAAGCCTCTTTCATGCCTCATTTATGACCCTACCCTTCTAATTCTAGACAGTTTTATTTATTAAAGGTCAATCTATTGTTACTTCTGCGTGTTAGAGTCAATTAATAAAAAATTAATTAGTCTTCTACTTCACATTGTTACCGGACCTTTGCAACTATAAACAAATCTTTTACATTATTCAATATTTTGAACTTGCTCTCTAATTTTTTCAAGATTATTTTTAATTTCAACAACTTGTTTAGAAATATCTAATGAGTTTGCTTTCGAACCAATCGTATTCACTTCTCGATTCATTTCTTGTACGATGAAATCTAATTTTCGTCCAATTGATTCTTTTATTTGTAAAGTTTCATTAAACAATTCTAAATGACTAGTTAGTCGAACTAATTCTTCAGATATGTCACATCGATCCGCAAAGAGCATAAGTTCTGTTAATAATCTTTGCTCATCAACCGCTGTTAATTCAACTTCCGCTAATTTAGTTTGCAGTTTTTCACGATATGATTTCAAAACAAGAGGAGAATGAACAGTAATCTGTTTTTTACATTCTTCAATTGCTGTTAATCTTTCTATTAAATCTTTTTTAAGTTGTCCACCTTCTTTGCACTTAACATCAAAAAATTGCTGACATGCATTTTCAGTAGTCGTTAACAATAATTCTTCAAAATTATCATTGATTTGTTCTACTTCACTTACTGTAGTAACTTCAGGTAGCTTTAATAAATCGATTGGATTGTAAAAAGATTTATTTTGCTCTTCACCTGAAAGATGTTCTATCGCTTTTTTATATTGTTGAATTAAGCCTTCATCTATTTGTAATGTACGTTGTAATAAGCCCTCAATTGTAACAAAAACCTCAACTCGACCTCGACTAGTATACTCAGCTACAATTTTCTTAATTGCATCTTCATATGCTAATAATTGCCTCGGCATTCGAACGATTGTCTCTAAGTATCGATGATTCACTGCTTTCATTTCAATATGTATTTTGTACTGTTCATTTGACAAAATGGCTTTACCATACCCTGTCATACTTACGACCATTGTTCCACTTCCAATACACTAATTTTCTCTCTAATTTATTTCCCAAATTTCATTCAATATGTAAAAGAGAAAAGGTAATAGAGCATACCTCTACTACCTTAAGGAATTATAACATATTTTAAATTGGTTATCCATTTTGTTCGTAAATTATTTTTTCTTAGTAAATAATGCGCCTGCAAGCATAAAAGTTGGAATTGATGATAGACCTCCAATTAAAAACCAATCTCTAGGCACGATCGGAATCGTTTTGAAAAT
Organism: Gottfriedia luciferensis; assembly: GCF_001712755.1. Taxonomy (GTDB): domain Bacteria; phylum Bacillota; class Bacilli; order Bacillales; family Bacillaceae_G; genus Gottfriedia; species Gottfriedia luciferensis_B. The sequence continues at coordinate 326,375 of NZ_MDKC01000032.1, forward strand.
AGGTTGTAATGGTGGGTAGTAAATAACAACTAGCATTAATAGCATCGAAACAATAACAGCACCAATTAAATATAAATTTCCAAATACATTTCGATGGAAAATGGAACGTTCACTTCTACAATCAAATACATGAATTAATTGAGCTAAAACTAATGTAGAAAATGCAACTGTTTGTGCGTATTCTAGTTGATTCGGATGTTGATTATACGAAATAATGAAGGCTAAAAGAGTAACAAATCCAATTAAAAACCCTCTTGAAATAATTTTCCATCCTAAACCTCTTGCAAATATCCCTTCTGATAATGAACGAGGACTTCTTTTCATTACATCATCTTCAGCTGAATCAACACCTAATGCCATTGCAGGTAATCCATCAGTCACTAGATTTACCCATAGAATTTGTACTGGAACAAGTGGTAAAGGTAGCGCTAATAACATCGCAAACAACATAACTAAAATTTCACCTACATTTGAAGCTAATAAATAACGGATAAATTTACGAATATTACTATAAATATTGCGTCCTTCTTTAATTGCAGACTTGATCGTAGCAAAATTATCATCCAGTAAAACTAATGCTGAAGCTTCCTTTGCAACATCTGTACCAGTAATCCCCATTGAAATTCCAATATCCGCTGCTTTAATAGCTGGTGCATCATTTACGCCATCACCAGTCATTGCTACAATATGTCCATTCGCTTGAAGTGCTTTAACAATTTTCAATTTATGTTCAGGTGAAACTCGGGCAAACACAGCAGCATCTTCAACAAATTCCTGGATCTGCTCTACAGAAAGTGCATCTAATTCTTTTCCTTCTACTACTCTACCGTTATCTCTTAAGATTCCTAGTTTTCTAGCAATACTAGAAGCTGTTAACTTATGGTCTCCAGTAATCATAACCGTCCTAATACCAGCTTCTTTACACTCTTGAACAGCTTGTGCAACTTCTGCTCTAGGTGGGTCAATCATCCCTTGTAAACCAATAAAAGTTAAATTACTTTCGAGATCCCTTTCATCAATGATCGAATTAGGATTTAATGGTTTAAAAGCAATTGCAATCGTACGAAGTGCATTATTTGCATATGTTTCGATTATACTTTCAACTGAATTTTGTCTAAACGTATTTAATTGTTCTTCTCTTTCATGCCATAAAATTGTATTACATTTTGAAAGTAAGACGTCTGGTGCACCCTTTGTAATCACAAATTGCTCACCTGATCGATTTTTTACAACGACCGACATCATTTTCCTTGTACTATCAAAAGGAAGCTCATGTATTCTAGTAAAATTTGAATTTACGTATTCACGGTCAATCCCAGCTTTATAACCCGCAACAACAATTGCACCTTCAGTTGGATCTCCATCTAGTACGATTTCTTTTTTCTTTTTAATTAATTCTGCATCACTACAAATAGATCCAAATACAAGTGTTTGAAATAATTGTTTATTTAAAGTTGGATTAATCGTTCTCTCTTTATTCGTAAATTCTCCATCGATTGCATATCCGTTTCCAGATACTTCATAACTAGATCCGCCCGACCAAATATTTGTAACAGTCATTTTATTTTCTGTCATAGTCCCCGTTTTATCTGAACAAATGACCGAAGCACAACCTAATGTTTCAACCGCTTGAAGCTTTCGAACGATTGCTTTCTTTTTAATCATCCGTTGCACACCAAGTGATAAAGCAACCGTTACAATTGCTGGCAAACCTTCTGGAATCGCAGCAACTGCAAGTGACACACCAGCTAAAAACATATGATATAATTCATTTCCTTGATAAACACCGATAAATACAACTAAAGCTGTTAAAAACAATGCTAAAACTATCAATATTTTCCCTAATTGTTCTAATCGTCTTTGTAAAGGTGTAACAATGGTTTCTGTATTTTGAAGTAAATTCGCAATTTGACCCATTGCAGTTTTCATTCCTGTCGATACAACAACACCTTTACCATTTCCACGCGTAACGAGTGTTCCCATAAACCCCATATTATCTTGATCACCAATACCAATATCATCTGTCTGAATTGATTCAAATCTTTTTTGAACTGGAACCGATTCACCTGTTAGCGCTGATTCTTCTATGTATAAACTTGATGCTTCGATTATGCGAATATCAGCACCAATCCGATCGCCACTTGAAAACTTAATAATATCCCCAACAACTAAATCTTTTGAAGGGAGCTTAACAAATTGCCCATCACGCAAAACATTTACTTGTGGAGCAGCCAATTCTTTCAAGGCTTCTAATGATCTCTCTGCCTTTGCTTCTTGAAAATATCCTAAAATCCCGTTAATTAATACAATAGCCATAATCGCAACTGCATCTACTACTTCCTTTAAAAAGATTGATATAATCGTTGCGCCTAATAATACAAAAACCATAAAATCATTAAACTGATTTAAAAATAAAACGAGTTTGGAAGTTTTCTCTGATTCCTTTAATTCATTTGCCCCAAAAGTTGCTCGCCTTTTCTTTACCTCCTCATCAGTTAAACCGGAGGAAACATTTGTATTCGTTACTTGCACGACTTCTTCCGCTCTCATCCGATAAAAATTCATACCCGCGTTCACCCCTAATTAAACATTAGGTAAGTTGTCCCCCTTACCTCTCATAAAAGCATATTCAGACTCGTCCAAATAAATGATATAATGATGAAAATAAATCTAGCTTTTAACCAACTAGAACTGTGACAAGACCAATCAAGATATTGTATGATTGAATTCCACGAGAAATTTCTTGATTGTTTATTTAATGGATATGAGCCAGATTAAGAATTATGATGATTTGAGAAATAGATTGAATGTAATTAGAAGTTAATTGAAACTTTAGGATCGTGATTAGAGGGAATGTGCTCAGGTACTGCCAAAATGGTAAGCGAGCACTCTGTAGTGAACATCAACGTTCTATTTTCATTGATATTAGGTCACATTTAATAACCTCATCATTTTATTGATAATGATTAAAAGTTATCATTTTTTTAAAAATAGTGTTTTATAGAGTAGGACGTGATACATATGTCTTTTGACGGACTTTTTACAGGAGCTATGACAAACGAAGTAGCTTCTAAACTAACAACTGGAAGAATATCAAAAATTGTACAACCAAGTAACTATGAAGTACTTCTTACTGTGAGAGCTAATGGTGCCAATTACAAACTAATCATAAGCGCTCACCCTAGTTACGCTAGATTCCATTTTACAAATCAAAACTACGATACACCATCAGAACCATCAATGTTTACAATGCTTTTAAGAAAACATTTAAATGGTGGAATCATTGAAAGCATTACACAGTTAGAACACGAACGAATCGTTAACATTAAAGTTCGTAGTAGAAATGAAATTGGTGATGAACAATACCGAACATTGATCATTGAATTAATGGGCAGACATAGTAATATCCTTTTAATTGATGAAGAAAGACAAGTAATATTAGATAGTATAAAGCATGTACCAATGGCTGTTAATCGTCATCGAATAGTACAACCCGGTGCTACTTATATTTCTCCTCCTAATCAAGAAAAACATGATCCATTTCAAGTCACTTCTAAAGAGGAGTTTAATCAACTTATTACACAAAATGATCAATCACCTTCCGAAGCAATTGTTGAACATTTCTCCGGAATCTCTCCATTACTCGCAAATGAAATTGTCTATAATGGAAAAAAAGATGTGTATAATTCGTTTAAAACAATCATGAATGAAATACAATTAAAAAAGTTTACTCCTTCTCTTTTTCGCTTAGAATCGAGAGAAATGTTTTATTTCATAAATTTATCTCACTTACAAGCCGAACAAACTGTTTTCGATAGCTTAAGTGAGCTTTTAGATGTTTATTACTTTGGTAAAGCTGAACGTGACCGTGTAAAACAACAAAGCGGAGACTTAGAAAAACTGTTACAAAATGAACTAACAAAAAACAAGAAAAAAATTAAAAAGTTACACAAAAGTCTTGAAGATACTGATAAAGCAGATAAAATTCAGTTACAAGGCGAATTGCTTACTGCAAATATGTTTGCACTTCAAAAAGGTATGAAAGAAATTGAAGTAATTAATTACTATGACGAAAATGGTGCCACTGTAGTCATACCTTTATCGCCATTAAAAACACCTTCTGAAAATGCACAAGCTTATTTCACCAAATATACTAAGCTTAAAAATTCAGTCGCACATATTGAAGAGCAAATTAAATTAACGAAAGAAGAAAATGATTATTTAGAGACAGTGATCCAGCAAATCGAGTCTGCTTCACCACGTGATTTGGAAGAAATTAGAGAAGAACTAGTGGAGACGGGTTATATAAGAAAGAAAAAATCGAAAAAAGCCCAAAAGTCAAACAAACAAAAAGTTACATTAGATGAATACATCTCTACTACTGGTGAACAATTATTAGTCGGTAAAAATAATAAACAAAATGATTATTTGACAAATAAACTTGCGAGTCGAGATGAGCTTTGGTTTCATACTAAAGATATCCCGGGCTCCCATGTTGTCATTCGTGCTAAGGATCCTAGTGAAATTGCGATTAAAGAAGCTGCTATTATTGCTGCATATTTTAGTAAAGCACGTCAATCAAGCTCGGTCCCAGTTGATTACACGGAAATCCGCCATGTTAAAAAACCAAATGGTTCAAAACCAGGTTTTGTCATATACGAACAAAACAATACGGTTTATGTAACACCTGATGAAGAACTTGTATTAAAATTGAAGAAATAAAAAAATGGTGCCTTTAAAGGGCACCATTTTTACAGAGTGTTGAAATATAAAATGGTCAATAGGGAAAAAGCATATTAAATTGAAGTTATTTATGATGAAATTATCATTTATCGGATGATTTATTAATGGTTTCAAATGTTAGTATTTTGATCAATTTCATGATTCCAAAAATCACTAGTAATGATTTTTTTCCAAAGTTAAAAATTCTAGGTCTAATTTTTAGAAAAACAAATTCAGTTGATTAGTTTAATTAAAGTTCGATAATAGTAGACCTACAAGTTGATTTATATACAATAGTTTGGTTACTCTAAGTAAAGGCTATTTGATTAGGATTTATTGCAGACTTTTCTTTGATGAATAGTTTGATTGGAACGGAGGGGTGCTCGACTCCTATGGGATTAGCGGGAAGGCTGAGACCCCGCAGGCTTGCCGAGGAGGCTCAGGTCTCGCCCCATGGAAAGCGAGCATCCTGTAGTGGAAATCAACATCACTCTACTCCTTTTACGAAAA
>NZ_MDKC01000033.1 GCF_001712755.1 Gottfriedia luciferensis
AAACTGCTCAAACATGTTAACATTTAAAACCTTAATAGATCATCCAAAAAATGATAATTTCATCATTAAATAAATGTTCAGTTAATGTCCGTTTTCCCTATTGACCATTTTATATTTCAACACTTAAAAAAAATCCTCTATTATAAAAATAGAGGATTTTTAAAATTAAAATAGAACTTTTTCTAATTTTTGTTGTTTAATCATTTCTAAGAAGCTATCGAATGGTTGAGTACCAATGTCGCCTTCGCCACGTTTACGAATAGCTACAGTATTATTTTCAACCTCTTGGTCACCAACTACTAACATATAAGGTAATTTTTGAAGTTGTGCTTCACGGATTTTATATCCAATTTTTTCGCCACGTAAATCAGCTTCAACACGAATTCCTGCAGCTTTTAATTGATCAGCAAGTTTTTGTGCATATTCATTGTGAACACTTGAAATAGGTAATACTGCTACTTGAACTGGTGCTAACCATAATGGGAATGCTCCAGCAAAATGTTCAGTTAAGATTCCTAAGAAACGGTCAATTGAACCATAAATTGCACGGTGGATAACAACTGGACGTTCTTTTTGGTTATCTTCATTAACATAAGTTAAATCAAATTTCTCAGGCATTTGGAAATCTAATTGAATTGTAGCACATTGCCAGCTACGTTTTAATGCATCTTGAATATGGAAATCGATTTTCGGACCATAGAATGCGCCATCGCCTGGGTTTAATTTAAAGTCTAAGTTCTCAGATTTTAGAACATTTTCTAACGCTTGCTCTGCTGAGTTCCATAACTCTTCTGAACCCATTGAATCTTCTGGACGAGTTGATAATTCTACTTTGTAAGTGAATCCGAATACGCCGTAAATTTCTTTAATTAAGTTAATTACTTCAATGATTTCGCCTTCAATTTGATCTGGACGACAGAAGATATGCGCATCATCTTGAGTAAAAGTACGAACACGCATCATACCATTTAACGCACCAGAATATTCATGACGGTGAACTTGACCATTTTCACACATACGAACCGGCAGATCACGGTATGAATGTAGTTTATTTTTATAAACTAACATATGACCTGGGCAGTTCATCGGTTTTAATGCGAATTTTGTTTCATCAACCTCAGTAAAGTACATGTTTTCATGGTAGTGATGCCAGTGACCTGATTGCTCCCATAATCTTTGATTCATAATGAATGGTGTACGAACTTCTTTATAATCTTTTGAAGTTTGTAATCCGCGCTCATATTGTTCTAATTCATTACGGATAATAGTACCTTTTGGTAAGAAGAATGGCATACCAGGTGCCTCTTCAGAGAACATGAATAATTCAAGCTCTTTACCTAATTTACGGTGATCACGTTTTTTTGCTTCTTCTAATAAGAATAAATGCTCTTCTAATTCCTTCTTACTTGGGAAAGCAGTACCATAAACTCGTTGAAGCATTTTATTATTCGCATCGCCTCTCCAATATGCACCAGCAACTGATAATAATTTAATCGCTTTTACACGGCCAGTTGTAGGAACATGTGGTCCACGGCAAAGGTCTACGAATTCACCTTGAGTATACATTGAAATAACTGCATCTTCTGGTAGATCACGGATTAATTCTAGTTTAAACTCATCATCTAATTCAGTGAAGAATTTAATTGCCTCTTCACGACTAACCTCTGAACGAGTAATCGGTAAGTTTTCTTTAATAATTTTTTCCATTTCTTTTTCAATTTTAGGTAGGTCTTCTACTTTAATTGAAACAGGAAGATCAATATCATAATAGAAACCGTCAGCAGTTACTGGTCCAACCCCAAATGCAGCTTTTTCACCTTTATAAAGACGTTTTACTGCTTGAGCTAAAATATGTGCAGAACTATGACGCATCATTTCTAATCCATCTTGATCATCTTGAGTAATGATTTGAACTTCACAATCTTCAGTAATAGGTGTATTTAAATCCACTAATTTACCATTAATTTTTCCACCAAGCGCTTTTTTCTTTAAGCTAATGGAGATTGAACCCGCGAAATCTTCAACTGTTGTATTTTGTTCCACCTCGCGAATTGATCCATCTGGTAATTTAATTGAAATCATTTAAGTTCACTCCTTTTTCAAATTAATTTTGACAATAAAAAAAGAGCACACTCGTAGGGACGAATGTGCTCGTGGTTCCACCCTAATTTAATGTACACAAAAAATATGTATACAAAATCTCAACGTTTTAACGGTCTACACCGATAGTAGTTACTTGTAAAAAAATTACGTTCCCCACTATAGCTACAAGGTGGTAAGTCATTCAACGTATAGAGAATTCTCGCACCAAATGAATTCCTCTCTTACTATCGTCTTGAACGCTCGTGTCCTTGATCTTTGCTTTTCCTTATTCGTATAAAAGTATTATATAGAATGTCATTGAATTCTTCAAGTACTCATCTTAAGATAAATTTAATTGTTTTATCATTCTATTCAATCTTTATTCAGTATGTGACAACATTACTTGTTTTAAACACTAACGATCGAATTCTTTATTTCATTTAAAAATTTTTCTTTCCAATCTTTTTTCCATTGTTCACTTCGTCCTGTATGACGATTTATATTTACTAAAGAATTTCGTCCAGTAAAGCAAATTTCACTTTGAGGATTAACTCCCATATAGTGTAAATCGATTGATGAATTTCCTACTTTTGCAATTTTTACGTATACATCGATGATCTCATTAAAAAATACTTGTCGTAAGTAATCACATTGTAAATCAGCAACAACTGGAATAAATTCACTATGATTTGCCGTCCATTCTTGCATAAGCCCTAAATATTTTAAATACTCAATTCGTGCTTCTTCAAAATAAACGAATGGAACTGTGTTATTCATATGTCCAAACATGTCCGTTTCACTAAATCGAACTTTAATAGTTATCTTAAATGAAAACTCAGATTGCCACTCCTGTATATTAGATACATAATTCATTTTCCCCATCGAATTTGCCCCCTTACTATCTATATTATATCATTAATTCCTTTAAAGAATGAATATTCATTCAGTTCCAAGGGGGGCAGGATGAAGGAAATAAAGGACTCTTTCTTTACCCTAACCCTATTAAGTCATAACAAACATCCTTAACATTTAATAATTTTGATGAATATAATTTCCATGTTTAAATGTGATTCTTTTGAAATGGTTATTTCGCATCCATGCATCTACACGTTTTTCAAAAAGCTCTCCCCCATATATTGGGTATCTTTCAGAAATAAGATTTTTTTCATTATATATCTTATTTTTAAAATCATTTGTCCTGATTAAATAACATTGATCTGAAAATCCATAACCAATATAAAAGTTTTCATCTTCATCTATTGATTCTTGTTTTGCCTCAAAACTATTTCCATTCCATACTGGATTTGCTACTTTGATTCTTTCATCAGCTTGAAGTTTTAGTATTGATAAATCAATCCAATTAAAAGGCTTTTCTAAAATAGAATCACTTGAAAAATGAAGTAGATACTCAGTCTTACAAAGATAAATACTAACAAGTTCTGAGATTGAATAGTAATAACCACCTTTGAAGCTCTCCTTAGTAACCTCAAAATAATTAAGTGCTTCATTTGAATAATCATCAACTATTACATATGACGATAAGACATCCCTTGCGACAAGTTTGTCTGCATGACGACTGACTTCCCATACATCTTGTACGTTATTAATATATAAAACTTTTTCTTTAAATTGAAATTGATTAAACTCAATCATTTTTTCGATCCGGTCTGTCTTTAAAAGTACTTCCCAATCTTTTTCGTAGCATTTCGTCTCAAATGTCACTTCAAACTGTTGCATTTAAGTTAACCTCCGTTCGAAAGGAGTAAGACACCGCACATCCCTTTGCTGCTCTTACTATTGATATGATTTAAAAATGGAGTTTATTAGAAGATATTGATTTAAAAATGCAAAAAAAGCATGTCCCGAAAAGGACATGCTTTTAAGTTTATTAAATTTCGTCGCTTCCAAAGAAGTCTTTGAAAGATTGGATTGTAGTTGCACGGTTTAACGCTGCAATTGAAGTTGTTAAAGGAATACCTTTTGGACAAGATTGGACACAGTTTTGTGAGTTACCACAGTTTGATAGTCCACCGTCTCCCATAATTGCATGAAGACGTTCTTCCTTATTCATTTCTCCAGTTGGATGAGCATTAAATAAACGTACTTGTGAAAGCGGTGCAGGCCCAATAAAGTTAGATTTACTATTAACGTTTGGACAAGCTTCTAAACATACACCACAAGTCATACATTTTGATAATTCATAAGCCCATTGACGTTTTCTTTCAGGCATTCTTGGTCCAGGACCTAAGTCATGCGTTCCATCAATTGGAATCCATGCTTTAACGCGTTTTAAAGAATCGAACATGCGGCTACGATCAACTTGTAAGTCACGTACTACTGGGAATGTGCTCATAGGCTCAAGACGAATTGGTTGTTCCAATTTGTCAATAAGCGCAGAACATGATTGTCTTGGTTTACCGTTGATAACCATAGAACACGCTCCACAAACTTCTTCAAGACAGTTCATGTCCCAAGAAATTGCAGTCGTTTCTTTTCCATTTGAATTAACTGGATTTTTACGAATTTCCATTAACGCCGAGATTACGTTCATATTCGGACGATAAGGGACAGTAAATGTTTCTTCATATGGCGCAGTATTTGGTGAATCTTGACGTTTTATAATTACAGTAATTGTCTTTTCAGCAGTCATTGTTCCATTATGCATTTGCTTTGTCCTCCTTTTTCTTAGAATAATCTCGTTTTCTTGGCTCGATTAATGATGTATCAACATCTTCGTAATGGAATAATGGTGAATTTGATTTCTCATCAAATTTAGCCATTGTAGTTTTTAAGAATTCCTCATCATTACGGTCTGGGAATTCAGGTTTATAGTGAGCTCCACGGCTTTCATTACGGTTATATGCACCTAATGTGATAACACGTGATAAGTGAAGCATGTTTTCAAGTTGACGAGTAAATGAAGCACCTTGGTTACTCCATTTAGCTGTATCATTAATATTAATGTTTTGATAACGCTCATAAAGCTCTTGAATTTTTTCATCAGTTTTTAATAAGCGATCATTGAATCGAACTACAGTAACGTTGTCTGTCATCCACTCTCCAAGCTCTTTATGAAGAAGGTATGCATTTTCTTTACCGTCCATTTTATAAATACGATTCATTTTTTCTTTTTCTTCATTTGCATTTGATTCAAATACAGAAGTTGAAACATCATCTGAAGATTTAGCTAAACCATTTACGTATCTTACAGCATTTGGTCCAGCAACCATTCCACCATAAATAGCAGAAAGTAATGAGTTAGCTCCTAAACGGTTAGCTCCGTGCATTGAGTAATCACACTCACCAGCAGCAAATAAACCAGGAATTGTCGTCATTTGGTCATAGTCAACCCATAATCCACCCATTGAATAGTGAACTGCTGGGAATATCTTCATTGGAACTTTTTTCGGATCATCACCTGTAAATTTCTCATAAATCTCGATGATTCCACCAAGTTTTACATCAAGTTCATGTGGATCTTTATGTGAAAGATCTAAATAAACCATGTTTTCACCATTAATACCAAGCTTGTGGTCAACACATACAGAGAAAATCTCACGTGTAGCAATATCCCTTGGTACAAGGTTTCCATATGCAGGATATTTCTCTTCTAAGAAATACCATGGTTTACCGTCTTTATAAGTCCAAACTCGTCCACCTTCACCACGAGCACTTTCACTCATTAAACGGTTTTTATCATCTCCAGGAATTGCAGTTGGATGGATTTGAATAAATTCACCATTTGAATAAACTGCACCTTGACGATATACAGCTGCAGCAGCTGAACCAGTGTTGATAATTGAATTTGTAGTTTTACCAAAGATAATACCAGGGCCACCAGATGCCATAATTACAGCATCTGCAGGGAAACTTACGATTTCCATTGATGTTAAGTTTTGTCCAACGATACCGCGACATACTCCTTCATCATCAACTACAACTCTTAAAAATTCCCAGCCTTCATACTTTTGAACTAGACCTTCAGATTCGTAACGACGAACTTGCTCATCTAATGCATATAATAATTGTTGTCCAGTCGTAGCACCAGCAAATGCTGTACGGTGATGTTGCGTTCCACCGAAACGACGGAAGTCTAATAATCCTTCAGGCGTACGGTTGAACATTACACCCATGCGGTCCATCATATGAATGATGCCAGGTGCTGCTTCTGCCATTGCCTTTACTGGTGGTTGGTTTGCTAAGAAATCTCCACCATAAATCGTATCATCAAAGTGCTCCCAAGGAGAGTCACCTTCACCTTTTGTATTAACCGCACCATTAATTCCACCTTGAGCACATACTGAATGTGATCGCTTTACAGGAACTAATGAGAATAAATCTACTTTTGTGCCAGCTTCAGCGGCTTTAATTGTTGCCATAAGACCAGCTAATCCGCCACCGACGATAATTATTTTACCACTCATGATTCTCTCTCCTTACTTGTACGCTAGTTGTGGATCAATGAATGCAAAGATAGCAGTTAATCCAACGAATGATAATACAACGAAAACACCTAATGTAACATATGTTGAAATACGTTGTGATCTAGGTGTTACAGTAATTCCCCATGATACAAAGAATGACCATAATCCATTAGCAAAGTGGAAAATTGTTGAAATTACACCTACTATATAGAAAACTAACATAAATTTCGATTGGAAAATATCAGCCATCATATTATAATCAACAGTTGCTCCCATTTGAGCAGCAATACGTGTTTGCCACACGTGCCATGTAATAAAAATTAAAGTTATTACACCAGAAATACGTTGGAATAAATATAACCAGTTACGTAAGTATCCATAATTTTTAACATTGCTAGTTCCTGTGAACGCAATGTATAATCCGTAAATTGCATGGTATAAAATTGGTAAGAAAATGACAAAAACCTCTAAAAAATAGCGGAATGGTAAATTCGCCATAAATTCAGCAGCTTTGTTGAACGATTGCGCTCCATTTGTCGCAAAATGATTGACAACTAAGTGCTGTGTTAAAAAGATTCCAACTGGAATAACTCCTAGCAATGAATGAAGTTTTCTAAAGAAAAACTCCCTTCCATTCTTGTTGCTCATGTAAACCCCTGCCCCCTTTAGTTTGTGCACATGAAAATTTAATTCCTCTATTATTCTAAAAAAATAGAATAAATAAGCAATACGCATAAAAAGTCGAAATTTTTATGACATTTATCTACAACCCATTTTACTCCTGATAATATAGCAGGTCAAGAAAACGCGTACATTTTTCTTTACTGAAAAAACTTCTCATTTAGTTTGGTAATCCTTGTAATCTACATATGTCGAATTATTGTTTTTACTATTCAATATTGTATATAATAAAAACATGTTTTTTAGGAAAGGGAGAGTTATCCGACCATGACGAACGGCATTGAAAATTTAAATATTCCAGGAAATATTTCTGGTTTTGGCTATGAGCTAATACGTAACGATCTATTGAATGATTTATTAGGAAAAGAGCAAAATGATATTTTATATTGGGCGGGTAAAATGATTGCCAGAAAATATCCTTTAGCAACCTTTGAAGAAATTATAGAGTTTTTTGATCAAGCTGGTTGGGGTACTCTTACTGTTGAAGAAGAAAAGAAGCAAGAAGTTCATTTAACATTATCTTCAGAATTAATTACATACAGAAATCAACAAAAAAAGAACGTGTCTTACCAATTAGAAGCTGGATTTCTAGCGATGCAAATTGAACAACAAATCGATGTTATAGCTGAAACGTATGAAGAGCAAAGCAAAAGAGGCGACAAAGTAAAGTTCCAAGTAAAATGGGATTTAAAGGATCCAATTACAAGAAGATAACACAAAAAACACCGCAAGGAATTTTGGTCCCTTGTGGTGTTTTCTTTTTTCTTTTGAAATATTTAAATATAAGTTCAAAGACGGGTACAACTATGAGGATTTTCAAACAAATCATTAAGATTAAATTTCTAATTTAATTTAAGGAAAAAGATCAGTTTACTTCCTTACCCCTTCTCTTTCCTTTCCTTACTTTGATCCTGCCTCCTAATTCCCTCAAAATTCTTGTTTCTTTTAACTCCTTTAATAATAGAATTTAACAAGAATAAACAAATAGAAACAAAAAACAAAATGGCGAGTATTAATAGAACGAATTGTAGCACAATTTCTCCATATCCGTAGGCAAGTATGCTATGCCTCATTATTAATACCTCCTTCTTTTATTTACCATTTAGCCGTTCGCCGTACTTATATTAAATTTACAGAATCTTTATATAATTTATTCGCTTAACGAATAAAAAACCCTTTAAAGCGCTATCTCTATACTATACGGCTCGGTATATCTGAACGTGATGAATATTGAAAAAATCAATATTTCAAAGCCTATATATTAAGAATTTGAACGCCTAAAAGGGTTTATTTTAATAGTTAGTTTTCTACTACTACTTCTTCATTAATACGATCTAATTCATATCCTTTATGAAGAGCGTGAACTGCTTCTTGTAATTTTGATTTTGGTACAACTGTTGAAACTTTAATTTCAGAAGTGCTTACCATTTTTACAGGGATTTCACTTTCAGCTAAAAATTTAAACATTTTTGCAGCAACACCTGGATTTGAAACCATTCCACTACCTACAATTGAAACTTTAGCAAGTTCACTTTCAAAATCAAATGAGCGGTAACCTAAAAACTCTTTCTTTGATTCTAGAACCGTTATTGCTTCCATCATATTTTCAGATTTGATCGAGAATGAAAGATTTACTAAGTTATCTGATGTTACGCTTTGGATAATAATATCAACATCAATACCTTCACTTGCTAATAAAGTAAAGATTTTAGGTAATAAATCTACATGGTTATTTAAACCATTTAATGTCATCCTTGTTACATTAGATTCGAATGCGATTCCTCTTACGACTGATTGTTGTTCCATTTGTGTTTCCTCCCCAATAAATGTACCGATTTCATCATGTTGACTTGAACGAACTTGAATAATTAAATTATAATTTTTTGCGAATTCTACTGCTCTTGGGTGTAAAACCGCTGCTCCTAAAGCTGCAAGCTCTAGCATTTCATCATAAGAGACATGGCTTAATTTAGATGCATTTGGTTCAACTCTTGGATCCGTAGTATAAACACCTAATACGTCCGTATAAATATCACAACGTTCTGCATTTAAAGCCGCTGCCAATGCAACAGCTGTTGTATCTGAGCCACCACGACCTAATGTCGTAATTTCATTGTTGTCACCTAAACCTTGGAAACCAGCAACAATTACGATATACCCTTCATCTAGTAATTGTTGAATTCGATCAGTATGAATGGTTTCTATACGTGCATTTCCATGGACAGATTCAGTTTGAATTCCAGCTTGCCAACCAGTTAGTGAAATAGCTTTAAAACCTTTTGCCTGGATTGCCATTGCTAGTAAAGAAATCGAAACTTGTTCCCCAGTAGTAAGTAACATATCTAACTCACGTTTACTGTTTTGTGGACTAATTTGAGCTGCTAAACTAACTAGTTCGTCTGTATGATGTCCCATCGCAGATACAACTGTAACTACTTGGTTTCCTTCTTTATATGATTTGGTTACTGTTTCAGCAACATGCTGAATTCGTTCAATTGAGCCTACTGAAGTACCACCGAATTTCTGAACAATAATTCCCATTTTTCTCATCCTCACTTTTTACTTAAAAAAGAATACAAAAAAGCGCGTGAAGCAATGTTCACGCGCCTAATTTACAAATAAATAAAATAGACAAATCATCAACATCTCTTCAATAGCTCCCCGCATAATTATTATGCGACAGTACTACATTTCTTAAATGCAGTCCCAACAAAATGAATTGTGGATTCATTTTATTTCGGCAAAACTTCCTTTCAACTGTCCATTACAACGCCACACGTCTATGACAGCATACTTTTAAGTTTTGCACCTCTATTACGAGAGAAAATCATTTAATTTTAACTAAAATATAAATTATTTTGAAAATAGTGTCAAGATAAAAATTTTGGTAACGATCTCACTCTTTATGGAAATGCTGATAAATTTCTTCTGCAACATTTTTTGGCATTTTAGCTGCTATCAACTCATCAATTGATGCCTCTTTTATTTTTTTTACTGAACCAAAATGTTTAAGAAGGGCTTTCTTTCTTGTTCCACCAACACCTGCTATGCCATCTAAAGCAGATTGAACCATTGATTTACTATGAAGCTGACGATAGAATTCAATCGCAAATCTGTGTACCTCGTCTTGAATTCTTTGTAATAAAAAGAACTCTTGGCTTTGTCTTCCAAGTTGGACAATTTGAGGTGGTTGTCCTATTAATAACTCTGAAGTACGGTGCTTTTCATCTTTAACAAGTCCAGCTGTTGGGATAAATAGGCCTAACTCATTTTGGAGTACATCTTCAACTGCAGCTAGATGGCCTTTACCACCATCCACAATTATTAAGTTTGGTAAAGGTAAATTCTCTTTTAATGCTCTCGAGTATCTTCTACGTACTACCTCACGCATTGAATCGTAATCATCAGGTCCTACAACAGTTTTGATTTTATATTTGCGGTAATCTTTTTTTGAAGGTTTTCCGTCTATAAAGACAACCATAGCTGAAACAGGATTTGTTCCTTGAATATTTGAATTATCAAATGCTTCAATTCGATACGGAGTTTCAATATTTAAAATATCTCCTAGTTTTTCTATTGCTTTAACTGTTCTTTCTTCATCACGCTCAATTAATTTAAACTTCTCACCGAGTCCAATTTTGGCATTTTTATTTGCTAATACAACAAGTTCCTTTTTTTGGCCTCTTTTAGGTTGGAATACAGGAATTTTAAGTAAACTTTTTAAAATTTCAGTATCAACTTTATCTGGTACAAAAATTTCTTTTGGTTTTATATTGTGTGGTTTTTCATAAAATTGCCCAATAAATGATAGGAACTCTTCTTCTGGTTCATCGTAAATTGGAAAATATGATACATCTCTTTCAATTAATTTCCCTCTTCGAACAAAGAATACTTGAACACACATCCATCCCTTATCAACCGCATATCCAAATACATCTCGATCAACTAAATCACTACTCATCATTTTCTGCTTTTCCATAGTCGCTTCAATAGATACAATTTGATCTCGATACTCTTTTGCGCGCTCGAAATCTAATTGTTCAGATGCAGCAATCATTTTTGCCTCTAACTCTTTTCGTATTTGGTCTTCCCCACCGTTTAGAAAACGGGCAATTTCATTAACTATTTCCGAATTTTGATGATCAGTTACTTCTTTTACACAAGGCGCCAGACACTGACCAATATGATAATATAGACAAACTTTATCTGGTAATGAAGAACATTTTCTTAATGGGTATAGACGATCTAATAATTTTTTTGTTTCATTAGCGGCAGTAGCATTAGGGAATGGTCCAAAATATTTTCCTTTATCTTTTTTTACATTTCGCGTAATCAATAAGCGAGGATGTTTTTCAGCAGTTATTTTAATAAAGGGGTATGATTTATCATCCTTCAACATGATGTTATATTTCGGATCATATTTCTTAATTAAATTCATCTCAAGAATTAAAGCTTCCATATTAGAAGAAGTAACAATATATTCAAAATCAGTTATCTCTTGAACTAATCGATATGTCTTACCATCATGGGATCCCGTGAAATAAGATCGAACTCTATTTTTTAATACTTTAGCTTTTCCTACGTAAATGATCGTCCCTTGAATATCTTTCATCAAATAGCAACCAGGCTGATCGGGTAGAAGCGCTAATTTTTCTTTTAAGTGATTGTCCATTTCCTCTCACCTCTTTCGTACAATTGTACACTTAATATTATAATCTCCACATATAAAAACTGAAAATACTTTAATGTTATTAAGTAAAAATTAAGTTTTCTATTGTAACTTTAATTTCATCAAGAGAAGAAAAGGAGAAATGTTAAGATGAAAAAAGTAAGAGTTGTTCATTTTTGGATTGGTGTGATTGTTTCGGTTTTCCTATTAATCGAATCTACTACAGGAATTATCCTGTATTTCAATAAAGGTGGCGAAGAAAAAGGAAGATTTTCTATGCAAGGACAGTTTCCATCGGGTGGACAGTTCAATGGAAATCAACAATCTCAAAATAGCGATCAAAACACTGCTCCTCAAAATGGACAAAGTGGCAATAATACTCAAACCCCATTTCAAAATTTTGGAAAAAGACCTGAGCAGTCTGCATTTTCAGTAAAAAGCTTACATACCGGCATAATTGGTTTAATTAGTGGTATCGGTCTTTTTATACTTACTGGAACAGGATTAACTTTATCTTGGATCTTGTGGAGTAATAAACGAAAAATGAAAAAAAGAAAAGAAAAAGTATCAATGGCTATTTAACAAAGGGGGGGGCCAAAAAAGTAAATCTTTTTGGGAACTCTCTTTTTTCTTCATATGGCAATCAGTGGTCAATTGGCATATTTAATTTAAAATAAAAACCATCCAAATTATGTAGTGACCCCAAATGTTAGATACGGCTAACATTTGGAGGTGCACTTCAATTAATTCTGGATGGTTTTCGCTTTTATTATATCAGCTTCGGAAATTAAGAAGTCGCAGTTTCCACTTCTACTTGTTCTTGCTCATTACCTTCTTTATCTCCAGCTTTTCTATTTGTTAATTTAATTGGTGTTAGGAATAATGTTACGATTGCACCAATTATGATGAATCCTAAACCAACAAAGAATACTTGGTGTAATGAATCCATTAATGATGTTTTAATGATCGGTAACATTCCTTCTAAAATTGGCTTTGGAATTAGCTTTTTAGCATCCGCATTAAATAACATTGTAAATACAGATTGAGGAGTTGTATTAATCATGTCTTTAAATTTGTCTACTAATGGTGCAGCTTGAGCTGGTAATTTATTTAAAAATGGAACTAAATCATGGTTTAAAAGTGTTCCTGACTTACTGTTCATTACAGCACCTAAAACAGTTGCTCCAAAAGTACCACCGATTGAACGGAAGAATTGACTAGAAGATGTTACAATCCCTAATTCCTTCTTATCAAATACTTCTTGAAGAGCTAGTGTAATTGTCGGCATTACTAACCCAATACCTAGACCCATAACTCCCATAAAGATAGTTGCAATTGTTTTACTTGAATTCATATCTAAAGTTGTTAATAAATATAAACCTAATGCAATTACGAACATACCCGTAATAATCTGTGGTTTAATTCCTACTTTAAATACAACCTGACCACCGATAATACTTGCAATAATCATAGTGATCATCATTGGCGTCATAATTGTTCCCGATTGTGTTGCACTTACTCCAACAATACCTTGCATGAAGAATGGTACGAACATAATTGCACCAAACATCGCTATTGTCATAAAGAAACCAATTAAGTTTAATGTTACGAAAGTTCTATTTTTGAATAAATGCATTGGTAGAATTGGCTCTTTAGCTTTATTTTCTGCAATAACGAAACTAATGATTCCAACTACAGCTAATACAAATAAACTAATGATTTGCCATGAATTCCAATCATATTTAACTCCACCTAAACTTAAAGCAAGGAGTAAACTTACGACACCAATAATCATAGTCACCATACCAGCGATATCGAAATTGATTGGTCCAGTATTTTTTCTTCCTTTTAAACCTAATGCAATAAAAATTGTTGCGACAATCCCTACAGGAAGATTAATGTAGAATACCCATTTCCAGTTTAATGAGTCAACAATCCATCCACCAATTTGTGGTCCGATTACTGAAGCTAAACCGTAAATACCACCGAAAACCCCTTGGAATTTCGCACGTTCTTTACCTGTAAATAAATCCCCGATTACAATCATCGCCATCGGCATCATTACGCCGCCACCGATACCTTGAATACCACGGTAAATAATTAATTCAGTCATATTATGGGCAATACCACATAATGCTGAAGCTGCCATAAATATAACTAAACCTGCAATATAAACACTTCTACGACCTAATAAGTCTGCTAATTTACCTGCGATCGGCACTACAGTAGTTGAAGTTAATAAGTATGCTGTTGTAAGCCAAGTCATCATACTTAAACCACCAAGGTCCCCTACAATTTTAGGCATTGCAGTACCAACTATCGTGCCATCTAATGCCGAGAAAAACATTGCAATTATTAGACCAATTAGCAATAGTTTACGATTGCCTTCTTTTTGGACAACTGTATTTGTACTCAAAATATATTTCTCCCTTCTCTCTACCTTATCTTTTTTCTTTTTATAATTACTAATACAAAAAAGTATCTTGTAAAAATTTCTATAAATCTGCTGCAGCATTTGCAAGCTTTTCAGTAATCTTTGCAAATTGTAATAACTCATCGTCAGAAAGGTTAAACAAGAAACCTTCAAAAATTTCTTTTCGATCTTTTATCACTGATTCTAATTTTTTAATACCTTCCTTAGTTAACATAATATTTACAACTCTTCGGTCCTTTTTATCATGTTCTCTATATACAAAGTCATTATGTTCAAGTCGATCAATCATAAATGATACAGCACTTGGTTTTACACCCATCATCTCTGCTATTTCAGATATTTTACAGCTTTCTTTTTTTCGTAAGTACATTAAAACAAAAAATTGAGTAGCTGTTACCCCATGACTATTCATGCTTTCTGTCACTTTTGGTTGCATTTTATGAATAGTACTTTGAAGTGCAATCTGAATCCGTTCAATGTACTCATTTTTGTTAGCCAAGAAAGTTAACCTCCTTTAAAAATTAATCAAAATAAATATTTAATGTCTGTTAAATATTAATGCTTATTAAATATAAAACGTGACAGAAAAATAGTCAATCTTATTTAAATTAGAAATTTTTAACATAACTCTAATTTTTAATATTGATCATTATAATGAAAACATTTACATTGGCTTACGGTATTGGTTTTATAAATATTGTCCTAGCCAGCTTTTTTTATTTAAAAATACAAAAAAAAATGCACTCATATTATGAGTGCATTTCTTACAAATTATAATTAACCAATATGTGGAGTAATTAATTCTTCTAAAGCTTCTTTAGGTTTGAAACCTAAAGTTTTTTCTACTACTTCGCCGTCTTTAAGAACGAATAATGATGGAATGCTCATAACTTCAAATTTAGCTGCTGTTTCTTGGTTTTCATCAACATCAACTTTAACAATTTTAACTTTTTCTCCGTATTCAGAAGCTAATTCTTCTAATACAGGAGCAATCATTTTACAAGGACCACACCAAGTTGCCCAAAAATCAACTAATACTACACCTTCTTTTGTTTCTTCTGCGAACGTTGCGTTTGTTGCATTAACAATTGCCATTTATTTTTTCCTCCTACCTGCGCAAGCTACATAAGTAAAATATGTAGATTGACATAATTTGTTATAATTTTAATGAAAGTATACCATATGAGAATTAGCATTTTCTATTTATTTGCTCAAACTTACTATTTCCAAACAAATAGTTGATATACCAATGAAAGGACTAAAAAAGTGATAACATTTGAAAGAATTACAACAGACTTAATTGAAGTAATTGAAGAAATTACAAATTCAAATCAAAATTACAATAAAATGGAGAATGGTCGTTTAACACGAACAAAAGAAGAACTAATGAAGGAATATTTTTTTTCCTCACATCAAACGGAAACTTATTTTATTAAATTAGATGATACCTATATAGGATTAATTGATTTCTTAGCGCTAAATCCTAAAGATGGTTTCCCATGGCTAGGACTTTTAATGATCCATCATGATTACCATGGATATGGATTTGGAACAAACGCATTTATACTATTTGAAGAACTACTTATAAAAAGAAATATTAACGGTTTACGATTAGGAGTGTTAATTAAAAACCAACAAGCAAAATCTTTTTGGAAATCACAGGGATTTAAATATATAGAAAATAAATCGAATGCAGATGGTATTGAAGTAGAGATTTATGAAAAGATTTATTCATAAAATTTTCATATTTAAATGTTAAATTATTGATTGTCTGCTTCATGAGACTTCTAGATTATCGATTTAGTCCATGAGTAACGATTCAATTCGATACTTTTGTCACAATTTCGTAAAATCTTACTCGAATTAATGCCAGATTTTTATGTTAATATATTGTTGAATATAATAATAATATTCAAAAAATTTAACACGATAGGAGTGGCATTTATGAGAAAACCTTTACGTAAATCGTTTAATCAATTAGTTCATGAGAATAAACAATCTTTATTACGAAACAAAGAAGAAATTGAAAAAATTGAAAGTAAAATTGAAAAGCGCCACGAATTATTATCTGAAAAAAACAAACTAAACAAAGCTATATCATAAATTTTAAGTAATCCTTAAGAGGGATTACTTTTTTTGTGTTGTTCTAAAAAATTTCTTCCTCTCTCTTGAACCTACCTATTTGACAATGTTCAACTTCTCCAATATAAGCAAATACAAGCTGTAAAAAATCACTTCTTTCTTATATATAAAGTGCAATTACTGATTCAACTAAAATAGGCGAACTCTTATAATAATAAGACGTACTATATAGTACATTGGTCTAGAAATTGGAGGTAAAAGTATGCATCATCCATTTTGGAATTTACATCCGCATCATCCCCAACATCCTATGAGAAACGGTGTTCAAGGTCATGTACAAACTGATCATCAATCAATCATGCAAATGTTCATGAATCTTGAAAATCAGATTACAAACCTTGTAAAAGCAATCGAAGCAAATAATGAATTACTTAGACAACTTGAACAAAAACAAAATCAAGTTGTAACAAGTGGCGGTGGATCAGTCATTGTTAGGATGTAAGGACAATGGCTTGTAAACGAATAGAAGAACTATAAAAGAGGTGTCACAAAAGTTAAAGTACTTTTGAACCCCTCTTTTTTAAATTTTTTTGCAAGACGTACACTTGAAAAACACAAAAAACCCACAAGATACTAACTTGTGGGCTATCATTTATAGCTTTTATATTAAGAGTTAACTAATACAGCTTTAAATTCTTCTGTTAATAAAGGTAATACTTCGAATAAGTCACCAACGATACCGTAATCAGCTACTTTGAAGATATTAGCTTCTGGATCTTTGTTAATTGCAACGATTACTTTAGAGTTTGACATACCAGCTAAATGTTGGATAGCTCCTGAAATACCACATGCAATGTATAAATCAGGCGTTACCACTTTACCAGTTTGGCCAATTTGTAAAGAGTAGTCACAATAGTTAGCATCACATGCACCACGAGATGCACCAACAGCAGCACCTAGTACTGAAGCTAATTCTTTTAATGGATTAAAGCCTTCTTCACTCTTAACGCCACGGCCACCAGCAACGACCACTTTCGCTTCTGAAAGGTCTACACCTTCACTCGCTTTACGCACAACATCTTTGACGATTGAACGTAAGTCTTTAATTTCAACCGAAACAGCTGCTACATCACCAGTGCGAGAAGCATCTTTTTCTAATGCTGAAATGTTATTTGGACGGATTGTCGCAAAAATAAATGGATCTACCATAACTTTTTTCTCGAATGCTTTACCTGAGTAAATTGGACGAGTGAAAACAATATTTCCACCAGCTACTTCGATTGCAGTAACATCTGAAATAAGACCACTTTGCATACGAGCAGCAAGTTTAGGAGATAAATCCTTACCTAAAGCTGTATGACCGAATACTAGACCTTCTGGTTTTTCTTGGTCAATAACTGCTAAAAGTGCTTGAGAATATCCATCAGAAGTATAGGATGCTAATTTTTCATCTTCAACAACGATTGCACGATCTGCACCGTATTGAATCATTTCAGCAGCTAATGCACTAACTGATTTACCTACTAATACAGCAACTACTTCTCCGCCCTCAGCAACTGTTTTAGCCGTACTTACTGCCTCAAATGAAACATTACGTAGTGATCCTTCACGAACTTCGCCTAATACTAATACTTTACGTGACATGTTATTTCCCTCCAAAATTTTCTATTACGATATTAATCTATTATTTAAGTTCTAATATTCAATAAAATTAGATTACTTTTGCTTCAGAACGTAGTAATGAAACTAATTCTTTTACTTGGTCTTTTAATTCACCAGTTAAAACTTTGCCCGCTTCTTTCTTAGCAGGTAGGTAAATTTCAATTGTTTTCGTTTTTGCTTGAACTTCATCTTCTTCTAAATCTAGATCATCTAATTCTAATTCATCTAAAGGCTTTTTCTTAGCTTTCATAATACCAGGTAAAGAAGGATATCTTGGTTCATTTAAGCCTTGTTGAGCAGTGATTAATAATGGTAAAGATGTTTCGATGATTTCTGTATCACCCTCTACATCACGTTCGATTGTAGCTGTCGTACCATTAATGTCAATCTTAGTAATTGTTGTCACGTAAGGAATATTTAATAATTCAGCAACGCGTGGACCTACTTGACCAGTACCTCCATCAATTGCAACATTACCTGCTAAAATAATTGAAGGATCTTTATCTTCTAAGTATTTAGCAATAAGTTTTGAAGTTGTATATTGATCAGCATTTGTAACATCATCTTCAACGTTAATTAATACAGCTTTATCAGCACCCATAGCTAGTGCTGTACGAAGTTCTTTTTCACTATCTTCGTTACCAATTGTTATGACAGTCACTTCGCCACCATGAGCGTCACGAATTTGAATCGCTTCTTCAACTGCATACTCATCGTATGGATTTATAATAAATTCAGCGCCATCCTCTTGGATTGCACCATTTGAAATTGTAATTTTCTCTTCAGTGTCAAATGTTCTTTTTAATAGTACATAAATGTTCATTGTTATACCCTCCCAGGAAATGTAACTACATCTATTTTTTTAAAATATTAAACTACTTATTTATTAAACACTGGTTTTCTTTTTTCTAAAAATGCCGAAATACCCTCTTTTGCATTTTCAGTTGTAAAAATTTCTCCAAATAATTTAGACTCTTCTTCCACCGCTTCATGATATGAATTAGTTCTAGTAGAAGATAGTAGTTGTAGAATATATTGAATTGATTGCATACTTTTATTAGCTATTTTAGCCGCTAATGCATTTGCTTCATCTAATAAAGTTTCTTCTGGCACTACAATTGTAGCTAATCCAATTTTCCCAGCTTCAACACCAGAAATTGGTTCAGAAGTCGCAAGCATAACTAACGCTTTATCTTTACCTACATAACGTGGTAATCGTTGTGTCCCAGCAAACCCTGGAATAATTCCTAAGTTTAATTCAGGTAAACCAAGTTTTGCGTTTTCTGCAACAACTCGAATATGACAGCTCATTGCAAATTCAAGTCCGCCACCTAATGCAGCTCCGTGAATTGCTGCGATGATCGGCTTAGAATAATTTTCAACACGATCAAAAACTAGTTGACCTCTTCTTGCAACAGCTGCTGCATCTTCAGCATTTTTGAAAGAAGTAAATTCTTTAATATCTGCACCTGCAGAGAAAAATCTACCTTCTCCATGAACAACTAAAACGCTTACATCATTGTTATTTTCTAATTCATCTAAACGCTTAACTAAATCAGCAAATACAACCGAAGACATTGCATTTGCTGGTGGATTTTGAATTGTTAATAATGCAATACCATCGGATATTTTACATTGAATTAAACTCACAACTATTCCTCCCTATTTTTCAAAATGTACTAGAACGTTAATTTTGGTACCCGCATCCTCTTATTAATAGTTGGTGGACTTTATCGGCTTTAGCTTCTAAATCTTGTTTTTGACCAGTCATTACCCAATGGGTCATCACTTCATCAATCGTGCCGAAGATCATTTGTCTAGCTGTACGAATATCCAATTGTTTGTCGAACAAACCACTATTGATTCCTTCATTTAAAATTGAATCAATGATATGTAGATACTCTTTTAGTACCTCATTTATTCTTAATCTCAGGTCAATATTTGTTTGTCTTACTTCCAATTGCATAACGATTGCCAAATGCGAATCTTTAGACATTTCATAAAAGTGAGTTTTTACCAACATTAATAATTTCGATATCGCGTCCGGTTTACCTTCAATTTTTTGACGAATTTTTTCAGTAAAATTTCCCATCTTCTCTTCAAACAGTGAAATTAAGATGGATTCTTTATTTTTAAAATACAAATAGATTGTTCCGTCAGCTACACCAGCCTGTTTTGCAATTTTAGAAACCTGCGCCTGATGGTAACCATTTTCAGCAATTACAACAACTGCAGCATCAATTATTTGTTTATATTTTGGTTTATCTCTTTTCATTTTTTATTAACCCCTTCTTACAGTGAATGAATAATCATTCATATTCTCATAATACAAATTTATCAGAAAATTGTCAATTGTCCTGTAATATTTTTATGTATAAAGTTTCTTACAAAAGCTTTTACTATTCTTTTTAATCTTTGTACTTATATTTAATTTTATCAGGTTTTTTTCTAATCAATCTTTAAATTTATTTTAGCATAGTATTTTTATAACGGTTCATAAAATAAAGAGGGATGCTTCTGTTATCATCCCCCATATATTATTATATTAAATTTTCATCAGAATCCTCAGGTTTCGTATTCTTTTGTTTTTCTTCTTCTAGTAATGTTCTTCTTAAGATTTTACCAATCATTGTTTTTGGTAATTCATTTCTAAATTCATATATTCTCGGAACCTTATAAGCTGCTAAATATTTTCTGCAAAAATCATCTAGTTCAGCCTCAGTCACTGATTTTCCTTCTTTTAATACAATATAAGCTTTAACTGTTTCTCCACGATATGCATCAGGAATACCAACTATAACTGCTTCTTTAATAGCCTCGTGTTCATATAATACTTCCTCGATATCTCTAGGGTAAACGTTAAACCCTCCTGCATTGATCATATCTTTCTTACGGTCAACGATATAAAAGAAGCCTTCTTCATCCATGTAGCCTAAATCACCTGTATATAACCAGCCATTTTTTAACGTGGTTGCAGTTTCCTCTGGTCGATTCCAATACCCCTTCATTACTTGTGGTCCTGAAACGATTAATTCCCCAATTTCACGATAAGGTAATTCTTCGTCAGTTTCTAGAGATACTATTTTAGCATCTGTACTTGGCCAAGGAACTCCAATGCTGCCCGTCACTCGCTTATCCCATAGGAAATTACTATGTGTAACTGGAGAAGCTTCTGATAAACCATAGCCCTCTACTAATTTTCCACCTGTCACCTTTTCAAATTGATCTTGAACTTCAACAGGTAATGCTGCAGAACCACTTAAGCAAGCATGAATACATGAGATATCATTATTCTTTAAATCAGGATGATTTAATAATGCGATATACATTGTTGGTGCACCAGGGAATAATGTAGGCCGATATTTATTGATTGCTTTAAGCATTTGAGTTGCATCAAATCTCGGAACGATAATCATTTCATACGCACACATGATTGACAAATTCATACATGTCGTCATTCCATATACATGAAAAAATGGTAAGACAGTCAAAATCTTTTCTTGGCCCTTCTTACTTTTATATAACCATTTCTCTGCCATTAACGTATTTGATGCTAAATTTTTATGTGTAAGCATTACACCTTTAGGAAATCCAGTGGTTCCTCCAGTATATTGAAGGATTGCTACATCTTCTATACTACTACTTGAGAGATCCTGTTCAAGCGGTGCGGATATTTGCATAATAAAACTAAATTGATGAATCGAGTGATCATTAGGTATCTCAGGTGCCTTTGGCTGTTTTGAATAAGGATATAACAGCTTTTTAAAAAATGGTAAATAGTCTTTAATCCCAGTAACAAAAATATGTTGAAGATTAGTAGATTTTTTTACTTCGTACACTCTATTAATTAATAAATCTAAACAAATAATAGCTGTTGCACCACTATCATTCATTTGATATTCAAGCTCACGTTCTGTATATAGCGGATTTGTTTGGACGATAATTGCCTCTGCAAAAAGAATCCCATAATAAGCAATCACTGCTTGAGGGCAATTTGGAAGCATAATTGCAACTCGATCACCTTTTTTAATTCCTAAATTCCTTAAAAAATTGGCGAATCTTAAAGACTGAATATAAATTTCATTAAACGTCATCGATTTCCCAAGGAAATTAAGCGCTTTCTTAGCTGGATATTTTGAAGCTGTTTGCTTTAAATATGTTGGTAATAAATTAAACTGTTCGTCTAATGTAGCTGGTATTTGCTCTGGATACTGACTCACCCAAGGCCTTAATCTTGGTTCCTCCATACCATTCACCACCAGTATTTTAAAAGTATGTTCATACTAAAATTAGTATATGTTACAAATTTCAGCTATACAATCAAAATATTAAGAATATTTAATCACCAGTGGATTTTGAATTTGTTTTAGAATTTAATGAACTAATTGATTAATTACTTCATCGCTATCATAGTAAAAATCAGGTGACAAATCGGTGCGATTAGTCAATAATCCAAAATTGTATTCATCATAGTTTTCTAAAGTGAGAGATTTGACTTTCCCCTCATTGGATAAACTTTTTACAAGTTTAAATATAAATGAGTATTGCGAGTCAATATTAGTTGTTGCAAGGTGAAATATCCCTTTTAAATCATTTTCAATAATTCTTCTTACTTGCTTAGCAATTCCTGTATCAATTGCATGATTCAAAAAAATATTATCATATGCTTCAATTTCTTGACCCTTTTCTATTTTATCTTTTATTTCATTTAGTCTTGGTGAATGCTTTCCCCAAACCATTGGCAATCTTAATACAATCCCATTATCGCCAATCTCATTCTTAATTAATTCTTCACATTTTATTTTAAATTGTCCATAATCTGATTCGGCAATAGTAAGATCGTTTTCAGCGTGATGCTTTGAAACTTCTCCATCAAAAACATTTGTTGTAGAACAAAATAAAAATTTCGTTGATGTTGATTTTATTTTTTCTACTATTCTAGAATGCGCCTCAAATTGAACAGTAAAATCACCACGTAAACAAGAAACAATTACATCTGGACAAATACGATCAATCCAGTCCAAAATTTTCTCTGAATCATTAATATCCCACTGTAATTGATGATCATTTTTCAAATCTAATTTTGTTTGATTGAACGTTCCATAAACGTCATAATTAGGAGAAAATTCTTTTATTAAAGCCTTCCCAACTAGTCCACTAGCACCTAAAATTAATAATTTCATTGTCTCTCTCCTTTTTACAAAATATTTAATAAACTTGTGATATATTGAATGTATCATAATAAACAGTGTTTACATAGTTCATAAATTTAAAGTCCAGACTATTTGAAAGCTTTTAATCAAACAGACTTAAATGATAAAAGGGAGTGGAGTTCATATGAAAACAAAGGTTCTTTTAAACAACCGTATTGTCGATTTAAAATCTGCAAATGTAAATATTTTAGATCGAGGTTATCAATTTGGAGATGGCGTTTATGAGGTTATTCGTTTTTTCAATAAGTCATATTTTGAACTCGATGCACATTTAATTCGCTTGAAGGAAAGCTGTGAAAAAATATTAATACCTTTTAAAATGCACCTAAAAAAACTTGAAAGTGATTTAGTTTATTTAATGAATACATGCGATTACGATAATGGATATGTTTATATCCAAATTAGTAGAGGTGTAATGAACCGCAATCATATTTACCAAGACGAAGTTAATTTAAAGCCACAACTAGTTGCTTACACAGTAAGAGAAGATCATAGACCACTACAGCAAATGGAAAAAGGAATAACTGCTTATCTAACGAATGATATTCGATGGCTTCGCTGTGATATAAAAAGTTTAAACTTATTAGGTAGTGTTTTAGTAAAAAATGAGGCTTACGCTAAAGGAGCAAAAGAAGCAATATTGCATAGAGATGGGATCATTACAGAAGGATCAGCAACAAATGTCTTTATCGTAAAAAGCTCTACTCTATTCACTCATCCTGCCAATCACTTAATTCTAAATGGCATTACTCGAAAAGTGGTACTTGAAATTGCAAAAAAAGAAAAACTCGAAGTAAAAGAGATTCCATTCTCAATTGATGAACTTTTAAATGCAGATGAAGCTTTTACAACAGCATCAGTTTCTGATATCCTACCTGTTACTTCAGTTTTAATTGATGAAAAATCCTATTCTATCGGTTTAGGAAAGCGTGGAGAAATAACAAAGAGAATTCAAGATTCATACACTAATTTAATTGATAAAATTCCGCAGGACCAGTCAACTAACTAGCCTACACTAAATTATAAAACCGCATTAAGAAATGTTGGTTTACCTAAGTGAGGAGTGACTGTTTTGGCAATTTTTATAGCCATTTTAATCGCTTTTTTTGGCGCATCTCTTGCTCTCGTTTTCACTATAGGGCAATCTAGAAAACGTAAATTCATCATCTGGGGTATCGCGAATATGGTAGCCATTGGGCCATTTTTGTCATTTGCCATTGGAATTACGTACGCTATTATCAAAGGAGATGGCTGGGCAGGGCTGTTGATGTGGGTATTGTATCCAATCATATTTGTTATTGGTCTCATTCAGTTAATTATAGGGATATTCTTGAAAAAAAGCTCCGATAAAAATAACTACAAGTACCATTAGTTACCTAAAAGAATAGCCAGTATCTTAGACTAGAATTAAGATACTGGCTTTTGTTGTTTTGGCTAACAATGGAAGTCCAACTTTCTTTAAATAAACAGTTTTAACAATTGATTTAAAGTTTTGTTAAGTTGATTTTATTTGAATAAATGTAATATAGAATAATTTATATATATAAAATGTTACATGCAAAAAAATCCTATACTATTGTAATTTCATTTTTAGTAAATAGGCTTTACATGTTTATGAAGTAAATATGTAAAAAGGGTGATTTCTATGGCTAGATTAACCTCTTTTGTAAAACGCATTTTTAATTCATTAACCAATATAGCTGAGGCAAAAGGAAAAAAAATAACCGGTTACAAATCAAAAAAATGGATTAGTTACGGTGATAGTATCACTTCATCTAACGGATGGCAGCCGGCTGTAGCGAAAAGGTTAGGTTTGACTCATGTAAATAGAGGTATTGGCGGAACAACTATAACTGAAAATGGATCAATTGCCTGGATTGATCAAAATGGAAATTACAAAGGTCAACCACCTAAACCACAGCCAAATGGAACGATAGAAATTTTATCAAGTATGTGTAACAGTCAAAGGATCAATGCTACGATTCCACTTGATACTCAACTTTTAACAATAATGGGTGGAACAAATGACTTTGGTAGAGGTCTTCCTTTAGGAAAAGGATTCCCAACAAATGAACGACCCAATTTAGACGAATCTACATTTATCGGTGCTTTATGTTCAATGATTGAAAAAATACAAACAAGATTACCAAATTGTAGGATTATTCTTATGACGCCTGTACCTAGATACCACAACGGAAAATATGAAGATAAAAATAAAGCCGGTTATTTAACATCTGATTATGCTAGAGCTGTAAAAGATGTAGCTACATTTTACGCATTGCCATGCATCGACCTATACTCTAATGTTGGGTGGAATAGAATGAACGGTGAATATTATTTAATAGATAGTATGCATCCAAATAAAACTAGAGGATATAAACGTGTTTCAGAGATTGTAATTGGAGCGTTAGAAGTTCTACAGCAAGATGTTAAAAGTAGTATAGAAGAAGAGGATACTAATCAACCAACAGAAAATTAGACAAATAAAAAAATAGATCTCAAGTGTCAGCAATTTGACCTATGAGATCTATTTTTTTATTGTCTTTTTAATAATCTAGCTACATCTTTCCACTTTACTTTTTCACTGTAATACATTACCCCATTAACATAAATACGGCTAGCAACACGAGTTAAAATCATAATTGAAACTAGTAAAATTAATATACTAGCACTTATTTCTATAAAACTCATTTCTCCACTTACAAATCTAGAAAATGCTACAAGTGGAGCAAAAAATGGAATATATGAGCTGATTTGAACAAATGTACCAGTAGGATTTACTAATGCATTAATACTAATAAAGAATGCCGCTACAACTAAAATAGTAATAGGCATCAAGACCATTTGAAGCTCTTCTGTTCTTGAAACAACTGATCCAATTGCAGCGTAAAGTAATCCATAAAGTAAATAGCCTAATAAGAAATAAACTACAAATGCAATGATGGTTGTAGTATCTAATGCCTCTAAATCTATTTTCATTCCGAAAAAAGATATCGCATTAGTATTAACCCAGCCTAATAAATTGGCAAAAAGAAATCCTATTCCTAATACAATTAATTGTGCACAAGCTACAAAAAATACCGCAATGACTCTTCCGTATAAAGTCACAACAGGACTTACTTTTGGTAGCAATACCTCCATTACCCTAGAAGACTTCTCAGCAACAATACCCGTTGCAATTGAGTTTCCATAAATTAATAGAAACATATACAATAAGAAACCAAAAAAGTAAGCAATTCCAAATGTAGCCATAGGATTTTTTAGAACATTTTCATTTACTTCTACTTTTTGCAATAACTTTGTTGCAGATTCAGGCGATAGCTTTAAATCTAGGGCAGTTTTATTTAAGTAATTTTGCTGTAAAGTCATATTTACGACTGAAAGCAATTCATTATTTGAAAACTTTTTATACGTATATTGAATGGACGGGACATTGTTCTTTTCGGAAAGAATAAGCAGTCCATCTTTTGAACCATCTTCAACTTGATTTTTTAAATCTTTTTCTTTTGACGCATCACTCTGCTCAATCTTTGCGGATTTAATCGTTTTGTTTAAACTAGCAAGATCTACCGAATAGTTTTTCGAATTATTTATCAATACTATTTTATCTTTATCCTTACTACTCTTTTCTGTACCAGCAAAATATTTTTGTACGCCAAACATTCCAACGACCAATACAAATAAAATAATACTCATAATCATCGTTGCTCTCGCCAAAAGACCTTCACGTAAATGAAATAAAAAGACCGTACTAAACTTTTTCATTTATTTCGCCCTCTCTATAAAGATATCATTTAGTGTAGGCTCTAATAATTGGAACTTCTTAATAGAACCCAAGTCTGACTTAATACGATTTAAAATCGTAAAAGCCTCCTCATCACTTTTTACCTTTACGTAAATTCCTAATTGCTTCTGTTCATAGCTAATATTATTGGAATCTAGTATTTGTTTAATCGATGTTATATCTTCTAAAATTAAATTTCTATACCCATAGTCTTCTTTTAAGCTACTTAAACTACCTTCCGCGACTACATTACCGTTCTTAAGTATACAAACATGCTCACAAAAAGCCTCCACTTGATCCATACGGTGGCTTGATAATATAACCGTTTTCCCTTTCTGAATTTGTTCAGTAATAATTGAAGCCATTAACTCCGCATTAACTGGATCTAGTCCACTAAATGGCTCATCTAAAATAATCAATTCAGGGTTATGTAATAAAGTTACAATTAGTTGAATTTTTTGTTGGTTACCTTTTGAAAGCTCCCCGGCCTTTTTATTTCGATAATGTGGTATTTCTAGACGGTCAAGCCAATATGTTATTGCTATATCAACCTCTTTATTAGACATACCTTCTAATTTCCCGAAATATTTAAGTTGATCAACAACCTTGCTTTTGGTAAATAATCCTCTTTCTTCAGGTAAATACCCTACCTTTACTTTATCAGTTTTAAATGGGCTCCCTTTCCAAGTTATTTCTCCTTTTGTAGGTGTAAGAAGACCTAATAACATTTTAATGGTGGTCGTTTTACCTGCTCCATTTCTACCTAATAAACCTAATACTCTTCCGGTAGGCAAAGTAAATGATAATTCGTTAACGGCAATAGTATCTCCAAAATTTTTAGAAAGCTGTTTTATTTCTAAAGTCAACGCTCTTCCCCCTTTTTTGAAGTTTAAGTAAAAAGATAATTAAATGTAATTCCTATACATTAAGCATACATTTAAAAGAATTTTAATAAAAGGTAAAAATCGTATTTACTTTGCTTGTTTATCCAACTTGCATTCTAAATTGAATTTTAAAAATGAGAATGCCAATCTAGCATTCTCATTTCACGTTGTAGTAAAAAGAAGTTGTCAATTAGATAAGTAATATCATGTTGATTTCCACTACAGGGTGCTCGCTTTCCGCGGGGCGAGATTCTTTAGCCTCCTCGGCAAGCCTGCGGGGTCTCAGCCTTCCCGCATATCCCACAGGAGTCGATCACCCTTTCATTCCAATCAACTTATTCATCTAAAAAGTTTATCTTTAAAAACTTTAAAATATGCTTTTTGAGGAAGTACAGCCTTATCTTCAATAAAATTAGGAAATCTACAAAATGACCATGAATCATAAAGAAAAAGAATAGACGAATTATAAAAATAGAAGAAATTAAATTAAAAATGTAAACACAAAATTAAATCTTCTCAATTCGTGTTCATAAAAAAAACGGTTTAATCTTTTATCAAAAATCTTACCGATATATAAACATAAATAACTAACACTGCACCAATGAAGATTACAACTTTATCAATAAATCTTATTTAGTTATCTATTTTTAATATTGACTATGCTATATTTCAACACTCTGAAAAAATGAGAATGCCGCTCTAGCATTCTCATTTTTTTCATTAATATGAAATACTACCTGAAATTAATAAACCTACTGTTACACTTAATGTAAACAATAATGCAGCTACTGCAATATTTCCTTCTTCAACCTTTTTAGCAAACGAAATTTTTGGAAATAATACAAATTCTGCAATCCAATATGTAACCATTTGAGCAATAATACCAACTAAGCTCCAAATAATGAAATCACCATAGTTAACTGAATACTTTGCCGCTGACATAATAACAATTGCTAACCCTACTAATTTTCCCGCTAATTTCAGTGCAACGGCAATATTACCATCCTCTAAAATTAATTTTTGTTCACTCATCTTAGTGGTAAAAGTAAAAGCTAAAAATCCAATAAATAAAAGAATAAGTCCCGATCCTAAATACATCAACGTACTAACAATACTATCCATCTATCTTCTCATCCCCTCATTAATTAATTCTTTTCTTCAACGATTCCTACAGGTAAAAAACAACTTTCGTTTCCGGTAATAATATTCCCGGCACGGACACCAATTGCTCCGTATTCTTCTTTAATTAAAAAACTACCTATTAATACATGTAAATCTAGCATTCCATCAGGTGTCATAACCTTTCTCATAGGTAAAGGTGAATATTGTTGAAACACCATAACTTGATCATGATAGTTATTTTGTTTACTTTGTTGACGGTTTTCTCCGTTAACAATCTTAATTGAATCTCCTTCACGGCCAAATGCAGGCTTCTCAACATATGGAAGATTGTTTTCTATAAAGAAATCTGGCTCTAAAAATGTTGGTAGAAAATGCTTTCTAATTACATCATGTTCTTCTTCAGTAAAAACATCTGATTCCTCTATATGTAAATTCCAAATTAATGCTTGAACAGCCTTGGATTGTAGTAAAAATGCAGATAATGGATTGAAAATAATCAATTTACCGTCTTTTACAAGTTCTAATAGTGCCAGGCCAATTTTTGTT
The DNA here is from genome assembly GCF_001712755.1 of Gottfriedia luciferensis. Taxonomy (GTDB): domain Bacteria; phylum Bacillota; class Bacilli; order Bacillales; family Bacillaceae_G; genus Gottfriedia; species Gottfriedia luciferensis_B. Next base: position 29,584 of record NZ_MDKC01000033.1, read on the forward strand.
CCATCTGAAGATTGATCAAGTTCAAGATGTTCAATTGGATAGGTCTGTCGGTAAAGAATGTGTATTCTTTCCCCTTTAGGTGTATAAAGACCATCGTTTTCAATAATCTGTAAATCTTCTAGCGCTATTAATTGACTCTTACCATTGTATAGGGATTGGATATATTTAGCTGTCTTCCAATCTTCTTCATGATCACCATGAGCTGTAAAAACGATAATTGGTTTATCTAACCCTTTTATGCTTTTATTGACAACATGACTTATGACGTTCGAAAGTTTCATTTCACTTTCAGCGTTAGGGTTCTTCAAGTTAAAATAATCCGTAATGTAACCATTGACATGATGGGTCTCCATAATAAAAGTTGGGGTGTCACTATTGCATTCATAATGTTTCCAACCATCTACTGTACGAACAAGGTCAATTCTTCTAATGATACCTTCACTTTCAATCGTTTTATAACGTAAAAAAGGTACGATTTCCTTTGAATAACCAAGCATATAAAAAATATCATCGGGTAACTGTCTCATTAACCGAGCAGTCTTATCATAGATTTTTCCAATTTGCTCCGTAATTGTATGAATTTCATCAACCTCATTTTCAGTCAATGGATAATGGTCTAATAAAGCATAATATGAATCTTGTAGATCCGCCCAAAAATCTGGAAGTTTTTGATATACTTCTTTCCGTTTTCGTCTATGATTCTGTAAATTCACATTATCCATTATTAACCACCAAATCCTCCAGATGAACCTTTTCCAAAACCACTTTTAGAAGACGAAGTATGCCCTGCATATTTACTAGAAGATTTATAGCTCTTATAAGAACTACTAGCATGAAGTGCAGTTCTTGTTGGATAAAATATTCCGCCATGATAATAACTATGGTAGTAATGACTAGTGCTATCATCACAAACCCAAACACCTTCGTCATCATCAAACTCCCAATCACGACAATCGTCATTTTTTGGTTTGTCTGGTCTATCAGCATTTTGAGAACCACAGCCGGCTAATGTACTTACTGCTAATCCACTCGTTAATGCGATACTAACTTTTTTCATTAATAATGATGTTTTTGACATTGGGATCTCCTTTCAAGAATTAAATTATTCTAATCTATACTAAACTAATCTCTCTCTTAAAGTATATAGAATTTAGCTTTAGCATCTCTCGTTAACTATTAAACTAACCTCCAGATACTCCACTACCAAAACCACTTTTTTTAGCTGAGGAATTTGTTCCTTTAATAATGCCAGAGGATTTGTATTCATTAAAATCATTGTTGCTATATAACATACTTTTTGTTGCAAAGAATGAGCCTAAAAAAAAGAAATTCCGATAAAATGAGCTTGAATTATCATCACAAATCCAAATATTATCTTCATAGTCAAATTCCCAATCACTACAGTTTTCATCATCAGGCATTTCAGAATCCGTATATGCAAATTCTGTTTCCTCACTATCAGTATAGTCAGTCTCATCTAAACTATCTTCAGTCGTCGTCTCCTCATCAACCTCATTTACTTGGTTTGTATTTTCATAGACCGGTTGACTTGTTTCATAATAATCTTGAGAATTATCGGTTGTCTCAATCGACTCTGGTTCAGATCCACACCCGGTTAAAGAACTGATTACAATACCACTTGTTAAGGCAACACTCACTTTTTTCATTAATTTTGATGTTTTTGACATTGTATTCTCCTAGTTCAATATATAAATACATACATTTCTATCCTAAACTGTGTTATATACTAATGTATATACAATTATTAAAGGAGTTTGAACAATGTTTAATACAGACAACATCTTTGTTCTTGAATATCGATTACTTGATGGAGAATTTACACGACCTATTTACCATTTTCCATTTTTATCAAAGGTCCAAATCTTTACAAGAAGATATTGCGATTACTTTATTTTAAATGGTTTCGTTTACGAGAATAGGGGCTCTTATATCGAGGAAGATCGGTATGTAATTGAAGTAATTGAATCGGATATGGAAAATACTCCTTTTTACCATCTAAACAGACCTTTAGGCATTGAAATTAGAGATGTCGATACTTTTGATGAAATTCATTTCTATGAGAGCGGAGATGAATTGGATCTACTTTCTTGGCTTCAATCAACTTATATAACAATAAATCATCAAATTTACGAACAAACTTCAAATGAAGTTGATCAAGACCGTAATACTTACGTGATGTATGTCAAACTTTATAATGAATAAAAAATAGCTACCTAAGTCTTCTTAGGTAGCTTCAGTCTGATAATCATATATTAGTACTTTGTCTATAAATTTTGTTCTAGCTTGATTAAATCCTTACACTGTATACCATTTTCCCAAATTTCTTCATCATAATTATCAATAAAGAAATTGTGAAAAACAGTACTGATTTGAAATCCGCAATTTTTATATAATGTTAATTGGTATGTACTTGAGTTTCCTGTACAAATCGAAATTTTCGAATAACCAAGTTTTTTAGATTCATTTATTCCAAAGTGAATTAAATTTTTCCCAAATCCTTGTCCTTGGAAGGTCGGATCAATTGCAATATTTTTAATTTCAACCTCTTCACTTGAATTCTCCATTAATACTAATACACCTACAAGTAAATTTTGGTCTAGTACTTCATAAATATTACTCTTTTGAATATATTTATCTACCATTTCTTTTGATGGGTCAGCTAGTAACAATAGATTCCAATGATCTTTCGTTAGAAATTGAATTTTATTAATATGATTCATTGATACTCCTTACTTTTTTAATCTTGCCTTTAAATAATTTATCGTATCATTGGTAGATTTTTGTACCGAAAGATTTGTAAATCCATGGTTTCCATTTTTAAGTGCAATCAACGTAACCATTTTTGGATTTTTTTTAGCAAATCTCTTAGATTGACTGAACGGAACAAGCTTATCTCCTGTACCATGTACGATAAAGATTGGCACTTTTGTCTTTTGTACATATTGAATAGGACTCATTCGATTATACTCATCTGTCATTTGATCAACAGTACTATTCATATATTTATCTACGATTTCCGAACTTCTTGAAGAAGGAGACTGATTCATCGTCGTTAAGTCTGAAATTGGATACCAAGCAATAATATATTTTATTTTGTTTTGAATATCGGGCTGAAGACCAGTTAATAAGGCTAAGTGTCCACCAGCAGAAGCACCAGCGATCCCAATTTGATTTCGATCAATTCCTAATTCTGTTGAATTTGTGTAAATAAAGTCGATTGCTGTTTTCACGTCACGAACTGGAAAGTTATATGAATAATTTTCTTTTGAATAAAGTGTGTAGTCTATACTAATTGCTGTATAACCATCTTTTACTATTTCATTAAAAATCGTACTCCAACGTTTATTTAACGCTTTACTTCCATATCTCCAAGAACCACCATGAACAAATATCAACGTTGGTGATGGACCATGTGAATTTTTAGATCGGTATATATCAAAGGTTTGTGGAACTTGGGCAGGATTTGTGTAACGTACATCTCTTTGCACAATAATATCTTTACTTACATCATTTATCTTCTTTTGGTGTTTATGTTGAAAACCATTAAATCCAACAAAGACAATAACAAAGATGACTAATGCTAAAATGATTTTCTTCAAGCCAATTCACCTTTCTAATAAAAAAGAGACTAACTCAGGTTATGTCTTCTAAGTTCATTTTTATGTAAGATTTTGAACGTCCACATAAATTAATAGAAATACATTAATGATGCTAGTCTCAATTACTTTATTTAATAACTGTTACATACAAAATTCCCCAAATTAAAAATACTGCACAAACCGTAAATAATATTTTTGCCAACTTTTCCATCTTAGAACCCCTATTACCTTATTTTAAATCGACAACAGTAACACCTATTCCGCCCTCGGAGGCTGCTCCATATCGATATGATTTAACTGATCTGTGTTTTTTCAAGTATTCTTGTACCCCTTGTCTCAATGCGCCAGTTCCTTTTCCATGAATGATATTAATTCGAGGATAACCTGCTAATAATGCATCATCGATATATTTTTCAACACGAATTAGCGCATCTTCATATCTTTCACCTCTAAGATCTAGCTCAAGATTAACATGAAAATCTTTACCTTTTACAGAAGTGACAGTTCGTTCTTTTACTTCTTTAGGAGAACTAATATATTCGATGTCTTTTTCTTTAACTTTCATCTTAATAATACCGAGCTGAACTTGCCATTCACCTTCACTAACTTGATCAAGCAGTGTCCCTTTTTGATTAAAGCTAATCACTTTTACTTCGTCACCTTCACGAAGCTTTCTTTGTTTCTTCGGAGCTGCCTGAGGAATTGTTTTCTTTGGAGCATAAGGAATTGCCCCTTCCAAACGAGTTCTTGCCTCAATTAATTCATGATCTTTAATAGAAGCTAATTGGCTATTCTTTAACGACCTTAGCTCTTTAATAATTTCCTCAGCTTCTTGTTGTGCTACTCTGACACGCTTTTTCGCTTCTTCCTGCGCGCCACGATATAATTCATCACGGTGCTCATAAAATTCCATCATTTGCTTTTGTAAGTCTTTGAATACACGCTCTGATTCTTTACGGAAATCTTCTGCTTCTTTCCATTCTGTTTCTGCACCTTTTCTACTCGTTTCTAAAGATGCAATCATATTTTCAACTTCATTACTTTCTTCACTTACATGATTTCTTGCTTTTTCAATTACACGATTTGAAAGTCCAAGTCTTCTAGAAATCTCAAATGCATTACTTCTACCTGGAACACCAATTAATAGTCGATAAGTCGGACTTAATGTTTCTACATCAAATTCAACACTTGCATTCATAACGTGCTCTCGATTGTAACTATATGCTTTTAGTTCAGGATAATGCGTTGTTGCTACTACTCTAGCACCGTATTCACTTACCTCATCTAATATTGAGATTGCTAAAGCTGCACCTTCCTGTGGGTCAGTTCCAGCCCCTAATTCATCAAATAATACAAGACTACTATGATTCACATGTTTTAAAATATCTACAATATTCACCATATGCGAAGAGAATGTACTTAAGCTCTGTTCGATTGATTGTTCATCACCAATATCGGCGAAAATTTGCTCAAACACACAAATTTCTGAACCGTCTAGTGCCGGAATTTGTAGACCAGATTGTGCCATTAAAACACAAATACCAATCGTTTTTAAAGTAACTGTCTTACCACCCGTATTTGGACCAGTAATAACAATCGTAGTAAAATCCTTACCTAATTCTATATCATTAGCTACTACTATATCCCTTGGAATTAGAGGATGACGTGCTTTTTTTAATTTAAAATATCGATCATTATTTAAAATTGGTTTACTCGCCTTAATTGAATGCGAATAATTAGCTTTGGCAAATAAGAAATCCATTTCTGCTAAAATTTCAACATTTTGCAATAAATCTGCTGAAGCCTCAGCTACTTGCCCTGTTAATGCCATTAAAATTTTCTCAATTTCTTGCTCTTCTTTAACTTTAGCTTCTTGTAAACTATTGTTTAATGTCACGACAGCCTGTGGCTCAATAAATAATGTTTGACCAGAAGAAGATTGATCATGGACAATACCACCATAAACATGTCGATATTCTTGTTTTACTGGAATAACGAAACGATCATTACGAATCGTTACGATTGAATCTGATAACATTTTTTGTGCATTTGCACCTCTAGTTAGACTCTCTAATTTTTCACGAATTCGAGCTTCAGCTGTTCGAACTTGTCCACGAATTGTTCGAAGTGTCACACTAGCGTCATCTAAAACTTCTCCATTATCACCAATAGCAGCTTTTATATTTTTATCTAATTCTAATAAAGGAATGATTTGCTCACTTAATGATTCTAAGTATGGAATTTCTACTTCACTCTCAATTAAGCCCTCAATAAATCGAATCATTTGACGCCCAGCATATGTAACACCCGAAATCGCAATTAGCTCAGAAGGAGATAGCATTCCACCAATATCTGCCCTTTTTACTTGCATTCTTATATCCGATAATCCGCCTAGAGGTACATTTCCTCGTAGACGAATAACTTTCACAGCTTCGTCGGTTGATTCATGTAGTTCTACAACTTCATCATAACTAGTACTTGGTAAAAGGTTTTTTATCCGTTCCTTACCTAGTGAAGATGAAGCGTGTTTAAGTAATTGTTCTTTTATTTTATCGTACTCTAAAACTCTTAACGTACGTTTCATATGCCCCGTAACCTCCTTACACTCGATTACGTTTCCTTTCAATCAAGCTTAAAAGTTCGTGTAATTCAAATGTATTTACAATATTTTCTCTTTTTAACCAAGCCTTCTTGGCCGCACTAACCCCGACAGTCATATGCTCTAGCATATCAATGTTATGTGCATCCGTATTAATAGATAGCATCACACCAGCTTCCTGTGCCATCATTAACATTTCTTTATTTAAATCTAAACGATTTGGATTTGCATTTAATTCTAAAATTGTACCTGTTTCTTTTGCTACAGAAATTAATTCTTCAGCATTTACTTTGTACCCAGCTCTTCTACCTATTTTGCGTCCTGTTGGATGCCCAATCATGTTAACATAAGGGTTTCTCATTGCATTTTTTAAACGCATCATGATTGTCTCTTCATCTTGACTAAAGCTAGAATGAATTGATGCAATAACAAAATCAAGTGAACGTAAAACATCATCTTCGTAATCTAACGATCCATCAGGTAAAATATCCATTTCTACCCCATGCAGAATTGTGAAATCAGTGTATTTTTCATTAACACGCTGAATTTCTTCTTTTTGTTTCCATAAGCGCTCAGGAGTTAAACCGTTCGCAACCTTTAAATATTGTGAATGGTCTGTGATGACAATATATTTATACCCCTTCGCACGACATGCATCTGCCATTTCTTCGATTGAATAGCCACCATCACTCCATGTAGAGTGCATATGTAAATCAGATTTCATATCTTCTAAACGAATTAATGGGTAATCGTTTGTAAAAGTTGAAACTTCCTTTCCATCCTCTCGAATTTCAGGTGGAAAACAAGGTAAATTAAAGTGAGCATAAAAATCTTCTTCATTATCAAATGTTAGAACTTCTCCAGTATTAACATTCTCAACACCATACTCACTAATTTTTTCCTCACGTTCTTTAGCCAATTGACGCATAGCTACATTATGATCCTTAGAACCTGTAAAATGATGCAGCGTTGTCGCAAACTCCTTAGGTTGAATAATTCGGAAGTCAACTGAAATCTCATATTCAACACCTTTTAAAACAAGAGAAACTTTTGTATCACCTTGTGCAATTATTCGAACGATTTCCGGCATCGAAAGTAATTGTTCTTTAATGCTTTCCGGTTTATTTGATGCAACAATAAAGTCTAAATCTTTAACTGTTTCACGTACTCTTCGTAAGCTGCCTGCTCTTGAATACTTTTCAACATCGTTCATTTCTGCTAAATAAGCTTCAATTTTATCAGCAATTGGTAATACATCTGCAAGCGGCAAGCGTTCAGGCTGCTTACCAAACTCCTCAATTGATTCTAAAATATTTTGCTCTGTCTTTTTTCCGAATCCAGCTAGCCCTTGTAGCTTACCATTTAAGCATGCTTCTTTTAATTGCTCCATGCTTTCAATTTGTAATGTTTGATAAAGCTTAGCTACTTTTTTCCCACCTAATCCTGGTAGTCTGAGTAAAGGAAGTAAAGTTTTAGGCAATGATTCTTGTAGTTCTTCCAATACCGTACTTTTACCAGTTTCAATATATTCTAAAATTACTGCAGAAGTCCCTTTTCCGATTCCTTTTATTGCAGTAAAGTCGTCGATTTGCTCAAGACTTCTTTCATCAGTTTCTAATGCATTTGCCGCTTTACGAAATGCTGATATTTTAAAAGCATTCTCACCTTTTAGTTCTAAATAAGTAGCAATTTGTTCTAACAGTTTAATTAACTCTTTTTTGTGCATTTTAAGTCACCTACTTAACATAGAAATTGTTTTTTCACTAAAAATTCGATTAAAGTATCTCAGAACTAGAAATTCCGTTCCATAATTCCATTAATTGATTTGATATAAATGGTGTATGTTGAACCATAAAATACGCAATATTTGATTTATGTAATAAAACATGTAGCGTATCTATTGGTACGATTAAAGCGATAAAAAGCGCCAAAACCGCAAATAAATAAACCTCTATAAAACCAAAAATACCACCTAAGAAGGAGTTCATCTGCTTTAAAACAGGTAATTGGAAAACTCCATTTAATAATGAACCAATAAATGAAATAACTAGCCTTGTCCCAATAAATAGTAAAGCAAAGGCAATAATTTCATAGACAAACTGATCTGCGTTTACGACTTGACCACCGCTTATATGAATTGGAAATATTTTTTTAAGCGAAGTAGCGGTCTGCTCATAATAATGATAAGCTAGGTATATGGATAGTAAAAAACCTAGTAATCGTACAAGGCTGCTAATAAATCCTCTTCTCCAACCTGTCAAAATTCCTAAACTAAAAATAATAAGTATAATTAAATCAATCATTCTCGTTCTGCTCACTTTTCGTTTGTTTTTCTAATAATTTTTCGAGCATTTCAGCTCTTTCTTTTAATTTTACATAATCACTTACAATATTTATTGCTGTTAATACAGCTAATTTATTAGTATCTAATAATGGATTCTTTTTATTTATTTCTTTCATTTTATCATCTACAATTGAGGCAACATGGCGAATATGATCTGTTGACTCGTCACCAGTAATTGCATAATGTTGCCCATAAATAGTTACATTTAGTTTTTGTTTCGATGAAGAATTGGACAACTTCATACCTCCATTCAGCTATAAACATTCTAACCTTAACTATAACATGAAATTCAATACAATCAAAAGTATTGGAAAATATCCATTTATAAAGGAGAAATTTATGTCAAACACTGTATTAACAGTTTCTGAGGATACTCTCTTAAAGATGAAAGCACACTACCAAAGTAGCCTTCAATCAAAAGTACCACAAGGTGGAGTATTTATGGCCAAACCAAGTGGCTGTACAATCACTGCATATAAATCTGGTAAAGTAATGTTTCAAGGCTCAAATTGTGATGCTGAAGTAAGTAAATGGCAAGGTAAATCGGCTAGCCAAACTACTAAAAAGGTAAACCCAACAAATACGAAATCAACTTTACCAAAAAACTTTTCAAGTCTTGCAGTAATAGGTAGTGATGAGGTTGGTACAGGCGACTACTTTGGACCGATGACTGTAGTAGCTTCTTTTGTAGAACCAAGTCAATTCGAATTATTAAAAGAATTAGGCGTAAAAGATTCGAAAGAACTAACTGACGAGGCCATATGCAGCATAGCAAAAAAAATTGTTCATGTCGTTACCTACAGCCTCTTAGTACTACACAATGAGAAATACAATGCTATGCAAGAAAAAGGCTATAATATGAATAAACTAAAGGCTCTTTTACATAACCAAGCAATTCGAAATACTATTTCAAAATTGGAAGATAAAAAATATGACGCAATTTTAATTGATCAATTTACTCCTCCAAATCTGTACTACGGATATTTAAAAGGAACAAAAGAAGTTATTCGTGATAAAGTTCAATTCGCTACAAAAGCAGAAGGTTTGCATCTCTCAGTTGCAGTTTCTTCGATCTTAGCCCGCTATGCTTTCTTACAACAAATGGATCAATTAAGTGAAAAAGCTGGCATGACCTTACCAAAAGGTGCTGGAGCAAAAGTTGACCAAGCCGCTGCAAAACTAATTAAATCAAAAGGTTTTGAAGCTTTACGAAGTTTAACAAAATTACACTTTGCAAATACCGAAAAGGCATTAAAGATTGCTAAAAAGTGAATTAAAAAAGCTTTATTCTAAATGGAAAATTCATTTAGAATAAAGCATCCACTATAAATACAATGAAACCTAATAGGCTAGCAACTTGTTTTTGTTTTTTATATCGAAGCATCGGTTTAGATAATAAAAATAAACAAATCAGAAATCCGAAAGGGATCGGTAACCAAAATAACCTAAATGGTAAAGAAGCTAGTACATAATAACCGATCATTTGAAACCCAAGATTACTAACATCCCGCTTAATGGCATCTTTATAGACTGCTAACACTCCAATTAACAATCCGACATAAAGTAAAAAGATTAACATCAGGCCACCTCCAAGATTGTCCTATTAATAACCTATTCACTTATGGCTTGTCTAAAGACTCATAAAGAAAAATGTTTAAACATATTCATATCATGTAGAAACGAAGGAGGAATATTTAGATGAATAATTTAATAAACGAATTTAGTAGTCTAATCCAATCCGTTCCAAAAATCATCAGAGCTTTATCGAATACGGATTATAAGCCAAGTCCTACAAAATGGTCTAAAAAAGAAATCCTCGGACATCTTTGCGATTCTGCTACTATGAATCATAAAAGATTTATAGATAGATTGTCCTCTAAAGATGAACTAGTTTTGGAGCTTTATAAACAAAACTCATGGGTAGAATTAAATGATTATCAAAATAGCTATACAATTGAAGAAATTCTTACGTTATGGACTGCCTTAAATTCACGTTTCATGATTGTGCTCGCAAACATTTCGGAAGAACAATGGAAACTACAATATACTAGTCAAAACGAAGAATCTGTTACACTGAGTTGGTTATTTACTGACTACATTGACCATATGAAACACCACTTAAATCAAATATTAGGATAGGATCAAGGTGTGCCATGAAATTTAAAGTGAAGAAAAACCCTCTATTAGTCGTCCTAATTCTGAGCTTAATTCCCATCATTATTTCAGTACCCATCATCAGCATAATTGAAGCTGATCGTACAGGAATCATATTAAGTTTAGTAGTTTTTGTCTTTTTATTACCAATATTGATTGTTCTAGCTTGGGCATTATTCAACACATACCATGAATTAACAGAAACCGAATTCAAATCAAAATTTGGATTTATAACAATTATCATTCCATATAATGAAATTAGAACAGTTAGTTTCTCGAATAATCCAATTTCATCACCTGCCTGGACCTTTAAACGCTTAAAAATCGAATACAAAAAGTACGGATTTGCCTTACTTTCACTTCCTGAAAATGAAGAAAACTTTTTACAAGAAATAAAAAAACGATGCCCAGATGCTACTATTTTAAACCGTCAAAGAGCAGAAGTTTAATTTTAAACTTTAATCAAAGAAAACTCACAAGGTAAGGTATATGTTCCTTGTGAGTTTTCTTTTTATATTCTTGATTTGGTAAACTGATTACTCCAAAAATAATAGGAGATTTCACTAATGAAACCTTTATGAGTTACTAAATTTCAGCTTTTTCCATTTTTACTTACTCATGAACCCTTTATGAGGTACTATATCTCAGCTTTTTGCTTTTTTACTTACTCATGAACCACTTATGAGTTACTATATTTCATCTTTTGTTTTTTTACTTTTCATGAATCCTTTATTCGTATTTCTCTAATTTAAGACATTCACCAGCACAAAAAAAGTCTCATAAGCACTTTGACTTACGAGACCTTTCTTTACCTTATTAGTTATTAATATACCTCTCAAATACAGATCCGAAATCTTTAACTTTGTATTGTTCTCTTGACTTCATTAACCATTCAAAAGCAGCTTCATTAATTTCTTTAAAACTGTTCACTAAATTATTTTCATTTGAAGTTACTCGGCCTAATGTTGAAGAAGCAATTTCGATGCTTTCTTTTGCATATCCTAGTGCTTTTTCGTTTTCATGACTAATTTCAGCAATCATTAGTAAAGCTTTATACAGATCCTTAACTTGTTCAATATGTTTTTTATGAACATCAATCGAAAACTCTCTACCGCCAATATTGAACTTAATTTCAACATCTAAATCAATTGTACCAGCTGTTTCAAGTAAAACATGTGTGATTTTATGTGTGTGATAATTATAACGATGAAGTGTACGCTTCTTACTGATTGCACTTGTACCATCTAAATGAATTAAGGCTTTATTCGTAAAGCAATACTCATCTGATTTTGATTTAATTAAGAAATAAATTTTTTCATTATCTTCATGCATTACATAATCGTCAGAATCAACTTTGTCATAATTTTTCGGTTCAATAACACTACCTACATCACTTAAACCAAGCATATCTGCAGCAACTTTACCAAACATTAAACTTCCTCCTCTGAATAGTAGGTATGGCTAATTGTATATTTATACGCCTTTTAAACCCACTTTTTGACTATTACACTTCTGAATTATACATTAAATACAAAAATATGGGGATAGGAATAGTAGGGGGATATGGATTTTTTTTCCTTTTTTAAAAGGTCCCCTCGCTTCTAACTCGCCCCCCATACGTTATAACTTAATTTACTGTTGAACACATACCCTGTTGCAGACTATAATTAGATGGTGACTGTTTAAATTACGTTCTTTCATAAAGAACATTATTATATGAAAAATAAAGAAAAGGTGTCGATCTATGAGTATTTTAACTGTAAAAAACTTAAGCCATGGATTCGGTGATCGTGCAATTTTTAATGATGTATCATTCCGTCTATTAAAAGGTGAACATATCGGTCTTATTGGTGCAAATGGTGAAGGTAAATCAACTTTCATGAATATCGTTACTGGAAAATTACAGCCTGATGAAGGTAAGGTTGAATGGTCTAAAAAAGTACGTGTAGGTTATTTAGATCAGCATGCTGTATTGCAGCCAGGTATGTCAATTCGTGACGTATTAAAAAGTGCTTTCCAATATATGTTTGATATGGAAAATGAAATTAATGATTTATATGTAAAAATGGCTGAAGCAACTCCGGAAGAAATGGAGAAAATGCTTGAAGATGTAGGTGTTCTTCAAGATACTTTAACAAATAATGATTTCTATATTATTGATGCTAAAGTTGAAGAAATTGGTCGTGGTTTAGGTTTAGAAGATATCGGACTTGATCGTGATGTAACAGAACTTTCTGGTGGTCAACGTTCAAAGGTTCTTCTATCAAAACTTCTTTTAGAAAAACCAGATATCTTATTACTCGATGAGCCTACTAACTATTTAGATGAGCAACATATTGAATGGTTAAAGCGCTATTTACAAGAGTATGAAAATGCATTTATTTTAATTTCACATGATATTCCTTTTTTAAATAGTGTTATTAACTTGATTTATCATATGGAAAACCAAGAATTAAATCGTTATGTTGGTGATTATGATAATTTCAAAGGAATTCATGAAATGAAAAAATCACAATTAGAATCAGCATATAAACGTCAACAACAAGAAATCTCTGAACTAAAAGATTTCGTTGCTCGTAATAAAGCTCGTGTTTCTACTCGTAATATGGCTATGTCTCGCCAAAAGAAACTTGATAAAATGGATGTAATTGAGCTTGCACGTGAAAAGCCAAAACCAGAATTCAACTTCAAACCTGCTCGTACTTCAGGTAAATTAATTTTTGAAGCAAAAGATTTAGTGATTGGTTACGATGAGCCTCTATCAAAACCGTTAAATCTACGTATGGAACGTGGACAGAAAATTGCTTTAGTTGGTGCGAACGGTATCGGTAAAACGACGTTAATGCGTAGTTTACTTGGTGATATTAAACCAATTTCTGGTGAAGTTGAGCGCGGTGAATTCCTTCACATTGGATACTTCGAACAAGAAGTAAAAAGTGATAATAATAAAACATGTATCGATGAAGTTTGGGATGAATTCCCATCATTTACACAATATGAAGTTCGTTCTGCACTTGCAAAATGTGGTTTAACGACTAAGCATATTGAGAGTAAAGTTGCAGTTTTAAGTGGTGGAGAAAAGGCGAAAGTTCGTTTATGTAAGTTAATTAATCAAGAAACAAACTTACTTGTACTCGATGAGCCTACTAACCATTTAGATGTAGATGCTAAAGAAGAACTAAAACGCGCACTAAAAGAGTACAAAGGAAGTCTTTTAATTATCTGTCACGAACCTGAATTCTACCAAGGATTAGTTACAGATGTATGGAATGGCGAAAACTGGACTACTAAGGTGTTTTAATTAATATAAAAAAGAGAGACGAAAAAATTGTTTTCGTTCTCTCTTTTTTGTTTTTCAAACCTTTTAAAGTGAAATATTTTGACTAAGCTTTGATGTCCATTCACTTGGATGTTTTCTTTTCTTTGTTCCTTTTGGGATTGAATTGATATAACCGATATGAAGAGCCCCTAAAATTTTTCGATTCTCGGGAATACCCATCTCTTTGTAAAATTGTTTATCAAAAATATAAGGATTTGTTCGCCATACCATTCCAATATTTTTTTCCCAAGCTGCTAATTGTAAATTTTGAACAAATGCACAGGTTGCTCCAATCGCTTCTAGATTTTTCTTTTCATTTTCTGAGTGGTCTGCCGTAATAATTAAATGCATTGGTGTGTCGATGATATATGTTTTAAAGAATTCAGTTGATTTTTTAATTTTCTCAACTGTATATGTTTCAGTTAATTCCATTCTTTCATAGCTATCTACAATTTTTGAAGCATAATATTCTTTTTCTTTTTCTTCTGATACCATAATAAATTGCCAAGGCTCTTCTTTGCTGTGGAAGGGAGCATAAGATGCTGCTTCAAGTAGCTCCATTAAATCATCCATATTAATTGAATCCCTTTTTGTATCTCTAATCGTTCTTCTATTTTTAATAAAATTTAATATCGACATTGAACGTTTCCCCTTATTCTCTAAATATCTTAAATTCATTATAAATGTAAATGATAATCATTTTCAATAAAACTTTTAAATTTTAATTGTTTTCTTAGACCATGTTAATCCTTTATGATTTGGATACATTGTTAATCGTAATCCTTACATAATTATTTATATGTACTAAAAATTAGAAAGACTGTGTTTTGTGTACTACGATCAAATCAAAAAGAAAACAGGTATTGAAGATAAAAATTTCTTCAATACCTGTTACTTTACATTTCTTTTGGAGCACGTATTCCTAATAATCTTAGTCCTTCTTCTAAAACAATTGAAACGACTTTAATTAATGCTAATCTACTCTCTAATTGGTCATCATTTGTTAGAATATGAGTATTTCCATAATATTTATTGAAGCTTTGTGCCAAATCTATTGTATATTTAGCAATGACAGATGGTTCAAATTGCGCAAAACTACGTGTAACTTTATTTGGGAACTCAAGTATATGTTTTATAATGTCCCAACTATATGAATCATCCAGTCCATCTTGTTTATTTAAATCCTGCGATGAAGCTTTATCTAAAATTGAATTTGTTCTCGCTATTGAGTATTGTACATATGGCCCTGTTTCACCTTCAAATTTTAGCATTTGGTCTAGTGAAAATTCGATGTTATTCATACGATCATTTTTTAAATCTTGGAAAATAATTGCACCGACTCCAACCATTTTTGCAACTTCTTCTTTATTTTTTAGTGTAGGATTTTTTTCTGCAATATTCTGACTAGCTAAGCTAATTGCTTCCTCAATTACTTCTTCTAAAAGAACAATTTTCCCTTTTCGCGTTGACATTTTTTTACCGTTTTGTAGGATTAAACCGAATGGAACATGTACCATTTCATTCGCCCATTCATAACCCATTTTCTTCAAAACTGTAAATACTTGATCAAAATGCAATGCCTGTTCTCCACCTACAACATACACCGCCTTATCAAAATCGTATGTTTCTTTACGATAAAGTGCAGCAGCTAGATCTCTTGTAGCATACAGCGTAGCTCCATCAGATTTTCTAATTAAGCATGGTGGTAATTCCTTTTCAGTTAATTCAACAACATCAGCACCCTCAGATTCCACTAAAAGGTTTTTTTGCTCTAGAAGTTCAATAACGCGGTCCATTTTATCATTGTAAAATGCTTCTCCGTTAAAGCTATCAAAGTTTACACCTAATAAATCATAAACTAACATGAATTCTTTAAGGGACTCATCACGGAACCACTTCCATAAATGTAAAGCTTCTTCATTTTTTTCCTCTAATTGCTTAAACCAGCTTCTAGCTTCTTCCTCAAGTTGAGGCTCTTTTTCAACTTCTTCATGAAATTTAACATATAATTTTAAAAGTTCTTTGATTGGATTTTCTTTTACTGCATCTTGAATACCCCAAAGTTTATAAGCAACAATTAATTTCCCAAACTGTGTTCCCCAGTCTCCAAGGTGATTAATTTTTATTGATTTATACCCATTTTTTTCAGCTATTTTAGCAATTGAATTTCCAATCATTGTTGAACGCAAGTGACCCATCGAAAATGGCTTTGCAATATTTGGTGAGGAACAATCAATCGCAACCGTTTTGTCTTCACCAATTACTTGATTTCCATATTCCTTCCCTTGACCAAGAACTAATTCAATTACTTGCTTACTTACTAGCTTTTTATTCAAAAAGCAGTTTACGTACGGGCCGTTCGCTTCTACTTTTTTAATTAAATCATGATTAATCTGTAGTGCAATTTCCTTTGCAATTATAACTGGAGATTTTTTTAATGCTTTTGCTAATTGGAAACAAGGAAATGCTAAATCACCTTGATCTGCATAATTCGGTTTTTCAATAAGTGAGTTAATTTCAGTTAAAGTTAGTGACCCATTTAAAGCTTTTTCAATTTGTTCACTATACATATTTACATAATTCATTAGGATCAATCCTCTCCAAAATATAAAAAACCCGTCTCTATCATAAGAGACGGGTTTAACTAATCCGCGGTACCACTCTAATTGTTCAAATATATTGAACCAGCTTTAAAATTTGTTAACGAGGTCTTCCCCGGCAAAGTCCTACTATTATTTCAGACTGCTTCTCCGAAGTGCGCTTCATCATATTCGCTCTGTTAGGCTTCCACCATCCCCAACTCTCTACAAGATTCAAAATAAGATTACTCTCTTCATCTAAAAATTTTCAATATTCATTTTTTCCATTTAATCATATCTAATGTAGAAATTCAAGATTAAATATTTTTTGAACTTTATGAATGACACCATTTGTTGACAACCTTAATAACATAAAATTGAGGTGGAATTCATGAAAAAAAACCCAATAACTTTAAGTCTTTGTATGATTGTTAAAAACGAAGAAGCTGTACTTTCCAGATGTTTATCATCTGTATCTAATATAGTAGACGAAATTGTCATTATTGATACTGGTTCTACAGACAAAACAAAAGAAATAGCTAAAAAGTTTACAAATTCAATATATGATTTTACTTGGATCAATGATTTCTCGGCAGCAAGAAATTTTGCTTTTTCTAAGGCAACGAAGGACTATATTATGTGGCTAGATGCTGATGATATTATCACTGACGAAAATGCGAAAAAATTACTTAAATTAAAAAAGTCATTATCTAAAAATGTCGACGCGGTCGGAATGAAATATCATCTAGCTTTTGATGAAAATGGTAATCCGAGCTTTAGTTCTGTACGTAATCGAATCGTTAAGCGAGAAAGAAACTTTAAATGGATTGGTTTCGTACATGAATATTTAGAAGTTTACGGCGAAATTATTCAATCGGATGCTGCAATTATCCATCAAAAAGACAAAGAGTTTTCTGATCGCAATTTAAAGATTTATGAAAATGCGATTTCTTCAGGTAATGAATTAAGTCCGCGTGACAAATACTATTATGCAAATGAATGCGTAGATCATCAGTTATACGAAAAGGCAATTGAATGGTATAAATTGTTTCTTGATGAAGGAAAAGGCTGGTACGAAGATAATATTCAAGCATGTGGTAAAATGGCAGACTGCTATTTAAATCTAAACGAATTGGAAAACGCGATAAGTAGTTGTCTAAGATCTTTTTCATATGATGGTCCACGTGGAGAAAACTGCTGTCGTTTAGGATTTGTATATCTTCACAAAGGTGATTTTACACGTGCTATTTCATGGTATAAACTTGCCACACTTGTTGATGTTCCTACAAGTAGTCCTTTTATTAATCAAGCATGTTACACTTGGTTACCTAATCTACAGCTATGTCTTTGCTATAGTCGATTAGGCGATCAACTTACTGCTAGAAAATATAATGATATAGCAGCAAGCTATGTTCCGAATAACCCTTCTGTTCTTCACAACAAAGAGTATTTCCGCTCATATTTTAAAGATCAATAACTTACCCTTACTATCTACTAACTTTATATTTCCTATCCTATCTGTTTAGTAACTATAATAGATGATTTGGAAACTACTAATTAAGTATATCAACACTAAATTATTATCAATCATTTAATACAAAATTAAAATTATAGAAAAGGGTGATAGCTTGATCACAGTCAGTTTATGCATGGTTGTACAAAATAATGAAGCCACAATTGAAAGATGTTTAAGTTCAGTTAGTAGCTTAGTTGATGAAATTATCATCGTTGATATGAATTCCCACGATCGAACGATTGAGCTAGTAAGACAGTTTACAGACCAAATACATGTTTTTGATGGTGTGGATGAAATAAATGCATTAAATTTTTCAAAATCATTGGCAACAAAAGACTTTATACTTTTACTAAACCATAGTGAAGTTTTACTAGAAAATGATCGTTTAACATTTTCTACTCTAAAACAATCAATAAACAATGAAGTTTATAATGTAGCTGTCGATTATCAAATCGGTTGGAATGTAAAAAGTAAACAAATAATTAATAGATTATTTAAAAGATTAAGTCCAAAAAGTCATTCCCCGAATATGAAAAATGAGCAAACCTCTAAATCATTTTCTACTAATCTTGTTATTACAGATCTTCCTTTTACACAAAATACAAAAGAAAATATTCAAATATATGAACAAATGCTAACTAACAACCTCAAGCTTTCAACAATGGATTTGTTTTATTATGCGAAAGAATTAAGCTCAGATCATCAACATGATCAATCAATAAAGTATTTTTTAAAATTTTTGAGATTAGATCAGCCTTTTGAAGAACTTAATATTCTTGCTTGTCATTATATTGCTAATTGTTATAACGAGTTTAATCTAAGAGACTTAGAAACTACTTGGTTATTAAGAGCTCTTAAATATGGCAATACCCATCCAGAAACATGTTGTAGATTGGCTTATACTTTTTTTGAGAAAAATAATTTCAATTCGGCTATTTATTGGTATAAAGAAGCAATCTTAAATAAGGTGAACAATCGTTTAATTCTTCTCAACCCATCATGTACTACATGGCTACCACATTTACAGCTAGCTGTCTGCTATGACAGAATAGGTGAATTGCACCTTGCAAATGAGCACAATGAATTAGCCTATCATTTTTACCCAACACACCCAAGCATTCTTTCAAATAGAGAATATTTTTCAAATAGATTAAATAACGAAGGCAGCTGAGGACTCTCAACTGCCTTTTAATCATTTTTTTCTTATTAACAAGAGCATATTATATATTTCAAGATTTGAAGTTAGTTGTTCAAGATTTATTCCAAAACTATGAGCTAAATGAACTACTTCTTCAAAAAACAACTTAATATTTAAATCTACATTTATTTTTTCATTCTTTTTCGTCGTCACTTCAAATTGGTCAGTTGGAAATAGCGTATTAATTGTTTGAGGCGTGAAAAATCTAATATTTTCTTTTTTCAATATTCCCGCGTGTAAATAATTCCATTGGCCTTGTAATAATTGAAAGAGAACTTCACCATGGGAAACATTTGGAACTCTACAAATAATTGACCCAGATGGTTTTAATAGATTGGTAATTTCTTTTACAAAACTCCAAGGATCTACAAGCTGGTTGACAATATTATCAATTATGATTAAATCAAAAAACGCCTCGGGGTAACTGTGGGAAACTTCTCCAATTCCAATTTTATCAATCCTCTTGTAAAATTGTGATGCAATAGAGGATAATTCTGAATCACTTTCTGTTCCATATAATTCACATTTATATAGATTTTTAATTTCTAGACCTGTTGCTCCAGCTAAGCAACCAACTTCTAATACATTATTTATGTTACCTGGTACCATCTCAATAATTTCCGTCTTCGGATACCCAATATCTATTAATTTGTTTCCCCACTTCTCGATATACTTCATTCTATTTTCAATATATAGGTGATTTATGTTAATATCACTATTTCCATTGAATGTCATGTGCCCATAATGATGAACAAATGAATCTAATGCAATATGCAATTCATATCCTTCTAAAATAGTCCTTAAACAAATATCATCATCTTCAAATGACCCTAGTTTAAACCTTTCATCAAATCCTACTAATCGATCAATTAATTCGCGTCTAACTAATAAACAAAATCCTACTAATCTTAATACTTGCTTTGACATTCCTTTTACACTTGCACAATATCTTAATGAAAAATCATTAATTTCTTGATCATTTTGATAATCAACATTAATTCGCTGTAATCCACTTACATAATTACTTACAGGTCCAACCATGCCAATTTTATCATTACTATATAAAAGAGTAAGCATTGCATCTAACCAATTTTCTGTAACGATTGTATCATTATTTAAAAATAACAAGTTATCACCTGTAGCGACTTCAATTCCTTGATTACAACCTTTAGCAAACCCCATATTTATCTCATTAAAGATTGTAATAAAGGAAGGATATTTTTTTAAGTAATCTCTTGTGCCATCAGTCGAGCCATTATCAATAACAATAATTTCTACTTCATCTTCCTTTGTATATTTAGCAAGACTTTCAAAGCATTTTTTCGATACCTCGAGCTGATTATAAGTCAAAATAATAATACTAGTTTTCAATTTAATAAACACCTTCTTAAAATCTCACTGCATCAGCAAGTATGATTTTTTCAATCTATACCAATCATTTATTAATTAACACATACATTAATTAACATATTCAAAGATAGAATATTTGGTTAGTATTAATTCAACAACTATAAACAAAAAAATCCTCGCTAACAATAGTTAACGAGGACGGTCATCACCTTAGGATAGATTACTAATCTCTAAAAGTGATTGTTAAACAATACGATGAACTGACCAGTTGATACCTGCTGTATTGTTTCCACCTAAAGTAAGCGGTACAGTTAATCCGTCAGCCTCGTAGAAGAGTCCAATCACATCTCCAGCAGTCAATTCTAAGTCTCCAGTAATTGTTACAGTTCCATCACCTAAAATTGCTCGCAGATTTAGTACTAATGCAACATTTACATCTAAAATTGGTACTAATCCACTTAATAAATCATCAGTCGTTGGTGATGTTCTGCGGAATACAAATGAAGGATTTATACCTGCTCCGAGTGATGCAGTTAAAGTTGCTGTAGTAGAGTAACTAATTGTAGCTTCAAAAGTATAACGCCCTGTTGCTGGAACAGTGAAATTACCTGTTGTTGGATCAAAAGTAGTTGCATTGAAGAATGGACTTGCAACGCTCCATCCAGTTAACTGCGTACTTGCAGCAGTACCAACGGTTGGAATAAACGCAGAGAAACCTGTAGAAAGTACATTTGGACCTGTTGGACCTGTTGCTCCCGCTGGACCTGTCGCTCCGTCTGTTCCTGTTGCTCCTGCTGGGCCTGTCGCTCCGTCTGCTCCTGTTGCTCCGGCTGGACCTGTTGCTCCCGCTGCTCCTGTCGCTCCGTCTGCTCCTGTTGCTCCGGCTGGACCTGTTGCTCCCGTTGCTCCCGCTGCTCCTGTCGCTCCGTCTGCTCCTGTTGCTCCCGCTGGACCTGTTGCTCCGTCTGCTCCTGTTGCTCCGGCTGGACCTGTCGCTCCGTCTGCTCCTGTTGCTCCGTCTGCTCCTGTTGCTCCTGCTGGACCTGTTGCTCCCGCTGCTCCTGTCGCTCCGTCTGCTCCTGTTGCTCCTGCTGGACCTGTTGCTCCCGCTGCTCCTGTCGCTCCGTCTGCTCCTGTTGCTCCTGCTGGACCTGTTGCTCCCGTTGCTCCCGCTGCTCCTGTCGCTCCGTCTGCTCCTGTTGCTCCCGCTGGACCTGTTGCTCCCGCTGGACCTGTCGCTCCGTCTGCTCCTGTTGCTCCTGCTGGACCTGTTGCTCCCGCTGGACCTGTCGCTCCGTCTGCTCCTGTTACTCCTGCTGGACCTGTTGCTCCCGCTGGACCTGTCGCTCCGTCTGCTCCTGTTGCTCCTGCTGGACCTGTTGCTCCTGCTGGGCCTGTTGCTCCTGCTGGGCCTGTCGCTCCATCTGCTCCTGTTGCTCCCGCTGGACCTGTTGCTCCTGCTGGGCCTGTCGCTCCGTCTGCTCCTGTTGCTCCTGCTGGGCCTGTCGCTCCATCTGCTCCTGTTGCTCCTGCTGGACCTGTTGCTCCTGCTGGACCTGTTGCTCCGGCTGGGCCTGTTGCTCCGGCTGGACCTGTTGCTCCCGCTGGGCCTGTTGCTCCTGTTGGACCTATTGGACCTTGTGGACCTTGTGGACCTGTTGCTCCTGTTGCTCCTGTTGGACCTGTAATTCCTGTTGGACCTGGAACACCTGGTGGCAATGGTGCTCCCGTAGGACCTGTTGGAGCTGGTGGTAGTGGTAAGACTGGTGGTAATTGTGGGCCTGGTGGGCCTGGTGGTATTGGCAAATAGATACACCTCCAAAAATATTTTGACGTACACTTTATCTTATTTTTGTTGGACAAGTTTGTTTGGATTTTAATACTATTTCTATTAAAAATCCGCAAAAAAACTCTACTTACTAGATTCAAAACTATCATTGATAGCCAAATGTGATCTAGTTTAGTAGAGTCATTGTTAAAATATTTTTCTTACTTCTATTTATTAATTAGTTTATAGCTACTCCTGCGCTAGCATATCCAGTAACAGTATTGATAAGGCTAGCACCGTTTGCAGTTGCAGTAAATACCATCATTAAACGAGTTTGTGCTGCAATTGGTACTGCTAAAGGTGTAGAAATACCGCTAGTGATTTGGCCTAATGTAAGCGGACCTGCTAGAGCCGGTAAAGTGACACTTGCACCTGCAACTGGAGTAAAGTTATTACTATTTACTGGTGCACTATATAATTGTGCAGTGACAGTAATACTTGTTCCTAAAATATTTAAAGCTACTACATTACTATAAGATGCGGAAATAGCCGTAATTGTACCAGCTCTAGGCATTGAGAATGCAAAATCAAGAATTTCAGTTGGTAAACCAGTTCCAGTTAAATCAATCGCTGGTCCAGGAAGTAATGCAACATTCGGAATTGAACTTCCAAATCCTACAAGACCTGCTGTTCCTGCTAATCCGCCTAAAACCGTTGACATTACTACTGGTGCGCCTGATGCAAACGGAATGATTGCACCTGTACCTGCTATTCCAGTTGCCCCTGCTGGGCCTGTTGCTCCCGCTGGGCCTGTTGCTCCTGCTGCTCCTGGTGTTCCTGCTGGACCTGCTGGACCTGTTGCTCCCGCTGGACCTGTTGCTCCTGCTGCGCCCGGTGTTCCTGCTGGACCCGTTGCTCCTGCTGGGCCTGTCGCTCCTGGTGCGCCTGGTGTTCCTGCTGGGCCTGTTGCTCCTGCTGGGCCTGTCGCTCCTGGTGCTCCTGGTGTTCCTGCTGGACCTGTTGCTCCTGCTGCGCCCGGTGTTCCTGCTGGACCTGTTGCTCCTGCTGGGCCTGTTGCTCCTGCTGCGCCCGGTGTTCCTGCTGGGCCTGTTGCTCCTGCTGCGCCCGGTGTTCCTGCTGGACCCGTTGCTCCTGCTGGGCCTGTTGCTCCTGGTGCGCCTGGTGTTCCTGGTGCACCTGTTGCTCCTGCTGGGCCTGTTGCTCCTGCTGGGCCTGTCGCTCCTGGTGCTCCTGGTGTTCCTGGTGTTCCTGGTGTTCCTGGTGTTCCCGCTGGGCCTGTTGCTCCTTGTGGACCTGGTGACCCTTGTGGACCTGCTGGACCTGTTGCTCCTGGAACTCCAGCTGGACCTGCTGAGCCTGTTGCTCCTGCTGGACCTGGGATTCCTTGTGGACCTGTTGCTCCCGCTGCTCCTGGTGTTCCTGCTGGGCCTGTTGCTCCTGCTGGACCTGTTGCTCCTGCTGGGCCTGTTGCTCCTGCTGGGCCTGCTGGGCCTCCTGAAGGACCTGTAACTCCCGCTGGACCTGTTGCTCCTGTTGCTCCTGCAGTACCCGGAGTTCCTGCTGGTCCCATTGGCCCCATTGGACCCATTGGACCCATTGGACCTCTTGGACCTCTGTCTCCATCTTCCCCTTCTTTTCCTCGTTTACCTCTTTCTCCACGAGGACCTTGTTGACCTTCAGGACCGCGTGGACCTGTAGCTCCTGTTGGACCTGTTGGACCCATTACTGGTCTTGGAAGGAATGAAGAAATTTGTTGTAATAACTCTGATTGTTCTGTGCTTTGTGTAGTATCTGATTGATTTGGTTCTTCTGATGGTTGTTGTGGTAGTGGTGGAATTGGTGGTAGTGGCAAAAAAATACACCTCTCAAAAAAATTTTAATTGTACAATTTATAGTATAAAAAAAGGACAAATTGGTTCATTATTATCAAAAAAATGAGTCAAAAAACATGTACAAATTCATTATTATTTTAATATAATAATTCTAACCTTAAATACTTTTTTATTCATATTGGTTAAAAATAGGAAATCCAGGTATACCTACAGCACAAAAAAACCAAATTCTAAAAAAAGAATTTGGTTTTTTTTACATTAATTATATTAATTATTTACCCACGTAATTGAGCATTATGTGTTTCTTCTACAGCTTTTAAAACTTTTGAATGAGCTTTAGTTACTTCTTCATCCGTTAAAGTGCGTTCTGGATCGAAATATGTTAATGAGAAGGCAACTGATTTTTTACCAGCTTCCATCTTATCACCTTCGTATAAATCAAAGATTGTAGCATCCTTTAGAAGTCTTCCACCAGTTGAACGAATTGTAGATAAAATATCACCAGCAAATACTTTTGATTCAACTACTAATGCCATATCTCGGTTCATTGATGGGAAACGAGGAATTGCATTATATAAAATATCATCAAATTCAGTATTTAATAGTTTTTCAAGAGATAATTGGAATACATATGTTTCTTTAAGATCCCACTCTTTTTGAGTAACAGGATGAACTTGACCGATAAAACCAATTTCTTCTCCGTTTAATAAGATACTTGCTGTACGTCCTGGATGTAATTCTTCTTTTTTAGAAGCAAGATAAGTTATTTTATTTGATAAACCTAATTCATTAAATAAACCGTCTAAAATACCTTTTACAACATAGAAATCCACAGCTTTTTTCTCGCCTTGCCAAGCATGTTGCAACCATAAACCAGTTAATGCTCCTGCTAAATATTCTTCTTCATGAGGAAGATCGTTCTTTTCCTTTGTTAAGAATACAGAGCCTGTTTCGAATAGTTGAACATTTTCTTCTTTACGTGCAACATTATAGGAAATAGCATCTAATAAATGTGGTACTAAACTGAAACGTAGCTCACTGCGTTCTTCACTCATAGGTAATGCTAAACGTACAGGTTCTGCATCTACTGTTTCTAGTGCAAAGCGTTTTACTTTATTATTGCTAGTTAGAGAGTAAGTTACAGCCTCGTAAAGACCTGCATGCTGTAAATACTGACGAATTTTTCTACGTTTTGCTTGATAAGGTGTTAATTGTCCACGACTAGCAACACCTGTTGGTAAAGTAGCAGGAATATGATCATAGCCATATAGTCTTCCTACTTCTTCAACTAAATCTTCTTCTATTGAAATATCTCCACGACGACTTGGTACAGTAACTGTAAATACTTCACCATTCCCAGTAGCATCTAATCTTAAGCGACGGAAAATATCTTTTACTGTCTCAGCATCAATTGATGTACCAAGTACACCATTAATCTTACTTACAGAAACTGATACTTTTTTAGCAGCTTCAACTAAATTGTCGGCAATTACAGTACCTTCTTCAATAGTTCCACCAGCTAGTTCAGCCATTAACTGAGCAGCACGTTCAGAAGCAGGCAATGTACGAGAAGCATCAATACCTTTTTCAAAACGAGCACTTGAATCACTACGTAAGCCTAGGTCTTTTGAAGTTTGGCGAACACTTTGACCTCTGAAAACAGCTGATTCAATTAAAACGTCTACAGTATCCACATCAACTTCAGTACTTTGACCACCCATTACACCTGCAACTGCTACAGCTTCTTTCTCAGTTGCGATTACTAAATTATGTGGCTGTAATGTACGCTCTTCACCATCAAGTGTAACGATCTTTTCGTTTTCTTTCGCATGACGAACGATAATTTGATTACTATTTAATTTATTAAAATCAAACGCGTGTAAAGGTTGACCATATTCAATTAAAATATAGTTCGTAATATCAACCACATTATTAATCGGACGAATACCAGCACTCATTAAACGAGCTTGCATCCATAATGGAGAAGGACCAATTTTTACACCTTTAACTAATTTAGCACTATAATATGGTGCATCTTCTTTTGATTCAATTGAAACTGAAACATATTCAGCAGTTGATGCTGATTGTGCGCTAATCGCTGGAAGTTTCACATCACGATCTAAAATTGCAGCTACCTCATAGGCAACACCAATCATATTTAAGCAATCAGCACGGTTTGGTGTTAAACCAAGTTCTAATACTGCATCATCACGATATAATACGTCTAATGCGTCTGCTCCTACTTCTGCATCACTTGGTAAAACAAAAATGCCATTTGAGAATTCTTTTGCCACTACTTTGCCTTCAATTCCTAATTCTTGAAGAGAGCAAATCATTCCTTCAGAAACTTCTCCACGTAATTTTGCTTTTTTAATTTTGAAATTCCCCGGTAAAACAGCGCCTACTTTTGCTACGATTACTTTTTGACCTTTAGCAACATTTGGTGCGCCACAAATAATTTGTACTGGTTGTTCTTCTCCAACATCAACAGTACATTTTGATAATTTATCTGCCTCTGGATGTTGTTCACGTTCCATTACATAACCAACAACAACATTTTTAATTCCTTCTGAAAGATGATTAACACCTTCAACTTCAATACCTGCTTTTGTTATTAATTTTGCAAGTTCTTCTGGTGTAACACCACTTAAATCAACGTATTCTTGTAACCATTTTGTTGATACAAACATCTTTTGTCCCCTCCTACCTTACATTTGTTGGAATTGCTTTAAGAATCTTATATCGTTCGTATAGAAATGACGAATATCATCAATACCATATTTTAATAATGCAATACGTTCTGGACCCATACCGAAAGCAAATCCTTGAACTTCTTTTGGATTATATCCTGCCATCTCAAGTACGTTCGGATGAACCATTCCCGCACCTAAAATTTCAATCCATCCAGTGTGCTTACACATGTTACAGCCTTTCCCTCCACATTTCATACAAGAAATATCCATTTCTACTGAAGGCTCAGTGAACGGGAAGAAGCTTGGACGTAAGCGAATTTCACGATCTTCACCAAACATTTTTTTCGCAAAAAGCTGTAAAGTACCTTTTAAGTCACTCATTGAAATGTTTTCACCAATTACAAGTCCTTCTATTTGCATAAATTGGTGAGAATGAGTAGCATCATCGTCATCACGGCGATAAACTTTTCCAGGACAAATTATTTTAATTGGTCCTTTTTCCACGTTTGCTTCCATTGTTCTAGCTTGAACAGGTGAAGTATGCGTTCTCATTAATGTTTCTTCAGAAATATAGAATGAATCCTGCATATCACGAGCTGGATGACCTTTTGGTAAATTTAATGCTTCGAAATTATAATAGTCCTTTTCTACTTCTGGACCTTCTGCGATCTCATATCCCATTCCAATAAATAAATCTTCAATTTCTTGAATAACCGCTCTTAATGGATGAGCTCCACCTGCATGAACTGGTCTTCCTGGAAGTGTTACGTCAATTGATTCGCTTTCTAATTTTTCATTAATTGCATTTTGTTCTAATACAACTTGCTTTGCTTCAAGTTTTTCTTGGATTGCCGCACGTACTTCATTAGCAACAGCCCCCATTTTTGGGCGCTCTTCAGGAGATAAATCCTTCATTGCTTTCATTGCCTCAGTAATCGGACCTTTTTTTCCTAGATAGGCAATTCTTATTTCATTTATTGCTTTTAAATCTGTTGCTTCTTCTATTTGCTTAATCGCTTCTGATTGTAAAGAAACTAAACGCTCTTGCATGAATAATCCTCCTATTCAAATTCATAAATTTAAACATAAAAAAACCTCGCTCCCAAAAAAGGGACGAGGATTGATCGCGGTACCACCCTAATTAACAGTTATTATGTTACAGAAACTAACTGCTCACTTCATTCATATAACGGTCTACTTAGATAGACCGAGTCGCCTTTACATTCAAAAATGGTCCCGGCGCTAGCTCAAGAGGTGAATTCAATTTGGTCTACTATAAAAGTGCTTACAGTCTACGGCACCTTTTCCCTAAATAGAGATTCAAATTTACTATTCTCTGTCAAAGCTTTTTATGTATTAAATTTTCTTAATTAATTATATTGATTTTTTGCAATTAATGCAACTGCTCAACAAAATTATTTACTAAATGATTTGAATCATTTTTACTGACCAAGAAAGCTCGAATGAGCCTTCTATATTTTTTCACAGGCTATACATTAGAATCCCTGCTGCAATACCAACGTTTAATGATTCCGCTTTACCATAAATCGGTATATATAGATTTTCATCAGTTAATGAAAGTAATGTTGAATTCACACCTTTTCCTTCATTTCCTACAATAATGGCAAAACGATTTGTAACATTTACTTCATTAAATGGTTTTGCATTTTGAAGAGATGTTCCGTAAACAGTTATTCCTTTATCTTTCAAATTAGAAACTGCTTCAACTAAATCACCACGTAATATTGGTAAATGGAATAATGATCCTTGGGTGGATCGAATTGTTTTAGCATTATATAGGTCACTTGTACCTGAACCTAAAATAACCCCATCAAAACCAGCAGCATCCGCTGTTCGAATCATTGTTCCAACATTCCCAGGATCTTGAACCTCATCAATTAATAATAACTTTGACACTTTCTCAAAATCAATTCTTACAAAAGAAAATTCAAGAATTGCATAAATACCTTGAGATGTTTCTGTTTCGCTTAATTCTTTACTAACCTCTTTTGATATATACGTAATGTCAAATGACCCTGTTGAAAAATTAGAAGGTAAGTCAATCTCTTCACTAATTAATAAATGAAGAATCGGTGCATCATGCTTAATTGCCTCCTCGACTAAATGAAAACCTTCTACGATATATTGTTTAGCTTTATCTCTTCCTTTTTTTGTATGTAGCTTTTTCCAAGCCTTAACAGAATTATTTTGTATGGAATCAATTTGTTTCATAAGTTTCCTTTACCTTTCATCGTATCTCATATGAGTTTATCATACATAAAATCGTTTCCGTTTACAAATACTACATAAAGCTTAATATGAAAGGAGAATCCAAATGAATTTTAATATTCGCGGAGCAGTTCTTCACAATATTTCAGGTAATAAAAGTGATCAATTAGAAGCAACAATTGTAGATGCTATTCAAAGTGGCGAGGAAAAAGTATTACCAGGTTTAGGTGTACTTCTCGAAGTTTTTTGGAATCACGCGTCAGAAAATCAAAAGCATGAACTACTTACAGTTTTAGAAAATGGAGTAAGTCAGTAATCTAATCTGTTATAAACATAGAAAAGGACCAACGAAAGTTTTTAACTTTTCGTTAGTCCTTTTATTTTGGCTATTTTGTTTTACCTTTTAAATCATCGATTGAATTGATCTTCATATATTTTGGGACGACTAAGCCTAATTTTGTCCCTTTTAAATTCGGCCCAAGATCAACCAATTGTTTTTTGTACTCATTCATGTAATCTTGATGAGTTGTCGGAAGCCAAGCTGCGACCATTGCATCAGCACTTCCATCTGAGATACCAGCAAACATCGGTCCTGCCTCGACTTGTTTTAATGTAACGTCATATCCTTGATTCTCAAGTACTTTTCCAATCACATTTGTACTGGCAACTTCAGATTCCCATGAAACATAAACGAGACTAATTTTTTCGCCATTTCCTTTTGAAGCATCTTTCGTCCAATTATTTACTTGATCTTGATGCTTTTTAATCCATTTCGCCGCTGCATTTTCAGGTTTTGCACCGTCTTGAATATTACTCATCACTTCTTCCATATCAGATGGTTTCCATGAAAAGTTATCTAAAATCTTGTACGCACCAGGAGCATCTTCTTTTAATCCTTTTCTAACCACTGTATGAATTTCTTCATCCTTACCAAATGACCCTTTTGGATCTTCTAAATACTTTAATTTATATTTTGAAAACATCCAGTGTGGTGTCCATCCTGTAACGATTATAGGTTCCTTATTTTCATACGCTTTTTTCAATTCAGCAGTCATTGCTGCTGAAGATCCTTCTTTTAGAGTCCAATCCTTTAAATCATAATCCTTCATCGCTTTTTCAGTTGCTTTCATTAACCCAGCTCCTGGATCAATTCCGGTAATCTCAAAATTAACCTGAGAACCTATTTTATTTGAAGCTGTTTTTTGATCCTTGCCACCTGCAAAGGCAACTGAAATGGCCGAAATACAAAAGATTAATAAAGTAAATCCATAAACATATTTTTTAGCAAATTTTTTCCCATAAGCAGGTTGACGAAGGTTTTGTGAAATTCGATCAAGAATAATTGCCACGATAACAATTGATATACCTGCCTCAAAGCCCTCACCTACTTTAATCTGAGTTACAGCACGGTAAACCTCTGCCCCTAATCCTGGAGCTCCTACTAGTGATGAAATAACTACCATCGATAATGCAAGCATAATACTTTGATTTATACCAGCTAAAATTGTAGGTGCTGCTAAAGGTAGCTGTACTTTAAAGAGTCTTTGCCACGTTGTTGATCCAAAAGCATTAGATGCCTCTATTAAATCACTTGGAACCTCTCGAATACCTAAATTCGTTAATCGAATTGTTGGTGGAATTGCAAAAATGACAGAAGCTAAAATACCAGGAACTACACCAATTCCGAAAAAGAGAATTGCTGGAATTAAATAGACAAATGCTGGCATTGTTTGCATAAAGTCTAGTATTGGTGTAATCACTTGTTTTACTCGATCGTTTTGCGACGTCCAAATCCCTAAAGGAATTCCAATTACAACCGTAATAACGATTGATGATAAGATCAATGCTAACGATTCAACTGTAGCATCCCAAAGTCCAAGATTATCGATTAATAACAAGCCAAGTAATGTAAACAGACCAACTGTCCACCTACTTGTATAAAAAGCAAGTAATGAAATTAATATTATTAGAATAATAGATGGGCCAAGTCCTAAAACTTTAACAAGGTTATTTAAAAGGGTTTCTGTGATGTTGGTTATTGCGCCAAATAGAGGATGGAACGTTTTAAT
The DNA here is from genome assembly GCF_001712755.1 of Gottfriedia luciferensis. Classification (GTDB taxonomy): domain Bacteria; phylum Bacillota; class Bacilli; order Bacillales; family Bacillaceae_G; genus Gottfriedia; species Gottfriedia luciferensis_B. The sequence goes on from NZ_MDKC01000033.1 coordinate 60,875, forward strand.
AATTAGATCGACAATTTTATCAATCCATTCTGCTAACGGAATTTTTGGAATACCCATATATTTAACCTCCCTTTATATTTAAATCGTCTGTTTTACCCGCTAATGCACCGATTACTGCTCCACGGATAATGACACCTTTTAATCGATCATTTTTATCTATAACTGCTAATGGTAGTACAGATGTTGCAAGTGCTCCAATTACATCCGTTAATAAAGTATCTTCATAAACAGACACAATTTCCTTCTGCATAGCTTCCTCTACCGATTTATTTTTAATAAGCGCATTTGAAGCATCATCAGCAGTAATGGCTCCAAGCAGCTTTTGTCTACGATCAACAACAAATATACTTGAATATCCTTGGTCTCGCATTACTTGTAAAGCTACACGTGGTCCACGGTCAGGCGTAATTCTTTCAGCACGCTTCTGCACATGAGCCGCCGTTAAAACTTTTGATAGGTCTACATCTTCTACAAATCGTTCAACATATTCATTGGCTGGATTTACCATGATCTCCTCAGGAGAACCAATTTGCATGATGTTACCATCTTTCATTAGAGCAATTCTATCTCCAATTCGAAGGGCCTCATCAAGGTCATGTGTTATAAATATAATCGTTTTTTTCATCGTCTCTTGCAGTTCTAATAATTCGTCCTGCATATCTTTACGAATTAATGGATCGAGCGCGCTAAATGCTTCATCCATTAATAAAATATCCGTGTCACTTGTTAGTGCCCTTGCAAGGCCAACACGTTGTTGCATACCACCACTTAATTGTGATGGGAACTGATGCTCATATCCTTTTAAGCCTACTATTTCTAATGACTTCAGAGCTTTTTCTGTTCTTTCTTCCTGTGAAATATTTTGTATTTCTAAACCATATTCTGTATTTTCAAGAATTGTCTTGTGTGGGAACAGAGCAAAATTTTGAAAAACCATACTAATTTTTTTACGACGAACATCTCTTAACTGCTGAGGATTCATTTTTACAATATCCTCATCATCGATTAAGATTTGTCCAGTAGTTGGTTCAATTAATCGATTGAGCATTCGAATCAAAGTCGATTTACCACTACCTGACAGTCCCATTACAACAAAAATTTCACCCGGGAATATTTCAAAGCTTGCATTATTTACCCCGATTGTTGAGTTTGTCTGCTCTAATATTTGCTTTTTTGAATAACCCTTTTCTAGTAACTTTATGGCGTTCTTAGGAGACTTACCGAAAACCTTTGTTACGTTTTTCACTTTAACTTTCGCTTTCATTAACTCACCTCAAAACTTTTTATTTATTTTGCTTCTCTATCTATGAAATAAGGATTCTCCCTATAAAAAAAATCAGCCAAGTACTATTTAAGTCTTGGCTCCTTAAAAACTCCATCTACAAAATTGGAGTCTAAATTTTATTTATTAGCTTTAAAAAATTCCGTAAGAAACCATTTTTCAAACTATATTTCCGAGTATCCTTATTTGAAAAGCGTGCATTCATGATAACAATAAGATATGACAAAACTATTTCAAACAAGTTATAGGAATAATACAATTTGTTTCAGTTCGATAACGTTAAAGAAGAAAAAAGTGGGAATATCAGGTTGGTTAGGTAAGTAGAAGAAGCAAAAAAACCCTTTATAAATAAGGTTTTTTCGGAGATATGAAAATTAACTTTATCAAGTAAGATTCATGAGGATGTAAAAAAGGCAGATGGTGTAATTTAGTTTCTCATAAGAGCTTCAAAAGGTACTATAAAAAAAATCCCTCAATAAATGAGGGATTTTTTTTCTTAGTTATATGTTAAACGCTCCACTGTTTCGCGATCTAATCGTTTGATTACTTCTACGATTAATTTAACTGTATTTTCATAGTCATCACGATGAAGGATACCAGAATGAGAATGAATATATCTCGTTGGAATTGTGATTGCTAATGCTGGAACACCTTTCATAGTAATATGCATTGAACCAGCGTCAGTTCCTCCGCCAGGCATCGATTCGTATTGATATGGAATTCCAATTTCATCTGCTACATTTACTACAAATTCACGTAAATCTTTATGAGACACCATTGATGCATCATATAAAACGATTTGTGGGCCTTTTCCTAATTTACCTTGTGCTTCTCTTTCAGATACACCTGGCATGTCACCTGCAACACCGACATCTAATGCAAAACCTATATCTGGTTCAACTTTATATGTAGATGTTTTTGCACCACGAAGTCCTACTTCTTCTTGTACTGTTCCAACTCCAAATACAATATTTGGATGTGCTTGGCCTTGTAATTGTTCTAAAACGTCAATTGCAATAGCACAACCGATACGGTTATCCCATGCTTTTGCTAATAATAATTTTTCATTTTTCATCGTTTGGAATTCAAAATATGGAACAACTTGGTCTCCAGGACGAACGCCAAATTCTAATGCCTCTTCTTTACTTGAAGCACCGATATCAATAAACATATCCTTAATGTCTACTACTTTTCTTCTTGCTTCTGCACTCATAATATGAGGCGGTTTCGAACCAATAATACCTGTAATATTACCTTCTTTTGTTGAAATGGTAACACGCTGAGCAAGCATTACTTGAGACCACCAGCCACCAATTGTTTGAAAACGCAAAAATCCTTTGTCATCAATTTGTGTAACCATAAATCCAACTTCATCAAGATGTCCAGCAACTTTAATTCTTGGACCATTTGGGTCTCCGGTTTTAACTGCTATTAAGCTTCCTAAATTATCAGTTACAACCTCATCAGCAAGTGGTGTAATATATTTTCTCATTACTTCACGTGGTTCATGTTCAAATCCAGCTACGCCGTTTGCATCTGTTAGTTCTTTTAACATTTGTAACTTTGCATCTAAAGTAGACAAACTCATCCATCCTTTTTTTAAATAAGATTATGTACATATAACATTATACAATTTGGGATTCCTTTTGACAAAATTTTTAGATAGTTCTTCAGCCCTCGTATTAAAACATATAAATTTTATATTAATTTTCTCCTAATTGTTTGTGGGGTATAATAATGAAGCTTATAAATAATTACTAGTTTTTTTAAAATTAACCATCTGGAGATTAATATGATAACAACTTCCGCTTTATATAAAGAAGCATTTTCCTTTATATCACAATGCTATAAGGAACTCGATAAATCCGATCAAATAGAAAAACGATTAAAAAGTATCGAAGCTGAAATTCGAGATACTGGTTTTTACACTCATACTTATGAGGAATTAGAGCACGGCGCGAAAATGGCGTGGCGCAATAGCAACCGCTGTATCGGTAGACTATTTTGGGATAAGCTTCATGTTTTAGATGCTCGCCATATTAACGATGATAAAAGTATAGAGCACGAAATATTACATCATATAAGCTATGCAACAAATTCAGGTAAGATTCTACCTACAATTACAATTTTCAAACCAAATCTAGGAACAAATAACACTCTTAAAATCCATAATCACCAGCTGATACGCTATGCTGGCTACGAAACAGAAAATGGAATAATTGGAGACCCAAAATCGATTGAATTTACAGAGGCATGTGAGAGTCTTGGTTGGAAAGGAAATGGTACTAACTTCGATATTTTGCCCATTGTTTATTCCTTAGACAATCATGAACCAAACTATTTTACGATCCCAAATGAATTTGTACTCGAAGTACCTATCGAACATCCTGAATATGATTTTTCCCCTCTAAATACTAAATGGTATGCTGTTCCGATGATATCAGATATGATTTTAGAGATTGGTGGTATATCTTATAGTGCTGCCCCATTTAATGGATGGTATATGGGAACGGAAATCGGTGCTCGAAATCTTGCTGATGAATTTCGTTTCAATCTATTGCCGAAAGTAGCAAAAATTATCGGCCAAGATACAAATAGAAACAGTACACTTTGGAAAGATCGTGCATTAGTTGAATTAAATATTGCCGTTTTATATTCATATAAAAAAAATGGTGTTAGTATTGTTGATCATCATTCTGCCGCACAGCAATTTCTCCAATTTGAAAAACAAGAAGAATCATGTGGCCGTGAATTAACGGGTAATTGGAAGTGGTTAATTCCGCCTATGTCGCCTGCTTCAACCCATGTTTTTCATAAACGATACGATGATACAATTGTTAAGCCAAATTTCTTTCCAAGATAATCATTATAGTTATAACCTTAATGAACTACACATTTGTAGTTAATTCATTAAGGTTTTTTCTATTATTTGATACAATATTAAGTATCAACATAATTTTCTAAAAATTAAAGGAGTAATTCAAAATGATTTTATATCAAAATGACAATATTACTGTATTTCAAAGTGCATTATTTCAAACAAATTCAACCGTTGTAGCAACCGACGATTGTATCATTATTGTTGATCCAACTTGGTTACCGCATGAAATCAATGAAATAAAGGAATTTGTTGAATCAATTAAAAATGAACGACCAATTTATTTATACTTTACACATGGAGATTTTGATCACATTATAGGTTATTATGCATTTCCTAACGCTAAAACGATTGGTAGTGAAAATTTACATAACCATCCTGAAAAAGAGATTAAACTATCAAAAATCCGTCAATTTTACAATGATAATTATATTAATTATGCTCAGCCAATACAATTTCCAAAAATTGATTTAATTATTAGTGAAGATGGCCAGGAAATTAAAATCGGACAAACAACATTAAGATTTTATCATTCTCCTGGACATACTAAAGATGGTTTATTCCTTTATATTGAAAATTTAGGTATATGGGTTACAGGGGATTATTTATCTGATTTTGAACTTCCGATTGTATTTGATAGTGTAAAAAGTTACTACAATACATTAGATAAGGCAGAAGAACTAATTAGTAAGTTTGAATTCTCATTGTTAGTTCCAGGCCACGGTCAAGTTTCATCAAATATAGAAGAGATTGCTACTCGAATTGAGCTAGGTAGAAGTTACTTAAAAAGACTTCAAAAAGCTGTACAGAATAATAATGAGACAGAAATAAATTCGTTAGAAAAAGAGTTTTCATTTCCATCTGGTTTCACAAAATATTGTCATGAATCAAACGTTACTAACATGAAAAAAGAATTTAGTTTCGTTTAAAAAATTATTAAAATAAAGAAAACTTGCCTATTGGCAAGCCTAAAGGCGAAGACAGAGGTTTAGTTGCACTTATACTTTATTCCTAAAATTGGATACCACGTCGAATTAACTTCCTCGTTGCCAATTTATCCTTTAAAGTGAAAAAAATCCTTAACAAATGTTAAGGATTTTTTAAACGAATTATTTTAAGTTAGCTTTTGCAGCGTTTGCTAATTCAGCAAATGCTTTTTCGTCAGCAACAGCTAGGTCAGCTAACATTTTACGGTTAACTTCGATACCTGCTAATTTTAATCCGTGCATTAAACGGCTGTAAGAAAGTCCGTTCATACGAGCAGCCGCGTTGATACGAGTGATCCATAATTTACGGAAATCACGTTTCTTTTGACGACGGTCACGGTAAGCATACATTAATGATTTCATAACTTGTTGGTTTGCAACTTTGAATAATGTATGTTTAGAACCGTAATAACCTTTTGCTAATTTAATAACCTTTTTACGACGAGCGCGTGTAACTGTACCGCCTTTAACTCTTGGCATATTGTTTCCCTCCTAGATATCTATCTAATACGTTTATCGTTCTTATTTCATGTTTGTAAGCATAAAGCGGATACGTTTGAAATCGCCTTTGCTTACTAATGAAGCTTTACGTAATTTACGTTTTGCTTTTGTAGATTTGTTAGCGAATAAGTGGCTTGTGTAAGCACGACCACGTTTTAATTTACCTGATCCAGTCTTTTTAAAACGTTTTGCTGAACCACGGTGAGTTTTCATTTTAGGCATATCGTGTTTCCTCCTCAAATAAATTACTTTTCGTTTTTAGGTGCTAAGACTAAGAACATACTACGACCGTCCATTTTTGGATGTGACTCAACAGTTGCAACTTCTGCACAAGCAGTTGAGAAACGATCAAGTACTCGTTGTCCAATTTCCTTATGCGTAATAGCGCGTCCTTTGAAGCGAATAGACGCTTTAACTTTATCGCCTTTTTCTAAGAACTTAATTGCATTACGAAGTTTTGTGTTAAAGTCATGTTCATCAATTGTAGGACTTAAACGAACTTCTTTCATGCTAATAATTTTTTGGTTTTTACGGCTCTCTTTGTCTTTCTTTTGTTGCTCGAATCGGAATTTTCCGTAGTCCATAATACGACATACAGGTGGTTTTGCCGTTGGTGCTACCATCACTAGATCAAGATTAACATTCGAAGCTAACTCAAGAGCCTCTTGTTTTGTCTTGATTCCAAGTTGATCTCCGTTAGGACCAATTAATCGAACTTCACGAGCACGAATTCCATCGTTTACCATCATGTCTTTGCTAATAGTAAAACACCTCCAAGGTATTGTAAGAATGATCTTAATTTGTTTCGTTGAAGCAATCATAACCCAACAAAAAAGTGTGGGTATATAAATACACCCACACTGACAGTATCAAAGTAATTAATGATTCTGTTACCTGATAACAGCTTGTAGCGTCATCCAGGTGAGAAGCGGGTGCTTCTTCTTCAACAAATAAGTATTCTTTTCTTTCGTTACTATAACATAGCGACATGATGTTGTCAATATTCGTATGCTTTGTTCGCAACGAAATTTATTATATCAAAGAAACTTATTTATGACAATGCTTTTTTAAATTATAAATTTTCATTTCAATTTTTCCTGTGAAAACTCTTGTAATGTATGTATTAGGACTCTTTCTTGAAAGATATTTTGGAGTGTAATGATTAATGAAATATCGACTGATGAAGTGTATAAATGAATTCTTTTAGGTGCAATTGCTGTTAAGGGCAAAATTAATTCGTTATCAATATACTCTCTATTTTCCACTTGTTTGCCATATTCTTTTAATACATCTTTAGTAAGTGGTAAAAATAGATGATCATATACGCTAAATTTCCCGTCAAAAACTATATGCACATGTGGAATAAGCGCATCCGTTTTAAGTACCTGCTGTCTTAAACTCTCAATAAGATTCTGGTATTCGTTTTCTAATTTGTACTCATCTATTGCAATTTCACAAACATAAGCTAACTGCTTGTAATATTCCTTCAAACGAAAAGTAATAAATGAATCGAAGCTAAAATTTACTCCATCTTTTAAATACTCAGAAAGTGCATAAGAAACTAGATTCTTACTTCTACGAATTTTTTTCTGGTTTGGTATGCTTCTTCTAGTTCCTCTTAATAATGATTGTGCAATAGGTATGATTTGATTTTGCTCGTCTTCCTCATAGAAAAAAGATGTATGTAAAATGGATTGAATCCACTTATCTTCTTTTTGAAGTAAAATAAATTGTACTAGTGTCGGAACTAAAATACTTTTTATTAAATCTTCAGTGTTTTGAGGAAATGTGATTAAAATTGTATTGATTTTGTGTCTTCGTAAAATGTATGGTCTCGATTGCTTTTTTAAACGTTTTTGTAATCGTTCGTAGACATAAGCTGCGTCAATGGGTTCATTGAAAAAAATTTCAATCACCCTGTTCCCCCCTTTCTAGCACCACCTAGTCCTATATATATTAAAGAAATAATTAAAAAATGACGCAAAATCACTTAGTAATTTGTGATTTTACGCCATTTTTTGATTTTTTTATGAATGTCTTAAATTTGAACCAGAAATTTTAACTGGTTTGGCTAAAAACTTAACACGATCTACAATACGTGCTGCTTTAACCCTTTCTTCTTCTCCACGTTGAGAATATGTTAAGTGATGCTCTAATTGATTTAAATCAGCATTCGATGTAAAGAAGGTAGGCAATTTTTCTAGCATGCGGTATTGAAGTATTGTGCCTAATATTTCATCTCTTGCCCAACTAGACATTTGCTCTGCACCAATATCATCTAACATAAGAACTTCCACTTTTTTTACAGCTTCAATTTTCTCCTCTAATGTGCCATCACTAATAGAGCTTTTTAGTTCGCGTAAAAATTCTGGTAAATAAACGAGCATTGAAGTTATTTCTTCCTCTGCTAGTTCATTTGCTATAGCCCCAAGAATATACGTTTTTCCAACCCCAAATGGACCATGTAAATATAAACCTTGAGCCATTTTTCCTTTTTCATAGTTCATAATAAACTGTCTAGCAGCAGAAATTGCTTCAAAACGGCCAGGGTCTTCTAAAGACAAGTTTGACATAGATGCTTGAAGAACATCCTTTGGTAAGTACATGCATTTTATCAATGACTCATGTTTTTTGCGTTTATCATGTTTGACACCATTTGGACAACGATCATATTGAACATCAATACGTTTTCCTTGAATAATCAAATGAGGATGATAACCATGCACCATATTTTTACACTCATTAAAAGATGGGCAATCTTCACAATTTACACTTTGTCCAATATACTCATATAGCTTAACTAAGCTACTATCAATCATTTGATCCGTAATTTCATTTTTATGCTCAGCTAAAAATGAAATGATTTTTGGGTGACTACGGACTTCTTGTCGCATTTTTTGAAATGTGTCCTGGAATTGTTTATTTTTCATTAATGCACTAAATGCGTTTTGAATAGGTTCCATTAGCGTCCTCCCATTTAACGTTTCTTTTTATTTTTAAACATTTCTAGTTCTTTTTCTAATCGTTTTCGTTCTTCATCTATCGAAGAATCGTTTTGGTTATTGATTGTTGCCGGTGCAGTCTGTGATTCATTCGACTCACTCGATTGAAGCCAGTCAGGTACAATCTCAGTTCGAATTGTTTTATTTCGTCTATTACTTGAGCGAGTTTTTGCAGCAGTTGCACTTTGTTTAGTTTCTTCAAACTCTTTACGGGCAAGATCCATAGCTTGTTTAACTGTTGTTACACCTTTTCTCGCCCAATGACTTGCTATCTTAATTACGTAATTTCTAGAAAGTTTTTTATCTAAACGGATCATTACATAGTCAATTAACACATTTGCGACCCCAGGTAGAAGCTTTTGATCGATCATAATCTCTTCGATAATTTTCAAATCAGCTTCACTTGGTTCAGCTCCACCCGATATCTCCTTAAGGTACTGGCGAGGAGAAATTGTTTCGAAACAATGAATTAATTTTTCTTCTTGAGTTGATGGCTGCTCATTGATCATTTGTCTATGCTGAATCGGTTGAACCTTTTCCACAATAGTAGGCAGCGCTTCATGATGTTGGAATTGATACCAGTCTCTTGCTTCAAGTCGAAGCGTCTCAATATTGATTTTATTATCTTCATTTAATGAGCGCATAACAATCGTTTTCATTTGAATTGGATTTATTCCATATAAAAATGCAAGTTTTAAAATTGTTTCTTTTACTTCTGTAGTAAATGCTCTTTTTGGAACAAATGAATCTGAAAGTCCATCTAAAAATAGAGCATAGTCAAACTCTTCCATTTTGACAGATATTTTAATTGGCTGATTGTCTTGTAAAATTCTACGATCATTTGCCGTAGAAAGATCGTTACTTTGCTGAATTTCATTTAATTGCTCAACTGTAATTGCCTGGAATACCGAATCAAATGAACGTGAAATCTCACGAAACCCTTCTTTCGAAAATGCCTGTCTACTAAAAAAGGTTTTGGTTCGTTGATATTGTGTTTTTCCAATTGTTTTAAACAGAAAAATATTTAGGATAGGGTCTTCGAAAAAAGAATGAGGATCTAGCGGAGATTGAAGCTCATACAGAAGCTTTTTTGTACTATTTTCAAATCCTTCATAAACTTTAAGTAAGCCGATTCCTTCAAGGATTAATCTTTGTTCATAAATTGATTTTAAATTACTTTTCATTCCAAGCATTAAAGAATGATGTGTTAAAGTATTAGGATTAAGGTCCGTTTGTTCACATTCACTCCAAAGCGTCATATATAAACTTAAAGCTTGACTACCAATTATTGGTTGATACAACATCGTCAATACTTGCCTATGAAAATTATGTAAATACCCAGCTGCCATTACAGTATAAGGATCCGCAGGTAGAACATCCATCCAGTGTTGCTTATCAATAGACATTCAAACATTCCTTTCTTGTATCAAAAGAGCGAAGTATTATTCGTCTTTACCTCGCTCTTTGTTAATTAAATCTTTTAATTCATCAATGAATACATTAATATCTTTAAATTGACGATAAACTGATGCAAATCGTACGTATGCAACTTCATCTACTTTAGATAAATGCTCCATGACCATTTCACCTAGAACTTCACTCGGAACTTCTGATGTGCCACTATTTTTCAGTTCTTTTTCAATGCTATGAATAATATCTTCTAGCTGAGATAAAGAGACAGGGCGTTTTTCACACGCTTTGATCAGACCCCTTAACATCTTATCTTTACTAAATTCTTCACGAGCTCCCTCTTTTTTTACAACTAAAATAGGATTATCTTCAACTCGCTCGAAAGTTGTAAAACGATGCTGACATTCTTCACATTCACGTCTTCTTCTAATTGAACGACCTTCATCTACTGGTCTACTATCAAGTACTCTTGTCCCATTAAAGTTACACGTTGGACATCTCATCGTTATAGTTCAACTCCAAACACTTAATTGTTTAAACGTATTATTATAACTCTATACTATAACAAATTCAAAATAAACTAAAGTTTATTTCATGCTGTCGAAAAAAGAAGTTGTCAATTAAATAAGAATGCCTTGTTGATTTTCACTACGAGATGCTCGCTTTCCATGGGGCATGAGCTGAGCCTCCTCGTTCCTGCGGGGTCTCACCCTTCCTGCATCTCCCATAGGAGTCGAACATCCCTTCGTTCCAATCAACTCTTCAAATATAAAAATTAATCTTTAGATCATTAGAATAATGATCATTTTAAATAATTGTCTTTTATTGACTAAAAAATGTACCCAAAATTCAAATTCTACTTATACAAATTTATAAAATATGGTAAACCCCTTTATGACATTGCTCTTTAGCTGAAATAATTTTTTCTTAGCGAAATCATTATTAAGTCAATTAAAAACATAAAAAACATTTTTTAATCAACGAGTTTCAGAGCCTCTTGTAAAAACTTAAACTTAATGTTCATACTTTTCATATTGACTCTAATATATTTCAACACTCTTGATAAATTAAAGTTTTTTCAACGAGTTGGAAATTATCAATAAAAAATTAATATTATGTTGATGTTAAACAATTTTAATAATAAGCCGTTCAAAACTTCTTTATTTTAATTTAATGAAAATATTTTTTTACTATGTAAAGATTATTGAAAACAAGTTTGTTTAGATAATCTGATTTTAGCTCCAAAATTTAGCCTAAATGCAGCATTATACCAAACTCTTTAAATCAATTTAACAAAACAAAAAAGAGAGATGAAAAATCACCTCTCTCAATTCTTTTTAGTTACCATTTACAATTTTTACATTATCAACTTGAATGGGACCCATTCCTCTTGGTAACTCAACGTTTTCGCGAGTATCAGCTTCTAAAGCTTCAGCGATAAAGTTTGCAGCTACATTCGGATCAATTCTATCACCGCAAGTGTAAACATCAATACTTGCATAACCATGCTCAGGAAAACTGTGAATAGTTAAGTGTGATTCTGAAATGATTACGACACCACTAACGCCATGAGGAGCGAACTTGTGAAAAGCAACTTCACGAACTTCTGCACCAGAGCGTAACGCAGCATCAACAAAAGTTTCCTCAATAAATTTCATATCATTTAATTTTTCTGTATTACAACCCCATAATTCTGAAATGACGTGACGACCCATAGTATCCATATTCATTTCCCCCTTAAAATAATTTGTCATGACTTCTATTGCGAAAGTATGATCAACTACCACGGGGGAAAGTTAGTCCAAAGAGGTCCTAACCCTTTAAGTAATTAGTTATACTTTTAGAAGTTCACGAAAGTTAGTATACTTTTTTTAAATTTGAATTGCAAGATAAATTTTATTTTTTTGTTATTTACTGAATTAATTGTGAAGAAAATAAGTCTAAAAGTGCGATAAATGCATGTATAGCAGGGAAACGAAGGGTACATGCTTTTTAGGGGATCGATCGTTATTTGGTATTGTAAATCAAGACTTCTTAGGTGAAAATCAACGTTCCTCATGTAATAGATATTAAGTCATAGATCCCTCTTTTATTTAGTCATAAATTCACATTTCTTCTTAATATGTTATATAACTTCAAAAAGACTAACCAGATAAACTAGTTAGCCTTTTGTATTCGTTTACAATTTTTTATAAGTACAAGATTTTAATGATTAAACAGTTTCAAGCTTTTTTATTTTAGAAGCAACGATTGACACTAAGTCAACTACACGTCTTGAGTAGCCCCACTCATTATCATACCAAGCTAATACTTTAACTTTTGTACCATCAATTACCATTGTTGAAAGAGAATCGATAATTGCAGAGTGTGTATTAGTATTAAAATCAATTGATACTAATGGTTCGTTACAATATTCGATAATTCCGTGCATTGATCCTTTAGAAGCAGTTTCAAATACTTCATTAATTTCTTCAACAGTTACTTCTCTCTTTAAGTCAACAACTAAGTCAACAAGTGATACGTTTGGAGTAGGAACACGTAAAGCCATACCATGTAACTTGCCATTTAAATGTGGAAGTACTTTAGATAATGCTTTTGCTGCACCTGTAGTTGTTGGAATAATTGATTGACTGCAAGCACGTGCACGACGTAAATCTTTATGTGGATTATCAATATTTTTTTGATCATTTGTAAATGAATGAACAGTTGTCATTAATCCATTAACAATACCAAATTGCTCATCTAATACTTTTACAACTGGCGCTAAACAGTTTGTTGTACAAGATGCGTTTGAAATAATATGATGATTTTCTAGGTCTAATTTATCATCATTTACACCAATTACTACTGTGATATCTTCATTTTTACCAGGTGCTGTTAAAATTACTTTTTGAGCTCCAGCAGTGATGTGCATTTTTGCTTTTTCAGCATCATTAAATTTTCCTGTTGCTTCAATTACTATATCAACATTAAGCTCGTTCCATGGAAGTAACTCAGGATTTCTTTCACTAATTAATTCCACACGCTTACCATCAACGATTAAATGATCTGCATTTGCAATTACTTCACCATCAAACTTGCCATGAACTGTATCATATTTAATTAAGTGCGCTAAAGTTTCAGAAGGATAACTTGCATTAATTGCAACGATATTATAATCTCCATTTTTAATTGCTTGACGGAAAACCATGCGTCCAATTCGACCAAATCCATTTATTGCTACATTTACCATAAGTAAACCCCCAATTAAGTTATACTGTTTATTATCTCCCTGCAATTAGTATAACACATAACTTGGATTTTGGTTAAACTATTTACATTATTTTATGAAATAATTTTATTTAATAGGTCTTTAACTTGTATTTTTGTATCCTCAAAGTCACCATTGTTATTTATTACGTAGTCAGCACGTGCTGCTTTTTCTTTAACTGGTATTTGAGATGCAATACGTAAAAGTGCATCCTCTTTCGATAAACCATTACGATTCATCAAACGCTTTAATTGATTTTCTTCCGACACTGTCACTACGATTACTTTTTCAACCAATTCAATTGAGTTACCCTCATATAAAAGAGGAATATCTAAAATAACAAGTGGTTCACCTTGTTTTATGTATCGATCAGCTTGTTCTTTCATTTCACGTCTGACTTCCGGATGTACTATTTCATTAAGTTGTAAGCGCTTTTCTTTATTATTAAAAATAATACTTCCGAGAAATGGTCGATTAATTTCACCAGACTCTAAAAGAATCTCACTTCCGAAAGCTTCAACGATTTTTTTAAATGCAGGTTGTCCAATTTCAACCACTTCTTTTGCAATTACGTCTGCATCAACAATTGGAACATTTAATTCCTTTAAGTAATTGGAGACTGTACTTTTTCCACTTGCAATACTACCAGTTAGTCCAAAAATTTTACCCATCTTTTATTCTCCTTACACTAGATAAAGAGGACCAAATGGAATAAATCCATTCGGATACACTCTTTCATTATTTTTATTACATCTTCATTAATCCAATTAATATTAAGAAAACACCTGGTAAGAAGGTTAACTTTTGAAGCCACAATGTTTTCGATAACACATTTCCTAATTTCATACCAAATAATAAGAATAAAGCACTTGCAGTAGATGTTACAATTGCCGTCAATAGTGGAGAAAATCCAAGTAATGATGCACCTATACCAGCCCCAAAGGCATCAAGTGAAAGTGCAAACCCAAGTAACATCGCTTCCAATCCATTAATACTACCTGAACGATCTATGTCTGCAGTTGTAGGCTTCTTTAAAATTTTTACGACTACACCTAAAATTTCAAATTCCCAGTCAATCCCTTTATCTTCTAACTCATTCTTTTCTTCTATATTTGATCCTTTATTTGATCGGTAAAATTGAAACAGTACCCATAATCCTATACATACAAGTACAAATCCTCCGATTCTTTTTGCTATTATTGGTGAAAAAAAGTCTGTAATTGCATGCCCAATCCCCATGGATGTCATTAATATGATTCCTGAACAAGATGCAATTGTAACGATTGATTTTAAAGGAATTTTTACTTTTCGAAGTCCATAAGTAAATCCAACACTGCAACTATCTAAGCTTAGTGCGCATGCTAGTAGTATTAATGATAGCATATTTACCATAAAAATAGGCTCCTCTCTTTCGTACTCTTGATATAGTATGAAAGAAAGGAACCTTATGTTAATTTTTTTTAGGCTGACATACCGGGCAAAAAGAAGTACCTCTGCCACCAACTTTTATTTTTTCTATTGGTTGGCCGCAATTTTGACACTCTAAACCCTTTCTGCCATATACTTTAATGATATCTTGAAAAGTTCCTATTTGCCCTTGTGAATTTACATAAGAACGAATTGTGCTTCCGCCTAAATTCACAGCCTCTTGTAAAGTTGCTGTAATGGATTCGGCAAGTATTTTTATTTGTTTAGGCTTTAATGATGATGCAGGTGTTTCCGGATGAATCTTAGCTCTAAACAAAACCTCATCAACATAAATATTGCCTAAACCGACTACTAATTCCTGATCTAATAAAACGACTTTAATTTTTCGGTTTGTATTTTTAAGCTTTTCCCTTAAATAATCAGCAGTAAATTCATCGGAAAATGGCTCTGGACCTAATTTAGCAAGTGGTGGTCCTTCATTCTCCTCACCTTTATTAAATAAATGCATAGTGCCAAATTTACGAACATCTTGATATCTAAGTTCAGTTCCATCTTCAAATAGGAATCGAACATGTGTATGAGGTGCTACAGGTTCTTCCGCTGGGAACACGCGAAATTTCCCTTCCATTCTTAAATGCGAAACAAGTGTAAAATCACTTAATTGAAATAGTAGAAACTTACCTCGACGATTTATATTTTCTACTGTTTGACCTTTTAGTAAAATCTGAAACTCATCTACTTCATTAGGTTTTTTAATTATTTTTCCCCATGAAACGATTACTGTTGAGATTGTTTTCCCAACTATTAAATCCAGTAAAGTTCGTCTAACCGTTTCAACTTCTGGTAATTCAGGCATAAAAAGTCATCCTATCTATTTATTTTGCTTCAAACCAAGAATCTCCAAAATTATAATCAACCTTTAATGGCACAACTAGCTCGACTGCATGTTCCATTACTTCTGGTACGATTTTTTCTAAAATTGCTAATTCCTCTTTTGGAGCTTCTAATATTAATTCATCATGTACTTGTAAAATTAATTTTGCCTGAAGTTTTTCTGCTTTAAGACGTTCATCTAATAAAATCATCGCCTTTTTAATAATATCTGCAGCACTACCTTGGATTGGCGTATTCATCGCTGTTCTTTCAGCAAATCCACGAACATTAAAATTTGAGCTTGAAATTTCAGGGATATAACGACGTCTATTTAAGATTGTACTTACAAATCCTTCTAGTTTAGCCTTTTGAACAATATCTGACATATAATCTTTTACTTTTGGAAAACTAGCAAAGTACTTTTCAATAAATCTAGACGCTTCTTTTCTTGTAATACCTAATCCTTGTGATAATCCATAATCACTAATTCCGTATACAATCCCAAAGTTAACAGCTTTTGCTTGTCTTCTCATATTACTTGTTACCTCATCAGCACTAACATGGAAAACATCCATTGCAGTCTTTGTATGAACATCAAAGTCATTTTTAAATGCATCCATTAAATTATCGTCTTGTGCGATATGAGCTAATACCCTTAATTCAATTTGAGAATAATCGGCAGCAAAGATCAGCCAGTCTTTTTTAGATGGGACAAAAGCTTTTCTAATTTTTCTACCTTCTTCTAAACGAATCGGAATGTTTTGCAGGTTAGGATCAATTGAGCTTAAGCGACCAGTTTGTGCTAATACTTGATTAAATCGTGTATGAACCTTGGAATCTGATTCATTGATCACTTTTAATAAACCTTCTACATAAGTAGAATTTAATTTCCCAACTTGACGATAGTGAAGAATTAATCGTATGATTTCATGTTCTGCCTCTAATTTTTCAAGTACATCAGCAGAAGTCGAATAACCAGTTTTTGTTTTTTTACCAGATGGTAAATTTAACTTTTCAAATAATATAACACCTAGTTGCTTTGGTGAATTAATATTGAATTTTTCACCGGCTAACTCATAAATAGACTCTTCAAGCTCTTTTAACGTATTAGCTAGTTCTGAACCCATCGTACGAAGAGTCTCTTCTCTGACTGTTACTCCTTCAAATTCCATATCACCTAAAATAAAAGTTAATGGTAATTCTAATTCTGTTAGTAGTTCAAATTGACTATTTTTTCGCAATGATTCTTCTAAAGTTTCTTTTAATTTGCTAATAGCAATTGTTTTACGAACAATATATTCTGATAAAACTTCATCTGATGGTTTAGTTTGCTTTGCACCTTTACCATAAATCGATTCGGCAGTTTGAATTGAAAAATCTATTTTACCATTTACGATATCAGCAAATTCTTTATTAGACTGGGCAGGGTCATATATATATGAAGCAAGTAACGGGTCGAAATTAACACCATTTAAATTAATCCCTCTCCACTTTAGTGCAACATAAGCACCTTTTGCATCATATACATTCTTATTAACACTCTCATCCTCAAGCCATTTTTTAAATAAATCCGACTCTAATCCAACAGTTGTTGGAATAAAGAAATGACCTTTTTCATTTGAAAGTCCAAACCCTTGAATTTCTTCTGTATGATAATTTTCTCCGATCATTTCAACGATTAAGCTTGAATGGTTCGCTAAATGTTTCTCCTCAATTGAATCTAGTACTTCATAGTTAATCTCTTCTAGATCTTCCATCGTTTCTTGGATATCCAATTTAGCTAACAATGATGTGAATCCAAGGGATTTAAAAAATTCCGCTACTTTATTCGTATCGGCTTCTGGAAGCGTTGTGTCATTTACAGTTAATTCAATTGGTGAGTTTTTATTAATTGTCGCTAATTGTTTACTCATTAAGGCTTGATCTTTATTTTCACTTAAATTTTGAAGAAGCTTTGCTCCACTTACTTCCCCTATATTTTCATAAAGACCTTCTACAGTTTGAAACTGTTTTAAAAGTTTAATTGCAGTCTTTTCCCCAATACCTGGTACACCAGGAATATTATCAGATTTATCACCCATTAAACCTTTCATATCAATAATTTGATCAGGTGTAATCTCATATTTTTCATGAATCGCTGCAGGAGTATATTCTTCAACCTCAGTAATACCCTTTTTAGTCATACTTACTGTAATACGATCATCAACTAGCTGTAATAAATCTCGATCACCTGAGATAACCTTTACTTCATATTCATCTTTAGAAGCTTGACCTGCAAGTGTACCAATAATGTCATCCGCTTCATAATTCTCTAACTCATAACGTGCAATTCCGTATGTATCTAATAACTGGCGAACAAGTGGAAACTGCTCACTTAACTCTGGTGGAGTCTTTTGTCTTCCACCTTTATATTCTTTAAATGTACTATGTCTAAATGTTGTTTTCCCTGCATCAAATGCAACAAGCATATGAGTCGGTTTTTCATCTTCAAGAATTTTCATTAACATCATTGTAAATCCATAAATTGCATTCGTATGGACACCTTTATCATTACTTAAAAGTGGCAATGCAAAGAAAGCTCTATAGGCAATACTATTCCCATCAATTAAAACCAATTTTTTCTTCAAAATAGATCCCCTTCCTATTACAAATCTCACTATCTTTTTATGTATAATTTTATTTCATACTTTATCTTTTCAAGAGGTTAGTCGTTTCCTCATTTCCTTGCTCTTAACATTTTAACACGAACTATTCATAAAAGAAAAAGAGGTCGTCTTTGATTCAGGCATATTAAAAGTTTTTATTCACTTGAGACTAAAGTTGAATAATTATGACTTTTAAGAATGAATCGTAAGACTACCTCTGTAATTAATTCAAGTCGATTTCTCGCTCAAAAATTAGTTCAACACATGAACCTTCTATTGCTGCTTGCTGATTATTTACAACCTGATGGAGGCGCCAGCCACTTTTAGCATAGTTCCCAACTACGTCATAATAATATCTATTTGATGATTTCGTGTTAACTTTTACAAATTCGTATTCGTACATCTGTATCCACCCTCCGATGTATGATTCAACACTCATAATTTCCCCAAAAATTATAAAAGTAATATGATCAAATAAAGAAAACTCTTCGACTGTGGTGATTACTCGTTGCCAATTTATACGATCTTAAAGTGTAATAAAAAAGGTATCCACTAGTATGGACACCTTAAAGAAAAAATAAAACAGTATTAAATATAAAAAATCCCGGAAGTATAACTACTCCCGGTTTAAGATAACTCCTTGGATGAAGGGGTTTTCATCATAACTATAACAATTTTTTATTAATTATTAATAAATACAATGTAAAAACAATGTAAATGTTACATCGAAATATTTTTATTTAATGTTACAATGAATGATGTCCCATGGCCTAGTTTACTTTCAACTTCGATTTTGCCTTTATGCGCTTCGACAAGATGCTTTACAATCGCTAGTCCTAGGCCTGTCCCTCCAGAGTTCCTACTTCTTGCTTTATCTACTCTGTAAAAACGTTCGAAAATACGAGATATATCTTCTTTTCCAATTCCAACTCCTGTGTCATTAACCCTTAAAACAATATGATCATTCGTCTCGGAGGCAGTAATAAATACTTTACCACCAGCTGGAGTATAGTGAATTGCGTTATCAACTAAATTAATAATTACTTGCTTTAATCTTAACGCATCAGCATATACAACTAACGGACTATTTAAATATAATTTGAAGTCTATATTCTTCTCTTCTGCTTTTTGATTAAGCATTTGCTGTACATCTTCAATAACTTGTTTTGCTGATACTTCTGCAAGATCTAATTTAAAATTCTGTTGCTCAATTTTTGAAAGGTCTAACAAATCTTGAATAAGTGTCTGCATACGATCACTTTCCGTTAAAATAATCGATAAGAAGTTTTTACATAACTCATCATTTTCCATTGCTCCATCTAGTAGAGTTTCAGTAAAACCTTTAATAGATGTAATAGGTGTTTTAAGCTCGTGGGATACATTTGCAAAAAAATCTTTTCGAACTTGCTCTAATTTCTTTAATTCACTTATGTCATGGAAAACAAGAACGATTCCTTTCCACTCGTGATTTATCCCAATGATTGGTGCACCATATATTTCAAAATGTTTTCTTTCAATTGATAATGGCAGAATGATTTGCTTTCTAACTTTTATTTCTTTTAGAAAAATTTCTTCCACAATTTCAATGACTTCTTTATGTTTAAATGCGTCATAATAAAGTTCACCCAGTATACTTCTGGAGTCAATTTTGAACGTTTCTCGATATGTTTTATTAATTAGGTTTACATGACCCCTACTATTAATTAAAACAACCCCGCTACCAATATTATGGATTAATGTGTTTAATCGATCTTGCTGCATTTCTTGTTGACTAGTCATTTCTTGTAGATTTTTTGCAAGTACATTCATTGCTTGACTTAACATTGTTGTCGATTCATTACTTTCAGCTAATGTTCTAGCTTTATAATTCCCTTTGGATAATTCAATTGCAACTTGTGTAATATCTTCAATTGGTTTTGAAAATTGATGCGAGTATCGTATCAGTAAAACTATGATGGCAAATAAAACAAAACCTAATAATGAAAATAATAACATCGAAATACTTCGGTAAACTTCTTTGATTGACTTAGTTGAATAATCGACAATTAAAAATTGCTTATTGCCATGTTTATCTGTAATTTTCTTGCCATAATATTTAGCTGCAGAATCTTTTTCAGTAAATTTAGCTGCACTCTCTACTTTATCAAGTCGTTCTAGATAAGTTTTTAAATCCTTTGATGATATATTCAATTCCACATTCTCATTGCTAGATTTAGCAATCAGATTATAGTGATCATCAAATAATATAATATCGATATTTAAGTCCTTTGATATCTTTTTTAACGTCTGATTAGATATATTCTTTGTTAATGGTGTATTCGACTCCATAATTGAGGCAATTAAGTTAGTTTCTTTCTCAATTCTTTGGTCATAGTTTGTCAGATAAAAGGATTTAAATATTTGCCCTAGTACGATTCCTAATATAACAAGAATAACGATTATGATTGCAGAGAATCCATAGAGCAATTTTCGATTAAGATTACTCATTTAATCTTGGTTCCTCTAATTTATATCCTAATCCACGAATTGTTTTTATATAAACTGGTTTTTTCGAGTCTAGTTCAATTTTTTCTCTTAAATGGCTAATATGAACATCGACAATTCTAGTGTCTCCAGCAAAATCATAATTCCAAACAGCACTTAATAATTGATCTCTAGTTAATACTCTACCTTTATTTTTCGTTAAATATAATAATAACTCAAATTCCTTAGGTGTTAACTCTAGTTTTTCACCTTGGAAATATGCTTCATAGTACTCAGGTAGAATTTTTAGATCAGCTATTATTAAAGTATCAGCATCGTCATTTGATTGTACTGGTGTCTCAGTAATTTTAGATCTTCTTAAAATCGCTTTAACTCTAGCTACGACTTCTCTTGGGCTAAATGGTTTTGTCATGTAATCATCGGCACCAAGTTCGAGTCCTAACACTTTATCAAATTCATCATCTTTTGCTGTAACCATTAAAATAGGCGTCGTATTTCTTTGTAGTCTTAATTCTTTACATACTTCCATACCATCTTTTTTAGGTAGCATTAGATCTAGAACAATTAATTCTGGTTTTTCCTCTACAGCCTTTTGTAAACCTTCATCCCCATCAGTAGCTGTAACAACTTGGAAGCCTGCTTGTTCTAGGTTAAATTTGATTAAAGTTAAGATATGCTCTTCATCGTCAACTACAAGAATTTTATTGTTCATTTCATATTCCTCCAGGTCATTGTTAACCCCTCATCCATTTGTAACTATTTTATTATTTATGTCTACTTTTTAATCATACTAAAAATTCCATCAGACGTAAAACGTAAAAAGCAGGGATGGAAAGTTCATTCAAAAGTAAAACAACAAAAAAAGAATGTCAGAGTTGACATTCTATAGTTAAAAATTTTCATATAATAGAGCATTCGATTGGTTTACCGTTGGTGGAATTACTGTCAGTTTTCCATTAGCAATTTCAGTTTGCGTTTTATTTAAAACGCTTACATTAATACATACTTCATTTAAATCTAAGTTAATTTCGACTACCTCAAAATGAATTGAAATTGTTTCATTGTGATATATATGTTGATCGAATTGAAGTTCTTTTTTTATAATATGACTTCCTGGACCAGGTAAATGTTTTGTAACTGCTGCAGAGACTAGCCCGCTTATAATAAAACTTGGAACAATCGGTTTATTATATTTTGTTTGAGAAGCATAGTTGTATTGAGTATATAATGGGTTTGTATCGCCTGTTAAAGCCAGGTATAAGTAAATATGTTTTTCATCAATATGTTCTGTTACAATTAACTTTTCACCAATTGAAATGTCTTCAAGTTTTCGTCCGATTTTTGCTTTTTTAGTTAACATATTAAACCCCCTGTTTATCTTAATATTTTAAAAATTCGATAAACAACAGCAAATTTCCTTCTTAATCGGCAAAATTTTTATAAAAAAACTTATAAAAATTTTTACTTTTCGTCTGTTTATATTTTCCCCCTTATGGATGATAAAATTCTATCTTTCTCCTTAATAAGTAATTAAATACTCTATATTCGTTCTGTATAAAAATCATTGTGGTTTGTTGCATAAAAAACTTGTACATACTTATACCGTGAAACGACAATTCAGATGCATAAGTTTTTGGTATAATTTAGTAGATAAGATGATTAAATTAAAGTTTGGCTAAGTGAAAAGGAGAGATGGACATGTCTTATACAGTTGATTTTAAAAATGTGTCTACGGTTGGTTTAGAGTCTTCCCCAGTAGTAGATGCACTTGCTGGTTTACGTGCAAATGAAGCTCGTTATTTTATGAACAAGTACAAACATGAATTTACGGTTGTACCAGCTAGTGAAAGTCAGGAGACACTTGATTATGTTAACCGAATTTTGAAAGAAGAACGTGATATCGTATTCGCTGCTAAACCTTTAGAAACATCTCGTTTTCAAGTGGAAAATATTAAATTTACCTACGTCTTTTATGAGGATGGACTTTCGGTAAATGTTATGTATACGGTTGATGACCCTAAAAAGCGTGCTGTTGGTTTTAAACTTTCTGACGGAATGGAAATTCCAATGGAGTTAGTAGAGAAGTTTAAGTTTGCTAGGCAGAAGTCTAAACTAGCTGGAACGATTCGTGGCTCATATTTTGTAATTAAAGGTGAATATTAAAGTAGGATAAAATGAAAGACCCACAAGGTAATTAGAAATTACTTGTGGGTCTTCTTTTTAAGCTAAAACGTTCATAACGTTTTTGACAGCTGCAACTGAACGATCTAACGCTGATTTTTCTTCAGCGGTTAAATCTAATTCGATAATTTGTTCAATACCGTTTCCGCCAATAATTGTAGGAACTCCTAAGTAAATACCGCTGTACCCATATTCGCCTTCTAAATAAGCGATTGTAGGTAATACGCGACGTTGATCCTTAAGTATAGCTTCAACCATCTCTACTAAAGATGCAGCAGGTGCATAATAAGCACTTCCGTTACCTAGTAGATTAACGATTTCTCCGCCACCCTTACGAGTACGTTCAACAATAGCTTCTAAACGATCTTTTGGAATTAATTTTTCTAATGGAATACCACCAGCATATGAATAACGCACTAATGGTACCATATCGTCTCCGTGACCACCTAAAACAAATCCAGAAATATCTTTAACGGATAAATTTAATTCTTGAGCTACAAACGTTCTAAAACGTGCTGTGTCAAGAACTCCAGATTGTCCTATAACGCGGTGTTTAGGAAAACCAGCTTCTTTGTATACTGTATAAGTCATTGCATCAACCGGATTAGTTAAAACAACGATTGTACAGTTAGGAGAGTATTTTACGATTTCACGAGTAACTGCTTTCATGATGTTTGAGTTAGTTGATACTAGATCGTCACGGCTCATACCCGGTTTACGAGCGATACCTGCTGTAATGACTACTACATCTGAATCAGCTGTGTCAGCATAATCACTAGTACCAATAATGTTAGCATCAAATCCTTGAACTGGACTTGCTTCAAGCATATCTAAGGCTTTGCCCTTAGTAGGGTTCTCAAGTTGTGGAATATCAACTATCACAACATCCCCTAATTCCTTTTGTGCAAGCAAGAAAGCTGTTGTAGCACCAGTAAACCCAGCACCTACTACGGAAATTTTACGTCTACGAATTGACATACAAATACCTCCCTTTTATTTACAAACACAATTTAATTATACAAGAACTGATTCCATATTTGAAATTAATTCGTTTGCAAATTCAGAACATTTCACTTCAGTAGCTCCATCCATTAGACGAGCAAAGTCATAAGTAACAACTTTTGAAGCGATTGTTTTTTCCATTGATTTAAGAATCATAGAAGCTGCTTCATTCCAACCCATATGCTCAAGCATTAATACTCCAGAAAGAATAACTGAAGATGGGTTTACTTTATCTAAACCAGCGTATTTAGGTGCTGTTCCATGAGTAGCTTCAAAAATAGCATGTCCAGTTTCGTAGTTGATATTTGCTCCAGGAGCGATACCAATTCCACCAACTTGAGCAGCAAGTGCATCAGAAATATAGTCACCATTTAAGTTCATTGTAGCAACTACATCGAACTCACGTGGTCTAGTTAAAATTTGTTGTAAGAAGATATCAGCAATGCTGTCTTTTACTAGGATTTTCCCAGCTTTTTCAGCTTCATCCATTGCTTTGTTAGCAGCGTCTTTACCGCTTGTTTCTACAATGCGATCGTATTCTGCCCATGTAAATACTTTGTCGCCGAATTCTTGCTCAGCAACTTCATAACCCCAGTTCTTAAATGCACCTTCAGTAAATTTCATGATATTACCTTTATGAACTAAAGTTAAAGATTTACGGTTTTCTTGGATTGCATAATTAATTGCTGCACGTACAAGACGTTTTGTACCTTCTTCAGAAACTGGTTTGATACCGATACCAGATGTTTCTGGGAAACGGATTTTATTAACACCCATTTCTTTTTGTAAGAATTCGATAACTTTTTGAACTGCTTCAGAACCTTTTTCATATTCGATACCTGCATAGATATCTTCAGTGTTTTCACGGAAAATTACCATGTCAGTATCTTCTGGACGTTTAACTGGTGAAGGTACACCTTCAAAGTAACGTACAGGACGTAAGCACACAAATAAATCTAATTCTTGACGTAGAGCAACGTTTAAAGAACGAATACCACCACCAACTGGAGTTGTTAAAGGTCCTTTAATTGCGATCATGTACTCTTCAATTAAATTTAAAGTTTCTTGAGGTAACCATTCACCAGTAACATTAAATGCTTTTTCACCAGCAAGAACTTCTTTCCATTCAATTTTACGATTACCATTATATGCTTTTTCAACAGCTGCATCTAAAACACGTGATGATGCTGCCCAAATATCTGGGCCTGTACCGTCGCCTTCAATAAAAGGAATAATTGGATTGTTTGGCACGTTTAATTGGCCGTCTACTAATGTAATTTTTTCAGCTTGCATTACATGCTCCCCCTTGTATAAATAAATTAAATTCATTAAAATACATGCTTTTGAGAGGAAGATTCCTCTTCCTCTCTTTACTATACCACTATTATTCGAATATTAAATACTATTTTAAGTATTCAATTATTTCTTTATGCACGCTCTTCAATTGGAATGTAAGAGTTTTTCTCTGGTCCTGTATAATCTGCACGCGGACGAATAATACGATTATTTTCATATTGTTCTAAAATGTGTGCAGTCCAGCCAGACATACGGCTAATAGCAAAGATTGGAGTGAATAAATCATGTTCAATTCCTAAGCTGTGATAAACAGATGCAGAGTAGAAATCAACATTTGGTGGAATATTCTTTTGAGTTGTAACAAGTTCTTCAATTTTTTCAGACATTGTGTACCATTTTAACTCTCCAGTAATTGCACCTAATTGACGAGACATTTCTTTTAAATGTTTCGCACGTGGGTCCCCACCACGATATACGCGATGTCCGAATCCCATAATTTTCGCTTTAGCATCCATTTTCTCTTGAATGTAAGATTCAACATTTTCAATCTCACCGATTTCAGCTAACATTTTCATAACGCTTTCATTTGCGCCGCCGTGTAATGGACCTTTTAAAGCTCCAATCGCAGCTGTAATACCTGAATAAATATCAGATAATGTAGCTACGCAAACGCGTGCAGTAAATGTCGAAGCATTTAATTCATGGTCAGCATGTAGTACTAAAGCCTTATTAATTGCTTCTTCAGCAATTGCATTAGGTTTATCACCTGTTAGCATGTATAAGAAGTTAGCCGAATAAGATAAATCTTTATTAGGAGCAACTGGTTCAAGCCCTTGACGAATTCGAGAAAACGCTGCCACAAATGTTGAAACTTTAGCTTGAAGTTGGATTGCTTTAAGATAATTTGAATCTGAGTCCATTGCTTCAGCATTTTTATCATACAATGCAAGCATTGAAATAACTGTACGTAGTACAGTCATAGGATGTACATTTTTTAAATTAGTTGATTTTAAGTAAGTAATAACTTCTTCTGGTAATTCGGCATTATCTGCTAATTGAGAAGCAAGTTCTTTAAGTTGATCCTTATTTGGTAACTTGCGATGCCATAATAAATATACTACTTCTTCAAAACTTGCATATTCTGCTAATTCATCAATACCGATACCCACATACGTTAATGTATCATCAATAATAGAACTTATAGAAGTCGTAGCTGCTACAACACCCTCTAAACCACTTTTAACTGTCATATTCCCCTCTCTCCTTTACGCAAAAATTTCCCTAGTATTTAATACATACATATACTGGTATAACTCTTTTTAAATACCGAGTATATATAGAAAGGAACCCTACTATCACTTATTATAAACAATAATCTGACTTTTGTGAATGAAAACAATTTACTAAAATATAATTATTATGCAATTACTTAATTAATTCTACAATCCAAATGAATAGATATGCGATTCCAGCTCCAATTAAAGGCCCTACTGCAACCCCTTTAAATACCGCTACAGACAGTACAGTACCTAGTACTAATGCTGCTGTTATTTGTGGACTAGTTGCTAATAATTGTACTCCACCTTTTGCCAAAAGAGCTACGGCGATACCAGAGAGTAGTGCGATCCAGGCAACAGGGGTTTTTAATGCATCAATCAAATTTTTAAAACCGATTTCTCCGGTCGCTATTGGTACTAATACAGCAATCGTAATGATTGTTACGCCTAAATTAATACCTTTTGATTGCATATACGGAAATACTCGAACTCCTAAGGGAGTATATTTTAGTACTAACAATACTATAATTGAAATAATTAAAGAGTTATTTTTAGCGATTGCACCAATTAATAATAAAACTAAGAGAAAAATTGTCGATTCACTCATTTGTTAGTATCCCCTTAATGTATAATTTATTAATAAATACTATCAAACTTTACTATTATAAAAAAATAATTCTTGATAAAATAAGACAAGAGGACTCATTTCACTTTGGAAGGAGGTAAAAGTTTGAATAGAACTTTAGTTTTTCAGATCGTTCGGTTTTTATTTGTTATCGCATGTACTATTCTAGGTCTTTACGTGGCACTATTCATCTCAAAACTTACATACCCTTTCATCATTGCTTTAATCATTGCATACCTTTTAAATCCACTAGTAAATTTTTTAAACGAAAAAGCCAGAGTACCAAGAGGAATAGCAGCATTTTTATCAATTATTTTACTATTAGCTATTCTAGCAGGATTATTTACATTACTAATTACGGAAATCATCTCAGGCTCTACCTATTTAATTCAAGTTGTTCCAGAAAGCTTTGAACGATTAATTTATTTCGTTGAAAATCTTGTTACTGATAAGGTGATTCCTTTATATGACTTGATTATGAGTAAATATAGTCAACTCGGAGCTGGTCAACAACATACGATTCGCACAAATATACAATCGATTGGCGATTCTGCAATTAATCTAGGAAAAGAAGCATTAAATGGTATTATTGTAGGGATTAAGTTAGTAATCGCTTTATTACCAAATACTGCTACCTTAATATTCGTTTCTTTATTAGCAACTTTCTTTATTAGTAAAGATTGGTACAAAATAAAAAATTTATTCGCAAAATATACACCAGATCGAATTCAACATTACAGCAAAACAATTTTTATTGATTTACGAAAAGCTTTATTTGGTTTTATTAAAGCACATATCACTCTTATTTCTATGACGACTGTGCTAGTCTTAATCGGATTATTAATATTAAGAGTTCCTTTTGCAATCACTATAGCTATTCTAATTGGCTTCATCGACTTACTTCCATACCTAGGAACTGGCTTAATTTTCATACCATGGATCTTATATACATTTCTGTCTAGCGATTATAAATTAACGATTGGTCTCGCAATTTTATATGGTGTTGTAATTGTCCAACGTCAACTTGCAGAGCCAAAAGTTCTATCTTCAAATATTGGACTACAACCACTTCCTACTTTAATCTCGATATTTGTTGGTTTTAAATTTTTTGGTCTACTAGGATTGATAGCCGGTCCAGTAACCTTAGTAATTTTATCAACTTTGTATCGAGCAAGAGTCTTCCATGAACTTTGGTATTATATTAGAGGTTCGAATTAAACTGAAAATCAATTTATTATTTCTTTGCAAAAATAAAACGAGAAAGCTAACCGCTTTCTCGTTTTTTTGTCTCTGATAAAAAATCAATTGTATTTCCAATGTTTATTTCTTTATATAACCTGTCCAAACAACATTACCCTTTAGCCTTTTCATGACAAAATAAATAAGTTGTTGAACAAATTTGATTCTAATTGGTTTAATTAGCAAAACGATTGCTAGTAAGTCGGTAATTGGTCCTGGAATAAAAAATAGGAGGCCAATTAGGAAAAATGACAATCCCTCTATCATGATTAAATCCGGCATTTTGCCAGCCCGAATCTGTTCTCCGGCTTGATTTTTAACTGTAACCCAAACGGTTCTCATGATATATATACCAATCAAAAGCGTACCGATTAGCCAAAGAAATACTGATAAGGAACCAATTACTCTACCAAGTAATGTTAAACAGATTAAATCAATTAATGGGATTAACAATAGCCAACCAACAAGTTTTTTCATGATCGTTTCACCTCTTGCTTAGAATTAAAAATATATCTCTTAATAATCTTATGCACGTCAAAAAATAAAGAGAAGGAAACTTTGTCCTTCTCTTTATTATATCTTAAAATATGCTTTTATGTCCTGTACTAACTATTCCTCTTGAAGCATCTACTGTAACAGCTTGACCGTTTACTAAGATGTTTGTTGCATTTTCAACTCCAACAATTACTGGAATACCTAAGCTAACACCTACTACTGCAGCATGGCTAGTTAATCCACCTTCTTCAGTAATAATAGCCGCTGCTCTTTCAATCGCTGGCATCATGTCTCGATCTGTACTATTTGTTACAAGAATACTTCCTGGTGTAACTTTCGAAACAGCTTCTTCACCAGTTTTTGCGATGACAACTTTTCCTGCAGCAGTTTTGCGACCAATACCTTGACCTTGAGCGATCACGTCACCTACTACATGGATTTTCATCATATTTGTCATACCTGTTTCACCAACTGGTAATCCAGCAGTAATGATGACAGTATCACCATTTGAAACAAATTTAGCGTCTTGAGCCGCTTCCATAGCATGTTGTAACATTTCGTCAGTTGAGTTTGCTCTTTCTCTATATTCAGTTTGTACTCCCCAAACTAAAGTTAGGCGGCGACAAATACGAATATCAGATGTAATAGCTAATATAGGAGCTTTTGGACGATATTTTGAAATCATTTTCGCAGTATGTCCACTCTCAGTAGGAGCAATAATTGCAGCTACTTTTAAGTTTAAAGCCGTTGCTGCAACCGATTGACCAATTGCATCTGTAATTGTTCCTTTATTTTCTCTTTGACGCTTTTTAAATAATTCTTCGTATTGTAAGCTTTTTTCAATTCGAAGCGCAATTGAGTTCATCATTGAAACAGATTCGACTGGATATGAACCTGCAGCAGTTTCTCCTGATAACATAATTGCATCAGTTCCATCAAGAATGGCATTTGCAACGTCACTTGCCTCTGCTCGTGTTGGTCGAGGATTACGTTGCATAGAATCTAACATTTGAGTAGCTGTAATTACTGGCTTACCTAAATTATTACATTTTTTAATTAATAGTTTTTGAACGATTGGTACCTCTTCTGGTGGAATTTCTACACCCATATCACCACGTGCAACCATTAAACCATCTGAAACCTCAAGAATTTCATCGATATTATCGATCCCTTCTTGGTTTTCGATTTTCGGTATAATTTGAATATACTCAGCGCCATGTTTACCTAAAAGCTCACGAATTTCTAATACATCAGAAGCTTTACGAACGAAAGATGCGGCAATAAAATCAACATTTTGTTCAATACCAAATTGGATATCGCTTATATCTTTTTCTGTAATACCAGGTAAATTTACACGTACATTTGGTACGTTTACACCTTTTTTATTTTTTACTAAACCGCTGTTTAACACTTTAGTACGAATATCATTTCCTTCAATACCGATAACTTCTAATCCGATTAATCCATCATCGATAAGAATTCTAGAACCAACATGTACGTCATCAATTAAACCTTCGTAAGAAACCGCAAATTTTTCTGCTGTACCTACTACTGGTTCTGTAGTAATAATAACTTCATTTCCAGTTGTTAATTCTGCTTGGCCACCTTCAAAATCTAAAGTACGAATTTCTGGACCTTTTGTATCTAAAAGAATCGCTACAGTTCTACCAGTTTGTTTTGAAGCCTCGCGGATACTTGTAATTCTTGCAGCATGCTCTTCATGAGAACCATGCGAGAAATTTAAACGTGCTACGTTCATTCCTGCATTAATTAACTCTACTAATTTTTCTACCGATTCACTAGCAGGACCAATCGTACAAACTATTTTTGTTTTACGCATTTTTTACCCTCCAAATTTATATAAAACTCTATACTATTACGAAATTTATGAAATCGATTGCCCAATTAAATCTAACTAATTAAATTGAAAGTTCTTGAGATAATTGGTACATATCTCGATCAAGTTCATGCTTTTTAGATAGTGCTTCGATAATGTCATGGTCAACTAACTTATTATTTTGGATTCCAACACAACGTCCACCTTTGCCCTCCATAAGTAGTTCAACCGCTCTTGCTCCTAGACGACTTGCTAAAACTCGATCAGCAGCACTTGGTGAACCACCACGTTGAACATGTCCTAAAACTGTTACACGTGTATCAAAGTGAGTTCGCTCTTGTATTACTTTACCTATCTCAATTGCACTTCCGACGCCTTCTGCAACTACAATGATACTATGTTTTTTGCCACGCTCACTACCACGGTTTAATTTACTAATAATATCATCCATATCATAGTCACATTCAGGTATTAAAATCGTTTCTGCACCATCAGCTAACCCTGCCCATAATGCAATATCACCTGCGTTACGACCCATAACTTCAATTACATATGTACGCTCATGTGATGTCGCTGTATCACGAATTTTATCAATTGCATCAATAACAGTATTTAATGCTGTATCGAATCCAATTGTAAAATCTGTACCTGGGATATCATTATCAATTGTACCTGGAACACCAACGCAAGGATAACCATGTTCAGTCAGCTTCTTTGCACCTTGATATGATCCATCTCCACCAATAACAACTAATCCTTCAATTCCGAACTTTTTAAGTTGTTCGATCCCTTTCATTTGTCCTTCCAATGTTTTAAATTCTGGACAACGCGCACTAAGTAGTTTTGTCCCACCACGATGAATAATATCACCTACAGAACCTAACTCTAGCTTCTCAATATTTCCATTAATAAGACCAGAATAACCTTGGTATACACCATAAACTTCAAGACCATGGAAAATCGCTTTCCTTACAACTGCACGTACAGCAGCGTTCATTCCTGGAGAGTCTCCTCCACTAGTTAATACGCCAATTCTTTTCATTATGTATTCACCTCAATGATTTTACCTTATGCATTTATTCATTTTTATAAAGTACCATGTAATGCCTATTTAAACAATAGAAATAATGTGAACTTTTTCATAAACTTTTTTTAATGAATGAAACACTTTTAAAAAGTATGACGACATCTTTATGCATATTGCTATTTTTTACTAATTTTATAAAAAAAATACAAAAAGAGCATGCTAACATATTGTTTCACACACTCTAGAAGTTAAACTAAATATTATTGGTTAAAAGAAATTTTCCCTAACTTTGCGTGTTTTTCATATCGTTGTTGAACTAGCTCTTCTTTATCCATAGTTAACAGTGACTTTAATGTTTCATATAAGTACTTGTCAATATACTTAGCCTGTTGTTCAACATCATTTTGCGCTCCACCTTTTACTTCAGGAATAATTTGGTCAACTACACCTAAATCTAATAAGTCTGGAGCTGTTATTTTCATTGTTTCAGCTGCTCTACGTGCTTGTGAAGAATCTTTCCATAATAATGCTGCTGCACCTTCTGGTGATATTACAGAGTAAGTTGAGTTTTCTAACATCAGTAACTTATTACCAATTCCTAATGCTAAAGCTCCACCACTACCACCTTCGCCAATTACAATACAAATAGTAGGTACTTTTAAGCCTGCCATTTCAAAAATATTTCGGGCAATTGCTTCACTTTGTCCACGCTCTTCAGCTGCCTTACCAGGATATGCACCTTTTGTATCGATAAACGCGATAATCGGTCTGTTAAATTTCTCTGCTTGCTTCATTAAACGAAGTGCTTTTCGGTACCCTTCTGGATGTGGCATACCGAAATTACGTCGAATATTTTCTTTTGTATCTTTACCACGTTGATGTCCAACGATAGTAACCGGTAATCCACGGTAAGATGCGATACCTGAAACGATTGCAGCATCGTCTCCAAATAATCGATCACCATGACACTCAAAGAAATCTGTAAATAATCTATTAACATAATCTAAAGTAGTTGGTCGTTCAGGATGTCTAGCAACTTGTACACGATCCCAAACTCCCATGTTACCGTATATTTCATTTTCTAAGGTTTTTAAACGTTCTTCTAAACGTCTGATTTCTTCAGAAAAATCAACATCATGTTGACTTGTATAAACCTTAAGTTCATCTATTTTCGTCTTTAGTTCATGAATCGGTTTTTCGAATTCTAACATAACCACTATTGCAAGACACCCCCTTGATGTAAGTTAAGGATTGTAAATAATTTTGAACGTAATTCTAATCGTGAAATGACTGCATCAAGCTGACCATGATTCATTAGGAATTCAGCAGTTTGGAAGTCTTCAGGTAATTCTTCACGGATCGTTTGCTCAATAATACGTCTACCAGCAAAACCAATTAAAGCACCCGGCTCAGCAAAATTAAAATCGCCTAAAGATGCAAAACTAGCAGATACTCCACCTGTAGTTGGATTTGTCATAATTGAAATTGCTAAATAACCTAGCTCGCTATGCTTTTTAAGCGCAGCACTAGTTTTTGCCATTTGCATTAAACTTAAAATACCTTCCTGCATACGAGCTCCGCCGGATGCAGTAAAAATAATAAATGGTGAACCGTCAGATGAAGCTCGCTCAACTGCACGAGTTATTTTTTCTCCGACAACAGATCCCATGCTTCCCATTCGGAATCTTGCATCCATAACTGCAATTACAACAGGAATTCCGTCGATTTTTCCTTTTCCTGTAACAATCGCCTCGTTAAGCTCAGTTTTTTTACGATCCCCTTCAAGCTTCTCTATGTAATCAGGGAAGTGTAGCGGATTTGCAGAAACCATATTTTGATCAAACTCTTCAAAAGTATCTTCATCAATTAAGCTTTCGATTCTTTCGAATGCTGTCATTTGATGGTGATAACCACAATTATTACAAACTTTTAGGTTTTTTATTAATTCTTTTGTAATACTAATTTTTTTACATTTAGGACATTTTGTCATAACACCGTCAGGTAAATCTTGTCTCATTACTTCTGAAGGTATAGATGCATATTTTTTCTTTTTGGA
Organism: Gottfriedia luciferensis; assembly: GCF_001712755.1. GTDB lineage: Bacteria > Bacillota > Bacilli > Bacillales > Bacillaceae_G > Gottfriedia > Gottfriedia luciferensis_B. The sequence continues at coordinate 94,649 of NZ_MDKC01000033.1, forward strand.
AAATAAGTCTTTGATTTGCAACCTAATTCCTCCTAACTTTTTTAGTACTAAATACTAATAGGATACTATAAATGTTATACACTTTTTGTTAACATTTGTCGATAAAATTCAGCTAAATTTCGTCATTACAACCATTTAACCAACTTGAAATTTGTAGAAAATCTAAAAAAATTAATTTATACATTTTTTATGAAATTCCTTTAATTTCCAACAATCTTTGCGCTTTTTTACCACATCTAAGTATTATATCAGATAAAAAAGGATAGTACTACATTACTTAATTTTAGTATTGTAATACTATCCCCATTAATATTGATATCTGGTAATAAAACTATTTAATTAAAGCTAGTTTTTTTGTTTTTTCTTCGATTTCTTTCGGGTCAACATTCAGTCTCGCAACCCCTGTTTCCATTGCAGCTTTTGCTACACTAGCAGCTACTTTTGGAGCCACTCGAGGATCAAATGGCGCTGGAATAATAAAATCTGGAGATAGATCAGCTTCACTTACTAAGCTTGCAATTGCATTTACTGCAGCAATTTTCATCTCTTCATTAATATGTGTAGCACGAACATCTAATGCTCCACGGAAAATTCCTGGGAATGCAAGAACATTATTTACTTGGTTAGGATAATCACTGCGACCAGTACCGATTACTAAAGCGCCTGCTTCTTTTGCATCTTCAGGCATAATTTCTGGATCTGGATTAGCCATTGCAAAAATAATAGGATTTTCATTCATTGAACGAACCATTTCTTGAGTTACTGCTCCTTTTACAGAAACCCCAATAAATACGTCTGCCCCTTCGAGTACTTCTTTAAGGCTACCTTGAATTTTATCTTTATTTGTGTATTTTGCAACTTCATTTTTTACGCTATTCATACCATTTGGACGCCCTTCGTAAATCGAGCCTTTTGTATCACACATAATAATTTGACGAACACCAAAACGATACAATAATTTTAATATAGCAATACCTGCAGCTCCTGCACCATTTAGGACCACTTTAATATCAGCCATATTTTTATTCACTATTTTTAAAGCATTTACTAAACCTGCAAGTGTAACGATCGCCGTTCCATGTTGATCATCATGGAATATAGGAATATTTGTTTCACGCTTTAAGCGCTCTTCTATTATAAAGCAGTTTGGAGCTGCAATATCCTCTAAATTTATTCCACCAAATGTAGGCTCTAACAATTTTACTGTTTGAATGATTTGCTCTACATCTTGCGTATTTAAGCAGATTGGAAATGCATCAACACCAGCAAAGCTTTTAAATAACGCAGCTTTACCTTCCATTACAGGTAATGCAGCCTCTGGACCAATATTACCTAGTCCAAGAACGGCAGATCCGTCCGAAACTACACCAACCATATTACCTTTCATTGTGTATTCATACACTCTGCTTTTTTCTTCGTAAATTTCTTTACACGGCTCGGCAACACCTGGTGAGTACGCTAAACTTAGTTCTTTAGCATTTGTAACTGGCACCTTAGAAACTGTTTCTAATTTACCTTGATGTACTCTATGCATATGTAATGCTTCTTCACTTAATAATGACAAACTATTCACTCTCCCTAATGTTGACGAGTTGACTTTTCAACTGTATATTTCTTAGTGATTTTCTCTTTAAAAGGTAAAAATTTCTTTTTGTATGATATCACATGTATGTTAATAATAAATAGTTTAGAGAAGAATGTCTATTTCTTTAATACAACATTTGCATCTCCTACAATATTTCTTAACATCGAAAGACAATTCACAGAAGGATTCACATAATAGTGTTCAGATAATTGAACAGCTTTTTTATCTTCTTCATAGTAAAGCACAACTTTCGCATGCCCTTTATACTTAGAGATCGTTTGCTGTATTGTGTACGAAATATTTTTATTAGTATGTCCCGTTATTTTAATAAATAAAGTATACTTCTTTTGGTCGTTTATTTCTTCCATTTCTTCGATTGTAAGGACTTCATTTATTATTAATTGTTTTCTTTCATCCCGTTCATCAACTTTTGCTTTAACTACAACTACTTCTTTTTCTTTTAATTTATGACGGTATTTTTCAAAAGTAGTTGGAAATACAACAGCATCAATTGAAGAACTTAAATCTTCAACTTGTAAAAAAGCCATATGCTGCTGTTTTTTTGTTTTTGTAATCCTTAAGTCCTTAATATAGACAAACAGTAGATGCTCTGTATCTTTCTTCATCATAATTGATGTAATAGTCCCGGCATTACTTTCATTCAGCAACTTCTCGTATTGACTAATCGGATGACCTGATAAATAAGTTCCTAAAGCTTGTTTTTCAAGTTCAAGCTTGATTGAAATTTTCATTGGCTCCACTTTAATAATTTCTGGTTTAGGCACAAAATCTTCATCAAGAAATAAATCAAATTGATCTTCATTTTCAGGTCTTACTATATCCACGTAATCAAAAATCATATCAATATTTGCTAATAGTGTTGCACGGTCGAGCTCAAACTCATCAAAGCATCCCGAAAAAATTAAATTTTCTATACTTTTTCGGTTTAATGCTTTTGGTGAAATTTTAATGCAAACCTCAAAAAAATCTTTATATGGCCGCTTTTGTAGAATTTCTCTTACAGTTGCCATTCCTATATTTTTAATAGCTAATAAACTATATCGAATTCCATTTCCTTCAACTACAAATGCGTATTGACTTTTATTTATTGAAGGTGGATAGATTGGGATCCCTTTTAATTTTGCTTCCCCAATATAATTCGATACTTTCTCTTCACTTCCTATAAAACTCGATAAAAGTGCTGCATAAAATTCTAGAGGAAAATTTGCCTTTAAATATGCTAGTTGATACGCAATCATACTATACGCTACAGCATGACTCCTATTAAATCCATAATTAGCAAATTGGACAATTAAATCGTATACTTCATTTGCAACTTGTTCATCATAACCTTTAGCTATTGCACCTTCTACAAAATGAATTCTTTCTTCATCTAAAACTTCCTTCTTCTTTTTACTTACAGCTCTTCGAAGTAAGTCTGCTTCACTTAAAGTAAATCCTGAAAGTGTCGAAGCAATTTGCATGATTTGCTCTTGATATATGATTACACCATATGTTGGTTTTAATATTTTTTCTAAAACTGGATGAGGATACGTAACATTCTCCAATCCATGCTTATATTGAATAAATCTAGGGATTTGCTCCATTGGACCCGGACGATATAACGCGTTTACAGCCACTATATCTTCAAACTGATTAGGCTGTAATTGCTGTAGTACTCTTCTCATCCCTGATGATTCTAACTGAAATACGCCTGAGGTATCTCCTTTACTAAGAACTTCAAATGTTTTTAGATCTTGTAACGGAATTTCTTCCAAATTAATTACTTCGCCTTTTGCTTCATAAATTAATCGACAGACCTCTTCCAATAAACTTAAGTTACGTAGACCAAGGAAATCCATTTTTACTAATCCAAGCTCTTCAAGGATTTCTGCAGGATATTGTGTTAAAAACACTCCATGATTCCCCTCTTGTAGCGGGACAACATTTGTTAAGGGAAGTTCAGAAATAATTACACCTGCTGCATGGATGCTTGTATGACGAGGTAATCCTTCAACTTGGCAAGCTACCTCAAATATCCGTTTATGAATACCAGAATGTTCAACATGATTTTTAAATGCTTTTGATTGCTCAAAGACATCTTTTAATGAAATTCCTAATGATGATGGAATTAACTTTGAATACCGATCTATTTCAGTTGGTGTAAGCCCCATTACCCTGGCAATATCTCGAATAGCTGCTTTTGCTCCTAATGTTCCGAATGTAATAATTTGTGCAACATGCACATCACCATATTTTGAAGCGACATAATCAATCATTTCATCTCGTCGATGATCTGGAAAGTCAATATCAATATCTGGCATTGTAATTCTTTCTTCATTTAAAAAACGTTCAAATAGTAAATTATAATGTATTGGGTCTACATTCGTAATTTTTAATACGTAAGCCACTAAAGATCCCGCAGCGGAACCACGTCCTGGTCCAACAAATATCCCTTGTTCAAGTGCATATTTAATAAAGTCCCAAACAATGAGGAAGTAATCATTAAATCCCATCTTATTGATTGTATTTAACTCAAATTCTAATCTTTGTTTAAGTTCATCATTTATTTCCCCGTACCGCTCAATCATGCCATTTTCACAAACCATTTTTAAATATTCCACTGTTGAATATTCATCAGGTACTGGATACTTAGGCAATAACGGCTGATGAAAAGGAATCGTTACATTACAGATATCTGAAATATGGATAGTGTTTTGAAATGCTTCTTCCTCATCAGAAAACAGCTTCAATAATTCGGCTTTTGATTTATAATAATATTCGTTGGAATGTAATCTTGGTCTTGATTCGTCCGATAACTTAGTACCATTTTTAACTGAAAATAATGCATCTTGAATAAGTGCATCCTCTTTTTCAATATATCGAACGTCATTTGTAACTACTAAACTGATGTTTGTTTCTTTTTGTACTTGTTTAATGAGTGGATATAGCAAACGATCTTCAGGTAAACCGTGATCTTGAATACTGACAAAAAATTGATCAAAAATTGATTGATACTCTTTTAAATGAACAATAGCTCTTTCTATTTCTCCATTCAGTAGTAAGTTTTCAATTTCTCCCTCGATTCCTGGCGTAATTGCAATCACGCCGTTACTATATGCCGATAACCACTTTTTAGGAATTCCTTCTGGTGATTTTGTCCCTATTATACTTGTAAGTTTTAAAAGGTTTTGATAACCAGTCAGATCTTTTGCTAGAAAAATCATCGGATAAGACTGCTGTTCATCCATTAAAATTGAGATTTTCACCCCAATAATTGGCTTAATCCCCGCTTTTTTACACGCATGATAAAAAGGAATTACCCCGTACATGACATTTTCATCTGCAATAGCAAGCGCAGGATGTCCTTCTCTAACAGCAGCATTAATTAATTCATCTATTTTACATGCGCTTTGCAATAAACTATAAGAACTTTGAACTTGCAAATGAACAAAACTCATCTACATTCCTCCTTACCATCTTTTCAATATAATCTATTCTATCACAAAATACGAACTTACATTCTATTTTTGTTCGTGAAAATTAAAACATATCTTTTATTTTAAACTTACTTTAATACTCATCATACACATAACACTTTGTCCATATATATTAATGGAGGGAGTGAGGACAATTGGAGCTTAAGTTGCCATTTATACCAGCATTAATTTCAATGTATTTTATTTCACTAGGAATCATAATAGGTGGATCGATAATTGGTTCAATCGGTTACTACGTCATTGGACAGCCACCACTTAGCAGCATGTATGATTTATCAATGAAGTTACGAATTTGGGCAATTGTTGGGGCGATTGGTGGAACATTCGATACATTCTATAGTTTTGAAAAAGGATTATTTGAAGGAGAAACAATTGAATTCATTAAGCAAATTTTCATGATTATAGCCGCCATGGGAGGAACTCATACAGGTACAATCATTATCCAATGGTTTACAGGAGAACACGTTTAATGAAAGCTCCTCCAGAACAACTCTCCCACGCTTGGGCTAAATTTTTTGTAGGCATTTTTTTCGGGTTTATCATTAGTTGGCTCGTTTTTATTTATTTTTATGGTGTGACTGAAGAAGAGCAAGTAAAACAAATATCTGAATTAAAAATGCTCAATAAACAATATTTAAGAGATAAAAATATATTTATTGAAAATATGGAGCGAATGAACAAGGAAAAGAAACGAAATTTAACAGTTCAAGATATCAAGGTGACAATTTTAAATTACAAGCAATACAATATAAATGCCTTTACTAATAATCAACTTGTTACTGATGTAAAGGATGATCTAAGTAATTTACTTACTCAAGATATTAAAAGCGTTTCACAAAATCGGGAATTATTAAGACGTGCAATCGAAAACAAAGTTTATATTAAAGATGATCGGCGTTTTAAACTTGAAATAGATACAATCTACTTTGATACCGTATTAGAAATCACATTAAAAATAAAAAGCACAAAATAAATGAGAGGCTAGTATTCGATTAGCCTCTCAAATTTATTTTTTTAAGCTTTATTTTTCTTCCCTACAAACCTTTTTTAATTCTTCCACTACTTTTTCTGCTTCTTCCCATGAGAAGACTTTCGCTCCAGAAGCAAGCGGATGTCCACCCCCGTTAAACATAGCAGCTACTCCATTTATAACTGGTCCTTTTGAACGAAGACGTACCCGAATTAAATCCTCTTCCTCTAAAAAGATAACCCAAGCTTTTACTCCTTTTATATGTCCAAGTGAACTTACAGCCAACGAAGCTTGTTCAGAATTAACATTGTATTCATCCATTAGAGCCTTTGTCATGTTTATATGACCGACTCCCTCTTCTGTCAGTTTAAAATTTTGAAGAACATATCCATTTAAATGTGCCATCTCAATTGATGTTTCGTACATATTGTCATATATTTCATTAATTGAAAAATCCTTTTTTATCAAATTACTAGCTGCATGAAAAGTTCTTTCTGTTGTACTTGGAAATAAGAATCTTCCTGTATCTCCAATAATCCCCGCATAAATTAGTCTCGCAGCTTTGTCAGTAACGACTAATTGTTCATTACTACTCTCTGCCAGTTCAAAAATTAACTCGCTTGTTGAACTTGCAGTAGTATCTACATGCATAATGTCACCGTATGGATCTACATTCGGATGATGGTCAATTTTAATCAGTTTCTTTCCTGATGAATATCTTGCGTCATCTACTCGTTCAGTATTGGCAGTGTCACAAACAATGACAAGAGCATCCTCATATACTTCATCTGCAATTTCATCCATTTTATATAAATACTCTAGAGATTGTGGCAAATGTCCTACTACATATACTTTTTTAGCGGGATAACTTGCTTTAATCATCTCTGCTAAACCACACTGTGAACCGATTGCATCTGGATCTGGGCGAACATGACGATGAATGATTATCGTATCAAACGAATGTATATCTTTTAAAATTTGTTCCTTCAACATTAAACTCTCCTTTATATGAAAACTTTTGAAATATAGTTTCTATGACTGTAAAATAGAATTATGTATTAGTCATTGAAAGGTGGAAGCTAAGTGAATAGCATTGCAACAATCGTAATTATATCTTTTCTATTCTTCTTATTTTACGTTACCAAATTTTTCTTTACAAGCGAACTATTAACAAAAAAAATTGCCGGGTCACGTGCCAGATTAACTTTTGGATTATTCTTATTGCTTTACGGTATAAATCAAATGGTAGCAAAGCTTGAATTAATCACAATTTGTGTCGGTATTCTTTTCATTCTATTTGGTGCGGCAAATCTATATCGTGGATACTTACAAAATAAGCATTATAAAGCAATTGAAAATAAACAAACTATTTAATCTATAGTAATCTAGAAAGTGAGAAAACTTACATGATGACAGAAGATCTATTTTCATCTAAATTTGATGAACTAGTAGAATTATCACATTCTAGTATTAAACTTCAAAAACTACTTACTTTTGCAGAAGAATTAGAAAATCAAGAGGAATGGGGATATCTATATTACGTTAATATGGAATTAGCAGAAACTGCTTTTTCTATTGGTGAAATAGATTTATTTATTGATACCTTTTTGTGGTGTGTAGATTTATATGATCAAAACGAAGAACGTATCGAGCAAGAGCAGATCCTATGGTTGTACAAGTGGTTGTTAGAAATAATACCTCAGTCCCTCAGATTCTCGTTAGAAGAAATTCACCATTATTTCGAGGATTTTAAGAATCGTTTAGTAATTGCTAACTATTCTTTAAGACCTTATTTTCAATCTCTATTTATAATGAATTTATATTTAAATCAAATTGATTACGCAAAACAAAACTTTCAACTATATAAAAAATCTCCAAAGGATCATTTAAGTAATTGCGAAAAATGTGAAATGTATGGTGAAATGATTTATTTACTAAAAACGGATCATCTTCAAGAAGCGTTAAATTTACAAAATAAAATAATGAATAGCTCAGTTGATTGTGACGAAGCGATTCACAAATCCTACTCAAAATTACTGCTTCCTTTATTAGAAGAAAGCAAAATAGATGAAGCATTAATTATTCAACAAAAAGCTTATTTTGTAACATACAATCGCACAAAATACATTCCTGAACTAAGTGAACAAATGATCTTTTTAACTTTTTGTGATCCTGACAGAGCAATTGAATTGTTCTATAAACATGTTGATTTATGTGATAATCTTTCAAATCTATCATATAAATTCGAGTTTTGGCTAGCAGCATTATTTATGGCGAAAAAATTGAAAATAAATGAAGATGAATTTATTTATGACTTAGAGAAATTAGAGAAAATTGTATATGACTTAGCAAAAGATTTTGATACTAGAAACGAAAATAATGAATTTGTTAATCGAGTTACTAAACTACTTTCGAAATAAATATACGGGATGATATTTTCATAAACTTCAAAGGCAGGGAATGGTTTCCTGCTTTTTTTTTTACGTAATTAAAAAATAATGGAAGCCCTAATAGAGCTTCCTCGCTGTTAAAAAACAAACTTCTCAATTTAAATTACCAAATTTTCGTAAAGGAGTAGTGTGATGTTGATTTCCACTACAGGATACTCGCTTTCCATGGGGCGAGACCTGAGCCTCCTCGGCAAGCCTCCGGGGTCTCAGCCTTCCCGCTTATCCCATAAGAGTCGAGCACCCCTCCGCTCCAATCAACTTATTCATCGAAAAAAGTCTGCTATAAATCATAATCAAATAGCCTTTACTTAAAGTAACTTAAATACCAGCTTGTCGGTCAATTAATCTCGAAAAATTAAACTAATCAATTGAATTTGTTTTTCTAAAAATTAACTCATAATATTTTTAATTTCTGAAAAAATCACTACTAGTGTTATTGGAAACATGCAATTACTCAAAACTATTAACATTTAAAACCATTAATAGCAATCCAAAAAAATGATAATTTCATCCATAAATAAATGCTCATTTAATGTCCGTTTTCCCTATTGACCATTTTATATTCCAACAGTGTGTAGACAAAGTACAAAAAATTTGATTCTCAGACTGATTGCAAGCTCTTGTCTTTCGAGGAGCGAGAGATGAGCACCATAGACAGCCGAAGCAATGAAGAAAGTGAGCGTTTTCGGGCAATCTGATGGCTTCATATCTCATCGATCTAATAACTGCATCATCATCAATGCTTTGCCTACTAATATTCCTTGCTGAAATACTTCTACATCAACTTTTCCAAACTTACGACCTAATTCTAAAACTTTTGGTTTAATTTCAATTACATCGTCAATTTGAACTGGTTGTACGAAGTAAATTGTAATATTTTCTACGATTAAGTCCCCTTTTTTCATATCACGAACTGCTCGTTTACCTGCCTCGGTTACAATCGTTGTAAATACACCATGTGAAAGAGTACCAATTACATTTGTCATTTGAGGAGTTACATTACATCTAACCGTAAAGTCATCATTTTTTTGCTCTTTATTATTATGGAATTGACTAGTAACGATATCATCAATTGTTTCGCCCACTTGAGGTTGTCGTTGCAATTGCTGTAATGCTTCAAGTACATCTTGACGACTTATAATACCAATTAAGTTATTCGATGTATTTACAACTGGTAGCAACTCTATTCCTTCCCAAACCATCATTCTAGCAGCTGCTGCAACCGACATTTTTTCATTTACACTTATTGGTTGTCTAGTCATCACTTTATCAATTCTTTGCGTACGTTGTTCATGTATAATATCCTTTGAAGTTACAATTCCTATTAGCTTACCTCGATCATCAATTACTGGATATCTTCCATGACCTGTGTCTCTATTATATTCATACCACTTTTCAACTTCATCAAATGGAGATAGTGTAGCTGTTTTTTCAGTTGGGATGAGTATATCTTCAACTAGTACTATATCTTTCTTAATTAACTGATCATAAATTGCTCTATTAATTAACGTGGCAACAGTAAACGTATCATAACTAGAAGAAATAATCGGCATTTTCATTTCATCCGCAAGACGTTTTACACTTTCATCTGTATCAAATCCACCTGTTACTAAAACCGCTGATCCTTCTTTTAATGCTAATTCATGTGCTTTCACTCGGTTACCGACGATTAATAAATTATTTGCACTAATATATCTCATCATCGCATCAAGCTGCATTGCACCAATAACAAACTTATTAAGTGTTTTATGTAATCCTTCTTTACCACCCAAAACTTGTCCATCAACAATATTAACAACTTCGGCAAAAGTTAATTTTTCAATATTTTCTTTTCTTTTCGTTTCAATTCGAATCGTACCTACACGTTCGATGGTACTAACAAACCCTTTGTTTTCCGCATCTTTAATTGCTCTATATGCAGTACCTTCACTTACACTTAAATCTTTTGCAATTTGTCTTACTGATATTTTATGACCGACCGGTAGTTGTTCAATATGTTCTAGTATTTGATCGTGCTTTGTAGTCAATTACCTCACCAAGCTTTCAATGGTTGTATTAATATTTTTATTAACTATTATATAACAATTCATACCATGAAAAAAAGCACGTTTCAACGTGCTTTTAAAACTGTACTAATATTTTCTTCAATGACCTATACTACAATAGTGAAATTGTTGTATTTGGCTCATGAATGAAACCATTATTCTTTGGTAATTTTGCAAGGAACTCATTTGGGTCTACTTGGATTGGTGGAAATGTATTATAATGCATCGGAATTACTTGCTGTGCATTAATCCATTCAGAAGCAATTACTGCATCGTCGATTCCCATTGTAAAATGATTACCAATTGGTAAATATGCTAGATCGATTTTTTCATACTCACCTAATGTTTTCATCCCTCTGTATAACGCAGTATCACCAGCATGATAAATTGTTTTACCAGCTATTTTTAATAAAACGCCTGACGGTGGTCCTACATTAATTATTTGTTTATTTTCTTCATCAACAATACTTGAGCCATGGATTGCTTCTACTAATTTTAATTTACCAAATGAAAACTCTTTTTCTCCCCCGATATGCATAGGGACAACTTTGACACCTTGCCACGAAATCCAAGTTGCTAATTCCACAGGAGCAATAACCGTTGCATCATTTCGTTTTGCTAGTTCAACTGTGTCACCTAAATGATCGCCATGACCATGTGTTACATAAATATAATTCACTTTAATATTTTCTACCTTCACATTAGTATGTGGATTACCATTAATAAATGGGTCAATAATAATTGAATCTTGACCGTGTTCTACTAAAATAACACTGTGCCCAAAATATGTAATGTTCAAATGAAGTCGCTCCTTTATTATAAAATTAGTCTCTACCACATTTTAACAGATTATTTTCTATTACAAAAATAAGAAATAAGTTAACTATTTTACGTAATTTGATAAAAAATGATAAAATAAGAGTGTTATAAACTGTAAAGACTTTTTTGTTTATTGCAGTAATTTGTTTTTTAAGAAAGGATGTTACAAATGGAACACCGTATACAAAATCTATCAACTTGGTTAAAAGAGCAAGATATTCAACTAGGATTTATTACATCTACTGAGAACGTATTTTATTTAACTAATTTCCATTGTAATCCACATGAACGTCTTTTAGCTTGTCTTGTATTTCCAAATGATGAGCCAATTCTAGTATGTCCACAAATGGAAGTTGGACATGTGCAAAACGCAGGTTGGAAATATGACGTAATAGGCTTTAATGATAGTCAAGATCCTTGGGCAATGATACAAGAAACATTAGCAAAACGTAATATTACAGTAAATCGTATGGCGATTGAAAAAGAACATCTTCTTGTTGGTCGCTATGAAAGATTAGTACAACTTTTCCCTGGCGTACAATTCCTAGCAGCTGAGGAAAAATTACATGACTTACGTTTAATTAAAGATAGTGAAGAAATTCGTCGTATGCAAGTTGCTGCTGAAGCTGCTGACATGGCTTGCCAAATTATTGTTGATCGTATTGCTGAAGGCAAAACAGAAATGGATTTAATTGCTGAAATGGAATACGAAATGAAGAAAAAAGGTATTTCTAAAACTTCATTTAGCACTTTAATTTTAACTGGTGCAAACTCAGCGTTACCACATGGAAATCCAGGTACAAACCCAATTAAAAAAGGTGATTTCGTACTTATGGACTTAGGTTTTATCGTTGATGGATATTGCTCAGATATTACTCGTACAGTAATGTTTGGTCAACCAAATGAGCAACAACGAGAAATTTATGAAACCGTTTTAAAAGGTCAACTTGCTGCAATCGAAGTAAGTAAACCGGGCGAGGTATTAGGAAATGTTGATCGTGCTGCTCGTCAAATTATCACTGATGCAGGATATGGCGAATACTTCGTTCACCGTATTGGTCACGGTTTAGGTATTGGAATCCATGATTACCCGTCAGTAAATGATTCAAATACTGGTATTATTAAAACTGGTATGTCATATACAATCGAGCCAGGAATCTATGTACCAAATGTTGGTGGAGTTCGTATTGAAGATGATATCGTTATAACAGAAACAGGTGCAATGACATTAACGAAGTTCCCTAAAGAGTTAATCATCCTATAATATGAATCAAGGCGGATTAATAAATATTCGACAAGTACTTCCCTCAGATATCCCTATTATGCATAAATGGGAATGTGATGATGAGATTGGTAAGCTTGTAGGAATAGAAAAACCACGTTCTTTAGATGAAATGGTACAAGGCTATGAAAAATATTTTGACGGACTTAAACCTAATCTCCACTTGTTCACAATCGAAAACAATGGTATTTGTGTAGGAAGAATTGAATTAGGAAATCTTGATCAAGAGAATCATCATGCCGCTTTTGGAATCGTAATTGGAGATCATTCAATGCAAAATAAAGGAATTGGTTCATTTGCATTAAACTATCTACTAAATTATGCTTTTAATGAATTAAAACTCATAAAAATATATGGTGAAGTATACGATTATAATATCGTTTCACAAAAATTTCTTACAAAATTAGGCTTTCATTTAGATGGTATATTGCGCAAGCATGAGTTTTTCAAAGGCGCTCATCGAAATATGCATCAATATAGCATGCTGAAAGAAGAATATAATTTAAGTCAGGTTTAAAAATAAACCCCCTTTCTTCATAAAGATGGAGAAGGGGGTTTATTTTTAAACCTTTTGAAGTATTGTATGTTGTAAAGGAACACCACCCATTGATACATTTCGTTCAATTAGATGATAGTGTTTACCATTTATTATGAAAAGTCTATTCCCTCTGTAATCAACTGTTTTACCTTGGCTTTCTAATTCAGCCTTCACAGCCTTCGCATAATCATTTAGATGTATATAGCGCTCATCTAAATCTAATATAATATTTTGATTACGATAACCCATTAGCCAGTTAAACGCGAAAATACCCGCAATCAGAAAAATAAGGATTAAAATAAACTCCAATACCATCGCTCCTTTTTACATAAAATGGAAATTATAATATAATTTTACTATAAATTTAAAGTGAATGTTATTGTAATTGAGAAAAAATAAAATCCCTTTACCGTCTTCGATAAAGGGATTTTTCTTTAAATTAGTTTGTAGAAACAGATGTACCTTGTAATAAAGTAGTTGCTTCTTTATATTCTAAGCCGTGAGCTTCAGCTACTGCTTCGTAAGTTACATATCCATCAAGTGTATTAATACCTTTAAATAATGCAGAGTTATCTAAGCAAGCTTTTTGATAACCTTTGTTAGCAATTTGAACTGCATAAGGTACTGTAACATTTGTTAATGCCATTGTAGAAGTACGAGGTACTGCACCAGGCATATTTGCTACAGCGTAGTGTACTACTCCATGCTTCTCATATGTTGGGAAATCATGAGTTGTAATACGATCTGTAGTTTCGAAAATACCACCTTGGTCAATTGCAATATCAACTACAACTGAACCTGGTTCCATTGATTCGATCATTTCTTTTGTAACAAGTTTTGGCGCTTTTGCACCTGGAATTAATACTGCACCGATTACAAGATCAGATTCTTTAACCGCTTCAGCAATATTGTAAGGGTTTGACATTAAAGTCGTAATTTGATGACCAAAAATATCATCTAATTGACGTAAACGATCTGGATTTAAGTCAATCATCGTTACGTGAGCACCAAGACCAACAGCCACTTTAGCAGCATTTGTTCCTGCTACACCACCACCAATGATTGTAACATTTCCACGACGTACTCCTGGTACTCCACCTAATAAAATACCTTTTCCGCCTTTATTTTTCTCAAGGAATTGAGCACCGATTTGAGCTGACATACGTCCTGCTACTTCACTCATTGGAGTTAATAACGGTAATGTATTACCAACTTGTACAGTTTCGTAAGCAATTCCGACTACTTTATTATCAATTAAAGCCTTAGTTAATTCAGGCTCTGGAGCTAAATGTAAGTATGTGAATAAAATTAATCCTTCACGGAAGTATCCATATTCGCTTGGAATTGGTTCTTTAACTTTCATAACCATTTCATTATTCCAAGCCTCTTCAGCTGTTTCAACAATTGTTGCGCCAGCATTTACGTATTCTTCATTAGTAAATCCTGAACCAATTCCAGCATTTGTTTCAATGTAAACTGAATGACCATGTCCAACTAAGTTCATTACTCCAGCTGGTGTCATTGCAACACGATTTTCGTTGTTTTTTATTTCTTTTGGTACCCCAATACGCATGTTATTTCCCCCTGAAATATATTTATTTCGTGCCTCTTAGGATGAGCTCTATTTATTAAAAAATAATACATTTTTATATTAACACAAAACATATAGTGCAGAAAATGAAAACGCTTAATTTCGTTTAATAAATATTAATTCAGAATCTTTTTTATTATAAATTATGCTTTAAAAATGGAATTGTCCCACGAATTCTCATGATAATGGAATATGTCTGTATTTATTAATGACATCCAAGCCACCAGTGACTTCAAATATATCACCTGTTATAAAATCAGACTCTTCCCTACACAAAAATTGCACCATTCTTGCTATATCTTCCCCAGTACCAGATCTTCCAACTGGTGCAAGACCTTTTCCATCCTTACTTGCTTCAGATTGATTTGCCTCTTTCATATCACCAAAAATATCTCCAGGACAAATCATATTAGATGTTATACCATTCTCTGCTTCCTCATAGGCTATTGTTTTAGTCAAAGAAACTAGACCTACTTTAGCTGCGCTGAATGCAGAACGATAAATCCACCCCGAAGCTGAATTGGCACCTTGGAATCCATAATTTATAATACGTCCATATTTCTGCTTTCTCATAATTGGAATAATTTGCTTTAAAAGATAAAACACGCTGTGCAAATTTCCATACAACAAGTATTCCCACTCTTCATCAGTGTAG
Organism: Gottfriedia luciferensis; assembly: GCF_001712755.1. Classification (GTDB taxonomy): domain Bacteria; phylum Bacillota; class Bacilli; order Bacillales; family Bacillaceae_G; genus Gottfriedia; species Gottfriedia luciferensis_B. Next base: position 110,084 of record NZ_MDKC01000033.1, read on the forward strand.
TCAGCCAGTTTTTTACGGTTAAATAAATACGGGCCAGCATTATTGATAAGACAATCAACCCTACCGAAATTCTCCATCGTTTTTGAGACAATCTCATTAATAAATTGTTTATCGCAAATATCACCTTTGACAAAAAGAACCCGGTCCAAATAATCCTTCCATTCTTCTTTTCGCTCTTTGATAGCCTGTTCATCAGAAAAGTACGTAACAGTTACTGAATAACCATCGTTTAAAAATGCTTCAGTTACTTTCTTCCCTAACCCCTTCGATCCTGCCGTAATGACAGCATGCCTCATAAAACTCTTCCTTTCGAGTCTAAATAATTTTATATATTTGTGAAAATCATCTAGATAAATCAATCAATTGTATGTATTTGTAAATCTATTCTCATTATCCTTTTTAATTGGTTATTTAAGCATAAAGCCAGTTCATTAAAAATTATGTCATTATCTTATACCTTTATCTTTAATTTAGTAAGATTATTTTATTAAAAGATAACTATGTTTTCTATTATTATGAATTATTTTCCTTTTATTTTAATAATTTTTATTTTTAGATTTTAGACTTTAATTTAAAAATTTTTATTGAAATTTAAAATTCAATTTGTTTCAATTATTTTTTTCAATGTATAATATAGTCAAGAGGGGGAGTAAGGGATGTTTCAAGATTATTTTTCATACGATGAACGATTAGGTATTTTTCTACCAAGCCTAAAATTAGATTGGGAAGATTACTCTCACGATCAGCAACAAATGATTCTTACGGAATGGGAATATATCCGTGGTGGAATACCTGATCAAATTACACGTTTAGAGTTTACAATTAATCATAAACAAGAACTTTTAAATCACGAATCTGATTTTGTTTTGAGCTGTAAATTAAATTCTGAAATTGCAGAATTAGCATCAATTATTAACGATCTTTGGATTTGGTTTAGAAGTAACCAACAAATGTCCAATGATACAAAAATACATGGTTAAAAAGCTAACAATTAATTTGTTAGCTTTTTCATTCTATTGAAAAAAGAAGTTATCAATTAAATAAGAATATCTTGTTGGTTTCTACTACTGCTTTCCATGGGGCATGAGCTGAGACCCCGCAGGCTTGCCGAGGAGGCTAAAGAATCTCGCCCCATGGAAAGCGAGCATCCTGTAATGGAAATCAACATCACTCTACTCCTTTTACGAAAATTTGGTAATGTAACAGCGTGGAAAAAGCTAACAATTAATTTGTTAGCTTTTTCATTTTGTGAGTACCAGTTTATTCATTTTCGCGCTTTTGAATTTGTAAAAGAGTGTCTCCGATTGTTTTTAGTTCCTCTTTTAGTCGGATGGTTTCATTCGCAACTTTTTCGGAAGATGCTTCTTTAATTTGCTTGTTTAGTTGGTCAGCCACTTTTCGTAACTTTCCGATGGATTGTTCTAGTTGAAAACTTGATGTAGGCTTCATAATTGTCTCCTTGAATGGTTTTCTTTTAGCATACCACATACTCGTTTACAACCAAACGGGTATTCGATTAGCTAAAGGTAAATTGCCTAATGGAGATTGAAGTATTTCGGTTTCAACTCATTCTACATTAAAAAAAGCTAACAGATAATTTGTTAGCTTCTCAAATTGCGATTTAATCTGTTGGTTCTTGGTTTACCCGTTCCGATAATATACGATATTGATAAAATTTCTTTGTATATTCTAATACGTTTTTTGTAAAAGATTCATTCCATTTTGCCCCAACAGAAACTCCTAATAAAGGAATACCACCTAAAACTTTATTCCGTAATGAATGGATCATTAATAACTTGCACATTTGTAATATGACAGTGTAATAGACCCCTTCTCCATTAAATTGATTTTCCCAAGTTGCAAATACGTCAGAATCCTCATGCTTTAAAATATCGTTCATTAACTTACTCCAAACAACGTATTTTTCGTTTGATGGGAGGATTGCACCTTGTAGTACTTTTAAACTACATTCCATTTCTTTTGGAATACTTACATCATAACCATAACAAAGTGCTATTTCTTGTACCGTTTTAAGATTAATAAATAATAAAGCCGGTAAATCACCAAATAAAGCAAGCTTTGTACTAGTTCCACTTATTCCACCTTGAACACTTGAGACTATTAATGCTTTCGATATTTCTTGTTCAGCTAAAAAATTCAATTGTCTTAATGGTAGCTTTCTTAGATCACTTATTGTCTTAACATCACTTCTTAAAATTTGTGCTCGATTAAGTATATCTAATTTCTTTTCTTGAAACTGTTTTGTTGTTTGTATTAAAGATTGAGTGTGGAAAAAAGCAGTTGAAAAAAATTCATTAAAAGTATTCGAATAGCTCTGGGGTATTTTTTGGAGGAGAAAATTAGAAGCATTTTGATACATTAGTTCTAATTTATTTAAATTTTGCTGTTGTTTCTTTTCAATCAAATCGTTAAGTTCGAGCCATAAATTATACTCTTTCATTTGATCCATACTATCACCTCGAATATAAAAAAAACGTAGAGCCAAAAAGTGATCTCATTTTAAGAATATGAGTTCATCTATTTTTGTATGCTCTACGTTTATGTTTACTAAACAGATTATTTCATTCCAACTCGTACTACATCTCTTGCAATTACAACTTCTTCATTAGTTGGAATTACAATTACTTTAACTGGAGAGTGATCAAAGCTAATGAAAGCTTCTTTTCCTCTAAAGTTATTTTTACTTGGGTCAAAATACACACCCATAAATTCAAGACCTTCTAAAACAGCTTGACGAATTTCCGGTCCGTTTTCACCAATACCAGCAGTGAAGATAATCGCATCTACACCTTTCATACGTGCAGCATAAGATCCTAAATATTTGTGAATACGTTCAATGAATACACTTTGAGCGATTTTAGCTCGTTTATTACCTTCTTCAGCTGCAGTCTCAATATCACGTAAGTCACTTGAGAATCCAGAGATACCAAGCATACCACTTTGTTTATTTAATACATCAAGTACTTCCTCAGCTGTTTTACCCGTTTTTTCCATAATAAATGGAATTAAAGCTGGGTCTAAGTTACCTGAACGAGTTCCCATTGTTACACCAGCAAGTGGAGTGAATCCCATTGAAGTATCAATTGATTTTCCACCTTCAACTGCAGCAATACTTGCACCATTTCCTAAGTGACATGAAATAAGTCTTAATTCTTCAAGAGGTTTACCGATTAATTCAGCAGCTCTTTCTGTTACATACTTATGAGATGTACCGTGGAATCCATATTTACGAATACCAAATTGTTTATAGTACTCATAAGGTAAGCTATATAGGTAAGATTCTTCAGGCATTGTTTGATGGAATGCAGTATCGAATACAGCTACTGCAGGAATATTTGGTAATAATTCTTTAAATGCACGAATACCAACTAGGTTAGCTGGGTTATGAAGTGGTGCTAAATCAGAAAGTTGATCAATTTGTTGTTCAACTTCTTCAGTAATTAAAGCAGAATCTGTAAATAGTTCTCCACCGTGAACTACACGATGTCCAACTCCATGAATTTCATCGAATGAAGAAATAATTCCTAAACCTGTTAGCTTTTCAAGAAGCATTTTTACTGCAACAGAATGATCAGCAATATCTGTTACTTCTTTAATTTTTTCCCCGTTTACTGAAATTACAAAAACGCTATCCTTAATACCGATACGTTCTACTAAACCAATTGTAAGTACTTTTTCGCTAGGCATTTCAATTAATTGAAATTTTAATGACGATGAACCTGCATTAATAGCAAGAATATTTGCCATGTTTTTACATCTCCTTTAAACATGAAACTGTTATATTTTTTTAGCTGAAATTATTATAACACAAATTAGTTTACGTGTTTAAAAGTTCAATTATTGTAAATTTTCTTTAAACCATTCATTCATTTGAAGCATAATATCTTCAACTGCTTTCATATTCGATAACTTAGGGAAATCAACTAATAAAGCCTGTTTTGGCTTCTTCATATTTTCTGCATTTTTGCGGATTATTAATATACTTTTTTGATGTCTTTCGTCCTTAAAGGCAGATACTGGCAACTGTATCAATCCTTGAATAACGCCTGTTTCATTAATATAGCTTTGTAATTGCGCAGATTGCTCTGAAGTAAATAAGTGATTTGGAACTAGCGAGATGAAAAATCCTCCAGATTTTAAGTAGTTCATACTTTGCTCAATAAATAAATGATGAGCATAAGACATGCCCTCTTTTGCTTTTAAAGTAAACTCTTTTGCACGTTCTGCATTTGGATAAAAGCCAATTGGTAAATCACAAACAACAAGATCAACCGGATCTACAAATAAAGGTGCTAAACTGTCTTGATTAAATAATTCAATTTCATGGCCAAGTAAGTTGCCAATAACAAATGCGATTCTAACAAGAATGTCATCTACATCGATTCCAACAGAATCAGTAAATTTATCTTTTGAAGAATTTAAAATTGTTAATAGAAGATTTCCAGTACCAATTGCCGGATCTAAAATAGTTAAATTTTGTTTACCCTCAGTAAGCTTTCCTACTAAATAAGTAATAATAAAAGCAATACCATCTGGAGTCATTTCATGGTTTGTTTGTACCCCTTGTTTCATTCCTTTTAGTATCGCTAATTGAAATGCTCTACGAATACTCTCATTATCTTTTGACGCCGATGTAAATTGATGAATTGTATTCATCAGTTTATCTTTTTGTGGACCATTAATTTCTTCTTGTAAAACTTCCCCTTCAAAGAAATTTTCACCCGTTTCAATTAATGCCTCTAAATAAGAAATTTCTAAATTATCTTTTAAACATTCTGTCGATTCATCTATGTAATTAAATAAAAATTCCACTGAATTCTCTTTTAGCATTTTTCATTCCTCACTTTCATAATAGAACAGTCATTGTGTTTCATTATACGTATGGCTTTTAAACGTGTCCACTTTATTAAATTCTTCTATTAGAAAGTATTTGGTTTTTTTAATCATTTTTAATCCAGTACTGTTAATTTAATTTTAATGGATGAATGTTTGCTTTTAATTAATACATTTTGAACTTTTTATGTAGTTTTAATTTTTTTGTATTGAATTGGAATTAATGGCATTATGACGAACAGTATCATTTTCATAAAGCACTACTGAATACATAAAAAAAGACCTCCTTTATTGAGGCCTTCGTTAACTAATTTTTACTTTTTTCTTTTCTAACGGCTTCATAAATCGAGTGATATAGTTCAAAGATTTTGTTCCATGAACTAGGCGATATAAGCTTGTGATAACCGATAGTAGTGTATATGGTTTGTATGCTAAGTACTTTGATTCCCATTTATTTGCAAATTTACTTTTAAAAATTAATAATCCTTTGAAGTTATAAATTGAGTTACCATATTTAAAGATCATTTTTGCAGATTTCTCGATGATTGATGATTTTGAATCTTGGCCAACATTTGCTAATGGTGCCATTCCAAGGCTGCAGCTTTTAAATCCATTTTCTTTTGCCCAAAACATAATTGAAACAAAAAGCATATCCATCGTTCCGTATGGTAATTCTTTTAAATATCTCATTAAATCAATTGTTATATTTTCACCTTGAATTGGTAATGTCGCAAAAGCAATAACTTGACCATTTTTATCCCTTAAGATTCCGATCGGAAAATTTGAAACATAATCAAAATGAAATGAACCAACTGAAAAGGATAGCTCTTCTCTTCCGTTTAACCATACATCTGAGACCCCTTTTAGCTCTTGAAGTAGACCTATAGAATATCCAGGCATAGACACTTCAAATTGATATCCTTGTCGGATGAATTTGTTCCTTTTTGTTCTTAGTTTTGCTCCTTTTTTACCTGCAATTTCGAAATTTTCTAATTCAACTATTGCTTCTTCACCTAATTTCAACAATCGATAGCCAGCTTTTTCATACAACATCTTTGAGTTTTCGTCTATTTGATAAAAGCACGGAGTACACTTCATACTCCTTGAATAATTTTCAAACTCCTTTATTTTTTCAAAAGAAATCTCACCAATTGGATCACATAGAACAACTAATTTATTCCCCTGTTTCCGGTAAACAAATGCAGATTTTTGATCTTCTGAAAGAAATACTTTTTTATCTCCAAGTAATCCTAAATGTGTTAATGAAGTTCCACCATATGTTTGAATAAGTTGTTGAATAATCTCAATTGTAGTTTTATGATTTGATTCTTTTAAAATTTGTTTCATAATACCCCCAAAATAAAGAGTCAATTTTCTTTACAATTTCTATTTTACAAAAAATAATTCCTTGTGGATATCCATACATTAATTTTTTTTAATAATGTATTGTTTGGTAATATTTAACCCCTCCTGTATAATTCAATTTATTAAATATATTGGATGTGAGTACAAATGAATAAGAAAATTGGTTTTATTGGTTGCGGTAAAATGGCTCAAGCTATGATTGGTGGGTTAATTGAATCGAATGTAATTGATAAGCATCAAATTTATGTAAGTGCAAGGTCTAATGAAACACTTGTAAAAGTGAAAGATTTATATAATGTTCACACATTAAATAGTAATATCGATTTAGCAATGCAAGTTGATTATTTGTTTTTAGCAGTTAAACCTGATTTATATCCAACTATTATTGAAGAAATTAAAGAAGTTATTTCAAATAATACTGTAATCATTACGATTGCCGCTGGAATTACTTTAGAAGGTGTAGAGAAATCCTTCGGTAAAGAGGTTAAAATCGTTAGAACAATGCCAAATACTCCTTCATTAGTTAGAGAAGGAATGAGTGCACTTTGTCATAATCAAGTAGTGACCAATGAAGAGTTAAATGAAGTAATGGAAATTTTCAATAGCTTCGGAAAATGTGAATTAGTAAATGAAAAATTAATGGATGCGGTTCCTGCTGTTAGCGGTTCTTCTCCAGCTTATGTTTACTTAATGATCGAAGCTTTAGCAGATGGAGCTGTATTACAAGGAATACAGCGAGACCAAGCATATAAGTTAGCTGCCCAAGCTGTTTTAGGTGCAGCAAAGATGGTACTTGAAACTGAATTACATCCTGGTGAATTAAAGGACCAAGTTTGCACACCAGGTGGTGCAACAATAGAAGCAATTGCTGAATTAGAAAAAAAAGGCTTCCGCTCATCTATTATTTCTGCCATGGAACGTTGTACTGAGAAATCAGTTTCTTTAGGTAAATGATTTTAGCAACAGTCTAATAATACACACTGAGGCATTCATATTTGTGAATGCCTTTTTAATGCAAAAAAAAACTGCCGAGATCTACTCGACAGCCTTTTACCTCTTAATAGAGTTATTACTATTATTTTGCAGCTTTTACAGCTTCGATTGCTGCTTCATAATTCGGATGAGTTGTACCTTCAGCTACGTACTCAACGTAAGTAACAACATCATTTGAATCTACTACGAATACTGCACGAGCTAATAAACGTAATTCTTGCATTAAAACACCAAATGCTTCACCAAAAGATGCATCACGGTGATCAGAGTAAGTATGTACATTTTCTAAACCACTTGCAGCACACCATCTTTTTTGTGCGAATGGTAAGTCCATTGAAATTGTTAAAACTTCAACGTTTTCTACGTTTGATAATTCTTCGTTAAAACGACGAGTTTGTGCATCACAAATTCCAGTATCTACAGAAGGTACTGCGCTAATTAAGCGTACTTTACCAGCTGAAGCCTCTAAAGTTACAGGGCTTAAATCATTTGCTAATACAGTAAAGCTTGGAGCTTTTTCTCCTACTTTTACTTCTTGTCCAATAAGAGTTACTGGATTGTTTTTAAATGTTACAGATGCCATGATATTTCCTCCCAAAATTACAAAATGTTCACAACATTTATCTTACTGGAAGGAAACCATGAATGCAATTAACTTTACTTAAATTTTATATTTAATCTAAATCTGTATCAAAAATTGCCTCATCATCAACTGAATTATCATTTTTCTTCATATATTTTTTTGCTTTTTCAAGCGCTTGTGGCGCTAAATCCATCAGCTTTTCAATTAAATGCGTGTTTTGATCTAAGTGAAGTAATTTTACTCCATCTTTGTTAACGATTAGAAATGCAATTGGAGTAATTGATGCACCTCCACCTGTACCTCCTCCAAATGGATGTGGACTTCTTACTTCAGCTTCTTTAACACCATCTACTAAATGGTAATTTCTGAATTCACTTCCACCAGCTGCAAAGCCAACCCCTACTTTTGATACGGTTAAGATTAAACTTCCATCTGGTGTTGAAATTGGATCACCAATAATTGTATTTACATTAATCATTGCTGATAAATTTTCCATTGCCGCGTGCATTAAGTCTCCAATAGGATGTTGACTCATTGTTAATCACCTCTAATTAGTTTCGATTGGATGTGTTGCTTTAAAGTCTTTTCTAGTTTTTAAATATGCTTTAAGTAATAATAGTCCCGCAAAGACTGCCTTTCGTACCGAAAATGAAAACCGTATCTTACCAGTAGTTTCCATTACAGATGTATAATAATTGGGCGTGATATCTATAGTTGGCGGATGATGAACTATCGTAAATTTCTTTAATAAGTTTTCAAAAATTCCGATTGCACTATAAGCTGTTCCAATTGATATCCCTGTTAAAGCAGAATTTCCGACACCAAAATGAATGTGATAAGTTAAATTGTAAATTTGTACAGTGTTTAAAAATTTTGTAATGATAGTATGTCCGTTGGAGTATAAATTTATGAAAAAATCAATTTGTTGAAAGACAGACAAATCCCTTTTTTTCTCTAAATCTGATACGTCCTCCTTTACCTCTTTCGGTCTCTTTAATGGAATCGTAAAGGCGAAATGCAATAGGTTGTTCAAGATAGACAGTTTAATATTCATAAATCGTTCTTCATTTGTATAAACGGATAAAATATTAACTTTCATATTTATAAACAGGACGAAAATGATTAACAGTAAAACAACGATTGCAATAAAAATTAGAATAGAGTATATGTAAAGCAAAAAACCACCCTTTTTTGTATCAGTATGGGCAAACCAACATCTGAATAAACAAAAAGAATGGTAAAATTACATACCATTCTTTTCGAGTAGTAAACTATAAGATTTTTGAACTTCGTTGATAAATTCTAGTTGCTTGTTGATCATAAACAACTTCTCCAACACATTCCCTTGTCCTTTTCATAACTTAATCATGACTTTTATAAACAATATTTCCTCGGCAAATAGTTTCACTACATTTAACATAAAGTAGATCATCTTTTTCTAACTCAAATGGATTTTCATCAAATAAAATAAAGTCAGCAGAATATCCTTCTTTTATGAGACCTCTTTTATCTTCTTGACGAAACGATGCCGCACTATCAATCGTATAAAGTTTAATTGCTTCATATAGGCTAATTGCTTCCTCGATATTATACGCTCTCCCGTCTTTGGCTTTTCGGGTAACCGCTGTATATATACCTTGCCAAGGATTAATTGTATCAATCGGTGTATCTGAACCATTTGCTATAGCGATTGATTCATTTATCAGCGTTTTAATTAAATATGCAAATTCATTTCGTCTTTGACCAATACGTTCTACTAACCATGGATAATCTGCATAGATAAATGAGGTTTGTACATCTACAACGATGTTTAATTCTTTCATTTCCTCGATTAATTTTGGAGATAAAAGTGCACAATGTATAAATCGGTCAGGTAGCTGAGTTTGATTAGGATATTTTTTAACAACATCAATGGCTTGTTTAACGGCTAAATCTCCAATCATATGAAATGCTATCGGCAATCCATTTTCACGTGCTTTTTTTGTAATTACTTCTAATTTTTCTAAAGAAGTCACTTGTAATCCTGTTATGCTTTGATTGTCGTCATAAGGTTTTTCTAACAGTGCAGTTCGACCACCAAAAGAACCATCAATAAATGCTTTTACGCCTCCAAATGATACATTCTTATTACCTTTATGTAATCTTCCTTTGACTTCATCCAAAGTCGTATGATGAATTAAAACATGAGTGTGAAATGGAACTTCATTTAACAATCGCTCATATAAATCAATCACTAGATTTGCATTTCCATAGTATGATAAATCCTCTGTTACCGCTCCAACGATTCCGTATTGGTAACAATCTTTAATAGCGGAAATGATTGCTTTTGACAAATACTGATCGTCAGGTGCCGGCATCGCTTTAATGATTAAATTGACAGCTTCATCATACAATAATCCGTTTAAACGACCATCCTCAAAGCAGCCTATTTGTCCTCCATCGATTTGCATTTGTTCATTTATTGCTGCATGACTAAGTGCAAGAGAATTTACAAAGTAGACATGTCTACAAGTTCTCTTTAATACAAGTGGATTTGTGCTTGATAAACTATTTAAATCGTCAACTTGGAATACGGCTTTTGATTCCCATTCGTTTTCATTCCATCCTTCCCCGACAATCCATTCATTCGGGTGCGCGTCCTTTACAACTTTTTTCATTCGATCAAGCATCTCTTCATATGATTGACACTTTGACAAATCTACACGATTCATCGCTTCACCATGACCAATTAAATGCAAATGACTATCTATAAAACCTGGAAAACCGATTTTTCCATTACAATTAATTTTCTCAAATTGTTCACCTTCTAAAAAAGAAAGCAAGGATTCAAATGTTCCTGTTTTTAAAATTTTTTCATCTTCAGTAATGATTGAGTCTACCGTTTCCCCTTCACTTTCCATTGTATAAAATAAACCATTATGCCAAAGCTTCTTCATTTCATTCCACCATCCGTTCATTATCTATATTCGTTTATCATTTTGAAAGATAAATAATCCTAAAACAAAAAAAGAGGGAATTTTCCCTCATTTTAACATAAGTATTTAATTCGATTCACGTAATTGTTCCATCGCACGTAATTCTACTCGGCGAATTTTACCAGAAGTTGTTTTTGGTAGCTCTTGGACAAATTCAATTTTACGTGGATATTTATATGGTGCAGTAATTTTTTTCACGTGTTCTTGTAGTTCAGATACTAAGTCATCTTGATTTGTAGCATTTTCAGTCAAAACAACAAATGCTTTAACAACATTACCACGTAATGGATCTGGACTAGCAACAACCGCACATTCTTTTACAAGCCTATGTTGTACTAACGCATCTTCTATTTCAAAAGGACCAATTGTATAACCAGAACTAATTATTATGTCGTCACTACGTCCATCAAACCAATAATAGCCATCTTCATCTTTCTTAGCTCGGTCACCCGTTAAATAATACTCACCTTTTCTTTGTGCTATTGTACGATCCATATCATTATAATAATGTTTAAATAATGCTGGAGAGCTTAAATGTACCGCAATATGCCCCACTTCATTAACCCCGACTGGATTTCCTTCATCATCAACGATTTCAACTAAGTTTCCTGGTGTTGGAATCCCCATTGAACCTACTTTTGCTTTAATATCCTTCATCGTTCCAATTAATAATGTATTTTCAGTTTGTCCATACCCATCTCTTACATCAACATTGAAATGCTTTTTAAATGTACGGATTACTTCTTGATTTAAAGGCTCTCCTGCTGATACAGCACTTCTTAAAGCTGGTAATTGATATTGGTCTAGATTTTCAACCTTTGCCATAAATCGGTATTCGGTTGGCGTACTACAAAATACAGATATATTATGCTCCTTTAGTAATGTTAGGAAAGTATCTGCATCGAATTTCCCTTCATAAAAGAACCCTGTTGCCCCGCTGCCTAATGTCGCTAAAAATGGACTCCATATCCACTTTTGCCATCCTGGCCCTGCAGTCGCCCATACAGTATCATCTTCTGTCACATCTAGCCAATTCGAAGCAACTGTACGAATATGTGCATACCCCCAACTGTGAGTGTGTACGACACCTTTAGGATTGCCAGTCGTTCCTGACGTATATGAAATAAACGCTAAGTCATCACTTTTTGTTTCCACAGTTAATACATGTGCTCCACTAATTGCTTGGTCATTTAATGAAGTCCATACTGTTTGTTGATTATGAATAGTAAATAATTTATATTTTCCAGTTTTAGCAATCTCGCTAAATGTACCTATATATTCATCATGCGATACAATCGCTTTTACTTCACTATGTTCAAGACGGTATTGAATATCCTTAACCGTTAACATTTCAGATCCTGGGATTACAACACATCCAATTTTTAAAATAGCTAAATAAACTACATAAGTCTCAATACATCTAGGCATCATGACAAAAAGTTTGTCCCCTTTTTCGATGCCACTATTTTTAAATGTAAAAGCATATTGGTGAACTTTATTATAAAGTTCCTTATATGTTAATTGATGGGATTCGCCATTTAGGTCAACCCACTTTAACGCCACTTTATCAGTTGAGGCAAATTTTTCAATTTCCCAAACGAGATTATATACTCTTGGAGCAATTAGACTTGTACTGTTCATCTTAGTTAGTCCCCCTTTTGATCATTACTAAAATTATATTTTGAATTTTGCAAAATAGAATAATAATGGTTTCGTTAATTGTATAGTCAATTCCTGCTATTTTTCGACTATTTTTCAGAAAATTTAAACAAAAAAATCACAAAAAAAATAAACCATCCAAAAAAGATAGTTTATTTGATCTCTAAACTCCTAATTACGTACCTTTTATTTAATCAATCACTTTCAACTGTAATACTGTATGTGCAAGTAAATGTTTCATTTGGATTTAGCATTTGAATACCAAGTCTATTTTTCATTTCTTTTACTGGGCCGATTTCATCTGCAACTCCATACCATGGCTCAATACATAGAAAAGGTGCTGTTGGTGTAGTCCATATTCCGACGTATGGAAACCCTTCAAAATGAACTTTGATCGCATTACGATGATTTTTCGAACGAATTGTCAGTACGTTTTTATTAAGTTTTTCAAAAATTAATGCATCATCCTTAAAGAGTTCTCGGGTTAATGGTAAGTTTTTAATATTTTGACCAATTAGTTCTCTTTTGCCACTTCGATATGATCCTTCTAATTTAATTGTTTCTAATCTTTCTTCCTCTTCAAATTCTAGGTAATAATCCTCAAAAGTTTCATCTTCCAAAAGAGGTATATTAAACGCTGGATGAGCTCCTATTGAAAATGGCATTGATTTCTCATCATTATTTGTTACAACATATTTAATAAAAACAGTGTTGTTCTGAATCTTATAATTAATATTTAAAGAAAATTGAAATGGATATTTTAAAAGCGTTTGTTCACTACTGTTTAACTCATAGTTGATATAGTCTTCCTTCATTTCGGTTAATTGAAAATCCATATCTCTTGCAAAACCATGTTGAGAAAGCTCATAAACTTTATCATCGACTTTATATTGATTATCAATTAATTTACCTACATTCGGAAATAAAACTGGTGCATGTCTCCCCCAATAAGCTGGGTCAGCATTCCATAAATAATTTAAATTATCTTTTTTTGTATAGATACCCGTCAACTCTGCTCCCTGTGATTTAGTTGTAATTTTAATAAATTCATTTTCAATATATGACATGAACAGGTCTCTCCTTTAATTTATTCCCTCTATTATAGCAAAGTTAATATTAAATATTAAATCAAGCGAAGAGCATGTAGAACAAATAGAAAAGAGGTAGGTTTTACCCTACCCCTTAATCCATAATTATTTAAATTTATTAACGAGAATATCCACCAAGGCTTTGTTCAGCCATTTGTACTAAACGCTTTGTGATTTCACCACCAACAGAACCATTAGCACGTGAAGTTGAATCTGGACCAAGGTTTACACCAAATTCTGTAGCGATTTCATACTTCATTTGGTCTAAAGCATTCTGAGCACCATCAACTAATAATTGATTGCTACCTGAATTATTTCTATTTGACATGTGTTGTCACCTCCTTGTGAGTATAGAGTGTGATAAAACACATATCTTCATTCATCTTTTTACTGGTAATTTTTAGTAATTTTATAAAAGTGCGTCGATATCGATTTCTTCTTCTTTTGTTGACGATTGATTTCGAATCATTTCGTTCTCAAAAATGATTGATTCTCTATTAACTACAGCTTCATTTATTAGTTCAGTAAAGTCAAAACGACTCTCGTAACGAGCCACCTTATCACGTTTTGGTTTTGTAGTTGGATTAGCTGGAGTAAAGATTGTACAGCAATCCTCATAAGGTCTAATACTGATATCATACGTATCAATTTTTTTAGCAATATCCATGATTTCTAATTTATCCATAGCTAATAATGGTCTTAAAACTGGATAATTAGTTACTTCATTGATTGTATGCATACTTTCTAATGTTTGGCTTGCCACTTGACCTAAACTTTCACCTGTAGCTAAAGCAAGTGCTTTTCGATCAACAGAAACTTGCTCAGCAATTCTAAGCATAACGCGTCTCATAATTGTCATTGTATAGCTTGCAGGCATTTCTTTATGAATTGCTTTTTGAATTTCAGTAAATGGTATAACATGCAAAGTCACTCGTCTACAATATCTAGTTAGTTTGCTTGCTAAATCAATAACTTTTTGTTTTGCACGATCACTCGTAAATGGCGGACTTTCAAAATGAATCGCTTCGATTGACACGCCTCGTTTTAACAACATGTAGGCTGCCACTGGACTATCGATACCTCCAGATAGTAGTAACATAACTTTTCCGCCAACTCCAACTGGATAGCCACCTGCACCGTATTCTTCTCCACAAGTAATATAAGTCGCATCGTCACGCACTTCTACTCGTACAGCTACATCTGGCTGATGAACATCTACAGTTAAGTGTTCTGTATTTTGAAGTATATACCCACCTAGCTCGCGATTTAATTGTGGCGTATTTAATGGGAATTGTTTATAACTACGTTGTACGTTCACTTTAAATGTTTTAACACTATCACCAAGCTCGTTAATAGCCTCAAGAGCACCTTTTTTAATTGCATCTAATTCAGTATCAACTTTTCTAGCATAACTAAACGTATGAATTCCGAAAACTTCTTTAAGATTGGCAGCAACCTTCTCATGGTCTTCACCATTTAATTTTATATACATACGATCACGCGTTGCAGTGATTTTAATTTTTTCAAAAGCTTTTAATCGATTTCGAACATTTTCTCTTAATATACTTGTAAATCGGCCTCGATTTTTTCCTTTTGTAGTCATTTCTCCATAACGAATTAAAATATATTCTACATTCATGCTGTTACCCCATTACTTTATATAAATTTTTAATTACTTCTTTAATTATTTTGTTAAACTGCTCTACTTCACTCATTGTATTTTCATAAGAAAGACTGATTCTGACAGCACTACTTGCTACTTTTTCGCTTTTACCCATACTTTGTAGTACCCGGCTTATCTCAAAAGTTTTAGAAGAACATGCTGATTTTGTAGAAATAAAAACATTTTCTTCAGATAGAGCATGGACAATTACCTCAGGCTTTAATCCTACAAATGAAATATTTATTATATGAGGAGCAAAATCCGATTCTGGTGAGTTCAATACAGCGTAGTCAATCATCTCTAAATTTTGAATAAGTTCATTTCTCATATTATATAGGTGATCATTCATTGTTTTTTGTTTTTCTAGCGTGATTCTAAGCGCTTTTGCCATCGCAACAATTCCTGCTAGATTTTCCGTACCTGAACGAATCTCTCTTTCCTGTGACCCACCTGTCATTAAAGATGATAAGGTTACACCTTCTCTAATATATAAAATTCCAGTTCCTTTTACACTATGAAATTTATGACCCGAAATAGATAATAAATCAATCGCAGCTTGTTTAATATTTAATGGTACTTTCCCTACCCCTTGAACAGCGTCAACATGGAAAAATATTTTTGGATAATCCGTTAATAATCGACCAATTTCTGCTATTGGTTGAATTGCTCCTGTTTCATTATTTACATGAATGACAGAAACTAATATCGTATCATCTCTTAACGCATTTTTTAATTGGTCAACAGAAATAAACCCCTCTTCGTTTGGGGATAAGTAAGTTACTTCAAATCCTAGATCCTCTAATTGTTTATAAGCTTCATAAATTGATGGATGTTCAATTTCAGTCGTAATTAAATGCTTCCCTCTTGAACGATGCATCATGGCAGTTCCCTTTATTGCTAAATTATTCCCCTCTGTACCACCTGATGTAAAGATGATCTCTGATGGTTGAACTGACAAAAGCTCAGCAATTTGGTTTCTAGCTTTTGAGAGTAATTGCTCTGAGCGTCCACCTAGCTTATGAATCGAAGAGGGATTTCCAAAAAACTGGTCCGAAACAGTAATATATGTGTCTAATACCTCTTTATAAGGTTTAGTAGTCGCGCTATTATCAAAATAAATCATATTTTTTCCGTACCTCCATATTGCTTGAGTCCATTTTTCATTATATCTGAAAACAGACGAAACCCCTAAGATTTTCATCTATAGGGGTAGTGTGTACTATTGTTCATTTAGTATTTCTTGTAATTTATCGATTGCACCAGGTTCAATTTTCTCAATTGAAACGGCAGCTTCTTCTAGAGCTTCATTATATTGAAATTCTCTAAATAATTGCTCTGCCTTGTCCATTGACGTTGCCATTTGTACATTTTTACTTCTATAGCGATTTCCATATTGTATCACTTTTTCTACGAAATATCCTTGTTCAATCATATATTTCGTATCATTATAACAAACATGTACTGCAGTTGCTGCTTTTTCTAGTAAAAATGATACATGCGCCATTTTTAATGGTTTTTTCTCTAATTCCAAATAAACAATTTGCATACTTTCTTGAGCATCTTGTATTTGTTTCATAGATGAAACTGGCATACCAGGCAAATTAGAAATTTGAACAAGACGTTTGACCTCTAACATTAATCGTTTCATTTCAATTAATTGATCACGAGCTTGTAATTCATCTTTTCGAAGTGCTTTTAGCATTTCAACATACATCAAATGAGATTCTTTAACATCTTCCATTTGCTTTTTTAGTAAATCTAATTCTTCTCTTATGACAGAAAATGCAAGGTCTTGTTCTGCTACACGAATCTGCAATAATTCAAAGCGTTTTGTAATGATACTAACTTGCTTTTCAACCATTTTTTGAGCTTGAGTATCTTCATCACTTAATTCATATATTTGCTGAACTAATTGAGTCTCTTCTTTTGTTTTTAAATTATCTTCTCGAATACTTTGAATTTCTTCCTGAGAAGTCCATATTTCTTTTTCTACTACAAATTTACTCTCTACTTCTTTTTCTAATAAATCATAGATTGAATCGACTTTTGCTTTCACAAATTCAAGCTTGTCATTCGCTTCTGTGATATCTAGTTTTTTAATTAATTCGACACATTCGATACATATTTTAGAACAATCGATTGTTTCATTTTCTAATGCTTCAAAATCAAGCGCATATCCTTCTGCTTTCATTTGCTTTAAACCATCAGTTAAATTATGTATTTGAGAGGGCATCGTAGTAGAAGATTCAATATATAAATCCGGTATGATTTGCATATTTGATTTCAATATATGTACTTGATCAGCAATTTCATGCACTAAGCCTCTTGCTTCTAAATAGTTTCCTTTTTCAGTTGTTTCATTAAATAATTGGATTTGTTGTTTGATATCATCCATTTTTTGTTCCAACTGAGTTTCAGAAATTGAATATAAATGACGATGAGTTAATAAAAGCTTTCTTTGCTCAAGATACTCTTGGTTTAATATTTCAATATCCGAATTATTTTGTTCTTCACTACCTACTAGGTCGCTTACCTCATTTAGAATTTTTTCGATGTTTGATTCTGCTTCAGTTAGGCTTCCTTCAATTTCACTAATCCCTGCTTTAGCTTTCATGAAATGATATTTATTAATCGCCTCATCTATTTCTGAGATCGAATCAGTTACTTTTGGTAAAAAAGTTGTAACTAGTTCATCCCAATCGGTTCTCCATTTATCAAAAAGCTCTTCCGTTTGGCCGGTCATATTTAAGGCCTTTAGCTTTGAAAGTTCATCCGTAACTGGCTTACTCATTAACTGCATTCTCCACGCTTCAAGTTCATCGAGTTTTTTGAATAAACGTTGTCGAATTGTTAAGGCTACAATCATTAATGCGATAACAATAGCTATTACGACTAAAATTACATAGAATGTCATTGTCATTTTCCCTGATGTACCTCCTTTTACTGCCTTCTGAATCTATTTATTTGTACGTTAATTTTTGAATTAATAAATTGCTCTTTATTTAGGTCATAGTTAATAATAACATGATAAAGTTGATTTTTGGCTTAATTTTTTCAATTTTTTCATATTTTTATCAAACTATAATAAATACTGTAAAAGCTTGTAGAAATTTCAGATTTTTAAACAACGAAAAACGCCTTTTCATTGTGATTTTTCACAATGAAAAAGGCGAACTTTTAGGATGAAAGTTCTACTCGAGTAACAAGTCTCTCATCCATATCGAATAGTGATTCGATCCATTTCTCTACATACTCTTTATATCTCTCAAAAAAATACAGATCATTTTGCTGTATATACAATACTTCATTTAAATAGCCTGGAAATAAGTACGGTGTTGAAAGGAAGGATTTTAATTGGACGAAAAAGACTGAAAATGGCATT
Organism: Gottfriedia luciferensis; assembly: GCF_001712755.1. Lineage (GTDB taxonomy): Bacteria > Bacillota > Bacilli > Bacillales > Bacillaceae_G > Gottfriedia > Gottfriedia luciferensis_B. The sequence continues at coordinate 128,646 of NZ_MDKC01000033.1, forward strand.
GTTAGTTTCGCATTAGACATACGAATAGCATCATAAATTTGAGTAAAAGTATAACGCTCTCTTGCTAAATAGGTCATCATAATTTCACGAATGAAGACAGAGTCGATTGTCAACTCTCTGTAAAAAATAGAAGCATATTCCTTTTTTAAAAAGTAATAATTAAGTACTTCTCCAACAAGGTTCATTAAAATTAAATTTGCGTTTTTATCATACAATGACAAACAATGTTTATCTAAAATTTCAATATATCCTTCTAAAAAATCTACTATGATATGTTCAAGTAAACCTTGTTTACCTTTAAAATAATACGAAATCGTCGCAATATTTACATTTGCTTTTTTAGAAATATCCCTTACTGAAGTACCTTGGTATCCATTAATTTTAAATAACGTAAGCGCTGTCTCGATGACTTTCTTCTTTGTTGCAAGTTTATCTTGCTCCATACTCGTCACCCTCTTTTACAAACATCAATTCCTTTATTAATTAGCGAAATACTAATAAAATCCTCTACAAATCGGTCGACAAAATTACCAGTATTCTTTCGAAATATGCTATGATATTTCACATGAAATAGGGAAAGGGGTCTACAAATGTTTCAAAAAGTCGAATATTCAGGTACAAAAGAACAACAATATAATACTCTAACAGCTCAAGTTAAAGCCTTAATAGATGGCGAACATAACCTAATAGCTAATTTAGCAAATACATCTGCCTTATTAAATCAGTTTTTGCACCAAATAAATTGGGTAGGATTTTATTTAAAAGATGGCGATCGCAATGAATTAGTATTAGGCCCATTTGTAGGTCTTCCTGCGTGTGTGCGTATACCATACGGCAAGGGAGTTTGCGGCACATCTGCTCAAACAAAAACGGTTCAAAGAATCGATAATGTTCACGATTTCCCAGGCCACATCGCTTGTGATGCTGCATCAAATTCAGAGATCGTTATTCCTTTAATGCATAACGGTGAAGTAATTGGTGTATTAGATATCGATAGTCCGGAATTTAATCGCTTTGATGAAACGGATCAAAAATATCTTCAAGCAATCGTTAATTTAATTGAAGAAACAATTAGATAAGAAAATTTGATTTCTAAAGGAATCCTTTATTGGATTTCTTTTTTATATTGGGGTCAATATAAAAAATCTATCGTCTCCTAACTGAAAGACTATTGATAATATATTTTTTTAATTAACTTGCAAAAATTTAACATAATTAACGTCATTATTATTACAAATATCTTTTTTGAGGCACTATTTTTAATGCTTTGTAAGTCGTGGATTATCTATTACTTGCAACTAGATTACTAAAGCGAAAATCATACGTTTATAAGACAATTCTATTGTTTTTAAGATTATTCTTTTTTATTAAGAAGTTGATTGGAACGAAAGGGTGCTCGACTCCTATGGGATTAGCGGGAAGGCTAAAGACCCCGCAGGCTTGCCGAGGAGGCTCAAGAATCTCGCCGCCCCATGGAAAGCGAGCGCACTGTAGTGGAAATCATACCACAAAGCTTATTTATCAATGATAAGATTAATTGACAAAGTTCTTTTTATAAAAAGCTAAAAACAAAACTGCCCTTGACTATTTTATACTATCTGGTTATAATATTTTTTGTGTAAAATAACGCAGCGTTGTAAGCACAGGCTTGATATTTATTTTGTTCCTCTACTGTTTAAGAGGTGTCATCGCGTAACTCTGGCTGCTGGAGCGAGGATACATGAAAGCAAAATAAACAAACTGGGGCTACACGAACGTTTTTATTTTACTCCAAAATAAAAACTAAAGGAGGAGACACTCAATGTCTCGTTATACAGGATCTACTTGGAAATTATCTCGCCGTTTAGGCATTTCATTAAGCGGAACAGGTAAAGAATTAGAAAAACGCCCTTACGCACCAGGTCAACACGGACCTAACCAACGCAAAAAATTATCAGAATACGGTTTACAATTACAAGAAAAACAAAAACTTCGTCACATGTTCGGTGTTAATGAGCGTCAATTCCGTCGCACTTTTGATATCGCTGGTAAATTAACTGGTAAACATGGTGAAAACTTCATGATCTTATTAGAAACTCGTTTAGACAACGTAGTTTACCGTATGGGTCTTGCTCGTACTCGTCGTGCTGCTCGTCAATTAGTTAACCACGGCCACATCTTAGTTGATGGCAAACGTGTAGACATCCCATCTTTCCGTGTGAAAATTGGCCAAACTATCAGCTTACGTGAAAAATCACAAAACTTAGCTGTAGTTAAAGAAGCTGTTGAAGTTAACAACTTTGTACCTGAGTACATCACTTTCAACGCTGACAAATTAGAAGGTACTTTCAACCGCTTACCAGAGCGTTCTGAATTACCAGCTGAAATCAACGAAGCTCTTATCGTTGAATTCTACAACCGTTAATCATATCGCTTCTTAGAAAGCGATGAGAAACCACAATCAAATTTGATTGTGGTTTTTTTTATATTTATTTTACACCATAAAAAAAGCCCTCGACTTTACTCGAAGGGCTACTTATGCGGAATTGAGAGGTGTATTAAAATAACATTTTATTTTATTTTAATTTCACTACCGCTAAGTCATGTTGCATTGCATTATTACCTTCTTGAGGATCAAATGCAATGTCACTAAGTCCAAATACATTTACTACAACATCACGATCTTTCGGATGAAGAATTCTTACTTCATAAGCAAATAAAGCTGCTGGAAGTTGGAAAGATCTAAATGTTCTATATTGATTTGGTGGAATTGTTACTGTAGATGGGTCAACCATAGGAAGAATCACAGGTGAACCACTTGACCAGTCAAACATTAATACACTCACAGAACGTGAGTCATCCGGGTCAACATTAAGAGCTTCAACTGTTAAAAACTGAGTACTAGAATGTCTTCTTAATACGCCAGTTGATAAAAATTTTGACGACATCAACGTCACTCCTTTCATATTATTTGGACAAGCAAATCCATATAATATAAAATGTTTCAATCAGTAGAAATGAAACGGACATTGGTACAAATTTAATTCATAGTTTTTATAAAAATGATAGATTGCCTACAATGATTACATTTGTTTATAGTAGATAGCTTTTAAAATAGATAAACATTCTCTAAAGTATGCTGTCGGTATGATAACTTTTGGTGTTTTTGCAGGAAGTCCGACTACATTCAACCCTTGTTTTTTAGCCAATTTTAAAGATCTAAATAAATGATAATCATTTGAAACAACGACTACTTGAGCTTGATCGTTATGAATGAGCTTTTTTGAGAATTTCATATTCTCGTATGTATTTGTTGATAAATCTTCCTTCACAATTCGATCTTCTTCAATTCCTAATTTGATTAATTCAACCCTCATACATTCAGCTTCTGATATCAATTCATCATTACCTTTTCCACCTGAAACAATAATTTTTGCACTTTTATTTTCCTTAGCATATTTAGCTGCTGTTTCAATTCGATAACGTAAAGCTCTAGTAGGTTTATCCTTTTTCAAACCAGCGCCTAATACGATGATATAATCTGCATTTTTAGGTACTTTATGCTGATATTGTAAAAAGCTATTTATACCGATAAAAACGATACAGAATACATAACTTAGTATCCCAATAATAATTGTATATGTAATTATTTTAAAAAAGCTCATTACCTTTATCCCCTTAAATAAAATTACTTTAGCTTTTATTTTATCGGATAATTAAGTGGATTTCACTAAAATTTGAATATTGCATAAACATTTAACATTATTCCTCATAAAAAGTTAGACTACAAATAAAAAATCCCCTATATGAAAAGAAATGGATGGATGTCCTTTCTTTCATATAGGGGATTGATTCAAAATTATTTATTCAACTATCTAGGATACTTTTCGCCCATTGGATTATGTTGATCCTTTGAAAGCCTTTTTTGATGAGCTTTCGTTTTTGCATCTACATGATTTGCATCACTAGGACGATTTTTCTTTGAACCACCTGCTGCATGACTCATTTTTTTCCCTCCATTAACCAGTTCGTACAAAAACTAGTTTACGTAGAAACAATTTGTTTATGCGACTTTTCTTGAACTTTCTCCTTTATTTTCAACTTCTAAACCTTTACCCAATAAAGCGGCTAACATACTGAATAATGGTGTAATAAATAATACGAATGCAAACGGTAAGTAATCAATAACAGGTACTCCCAATGTTGAAGCGAAAAACGCTCCACTTACACTCCAAGGAACGATTGGATTAAAAAGTGTTCCACCATCTTCTAATGCACGTGATAAGTTTTTAAGTGGTATATTTTTTTTGATAAATACATCCTTTAATAATTGCCCAGGAAGTAGAATTGATAAGTATTGTTCACCTGTTAAAAGATTTACACTCATTGCAGATAATGTACTTGCAATAACAATATGCCCGTTACGTTTCAAATTAGATAATGACTGTATTAATGTCTCGAATACACGTAGCTCTTGTAATAATCCGCCTAGAGCAAGTGCAATAAATATTAATGACACAGACCACATCATTGATTGTAATCCTCCACGGTTAACAATGGAATTAAGCATTTCGTTCCCTGTATCCGTTTGGAATCCATTTTGTAATGTTGTAAACACTTTTGCAAGTGTAATATCTTTTTGAATGAAAAATGCTAAAACTAATGAACTAACAATACCAGCCGACATCGTTGGTAAAGTTGAAAAACCTCTAAATGCCATTATAAAAACAATTAAACATGGGATTAATAATAACGGATTGACTTCAAAGCTAGTTGAAATTGCTTTTTTCATTTCTGTAACTTGCGCCATATCTGTATTTCCATGACCCATACCGATGATTAAAAATAATATAACTGTAACAATTAATGCTGGAATTGTTGTATATGCCATGTGTCGAATATGTTCATTAACCTTTATTCCTAAAATACTTGGAACGAAATTCGTTGTATCTGAAATCGGTGACATCTTATCACCAAAACACGCTCCACTAATAATCGCACCTGCTGCAATTGCTGGTGGAATCCCCATTATATGTGCGATTCCCATTAACGCAACACCAACTGTAGCGATTGTTGTAAAAGTACTACCAGTAAAACTAGCAACGATGATTGTAATAAAAATTGCACTGATCGCAAACCACTTAGCTGAAAGAACCGAAATTCCGTAAAATAATAATGTAGGTACTGTACCACTTAGCATCCAAGAACCGATTAATAGACCGATCATCATTAAGATTAATGTAGGTGACAAGCCATTTTGAATACCCTTTTTCATACCATTTTCAATCTGCTCCCATTTAAACCCTTTAAATAATCCAAATACAGCTAAACAAACAACACATAAAAGAAGCGGAATTTGTGGATCTGATTTTAATATAACTAGACAACTAGACATAATAACTGCAAACAGTGCGATTAACGCACCTAATTCAATCTTTTTCATTTTATATACTCTCCCTTTTTTATACATCCATAAATACGTGTTCACGAAACTTTACGAACCCAAGTTTCTCATAAAAACTACTTGCATTTTTATTTTCGATCCAATAATCTAGCTCAATTCTAGAAAGATTATTCTCACGAGCAAATGAAGCAATTTTATGAATTAAGAAAGAACCGTATCCTTTATTTCTTTTTTCTTCTTTAATACTTATTTGATGAACATAACCTAGCCGAAAAGCCTTTTTAATCGGTCCTTCAGGTATATGTTTTATTTCAATCCAAGCGTATCCGACCAATTCTTCAATATCTTTTACTACGAAAAAATGATGATCTGATTTATCAACTACACCCTTGAAAAACTCAGTTATCTCCGCTAGATTGTGAACCTTAAAAAATTCTGGAAACAATTCAGCATGTAAATTTTGTACATCTTCATTAAGTTTTGCCAATATTCGGTAATCTTTTGTTGCAAAAATCTCCATGATTGTCACCCTTTCAAAAAAAAATAAAGAAAACTCGTTGTTTGATGAGCCTTTTAGGCGATGGCAAAGACGTAGTTGCACTTATACTCTTTATTCCTAGAATTGGCTACTACGTCGAGCAAGGATCATCGCTGCCAATTTATACCTATTAAAGTGCAATAAAAAAAGAGGCCTCCCTATATAAAATAGGGACGACCTCGATCGCGTTACCACCCTAGTTATAAGAATTAATACTATGACTAATAAAAATTCTTATCACTCGAATCTGTAACGTAGACTTACGTTCTTCCCTTCATTAGATCAACTAACTACGAAAAGAAAACTCCCGAAATGTAATTCATTTGATTGTGTAGACGAGTTTTCACCAACCACTCGCTCTCTGAACTACTTCCAACCAAACTACTGCTTTTTCGTTCACTGTTTGTTCGGTATTATAATGTAACCAAGTGGTATTTCTTCTTACCACGACGGATAATAATAAATTGCTCTTCAATTGCATCTTGTTTAGTTAACACAGTTGCAACGTCCTGTATACGATCTCCATTTACATAAACAGCACCGTTTTGTACATCTTCACGTGCTTGTCGTTTTGATGGAGAAATTTTTGCTTCAACTAGTAAGTCTACTAATCCTTTTTCTGCTTCACTTAAATTAAATGAAGGCACGTCTTTAAAACCTTGTTTAATTTCAGCAGCCGTTAATTCTTTTACAGATCCACTAAATAATGCTTCTGTAATTTTAATTGCTTGATCAAGAGCAGCTTCACCGTGAACAAGTTTTGTTACTTCAGCAGCTAATGCTTTTTGAGCAACACGTTGTTCTGGTGCTTCATTAAATTGTTTCTCTAGCTCTAAAATTTCTTCTTTTGTTAAGAAAGTAAAGTATTTCAAGTATTTAACTACATCACGGTCATCTGTATTAATCCAGAATTGGTAGAATTCGTATGGAGTTGTTTTTTCTGGATCTAACCAAACTGCTCCGCCTTCTGTTTTACCAAATTTAGAACCGTCAGCTTTTGTTACTAAAGGTACTGTAAGACCAAAAGCTTTTGAATCTTCTTCTGTCTTACGGATTAATTCCATACCCGCTGTAATATTACCCCATTGGTCACTACCACCAATTTGTAATTTACAGTTATGGTCTTGGTATAATTTTAAGAAATCATATGATTGTAAAATCATGTAACTAAATTCAGTAAATGAAATACCTGCTTCTAATCGAGATGCAACTGAATCTTTAGCTAGCATGTAGTTTAATCCGAAGTTTTTACCGATGTCACGTAAGAATGTAATAACATCTAATTCGCCTGTCCAATCAAAGTTATTAACTACTTTAGCAGCATTATCACCTTCGAAGTTTAAAAATGGTAATAATTGTGTACGAATTCGTTCACTGAACATTTTTACTGTATCAGTAGTATTTAACGTACGTTCTGCCTTCTTACCGCTTGGATCACCGATCATTCCAGTTGCTCCACCTACTAAACCAATTGGTTTATGACCTGCAACTTGGAATCTCTTTAACATTAACACTGGTAATAAGTGACCAATGTGTAAGCTATCACCAGTTGGGTCGAAACCACAATATAATGAAACAGATTCTTCGCTTAATAATTTTTGTAGACCTTCTTCATCTGTCATTTGGTTAATTAATCCACGAAATTCTAAATCTTGTAAGATATTTTCCATTTTTAGCCCACCCCTTCTATGCTCTATACGTCGTTTAAACAAAATAAAAAGTCCCTACTGATAAACAGTAGGGACGAATAATTATAATCGCGGTACCACCCTAGTTGTAGCTAATAAAACTAGCTACCTCTCATACAATTAACGGCTGTTAACCGTTCTAATCCTAATTTGCATTAAACAAATTTCGAAAAAGAATGCTCCAGGTTGTAATTCGTGTCAATGTCTGTGCTAATTCTCACCAACCATTAGCTCTCTGATCCAATACCATTCACACTACTAAGCCTTTCAACGCTCACTATTAAAATGTTATGAAACATTTATATCACAAATAAAACGTTTAAGTCAAATAGATAATTAAATTTTTATTAATTTTATTTAAATTGTCATTCAATATTTGAATAAAAATGCTTTATATCAAATAATATGGTTAAATATTAATACTAACATCTTTAAAAATACATATTTTGGAAATGGAGTGTTTTTTCTTGAAGAATAAAGGAATATGGATTGCTTTAATTATTGTAGTCGTTCTAATCTTTATGGGTGTCGGAAGCTATAATAGCTTTGTGACTCAAGAAGAAAATGTAACAAATAAAATGTCACAAGTTGATAACCAACTAAAACGTCGTTCAGATTTAATACCAAACTTAGTAAATACAGTAAAAGGATATGCTACACAAGAGAAAGATGTGATTGCATCAGTAACAGATGCACGCGCAAAATTAGCTGGTGCTCAAACGACTGCTGATAAAAGTAAAGCTGATGCAGAATTGTCTGGAGCGCTAAGTCGTCTATTAGTAGTCGTTGAAAACTATCCTGATTTAAAATCAAATCAAAACTTCCAAGCATTAATGGATAGCCTAGAAGGAACTGAAAATCGACTAGCAATTGCTCGTAAAGATTATAATGATGCAGTAACTGTTTACAACCAAAAAATCAAAAAATTCCCGGGTGTTCTAGTAGCTGGACCTTTTGGATTCGAGAAGAAGGATTACTTTGAAGTATCTGAAAAAGATAAAGCTACACCTGAGGTTGACTTTAGTGGCGATGGTAATAAATGAGAAAATTTCTCTCAACAATATTCCTAATAGGATTTCTTTTTTCATTTGCTACAGCAGCAAATGCTGAAATTAAAGTACCCTCTCAAGTGGGAGACATTTATGTACAAGATTATGCAAATGTTCTTAACAGAGAAGATTCACAAACTCTAATTCAATTAGGGAAAAAGTTAGAAGACACTACCTCCGCTCAACTTGCGGTATTAACAATCCCAAGTCTGGAAGGAAATGATATTAAAGAATATGCTAATACAGCATTTCGAAAATATGGTTTAGGTAATAAAGAGAAAAATAATGGTGTTCTTTTGTTATATGCTAAAAAAGACAGACAAATAAGAATCGAAGTAGGATATGGTTTAGAAGGAGTTGTAACGGATATTAGATCTGGTAAAATTTTGGACCAGAGCGCTATTCCATATTTGAAAAAAGGTGAAGAATCTCTTGCAATAACAAACACATATAAATCACTATATAATGTTATTTTAAATGGCTCTGAACAAACTGGCCATTCTAAAACAAGTAATTTATGGGACAATTTAAAAGTATTCATCATCATTGCAATAGTGATAGGGATCATCATCATTGATATGATGTTCTTTAATGGTGTACTAACTTATTTCATTTTGAATTTATTACCTGCACTATTAAGCTCTTCAGGTGGCGGTGGCCCAAGAGGCGGTGGCGGAGGAAGCTCCGGCGGTGGTGGCTCCGATCGAAAATTTTAGAACAACAAAAAACCATTGGATTTTTTCCAATGGTTTTCTTTTTTTATTAATCTTCCATTGTTGATAAATCACCAGTTGGAAGGTCTAACTCCCATGCTTTTAATACTCTTCGCATAATTTTTCCGCTGCGAGTTTTTGGTAATTTATCACGGAATTCGATTTGTCTAGGTGCTGCATGAGCTGCTAGTCCTAGTTTTACAAAGTTACGGATTTCTTCCTTCAATTCATCTGAAGCAACATACCCATCTCTTAGCGCAACAAATGCTTTAATGATCTCACCTCTTACAGGATCTGGTATACCGATTACACCAGCTTCTGCAATCGCAGGATGCTCTACAAGCTTACTTTCTACTTCAAATGGACCAACTCTCTCACCAGAAGTCATTATTACATCGTCTACTCGACCTTGGAACCAGAAATATCCATCTTCATCCATATACGCTGAATCACCTGAAACATACCATTCATCATTTAAGAAATATGATTGGAATTTAGCTTCATTATTCCAAATTGTGTTCATCATTGATGGCCAACCCTTTTTAATTGCTAGATTTCCCATCGTATATGGAGCAACTTCATTACCGTTATTATCAACAATAGCTGCTTCGACTCCAGGGAATGGTTTACCCATTGAACCTGGGCGAATTGGCATACATGGATAGTTACAAATTAATGAAGCTCCAGTTTCAGTCATCCACCAATTATCATGGATTCGTAAATTAAATACTTTTGCTCCCCAACGAACTACCTCTGGATTTAAAGGTTCACCAACACTTAAAATATGTCGAAGTGAACTTAAATCATACTTATTAATAATGTCTTCCCCTGAACCCATCAGCATACGGAATGCTGTTGGAGCACTATACCAAACTGTAACGCCGAATTCTTGAATTGTTTCATACCAAGCATCTGGACTGAAACGACCTCCTAAGATTACGTTAGAAGCACCATTTAACCAAGGTCCAAAAATACCGTATGAAGTTCCAGTTACCCAACCTGGATCTGCTGTACACCAATATACATCATCATTTTGAAGATCCGTCACCCATTTACCAGTTTGATAGTGTTGGATCATCGCTTGTTGAACATGAAGTACACCTTTTGGTTTACCAGTTGACCCAGAAGTATAATGCAAAATTAAACCATCATGGCGATTTAACCATGTAATCTCAAAATCTGATTTCGCTTCTTTATAACGAGCTTTAAAATCTACAAATTTACCGCCTTCCTCAACGTCATTACCGATAAGGAAGATTGTTTTTAACGCAGGTAGATCATTAACTGGAACACGTGATAATAATTCTGGCGTTGTGACTAATACCTTTGCTTCACTATCCTCTAGACGATCCTTTACAGCACCTTCCATAAATGCCTCGAATAAAGGACCAACAATAGCACCTAATTTTAAAGCTCCTAAAAGTGCAAAATACAATTCTGGTTGACGAGGCATGAAAATAAATACTCGATCACCTTTTTCAACGTCACCGAATTGTTTTAAAACATTTGCAGCCTTATTTGAATTAATTTTCATTTCTTCAAACGTATATTTTTCATTTCGCTTATCATCTTTGTAATACAAAGCAACTTTATCTTTTCGATCAGAATTTGCATGACGATCGATAGCTTCAAAAGCCATATTATACTTTTGTGTTGTATACCAAGAAAACTCTTTTTCTACATCTTCCCATTTAAAATTTTTATAAGTTTCCTCATAGTTTTTTAAATTAAATTGTCCGTTTTTTACAGGAAGCGCTTCCACCTTCATATAAATCCCTCCTTGATATTCTCTACTATCATTATACAATGATAAGATTTAATTTTCAGTATTTTTAATAAATTGCCCATTTATATGTATTAGACACATACTGTTTTTTTTCCTGTATGTCTTTCTTGCATTTTTTAGTATGATTATTAAAAAGGTGTTTACTAAAGGGAGTGAGAAATATTGGATCACCCAAAAAAATATTTTTCAAAAACAATCCAAACTGTGCATGGTGAATTAATTATAGAGGGACCGGTCGAATCTGCCTTACTTGAAACATATCATTTTCATGAAAATTTAACATCTTTTAGACAACCAGCACAGCAACACAAAGCAATTGTTGAAATTGCTAGTCTACCTGAAGCTAGAATTATTATTGCTAGACTCGATCAAACAATAGTAGGTTACGTAACTTATTTGTATCCAGACCCACTTGAAAGATGGTCAAAAACAACTCTAGAAAATTTACTCGAGCTTGGAGCAATTGAGGTTATACCTGAGTTCCGCGGTTTTTCAGTTGCTAAAAATATGTTAATTCTCTCAATGCTAGATGATGCAATGGAAGACTATATCATTATCACAACAGAGTATTATTGGCATTGGGATTTAAAAGGCACTGGTTTAAACGTATGGGAATATCGAAAAATGATGGAAAAAATGATGAATGCCGGTGGACTCATTCAATTTGCAACTGATGATCCTGAAATCTGTTCCCATCCAGCAAACTGTTTAATGGTCAGAATGGGAAAACGAGTAACAACTGAAGAAATTCAAGCATTTGACGCACTACGCTTTTTACAAAGATATATGTACTAATTGAACTTTAATCTCGAAAGGTAGGATTCAAAAAAATGCTTATTCAAGATATTATGCGCAGTTCAAACATTACTTTAAAAAAAGAAAATACAATCGGTGAAGCAGTAACAATTTTTCGAACAGGTGAAGTTCGTCATATTCCAATCATTAATAAAGATGATCAAGTGGTTGGAATCATTTCTGATCGAGATGTACGTGATGCCCTACCTTCAACATTATTTCCACAAGCATTTTCATCTGTACTTGAGGTTCCTGTTGAAAAAATTATGACTACTAATGTCATAACTTGCAGTCCAATTGACTTTGTTGAAGAAGTAGCAACATATTTCTATCAATATAAAATAGGCTGCTTACCTGTCGTATCTAGCGGAAAATTAATAGGACTTGTCACTGAAATTGATGTATTACACACTCTAGTAACTTTAACAGGAACATATCAACCTAGCTCCCAAATAGAAATCTTAGTCCATGATCATCCAGGCATTTTAAGTGACGTTGTTAACGTATTTTCAAAAGAAAATATTAATATTGTAAGTGTCCTTGTTTACCCTGCAAAAGAAGTGGATCATAAGGTTCTTGTATTTAGAATTCAAACGATGAATCCACTTTCAATCATTCAAACTTTAAAAACTGAGGGATATAAAATTCTTTGGCCAAATGAAGCGAGTGACTCATGATGAAAAAGGATGCATATTTAATATATAGCGAAGAATACCATGCCTATCAATTCAATGAAAATCATCCATTTAATCCGATTCGCTCTCAATTAGTTTATGAACTATTAACATCTAGTAATCTATTAAATGGCGCTGATATTATTCCACCAAGATTAGCAACAGATGATGAGCTGCTCCTTTTTCATGATTTACAATTTATCGAACAAGTTAAAAAAGCAAGCCGCGAACCTGTTAGCGCAAATATCGCTGAACAATTTGGGCTTGGAACTGAAGATACACCCATTTTTAAAAATATGCACGAGGCCAGTTCTTTAATCGTTGGTGGCACTTTAACAGCAGTAGATGCTGTACTAGAAGGAAAATCCAACCATGCTTTTAATTTAGGTGGTGGACTACATCACGGTTTTAAACGAAAAGCCTCTGGTTTTTGTGTTTATAATGACTGTGCAATCGCCATAAAATATATTCAACAAAAATACGGTTTAAAGGTATTATACATAGATACGGACGCACACCATGGAGACGGAGTTCAGTGGGCATTTTATGATGACCCGACTGTTTGCACACTCTCAATCCATGAAACTGGTAGATATCTATTTCCCGGTACAGGTGCCGTAACCGAAAGAGGACAAGGTAAAGGTTTCGGTTATTCATTTAACATTCCAATTGATGCATTCACCGAGGATGAATCATTTCTAGTAAGCTATAAAAAAGCAATAAGTGAAATAGCTCAATACTTCAAACCAGATGTAATTCTCACTCAAAATGGCTCTGATTCACATTATTACGATCCATTGACTCATCTATGTACAACAATGAAAACATTCGAGGAAATCCCAAAAATCGCACACGAAATCGCTCATAAATATTGCGATGGTAAATGGATTGCTGTTGCTGGAGGAGGATACGATTACTGGAGAGTAGTACCAAGAGCTTGGTCACAAGTATGGCTAGCTATGACAAATCAACAACCAAGTTCAAACCTAATACCGGATAGCTGGGTAGAAAAATGGCAGAAAATTTCTAATGTTAAGTTACCTACAACCTGGACAGACAATCCATCAATCGTAAAGCCTATTCCAAGGAAGAAGGAAATAGAGGAGTACAATGAACAAGTCTTATACCGTGCACTTGAGCCATTGCACATTCAGCAAAAAAAGCCTTTTATTTAAATACTACGCGCCGCTTGAGAGGGTATCTCGACGGCGTTTTTTAATTTCGGGTGGATTTTTGATCTTGAATTAGTAAACTTCAATTTAAAAATGGTTCGTTTTTAGATAGATTCAGAACAAATTTGCTAGCTTAATATTAAAAACGATCTAATATCTGTTTATAAAGGTGTAAAATACGATTACCGGTATATGTATACTATTGACTTATTTGCGATTTACAAAGTTTTATTTGCTGTTTTACTATTTTTAATTGCGGTTCTTGGATTTTAATTGCGATTCTCAGATTTTATTTGCAGTTCTTCTTTTATTTCCACTGATTTAAACTATAATTGCGGACCTCTTAGGTTTATTTGCAGCTAAACGTTACTCCATTCTTTCCTTGCACCCATAAGTTCCCCCATAAAACAAAAAAGCCTAGAATCACTAAAATTCTAAGCTACTTTTATCATTTACTTTGTAGATTGTCTAATTTGAAGATGATGCGGAAGAATGACTGTATGATCTTCCACTGTCTCTTTATTCATATACTTCGTTAATAATCTCATTGCAACTGCACCAATATCATACATTGGTTGAGCAACAGATGATAATTTTGGACGTACCATTAATGCCAGCCTTGTATTATCAAATCCAAATACTTCAAGGTTATTTGGTACTAATATTCCGTGGTCTTGAGCACTGTGGATTACACCAATCGCCATTTCATCAGATGCTACGAAAATAGCGCTCGGAATAATATTACGCTCATGGAAAGCTTCAAAAGCTTCACTTCCTGATTCATACGTATTATCACCATAAGTTACTAACTCTTCATCGAATTCGATTCCATTTTCTTGCAAAGCACGTTTATATCCTTCTAACTTACTTAATCCGATAATATTCGTTTCAGTAGGTCCGTTTACGAATGCTACTTTTTGGTGACCTTTTTTAATTAAATAATCTACTGCATCAAATGCCGCCTGAGCATAGTCGATATTTACTGAAGGGATTTTATTAGCTTCATCATATGTAGTCGCTAATACTATTGGAACGCCAGCTTTTTCGTACTCTTCTTGATGAACATCCGTAATTGTTCCACCAATAAATAAAATTCCGTCAACTTGTTTTGCTAACATATTATTTATTAATGTAATTTCTTTCTCAACATTCTCATCCGAGTTACTTAAGATAATATTGTATTTATACATTGTTGCAATATCTTCAATACCACGGGCTAGTTCTGCATAAAAAGTATTTGAAATGTCTGGAATAATTACACCAACTGTAGTTGTTTTTTTACTTGCTAATCCTCTTGCTACCGCATTTGGTCTATATCCTAAACGGCTGATCGCTTCGTTTACTTTTTTTCGTGTAGTAGGTTTAACATTTGGATTACCATTAACTACTCGTGAAACTGTAGCCATGGAAACGTTTGCCTCACGTGCTACATCATAAATCGTAACCGTCATTTTCATCACTCCTCTATTTTATTCTATCTATTATGTAGTTTGTTTTTTATTTAGGTAAAATAGTCATAAAACGTAATTTTCCACAAAAATAGTGCTTCATTCTATCTTATAGTGAAACGAATATTCGTTCAATACACCTATTAGAAAAAAATGTAAATTATTCGTAGTTTATCACTATATATTGGTAATTTAAAACAAACGTTCACAAATTATTCAAAAAGCGCCGACTGATTTTGTTCAGCCAGCGCTTTTATGTTGATTATCGATTTATGAAAGAATTTACTTCAGACATAAATTGGTCAAATTGATCAAAATTCATTTGCTGAGATGAGTCACTTAAAGCTGTAGCAGGATCAGGATGAACTTCTGCCATAATACCATCAGCTCCAATTGCTAGTCCCGCTTTTGCTGCAGGTATTAGTAAGTCTCTTCTACCTGTCGAATGTGTCACATCAACCAATACTGGTAAATGTGTTTCTTGTTTTAAAATTGGAACAGCTGTTATATCTAATGTATTTCTCGTAGCTTTTTCATAAGTTCTTATGCCACGTTCACATAAAATAATTTCTTGATTGCCTTCTGACATGATGTATTCAGCTGCATAAATGAATTCTTCGATTGTCGCTGATAAACCTCTTTTTAATAAGATTGGTTTTTTTACAGAACCCGCTGCTTTTAGTAATTCAAAGTTCTGCATATTTCTTGCGCCGATTTGAATGATATCAACATAATCTAGTGCCATTTCAATATGTTCTGGGCTTACTATTTCACTAATAATTGCCAACCCATGGTTTTTGCCAACTTCTTTTAAAATCTTTAAGCCATCTTCACCTAGTCCTTGGAAGTCATAAGGAGAAGTACGTGGTTTAAATGCACCACCACGCATAATTTTGATTCCTTGTTCCTTTAAGACTTTCGCTACTGAATCAACTTGTTCATAGCTCTCGACAGCACATGGACCCGCAATAATAATTGGGCTTCCATCACCAATATTAACACCATTTACATTTACGATTGTGTTATCTGATTTTCTTTTTCTTGAAACAAGGAGAACTTTTTTATCGTCTTCTTCTTGAAGTTCTAAGCTACTTTTAAAAATTTCTTTAAAAATATGTTGGAGGGTAGCCGTACTAAAAGGACCTTCATTGATTTCGGCAATATGATCTAGCATCTTACGTTCCCTAACCGGGTCATAACGTTTAACGCCTTGATCAATTTTTGCTATTCCAATTTTCTTAGCGATTTCGCCTCTTTTATTTAATAACTCAAATATTTGATGATTAATCTCGTCTATTTCAATTCTAAGTTGTTCTAAATCATTTTTAGTCAAATTAAATCCTCCTTGCAAATACCAATATCTCATTTGTTATTATGACACTTTATTGAAAGCTAATCAAAACATGAGCATTATTTTAAAAAAATGTTTTTTTAGTGAATATTTTGTATTCTAGTTGAGAATAGTTAATGACCAAATAAAAAGAAGAGTTAGCTTAGTAACTCTTCTTTTCGCATTGTTAAAAAACAACTTTTCAAATAATTATCAAATTTTCGTAAAAGGAGTAGTGTGATGTTGATTTCCATTACAGGCTGCTCGCTTTCCATGGGGCGAGACCTGAGCCTCCTCGGCGTAGCCTGCGGGGTCTCAGGCTTCCCGCATATCCCATAGGAGTCGAGCATCCCTCCATTCCAATCAACTAATTCATCCAAAAAAGTTTACGTTAAAAACCTATTTTAATATCCTTTTCTTAGTGTAACATAACAGAATACTAATCAGTTTGTAAGACAATTGAGATTGAAAATCAATTCATAAACCAATCATCTATAAACTATTTATCTAAAATTGATCTTAATATTTTTAATTTCCAAAAAAACAATATAGTTTATTGATTTAAAATCGTTAATAAATATAAAAAATGAAGTATTTTAACATCAATAAATTTTCACTAAACTTTGTTGTCCTTATAGACTAGACCATTTTTTATTCAACACTCTGAAAAGAAGGATTATCAAACAAACACTTAGATAGTAGTTCCTTCTTCTACATCTAATACTCTGTCTAACCATTCATTAATCAGTAAGTTGAATAGGTTCTCTTGTTCTATTTGAAGATTATGGCCAGCTTTGTCTAAAATTGCAAATGATGCTCTTGGAAAATTTTCAAGAATAGTAAATGCGTCTTTAAATCCAACGACTGAGTCTTGTAGTCCTAATAAAAAAAGACTAGGTTTTTTAAACTTAATTTTATCTATATCAAATGAAAATCCGTAGTTATTCCTTATTTTAGATAAAAATTCTTGATCAGCGATTGAACATCCACTAACAATTTCATCTTTATAACGAACCCAAGTTTTTTCATCTAAAACTACGTTATTTGAACGAAAATCAGTTTCTTCAAGTTCATTTAATTGATTCAAAAAAGTTTTATCTTCGACTATTACGGTATGGTTTGGTAACGACCTTTTCTCAAATTGTGGAATAATCACTGGACAAATAAATGCAGCACCTTTAACTTTTTCAGGTCTATTTGCAATTATTCCTCGTGCTAAATATCCTCCGTAAGATTCTCCGGCTAACAAAAATGATTGACCCGGAATGATCGTATCGATAAATTTTAAGACGATATTCAGCATATCATCTGTCGTATTAATGTTTGTTCCGCCCTTTGTTTTCCCCATACCTGGTAGGTCAAAGTAAATCCTTTTATAACCGCTTTTCTTTGTAAAAATCGGTTCCATGCAACCTTTCATTAACCTAGAGTCTGGGGTAAACCCATGAATCATAAAGATGGGTTTTCCTTCTCCTATAATTTCATAGTTTAGATCAACATTATTTATAGTACAAAACGGCATTTGATAACCTCCAATTTTCAAATCTATTCATTTTTATAAATTGAAGTGATATTCATATTATGAGGCAAAACAGCATGGACACCCTTAACATGGTTTACAATTTGAGTTATTCTCAAATCAACACAAACACTAGCTAAAGCAACAGCCTCTGTTTTTTCAATAGCATATAGCTCTTGAATTAACTCAACCATGCCATTTAATGCTGTTTTAGTTGCTATATTTAAGTCCTCATCAAAGCCAAATGTAAGCCACCCTGCTGGTGTGTTAGCTCGTGGCACACTAATCTGCATGTCCTCTCTTACTGTAAGAGTTAGATTCACTTTATCAAATGGAGATTCGATCGCTTGACCAGATACTTCACCATCTCCTTGTGCAGCGTGTCCATCACCCGCAGAAAAAAGTGCTCCTTCAACGGCTATAGGTAAATACAAAGTACTACCTTCAACCAACTCTTTACAGTCGATATTTCCCCCACAATATCTCGGTGGTATCGTTGAATGAACACCTGATTCAGAAGGAGCTGTACCTAAGACTCCTAAAAATGGGACTAATGGTACCGAAACTTCCATATCTCTTATCGTAGTCTTCGCTGTATTGTTTTTTTCATTGATTAGCCAATTTAATGTCACTTCTCGTTCTTCTGTAATACCTAATGCGTTATTTTGCCAATTCTTATTACCACCTGCACAATTCCAGCCATACCAGCCAGCTTTTAATTCGTTTATTTTAATTTCAAGTGTCATCCCCGGTTTAGCACCTTCTACAAAAAATGGACCAATCATAGGATGACCCCATTCTTCTTCCTTTTCCCTTGACTTGAATCTTACTCTTTCTCCATTTTGATGAGAATACCCCCACCCGATATCAATCGTATCAAATTCAATCGAATCACCAGAACGAATGATTTGAATTGGTTCATATACGTTACTAAAAGATGCATGCAAATGCTGATCTGATGTTTTAAATTTATATGTTTCTGGCATATTTACTCCTTCTTTCGACGCTCGATTTTATGTAAAAATAATTTAACTTTAATTAATTTCTGCGCGGAACTTCATTTCCCTTGTTTTAATTTAAAATTTTCATTACTTTTTTCCTATAAATCATATGATTTTCTCCATCA
Organism: Gottfriedia luciferensis; assembly: GCF_001712755.1. GTDB lineage: Bacteria > Bacillota > Bacilli > Bacillales > Bacillaceae_G > Gottfriedia > Gottfriedia luciferensis_B. The sequence goes on from NZ_MDKC01000033.1 coordinate 147,867, forward strand.
ATTTGAATTGCATAAGACTTTCGGTGTATTGTATAGTTGAGATTTCCAAAATTAGGGATTTCTAATTTCATTATACTGGAGGAGTAATAATGGCAATAACTTTTAAACAAATGGTTGCAGAAGCACGTGACAATGTACAAGGAATCAGTTCAGCTGATGCTCGTGAAAAAATTAATTCTAATCCTGAAACATTAGTAATTGATGTTCAAGACGCAGCTGATGCAGGTGCATGTGGATTAATACCAAGCAGTTTGAATATCTCACTTGGCATGCTACCAATCCGTGCAGATTTAGAATTACCAGAACATTTACGCGAGCCTAAGTTAGCGGATCGAAACCGCCCTGTTCTTGTAACATGTGGTGCAGGTGGCCAAGCATCTTTAGGAGCATATTTACTTAAAAAAATGGGATTTACTGATGTAGCATATATTGATGGTGGTACTGCTGCGTGGAAAGCTGCTGGTTTTGACGTAGAATAATTCTCAGACTGCCCGCCAAACGCTCGCTTTCTTCGTTACTTCACCTGCCTGCGGTGCTCATTACCGACAATGGTAACTTCGCGCCTCGAAAGACAAACGTTTTCAATCAGTCTGAGTATCGAACTGTTTATGAATTTTTCAAACAACGTAAAAACTGCACCTTAAGTTACGATTTAAGGTGCAGTTTTTTTATTTTTTTAGTAAAGCATTTTCAATTGAATCTTTCTTAATTGAAAAATGAGAAGTATTATAAACTGCTTCTCCATTTTCAAAAATAAATAATTGAGGAGATTCATGTTTTATTGCCGTTTTCTCAGCAATATAGTTAGACAATTCTCTGTCATCTTGAACTTGTAAAAAATACAATGGTACATTCTCATATGCAGATGCAAATGCTAAAAATTCAGTATAAGCTGCATGACTAATTGGGCATGTTGTACTATGCTTTAAAAATACAAATTTCTCTTCGTTGTTAGTTATTTCATCAAACTGTTGAATCGTTGATATTCGATTTACCATTTCTCTTTTTTCCCTCACGCTTCGTTTTGTACTTTTCCCATAAATCCATTGCTGTATTTCCCCAATTTGCCAATTGGGACATTTTTTCAGTACTAACTTTTACCGTATTCGATACATTATTAGCAGTATCTCGTACTTTTTCATTCATTTCTGAGATTGTAACTCCGACTTCTTCGACTGATTTAGCTAATACATCAAGGGATTTTGCACGTTCACGCATATCTTTCGTAAGTTCGTTCGAATTATTCACAAAAATTTTAGCCTCATTTGCTAAATGATTCGAAGTATGTACTAATTGAACGGCTTCAACACAAACATTATGTAAATCTTTTTGTGTTTCAGCAATAGTAGACTCTACACCTCTAAATACCCTTTCTAGTCGGAATAAAGTACGACTTATAAATACAACTAAGATCACAAATGCAACTGCTGCGATTAATGCACTAATAGAAATTAAATCCATTCGAAAAAACCCCTTTCCTTCATAGCCTTCCACAAATTTAATCACTTATTTGGTATTATACTACAAATTTTACCAAACACTAAACTAGTCGTAAAACAAGTTTTCAAATTCTTTAGTAAAAAAAGAATACTTTAGTAAACAAAACTGACTAAATAGTTTACAATAGGTATATAGTTATAATTATTGGAGGGAATTTTCAATGAAAGATCCACGTATTTCAAAATTAGCTAAAAACTTAATCAATTACTCAGTAAAATTACAACCAGGAGAGAAAATCTTAATTGAAAACTTTAAGCTAGAAACTGAATTAGTTACAGCTTTAGTTAAAGAAGCATATGCTGCTGGTGGTTTTCCTTTCGTATCAATCAAGGATCATAAAGTAGATCGCGCATTATTAATGGGTGCTACTGAAGAACACTTTAATAAAGTAGCAGAATACGAAGCAAATGTTATGAAAGATATGGATGCTTATATCGGATTACGTTCAGGTGTTAATATTAATGAACTTTCTGATGTACCAGACGAAAAGACTAAAATCCATGGTAAAACTGTAGGCCAAAAAGTACATAGAGCAATTCGTGTTCCAAAAACTAAATGGGTTGTACTACGTTACCCAACTGATTCAATGGCTCAATCAGCAAAAATGAGCACTGAAGCATTTGAAGATTTCTATTTTAATGTATGTAATTTAGATTACGGTAAAATGGACAAAGCAATGGATGCTCTTGTTGAATTAATGAACCGTACAGATAAAGTTCAAATTAAAGGTCCTGGAACTGATCTTACATTCTCAATTAAAGATATCCCAGCTATTAAATGTGCTGGTGAAATGAATATTCCCGATGGTGAAGTATTTACAGCACCTGTTCGTAATTCAGTAAATGGTACACTTTCTTATAACACGCCATCTCCTAACAATGGATTTACATTTGAAAATGTTCAACTTAAATTCAAAGAAGGTAAAATTGTTGAAGCAACTGCTAACGACACTGAGCGTATTAACAAAATCTTTGATACAGATGAAGGTGCACGCTTTATCGGTGAATTCGCAATTGGTGTAAATCCATACATCTTACACCCAATGGGAGACATCTTATTCGATGAAAAAATCGATGGAAGCTTCCACTTCACACCAGGTCAAGCATATGATGAAGCTTACAACGGTAACAACTCAAATATCCACTGGGACATGGTATGTATCCAACGTCCTGAATATGGTGGAGGAGAAATCTATTTCGATGACGTTTTAATCCGTAAAGATGGTCTTTTCGTAATCGAAGAATTAAAAGGATTAAACCCTGAAAACTTAAAATAATCTTTAGAAAAAAGAACACATATTAAGCTATGTGTTTTTTTGTATCTATTGATATGATTCCATGTAAATGGCGGTATTATGACTGAAACTTGAAAAATGAGAAGACAAGGAAAATACTCTTACAAGAATAAAAGACTGGGAGATTCCCAGTCTTCGTTTTTTAAGCAGCCTTTTTCCCGTTAGTCAATCTCTCAACTAACATGCTTACAGATAAATCACCTGTCGCATTTAACATTGTTGCAGGTGGGTCAATTATCGTACTAATTGCCGCAAGAATTGGTAATGATTCTACCGGTAATCCAAACAGAGAAAGAATTAACATTTCCCCGATCATTCCACCATTCGGAATTGCTCCCATTACCATACCTACTAGTAAAGCAATACCAATTGTTACAAGATAAATATTCAAACCGGAGAAATTCATTCCAAATACACCAAAGGCAAAGGCAATTTTTACTACTCCACCCATAACAGATCCATCTTTGTGTAATGCACTAGCTAATGGAATAACGGTCTCTCTAATGTTTTTAGATACGCCCATTTTTTCAGCTGACTCGAAATTTGTTGGAATAGTTGCCGCACTACTACAAGTACCTAAAGAGGTTAACGTTGAAGGTAATACATTTTTCCAATAAATTTTAAATCCATAACTACCACCGGCCATATAAGCAATAATACTATAAACAATAAAATAAAATAGAATAGCAGTTACATAATATAAAACGAAAACTCGCTCATATGAACCTAGTAATTCCTTTCCGTATGTTGGAACAAGATAAGCAAAATAAGCTCCAAGTCCAACCGGTGCTAGATACATAATATAGTTAACCATATTCATGATTACTACATTAGCACTTGATAATAATTTTTTAACAATGTCTGCTTTATCGCCAGCTTTATTCGTTGCTAAACCAACTAATACAGCAAATACAATAATTGCTAACATATTGCTTCTTGAAAACAAGCCTGAGAAATCATTCACCGTAAATGTATTTACAATTTGCTCCGCTACTGATACTTTATCAGTTGCATCTGGCTTAACAATTGGGATATGAACCCCATGTGCAGGTGGATAAACTTTCATAACAACAAGCATTATGATCGCTGCAATAATACCTGTAAATAAAAATACCCCTGACATATTTCGCATAATCTTACCGAATTTTTCTCCTCCACCATTAGCAAAGCTTGAAGCTACAGAGAAAAATACAAGCGGTACAACTACTACGAATAATAAGTTTAAAAAGAAATCCCCTATTGGTTTAAGGGCAATTCCTACGCCTTCATTATTATAACCGATGACTGAACCTATGATGATACTACTTAGTAAAATCAAAGGGAAAGCGTAATTTCTAAATGAAAATTTCATAAGCTTCCTCCTAATATAATTGCTATTTGTAGTATACCGAAAATTTAATAGTTTGTACCCCAAATTTTTAATAAAACCTTCATTTTTCTACATAAACATACAAAAAAGAACACTTTGTATGATCTACAAGTGTTCTTCTTTTATTAAAATTACGAAATACTGCCTATACCTTTGCCCGTATTCCAATGCTTTAATCCTACTTTTTTTGATCTTATTATCTTAAGACTTCATCAAAAGCAGCTGAAACTTTTTCAAACTCTTCTTCTGTTTCTATATCGTAAAACTCGCCATCTTCTTCGACTCTTAGGAAGAAAACGTCAATATCCTCTTCACTTTCCTTTTCTACTTCTTCTAGTAAACCTACTGCTATGTATTCATGACTTTCGATCGTAATTGAGCCTAGTACTTCGTAATCTTGCTCGTCTCCTTCATCATAGCTAAGTGTAAGAATTTCGCCTACTTCAATCTTTTCCATAAATCTTGACCTCACTTATTTCAAATTCATTTTGCATAAAGAAAAACCTTTATGTTCCTTTAGTGTAACAGAATGATGCAAAACGTTAAATTGTAAATACACTAAAAGCTTTTCTAAATCGTTCTACTTTTAAACCATCTTTTTCTGGAGAATCAATTTTAGTAAAAAAAATTGATTTTTAAAAATTCACATGAATATTTTTACCAACGCTGTAATAAGATTTAGAACAACCAATTCTTAAGTTTCTTTCAAGTTTATTAAGTTGGACAAGCCTATGTCTTCAAATAGTAGATATTTTCTATATTTAGGGAGGATTACTGAATGTCAACACTAATAACGGGTCAAGAACAAACTAGAAAAAAAACTGTCAATTTTAAATCATTCTTTCAACGTTTTACTAAAAACCAATTAATTGATGAAACGCCATCACAACTTTTACATAATGAGTTAAGAAGCTTACAAAAACTTTTAGAGCTAAAAGAAATTAATTTTATTTACGCCGATCCCGAATACATTGATGTGGCTATTATGGAATTAGAAGCTATACGTACAAAATACAGCATTACTGTTAGACAATTAAAGGAAATACAGTCTGCTAGTGTTGTATGAAAAAAAGAGATAAATAGCATATTAGCTATTTATCTCTTTTTCTATGTTTTTCCCTATAATTACAATTTTCCTAATTAAGAACTGACCTCATACTTCGTTTCGTATGTCTTAACTTTTTTAAATACATTGACGAAAATCGTTAAGCATGGAAGAAGCCATAAGAATATTGCATAAGGTAAATACTCATGTAACTTCATATTAATGACTGTACTGCTCATGATTGCAAGAACATTCCAAGGGATCATAGCTGGAAATAATAAAGTTGTATCTGCCATTATCCGAGCCAATTCTTCTTTGTTATATTTATTTGACCAATGCGTTAAAAAAGAGCGCCCTGTTAAAATAATTGGCATCGTTTGGTTACCTGCTATTACACATATCACAGCAGTAGCACCAATTGTTTTCAAAGAATCGGATAGCATAGAAGTCGAAGTTTGAAGCCATTTATCCAACATAGGCTGAATGATATTAAGCTCCTCCAATAACGCATTATAAATTCCTGCTACAGCAATGAACAATAACAAGCTATACATATGACTTAGCCCTCCACCAAGTCCATTAATTCCGTGCCAAAAAGCATTCACAATTTTACTAAAAGAAGTTCCATTAAACAAAGCTATTAAACTTCCAGACAAAATACTTATGACATACGAGTAAATAATATTGATTCGAAATAAAACAAGTACAACTAATAAAATCGGTGGAATAAATTGAATGAATGAAATATTCTTATTGCTCACGATTTCGTGATGTGTCTGAGTAATTCCATTCGCAAACTTTAAATCCATTACGCTGAAAAATAAGATTGTTACGATTACAGCAGTAATTGATGTAAAAAGCATCGCTTTACCTTGTTTTTTGACAGTTGTTTCAAGTATATTAGCTAAAAGTTGATGTGCGCTTGAAAAAGGTGACGTTCGATCACCAACAAATGCACCCGAAATTACCGCTCCGGCCGATATTTCCACAGGTATATGCAGTAGTATCGCACTACTAATAAGAGGAACTCCTAAGGCACTCAATGTACCAATCGACGAACCCAAAATCATTGAAAAAATCATCGTCGTTAGAAAACAAAACACAAAAAAGTGATGTGGATTTATTGCATGTAAAGTAATCGAAACCATCGATGTGATCGTTCCTGATAAATACCAAGATGGAAGTAAAAAGCTAATTAAAAATAAGATAAAGAGAACAATTTTAACTTTTCCCATCCCCTGATAGCTTAACTTCATAATATTTCTAACTTCATATCCTCTTTTTAAACTTAATACAATTAAAAAAATTAACCCTGGTAAAATTCCAAAAACTAGCGAGATATGTAATATGACGGAACTAATAATTCCAATCAAAGTTACTAATATTAGGAAACTTGCCTGTTTAACTGAAAATTGATTCTCCATCACTTTCCCTTCCTTCAAACAGATTTATTACACTAAATTGATTAAATATCATTCATTAATTATATAAGCTTTCATTTAATAATACACTTATATTTCAATTAAAAAGCACTACTTCAACTTTAGAAGTAATGCTTTTGCACTAAAATATAGATGCTTTTAACTAAAATGTAAATCCGTTCCATATTGAACTAATTTTAATTTTCGTGCGACTGCCTGAGATGCATAATTATCCCAAGAGGTACTATACAAAGCAGTTCGTCCTTGTCCTTGGATGTCCGCAGCCCATGCATTTGAAACGATTAATCCATACTCTTTCCCACGAAAATCCTCGAGTGTATATACGCTTGCTTCAGCAGCTTCGGCTGATTGTCTGGCACTACAGCAAATCGACACGGCTATGTCATTTTCAATAATTGCATAACAAGGCTCTTTAAATTCTAGCTCCTCATATGTATAAGGAAAGTTTGGTAATAAAAATTGTTTATTTGCCTGGGTAATTTTTATTGCTTTCGATGATGCTTTGCCAACTGTTTGAAATACATATGCCGGCCCTATCCATAAACGATCTATCTGATGAGTTTTACTTAAAATCTGCACGATATTTACTAAAGGTATACTAGGGTCCGTGTCTAAGGATTTCTCTAATTCAATTAGTTCCTCATTTTTAAGACAATCTAAAAACCTTTTCACATTTCCCATTTTGGTGCTTCCTATATAAAATCGTGGTGCGCTTGTGTATGGTGGTTCATTTATTTGTGTTATTTTTCCAACTTCATTGTGTTTAAATAATACGTTAATATGCATTTCCATAAGTTCTAGCTCTGATTTCAAAAGGAATCCCCCTAGCTTCAAACTAGTTAATTTACATACTTCAAATTTCTTTTTACTCTATCTTTTAATTTTTACAAATGTTCCTTTTTCAGACTTTTCAATTGCGATCTTATTCATTTTTGCAATGTTGTCTGATAAAAGAGATGATTGTAGAACAGTTTTTCCGTCTAATGATACAGGCACATCGATAATCCTTCTTTTACCTTTTCGATGAATATCATAATCCTGATCGTTTTCTTCAAGCTCAACTTTTTCATATAAACTGTTTATTAATTCTAGAATTTCTTTATCATTACTTTTTTGCATTAATTTCATAAACTGCATATCATCCAATAATAAATCGTTTAAATTAATAACTTCTTTTTGTAATGCAAGTTTTATAATCTTTGCAAGTGAATCGTAAGAATAGATGCTGATCGGACCTAAAAAATAATCAATAGCAAGCTTATAATAAATCTTTGTAAACCACTCTGCCATCTCAATAGAGTTTACGCAGACTTCTCCATTTACAATAATTAATGAATTTAAAAATGCTTCAATTTCATTTTTAGGTGTTCCAAAATATGTATGCATATCTCTAAGAGTATAATCTATTCGATCTGCACATAGCTTCGGAAGCTCTTTTTCAAGTATTTCCCATTTATCTATATCAAAAATTTCTTTAATATCTATATGATATTTTTCAAGTATAGAAGGGATCTCCGAATCTAAAATTACTTTTTCAAAGATTGTTTCATGATAATTTTCTTCACTTAAGTCAAAAACAAAATCAATAACATGAGAAAATGCCGTATGTGAAACATCGTGTAATAATCCAGCAATTTGTTCCTTTACAGAACCCCCTAACCTTTTTATTAACAACATTACGCCAATTGAATGTCCATATCGAGTTCCATTAAAATGTTGATCCACTAAAAAGGTAGCACCAGCTTGATGAATTTTTTTTAACCTCTGAATTGGTTTTGTCTTTATTAATTCAACAAGTACTTGATCAATATTGTATTGTCCATATAGTTCATCGCTCAAAAACATACTGTACTCCTCTTCATTTTATATTTGAAATTCCATCTCTTTAACATAAACAGCATTTCCAGTAATTTCTATATCATAAGTCGACTTAACTCTTTTTACATTTACTTTTACACGTCCGTCTTTCTGAATTTCCGTTCCTTGTTCAACAATTAATTCCAGAGTATCAATAACATCATTATGAATATATTTAGCATAATAAGCTCCTAAAATCCCAGAGGCAGTACCTGTAACCGGATCTTCAATCGTTCCAGAAAATGCAGAGGAAAAATGGCGAGCATGAAAATCTGCATTTGAATCGTATGTTTCTAAACAAAATGGATGAACGGACGCTTTTGGAATTTCAGTCAAAATACTAGGAAAAAATAGATTATTAGGTTTCATATTTTCAAACGAAGATAATTTTTTTATCGGTAAAAGTAAATTCCAGGCACCTGTACTTCCATAAAGAGTTGGTAGACTTTGATCGATTTCTTCTACACTAAGACCAATTGAGGACGCTACATCATCAATGGAGCCTTTAAACTCTAAAAACTCTGGTGTTTTTTGTTTCATCGTTATGTAGATTTCATTATTCGAATGATGAATCTTGATCGGCAAAATCCCAGCCTTTGTTTCGATCGTTAACTCACTTTTAAACTCAATTAGCCCTCTAGTTACTAATGCATATATAACTGCCACTGTCCCGTGACCACATAAATCCATTTCATGCCCAGGTGTAAAATAACGAATTTTATGATCAGCAACTTTCGAATTTAATAGAAATGAAGTTTCATTAAATCCCACTTTTTTCGCAATATCCTGCATTTCATAATCAGTCAAAGAATCACAATCTAAAACGACTCCAGCTGGATTTCCTTTATTGGGCTCTTTACTAAAAGCATCATAATGGTATACTGTAATATTTTTCATTTTCTCACCTCATTTTTTTATGTAACTCCATTCTCTACTATCAATTTAAACATTAATCTAATTTTATGAGATTATTAGAATAGTGCCCTATCTTCAATTATTTAATAATATACATTAATAAACTAATTAAATAAAACGTTTACAATTTCTATATGAAAGTTCATTTTTCCAATATTTTTAATTTTAAAAGTTTGATAAAATAATATTATTCATTAAAATTTTGGAGGAAAATATGTCATTATTCATTACAGCTTTCGGAGGAAAACTTTTACTTTGCTTAGCCTTTACCTTAATATGCTTCTTAATTGCATGGCCTGTCGGATTATATTTCCGATACAAAGATGCACAGAAAATGAAAGAAGTATTGCGTGACCAACCAATCAATCGACGCAATTACTGGCTTAAACAATTCTTAAAGTTAAGTATAGCAATAATAGTTTTATATTTTATATCATTTTTAATTGCACTTTATTTTGATATGCCATTTTCTTCTACTGCACCGTTTGTCGGTCTTTTTTCTCTATTACTCATGCTTTATATTAAATTTGCTCCACGTACAACTGGTGAAGCAACACCTGATATTGATGGATGGCATACAACATCTGTGATCATTGATCCTGATGAATATTTCACTTCAACAGGAGCAACCATTATTTTTGGATCTTTTATATTTACAGCCTTTGAATTTATCAGCGTTCTATATTAAAATCTTCAGCATTTATTTTATATTTTTTCCATAAGGAAAGCATTAATGATCACACTGATTATTAATGCTTTTTTTATTACTTTTTTGATTGGTTATTTAACAGTTCTAATTCTTCCTCTATTCTACCTACATCAATTCTTTCAAAAAGAGGCCTTACTTCGTTAATTTTTACTAAAACCGGAGAAATTTCCCTCCATTCGAAGTTTGCTAAATTTAGCATTTCTTTTATTACATTACTCGAAAAAGGTAGGATTGGATGTAAGATTTGCGCCAGGTTGGCAATAGCATATATACAACTCACCATTGTGTTATGACACTCAATCAAATTTTCCTTAACTTGTTTCCAAGGCGCAGCTTCATCAAAATATTTATTTGCAGATCGAATAAATTCAAATACTTCCTCTATAGCTTTTTTGAAGTTAGCCGATTCAATATGCGAACCAACAGACTTATAAAGCCCTTTAATTTCAATTCTTATCGATTGTTCAATTTCCCCATTTGGAACTACACCATTATAGTATTTTTCAATAAACTTTAATGTACGATTTACAAAATTCCCATATGCGCCTAATAGTTCACTATTATGACTATAAATAAATTCCCTCCAAGAAAAATCAGTATCTCTATTTTCTGGAGCATTTATTGTTAAAAAATATCGTATTGAATCTGGATGATATTTTTCGATTAGATATGGTACCCATACAGCCCAGTTTTTACTAGTGGACAGTTTTTTCTTCTCAAGCGTCAAATATTCGTTTGAAACGATATGAGTTGGAAGAGCCTCTTTTTTTAAACCAATTAAAATAGCTGGCCAAATAATTGAATGGAACGGAATATTGTCTTTACCGTGAATATAATATGATTTTGTTTCTTTTTTCCAAAAGTTAGTGTCATCTTGATTCGTTCTAAGTGCCCATTGTTTACTTACCGAATAATAACCAGACACTGCTTCGATCCACACATAAATTTTCTTCTTCTCGTACCCTTTTACTGGTACGCTTACTCCATTTGGCAAATCCCTTGATACTGCTCGGTCATGAAGCCCTTCATTTAAATACCGTTCTGTTAATTGGATAGCATTCGAACGCCAGCTTCCACTCAATTTAGGAAAATCAAGATATTCCTTTAGCTCATCTTGTAATTTGCTTAATGAAAAATAAAAGTGCTCTGTGTTTTTTACGGATGGAGGATTTCCACATAACTTACATGTTTTATTTAATAAATCTAAAGGATCTAATATAGCAGAGCAATAATCACACTGATCTCCACGCGCATGTTGACCACAATTTGGACAATTTCCTTCTACATAACGATCTGGTAAGAATTGTTCAAATTCTTCACAATAGCATTGTTCAATTTCATTTTTATAAATTAACCCATTTTGTAATAAAGTTAAGAAAATTTCTTGTACAGTATTATGATGATGCTCTGCGTCTGTCCTAGTATAAAAATCATAGGTAAATCCTAATTTCTTAAAGTTATCCTCGAATTCATGATGGTAACGATCTGCAATTTCTTTATAGGTTACATTTTCTTGTTTCGCTTTAATAGCAATAGGTGTCCCATTACAGTCACTTCCTGAAACGTATAATACATTTGCTTTTTTTAAACGAAAATATCGAGCTAGAATATCACCTGGCAATAAAGCTGCAATATGCCCCAAATGTAATGATCCATTTGCATAAGGCCAAGCTCCTCCAATAAAAATATCCATTCCAATTCCTCCTAATTTATAAATGCAAAAAACCTCGCCCCTATCTATAAAAGATAAGGACGAGGTTTACAATCCACGTGGTACCACCTTAGTTCACAAAGTATTTGCATACATTTGTCTTTGCAAGTACGAAAAGCATAAAAATGCTTATATACTGTGGCTTTGGTAACAAGTGCCAACTCTTGTCGTAGCCTACTAATATGACATATACGTTCAGTACGAAGCTCCGAGGCCATTGTTCAAATAAGTATTCTTGCTTCTTTTCAGCTACCGAAGCTCTCTGTAAAAAATAACATTATTCTACTTTTCCTCTTCATTGCTTTTATTTAAATGTTAAAAAGATTTTATAAAAAACATATTGAAAAGTCAAACTATTTCATAACGATTAAAGATATTAATATAGTATAAGTTATAAATTAAAAGTTGATTCAATTATTTGTCGATATTAAAAATGTTTAAGAGTGAAGGAATTCTCAGGAATAAAGTTAAATATACTCAATTATCAAAGCTTTAGGAGGAGAAGAAATGTCAAATTGGAAGACTGCATTATTTGAGTTACAAAAAACAGATATGTCTTTTTCAACATTTAATGAAGTAAGAGCTGAAAACTTAGACTTTAATAATGTAAGCTTGGCGAATTCAAAATTTACAAATGCAAACATGAGAAACCTCGAATTGAATGACGTAAATTTATTCGGAACTCGAATTTCAGATGTTAATTTATCTAATACAAAAATAACAAATGGTAATTTAAGAGACTTAGTTATTAATCATGTTCATTTAGCTGGAACAATCTTCCGCAATATTGTCATTCCGGAAAATCTAAATCTTGACGATTACTCAAATTCTATTAAATTTGAGAAATGCAATTTAACAAATAGTCAGTTTACCGACTGTGATTTAAGTCATGTCGAAATCAATAATTGCAATTTAACAGGATTGAAAATTAATGGCATTTTAATTGAAGATTTGTTAAAGAGTTATAGTCAGAGAAAATAATTATTTCATAAAAAAGGATGTAGTCAATTTCAACGCGCAATAAAAAAAGAATCTTTAATCAGATTATTTTTCCACTCTGTTGAATAAAAACCTTGTCTATTAAATTACCAAATTTTCGTAAAAGGAGTAGGATGATGTTGATTTCCACTACAGGATGCTCGCTTTCCATGGGGCGAGATTCTTTAGCCTCCTCGGCAAGCCTGCGGGGTCTTTAGCCTTCCCGCTAATCCCATAGGAGTCGAGCACCCCTCCGTTCCAATCAACTTATTCATCAAAAAAAGTATGCAATAAATCCTAATCAAATAACCTTTACTTAGAGTAACCTAACAGTTGTTTATTAATCAGTTTGTAGGTTAATTAATATCGAACATTAAATACTAATCAATTGAATATACTTTTCTAAAAATTAGCTCATAAAATTTTTAACTACTGATAAAACATTACTAGTGATATTAGAATCATAAAATTGCTCAAACATATTAACATTTAAAACCATAAATAGAACATCCAAAAAATGATAATTTCATCATTAATAAATGTTCATTTAATGTCCGTGTTCCCTATTGACCATTTTATATTTCAACACACTGAAAAAAAGAATCTTAATCAGATTCCTTTTTCGTTTCTATGGTAACTTGCTGTGTTATTAATGATCGTCCAGTACAATATTTCTGTTTCCATTCCCTGTTAACTGGGCTTCGAACGCGTCAATTATATGCAAAAATCGATCTGCTTCTCTAAATACATGGTCTGCTAGCAGTGGATGAATGATACTTTTAATTCTACAAGCTTCTATTAGGTCGCGAGCTGTTTTCTTAAAATCCCTAAGTGATTTTACCGATACTCGGTTTTCATCAAGGAATTGGTCAAGTATCGGAACAGTTTCCGATTGTGGTCTCATTGATTCTAAATCTACGGCTTGGTAGAGAAGTTGATCAAAATCATGGCTAAATTCCCTCGCTTGATCTACTAGTTTTCTTTCTGATGGATCTAATAAATGTCCGATAAATTTTGCATGGTCTGCCATAATTCTTAAAAAGAAAACATTTTCCTGAATAATTGCAGCAGGTAGCGGTTGGAGTTGACCATTATTTAATTCAGTCAACCGATTTGCAAAATAAGCCGCTTCCCTACTAGTATGATCAACTAATAAAGGAAAGTTATTTCCAGTTATTTTACAAGTAAGGAGTAAGTTAAGGATTTTCCGCTTATAGGCCCAAATCATCGAAGCAGCTTGATGAACCTCACTATTAAACTGTTTAATTTGCTGAGGATCCGTTTGAAGCGAAAATGATTGAGCTTTATTTCCTATTGCTTCAAAAACTTGATAAAATTGATCTGCTTCTTGTATTAACTCAGTATCATCACAATTAAAGCCTAATTTAAGAAATAGTGAATGCTCTTTCATAATCCTTGACCAAAACATAATCTCATCTAAAGAACGTGCTATAAATGCATCCGACAATCGGACCCCTCCTAACATAATTCATTTCACTTTCTAATATATTGATGAAAAAATGAATTATTACTGATACATCTTTCTTAAGTAGATTAGCTATTAGATTACTAAAAAAATATAAAAAAGCATTACCTCAATAGAAGTAATGCTAAAATATTTATTTGAAAACTAGAACTTTTTCACCAGCTTTTGCTGCAAATAAAGCAGCACTTGCTTCCGCCAGTCCGGCGCAGATAATTACGATATCATACAATATTAAAATCGCTCCTTTTTACATATAAGATTGATTTAAATACTGTAATCGTTATTCTGTCGTCGCCTTATTAATCCCTGTATGAATAGATTGCAAATTAATTAAAACCTGGGAAACTTGAGAGATCAGAATAATTAATCCATAAAAGTACAAACGCAATAATACCTAATAATAATATTGTAAAAGTTTGTTTAAACGAATCCTTCACACGGATATGTGATATTATTCCACCAATTGCCACGATTCCTAATAACAAACCACTCGCTGGAACCCAACTTTCTTCCCAAAATCCAATAATTAATCCAACTGCTCCAACCAATTCTACTAATCCAGTAATTACTCTGAACCATTGTGCTAATTTCAAGTGATTAAAACTTTCAACACTCGTTTTTGAACCAAAAAGTTTAGCCAACCCAGCAATTAAAAACATAAGAGCTAATAAAATTTGCAAGATAATTGATAAAATATCCATTTTTTATCACCCCTTTACTAATATATATGCAATTGAAAAAAGCACATATTACTACAAAAGTAAACTATTCAATCTAAAATTTGGATTAGAATGTTTATTAAAATCAGTAATAATGGGTAGCGGTTTCTTAATTAGTTTTCTTATCTTTCTTTTTGTTAAAGTAGATTGTTGATTTTCTTACTCGACTTAAATGGCAGATTGTTTAAAAATAAATCCATAAAAATGACTTTGAATTTAAATAAATAAATTTTAAATATCTCTCAATATAAATCGTGAAATTTGGTTAAAACCATCATGTATTCAATTCTTATATAGAATAGTGGATATTTAGTTAAAAAAACATATTCTGTACCACAAGTATTTGTTTTTTTGTATAGGGAGTCATATTAAAGCATTTTACAGCAAGTATTTTTTTGAAAATACTGAAATATCTTGACACTTTTTAAGTGAATTGATATTGTTATTAAAAATATATATTTCTTATCCAGAGAGGTGGAGGGACTGGCCCTATGATACCTCAGCAACAGGTCTATTAAGATACTGTGCTAATTCCAGCGGGTGAAACTCCTGATAGATAAGACCACTCATTTTATTTGTCAGTAGCGCACTCTTTTTTAGAGTGCGTTTTTGTTTTCTCTGGATAGTATCAAAAGGAGATTAAAAATGGAAAACATCGATAGGCAAGAATTTCAAAGGAAAATGCAAGCGCGTCATTTAGTCATGCTATCACTTGGAGGGGTTATTGGAACTGGCTTATTCTTAAGTTCGGGTTACACGATTCAACAAGCTGGTCCATTTGGTACAATTCTATCCTATCTGATTGGTGCGCTAGTGGTTTATCTAGTCATGTTATGTTTAGGGGAGCTTTCCGTACATATGCCTGAAACGGGCGCATTTCATAGTTATGCAGCTAAATACATTGGACCGGGTACAGGATATACAATAGCCTGGTTATACTGGTTAACTTGGACTGTTGCTTTAGGTTCTGAATTTACAGCCGCAGGATTACTTATGGAGCGTTGGTTTCCATCGATTAATGTTTGGGTATGGAGTGCTCTTTTTGCCATTATGATCTTTGTATTAAACGTCCTTACGGTTAAGTTTTTCGCTGAAACTGAATTTTGGTTTTCATCGATAAAGGTTATAGCAATTGTGATCTTTATTATTTTAGGAGTAGCGGCAATGCTCGGGTTTCTTCCAATGACTCATTCAAAAACAGCCCCATTTTTTTCTAATTTAACAAGTGCAGGTTTATTTCCTAATGGTGCTACAGCCATTATAATGACCATGCTTGCGGTTAATTTTGCTTTTTCAGGAACAGAATTAATAGGCATTGCAGCCGGTGAAACAGCCAACCCGGAAAAAACGATACCGAAGGCCATTCGTACTACCCTGTGGAGATTGATTATCTTTTTTATAGGAACAATTATTGTTTTATCTGCTTTATTACCTATGTCGGATGCAGGGATATTAAAAAGCCCCTTTGTTGCTGTTCTAGAACGAATTGGGGTGCCCTATTCAGCCGACATAATGAATTTTGTTATCCTAACAGCCATTCTTTCTGCGGCAAACTCAGGTCTTTATGCCTCTTCTAGAATGCTTTGGTCACTTGCAAATAAGAATACAATATCACCGATTTTTGGAAAAATGACAAAGAAGGGTGTTCCAATCAATGCTGTTATTTTCTCAATGGTGGGTGGAGGTTTGGCGTTGCTCTCTAGTATTATAGCTCCGGATACTGTCTATATCGCACTAGTTTCAATTTCTGGTTTAGCCGTGGTTGTTGTTTGGATGAGTATTAGTGTTTCACAGTTCTTATTTCGCAGACAATTTTTAAAAGAAGGAAATTCTGAAAAGGATTTGATCTATCGTACACCATTATATCCATTGGTACCAATTTCTTCTTTTATCCTTTGCCTGGCTTCATGTATTGGAATTGCATTTGATCCAACACAGAGAATTGCGTTATATTGCGGCATACCGTTTATTTTGCTTTGCTATGGAAGTTATTATCTATCAAAATATCTTAAGAACAGGGGCGTAAATTATGTCGAACAAAATCAATCCAATTGAAGCTATTTTATCAGAATATTCCATAATGATTCTTGACGGAGCATTAGCTACAGAATTGGAGGCACATGGATGTAATTTGGACGATCCCCTTTGGTCGGCACGCGTGTTATTAGAAAATCCCGAACTAATTTACCGAGTTCATTCAGACTATTTTCGTGCAGGAGCAGACTGTGCCATAACAGCAAGCTATCAAGCTACTATTAATGGTTTTTCCGCACGTGGAATACAAGAACAGGAAGCTTTGGAGTTAATCAGGAAAACTGTGCTACTTGCAAGAAGAGCAAGAGATGATTTTTGGAAGGAGAACAAGCAAAAGAATAGGCCTAAGCCATTGGTTGCTGCGTCAGTTGGACCGTATGGTGCTTACCTTGCGGATGGCTCAGAGTATATAGGCAACTATGGTGTATCAGATAAAACATTAGAAGACTTTCATCGTTCTAGAATATCAGCTTTGATTGAAGCTGGTGCAGATCTATTAGCATTCGAAACAATCCCTTCATTGCATGAAGCAATAGTTTTAGATAGATTATTGCGTGAGTTCCCAGAAACATATGCGTGGCTATCCTTTTCTTTAAAAAATGAAAAAGAGATTAGTGAAGGTACGAAGCTTGCGGAGTGTGCAAGAGTTTTTGAAAAAAGTGAGCAAATTGTGGCAATAGGCATCAATTGTGCACCAGTAACTGTTGTAACTGGTGCCATCCAGGAATTGAGAGAAAATACGAAAAAGCCAATTCTTGTTTATCCCAACTCTGGTGAAACTTATAACCCGGAAACAAAAACATGGCATGGGCATGAACAGTGTGGCACCTTGGGTATACAATCTGAAGAATGGTACCAATTAGGTGCACGTTTAATAGGTGGATGCTGCAGAACGACACCTCAACAAATTAAGGATATATCGAAAAAATGGCGCCATTCAGAGGTTTTCTAATTGCATAAAGCAAAGTAATAATTGAGGTTGATTACTTAATAAGCAAAATGATAGAACATTAAATTTTCATAGGCAATAGAATGATTAGAAGAAACTTATTAACAATTTTTACAAATAATTGTTAATAAGTTTACTTTTGTATAGTAAATCTATTTTTTATTAGAGTCCAAAATGTTGCTTTGCCAATTCCTTATATCTCATTTCATCAATATCCTCTTTCGTTACTACACCGTTAATCCATTGTGTAAAAGAAGTATTCGTTAAAGTTTTATTCCCCTCATTTGTCAGTTGAGTCATTAAAGGGTTTTTATTAAATGGGGATTCCTCGTGCTCAGCAATAATTGTTTGAATCTCATTAAATTCGGACACATCCGAAATGACATCGCATGAATCAAATGCATATCCAATTCTCCAAACGGGATCTTTATGTTTTAGTTTTAACATCAATACATAA
Source organism: Gottfriedia luciferensis (assembly GCF_001712755.1). GTDB lineage: Bacteria > Bacillota > Bacilli > Bacillales > Bacillaceae_G > Gottfriedia > Gottfriedia luciferensis_B. Next base: position 166,332 of record NZ_MDKC01000033.1, read on the forward strand.
TCCCCGAATTCTGTGCCTTCTTTTTTAATTCGAAAATCTCCATTACTAGAAGTAATCATCTCACCGGAAAAGGGAACTGCTTTTAAAGGAAGATTGGCTCCAAATCCCGTATCAATTAAATATGATTCTTTATTTTGTGTTAATAGGATTGTCACATGTGTTCTTCCAAAAGTCGGATATTTTTGAGCTATATTGTCATAAACAACCCCTCTAACTAACCTCACGTTAAACCCATTTTCAAGAAGAAATAAATACAGTAATGAATTCAATTCATAGCAGAGACCACCTTCGTTTTTTACTAATAATTTACTAATTAAATTTTCTCGGTTGATCTCATTCGTTTTATTTCCTATAATACAAAGATTTTCAAAAGGTATATTTTTAGCTGTTTTTTCAAGAATGTCATTTAAATTATTAAAGTTAATCACTTCATTATTACGTAATCCGATTCTTTTTCGAAACAATAAATTAAGTTCGCTCATTAACGATTCCTCCTGTCACATCAAACTTTTAATTAATCATACCATTTAAGTTTATAAGCGAAAAAAAATAAGCTGCAAAAGCAACTTCATGCCGTTAAAAATTTAGATTGTCTCTTATAATCTTTTTTCAAAATAATATTGATTATACCCTTTTGGATGATTCTCAATTATTCCAAACACTTTAAAACCATGCTTTTTATAAAATTTTGGAGCTTGAAAACTAAAAGAATCTACTTTAATAAGGCGACATCCATTTTCGATTGCAAATTCTTCCATTTGATTGATTAGCTGACTACCAAAACCTTCATGTCTATATTCCTCTGACACCCATAAGAAGTCGATAGATAAATGGTGCCAATACATCCTTCCTGTAATTCCACCTACTATTTCCTCTTGATCATTTCGAACGACAAAGCTTATATTTTCCGACGGTGCTTTCCTCTCATCAGGAAGGTTTTTAGTATTAAATTCAATTAATTTCTTTCTAATATAATCACTATCCTCTTGTACCCATTGTTTTACTATTTTCATTTTTATTTCTCCTACTTTTATATTCGACTTATAGCATTTCTTAATTAATAGTACATTCTCTAAATAACGCTATTTTCCTTTTAATAGAAACTAACTGAATAATTTATAAATAAAAAAACCTTCGAAAATAAGAAGGTTTTAATTTAAATATTATGGTATAATTTTCCAAAAGGAGTGAAATCAATATGGATAACGTGCTTCTTCCTCTATTTTCAATCCTACCGATTTTGTTTTACTTAGCACCTTTTGTTTTTATGGTTTGGTTTCTATTAAAATTCCTAAAAATTCAACAAGAGAAAAATCAAATTCTTAAAAATATTTCAGATAAACTGGATCACTTAAATAACAATCATTCAGAAACCTGAAAGAGCATATGTCTCTTTCTTTTTTATTTTTTAGAGACTGGTATCCATATTTCGCTCTTAAAAGTTGGTGATGTAATGTCTTTCTGTTCATTCCACAATATTTCGGGACCTTCTACTTGATGGTAATCAGAAGATGGAAACCATTCTGAATAAATTCGTCCCCACACTTCTTGCAATGCATCTGGAAATTTTCCAATCGCTTCGAAAACTGCCCATGTAGACGCAGAAACTTCAAGTTGAATGAATTCATTTGGACAGTCTTTTGTAGTGGCAACACCAATATAATGATCAAGCTCTCCTTTTTCTTCCATTCTACCTTCAGAAAAATTTGTTGATGCACTTATTATGCCATTCGGTTCAACATTGGAGAGTTCTTTTAGTTTCGTTATTTTTTCCATTGTTAAAGTTTTCCACATCGATGCAATTTCCGGATTAACTCCATTAAAAATAATCGGAACTCTCTTTTTTATCCCTACAATTCGAAATGCTTCTTTTTCTTCAATACGATAGTTCATTTCAGTTCCCCCTTTAATTGATAATTGGAAGGTCATTCGTGGAAATGCTTTTAGCGAATTGCCGTTATTTCTAGCTTCTGACGGAGTAATTCCATGCAAGTTTTGAAAGGCTCTCGTAAAAGAATCCGGAGAATTGTATCCGTATTTTAATGCAATATCAATTATTTTCTTGTTATGATCTTTCAGTTCAAATGCTGCAACGGTAAGACGGCGGCGACGTATATACTCTGAAAGAGAAATTCCTGCAAGAAACGAAAACATTCTTTTAAAATGATACTCAGAACAAAAAGCCCGTCTAGAAAGCTCTTTATAGTCGATCTCACTTGTCAGATTTTCTTCAATATATATTAGTGCATCATTCATATTTTTTAACAAATCCATTTTATAACCTCCTTCATCAATAGAATAACAGGAACGAAATTAGCCAACCCGACATTTCTTGCTAAATAATGCAGGGTATTATTATTAAAGGGAGCCACATTAAGTAGCTCCCAAAAATAATAGCTTTTTACATCGATAATTTAAAATCTTCTTTTACATTCAATTTCTTATTAACTTTAACATAAACCAAAATAGCATTAAGTAGCAATAATGCACTTGTAACAAAAAATACGTATTTCACACCTAAATATGCTCCAATTTGCCCACCTAAAATGGAACCGACAAATACGCCTAAATATCCAGCTGACATATTAAATCCAAATACTCGACCGGTAATGGCATCTGGTGTAATTCGCTTAACTAATGTATTAATAGACGGGGTTAAGCCCGCTGTTGCTAAACCTAAAATAAATCGGAGTCCCATCAATTCCCAAGCGTTTTTTACAAATGCTTGTGGAATAACCATCAGACCTGAAACAATCAGTGCAACGAATATAACTTTATGTGGACCAATTCGGTCTGAAATTTTACCTAATCTCGGAGCAGCAATAATGCTTGCCAATCCTGATGCTGAAAATGCCATACCCGCTAACAATGCAACATGTGTAGAATGAGCTGATAGCTGAGAAATGTAAACAGTAATAACTGGTTCAATCGAATAAAGCGCTATTGTTAAAACAAAAAAAGTAATGAACATTGTGATCATTAAGCTTTTATCCGGAATAATACTCCATATCTCCTTAAACTTAAGCACTTTTTTATCTTGGCGAGTAAATGATTCTTTTACAAATAATGCAGTTGTAATAAACGCAACCATCATGAGTCCACCTGTTAAAAAAAACACATTTTGTAAACCTACAGTCTCTCCAATATAACCTCCAACCATCGGACCAAGTAATGAACCTGCTATACTTGCAGTTGAAAGTGTACCTAATGCCGATCCCGCATGCTCTTTATCTGTTTGCGTTGCGATTAAAGTTGTACAAGCTGTACCGTAACCGGTAATGACACCTTGTAAAAGTCTTAAACCAATTAAAATATAGACATTATGTGCGAAACCCATACAAAAAATAATAATTGACATACCAAGGCTTGCTCTTAGCAGCATTGGTTTTCGTCCAAACTTATCCGCTGCCAAACCCCAAATAGGAGAAAAAATAGCTGAAATAATAAAAGTTACCCCAAAAGCAATCCCTGAAAATTGACTAATTAATGCAGAATTATGAACACCAAGTTTATCAATATATAGGGGTAATACTGGACCAAGTTGGCTCATCCCAATACTTGTTATAAACATTCCAAACCAACAAACAATTAAATTCCTTTTCCACAATAACATCATTTCCCCCTCCTTTTTGATAAAAATAAAATCAATATAAAAAGTCTCGAAAATGAGACAAATAAAAAATAACAATAAGTTTTAATATACACATAACACTAAACTATATTTTATAGTTTGTAAATTATATTATATAGTTTACTAATTATCATCAGAAGTGTTAAACTATTTTCAGTAATATAGTCTCTCTTTAAAAATACGTTGTATTTAGGTATTGTATCTTTAAGGACATAAGTTGATTGGCAGTGGAAATCAGCTTATTCTATAAAAACAATTTATCTAAACATGAGACGGGAGCAAAAAAATGGTTCAAAAAAGAAATTTAACAAAAGAAAAAATTATTGAAGTGGCTTTTTCATTGGCTAATGAAATCGGACTTAATCAAGTTACTTTTCCAAAAATTGCAGAGAAGCTGGATATTAAATATCCATCTTTATATAACCATTTTGCGAATATGGACGATTTAAAATTGAAAATGACGATTTCACTTTTAAATAAATTAAATTCTACTTTAATGCAACGATTAGTCGGTAAAAGTGGTGAACAAGCGATTAGAGAAATTGCTTATGTATACCGTGATTTTGCATTTGATAATCGAACTGGTTATGGACTTTTTATGAATATCCCGAGTACGGAAAATGATGATGTTAAACGACTTGCTAGGGAAACAACTGGAATTATTCATCAAATACTAAAGTTTTATATTACGGACCCTACTTTATTAATTCATCAAGGCCGAGCATTAAGAAGCATTTTACACGGATTTGTCTCGATGAATTTCCTTGGATATTTCCAACATCCTGTAAATGTAGATGACAGCTTTGACGTTATGATTGATGACTTTATTTCTTCTGTTTCAAAAACTCAAAAAGTAGAATAAGTTTGTAGCAACAAAAAATGTGAACACTAAACTAGGCAACTTTCTTTAGATGTCTAGTTTAGTGCTCACATAAGACAAAGGGAGGTGTGGTAAAGGCAATAAATGCTTTTACCATCTAAATGAAGATAGCAAAAGGTATTGAAACAATTGAATTAGAAATGAACTTTACTGGACAGTTAAATATTATTCATCCAACATTACTTTGGGATGAACAAGAAGTAATCTTAGTAGATACAGGAATGCCAGGGCAAACTGGGGAAATTCGTGAAGCGATAGAAAAAGCGGGATTGGAGTTTAACAAGCTGTCTAAAATTATTCTTACACATCAAGACATTGATCATATTGGGAGCCTTGCTGAGCTTTTAAAAACTGCTGATCAAGAACTTGAAGCGCTATCACATAAAGAAGACAAGCCATATATTGAAGGTGATAAAGCTTTAATTAAAGTAAATCCAGAACGAATTGCAAAAATGATCGAAACTGTCCCTGAAGAAATAGGAAAAAAAATAAAAGCAATCTATGATACACCACTAAATGCTAAAGTTAATACAACTTTATCTGAAGAAGAAGTTTTACCATATGCTGGTGGAATCACTGTGATCTTTACACCTGGACATACTCCTGGTCACATTTGTTTATATCATCAAAAAAGCAAGACATTAATTGCAGGTGATGCTGTTGTTGCAGCTGATGGTGTAATTATGGGTCCAAATCCAAATGCTACACCTGATATGGAAACGGCTCTATTGTCCATTAAAAAATTAACAAAATATGATATTGAAACAATCATTTGTTACCATGGCGGAGTTGTAAATGAAAATGTAAATGAACAGCTTATAGCATTGGCTAACAATAATTAATATACTGTAATCAATTTGGGCACCAAATAAGGTGCCCTTTTTTGTGTGTTTATTAAGCTTGTTTTTTACCATTTATAAATGAACATAAAATTAATACAATTAACATTCCTAAACATACAAAAATACTTAACCTGTTCTGTTCACTGAATGCAAATGCTACACAACTTACACCTAAAGCAATTACTGTAAATGATGTTATATATGGAAATCCCCATACTTTAAAGTGTGGCATCTTAGTATAAGTTTTACGAAGCTTTAATTGTGCTAAACAAATGCTGATCCATACTAATGATACTGTAAATCCCGGAATCGCCATTAAATATCCGAATACGCGATCTGGAGAAAAATAAGCTACAAAAGTGCCCCCAATTAAAATAATTGCACTTACAATAACCGTATAAACTGGTACACCATTTTTAGAAATTTTTGCAAAAGCTTTTGGAGCTTCACCTTCAGTTGCTAATGAATACATCATACGTGTACAACCATAAATCCCTGAATTTGCAGCTGATAAAACCGCCGTAATTAGAACAAAGTTCATAATATGAGCTGAACCTTGAAAACCTACTGTTGATAAAACTTGAACAAATGGACTTTCCTGATTGCCAATTTCATTCCATGGAATTAATCCGCAAATAATCAGAATTGGAAGCGTGTAGAATAAAACAATTCTCCAAATTACTCCTTTTATAACTTTTGGTATTACTTTTTCTGCGTCCTTTGTTTCTGTTAAAGTCAATCCAATTAGCTCTGAACCACCATAAGAAAAGATGACGATTAATAAAGCAGAAAATACTCCTGACCAACCGTGTGGGAAAAATCCCTTATGCTGAACATAATTTTGTACATAACCGCTATGATCACTTGGAATAATTCCAAATAAAATTCCAGCGCCTAACGCAATAAATAAAACAATCATTGTAATTTTAATTCCTGCAAACCAAAATTCTATTTCACCATATCGTTTCACATTCATAAAATTAACAGCGACAATAAAAATTGCACTAATAAAACTTAAAGACCATAACGACATTGAAGGAAACCAATATTGTAGAAAGCTACCAGCTGCGATGACTTCAATAACACAAACAACTAACCACATAAAACAGTACAACCAACCAATTACGAAAGAAACTCTTGTACCAAATGCTTTACGAATAAATCCTTTCATATTCAAACCTGGAAACGCAATAGCCATTTCTGCTATCGCACTCATTACAACAAGTAGTAATAATCCAGCAAACAAATATGAAAAAATTACTGCAGGTCCTGCAATCGATACAGTTTCTGATGTTCCTTTAAAAATACCAGTACCAATTGCTCCACCGAGTGCCATGAAACGGATATGTCTTGGTAGTAAATTTTTTTGTAACTCCATTTTCTATCTCCTCTTTCTAACTTGTAATTTTATAAAAAAAAATCGCCCCTGCCACTAACGACAGGGACGATTTTCACCGTGGTACCACCCTAATTGCAGAATTAAATCTGCCACTTGTTTTATTTAACGATCGATGACCGTCTTTTTCAAAGTAAATGTCGACCTTTACTTCGAAAAAGATGCTCTAGGATTGTAATTCATGCTTGTTTTTGTACTGATTCACACCATCCACCAGCTCTCTTAAACAGTGAAACAAACATTACTGTATTCCCTTCATTGCATTTTCTCTATTCAATTTTAAACTAATAAAAAAGTCCCTACTGACTTGTATCAGTAGGGACGAATTATTCGCGGTACCACCCTAGTTGCAGAAGTATTCTGCCTCTTAAAAATTTGATAACGATCAAATTTGACCGTTTTTCCCTCAGTAAAGATAAAACTTTACTTCGAAAAAAATAGCTCCAGGACCGAAATTCATCCTTATCTTTGTACTGATTTCCACCAACCATCAGCTCTCTATTACATTGAGATAAGTACTACTTAAATTCCCTTCATTGCTTAAAACTATATTAATCTAATATTAGTAGCTTGATTCTTTTTTTAATATGTTTTGTATTATAGGGGTTATTTCATAATTCTGTCAACATCTTTTTATTTCATTTTGTTCAACCACTATCCAAAAATGCTAGTTTAAATAGTTTGAAAGCTATGAAATTAATATAATATAATTAAGAAAAATGGAGGGGATCTAATCATGCTAAACATACGAAATGTAAGATTGGAAGATTTAACTGAACTGGTAAACATTGAGCATCTTTGTTTTTCAAAAGAAGAGGCAGCAACAAAACAGGCATTCGAAAAACGCATTAAATTAATTCCTGATAGTTTTTTTGTAGCTGAGGAAGATGGTAAATTAGTTGGTTTAGTAAACGGTCCGGTTATCAATGAGACTTTCATTACAGATGATTTATTTAGCGAAATTAAACAAAATCCTCCTACTGGTGGCCATCAAAGTATATTAGGCATAGCAGTTGCTCCACAAAACCAAAATAAAGGGATCGCATCAAAATTGCTTTCTCATATCGAAAAAGTTTCAAAAGAAAATAAGCGTGATTCAATAACTCTTACATGTAAAGAAAAATTAATTCAATTTTACGAAAACCATGGCTTCATCAATTTCGGTATTTCTAGCTCAACACATGGTGGAGTAAAATGGTATAACATGATTAAAAAACTGTAATAAGGCTTTCAATTTATCGCATCTAAAAAATTGATCATCATGACTATTAAAACAATATGCAGGATAATACAATAAAAACTACCAACATTTCATAATTAAATGTTGGTAGTTTTTTTGTCGTTGTAATTACAATACCATCCTACAATTTAGATAAAACCTCGTTTACATTTTCCCACTCATAAATTAGTAAATTTAGTTCAGTACCCGAAAATGTAATTTTATCAGTTTTCAATAGCTCAGCACCATAGTATTCATAGAAAAAGCGCGTTTTATTTTCTTCTAAAACTTCAACGAAAACCCGATTATACCCCCACTTTTGAAACTGAAGGAATAATAATTTCATTAATTGCTTTCCTACTCCTTTACCTTGATATTCCTCAAGAAGATAAATAGATGTTAAGTCACCAGACTGATTGACTTGATTCCTCTCTCTTTTTCCACAATCCGCAAAACCTATAATTTCCCCGTCATCATTTTCAGCAACAACTATATAATCCCCCTCTTTTGAAAGATTATGATTCCACAATTTTTCTCTTTGTTCATATGATAACTTCTCTAAAAACTCGTTAGGAATTATATTTCGATAAGTAGTTTTCCAACTATCAACGTGAACCTTAGCGATTCCTTTTGCATCTGACATTGTAGCTTTCCTTATAATCAAATCTTCCACCTCTCACCACTCTTTTAAAAATATATATACCTTCAACATGACGAAAAGTCCTTCAATTGATACTGATTTATCCCTTAAAGACAGATAACTTAGCAATTTCCTCATCAAATATATTAATATAGCTATTTATAAGTCTGTTTCTGGATTTTAATTGCAATTTTGCCAATTTTATTAGTGATTCTCAGTTTTTAATTGCGTTTTCACATTTTTATTTGCGATACCCGTTTTTTAATTGCGTTTTCACATTTTTATTTGCGATACCCGTTTTTTATTTGCGTTTTCACATTTTTATTTGCGATACCCGTTTTTTATTTGCGTTTTCACATTTTTATTTGCGATACCCGTTTTTTATTTGCGTTTTCACATTTTTATTTACGATACCCGTTTTTTATTTGCGTTTTCACATTTTTATTTGCGATACCCGTTTTTTATTTGCGTTTTCACATTTTTATTTGCGATTTCACAGCAAAAAAGCACCCGTCAAAGGTGCTCATATTATCTTTTCCGATTATACTTCTCAAAAGAAATCGTCTGAACCTCATATTTCTTTCCGTTCCAAACATAAAAAAGCTTCAAATTTCCAATCGCTCCTCCGCCATCATTTGAAATCATTACGACAGCATCGGCAACTAGTTTTTTCTTCTCAACAATATAGTCTACTGGTACGTGGGTATATACACTATCGTCAGAAGACGTATCTTTAAACCCTAACGATTTCAAATTAACTTTATAAGTTTTTTGTTTAGTTGTTATGGTTACTATATCCCCTTTTTTCTCCATTTCTACAAGACGTTTAACGGCTTCAGGCACTGATTCAATTGGCACTTCCTTATATTCTTCACTTTGGTCTTCGTTAGTACTAATTTGCAATAAATGAATCGGATCATTGAAATTATCCAATACGATAATAACTTCATTTTGTTTATCTTTATTTAAATCTTCACTAAACATTTTCGTTCCATACTTCCCACTTTTCCATGTTGGAAAGTGATATAAAAATCCTTCATTTCCAATTTGAACGTCAAAATTTCGGTATTCTTTCCCATCTATTCGGTCAGCGATTAAATAGATATTTTCCTGCCACACATCACTTGGGATCCCATTCATCACTACTCGTTCCGCTTGTCGCGCACTTACGGATGAACAAGTAAAAAATGTAAAAGTACTGATTAAAACAATGATTAAACCTCGGTTCATCGAAACACCACCTTTACCATTAAATTGTCCTAATATGGAAAAAATAACCTTAAACTGAAGGATTTACCTATTCACCTTCTATACAAAAAAAAGAGAGCCGCATAAAGCAACTCTCTGTAAATTAAGAATTTATTCCAGCTGTATTTGCCTGTTCCTGCACTATTTCACCTTTAATTCTTCTTTCTAATGCAGGGGTAATTCGAACAAATATTAGAATACCGATTACACCTAAACTTGTTAAAAAGAACGATGTCGCGAAATTTGATAAGTATGCACTTAGTGAAACAGTTATCGAGCAAATAAACATCGCTAAATTAAATGTTAAACCTGCAACCGCCATATAGGAACTCCTTGTTTCATCAGCTGGTAAGTTAGCCATATAGTTTTGTTGAACTGGTACTCTTAATACTTCCGCAACTGTTGCGATGAACATTGCTATAAATAATAGCCAAATAGAGTTACTATATGAAATCACTGCATATCCGCCAACAAATGCAATACAACTCCAAATTAACGTTTTTCGATCATCCAATTTCCCTACTATTTTAGAAGCGAAAAGAGCCATTACGACTACTAATATCGTATTTTCTGTACGCAGAAAACCATTCATCTCGATTCCACCAAATGTCCAATTAAATAAATGTTGTGTGTGGAAATTATTCGCTAATCGTATACTTATATAATTTGTTAATTGAAATTCCATTGAAAGCACTAGCAAACCTGCCAGTACATAAAGAATAAAGAGCTTATCTTGAAAAACGTCACGATAATTTGAAATCATTTTTTGAGCGTGATGAGCAATCGTCTTTGTTTCCGTCTTTTCAGTAACTAAGCTTTCTTCAACAAAGAACGTAATTAAGACCCATGTAACAAGTGACGCAACTGATAGTGCTAATAATAATTCAAATAAATGTGATTTAAATAAAAATCCTCCAAGCATACCACCAATCGCAATTGATAAATTGTTCGACCAGTACATGATTGAGTACATAAGCTTTCGTTCTTCTGGCTTACTCACATCTATTAACATTGCCTGGTTAGCTGGCCCTGCTAGTCCCCAACAAATACTATTCAAAGTCATCATAAAGAATGTAATAAGAGGTGATGAAAACCAAGGTGAATTACAAAGCATCATCGTAATAAATGCAAGTAACCGAATAGTTTCTGCAAACACCATCGTTTTTTTTCGGCCAAACTGATCCGAAAAATATCCCCCAAAAAAGTTCATAATAATTCCTATAAATACATTTACAAGCAAAAGTAATCCTGCTTGTTTTACCCCAAAATGCTTAGATAAATAAATCGCCATAAAAGGAAAAATCATACTTCCAATTGACGAACTTAAGAACGATTCAAGTAATCGAATTTTTATATTTTTGTGAAAATTAAGTATCCCCATGCTCTTACAACCTCTCTTTATCTATTGAATCCCCTTCGTTTTAAACTTGTACTAGATACATTCATTATTTGCATGAAAATTCCCCCTTTTTAAATTTTTCACTCAATTAGCATAGCAGTTATTTCCGATTATGCCAATATGCAACTCTAATACTTTCTCCCTATATAAATGAGAAAAATTGGAATTCCTAAAGCAAACAAAATTGACTGGTTTTAAAAACTTTATGAGTATTATTTGGTAATACTCATAGTTCATATAAGATAGTTTCCCAACTAAATTTCGTATCTAATTTAAGTATACATTTTAGTAAAAAATAACTAAATTTAAAGTCGAATAAAACTACTTATTGAAATACGAAACTAATTAGACTATTATCTAATTAGACAATTATAAAAGTAGGTGTATATTAAGTGCAATTAAGTAAAATTGTAGATTTCCATAAAGCTTTAGGTGATCTTACTCGTGTACGCATTATTGCTTTACTTCAGCAAGGTCATTTAAGTGGGCAAGAAATTGCCAATAAATTAAGTCTTAAGCCACCAACAATTACCCATCATATGTCAAAGCTTAGAGAAGTTGGTCTGATTAAAGAGCGCCGAGATAAAAATACAATCTATTTCTCTCTAAATACTAAAATTTTAGAAATGAATGCCAAAGCAATTTTTACAGTAGGAACAGGAGGAGATGCCAATATGGAAATGTCAGTTACTGAAAGTGAACGTTCAAGCATTATCAATAATTTCTTTACTAAGGAAGGCAAACTTAAAATATATCCTGCTCAGCGAAAGAAAAAGCTTGTCGCTTTAGCGCATATGATTAAAGGCCTAGAATTTGGTAGAGTTTATCAAGAAAAAGAAATTAATGAATATTTAAAGGAATTTCATGAAGATTACGCTACATTGAGACGAGAGCTCATTATGTGTCAATATATGTATCGCGAAAATAATCAGTATGAATTAAATCCAGTTGAATTATGGTGGTTAAAATAATTCGGTAAAAAAGAAGAGAGAAAGTAGCATTTAAGGATAAAAAAATCTATGAAAAGAGCATAAAAAAAGAAAAAGAGATATTTTAAAATATCTCTTTTTCTAAATAATTATTTACTTGGATTTGTAGAAATATATTTCTTAACTACTTCCATTACATACCCCTGACAAGCATCAGCTGTAGTTGGATCATATTTACCGCCATTTGTTTTATTGTTTGATAATACGCGAATTCCTAAGAAAGCTACATTATATGCTTGAGAGATTTGAGCTGCAGCTGCGCCTTCCATTTCTTCTACTGAAGTTCCGTATTTAGTATGGAACCATTTAATGCGATCAACTTCATTGTTCCAAACGTCTGCAGATCCGATTGTACCTTCTACAACCTTACCTTTCGTATATTTATTTTTCACTGCATTTGCAGCTGCTAATAAATCTTTATTTCCTTCATAAAAACGTGGTTTTTCAGCATTTGGATCTTCACCTGCACTACCTTCTGAAGCCATTAAGTCCATTGGTTTCCATTGAGTAGCATCAATTCCTTGATTTTCGTCTTTCGTTTCTGTTTTTAAAGAACCAATATTCGTTGTATTTTTACCTAATACGATATCAAAAACATTTAAATTTGGGTCATGACCACCAGATGTTCCTTGGTTAATAATTGCGATTGGTTTATATTTTTCAATTGCAATCGCTGTAGCAGCAGCAGTGTTTTCCATACCTTTACCTGTTTTTGCTACAATAACTGGATAATTATCTAAAGTACCTTTGTAAAATACAAAACTACCTGATTTTTCAATTTTTACATTTTTTAGCTGACTTGCAAACTTTTCAGCCTCAATTGGCATCGGTCCTTCAATAATAATTGGTTTAAGATGTTTAGTTTTTGCTTCTGCAGTGTTCGATTTAAAGTTATAACCTACAGATACAGAGATTAATAGTGTAGAAATGATTCCTAATACACCGTATTTTTTTAACAATGTCTTTTCCCCCTTGATGGTGATCACACTCGATGTTTTAGTCAAAAAAAATGGTCTAAAAAGTAGAACAATCTCTACCTTCTAGACCACGAAAGTTAAAGTATAGATCAGCAATAAATAAAATTTAATGCTACCCATCATGATTGGTTACAAAAAATAAAACCAAGTATACTTTAACCCGTAGTCTAGTTCTTTCATTGGGAACCAGGTAGAAACGCTCAGACCATATTACTGAGCATATACGAGTAATGTTTATGAATGATTACACTGCTAATATATCAAACTTGAAATATATTTTCAATACAAAACATGAACTTTTTTTATAAAATAAACAATAATGTTCGTATTTTAAAAGGAATATTAGATTTAACTTATATAAAACAATGGTTATGTTATTTTTTTCTAAAAAAACCGAAATGAAATTTCATTTTTTAGAATTCGAATTTTATTGGTCTTAAAATTAGCTCCTCTAAAGTGTCTTTCGCATTTTTATGTTCATACAGAATTTCAAACAATGCGTTACAAATCGGTAGCTCAACATTATACTGTTCAGAAAGTTCCTTTAAAGCCTTAATTGTAGAAACCCCTTCCGCTAATTTATCGAACGGTTTACCTTCAACAAATGCCTGTCCAAACTTTCGATTATGACTATGCGCTGAAAAGAGTGTCGCCTCATAGTCTCCTAAATGACTTAAACCGTAAATTGTTAAATCATTTCCCCCCATGGCTCTTATTAAACGAGAAATTTCCCTAGTACCTCTAGCCATCAATGAGCCTTTTAAACTACTATATTTCAATCCATCTAGCATTCCTGCAGCTATTCCCATCACATTTTTTGTTGCAGCTCCAATTTCATTACCAATTAAATCTTGGCCGTAATAAAATCGGATTAACTCGCTGTTAAATGCTTTAGCAATCTGTTTTGTTACTTCAATATTCTCCGAACCAATAACCATACAATTTGGTATATTTCTTATAAAATCCTGTACATGGCCAGGTCCTACCCAAACAGCTACATTGCTATTTTTCCCAACCTCTTCACGAAAGACTTGTGTTAGCCTTTTTCCAGTAGTAGATTCTATGCCCTTCATACAGAGGATAAAAGTTTTACCATGTATTTCATCATATTGACTTAAGCGGTTTGCAAATGTTCTTAGCTCCTGGGCACTAATTGAGATAATAATGACTTCGGCAAAGGATAATGCACCTTCTAAAGAGCTCGTTAACTCAATTCCATCTGGTAGGCTTAAATAGTCATTTTTTCTTGTCAGATTTAAGCCATTAAAATTTCTAGAGTTTTCTCTTCCCCATAGCATGACATTATGGTCAACTCGATTAGCATACCAAGCTAAAAAAGTTCCCCACCTACCGCAGCCTAAGACAGATACATTCATACATTACTCTTCCTTCCAAAATTTATTATCGAGTAAAAGGACTAAACAAAAAACGGAGAAGAAGTCTAATTAGGTAACCTATTAGACTTCTTCGGATTGCTGAAAAATTAGTCTCTTAATTAAAGTTGGTTGTTACTGGTGCCTGTTATGAGGAACCTTTTTGATTCTTTTTGCTGTTTTACTTACTCATGAACCACTCATGAGTAACCTATTTACTTCTTTTTGCTGTTTGACTTACTCATGAACCACTCATGAGTAACCTATTTGCTTCTTTTTGCTGTTTTACTTACTCATGAACCACTCATGAGTAACCTATTTGCTTCTTTTTGCTGTTTTACTTACTCATGAACCACCCATGAGTAACCTTTTTGCTTCTTTCTGCTGTTTTACTTACTCATGAACCACCCATGAGTAACCTTTTTGCTTCTTTTTGCTGTTTTACTTACTCATGAACCACTCATGAGTAACCTATTTACTTCTTTTTGCTGTTTTACTTACTCATGAACCACTCATGAGTAACCTATTTACTTCTTTTTGCTGTTTTACTAACTCATGGCTCCTTCCTGAGGAACTTATATTCATCTTCTCGGTATAAATGAGTTTTTGCTTAAAAGCTCTATTACAAAGTCCAATTAATAAGTAATCCTGCATGAGTTAATCCACCACCAAATCCATACAGTAAAACTTTATCTCCATGTTTAAGTTTTCCTTCCTTAACGCCCTTAACTAAAGATAATGGAATCGTTGCTGATGATGTATTTCCGCAATCTACTAAGCTATTTAATGTTTTATCGATTGGAAATTCACTTCTTTCGCAGATTGATTCAATCATTCTTAAATTTGCACTATGTGGAACAAACCAATCGACTTCATTTAATAAAGTGGATCCATTGTTTAGTACAGCTTGCATTCCTTTTGGTACTGTCGTAACTGCCCATTTGTATACTTCGCGTCCATTTTGAATGATATTATTATTATTAATTAGCTCTTCGCCAAACATTTGATTTGATAAATTTGTACAATATAAATGTTTGCCTTTTTCGCCTTCTGATCCTAGGTAAGAGGAAATAAAGCTAGGTTGTTCTTCATCATACTCTACTAAAGCTGCACCAGCGCCATCACCAAATAAAATGCAAGTAGTGCGATCTTCATAATCGGTTATTTTAGATAAAGTTTCAGCTCCGACTACTAGAATTTTTCGATTTAATCCGGATGTAATTAATCCATTTGCCATATACAAACCGTAAGTAAAACCTGCGCAAGCTGCATTTAAATCAATTGCCCCAGCATTTTTTATTCCAAGCTTTGCTTGGATAATTGAAGCAACACTTGGTGTTTTGTAGTCTGGAGTTAACGTACAAACGATAATCATATCAACATCTTCAACAGACTTATTGTATTTTTCCATCAAGTCTTTTACTGCCTTAAAGCTTATGTCACTTGTAAATTCATTTTCATTTGCAATTCTTCTCTCTTTTATGCCAGTTCGCTTTACAATCCATTCATCATTTGTTTCAACTATTTTTTCTAAATCCTTATTTGTTAATACTTTTTCTGGTACATATGAACCTATTGCAGTGATACGTGCTTTCGAATTTTGCATTATGGTCACCTCAGTCATATTTTTTAATATCTTTCCAATATTATATCACCAGATATTAATACTAGGTACTAATTTTATTTTAAAATTTTTTCATTCTTTTAATTTAGAGGGCTAATTAGTTGAGGATTAAACTAAATAAAGTTGCTACAACAGCAACTTTACTTAAAAAATATTACAATTCTAATGTCATAAAAACACTGTTAGGGTCTTCTTTATAATCAGCAAAAGGCTTACAATACTTAAATCCAAAGAGTTCATATAGTTTTTTTGCTGGATCGAATGCTTCCATTGAACCTGTTTCCAAACTTATTCTCTTGTAGCCTCTATTTTTCGCCTCTTCGATGATGTGTTGGAGCATGCGCCTTGCCACTCCTTTTCTTAAATGAGCTGAAGAAGTTCTCATTGATTTTACTTCTCCATGCAAAGGATCAAGTTCTTTTAGAGCCCCACATCCAACTAATTCACTATGTTCCCATACACTCCAGAATGTAATTTCCGGTTTCTTTAATCCTTCAAGATTTAAAGCATGTATGCTTTCAAGTGGAGAATGCTGTGTCATACCTTGTAGATGCTCACTAATTAACATAGCAACTTCATTTCCAGTTAAATCATCAACCTTAATATCCACGTAATGACATCCTCATTTCCTTATTTATAATTGCTATTATTATACTAAATTTTGATAAACTTCTAGCTAGTTTTTTAGTCAAAAAAAAATAACTTATTAACTCTTAAATAAAATAGAATTTTATGGAAAAAATAAACATCTAGAAGAAAAATTAGAAGTCAAAAGAAGGAATTCAAATGAATCGTAAATTAAATATAAGTGGTTTTCAATTCTTTTGTATGATTTTTATGTTTGGGGTCGGTGCTTCTCCACCACTTGAAATATTTGCTAGAGCTAAACAAGATGGATGGATTAGTTTATTGATCGGACTCATCTCAGCTTGTATAATTTTTGCTGTGTATATTAAGTTATATTCATTATTTCCTGAACTTCCCTTAACAAAATATATTCAAATTATTTTAGGGAAATATGTAGGGAAAATACTTGCATTACTATATATCTTATATTTTATTTATATTGCTGCACGTGCTTTACGTGATTTTGAGGATTTATTAACAATCACTTTATATAATGCTTCTTCTCTAATTTCTATTGGATTAATCATGGTGTTATTAATCATGTATGCTATTTCTAAAGGACTAGAAACATTCGCTCGTTCGTGTGAATTTATTTTTGTCATGATCATGTTTCTTACTGTTATATTTATAGGATTTGAAATCATTTCAAAATTAATAAAAATTGATAATTTAAGACCTGTTTTAGAAAATGGATGGACACCAGTATTAAAAGCGGCTTTCCCAATTTCTTTAACTATTCCCTTTGGTGAAATCGTTACATTTACAATGATTATGCCCCATTTAACTAAACAAAATTTAGCAATAAAAGTAGGAATACCAGCTTTACTATTTTCGGGTCTTGTATTAACTTTATTTGCAGTTTTAAATACTGCAATACTAGGCCCTTCCGTTATTGAAAGAACAACCTATCCACTTCTAACATCAGTTAGTTATATTAATATTGCCGATTTCATTCAAAGATTGGATACTTTCATAGTAGTAATTTCAGTATGCAATGCCTTTGTAAAAATTACAATTTACTTTTATTGTGCGGTATCTGGAGCAGCAGATTTATTTAATATAAAGAAAAGTGACCAACTAGTCTATCCTATTGGTATGATTACCGTTCTTACTTCCCTATGGGTCGCTTCTAGTTTTCTTGAGCACCATTTAGAAGGGATCCATTTAGTACCCTACTTGCTTCACATTCCACTTCAAATTATTATTCCGGTTAGTTTATTACTTGTTGTCCTAATTCAAGGTAAACTAAAAAGTAATAAAGACGACTTGAATTACAATTAACGAAAATTAAAAAGACAAAACAAAAGGCTTCAGTTTTCACTGAGCCTTTGTTTTTTATTTTGGTAATTTAGTATTATTGAGTAACCGTAATAGTTTTAGGCGTTGTTGTTACTTTAAAGCCATCTTTCGTAACAACATCTACTGTAACCGTATATGTGCCACTTGGAAGATCTTTTTCTGGTGCCCATTGTGTACTAAAAGTATGCTCATTTTCGAATGTAGATGAATCTACAAGATTTCCTTTAGCATCTTTAATATTAATTGTCCAGTCTACTCTGTTATAACCATATAGAGAAATTCTCGCAGGCTTAGATGCACTTACACCTGTAGATGGAGAAATACCCCAAGTTACCATTGCCATAGTTTGTTTATTATAACTTTGATCGCCCCATGTTGTCCAAGCATTGTTTCCAGCATAATCAAGAGATCTGATTACCATACCTTTTGGTTCTGTATTAACCGTTAGTTTCGTTACGCCCGGTCTAAGTTCATAAAATGTTCCATTTACATAAACATCAGCAAAGTTAAAGTCAGTTGCATTATCAGTCGCATTAAATGTAATATCATATTTACCGTTGTTTGGTGTTACTTTAATATCAGAAATTTTTGGTGCAACTGAGTCTACGATCATCGGCATTTTAACCGTTTGTGGTCTAGCGTTTGGATATGCTAATGTTGTTTTAATTACGTAATAGTAAGTACCATCGGGAACAAAATTCCCTGATGCGTCTTTCATATCCCATTGATATAAACTATATCCGTAATCCGCATTAAACATTATATTTTTATTAAATCTCCAAGGCTCACCAGTACCTGTGTATTCACTATAGTCACCTAGATATTTAAGTTGTTTTCCAGCAGAATCTTCAATAGAGACCTCGGCTTTTTCTAGGTTACGTAAAACCGCCATTCCTCCAAAGATACCCTTATCAATATAGTTTGGAGAGAATGCAATATGGTTAAGGTCAAAGCCTTTCCCATTGTATCCTAATGGTGCGCCTCCCTCTGTAGTATCATTCCAAAGTGCCGTATGACCTGCAAATGAATCCTTTTCCCAAGCTGGAGCATCAATGTTTCGTGGCTCATCCCATTTTCCATAGAAGCCCATATAAGGCATAGTTAACGGTACAGCTTTATCTTGGTCTTTTGCCACTGGTACAAGACGAACATATCCTTCAACAAAACTGTTTTTCTTTAATGAATCCGGTAATGATATATTAACAGTTAACATTTTTGATTGACCTGGTTTGATTTTCAATGTAGACCCTGTTTTATCTGTTACGATATTATCATTAACAGTGATCTTTGCTCCTTTAATTTGTTCACTTGATAAGGTTAAATAATCTTTTGAATCTAATTGGCCATCATGATCAAAATCAAATTGCTTTGTTTCTGTCTTATCTTTTAATAAATCAACATATACATTGTATTCAATATCCGCACTATTATTTTTCCCTTTAGGTGCATCAAAAGCATCTACGTTTAACTTAAAGCTTGTATTTTGTCCGATTTCTTTTAATGCTACTGAACCAGCTTGTTCCAAAGGAGCGTTTCGATTCGTCACAACAACTGGTGTATTAATGGCATTTTGAATTTGCATTAAACCAGACCCTTGAATACGTGGTGAATATGGAGCTTCATTATTTGTTCTTGGATCCATAATGACCTTAGATGTATTCATTAATGCAACTTTCGCTTTTAAAACTGTATCTTCTGAGTGTTGTAGCCCTTTTTCATAAAGTGATTGTAATACTAAAGCTGAACCACCTGCAACATGTGGCGTCGCCATCGATGTACCACTCATTACTTGATAACGATTTCCAGGTATTGTTGAATAAATATTTCCACCTGGAGCCGAAATTTCAGGTTTAAAATCTAATGTTGGAGTTGTACCCATTGATGAGAAATAAGACATCGTATCTTTAGCAGGATTATCTACCCAATAATCGCCGATATTTTTCATACTTAAATATTGACCAGTAGGCATTTTACTCATTTTATCTAATAATGCTTGACCGATCGATTTACCTGTTGAAGCAGTCGGTGTTGCAGAACCAGTTACTGGTAGAGTTGCATAATCAGGCGTGTTTGAAGATGGTATCATAATGATCGCCTTTGCTCCTGCAGCTTTTGCAGCAAATTGAATACTCGAGACAGTACTATATGAATTTAAAAGTTTAACTACGGCAATGTAATTCGTTTTTCCTTTTGGATAATCAGCCGCTGTTTTTCCTTCATTTACATATACCAAATCATAATTTGTATTCGGCAATAGATTATTAGATACATTAAATGCTTGTCCATATTGAGAATGATCTTTGAAAGGTACCGCTAGACTTCCATCCGAAATTGCATTCATATGAATTTTACTATTTTCATAGGAAGCAACCGATACTGCGAATGGACTCACTCCTGGTGATCCTACTGTTCCAATATCAGGATTTTCTGCAAATGGTTTTACTGTTGCAGGCGTTAAAAGAGCTTGTGAACTGAATGCTGAATTTCCAGCTGCTACTACAACTAATGTACCTTTTTCTGTCGCATTTCTGATTGCTTTTTGAATTGGATCATAATTTTCATCTACATAGCCTGCATCGCTACCTAAGCTCATGTTAATTACATCTGCACCCATTGTAACAGCATGCTCGATTCCTGCAATAATATCATCTTCATAAGCACCGCCACCATTATCAGAGAATACTTTTTCTGCTAATAACTGTACGCCTGGTGCGATACCAGCAACTCCACCTTTAGAATCATCACCGTTTGCTCCAATTGTTCCAGAAACGTGTGTACCATGCGAACTACCTTTTGGCCCAGGAATAACATCCGTATCATTGTCTGCCCAGTCATAGCCAGATGGTACTTTATCTGAATACCAAGTTTCATTTACATCTGTTGTTCCTGCAAACTGATCGAATTTATCCTTCGTCCATTTTTCTTTTGCTTTAGCATCATCTGATAGTGTCATATCTTTATGTTTCCAATCAATACCAGAATCTACAACACCTACTACTAGGCCTTCTCCCTTATAACCATATTGCTCCCATACCTTTTGAGCTTGTACTAATTCTTTACTTGCTGCCATCGTTTCGTGGAATGTTCTAGCTACTTGAACATGCTTAACACCAGGAATCGATTGGATATCTTTTAAATTTTTATATTCTGTTTCAATACTAAACCCATTAAAACCTTCAAAGTAACGGTGCTTTACTTTAAAAGCAGCATTTGAATTAGAATTTTTTTCTTTTGAGATTTCATCAATTACATTGTCTTGTTTTTGTTTAAACATTGCTTTTTTATGCTCAGGTGTCGCTTGCTCGCTATCAGCTGGCTCATCTACCTCAACAATTAAATGCACTTCATCATCTGGTTTAAACGTATTTGCAACATCTTGATTTGTAGCTTCTTGACTGTTGCCTTCTTTATATAATGAGTTTTCTTGAGATAAATCTAAATTATCCTTAGAAAATGTTCCATGTTCAAAACTAACATCAGTTGAATCAGTTTGAGATGTAATGTTATCGTTATCCGCAAAAGCCAATGAAGTAAAAAGTAATGATACTAAAGCAGTTGTAGACATAACTTTAAACGCTTTAAATTTTCCGTTTTTCATAACAACACTCCTACAATTTTATTCGTATTTACTTAAATCCACCTTGGATCGATAGAGTAATAGTTAAATATAATAACAAACTTAAGTTTTCCTATTCATCTGATTTTCGTGGTTGTTAATTAAATACATTCAAATTTTACATCCAACCCCAGTGAACGTGTATTGGGGGAATTCAACTTATTTCATTAACAAACTTTTTTATCAAATTCACATGCAACAATGTCTAATAGATATAAAAATATGTTATATCATGGAATAAATTATATTTTTTTGTCGGATTTTTTATATATTGGTCTGGAAAATAAAACTGAAAATTGGGGAAAATTAAATACAAAACGTATTTTTTTAGCAAAAATTCTATAACCTTGACGAAAAAAACAGGATAAATGACCTATCAAAAGTGGTATAAATGTCGAAAAATTTTGAATTTTTAACATAAGTAGGAACGCGATTATTAAAATAGGTACTCTTTGGCTTTTAAATTTTTCCAAAATAAAAAAGAGCCACAAATAGGACTCCTTTTCCTTAACTAACTTACGATTAAATTAAGAAACTTACATTTTTCCTAAAGAAAAACCTTCAAACAGCTTTCCTCCAAAAGGGTGCAAAACTTCATCAACTAATTTGATTATTCGGTCCTTTTCACCAGTCGTATAAAACGAATCAAAAGCTTCTACAAAACAGTTCGCGAAATCCTCATTATAATTTCTTAACGAGCGAACAAGCCATTTTGAAGAACCAATCCATTTACAATTTGTTCTTAAAACGAATTCACTTACTAGTTCGGCTATTGTATTAGCTATAAATAAATCTTCTGCTCTATTAGAGGAACCTATAAAATCATTTAGTGCATCCGTAATAAAATATCGCTTTATCTTGATCGTTTCCACTGTCCATCTTTCTGGTCCTTTATCTAATAATTCATTTGCTTCTTTTTTTATCTCCTCAATTATTCCTTCATCTTTTAAAATGAATCCCTCAGAAACCATCCTTGGTAGTGAAGGCCTAGCTCTCTTGTAATCACTTTCAAAAAAATGTTTATAGGAAGTTAGGTTGTGTACAAAAACTTCTATGTCCCATCCGAGTTCTTTTAACGACTCTCTATATGAAGAGTTAAGGCTTGCATCAAAAATAACGATATCAAGATCCGATGTTTCGGTTGCCTCACCTCGAACTACGCTACCCGCTAATAATGCCCCCTGACAGTTTGGAAAATACTTATGAATAAAATGTTTTGCCGCTTCAATATGGTCTAACTTATTTAAAAAACTCATTATTCATCACCCCATTTTTAAACAATGTCTAATTTAAGTATACTCGATATTTCAAAGGACAATTTTTTGATGTTGTTGTTAATCGCTTCCCAATCAAGTTATCAAAAAAATCCCTTGTGACAAACTGAGAAATCCGTCAAATTTAGCAAAAAAAAAAGAACACCTCCTGGAAAATCAGGAATTGCTCTTAACCTACTAAAATCAAACTTTTTGTCTACTGCTATAAGTACTTTTTGGTAGCTAAGTATTAAATACTATAAACGTTTTTTAATCGATTTTCAGATTAAAAACTTTTTTTATTTTCTTAAAACCTTCAATGCCCCACTCCAAGCAACAACCTGGTCAAGCATTAAATTAACATTATTTAGATGTAGATCCGCAGGTTTAAAGGTAGAGAAGTTCTCAAAATCTGTGAATATAGACAATGTTGGATGAACTTTCACATCAGCAATTAATAACTCACCACAGATTCCGCGTAAGTGTTCTGCTGCACGCGCACCACCAGTTGAACCATAACTTACGATTCCTGCTGCTTTGTTGTTCCAAGCTTCACGAGCTAAATCAAGTGCATTTTTTAACGCACCTGATATACTGTGATTATATTCAGATACTATAAATACAAATCCATCTAAGCTAGCAAGTTTTCCATTCCAAGCTGCAATTCCAGGCTCAGTTCCATCAGTTGTTCCAAAAAACGGTAATTGGTAATCAGCAATATCTACAATTTCATAATTCGCATCTCCACGTTTGTCCGCGATCCCTTTTACCCACTCTCCTACTTGTGGGCTTACTCGACCTTTGCGAGTGCTTCCTAGGATAATCCCGATATTTGAATTTTCGTTTGGCATTCGTTCTTCCTCCTTAAATTCCCTCTGATTTCTTTCAACTTAACACATTCTAGACTTCCCATAATTTACCTTTATTTAATTCAATAAGTTTTTATCCAAAAAAACTTAAATTTCGACCAAATTTAGTATCATGAAATTAAATTAGATAGTTGGGTAAGAAATTTTATATTTTTTTGACACCTCTATCAGCTTCTGAATTTTTTTAGCTGAAGGAGGATCTTCAGGTTTTTTGAATCCTTTATAAAATGGTTCAGATAGTTCTTTAACAAATTGGTCAAAACCTGATGGATAAGCAGTAACAATGAATTGTGTTTCTTCAGAACATACTTTAAATGTGTGGGGAATTCCTCGAGGAGCAAATACATAATCTCCAGCCTTTGCTAAAATTGTTTGATCCCCAATAAAAAAAGTAATTTCCCCTTCTAAGACATAAAATGTTTCATCTTCTAATTCATGTACGTGCAGAGGAGGTCCACCGTCTTTTTTACCATTGCAATGCAAGACACAAAAAGCCCCGTTTGTGTCTTCCCCACTTACTAATATGGAAGTAAAATCATTTAAAAAGAAGTAAGTGTTCTCTTCTGTAATACCTCGGTGCATAAAACCTGCTATACGTTTTTGTTCGAATGTCATTTTGATCTCCTTCATTGAGATTTACATAATTGAATTTAGTTTTTAGATTGAACTATTAACCTACTAACTAATGCTATTCATAGAAAATTAGCTTATACATTCTTTTTGAGAGAATAATAAATTTAAATTATTAGCACTTAACCTTGTCTTACAGTCCTCTTTTATTGAACAAACAATTTTATATGATAAAGTTTTTAAGCATGCAAAAAAGGCTAGCATCGCTAACCTTTTTCATTAGAAATAATATTTAATTATTAGGATACAGAATCTCATCAATGATTCCATATTCTTTCGCTTCTTCTGCACTCATAAAATAATCTCGATCTGTATCCTTTGCTACTTTCTCGACTGACTGTCCTGTTCGGTCAGAGATTATTTGATTAATATGCTCACGTAATTTTAAGATTCTTCGAGCAGATATTTCGATTTCTGTTGCCTGGCCCCTTGCTCCTCCTAATGGTTGATGAATCATAATTTCACTGTTCGGCAGTGCAAAACGTTTCCCTTTTGTTCCCGCCAGCAAAAGCATCGCACCAAAGGACGCTGCCATTCCCGTACAAATTGTTCTAACATCAGGCTTTATATATTGCATCGTATCATAAATCGCAAATCCTGCTGAAGTCGACCCACCAGGGCTATTTATATAAAGTGAAATTTCTTTATCAGGTGCATCTGCAGCTAAAAATAACAATTGTGCAACTACACTATTTGCTACGTGATCATTTATTTCATCACCGATAATAATAATTCGATCTTTTAACAAACGGGAATAAATATCATATGAACGTTCACCACGATTAGATTGTTCAATTACATAAGGAACTGTCGTCATTTAAAAATCCTCCTTAAAAGCGTTAATTGGCTATGCAGCCATGCAGAGAGTGCTTGAAGGAGTTTGAGTACGGGATGATTGGAAATTACCGAATATCATTTTAGGATTTTCAATAATACGATCAAAGGAAGGAAGCGCTTGAATTAAAACAGCAGGGTCTTGAACTTCTAAAGCTAAATGAAAAATTTCTTCAAGCTTCATCCGTTCTTCCTCATTCCAAAAATATTCAATAGAAAGGGATTGTTCCTCTTTGTTTGTTTTATCTAGACGCTTTTTTGCTCGATGCAGGCTAGATTTTATGGCTATTTCAGTCGTTCCTAAAATGTCTGCTATTTCCCTGGATTTATATTGAAATGCTTCTTTTAGAAAAAAGATAACCGCTTGTTTTGGAGTAAAATGTTTAAGTAAGAGCTCCACACTATTCATTTTATGATCAATCGGATGACTAGCTACATATTTAGAAAGTTCAAAATCAGGAGTTATCGTTTCTTCTTTTCTTTTTCGTAAAGTATCAATCCAATGGTTGTAAGCTATTTTATTTAATAAAGCCGAATTCATTTTTTCTTTATGATAATATTTTACTGCTTTAAAAAATGCTTCCTGTGCAATATCGTCACCATCCCATTCATTTTGGGCTAGAAACCGACAATAGCGTTGCAATTTAGGATAGTACTTCTGCCAATAAAATTCGTCAGTTGCTTCATCCTGTTCTTCCTTTTCTATGCTGTGAAGACTAAACTTACTAGACATTTATGTTCACTCCTTTATTAACACTCTCTAACCTATAAACGGAATAAGAGTATAAAAAGATACGGGGGTTAAAAAATTTTTTTTTATTTATTTTAATTTATGTAATAGAAATTAAAACTCTTCTATGTTATTTTATTTTTCAACTTTTAATGCATTTTAACATAATTAGGACGTTTTCTAACAACACAAAAAAGCAGAAACCACTTATCTCCGCTTCTGTCTAAATTTAAATTTAAGTTAAAACTTTAGGCTAACCTATTTATGAGAGACTTCAGTCCTACTCTCTTTCCACTGAGTTTGCTCCGATTTCTTCTTTTATTACTCCAATTACTGAAATAACAGATCCAATTGCTTGAATCCAGCTTCCTGTTGCAACCAATGTTTCAGATTCCGATATTGTATTACTTTTTTTGAAGTAATCCCCATAAAAGCCAAACTCTTTTTGCTTATTTTCATTTGCTATAATTTCTTGTAATGCTGCTGACCACCCTATTGCTTGCATGGTGTTTCCTATAATTTGTGTTAGTCCACCTACAATGTTTTCAGATTGTCCTGGGAAAGGAGTAGTTTCGATTGCTTCTCCAACATTAACCCCTAACCCTAAAGCTTGTAACAAGTTTCCTGCAACGAATAATTTGTAGGATGCTTCTTTTGAAATGTCAAAAACCAGCCCTGAAGTAACCGTAATATTCCCACTTGCTGTTATTTCTTTACCAACTGCCCTAAGTACGGTCCCCTCTGCTTCAGCATCAATACCATTTCCTGTAGCCTGCAAAACATTACCTATTAGACTTAGGTCATCACGAATACTACTTTTTATGTAGTTAGATGGGGTTGAACCAATTGCAGCTGTTATTGTTCCAATTGATACGATGACAGATCCTACTAATGCTTTTGACTCTCCTCCCAATTCAACCACCAACCTGCTAAAAGGAACCTTTAACGTAGTATTATGAATGAAGGTCTGATTGTGTGCCTATTAGTATAGTTTTAATTTAAAATTTCCTCTCTAAACTGGAATAAAAAAAAATCGGTAACGACATATTGTCGTCACCGATTTTACTATAAAACTTTTATTCAATTACTCTAAACCAAGATCAGTTAAAACATCATCTAAAGATTTACCTTTATACTTTTTAACTGCCTTAGGTGAGTTGTCGTCCCATGGATTTTGCATTGAGTAGTTATCTATTACATACTGCATATCTTTCTCATCAACTACACCATCATAGTTGATATCCGCATCACGCTTATTAGTTCCCCAATAAGTTTGAATGTAAAGAGCATCTTTTACATCAATGACATTATCTTTATTTACATCTCCACCTGGGATATAGCTATAATCAACCGGTTTAGATCCAGCTGTCACTTTACCGTCTTCTTTTATACCAACTGTAAAATCTTTTTTGAATGTGAAATGTCCAGGTACGTCAATTGATAAAGTGAAAGGCTTGTCCGTAATTGGTAATCTAGATGTAAAACCTTGTGGAGCAGTTACACTATAACCTAAAGGATCAGATACTCCATATTCTTTACCATCTGAATCTTTTACACTAATTTTTGAACCTGCTTTATTATAATCAATCTTCGTATTCATTATTGCATTCCCTAAATTATCAAATCCTGAAGCTAATCCTTCTGCTTGAACCGCGCCTCTCATTAGAGAATAAGTAGGAGTCACATAGAAATAAGGTTGAATGCCTTGAGTCGTAACTGTACTATTATCAACATTTGTATAAACAGCTTTAAAGAATCTAGATGTACCAGTTGGATCTTCTAACTGCATTGCTCCTTTGTAGTATTGGTCTTTTGCTTTGAAAGTCAAGTCTACTAAAGAAGTATCTCCAGCAATCCCCGTTGTTGCTAAGTCACCAGTTGCTGTTGCTGTAATCGTCATTACATTGTAAGTTTTATTAAAAGTTGTATTTGTATATTTAACATCTAATTTTCCATCATATGTTCCATGTGGCTTTACATTCGTAACGTCTAAGAACTTAGCTGGATATAAGAATGAGTATTCAGCTTTTTTAACTGGAGTTGCTATATTTTTAGTTGAGAATGTTACTGTTGTAGAATCTCCCATGTTGATTCGTTGTTTATCAGAAATTGCTGTAGTATAAGCAGTTCCTTTTTTAATAAAGTATACGTCTTTAAAGCTTCCATAATTTTCTACAGTTGATTTATCTCTGTCATAGAAATCATACTCAGTAATTGGTAAAGTATTTGGACCAGCTGTAGCCAATGGTATAGTAGAATTAAAGTTTCCATTTTCGTCTACTGGAATATTAATTTCAGCGGAGTTATTTGGATTATAATAATACATTTTATTTTCGCCTTGCGAAGCAGTAATACCAGCTGCTTGCATTTCAGCTATATTTTTATCAAATGCATTACCTGATACTGTAACAGTTTTATCAGATGCATTAGCAGTTTCTACAATTTGACCAGCTTCATAGTTCATCGTAACTTTAGGCTCTTTTTCACCATAGAAAATTGGAGCGTCTTTAGTGAAGGTTTCACCATTATCATTTGTACCAACCATTCTAATTTTCCATAGACCTGGTGTAACTTCATCAAAACCAAATCCAACAGGGTTGTCTGGATCTCCTGTTAAAGGACTATATTGCCCATTGTTTAACACACCTCTGAAATAATACTCAGTATTCTCATCTGCACCCATTCCATCTGCTGTACCAAGATAACCGATTTCTTCGTTTGTTTTTGGATCAACTAAGAAGAAATCAAATGTACGCATATGAGAATTTAGTTTAAAGTTAACGCCAACTGACCATTTTGTTGCATTACTTCCTGCTTCATATGGTAATGTAAAGGCTGCTGGATTACCAGTAACATAGTCAATTCCCTCTTTTACTGTATGAATAGCAAACGGAATTTTATATGTTTCATTAGGATTTGTTTGATTTGTATAGACTACATAACCTTCATATGTTCCAAGCTTCGCAGTTTTAGGAACATTAATTGTAGCATCCATATTCGTACTGCTATATCGTTTTACTTTGACAGATGATTTCACATCTAATGTAACACCGTTTGCAGCAGCATCTTGATCCGCTCTAGAATCATTAGTGAATCGTGCATCCAATGTTTGGAATTGAACCTTTACATCAAATGTTTTATCTTCAGAGCTCTTATTAAATATCGTCATTGAACGTGAATCTGAAAAATCCGTGCCTTCAACAGCTTGTTCGCCAAAGCTTAATGCACCAGTAATATTTTTAATTGTTTTGATTCCTTTACTAGCAAGCGTAATTGAATCATCAGTATTTTTAGCATTACTACTTAACGTTTTTGTCTGATCTTTCACTTGAATTTCTGTTTGTGCATGAACAGCTTTGTATGGATTTACAAGGCCTGCCCCTACTTCGTAAACACTATATTTATCATTTAACGGATCAGCTGAATTCATAAGAGATGCCTTAATATCTGCTGGTGTCATGTCTGGGTGAGCTTGTTTTAATAGTGCTGCTACTCCTGAAACGTTAGGTGTTGCCATCGATGTACCAGATAAGCGTTCATAAGCATATTTATAATCAGGTAATGGATTTCCATTATCATCTTTATGCATATATGAAGGTACAGTTGAGAATACAGAAACACCTGGTGCTGTTACTTCTGGTTTAATATCATATAGCACACGTGATGGACCTCTAGAGCTAAAATCTGCTAATTTATTACCTGTCGTTACAGTTTGGCTCATATCACCAAATGTAAAATCCAATGTCTTACCTTTATTGGCTTCATTTAAAGGTATTTTTATACTAATATTCATACCTTGTGCGCTATTTATTAAAAAGGTTGGTATATACCCATATACGTTACCTAAGAAAACATCTTGCAATGTATCTCCAGAAGTATTAATTAAAACTACAGCCTTAGCTCCATGTGATTTAGCTCTTTTAACAATTTCTTCTATACCTAGAGTACCTCGTTGAGCAAGTACAATCTTTCCAGTAACATCGACTGGTATTGTATAATTTCCATTTGCATCTCTTTTATAATAGGCAGTTTCCGCCCCAGTACCAACATTAACTATTTGATATGTTTTTCCTTGGAAATCTGCTATATTATCAGAAAGACCTTGAGCAGCCAATTTCAGATTAGCTGGCAAATCTCCAGTTGTTGATTTTGCTGTCGCTGTATAATTTGGAATCGTTGCTGAAGTATCACTTGCTCCAACTGTTATTGCCAAAGGAGCATTACCAGGTGCACCTAGTGAGTACATCTTGTTTCCAGAATTTCCCGCTGCAACTACTGCTGTTACCCCAGAAAGTACGGCATTATTTACTGCAATCGCTGTAGGAAATAATGGATCGTTGTAGTTTGCTCCAAGTGACATACTGATGATGTCCATACCATCTGTAACAGCTCTATCAATACCAGCTAAAATCGCTGAAGTTGAACCAGATCCATATGCCCCTAAAACACGGTAAGCATAAATATCAGCGTCAGGAGCAACTCCTGTTACTGCGTAATCTGCGTTGTTTTTACCTTGACCAGCAATAATTCCAGCTACATGTGTTCCATGCTCAGTGTAATAAGTCTCGCCATTCGTTTCAGGCATTCCGGACTTTTTCCAATCTGCATATGTTGTCTCCATTGGATCATTATCATTATCAACGAAATCATAACCGCCTTTAAAAGCGCCTTTTAAATCTGGGTGATTGTAATCAATCCCAGTATCAAGAATACCAATTTTTACACCTTTTCCTGTATATCCTTCTTGATGAAGTTTTTCTATTCCAGGGAATGTTACCATGTTATGAGTTGGACCTTGCTCCCCAGAATCTTGTACTTTAGTTGATGGATCATCTAGCTGAACTTGTAAATCACTCCATACTGCTTGAACAGCATTCGATTTAAGTAGTGATTTTACTTTATTAGCAGGGAGAGTCATTGAAACTCCATTAAATGCTTTCTTATATGAACGTTTTATTTTGTATGGGTTTTTCTTTTCTTTTAACTCTTTACTAAAAATCCCCTTTAAATCTTTATCAAACGTTTCGTGTGAAGCATCTACTTTTGCTTGTGCCTCCGCTTCAGAAACAGTTGTTCCTTGAGTTTCTGCTACCATCACTGCTGTTTGTGCAGGCTTGTCCTTAAATTCAACAATGACAGAAGTTGGCGCATCACTTGTTAAATCTAAATCTGGAGAAACTTGAAGTCCTTCTTTGTCACTAATTTTTAATTGTTTAATCGCCTCGCGTTGAGCTGGTGTTAGTGCTGATAAAACTTGTTCCACCTTTGATACTTGTTGTGCATGAACATTGTGTGTAATTGAAATCGGATTAAACACGCTAGTTACAAGACCTGTTGATATTGCCAAGGTCGTAACATTTTTCTTCATTTTCTTTTTCATCCCCATCTTCCTCTCTCTCTTGATAGTTTCATTATAGTGAGATTTGACAGGATTTTATTTTTCATAAATTTTATCAAACACAATTTTTTTTATAATTCGAATATTTCCTACAAAAAAAGATAAAAAAGTGGCGGAAATTCAAATAAAAAAAGCAAACGATCAATACTACACTAATCTGTTTGCTTTTTTCTGTAAGACATATTTATTAAAATTAGTTTTTGAGGTTCGGTATTACATGTCCGATTTAGCCCTTTTACAATATTTTCATCATTTTGATCCACAACTTTAATCGCTAATTGAATATTAGACTCCCCATTTCTACGACCTAAAGAACTTGCTAATTTCTCTATTACTGTCATTCATAATTCCACCTTTTTATTTGACCTAACTCTTTTATCAGTCTAAACATTGCAAAAAACACACATCCTTTGATACTTATTTAAGTCCTTTGTTTTTTCTTATCCAAATACATAATTTTCCTTAGAGAAACCATCCTATTGTGAGGAGGTGGTTTTATGTCTGAACCATTACAACCAGGGAATAAGAAACTTCCTGATTTTAATGAATTAAACGATCGGATTATTGCTGAGCATGGTACAACAGGACCGTCTTTAGTAATTAAAACAAATTTGGATCCTAAAGATTCTACTGTAGATAATCCTTATTATCGTAATGAAACACATACACCTAAAAAACCATTTAAAAATTATTTTGAAGAGTAATAGAAAAATGAGTCCGGTTTGATACACCGGCTCATTTTTTTACCCAAAATAGTCACTTGAATGAATTTAACTCCTACGTACATACTAAGAAATATATGGCAATTTCTTTAAGGAAAATGTTTATACTTTTCAATGTACTAGGAGGAATAGGATTTTGAGTCCAACAAAAAGTATGCTATCGGTTTTTGCCCTAGGTGGAATTAATGAAATTGGAAAAAATATGTATGCTATTCAATACTTAAAAGAAATTATTCTAATAGACTGTGGTTCGAAGTTTCCGGACGAGAGTTTATTAGGCGTTGACTTGATCATTCCAGATATTACTTATCTAAAAGAAAATCAAGAAAAGATTAAAGGTTTATTTGTTACGCATGGCCATGAAGACCATATTGGTGGAATTCCGTATCTTTTGAAACAATTGAATATTCCAGTCTATGCAACGAGATTAACGCTTGGATTAATTGAGCTTAAATTAACAGAGCATGGATTATTAGGAGAAACTGAACTAATTTTAATAGATTCTGATGCAGTTATTAAATTTGAACATTTTTCGATTTCATTTTTTAAAACAAATCATAGTATTCCTGATTGCTTAGGCATCGTATTTGAAACGCCTGAAGGAACGGTAGTACATACTGGAGATTTTAAATTTGATTTAACTCCTGTTAACAATCAATATCCGGATATTCATAAAATGGCCGAAATAGGTAGTAAAGGTGTTTTATTACTTTTATCAGAAAGTACGAACGCTGAACGGCCAGGTTCAACACCATCGGAACGGATAGTTGGAGAGCATATTGTAGATGCTTTTATGAAGGCAAAACAAAGAGTGATTATTTCAACTTTTGCTTCGAATGTACATCGTGTGCAACAAATTGTTGATGCTTCAATTATCACTAATCGGAAATTAGCCCTACTAGGTAGAAGCATGGTGAATGTAGTTCAAGTTGCGATGGAGCAAGGGTACTTATCAATTCCTGAAGGTATGTTGATTGATAAAGATGAAATTAATAATTTCGCACCAGAAGCAATTACAATTTTATGCACAGGTAGTCAAGGTGAACCCCTTGCAGCCCTTGCTCGTCTAGCTAGTTCTAGCTTTAGAGGCGTTGACATTTATCCGGGTGATACTGTGATTTTAGCTGCTTCACCAATTCCTGGTAATGAGCGCGGCGTTTCTAAAATTATCGATAATTTTTACAATCTCGGAGCAAATGTTATTTATGGTTCAGGAAGCTCGACCGGGATGCATGTTTCTGGTCATGCTTATCAAGAGGAACTAAAGCTCATGCTTACTTTAATGAAGCCAAAATATTTTATTCCGATTCATGGTGAGTATAGAATGCTTCATCATCATCGTTCTCTTGCTGAATCTGTTGGTGTCAAACGAAATAATATTTTTATTATTAAAAACGGTGATGTTGTCGATATTCTACAATCAGAAGCGATTCAAAGCCGAAGAGTTCCAGCAGGAAATATATATGTAGATGGAATGGGCATAGGAGATGTCGGTAACATTGTCCTTAGAGATCGAAAACAACTTGCTGAAGATGGAATGCTTGTAATCGTCATCACCATTAGCAAAACGGAAAAGAAGATTATCTCTGGACCTGATACAATATCAAGAGGATTTGTCTATGCGCGTGACTCTGAAAGTTTACTGAAGGAAGTAAACCAATTAGTTATATCTTCAGTAAATGAATTACTTGATGAAAACAAGCTCCAATGGGGAGTTATGAAGCAAAATATTAAGAAGTCTCTAGGACAATTTTTATTTACAAAAACGAAGAGAAAACCAATGATTTTACCAATAATCATTGAAATATAAAAAACAAAAAACTCCCTATTCAAACTAATTAGGGAGTTTTTACTTTGAATGATTTTCTTTAATTTTAAAAATTAAATCCACTAAAGAACTGTTTTCTTGTTCAAAATAGGTTTGCATTGGACATGAACTATTTTCTAACCGGTTTATTACGAAAGGAATTGTAAAAGTTTCAATTTTTAATTCATCATTTACCTCATCCCAAAAAAGAGGGGTTGCAACGGTTGGTTTTTCCTTTCCTCTTGTAGAGTATGGGCAAATAATTGTTTTTCCTTTTGCGTGCTGTATATAGTCAATATAAAGACGATTGCCTCGATTTTTCTTTAAACGTTCAATCGTAAAATCATCTGGAAATTTTTCAATTAAATAATGTGCAATAAAAGATGTAAAGACTCTTGTTTCATCATAGGTAAGAGAATCTTCTTTGATCGGAATATGGATTTGAATACCTTTACTTCCAGATACTTTTGGGTAGCTCTTTATTTGAAAAGAATCAAAGATTAATTTCATTTCCAACGCGGCTTTTATAGCTAAAGGAAATGCATCTGCATTAGGTGGATCCAAATCAAATACTATTTCAATCGGATTGTTTGCTTCATATGTTTGAAAAGGGATATGGTATTCGATAGCTAATTGATTTCCTAACCATAGCAATGTTGATACATCATTACAGATAATAAAATTATTCCCCTCATGCTCTTCAGTTTTAATAAAACTCGGAGCATAATCTGGACGGTTCTTTTGAAAAAAAGATTCACCGTCTATTCCATTCGGAAAACGAATTGTTGTTAATAAACGATTTTTTAAAAATGGAAGAATATATGTGGATATTTGAGCTAAATACGAAACAAAGCTCTCTTTATTTATATATGGATCTTTCCATATTACTTTTTCAGGACTGGTAAGTGTTAATTCTTCCTCCAAATTAAGATTACCCAATAGTAAACCATCCAAAGTACATTCATTCCATGCATGCTTTAATTGAAATGATATAAATTTTGCATTTGTTATTTGGTTGTTCTCTATACTTTGAAACTCAAGTTCAACACAGATCCCAGGATCAACAAATTTTATATTACCCTTTTTGGTTTTTTTATTTGCTTCGATTGCTTTAATCAAAATTCCCTTCTCTTCCCTGCTAAGTCCATTTGAGAAGAACCCCATTTGCAAAATATCATTTTCTTTTTTAAGGCCCACTAAAAAGCTCTCCTCTTTTAAATTGAAACCTAAAATAAAGAAAAAGCCTGTATAGTTTTTATTCCGTTTTTGAAAAAAGTAATGATTCATATCTTACTTCCCCTAATCTGTAAGAGTGCATTCTTTAGGATCTTTTTCGATAAAAGCTTGGATACTTGGTTGCCTTAATGAATGACCTTCAGTCCATTCAATAAATTGAACTTTAACAGTTAACAATGGTTGAATCCATTGTATTTCCTTTATTCTTTTTGGTTGGCTGCTGAATGGATTGTTTTCTATTTTTATCGTATTAATGACTGTAGTAAGGTCTTTCCATTCTGATTTCGTTAATTTCCCTGTTCCTACATGTCCAATAAACACGAGTTCACTATTTTCGTCATATAGTCCTACTAAAATAGAATTAACAATACCAGAGCGATACGTTACCCCACCGATTACTGCAATAACGTCCTTATAATTTTTTATTTTTTGCCACGCATTGTGCTTTCCATTGATCAAGTATTTACTATTTAAATTCTTACATACGATACCTTCTAAATTATGTTGTTTCGCAACTTCAAATAAGGCAACCCCATCAGTATTATTTGGAACTAACTGAATTTGTTTATTAGGTTGGATCGCTTCTAATAATATATTTTGTCTCTGCTCAAGAGATAATTGCGTAACCCATTCTCCATTGTAAAAAAGAATATCAAAAATCATATAAAAAATAGGTACAGCTCCTATAGCTGAATCAATCCGATCCATGCGTCTAATTCCATCTCTTCGCATTACCTCATGAAACGATGGATTGCCATTTTGATCGAGTGCGATGACCTCTCCATCTAAAATGATTGATTGAGCAGTACAATAGGATTTTATATCCGTTAGCTCTGGAAAAATAGTTGTACGATCATTTAATTTGCGGTTAAATAATTTAACTTCTTTCCCATCAAAATAAGTTAGAATTCTAACACCGTCCCATTTTATTTGCGAAATCCACTCAGGACCATTTGGTACAATATCTGAAGAAATAGGCTCAAAAGGAAAAATTGGATTTAGCTCCATTACTGCCTCCTATTTAACTCGTTGCTTTTTTAGGCGCTTTTGTTTTAGGCTTTTTCGGAGGTGTTGCTTGTCCTTTTGTTCGATCAATACTCGCTTGTAATGCAGACATTAAATCAACAACATTTTTTTGCTCTGCTGGTTTCTCCTGCCCTGTCGCGATATAATCATTTTTATTAACTTTTTCCGAAATTAATTGTTCTAAAGCTGTACGATATGTATCGGTATAGTTTTCTGGATTAAACTCTGTTGTTAATTGTTCAACTAGCATCATGCCAGCCTGTAATTCACGCTCCGCCAATCCAGCCTTTTCAGGAACACCACCTGGAAGATTTTCAATTGCTCTAATCTCATCTGGAAAATGTAATGTTTCAAGAATAATCGCGTTTTTATATGGCCGAATAGCAGCTAAATGCTGTTTGCTACGAATTGTAATTTTAGCGAGACCGATTTTCTTACTTTTCTTCAATATTTCCGAAAGTAAAGCATAAGCCTTTGTACCACCAGAATCTGGACCAATATAATATGTTCGATCAAAATACACCGGATCAATTTCTGAAAGTTTGACGAAATCAATAATTGATACAGTTTTTAGTTCAAATTCTTCTTTTAATTTATTCATTTCCTCTTCTGTTATTTCCACAACTCTACCATTTGGTGTTTCAAAGACTTTAATAATTTCTTCAGGAGTAACTTCATCGTCACAACTAGCAACTTTTTTATAGGAAATCGGTGTTTTACAATCCTTATGATATTGACGAAACTTTATATCCTTATCCTCAACTGCTGAAAACAACTTTACTGGGATCGTAACTAATCCCATGCTGATTGTACCTTTCCAAACTGTATGCATATCTTCACTACCTTTTTTATTTTTATGATTAGCTTTTGTTAAATGAAAGGGTTTAATTCAATATGCTTTTCTAGTTATCTCCATCAGAATAAAAAACACCTATAAAAGAAGACTAAAAAAGTTAATCAACATATATGTCTTAAAATGGAGGATTTTATGAATAAATCAAACGACCTACAAAAAATGAATAAGGAATTTCATTATATGCCTATCACATCTATATCAAGTGGAAATGGGTTAGAATTAGCGAATGATTTATACTATGAAACAAATCAAATTGTGAATTTTTGCTTTTTCGGTAATCCTAATTTATCAAATGAGTGGGTATTAATTGATGCCGGTATGCCAAAATCTTTTGATCATATTATGGATTTAGCTGAAAAACGATTTGGTGAAAAACACAAATTAAAAGCAATCATACTTACTCATGGACATTTTGATCATATCGGGGCAATCTTTGACTTAATAAAAGAATTCAATATCCCTGTCTATGCGCATGAAAAAGAGTTACCATATTTAACAGGTGAAAAGAATTACCCTGAACCAGATGGAACAGTTGAAGGTGGATTAATTGCAAAGTTATCTCCATTGTTTCCAAACGAAGGAATTAATTTAGGAGAATATATTCATGTGCTCCCAGCAGATGGTTCTGTACCTGAAATGCAAAATTGGCAATGGATTCACACGCCGGGTCATTCACCTGGACATATTTCACTTTTTAGAGAAGATGATCAATTACTAATTGCTGGAGACGCCTTTGTTAATGTTAAACAAGACTCTATTTACAGCGTTCTAACTCAACAAAGAGAAATAAATGGTCCTCCTAGATATTTAACGACAGATTGGACCGCTGCTTTGAATTCCGTAAAAAAACTGCAGGCTCTACACCCTAAAAGAGCAATAACAGGTCACGGCTTTCCATTCCTAGAAGACGATTTAAATGAACAATTAGATTACTTAGTTAAAAACTTCAACACAATCGCCAAACCTGATTATGGACGATATGTTTAAAAATAGATTGTTGCAAAGAGGTAAAAATAAAACTCCCTACTTTTGTAAGGAGTTTTTTAAATTTAATTATTTAAATCATATAAACCAGCTATGTTCATTTTGCATATCAGGAAATTCTGGGTCAGGAAAACCTTTAGGAGGTTCATTTAAGTTTAAATCTCCACATCAAGGAGCTAGTTTGTCCGGCTTTACCGCTCCATTGTTACAATATTTTTAAAATTCATTTCAAAATTCCTCTATTATTTAGATGTGTTTTAATTGGATTTAGCTGTATCTGTATTTTGGTTAGGCTTGATATATTTGATGGACAAAATAAGTCCAAATATCGCTAAGATAATGGAAAGATACAACATATAATTGTCTGGTTTACTCATCAAATAGGCAAAAACAGGAGGTCCTGCCGCTACCCCCACAAATCGTAAAGAACTATAAAGAGAAGTAATAGTCCCTCTTTGTTCCTTCTCAATCCCCTCGGTTATTAATGCATCTAAGCTTGGTAAAGACATTCCAATTCCAATTCCACTTATCAATAAACTCGTGATAATCATATAAATATCTTTATTGATAATCGGTATGACAAAAGAAATACTTATTAAGATAAAGCCGATAACAATGCATTTTTTCATCGCACCTTTTTGATTTCCAATCTTTTTACCTGTCTTATAAGATGTGTAGGATAAAGCAGCGAGCGGAATCGCTAACACACAACCTTTCCATATTCCAATTATGTGATAACGCTTTTCTAATATTTTTGATAAATAAAAAAGCATACCAAATAAAATGAACATGATAATGGCACCTAATATGAATATGGTATAAAGCCATTTGCCATTATTTCGAAATATTTTCCGAATTGATCTGATAAACAGTTTAAACTTTTCCTTTCTTTTATCTTTTCTTTTTGATCTCATCGGTTGTTTTGGAGGTTTTACAAAAACTAAAATTAAAATAATTGATAGTAAACAAAGGATCGGTATTGATAAAAATGGTAAATACCAAACAATCGCTGCTAATGCTGAGCCAAGTATTGGACTTAGTACTTTTCCAAAAGTATTCGATGTCTCAACTAAGCCTAATCCTTTACTAACCTCATTTTCATCCTTAAACATATCTCCCACACACGGAATAACAACAGGCATTGCCCCAGCAGAACCAATCCCCTGAATGATTCTCCCAACAATTAACCACGCGTAAGGATTTTCTAATTTCCAACAAACAAAGCCGGCTAAGGCTCCTCCAATTCCCGCAATAATTAAACTTGGAATGATTACTTTTTTCCTTCCATATAAATCAGACAAATAACCTGCTATAGGAATAAGAATGATTGCAAAAACTGAATAAACCGTAATAATCATTGAAACTTTAAGGCCAGATATATTTAATTGTTGTTCTAATTTTGGAAGTACGGGAATCAACATTGAATTACCTAAAGTCATTACAAGAGGTACTGTAGATAGCGCCCATAAACTCCGCTTTTGTTTTTTATCCATATAACCTCCGCGTTTTGTGTAACTAAAAACAATCACAATCCTTATATTTCCCAAGTATCGTTGTTGGTTGAATTGTAATTTTTACTAATTAAGCAAATTGGGGGCAAAATGAAGAATATACCATTTTCGAAAGGATGAGTCTTTATGACTACTTTAGAGAATTCAACTAATTATTTAAATTTATGGTCTGGAATTTTATTTGGCCTAGGATTGGTGGCATTTTTTGACGAAGTAGTTTTTCATCAACTTCTTCATTGGCATCATTTTTACGATAAGTCTACAACAAGTTTGGGGCTTATCTCTGATGGTCTTTTTCATGCTTTTAGTTGGTTCGCAACGATTGGCTCTTTATTTATGTTTGCGAATTTAAGGAGAAAAAAATCACTTTATATTAAAAGATGGATCGGCGGAGTTTTACTCGGAGCAGGTTTGTTTCAACTTTATGATGGAACTGTTCAACATAAATGGTTGAAGCTTCATCAAATTAGATATAACGTCGATATTATGCCCTATGATGTAACTTGGAATATTACTGCTTCTATTATGACATTAATAGGTTGCATTCTAATTTTTAAAACTCGAAATAAAGGTGGTCAATTTGAGGGATAATTTTATAAATTACTTCAATTCGTTTGATCTATTCATTATTTTATTCATTTTACTTTTAATTATCGGATATTTGGTTGCTGCGATAAATCAAAAAAAAAAGCCATGGCCAAAATCACGCTCTAT
The DNA here is from genome assembly GCF_001712755.1 of Gottfriedia luciferensis. Taxonomy (GTDB): domain Bacteria; phylum Bacillota; class Bacilli; order Bacillales; family Bacillaceae_G; genus Gottfriedia; species Gottfriedia luciferensis_B. Next base: position 206,662 of record NZ_MDKC01000033.1, read on the forward strand.
ATTATGGGTAACTGGTTTTGTTTGTATATTAGTTTCCGTTGTTGGACCAATTGCAAAACTTAGTCACCATCTTTTTGTTTTTCATATGATTATGCATTTGTTACTAGGAATGCTCGCTCCATTTTTCATCGCTTTATCTAGACCGATTACATTATTATTAACATCATTAAAAACACAGCATGCAAGGCGTGTGACACGTCTTTTAAAATGTGCTCCTGTTCGACTTTTAACTCATCCTATTACCACAATCCTTATAAATATTGGAGGACTTTGGGTATTGTATACTTCCACAGTATTTAACTTAATTCATGAGAATATCTTTTTGTTAATTGTAGTACATATCCATTTGTTTTTTGCTGGGTATTTCTTTACAATTTCAATCATTGCCATTGAACCGATCTCACATAAATACAGTTTTTTGTTTCGCTCATCAATTATGATACTTGCATTAGCAGGTCATGATATTTTATCGAAGTTTCTTTTTTCAAATCCATTAGACAGTTTCAGTTTTAATGATGTTCAAAATGGTGCGGTCTTAATGTATTATGGAGGGGACTTTGTTGATTTATTATTGATTACCGTGCTTTGTTATTTCTGGTATAATTCTGCAACTCTTAAGAAGCCTAGAACAATTTAATGGACTTTTTTGCCACATATATTCCTCCTAAAGATGCACAAAATATTATTGCATAAAGAAGGAGGGTTAAAGATGAATAAAATTTGTCTTACATTATGCACAGTTTCATTATCATTTATCATTTCAGCCAATGTTCATGCTGCTTCACCAGGACCTGATGCTACTCAATTAGAACCAAGCTATGATCATAACGGTAAACATATCAAAAGAGATTTTAACAATAATTTTAATGATCCAAACCATGTTGTAAATAATACAAAAAATACGGTAAAAGAAGGCTATTATGATACGAAGAATACCGTTAAAGAAGGATATTATAATACAAAAAATAATATAAAAAATACAACAAATGACATGTTAACTAACAATAATGGGGTAAATAATCCAGTTAGTAATGACGGAAATTATTATCGACGAAATGTAAATAATGTAACGCCTACACCAGTTACTAACACATTAAATACTACTGACAATGCAAATAATAATCATTTCAATTATGGCTGGCTTGGACTACTTGGATTATTAGGATTTGCGGGTCTAAGAAAAAAGGAACGAGTTGAATAAAGGATTTTGTTTACACAATAAAACCTTATTGGGGTATCCAATAAGGTTTTATTGTTTGACGATGTTTTTATTATGAATTACTTCTTTATAAAAACTGATTTTTTGCTCTAACATTTTATTCGTTTCTTCTAATGTTTTTAGCTGATGTTCAATAGACTGCTTATGCTCGACTAAAAGATCTAATCTAGCTAATGATGTATGCTCACCTTCTGTATATAGATGTGCATACTCCTTAATCTTATTAACTGGCATTTGTGTTTCTTTTAGCTTTAGGACAAATCTTAACCACTGAATGTGTGATTCAGAATAAAGCCTTTCACCATTTTCATTTCGATCAGGAAGAATGATCTGTTCTTTTTCATAATAACGTAATGTATGTGTGCTTATCCCTAACATCTGAGCGACTTCACCAATTGAATACATAAGACCTCCAGTTTGAGTCAAAAATAAAAACTGTTTGACTTAGAGTTTACTCTAACCAGTATAATAAATCCGTAACTGATACACAATTAATTTAATTTTAGTATAAACCAAATTATCGGGAGGAATTTAGATGAAAAAATATACTGTCATTACAGGTGCTAGTTCAGGAATTGGTTATGAATCAGCTCTTGCGTTTGCCGCACGTGGAAAAAACCTAATTATTGTTGCTCGTAGAACGGAAGAACTTGAAAAATTAAAATCAGATATCGCTAAATTGAATTCAGATCTTGATGTGGTCATAAAAACGGCTGATTTATCTGTTGTTAAAAATGCTTTTAATTTATATGAAGGACTGAAAGAATATGATATTGAAACTTGGATTAATAATGCAGGTTTTGGTAATTTCGCTTCAGTTGGTGAGCAAAATTTAGAAAAGATTGAAACTATGCTTAACTTGAATATTGAAGCTTTAACGATTTTAACTTCACTATACGTACGCGATTATTCAACAGTCGAGGGTACACAAGTTATCAATGTTTCATCTGGTGGAGGGTATACAATTATTGGTAATGCCATCACATATTGTGCGACTAAATTCTATGTAAGTGCCTTTACAGAAGGGCTGGCTCATGAATTAAAAGAAAAAGGTGCAAAGATGCAAGCTAAAGTATTAGCACCAGCTGCAACTGAAACTGAATTCGCAAAAGTATCCTATGATTTAGAAGAAAACATTAAATTTGAAGGCGTTCTACCAAAATATCATACTGCAAAAGAAATGGCCGGTTTCATGTTGGAGCTTTATGACAGTGAAAAAGTGGTAGGAAAAGTCGATGGAATTACTTATGAATTCCAATTATTAGATCCACTTTATCCTTATGCAACAAGATTAGAAAGGCAGGATTAAGGGTAAAGAAGAGTCTTTAGAACCTTCTACTTAACCTTAAACACTGCATCCTAATTTTAATTTTCTAACACTAAATTTAAATGTGGATATTTAGTAGCCCTATATTCAGAAGGGCTACTTTTTATATATTTTTTAAATATACGACTAAAGTAATTCGAATCTTGAAAACCAATTCGTGTAGCAATTTCTTGCATAGTTAAATCAGTCATTTCTAAATAAAACATTGATTTTTCAATTCTTATTCTATTTAAAAAATCAATCACACTTGTGCCAATTTCTTTTTTGAATAAGTGACTGAAATGATATTTACTTACGCAACAATATTGAGCAATTTCTTCCAATGTAATACTAGTTTGATGATTTTCTCGTATATACTTAGTTGCTTTACGAATAACAGGAGTCATCTGATTATTAAATGAATTGGTTATTTGAATTGTTAGCCAGTAAGCATATTCGCAAACCTTTTTTACAAATTTATCATAGCGAATAATATGATATAATTCCTGGATCATTTGAGCATTTTTTGACATGATGAGTGTTGCATTCACGCCTGACTCTACTACAACCCTAGAAATTAACATAATTAAATCGACTACTTCAGTTTTAAATACGTCTTCATTTAATCGGCATGCATTTGCTACCTTTTCAAGGAAACTTTTTAATTGATCGACTACACCTACTTCATCACCTATTCGTACAAGTGCTAATAATTCAATGCGATCTTCAGTTGATAATGCTCTTAGTGTATTTTCTTCCACCGGTTTAATACCACTATGAAATATCAGTTTGTTTCCTTGAAAAAACCGACCTGACATTGACTTTCTAGCCTCTTCAAAAGAGTGGTATAACAAATAAGGATCACTATATTTTTTACCAATTCCAATTGAAACTGTAATCTGAACCCTATCCAATGAATTTTGAATTTCTTCTGCCATTCTATAGATCTTTTTATTGAACTCGATTTCACTATCTTCATCATCTAGCTCAATTAGAAGAGCAAGCACACCTTCTTCTACCCAGTTCCACAAATAAGAAACTCCGATCGTCTGATCAATTTGATTGATTAGTTTATGGCCAATTTCTTGTTTCCACTGCTTTGGGTTTTCTACTGCTAAATCAGGATAGCGATCAATCGAAATGACCATTACAATATTTGGATAAGTATTAATGCCACATCTTTTTTGAACCTCATCAAAAGTTCCTATATGGACGAGCGTACCAGAAAGTAACAAATTTGAAAAAGCTGATTGAGTAGCATCTCGATTCATCTTAATTTCTCCTTTTTAGCTTATGATTTTTCTTAGTTGAACGTTTGGTGGTAAGTATCAAATGGTTGAGCCATAAAAAAAGAAGCTGTCGTACTCTTAGAGTATAACTGCTCCTTTAAAAATTTCATAATTCCATGACCCCTATTTTCTCTTCAACAAGTTCAACAATCTCTCCATCATGAATTTGATTACGAATTGTTTCAATATCATGATAAAAATAGCGATCTTCTTCAACTGCTGGAACTTGATTTCTAATTAACTCATATACACTTGCCGTTACCGGTGACGGTTTTAGTGTATCATGGAATTCTAGTGCTTGAGTGGCAACCATTAGTTCGATTGCTAAAATATGTTCAAGTTTTTTTGAAATCTGATAGGCTTTCCTAGCAGCGAAATAAGCAAAGCTAACAACATCCTCTTGATTTGCACATGTAGATGTATTATCAATCGTTGCCGGATGCGACAGAACCCTTATTTCATTAAGCAATCCAGCTGCGGTATATTGAGGAATCATATAACCGCTATTTAAACCAGGATTGACAACTAAGAAACTAGGAAGCTCACTTACATGATAATTTACTAATCGATCAATACGACGTTCTGTTATTTTTGCTAAGTTTGCCATACCTATACAAATCGTGTCTGCATCAATTCCCACATAGGAAGCATCAAAATTCCCACCCATTAATGCAAGACCGTCTTCTTCCTCCGGCCAAATAATCGGATTATCACTTGAAGACATCATTTCATTATGAATATTTTCCAATGCATTTTTTAAGACCTTCTTTACTGCCCCATGAACTTGCGGTATGCATCTAAGACTAAGTGCATCTTGTAATCGATAGTCTTTATATTGTTTGGCAATCTCGCTTCCATCTAGTATTTTTGAAACGATTCGAGCTGTCTTTGCTTGTTCCAAATGTTTTTTTACCGAGTGCAGTCGAGGATCTAAAGCTTTTATCGTTCCCTTCAATGCTTCTAGTGACATAGCACCAGTAACATCCGCTGTTTTAACGGCCTGAATTGCATTATATATCGAGAGTACAGCAAATGCTGTGGCTGATGTAGTACCGCTTAATAGTGCAAGACCTTCTTTACATTCGAAGGTTACTGGTTTTAGACCAGCCCGCTCCAACGCCTCATGGCCGCTTAATAACTCATCCTTATACCAAGCTTTTCCCTCGCCCATTAACACTAGCGCCATATGAGCCTCAGGCGATAAATATGCAACAGATCCATCGCCTGGAACAAATGGCAATATATCATGATTAAGTATGGCTGCAATTAGCTCTAACACTTCTATTCTAACGCCTGAATAACCTTGACCTATATTATTTAAAACCATTAATTGAATGGCTCTTACCACTTCTTTTTCAAGTGGTTCACCTACAGTAACAGCATGAGAACGGACAATATTTCGTTGAAGAGTATGAGCATCTTCCTTTGAAATCACTTCGGTTACATTGCTTCCAAATCCTGTAGTTACCCCATAAACCGCTCTTTCTTCTTCAAGGAACTTTTCAATTAGATTACGAGATTTATTGATTCTAAGATAATAGTTTTCTGTAAATGATACTTTTGCACCATATCTTGCAACAGCAATTACTTCATTAATTGATAACTCATGTTCTCCAAGAATAACCTCTTTAATATTTTTTGGATGCATGTCATCAAACACCTTCTTACTTTATATATCTTAAGTTTAGTGACTTGAAACTGATTGTTTATTTGATTCAACTAAATCGCCTTCAAGTAATGGATTACTAGCTTCATTTAATGAAAGTGATTTTGTTTCCGGAGCCCAGGCGATCGAAACAATTGTACCAATGAATAGAATAATAGACATTCCTATCATAGAAGGTGCCATTCCCATTGAACTAACACTTATCGGTAATAGGAATGTACCAACAGCTGAACCAATTCGACTAACTGCTGTTGTCAAGCCAACTCCGGTTCCGCGTACCTCGGTAGGAAATAGTTCAGCAGGATAAACTAATGTTAAATTAGAAGCTGCTGACATTACAAATGTAAAGATTGCAAACACAATAATAGCAATTGTATGTAGACCTGGAGGTAAGACTGTTAATGCGAATAATGAAATCGTTAAAATAATAAATGTATTAATTGTAAACCCTCTACGAGTTAACTTTTCAGTACACCATACACCAGCTAACGCTCCTACTAGAAGGAACAAGTTTAGAACCATATCAACACCAAATGTTTCTTCAAATCCCAATTTAGTTAAAATAGTTGGTAGGAATGTATAGATTGCGAAATATGGAACGACCTGACACATATAAAAAAGTGATCCGAATGTCGTACGTTTCCAAAGCTGCTTATTGAATAAATCTGTAACCTTGTATGCATGTTTAGAATTAGCATCCACTGATTCATCCATTACAGCATTTTCGCCAATATACTTTCTTACAATAGCACGTGCTTCTTCAACACGGCCCATCTTTAATAACCAACGTGGAGACTCTGGTGTTCCAAAACGTAAAAGCAAGACAACTAGACCAGGAATGGCTGCACTCACTAGCATCCAACGCCATGCGTCTGGGCCTGTTTTTTCTAAATAATAACCAACTAGATTTGAAGCTACATATCCAACAGTCCATAAAACGTTTAATGAAGATAATAACATACCTCTATACTTTCTTGGTGCAAACTCAGCTAGTAAAGTAGATCCTACGGCATAATCTCCTCCAAGTGCAACACCGATTAAAATCCTTAATGCAAAAAGTGTATATGGATCGTGAACAAAAAACTGTAAAGCAGATGCGATTGTAATTATAACAAAGTTTGCTAAATAGATTTTCTGCCTACCAATGCGATCTGATAATCCGCCAAGAAACAAACTACCGAAAAATAGCCCGATTAATGCAGAACTACCGATTAATCCTTCCCAAACAGAATTTAATTTCATCTGTGGACCTAGTAGCGAAAGTGCCATACCTATAATTCCTAAAGCATAGCCATCCGAAAAATTCGATCCCAAAGTAAGTGCCGTAATACGAATATGGAATTTATTAAGCGGTGCATCGTCCATCATAAATTTTTTTTCTTTCAAAAGAATACCCCCTTTTTTGATTTTTCAGATAATATAATTTGTAAAAAATAGTAAGTAATAAAATAACTACTTACTTAACATGCCTAAAGCGCTTTCAAATTTTTCAGTATTTTTAATAAATTATAAATATTACTTATCAAATTATCTCTGGATAAAGTTTCGGATTATTAGCACAATATTGCTGAAATATTTGGTCAGGAGATGATTTATTTTTCTTCAATAAAATAAGAGATAGCGTATTCGCTATCTCTTACTTTATAAAACGGTTTAATGAAAACATGCTCAAATCAAAAGCAGATTTCTGTTTTGTTACTAGGTCAGCAATTATCTCGCCTACAACGCTTGCAAACTTAAAGCCATGGCCTGAGAAACCTGTGGCAATGATTAGATTATTGTATTCTGGATGCTGGTCAATAATGAAGTGCTCGTCTGGAGTCATTGTATATAAGCATGTTTTCCCTTTTACTAATCTACCATTTGCAAGTGGCATATATTCGCTTAAGAAATTTCTCAGATCCGTTTCATCTTCAATGAACTCTCCAAATTCTCGATTAAATTGATCCGGGTCTACAATTTGCCCCCCATCATGTCGACCAATTTTTAGTCCGCTATTATGAATACTTGGAAAGCCGTAATAATGACGATCAATTAGATCAATCGTAAATGCTGGTAGCAAACTAGAATCATATAGTTGATGATCACAATCAAACCAAGCAACTGTTTTACGAGTAGGTTTTACAGGTATATCAATACCAGTCTTTTCAAGAATTTTACCAGACCAAGCACCTGCACATACTACAAGTTTATCTGCTGTGTATACAGCATTCTCTGTACGCACCATTGTCTTATGAGTATCTACTTCAATATCTATAACCGGCGAGTTTGTATGAAGACTATTTCCTTTCTCTATATATAGTTCTTTATACGCTCGAACACATTCTTCGCTAAAAAGTATTCCAGAAGTCGTTTCTAAACAACCTATAAATCCTTTCGGTAAACGGAATCCGGGCCACCTTGCATTGATCTCATTACTATCCATTATTTCAAGCGGCAACGAAAATTCTTTTGCACTATTTATTACTTCATTCGTAAAAGTCGATCCGGGTGCACCAGCACATAAAACGCCTGTTCTCGAGAATAAATGTTTTCCAGATAATTGTTCTAGTTCTTCCCATAACTTTTGTGCTCTCAATGCTAGTGGCACGTATTCTCTACTTTCTCCATATGCATGACGAATGATTCTAGTATCGCCATGATGGCTACCAAGGCTATGTGGTGGATCAAAAGAATCTATTAATATAATTTTCTGATTTCCTTTTGATAAATAGTATCCTGCTGCCATTCCCATAGAACCGGCTCCAACAATAATTACATCATAGTGATTATTCAATCATTTCACTCCTTACCCTGTTCATTCGTATGACATATTCTTTTTGTTTTTACAAATTACCTTCTTAATATTATCATTTTTTGTAAAACAAACTTTTTCAAAATAACAAAAAACCCGTTTATGATCATTCATAAACGGGTTTTATAGTTTTTATAGTTTTTCGTATGCTGCTTGGTATTTTTGAATATCACCAGCACCCATAAAAATTAATACACTATTTTTATGGTTTTGTAAATTGCTGATATTGTCATCAGTCAATAATTCAGCACCTGCAATTTTACAAGAAAGGTCTTCAATTGTTAAAGTACCTTTATCTTCTCGTGCAGAACCAAAAATATCACATAAGTAAACTTTATCTGCTTTTTCTAATGTACCAGCAAATTCATCTAAAAATTTACTTGTGCGTGTAAATGTATGCGGTTGGAACACTGCTACGATTTCACGGTCAGGATATTTTTGACGTGCTGCTTGAATCGTCGCTTGGATCTCAGTTGGATGATGAGCATAATCATCAATTAACATTTGATCTCCGAAGCGTTTTTCACTGAAACGACGCTTAACGCCACCGTATGTTAATAAACGAGCTTTAATAATATTAACATCGATTTCTTCATAATGGCAAAGCGCAATTACTGCTAAAGCATTTAAAATACTATGATCACCATATCCAGTAATATCAAAAGTAGCGTAATACGTATTACGGACGAATACATCAAATGTTGTACCATTTGTATGTTTTTCGATATTACGAGCTTGGAAATCATTGTCCTCGTTAAATCCATAATACATTACAGGCACTTTTGCATAAATTCGTTGAAGATGTTCGTCATCTCCACATGCAATAATACCTTTCTTTACTTGATCAGCCATTTGTTGGAAAGCATCGAATACATCATCTACACTCTTATAATAATCCGGATGATCAAAATCAATATTAGTCATGATGCAATAGTCTGGAAAGTATGAAAGGAAATGACGACGGTATTCACAAGCTTCAAACACGAAATACTCGCTGTCTTTTTCACCTTTACCAGTACCATCTCCAATTAAAAAAGAAGTTGGACGCGCACCAGAAACTACATGGGCTAATAAACCTGTCGTTGAGGTTTTACCATGTGCTCCAGTAATTGCTACGCTAGTAAATTTATTCATATATTCCCCTAGGAATTTATGATAGCGTGCCATCGGTATTCCTTTTTCAATAGCAGCTGCAATTTCTTCATGAGTATCAGGAAATGCATTACCTGCTATAACGAATTGGCCTTCTTGAATATTTGCTTTATCAAATGGTAAAATCGTAATATTTTTTTTTCGTAATTCATTTTCAGTGAAAAAGTGCTTTTCATAATCTGATCCCTGTACGGTCAAACCAGAATCATGTAAAATTTGTGCCAAAGCACTCATTCCAGTACCTTTAATCCCTACAAAATGGTAAACTGTCATATTAAAAGAACCTCCAAAATCGATCACTAATACAACGGCCTATCTCTTAGACAGTATATGTGTGAATAAAAGAAATGGCATCAATATTTTATAAATTTGATGCATTGTTACTTTGCCGAGTCTAGTTATTTTTTTAATGATAACTAACTTAAATTTTTACGCAATTAGTATTATATCACTTTAACTCCCATAGGACTATTTATTTTAAGTCGCACTATGAGGAAATAGATGGAAAAGTAAATACTTTAAGTCATCTGTTTATCTTAAAATACTATCAATCTTAAATTGATTTTTTTGTCCCTTTATAGTCTAGGGCGCATTTCTACTCTTTCTAATCGAGAATTTTCACGAAGCTTTCTTCCAGCTTTCGCTTGTTGTATACCATTTAACTCGACATTATCACCTGTAAAGCCTATATTAACTTTTAATAAACTTCCGCCTACACCATATAAATCTACTGGTACACCTTGTTTCTCAAAAGCTAAGATTCTTTCTACAGTAAATCCACCGCTTACTACAATTTGCACATGCTGATACCCTTCTTGATCTAGTGCATTTCGTAAAGCAAAAATTAACGGAGGATTTACACCCCTAGGGTCAAAACTTCCTAATAATTCAGGATTACAAATAAAATACTGATCAATCATTGTTTTTGATGTATCTACACGTACAGCCTTTAATTTGCTACCATATTCTCGTGCAACCTTTAAAGCGTCATTTATAACATCATTATTATAATCTACTAAGACAATTAAATCATCTTGTGGATAAACTTCTGTGTATGCACGGGCAGCCTCTACTACATCACCATTATACATTTGAATTAGTGCATGAGGCATTGTACCCATACCTTCATTGCCCCACCACTCATTCATTGCATGGGTTGCTTGTGCAGTTGCACCACCAATAAATGCAGCATAACCGTCACCTGCTTGGGTCGTGAAATGATCATCACGATCTCCCATGAAAATAACAGGCTTTTTAATGCCTGCGGATTTTGCAGAATGTTTTACATTGTATACATTTGTAGCAACAGAAGTACGTCTAGCTAAAATACCGTCAATAATTCCCTCTAAATAGCCAAAATCAGCATATTTACCTTTAATTGTTAAGACCGTTTCAAATGGTTCAATCATATCTCCATCCTTTAAAGAATGAACAATAAGATTTTCTGGATGATCTGCAAAAGTTTGTAAAATCGCAATTGCTTCATCCGTGCCACATAATACTGCACTTTCTCTTTGGAAAAATTGCATTGTTACTTCAGTATCTGGCTTCTTTTTTCGAATAATTTCTCTAGTTTTTAAAAAATATACAGCTGAAAACCAGCCCTCTCCGATTCTCTCATCAAATTTAAATGTTTGGTTCGTTAATCGGCTTATTTTACCTTGTAATTTTAAATCTAATTCTTTTTCCATGAATCTTCACCTGCTGAAAAGTATCGTTCTTTTTTTTCTAGTATGGGTTAAAAAAACTTTAACATTCGTTACTTAATTTTTATCGAATTTTTAATTTATCACTCAGAACGAAACTCCTCTAATGATGTAATCAGTACATCACGAGGTTTACTTCCATTTTGATTCGATACGATCCCGTGATCAAACATTAGGTCAATTAATCTAGCTGCACGGTTGTATCCAATTCGAAAACGTCTTTGTAACATTGAAACAGAAGCACCTTTTTGATCAATGACAAACTCCACTGCTTCTTGAAAAAGTTCATCATCAACATCCTGTGCATCCGCTTTTGCTACAAGTTCCTCTTGATTAAATAAGTAATTCGGTTTTTGTTGGTCTTTAACAATCTCTACAACATGTTCGATTTCATCATCCGAAACATAAACGCCTTGTAATCGAATTGCTTGAGATTTTCCATTATCTAAGAATAACATATCTCCTCGTCCAAGTAACTTTTCAGCTCCGCCAATATCAATAATTGTTCTAGAATCTACTTGTGAAGAGACTGTAAACGCAATCCGTGTCGGTATGTTTGATTTAATAATACCGGTAATGACATCAACTGAAGGTCTTTGTGTTGCAACTAATAAATGGATTCCGCATGCTCTCGCTTTTTGAGCAATACGACAAATATAAGTTTCTACATCCCCAGGAGATACCATCATTAAATCCGCTAATTCATCAATAATAATGACTAAGTATGGTAACTCGTCATTATAAGCACCTTTTTTCTTCGCTAAATCATTGAATCGCTTAATATCTCTTGCCCCAGCATGAGCAAATAAATCATAACGTCGATCCATCTCATCACATGCCCACTTTAAAGCAGCAGTCGCGGCTCTAGCGTCAGTAATGACCGGCGAAATAAGATGTGGAATATGATTGTACGGTGCAAGCTCAACCATCTTAGGATCGATTAATATTAATTTCACTTCATGAGGTTTCGCTTTATATAAAATGCTAACTAAAATCGAATTAATACATACACTCTTACCAGATCCTGTTGCCCCAGCAATTAACCCGTGTGGCATTTTTGAAATATCTGCATAGACAGGATCTCCACCTATATCCAGTCCAAGAGCAACAGTTAAAGGTGACTCGCTTTGCAAAAATTTATCCTGGCTAACTAATTCTCTTAAGTAAACAGGCTTACTTTCTTTATTTGGTACTTCTATGCCTATTGCACTTCGACCAGGAATCGGAGCTTCAATTCGAATATCTCTAGCTGCTAAGCTTAATTTAATATCATCTTGTAAGTTCGTTATCTTATTTACTTTCACGCCAGGCTCGGGCTGTACTTCGAAACGAGTTACTGTTGGACCTTGGGTTGCGGCAATTACTCTAGCTCCTACATTAAAATTATGTAATGTTTCTTGTAGTAGTTGCTTTTGATCTTCAACCCAATCCCCATCATTAAATTGTTCAATTGGGGGTTCAACTAATAAATCTAATTCTGGTAATTCATAAAGTACTGGTGGTTGTTCATCTAAACTTTGAGGCTCATCAGTCTGAACAATCTCATTTTTAGTCTCTATCGTTATATCCGTTTCTGTTATACTTTCTACAGTTTCAAGAACTGGCTGATCTTGAATTCCTTCAGGAGGATTTTCATATGTGATTGCTTCGGCAATTATTTCACTTGGTTGAACTTTTTCTGAAGATAAAATTTCACTTTGTTCAGATAAACTAGCATTCTCGATCAACTGTTCATTTTGTTTTATCTCAACTTCTTCATTTACCTTTTCTACTGTTGCAGCAGATTCATTTTGTAATTCACGAAGTTGTCTCATTATATTTGCTTTTCTTGATGCCTCTACATCACTTCTAAGCATCATTACATTAAAAGGAAAATGACGTTTTTTCTGACGTTTCTCCATTGGTTTAGGTTCAGATTCCTCTTTATCGGCTTCAATTTCAGTCTGTTCATTAGAATTTGCAACAGAATTTTGATTAATTTCAGCGGATTCTTCTACTTTGGATTCTACCGTAGAACTTTCATGCTGTACTACTTCTTCTTTAATCTCTTCTATAACACCATCTAGCTCGACTGTTAATTCCGATTCTACTTCATACTCTTCATTATTTTGAACGAGTTCAATCCCTTTGTCTTCGTTTTCATCTAATTGAACCAAAGTCTCAGCTTTGTGCTCATTCGACTCATTTTTTTCAATGATATCTTCAACATTTAGTTTAATATGAGCATGGTCATCGTTTTCTTTTTCTTCTTTAATGGAGACAAGATCTAATCTATAAATATTTACTTCATGTTGTACTTCTTCACTCTCAACTTCATCTTCCGCTTTAATTTTTAGGGTTTCAAGCTGTACTTCTTCATCCATCACTTTAGCTTCTGCTTCAATTTGATGGATTTCAAACTTTTCTTCTTCATCTTTCTCCTCAGTTTCTGCTTCAATTTGGTGAGCCTCAAGCTGTACAACTTCATTCTTCTCTTCAGCTTCTACTTGAAGAGCTTTAGGTTTTAAATCTTCATTCTTCTCTTTAACTTCAATTTCATGAGTTTCAAATTGTACTTCTTCAACATTCAACGTATCTTCTACATTTTGATAATATTTAGCTTGTAGCTCTTCATTCTCAATTTGAATAGCTTCAGTTTGAAGTTTTTCATTTTCTACTAGATTTAATCCTTCAATTATTTCTTGATTTTGATTGCCGAAACTTCCAATTTCGAAAGAGTTGGTTTCAACTTTTTCAAGTACATTATTAATTTGAGAAGCTTCAACTCTCATTTCTTCATTTGTTGAAGAAAGGATAGAATCAGTAGCATTTTCTTCTTTTATTGGAGGCTTTTGATAACCATAAATTGGTGAAATATATTCACTAGGTCGAAATGGTGTTTTTCTTTTTGGACGAAATACAATATCGACCTTTTCTTCTTTTTCTACTTTTGCTGGTTCTTCTTCACTTTTTGTGACTTGATTTTTTTCAAGTCGACTAGATAAATTACTTTTATCAAAATGATTATTTTGAAAAGTATTTCTAACAAAATTAGTACTCTGATTATATGTAGGTTTATATTCTTTATTTAAATTGTTTGGTGACTTCTGCCAAATATCAGCATTTTTTTCTTGTTTAATAACTGGTTCTTCAATTTTTGTTTCCTTTATCGGCTTTGGTGATGGTAATTCTTCATCTAATTCAATTGGAAATCTAAATTTTGGACGCTCTTGTAAAGCGTTTCTCTTTTTTTCGATAGAGTGTGATTGATATACTTTCTCCTCAACAGGCTTTTCTTCAAACCCTTCTTCAAACTCTTCTTCAATCTCATTAAGGCTATTCGCCTTAAAAAGGCTTTTTAACCATTTTTTCATTTTTCTCACTCTCTCTATTTCTTTTCATACCTTTTATTTTAACATGTGACATAATGACAAAAAACACATTATTATTACAAATTGCGCTAGTTCAATCATATTTCGATATCAAATATATAATTTAATCAAATTAATATTAAAATAATAATTCTTTTATTGAAAAACAGAAAAAATACTAGACCAATTCATGGCCTAGTATTTATACGAAAATATATATTATTTAGTTAAAAAAAGCTTTTCCAACTTCAGCATCAGCTTCAAGAACTAAGATTCCTTTTTCTTGTGGAGCATCAGGTAAATCAAGTTCACGTGCAGAGCAAATCATACCAAATGAATCCACTCCACGTAAATTAGCATCCTTAATGACTAATCCTGATGGCATTACTGCACCAACTTTTGCAACAACTACCTTTTGTCCTTGTTCAACATTCGGAGCACCACAAACAATTTGTAATGTATCTGTTCCAACGTCAACTTTGCAAATATTTAATTTATCAGCATTTGGATGTTTTTCTTTTTCGATTACATATCCAATAACGAATTTAGGTGAAAGGTCTAATACTAAAGTATCTTCAAACCCTTCTTTTGCAAGTAATTCATTAACCGAATTAACAATATGTTCGGTAATCGTAACGATACCATTTTCTTGAACATCTACATAAGTAGATGCATCAAACACATTAATAGCAACTGTTTCATTCGTAACTGCACTATATACGCGTGCTATATTCCCTTTTCGTTCAACTTTACGATCTTCTGATGGAATTTGTTTTAATGTAATTAATAGCGTATCGCCGATTCCTTCTTTGTTATAAAAAATATTCACTTATTTCTTCCTCTCTATTGCTTCTTTTGTTTCCCTAAAATAAATACTGGCATTAGCTTCTCATTTTCGTAAGCAAATGACAATGATGTAATTGGTATTTTCCCACTTGCAAAGAAACTCATATTCATTTGCGCCATTATATCATAACCTATGTTATTTCGAATGTCAGCAAGGATTAGTACATCTCCATGAGGAATTCCTACTAATAATTCACCTTTTACTTTTGATTGAATTTCTTTTATAAAAGTACTGTTTAGTACTCTACTCGCATCGTATCCATCATTTGTACGTACAAAATAAAAAGTATTTTCTGCAACAATATCTTCTTTTACTTGAACAGGCATTTTTCTTAAATTAAATAAAGCAATAGAATGAAGTTGCTCTTTTGTATAACCTGACTTTACTAATAATCTTTCATCGATAAGTTGATACGTTTTTTCTGAATCAATAGCATAGTAAATTCTAGTTTCTGCAGTATGCTCATCAGTTACAAATAAATTTCCTTCTTCCTTTTCAGTCGGAAACGATGTAGCTCGAATAACTGGACGAATTTGTTCTTCAAGAAATACAGTTTCAGAGTGCATTGCAGAAAGTGCTTCTTTTATATAATAAATTAATTCGTTAAATGCCTCTTCACCTTCAGCCTCAAACTTTGCTACTGCACTATTTAAAGAGACACTCATCCCTTTATTACTTTCAATCCCTTCAATTCGAAGGTCTTCTTTTTCACGATCATAGATAAAACGCCAATCTTCATTTCCAAGGCGATTTTCTATCATTTTTTTTAAGTCTAGTGTTGTTTTTTTAGCCAATTGTTTTACCTACCTTATTAGCCTCTTAATCCTTCAAGAAACTCTTCTACTTGTTCTTTTGTTTTACGATCCTTATTTACATAACGACCAATTTCTTCACCATTATTAAACGCTACAAAGCTTGGTATGCCAAATATATCTAGATTTTGGCATAACTCAATAAATTGGTCACGATCTACATAATAAAAGGTAAAATCTTTATTTTCATCAATTATTTCTTGGAAGAACATATCTAAAAATCTGCAATCTGGACACCAATCTGCTGAAAATTGGAAAACCACTTTTTCTCCTTGTTTCGCTTGTTCGAATTGTTCAACTGATGTAATTTTTTCCATTCTTTTTCCCTCGCTTATTCGTTTTCTTTTATTTTATCTTATTTTTATCGATATGCAAAAAGGACGACCTCAATTGTTTTCTTCTTTTCGTTTCTTGAATTCATATTGTCCAAATAGTAATTCACAAATATGTTCAAAGATTTCTGTCCTAGTAATTCGACCATTTGTAAATACCCCTACTGCCCCTTCTTTACTTCGTATATCTTTTTCATTCGTATATTGTTCCATTAATACTGAAAGCTCAGTTCCATTTCTTAGCTCATTAATAAATTCGCTAGGTAATAAAATTTTTGCTCCGCTTGCTAGTATTACCTCATTTTCATACACAAGTGCTCCCCAGTTACAAAGAAAAAGCCGATCGTTTTCTATAATGACTCCACCTTCTAATCCAATACCGATTTCCGACTCACCTGCGATTCTAGCATTATATGCTCTATTTATAGCACCTTGCATAGTTTCTTGATCAGTCAAAGGTTGATTCGAAACATTTGATGGAACATTTAGTCCCTCAACTTTATACTGATTAAAAACTTTTTTAACAGCTCCTACTTTTGTGGGATTTAAAGAACCAATAATTATTTTCATTGTCTTAACTCCATTCACCGCTCTTATGCTTTTTAGTTAAATATAATTTTAATATACAATAAAAAAGACACTTTCAAAATGAAAGCATCTTTACAATCTATTGAATCATTCAATTATTACCTCATTTTGGGCAAACATTTTTCTGCTATGATAGCATAGAAACATAAAACCCCTTCCAATCTTTATCTTTTGGCTACAAAAGTATCAATATATCGATAAATAGCATGGGCAACGCCATTTTCATCATTATTTAGAGTAGAAGTTGTACAAATTGATTTAATATCTTCTTTTGCATTCCCCATTGCAACACTATATCCAACTTTTTCAAGCATCGAAATATCATTATTACTGTCGCCAATAGCCATGGACTGTTCTAAAGAGCCACTCATTAAAAAAACTAACTTTTCTAATGCTAATCCTTTTGATGCAGAGCGATTCGTAATCTCAATATTATGCTCCGCTGATGAAACAACCATCAAATCAATACGCTTATTAAATTGATTTCTAGCCTCTTCTAATTTTTTCATATCAAACGTACATACTAAAATATTATTAACTTCTTCATTTCGTTGTATGATTTCTTGACAATGATCAACTAATACATACCCAAACTGATCGAATTGTCTTTCCGCAACATTAACTAATTCTTTCATATCTTCATCTAACTCAACTCTTTTAAGGCTATTAATCTCATTTTGAAAAATTTCTCTTCTTTCTTTAAGAGCATAAATGCTTTTATCTGTAAAAACTTCAAAATAATAATTTCGTTCATCAAGCCACCTTAATATCTGTTCAACATTCGTTTTTGAGATTGTAATTGATGAGATACATTCTCCGTATTTTGAATGGATTGTTGCCCCATTTGTTCCGATCACATATGGCGATATCCTGAATCTTTCACAAATTTTTTTGGCATCAAAATGAGCTCGACCAGTTGAAATAACGATTTCAATTCCATTTTCCCCTGCAAATTTAATTGCATTAATATTTTCTTCACTAATTTCATTCTCATTATTTAATAGTGTTCCATCTAAATCTATTGCAATGAAACTCATTGATTATATCCCCTTTAATTTATTATGCTTTTCATCTAGTTTTATAGTGTTCAGTAATCGGTCATTACCAAAATGGCAAGCTTAAGAAGGACAATAACGATTCATTCATTATGTTATTGTCTACTTAACAAAAAAGAATTCAATGAATATAGTCCGTCTTTTTTAATTTGCTTGAATCCATTCGATTTCTTTTAATATTGAATGCTCTTTCCATTCTTCTGGAAATGAATGGTCACATACTATTGCATCAACCTTTTCAAGAGAACAAACTTTACAAAATGTATCTACACCAATTTTCGAGTAATCTGTTAATAAAATCACTTGCTTCGACACTTCCACCATTTTTCGAGAAACTAAAGTTTCATGGAAATGATAGTTGCTAACTCCATTTTGAGCTGAGACACCACCCGCTGAAATAAATGCCTTATCAACATTAAATTGACTTAGTAATTGTTCTGTTATACTCCCACTCATTGACTGTTGTTTTGGATCAACTATTCCACCTAGTAATAATATTTGTCCGGTAAACTTATTTTGATTTAATGATTCTGTTAACAGGGAAGATACCGGTAATGAATTAGTCAATATAGTAATGTCTTTTTTATTTTCAATACACTGAGCAAATTCAAGCATTGTTGTGCCTACATCAATCGCAATGACATCTCCATTGGAAATTTGGTCCATGGCCTTTTTACCAATTTTTACTTTTGCTTCCTGATTCACAGTCGTACGCTGCATAAAAGGAGGTTCCTCATTTTGGTATACTGTTTTAATTGCTCCACCATACACCTTTTTTAAAAGACCTTTTTCCTCTAATATCATTAAATCTCGACGAATGGTTTCTTCTGATACATTAAATTGTTCAACTAAATCGATAACTTTAACTTTTCCTTTTTTATTAAGTTCTTTTAAAATCTCGTTTTTTCTTTCCTCAGGTAAAACAGACATTTTAATCCTCCAGAAACTTTAAAAATTTATAAGATAACGCATTCTTTTTTAGGTACAATAATGTTCACATGTTCTCCTTGCTGGAACATTTCACCTCGGTGGTTAAGGTTGTCTACAAGAAATGCAGATTCTTCGGTTTCAACTTCGTACCTTAAGACATTACCAGTCATAGTAACATCTGAAATAATCCCCTTTATTCCCCAGTTTTGTTGTAAATCCATGCTGTCATTTCCTACAGCCACTAATTTTAATACTTCAGGTCGAATTGCTACATCATTTCCAATTAATTCATTACTACATACAAGTTTATGGAAAGCTTCCATCTTATAAACATTATAATTTCCGATGAATTTTGCTACGAATTTATTTACTGGTGTTGTATAGATCTCGGTAGGTGTACCTTCTTGTACTACATTTCCATTATTCATAACAAAAATTCGATCCGACATTGTCATTGCTTCTTCTTGGTCATGTGTAACAAAAATAGTCGTAATATTTAGTTCTTGCTGTATTCTTTTTAATTCCTTTTGTAAGCTTTTTCGAATTTTTGCATCTAATGCACTTAACGGTTCATCTAATAATAGTACTTTTGGTTCCATGACAAGCGCTCGAGCTAAAGCAACTCTTTGTTGTTGCCCTCCTGATAAGTGGTGAGGGTAAGATCCTTCTTTTCCTATTAAATCAACTATTTCTATCATCTTTTTTACTCTTACATGTATGTTTTTTGCTTTTTTCATTTTTAGACCATATGCAATATTTTCAAATACTGTCATATTTGGAAAAAGTGCATATGACTGAAATACCATACCTACCTCGCGTTGGCGCGGAGATAAATTAGTTATGTTCTTCCCATCTATTAATATATTTCCTATATCGACGTCTTCAAGTCCTGCAATAGAACGTAATAAAGTACTTTTCCCGCATCCACTTTGACCTAAAAGCGTTACGAATTCTCCTTTATTTAATGTTAATGAAATATTATTTAAGACGACTTGATTTTGATATTTTTTAGTCACTTGATCAATATTTACATAGCTCATTTAACTTCACCTTCTATTGCAGTATTTTTTATATAACCTTGTTTTTTAAAAATAGACCGCCTCTTATTTAACACGGCAGGATTTTTTTTAGTTTTAAACGTGAGTTTTAAGACTGTTCCAGTTAAAAGTAAAATCACCAAATAATAAGTAATAACTATGGCACTTGTTAAATGACCACTACTATTTAGTTTATCGGCAAGATAGATTTGAAGGGTTTCAAATCTTCCACCTACTAGTAAATTTGCAAATGCAAACTCACTAAATAAAAGAGCTACGGACAATAAACTTGATACTAATATTCCAGATATAATATTCGGAAGCACAACCGTTCTAAACGCTTGAAATTTAGTTGCACCAAGTAATTCAGCTGCATCTACAAGTTGAATGGCATTTATTGTTCTAAGACTATTACGAATACCTTGATACATAAAAGGTAGAATGGTTATAAAGTAAGCTCCAACTAGTATCCATGGAGTACCAGCAATTTGAAATGGTCCATTAGAATAAAGCTTAATTAGCCCAACTGCTCCTACAATAGGTGGGATACCATACGGAAGCATCGCAATTGCTTGGAGAATTCCTTCAAATTTATTAAAATATACAGTTATAATAAAGATTGTTGGAATCATGATTGAAACACTTAAAGTGACAGTTATGATAATTAAAAATAATGTTCGTTGAAAGGCCTCAAAAAATCGTCCATCTTGAAATAATTCAATATACCAATTTAATGTATAGCTCTCAGGTAAGATTGAATGATCCCATTTAGTTGCAATTGAAAATAAAAATGTACCGACTATTGGAATTAATAAATAGATTACAAGTAATCCAACTATTACTTTAAAAAATGTTGTTTGTAATTTCATCGTAAATCCCTCCTAATGCGGCGCATCATTCTTTCATTAATCCACATCGCTCCAATCATGGTCGTTGCTAAAAGGACTCCTAGTGCGCTACCTAATTGTGGTTTTAATGTAACGTCACTTGAGACTAACGAGGCTATTTGTAATGACAATAAATTATAATTGCTACCAACTAATGCGTAGGCTGTTGCATAAGCACCCATAGCGTTAGCAAATAAAATACTAAATGTGCCTACTATACTTGGTAATAGTACTGGAATTCCAATTCTTAGCCAAAATGATATTGTTGATCCTCCTAATAATGCAGAAGCTTCCTTCCATTGTTGCTTTATTCCTTGAAAAGAAGGGTATATCAACAAAATCGCTAATGGAATCTGAAAATAAATATAAACAAGGATCAGTCCGGTCCAAGAATATAAATTAAAATCCGCAAATATATTCCAACCGAGTTTTGCAAAAAGCAAAGTAAATAATCCATTGTTTCCAAGTAAAATAATATATGAGAAAGAAAGAGGGATTCCTTCAAAATTTGAAGTCACATTAGCAATCATTAATAGACGATTTTGTATTTTACGTGAAAACTTTGTAAAGGAATAAGCTGTGACAACAGCTATTAGGATCGAAATCACTGCCGAAATAATTGAAATAACTATACTATTTTTGATAGCTTGTAAGTAAAACTTACTTTTAAATATAGTTATATATTGATTCATAGTTAGATGGATTCCGTCATCTGCGTAAAAACTATTCTTAAACATTGCCATCATTGGCCCTAATTCAAATCCTATTACAAACAATACAAATGGCAATAAAAGAGCTAGTAAGTAAATCTTATGATTTTTTATTTTTTGCAAAGCTTCTCGCTCCCTAAATTCTTTATACATTAGAGAATTGGTAAAATTTTCACTAAACCAATTCCCCTTCCATAAAAATCTTCATATCATTAAAACGTCAATTAATTTCTTTATATCCAGGTAACTGATATGAAATCATCTTATTTGATGGCTCTATTTTTAAGAGCTTACAAACAAGTGGAGCAAAAGCCAACTGAGGGATTACTTCGTTATAAACACCAGGCTCAACTTTTGGACTGATGATAAACAGTGGTACATCTCGTTCCCCCGGTGTTATTCCTCCATGATTACCAGTTTCGCTCATCCCATGATCAGAAGTAATTAAAATGTGATAACCTTCTGACATCCAAATTGGAAGTAGTTGAGCTAACAAACTGCCTACTTTTAAAATTTGTTCACGATATTCTTTCGATTCTGAACCAAATAGTTCTCCTTTAACATCTACACCTAAAGGGTGAATGTATATAAAGTGTGGATCATATTTTCTACGTAAAGCTTCTGCATCCATAAACACGTGACTGTCTGGATAGTCATCATCCCAATAGAATTTTCCGTATTGAATCGCTTTAGAAAGATCATCTTGTTCTCGATCTTCAATAAAATTAAATGGTGCTCGATTATATAGCTCGCTTACCCAGTAATACGAAACCGCTCCATTTCTTAAACCATTTTCCTTTGTAAGATGAAAGATACTTTTTTCATTCGATAAACGAACTGCTTGATTAGATGTAATTCCATTTACAGATGAAGGTGTTCCAGTTAATAACACCTCATATAATGGGCGAGAAAGACTCGGAAGCTCCGATTTCATCTTGTATAGTGCTGCTTGATTTAATTCCACTAAATGCTGAACATATCCAAGCGCTTCGCATGCTTTGTCATATCTCATTCCATCAACAACGATAGCTATAACTTTATTTGACATTTACTAACACCTCTTCTTGCCATTTTTGAGGTAAAGTTTTTGCAGTTTCTTCCCAAGCCTTAAAATCTCTAATTGGCTTTGCATTTTTGTATTCCTCTTTTGGAACCATCTTTTCAGCTACATCCTTTGGAAGTTCAACATTACGAATTGGTCGAGCAAATCCTTTTGCTAAGTTTATTTGTCCTTCATCGCTTAGAATATATTCCCTTGTAGCCATAGCAGCATAAGGATGTTTAGCATATTTATTGATAATAGTTGAGTATCCACTAACAACAGATCCATCACTTGGGATAGATACATCAAATTGACTACGCTTAATTGCTTCAGCATAACCAAGCGCATTAAAGTCCCAAACAAGTGCTACTTCAACCTCTCCTTTTTCGATATTTGCTGGTTTAGCATCTGTTAAGCTTAATCTCCCTTGCTTAGCAAGCTTTTTAAAAAAGGCGATCCCTGGTTGGATATTTTTTTCATCTCCACCGTATGCAATAGCAGCAGCAAGTACGGCCATTTGGTTTTGTGTACCACGTTGAACATCTCCAACTGTTACTTTATAATTTCCCTTTAAAATATCGTCCCAAGATTTAGGAGGTGTTTTTACTAGTTCTTTATTTGTCAGAAAAGAAATAGTTCCTTGGTATCCGACTACCCAGTCACCATTGTCATCCTTTGCCCAATCAGGAATCTCGTTCCAGTAAGATGTTTTGTATGGAATAGTTAACTTCTTTTGTTCAGCGATTGGACCAAAAGACATTCCAACATCCCCAATGTCAGCAGTAGCATTCTCTTTTTCAGATTCCATTTTTGCAATCTCTTCCGCACTAGACAAATCTGTGTCAGTGTGTTTCAAATTATAATTTTTATTAACTTCATTCCAAGTTTCAACCCAGTTAGCCCATGAATCTGGCATACCTACACTATTTATTTCACCTTCTTTTTTTGCTTTTGTTTGAATTTCTTCAAGTGTTAATGAATTTGGATTTAATACAGATTCACTTTTCGTTTCTACGGCTTTTCCGCATGCTGTTAGTCCTAGAACTGTCATACCCAAAACGACAACCTGCACTGCCTTGTAACTTTTCTTTTTAAATTCAGTTTTCATTTTAGATCTCCTCACATTAATGTGGTTTGTTTAATGTTTGTTACTGGTTATTACGGTTTTATCATAAAACAACATCGTAAAACCCACATTAACTGTATGTTAAGAATTTATTAATAACATTAATTGAAAGTAGAGTTAAGGTTCTAGGTAATAGATAAGAAAAGATGTGAAGTGTAGGGATTTGGGAAGGCAAGGTAAGGATTTTCAATAAAAAAAGAAGCCTCTTTTTAAGGCTTCTTTTTTTACTTTCTTAATAATTACGTAATGTTTCAACTGTTGTTTTATCAGTCGCTTTAACTAGCTTAACAAGTAATTCCTTTGCAGCTAAATAATCATCAACATGAATAATCGATGCCGCAGTGTGAATATAACGTGAGCAGATACCAATTACAGCAGATGGTACGCCATCGTTTGAAACATGTACTCGTCCAGCATCTGTTCCACCTTGTGAAACAAAATATTGGTATGGAATTTTATTCGTTTCTGCAGTATCTAAAATAAATTCACGGATTCCTTTATGAGTAACCATTGTTCGGTCTAAAATTCGTAATAAAACACCTTTACCTAATTGACCAAACTCGGATTTTGAGCCTGACATATCATTAGCTGGGCTTGCATCTAATGCGTAAAAGATATCAGGTTTAATCATATTTGCAGCTGTTTGTGCCCCTCTTAGTCCAACTTCTTCTTGAACAGTAGCACCTGAATATAAAATATTTGGTAATGTTTCGTTTTGAACTTCTTTTAATAATTCAATAGCAAGTCCACAACCGTAACGATTATCCCATGCTTTTGCCATAATTTTTTTCTCATTAGCCATAGGAGTGAACGGACATACTGGTACAATTTGTTGACCAGGACGAACGCCAATATTTAGTGCATCTTCTTTGTTATCTGCACCAATATCGATTAGCATATTTTTCATATCCATTGGTCTAGCTCTTAACTCATCGCTTAATAAATGCGGTGGAATTGAACCAATCACACCAATAACTGGTCCTTGATCTGTCATTACTTGAACTCTTTGAGCAAGCAATACTTGATTCCACCAGCCACCTAGTGGTTGAAATCGTAACATCCCATTTTCTGTAATTTGAGTAACCATGAAACCAACTTCATCCATATGACCTGCCACCATTACAGTAGGTCCATCTTCAGCTCCACGTTTCACTCCAAAAATACTTCCTAAACGATCTTGCACAATCTCATTTGTATATTTTTCAAGTTCTTTTCTCATGAAGTGACGCACTTCATGCTCAAATCCTGGTGCACCTTGTAATTCTGTTAAAAATTTAAAAAGCTGTAGAGTGTCTTGATTCATAATTAAAGTTCCTCTCTGTACAAAACATATCTTCTTTTTTTATTTTATCTAAAAATAACTCATAATACCAATGCTAACCGTTGAAATGTTGCCCCAGTTTGACTAAGATAAGTAGTAGAATATTTTTTCAAGCGCATAATACATAAATAGAGGTGGTACAAATGAAACTTAAACGTGTCTTAATTGGCTTAGGTTTAGGTGTTGCTGGTGGACTATATTTACAAAAAAAATTATCTTCACAATATATTCCAGCAGAAAAAGCATTAAAAACAATTAAACCAGTATTTCTTTCATATGGTAATGTAACTGGAACTTGGATTCATTCAGAACCAAAGTGGGCAGATTTACCTGATTATGAAGGTGATGTTTATGAAGGTGGTTTTACAGTAGTAGAATCAGATAATGACACTACAAACTATTCATTCATCATTAATGCTGTAAATGGTGAGCTTATTTCTGCTCAAATTGTTTAACAACAATAGCCAAATTACTTGGAGCGTTCGATCGACTGTAATACTTGTCCTTCAGCGCTCCATTTTATTGCTCTAAATACATCGTCATGATAGAACGTAAACCAAGATTTTTTTTGCAAACCAAAATTAACCCATTTTTCTTTTGCGTAAATAGATGTCATTGGGTAATCATCATATGCCATAACCCATAATGGTGACTGATGTGCATGTGTTGGCATTAAATCCCCCATATGCAATAATAGCTCGTCTTCAGTTTCAATTTTTATAATACTGTGTCCATCGCTATGTCCACCTGTGTGAATAATTGTAATCTCATCTGTTAAAGAATATTCTTTTTCAAATGCAATTACTTGGTGCCCAATTGCTTCCCAATTTTCTTTCCAATATGTATTACTTGAACGAATATTCGGATTTCTCATCTCATCCCATTCAATTTGAGAAGTAATAATTTTTGCATTCGAAAATACAGGTTTGAATTCACCATTTTCAAGCCTCGTTAATCCACTTGCATGATCAAAATGCAAATGTGTCATAATGACATAATCAATATCGTCTAGTTTTAATCCATGCTTCGCTAATGATTCTTCTATCATTGAATCTTCGGTAACGCCAAAATTTCTTTTTTGCTTCTCATTTAATTTATTAACACCAATCCCACTATCAATAATTATGTTTAAACCACTTGTTTGAATAAATACCGGGTCAGTACGTAAAGGGATTTGGTTTTTCTCATTAACAATATATCTTTTTGACCAAAGCGCCTTTGGAACAACTCCAAACATTGCTCCACCATCTAAATGGGTATTTCCTCCAGTAAGCCACTGAATTGTACAAGTTCCAATTTTTAACTGTTCCATACTTATCCCCCTTCTTTTTTACTAGACCTAAATATTATACCACTTTTCGAATTTACTGAATATTTCAAGAGCAGGAATAGGTAAAAGAAAGGGAACAATAAGGAATATGAAATGAAAATTCGTTTTAGATTGCCTAAAAATAAACAATCTTATTAAAATTTCGCGTGTTGTAGCAAAATAAAAAAACTATCATGATAAATAGATCACGATAGTCTTTTGATTAGATTAGTTTCTATAAGCAGCTTCAACTCGGTAAATACGGTTACCTTTTGAAGAAAACTTCTCTTCGTATTCAGTCATAATATTTCCTTCAAAATCACTATTATGAAGATCTAAGCTTAAGAAATGCATAGTCATTCCGTAGTTCGCCATACTCATGATTGAAAACTCGAATAAATCTTGATTATCTGTTTTAAAATGAATTTCCCCATCATTTTTCAAGATTTGTTGATACATGTTTAAAAATGTTTTATATGTTAATCGACGTTTTTCATGACGAACCTTTGGCCATGGATCAGAAAAGTTTAAATAGACTCGATCTATTTCTCCGTCCTCAAAGAAATCCGTTAATTTTTGAGCATCTACATTTAACAGCTTTAAGTTTGGAACTTCAGCTTCAATTAATTTATCTAATGCATCAGAAATTACACTTGTATATTTCTCAATGCCAATATAGTTAATATGAGGATTGGCCTTAGCCATACCGACCATAAAACGACCTCTACCCGTACCAACCTCGATATGAATAGGTTGATCATTTTGGAAAACTTCATTCCATTTCCCTTTTTGTTCTGACGGATTTGGAATTACATAATGAGCATTTTCTTTAACTTGATCTGCCGCACCTGGCTTATGTCTTAATCTCATAAGATTTTACTCCCTCTCGATTTTGCAATTTATATTTACTCAAAGAAAAAACCAAGCACGATGGCACTCGGTTATTCACGTATAGTATAAAATCATTTCGTATAACACAAACTATTTCAAGTGTACTTAATAAAAAAAGGATGTGAATTTATGCCTTTAAATCATGAACATCAATTAACAATTTTACGAGATATTCTAATGAATCACCAATCTGACTGTTGTGGAACTGTATCAGAATGTGAACAATTGGAAAGACTTGTTCAATCCTTATTAACGAACGACCAAATAACAGATGATGTGAAAAGCATGTTAAATGACGTTTATTATTATAGTCAGTCTGGAAAGTATTCTGCTGATTTAGATCAACACATTACAAACCACCAAAATCAACTCTCACAATGGGTGACTGATTTTAATACTTATTCTTAATCTATATGACAATTTCCGAGGAAATTTTTATTTAATCTAATATCTTCTCTAGCAGGCTCTTCATTTTTTGGGTCTGCTTTTCATTTTCACGAAGAGTATACCATTTAATCCAAATGATTGTTTGAGCGACTACATACCATGTCATTCGATTTAATAGGTCTTCAGTTAATTTTATTCCATAATTTCGAAGCCATTTGTCCCAATCGTTCTGTTCTACATAGGTGAATAAAAACATGCCCAAATCAAAAGCTTTATCAGCAATGATTGCTTCATCCCAGTCTATTAAATATAGATTATTTGTCTCAGTAAGTAACCAATTATGATGATTTAAATCACTATGACAAACAACTAAATCCTCTGAATCAAAAGATGGCATATTTTCCTCTAAATATTCGATACCTTTTACAATGATCTGGCTTTGTGTAAACTCTTCAGTAAGATTTCCTACAATTGTTTGCAGTAATTCCTGAGGTTCTAAAGGATTAATCCCTAGCTTCGTTAACATATATAACAATTCTTTGGAAGAATGGATACGATATAAAAATTGCGCAACCCCTTTCGCAGAGAGCTCATAAGGTTCTAAACTACGTGCAATCACCCACTCTTGTGCAGTAAGTACATCACCATTTTCTAGTCTTCTAGTCCAAACTAATTTTGGAACAAAGCCAGCTGCTGATAAAACTGCTAAAAAAGGAGAAGAATTTCGTTTTAGAAATAATCTCTTATCATTATTTTCTGCTATATACGCTTCACCAGTAAATCCACCGGCTGGCGAGATTGTCCATTCTTTTCCGAGTATTTCTTGTATATGATTATCCATTATTCTTCCGTTCCTTGTTGTTATATATGTTTGTATTTAATATTATTTTATTACAAAAAGAAAGATAGCCTATTACAATCAGCTGCAATAAGCCATCTTTTACAAGTTTACATTGTTTAATTAGAATCTGCAAGTAGTTGCTAGTATTTTACTAATACAACGGTCGAAAGCGATGGCATTGGTAATTTATTACAATCCACTTTCATCCCTTTTTTAACATAATGATTATGACCATCCCATATAAATTCCCAATTGTCTTCTTCATTCCCTAAATCAATGTAAATATCAGAAAGACCATTATGAAATAACACCATTATCTCTTTAACTTGGTCGATTTCTTCTATTCCGCTAATTCGGTATCCAATTAGATCTCGATGAATATTAACTGGCGTTACATACTTTTCTATTTCCTCTTTCAAAGAAAAACGGAAACTATTAAAGCGCTTTCGAATTGCGATAAATTCTTTAATAATTTCAATCGATGTCGCTTCCCGTTCAGCTCTTGCCCAATCAATACTATTTATTGTGTCTCCTGAATTATAACTGTTTTCGATCCCTTTTTTTGTTCGAAAAAACTCCTGACCACTATGCAGAAACGGTACACCAAACGAAAATAATACAATACTTGTTCCAAGTAAATGCCTTTTCTTTAGTATTTCCTCATTCTCTTTCTGTTTGGAAAGCTTTAATCGATCCCACATAGTGTGATTATCATGTGATTCAACATAATTGATCGATTGATATGGCTCTTTAAATAAATTTACTTGTTTATTAATCCCAACGCTTCCTAAAAGTAAATCGGACAAGTAATCATTATGAATATTATTGCCTTGTATAAACCCTATTTCTTGAAATGAAAAAGTACTTCCTTTGATTCCATCGCGAAATTTATCATTAAAAAACCCAACCATTGATAGTTGATGACTTTGGTTTATCGTTGCTTTTCGAGAAGATGGACTTAATGATGTATTTAAATCCCAACCTTCTCCAAAAATGATTATTTCTGGTTTTAAGAATGTCAGTTCAGTTACTATTTCATTCATTGTATCCGTATCCAAAATTCCCATTAAATCAAACCTAAACCCATCGATGTCATATTCTTTAGTCCAATATTTTATTGATTGTAGAATAAATCGTCTAGCCATCAATCTTTCAGATGCAAAGTCATTCCCAACTCCTGTTCCATTCGATGGTAAACCACGTTCATCTTGTCTAAAATAATATCCTGGAACAATTTTTTCGAATTGGCTAGTTTGTAATTCATAAACATGATTGTAAACAACATCCATAATAATCCGTAAACCATGTTCATGATAAACCGAAATAAGTTTCTTTAATTCATTTATTCTTTCGATTGGTTCATCTGGTTTTAAACTATAACTACCTTCTGGTGCATTGAAATTCAATGGATTATAGCCCCAATTATAGCTTTGGAAAGGGTTATTTTCATCTATTCCTTCAAAATCAAAAAATGGTAATAATTCAACATGTGTAACTCCTAGCTTGCATATATAATCCAAACCTGTTGAAAAACCATTGTACATCGTATCTTTTTCATGAAATCCTTTAAAAGACCCCTTTTTTTGAATCCCACTTAGTGGATGTGAAGTAAAATCTCGAATACTGGCTTCGTAAATAATACAATCAGTATACTTACTTGGTGGTGTACTATTTACCTTACTAACTTTGCTACTCTTGGATAAATCAATTACTACACTATGTTTACCATTTACAGTAACTGCTTTTGCATAAGGATCGACAGCTTCTCGCCAAATCAGATTCACACATACTAAAAAATTATAAACTAAACCGTCACAATCACGGTCGATTAATGCTTTCCATGTCCCTTTTCCTTCTCGTTCCATAGACATTTCAGTAAACTTTTCTTCTTCACCGTATTCTTGATAAATTCTTAACTTAACCTTAGAAGCAGTAGGTGCCCATAATTTAAATTGTGTAGATTTACTTGTATAAACCGCACCTAAATCTTCTCCATCATAGGCATATTTTTCATCAAAGTCCTTTGAACGAATAACTCCACCTACTTGTAAATCTGTGCGAATACCAAATTCATCTTCAATCTCATACTTCTTTTCTAACAAAAGGACTTCAGTAGTCAAAACAGTATATTTAAAAAAACGATCAAACTCTATTCGAGATACGACAGGAAGCCTAGTTTTCCGACCATCCATTTCAATTAGTTCAAAATATGACTGCTCTGTTTGTTTGTTCGATTTGGGAATAATCATTGTTATTTCTTGAAATCCATCTATATAAGCTTCAAAAGCTCTTTTAATATGAAACAACGCTATTCACCATCCAGACTATAAATTTAAAACTTTTAAATAAAAACTACCTATTCTCGTTATTTATTAAATCGATATGATTAGTATATTCACAAAGAGTTAAAATGGATTCAAAACAAAAATAATGTTGCCCTACCGCTTTCATGCTTCTTCTGAAAGTATTCGTTTATTTCTTCAAATATTTCTTCTATTTCATCAATTTGTTCATGATTTTAAATAATATTTTTACTTTAATGTAATGGATTCAGCAATTTGGTAACTTGGTTTTTGTGAAGGTTGAATTTTATATAAAATGACTTCATTCACTTTGAACTTTAAAGGTTCTTCTTCCCAACTAAGTGGGATTTCAAATTCTTTATCGAACCTATCATTATATTTCTTTGCGATAGTAATATGCGGATTATATGGCCGTTTATCAATTGAAAAACCACTTTCTTCACATATCTTATTAATTCTATTTTGTAACGCCAATAATTCAACACTATCCTCTAAACCAAACCACCATACACGAGGCTGTACTGTACTCCCAAAAATACCTAACTGTTGAATCGACAAATCAAAACTTTTAAAATCATTAAGCTCTTTTTGTAGTTGATCCATAAGCTCTACACTTTTTGTATATGTAACTGGACCTAAAAATGATAAAGTAATATGAAAGTCATCTTTAAAAGTCCATTTCTTTAAAGGTAATTTTGTATGCCATCTTTTTGAATAATCATCTAAAATTTCTTTTATTTGCATTGGCAAAGGAACAGCAAGAAAATAATGTTCACTCAAATTACGCAATCTCCTTTTTATCTTTTATGTTAGATTCTTTTTTTAAGTATTGCATGATTCCAACTGCAACTATACTAAGAGAACCAAATAAAATATAAATTGCTTTAATTGAAAATGCCTCTGATATAAATCCACTTATGAAAGTACAGAACCATTCTCCCAACCCTAAACCTAAACCAGAATAAATTGTAACAGCCGTTGCTTTTAAAGAATCCGGTGCTTGATCTCTTACAAACTGGAGAGCTGCAGGTATAAATAATCCAACCGATAATCCTTGTGTAAGACATGATAAAAAAAGAATCGAAAGCGGAGGATTTGTAAAATAGAAATACCATCTTAAAGCTGATACTAAAGCGGTTGCAATTAATATATTATATATCCCAAAACGATTAATTAATCTCTTAGCTACTTGCAAAAATGGTGCTTCACTACCTGCAGAAATTAGGAATGCTATACCAACACCTGTTAATGTTCCACCTAAAGATTGAATATATAAACCGAAGTAAGTATTATTTGCACTAATTGGTCCAAAAACTAAAAAAGCACAAATTAAAAATAATAAAAATCTTTTATTAGATAGCAAAATCGGGACTCCTTTTAAGATGGGCTCCCTTTTACTAATTGTCATAGCGTTAGGAATAAAGATTGAAATACCTAGACCGACTAAAATACAAAATGCAAATACAAAAAATATAATGACTAAACCAAAAACTTCAGCTAATCTTCCTGAAACTAATACAGCAAGAGCAAAACCAATTGAGCCATATAATCGAATAGCTCCATAATTCCCACCAATTTTTTGGACATAATTCAGAGCAATACTATCTGAAAGAGGAATTAAAGCACTTTGTGTCATTGATAACATGATGACAACAAATAAAAGCATGCCATACGAAGTGATTGTAGAATAGAAAAGTGCAATTACGATTGTGGAGATTTGCGCTATAAGCAACATTTTTTTAGGATTAAGCGTCATGTCACTAACCATACCCCATAGAGGCTGTGAAAAAATAGCAACGATTGGTGTTAGAGACATTAATATTCCAATTTGTGAAGTTGATAAATCCAACACATTTTTAAAGTAAGAAGAAAGTAAAGGCCCTAGTGATCCTATTGCAAAAAATAAACAAAAATAATAGCTCTTAAAAATTAGTAAGATGCTATTTTTACGTGCTTTTAATGTGTTCAAAATTATTCTCAACTCCTAAAATACATAAAAAAGGGGAGGAAATCATCTCCCCTTACTCACTAACCGATAAACGCTCGCTTCACCTTATTGTCTCAATAAATCGGTCGTTTAATCAGTCTAAAACTATCATTACTTAACTAATTCAGCAATTGACTGTGCATAAATTGCAATTGCTTTTAATAAATCATCAATTTCAGCATATTCGTCTTTTTGATGAGCCACTTCCGGTTTCCCTAAGAATAATGGTCCAAAAGCTACACCTGCACTTAATGAACGTGCGTAAGTACCACCACCGATTGTTAACAATGTTGCTTCCTCACCCGTTTGCTCTTCATATACTTTTTGTAAAGTTTGAATTAATGGGTGATCCTTTGGAACATGGTGAGGCTTCGAATTTTTAATTTCATTAAATTCAAAGCTATATTTACTTCCACGTTCAGTAAGTGTTGAAATAACAAAGTCAATATCAGTTGTCACTGGATAACGTAAAGTTAAGCCAAATGAACCACCATTATTTTCTTCGTATTGCATAATTCCTAAATTAATTGTTAAATCACCAGTAATATCATCATTAAACGCAACGCCCATGTTTTTACCGCGAGAGTCACCTTTAAAGTTTTCAACGATAAACTTTAAGAATCGATCAGCATTAACATTAAATTCAAATTGATTTAAAAAGCTTGCTAATGCAATACCCGCATTCTTACCTTTATCAGGTTCCATTCCATGTACTGAAACGCCTTCTACTGCTAAAACTTGGTTTCCATTTTCTTCAGTAACTTCAGCTTTACATCCTAACTCACTAATATGTTTTGTAAATGCTTCTTGATCAAAGTTAGGTCCTGAAACGATAGCTTTTGCATAATCAGGTACCATATTTACTCTTCTACCTGAAGAGAATGAAACTAATTTATATTCACTCTCGTTATCTTCATTTAACTGCACTTGTTTGAAATTAATATCCAATATCCCTTTTTCAGCGTAAATAATCGGGAAATCCGCATCAGGTGC
Organism: Gottfriedia luciferensis; assembly: GCF_001712755.1. GTDB lineage: Bacteria > Bacillota > Bacilli > Bacillales > Bacillaceae_G > Gottfriedia > Gottfriedia luciferensis_B. Next base: position 240,542 of record NZ_MDKC01000033.1, read on the forward strand.
AAAGCCCATTGTTGGCATTTCTTCTTTTTCAAAGTAGTGATCAACACAACGCCATTGGCTTTCTTCATCTGTTCCAAGAATCATACGTACACGTTTATTAATTGGTAAACCTAATTCTTTAACAATCTTCATTGCATAATAAGCAGCCATTGTAGGACCCTTATCATCAATTGCGCCTCGTGCATAAATATTTCCATCTTTAATAATTGCATCAAATGGATCATGAGACCAGCCATCTCCAGCAGGTACAACATCTAAGTGACAAAGAATTCCTACTAGTTCTTCTCCGCTTCCCATTTCTAAGTGACCAGCATATCCATCAACATTTTTTGGAATAAACCCGTCTTTTTCACCTAAATTTAACATGTATGTAAGTGCTTCATTAATACCTTTACCCATAGGTGCTTCTTTTGTAATTGTCGCTTCATCATAAACGCTTTCAATATTAAGAAGTTCAATCGTTTGTTTTAAATAATCTTCTTTACGTTTTAAAACTTCTTCCATCCAATTAATTTGTGTCATAGAAATACCTCCTTTAATATAAATAGTTTAACATCTTTTAAAATTTAAACATAATTTATTCATAAATGGAACGAAAAAAGAAGGAATATGACACTCTTTGTAGAATATATTACCTTAAACTTGCAAAATGATTACGTTTGCGCAAATTTTCATTAAATTTTTGTATTATTTTCATAAATTTCGTTATGAAACTACTGAAAAAGAGTAAAATGAAAATATAAGCTTAACTAGTAATATACTTAACTAACCTGTTATGAAACAATGCGGTAGGTAAAGGAGTGGTTTTTTGAATTCTGGAACTTCTCGAATGCTGACTCGAATTAAAGCCATTTACATGTATATTAGTGAAAATGGCACCGTTTCTACAAAAGACCTAGTGGAGGAGTTTGGTATTACACCTAGAACAATCCAACGAGATTTAAACATTTTAGAGTTTAATAATCTAGTTTATAGTCCAAGTAGGGGAAAATGGGCCGTAACAGGGAAAAAAGTAAAAGCTTCTTCGTAAAAAAAGAAAAACAAAAACCTATGATTGTCTTGTCTGACGTCTAATCAAGGGTTTTTGTTTTTCTTTTGGCTCTCTATTAAATTTATTTCTCTTCGTTAACCGACTTTAATAGGTCAATCTCTTCATCAGTCAATTCTCGATATTCACCTAACTCTAAATCTTCATCTAGCTTTAAAGGACCCATCTCAAGTCTTTTTAAGTAAGTAACTTTCTTTCCTACTGCTTCAAACATTCTTTTCACTTGATGGAATTTACCTTCCATAATAACTAATTCGATCTCAGATTCTTCTCCTGATTTAAGAATTGTTAAATAACCAGGTTTCGTTAAATAACCATCCTCTAGTGTTACGCCTTTTTCAAATGCTTTAATATCAGCTTCAGTTACTACTCCATCAATCGTAGCATAATACTTCTTTGGTACGTGTTTTTTAGGAGAAAGTAATTGATGTGCTAAATGACCATCATTCGTTATTAATAACAATCCTTCAGTATCTTTATCTAAACGTCCAACTGGAAATGGCTCGAAAATGATATCTTCATATTCTAATAATCCGATTACAGTTTCATGCTCCGAATCTTCTGTAGCAGATATAACACCTGGTGGTTTGTTCATCATTAAATAAACAAACTCTTTATACTCTACTACCTCACCATTAACCGTTACAACTTGCTGTTCAATATCAACATGCTCTTTTGGGCTTTTTACAACATTATCTCCAATTTTTACAACACCTTGTTTTAATAAAGACTTTACTTCTTTCCTACTGCCATATCCCATATTGGCTAAAATTTTATCAATTCTCATTCATTAGCACCTTTTCTTTCTAAATAAAAGTTTAAGAAAACTCGCCGATTAGCGAGCTTTTTTAGCGAAGTCAGAGACGTAGTTGCATTTATATTTAATTCTTGAAAATCAGCTTCTACGTCGTTCTCCTCTCCGCTGTCAATTTAAACACTCTTAATGTGTAAAAAAAGGTGAACCACTAAAAAGAAGGTTCACCATATATTTTTATCCTCTTTTTCCAAACTTAAAACGATTCTTTAAACGAGCTCCTAAAATAATTTCAAATAAGTTTAATTTGTACGCAACCCCTAAATAAACAATAGACCCTACAATTGCTCCAATGATGACAAGGAACATTGAAATCATTCGACCATCTTTATAAGTCCACCAGAATCCTAATAAGTATTCTACAGCATAAACCGCTCCGGCCATTAAGCCAGATAAGATAATCATAAAGATAATCCTTCTAAACACTTTATTGAAAGAGAACTGCGCATTTTTACGAATATAATAGAAATTGTATACGATTGAAAATGAATAGCCTAATCCGGTCGCTAATACCGCGCCATATGTTTTAAATGCATAAATTAATGGTACATTTAAAACAATTTTTAATATTACTCCGCCTATTAAACCAATAATCGCATATTTTTGTTTATCTAAACCTTGTAAAATCGCTACATTTACCGTGAAAAGTGAATACAATAAAGCTACTGGAGCATAAAAGCCTAGTATACTTCCACCAAGTGTACTTTTTTGATAAAATGCACTATAAATTGGTTCAGCCAAAACTGAGATACCTACTACAGCAGGAAGAGTTAGGAAGAATACAACCTGGTAGGTTTGGGTAATTTGACTTTGTAGCTTTTTATGATTTTTATTTACGAATGCTTCAGTTATAGCAGGAACAAGTGTTAAACCAAATGCCGTTGCTAATGAAACAGGAATCATAACTAGTTTGTGACTTGTGTATGAAAACATTACATAAGTATTCTCTGCAATATCTTTTAATCCTATTGCTTCCATTGCTCTATTATAAGTAAACTGATCCACTAATTGATATAACGGGATAGCAAGTCCAACAAAGACATATGGAATTGAATAAGAAAATAATTCTTTAAACATTTCTAATTTAGTAGGATAGATTAATCCTTTTGATTTTGGAAGAAGTTCATCTAAATGAACTTTTCGCTTTCTCCAATACCATAGTAAATTTAAAATACCACCTACAGCACCAATTGTAGCTGCAAACGTCGATAACCCTACTGCTTGAGTAATGGTTCCACCCATAACTTTTAGAATGATATAACTTCCAACTAGCGTAAATACAATACGTACAATTTGTTCAATTAACTGGGATACAGTAGTTGGGCCTGTTGATTGATGCCCCTGGAAAAAACCTCTATATAAACTCTGAGAAGGTACTAATATTAATGCAGTACTTACTATTCGCATAACTGAAACTACATCTTCTACACTATTACCTTTTGTATCCTTTGGAATCATAAGAGGTGCAATATAAGGTGCTATGATATATAACGTTAAAAACGAAAATATACCTGTACATATTAGGAGTAGCTGACTTGCATGAAAAAGCCTTCTACTTGTTTCATATTCTTCAATAGCATTGTACTTCGAAACGAACTTTGCTACAGCTAACGGAACACCTGCAGTAGCTATACTGATAAACAAAGTATATGGAACGTAACCATAATTATATAATGCAGACCCTTTTGAACCAACTAACGCATAAAAAGGGAATGTATAAATCATTCCTAGAAATTTTATTAAAAACGTACCAGCAGTTAATATGAAGGTACCTCGTAGCAATTTTGAATCTGACATAAACTGCCTCCTACCAATTCTCGATCAAACTAACTAATCTATCTTACCATATCATATACAAAGAAAAAATTAAAAAATGATAAGAAGTTGGAGCTTACTTGAAATAATGGTAAACTGACTAAAAGGAATTTGTAACGAAAGTAGTGAAATAATGGTTTATGACGTGATTGTAATTGGTGGCGGAACTTCTGGTCTGATGGCTGCAATTAGCGCTGCTGAAAACAAAGCTAAAGTACTTTTACTTGAAAAAGGAACTAAATTAGGACAAAAACTCCTTATATCAGGTGGTGGTCGTTGTAACGTAACAAATCGCTTACCTATAGAGGAAGTTATTAAACATATACCTGGAAATGGCCGATTTTTATATAGTGCATTCTCTATCTATAATAACGAGGATATTATACAGTTTTTTGAAAACATGGGAGTCGCATTAAAAGAAGAGGATCACGGGAGAATGTTTCCTGTATCAAATGACTCAAAATCAGTATTAAATGCATTAATGCAAAAACTAAAAAAACATCATGTAGATATTCAGACCAATCGAACTGTTAAAGACGTACTCTATGAAAATGGTAAAGTAGTCGGAATCATATTGGATGATCGAACAGTCATTCACTCAAAAAGTGTTGTCCTTGCAGTAGGTGGTAAATCTGTTCCACACACAGGATCGACAGGTGATGGATATGCTTGGGCAAAAAAAGCTGGTCATACAATAACTGAACTCTTTCCGACAGAAGTACCTATAACTTCAAGTGAAGATTTTATTCAAAATAAATCACTTCAAGGCCTTGCATTAAGAGACATTGAATTAAGTGTATTAAATCCAAAAGGCAAAAAAGTGATCGCCCATAAAATGGACATGCTTTTTACTCATTTTGGAATTTCGGGCCCTGCCGCACTACGTTGTAGCCAATTTGTATATAAAGTACAACAAAAGTTTAAAACAAAAAATGTATCAGTTGCGATTGATTGTTTCCCAGAGCAAAACGAGGAGTCATTATTTCAAGACGTAAACAGAATTCTAAAAGAAGAACCTAAAAAAGCGATTAAGAACGTTCTTAAAGGTTATGTACCTGAAAGATATTTACTATTTCTGCTTTCAAAATGTGGAATTGATGAGGCAACTCCTTGTAATGAAATTGCTACGATGAAATTAAGAGAGCTTGTCCAATTATTTAAGGGCTTTTCATTTATAGTAAACGGAACTCTTTCAATTGAAAAAGCCTTCGTTACAGGTGGTGGCGTCTCAACAAAGGAAGTTCATCCAAAAGAAATGTCATCTAAAATCATGAATGGCCTTTATTTTTGTGGAGAAATATTAGATATTCACGGTTACACTGGTGGCTATAATATTACCGCTGCTTTGGTAACTGGTAGATTAGCAGGAGCATCAGCTGCGGATTACTCTCAAACTAATTTTTAAGAAATAAACAAAGGACCGAACGAATACATTTTTTCGCTAGGTCCTATAATCTTTACATATCGAAAAGCATAAGGATTGATTCTTAAGAAACTTTATAAAAGTAAAACTGTTATTCGCCAAGCTTATTGCCATAGTTGTATTCGAAAAACAATCAAACTGATTTTCTAGTTTTAACTTATGCTTTTCAATTATTATATTTTTCTTTGGCACAAATCCACCGTCCCTAATTTAAGGTCAAAGGCGAGCGTTCGATTGTTCGTGTTGCAAGTTCACTAATAAATAGAATCGTCCATCCTCTTCAACATACCCATCTGCCAATTGGAAAGATTGTTTTAAGTCTTTAAAGTAAAACTTTCCAATTAAATACTTTGAAGAATACAACTCCATATGCCCATCTTTAAATTTACCAATTATTTTATCGGTAATATCAATTTTTAATGTTTTAGGCAAATCAACCCCCTCCTTTCTAACAAGCAAAGACCTCAATGAAAAAATATATGAGGTTCTACTTTAATATATGTCACAACTCACGTGCTTAATATTCCTTATATTAAAAAACATTAGCCTAAATTAAACCAAATAAATAAAAAAATCCAACAAAAACGTTGGATTTCAGGTAGGTAGACAAAATATCGATACAGATAAATTTTTTTATTTGATCTCGCCTTCCCAGGCCATCATTCCACCTTCCATGTTGATCGCCTTATAGCCTAGCTCATTTAAATACTCACAAACATTCTCACTTCGAACGCCTGCCTTACAAATAAAAATGTATTCAAATTCTTTATTAAAAACATCTAATTTGCTAGGAATTTGCCCCATTGGAATATGAACTGCTTCCGGAATTTTCCCATACTCAACCTCATAGTCCTCTCGTACATCTACTAAAAATAGCGTTTCTCCTGATTCTAAACGCTCTTTAACTTCATTTGCAGAAATCGTATTCATCATTGCTCATCCTTTCTTTATAGCAACATCTTAACAACTAATTATTTTCTATGCAAAAAGTACGTTTCATTCTTTCCACCTTGATGGCGAGGATGAATTAGTAATTAAGCAAATTGATGAAATTTACTAACTCGCAAAAAGGGTGCATAAGTTAGTAGAAAAGTAATATCTCGAAATTTACTTACCCATAAAAGGACTTGGGTGGTAAAAAATCAATAGTAAACAAAGAAAAAACCTCAAAAGAGGTTTTTTCGAATTAACTATTTAGTTAGCAACAATATTTACTAATTTACCTGGTACAGCAATGATTTTTCGAACAGTTTTGCCTTCAACTTGTTCCTTAACTGCATCGTCTGATAATGCAATTTGCTCCATTTGCTCACGAGAAGCATCTTTTGCAACAAGTAATTTCGCTTTTACTTTACCATTAATTTGTACTACGATTTCAATTTCGTCTTCTACAAGTTTAGCTTCATCGTATGCTGGCCATGTAGCATATGCAATTGAATCACTATGACCTAGCTTACTCCAAAGTTCTTCACCGATATGAGGAGCTACTGGTGCTATTAATTTTACAAAACCTTCTACCATTTCTTTTGGTAATTGGTCAGCTTTATATGCTTCGTTAATAAACACCATCATTTGTGAAATTGCAGTGTTAAAGCGTAAACCTTCAAAGTCCTCTGTTACTTTCTTTACTGTTTGGTGATATGTTTTTTCAAGACTGCTAGAAGTAGCACCCTCTACAATTTTATCTGAAAGCTCTTCATTATCTGTAACAAATAAACGCCATACTCGGTCTAAGAAACGGCGAGAACCATCTAATCCATTTTCTGACCAAGCGATTGATGCATCTAATGGCCCCATGAACATTTCATATAAACGTAATGTATCAGCACCATGGCTAGCAACGATATCATCAGGATTTACAACGTTCCCTTTAGACTTAGACATTTTTTCATTATTTTCCCCTAAGATCATTCCTTGGTTGAATAGCTTTTGGAATGGCTCTTTTGTAGGAACTACACCTAAATCATAAAGGAATTTATGCCAGAAACGAGCGTATAGTAAGTGAAGAACTGCATGCTCTGCTCCCCCAATATATACATCAACTGGTAACCAATGCTTTAGTAATTCAGAATCTGCGATTGCTTCGTTATTATTTGGATCAATATAACGTAAGTAATACCAGCAACTTCCGCCCCATTGTGGCATTGTATTTGTTTCACGTCTTCCTTTTTTACCTGTTACTGGATCAACTACATTAACCCATTCAGAAATATTCGCTAATGGTGACTCTCCAGTACCACTTGGGCGAATATCTTCTGTTTTTGGAAGAATTAATGGTAATTCCTCATCAGGAACAACTGTCATAGTACCATCTTCCCAGAAAATTACTGGAATTGGCTCTCCCCAATATCTTTGACGAGAGAATAACCAATCACGTAGACGATACGTAACTTTTTTCTCACCTGATTTTGAAGAATCTAACCAATCTATTATTTTTTCAAGAGCTTCTTGTTTATTTAAACCGTTTAAGAAATCAGAGTTAACATGTTTGCCATCTCCAGCGTAAGCTTCTTTTTGAACGTCTCCACCTTCAACAACTTCAACGATTGGTAATTTAAATTTAACTGCAAATTCGTGATCGCGCTCATCATGTCCTGGTACTGCCATAACTGCACCAGTTCCATAGCTTGCAAGTACATAATCAGCAATCCAAATTGGAAGCTTTTCGTTATTTACAGGGTTAATTGCATATGCTCCTGTGAAAACACCTGTTTTATCCTTGGCTAAATCAGTTCTCTCTAGATCACTTTTCGATTTAACTGAATCGATGTATGCTTCAACAGCATCTTTTTGATCAGCTGTTGTAATTTGATTAACTAAATCATGTTCTGGAGCTAATACTACATAAGTTGCACCGAATAATGTATCAGGACGTGTTGTAAATACTGTTACTTTTTCATCGAATCCATCAACATTAAAGTAAACTTCAGCACCTTCAGAACGGCCAATCCAGTTGCGTTGCATTTCTTTTAAGCTTTCTGGCCAATCTAATTCTTCTAGATCTTCTAATAATCTATCAGCATAAGCTGTGATTTTTAGGATCCATTGCTTCATTGGACGACGCTCAACCGGATGTCCTCCGCGCTCACTTTTCCCATTGATTACTTCTTCATTAGCTAAAACTGTACCAAGAGCTGGGCACCAGTTAACTGGAATCTCATCTACATAAGCTAATCCTTTTTCAACCATTCTTAGGAAAATCCATTGCGTCCATTTGTAATAATTAGGATCAGTCGTATTAATTTCACGATCCCAATCATATGAAAATCCTAGTGCCTGAATTTGATTACGGAAAGTATTAATATTCTTTTCAGTAAATTCAGCTGGATCATTCCCAGTATCTAAAGCATATTGTTCTGCAGGTAGACCAAATGCATCCCACCCCATTGGATGAAGTACATTATAGCCTTGCATTCTTTTCATTCTTGAAAGGATATCAGTAGCTGTGTACCCTTCTGGATGACCCACATGTAATCCCGCTCCAGATGGATAAGGGAACATATCAAGTGCATAAAATTTCGGCTTGCTTGTATCGTCAGTCGTTTTAAACGTTTTATTTTCTAACCAATACTTCTGCCATTTCTGTTCAATAGAACCATGATTAAAACTCATATTATTGCCTCCTTTTTTCATGTATAAATGGCTCGGCTGTGGCCCTAGCGGTCTACAAATAAAAAAATCCTCCCGTCCCAAAAGGGACGAGAGGATTTCCCGCGGTACCACCCAAATTAATGTAAAAATACATTCACTTGTTTCCGTAACGTGGAACACGACATTTATTACTTGGTTAAAACCGTTCACAAATGTGGCTTATGGGCGAGTTCATGAATAGAATGGATTGACTTTCACCAACCGTCAACTCTCTAAACCTCTTCATATTCACTACTATTCCCAATCATTGCCGATCATTTAGATTTAATTTATACCATTTTATTATAACCAAAGAAAAAGGTCAATTATACATCGCCTATTTTTAAGAAGCAAAAGTTTGATTTTCAGCTTTTACTACTTTTTTAGCTAATCTTTCATAGAGCACAGAGAAAACCATGCTTATTAATAAAAAGACAACTAAAATGATAAATAATACTCTCATATTAAATGTATCAACGAGTGCTCCACCTATAACAGGTCCTAACATTCTTCCAACCGTCGCTGCACTATTTACAATCCCTTGATACATTCCTATACGATCTTTTGGAGCAAGCATGTTTGCAATTGTTGGTACTGCAGGCCATACGAACATTTCTCCAATCGTTAAGATGATCATACCAGTCATAAACATTGAGAACTGTTCAGCAGTACTTACAAAAATAGTCGAAACGATAAAGAATCCAATTCCAAATAACATTTGCTTTCTCATACTTAAATCATATTTGCGAATAGCAGTTGATATTACAGGTTGAGCTATAACAATAAGTAAACCATTTACAGTCCATAATTGGCTATATTTTGTTAAGCCAATGTGTAGATTTTGCATTTCTGAAGCAATCGTAGTTTGCCATTGCACATAAACTAACCAACATAAAACATACGCACAACAAACAATCATCAAAGCCTTCATTGAAGGAGTAAATGAAAATTTTTGTTTTTCTGCTTTTTCCACTTGAGAAGTTTCTTTTATTTCATTAGGTACTCCAATATCTCTAAATCCAAATAAAGCGACTAAGAAGAAAATAATATATAATAGCAAATTAGCGGAGAAAATATAATTAATATTAGCGGCAGCAACAACTCCACCTAACGCCGTACCAATCGCCACGCCAAGATTTTGAGCTACATAAATTGCATTAAAAGCTTTACGACCACCCTCTGGCCATGCCGCTCCAACCATTGCATACATTGATGGAAATACAATACCAACACCAAATCCTAATATTACGAAGAAAAAACTATAATATGCCCAAGAATGATTAATAACCAAACCTAATATTGACAAAAACGTAATACTAATACCAGTAAGGATTGACCTATATCCCCCAAATTTATCAAAAAGCCAGCCTCCTAGCATATTACCAAATACACCGGCCAATGAATTAAACATTAAAATAAGCCCCGCAACAGACAAGGACTTTCCTAAATATATATGGATGTATACTGTATTGAATGGCCATAAAAAAGAATTACCTGTTACATTTAAAATCATACCGATTAACAAAAACCATAGTTTTTTTGGCATCCCTTACTCCCCTCAAAGCTGTCCCTTTTTATCTATTTTTATCTCATTAACTCATTAATTGTAGAGGAGAATCGACCTACTTTCAAGAGGCATGCTTTGAGTGAGGAGAGATAACAAGGCCAAAAAACCTAGAAAATATTAGAAAAGCACCACATAACCCAAAAATTACCAAATGAAATAAAAAAAGGAAGGCATGCCTTCCTTTTCCCTTTTTCTACCTTACCCCTGCTTTGATCTTTGTGGTTGACCTTTTTTAGCGTTATTCATTTTGACTTGATCTACAGCTGAAAGTTCACCTGAGAATTCTGTTTTCGTTTGATTCTTTGTTGTTTGTTCAGGGTTATTACTTTTTGATTTCTTTTTTACCACTTTTGGATTCCTCCCAAGGATTGCATATTCTTGAACGTATTCTTGCATATTCTAATCTCCTTTAGTGCGGAGTAATAATCATTTGATGTTGTAGCTTTGTTAATTGTCTACGTAAACGATTAAATTCATCTCTATTTTCTAAATTTGCAAGGTTTTCAACTTTTTCTAACTGCATAATTGCTTGTTCAAGCCCTGCCTGTGCTTCAGAATACTCGATTCCGTTAAAATGCTCTTGTCGCATGCCAATTTCTAATTGTTGCACTGCATAATCATAGGCTTGTTGCGCTTGTTGTACTTGTTCTTGTCCGAAATTGCGATCTGTTATTCCCAAGAAAATACCTCCTTTGAGACTTTAATGAAGTATCCGATATGTAGGTTACCTCAAGGATAGTATTTCCGAACCTTTCAATCAGAGTACAATAATTTCTTTACAAATAAGAAAGGTTTTTCCATTTGGTTTTCTTAATAGAGCATGATAAAATCGATAATATTGACTTAAATTAAGGGAGGGATGAGGAATGACAAAAAACAATCCTTTTCCATATACAATAGATCATAAAAGATATCATTCATGGAATTATCACTTAAGACAACACTTTGGTGAAAAAGTTTTTAAAGTTTCAATCGACGCAGGATTTGATTGTCCAAATAGAGATGGTACAGTTGCGTTTGGAGGTTGTACTTTTTGTAGCGCATCTGGTTCAGGAGACTTTGCAGGAGATCGAGCTGAAGATGTTGTAACTCAATTTCATAAAATAAAAGATAAAATGCATGAGAAATGGCAAAACGGAAAATACTTAGGCTATTTCCAAGCATATACAAATACTCACGCACCAGTAGAAGTATTAAAACAAAAGTTCGAGCCAATTTTAGAGCAAGAAGGTGTTGTTGGTTTATCAATCGCAACAAGACCGGATTGTTTACCAGATGATGTTGTTGAATATCTTGCAGATTTAAACAAACGAACTTATTTATGGGTTGAACTAGGATTACAAACTGTTCATGAAAAAACTGCAAATATTATTAATCGTGCACACGATTATAAAACCTACGTAGAAGGCGTAGAAAAATTAAGAAAGCACAACATCCGTATTTGTTCACATATTATTAATGGTTTACCTCTTGAAACTCCAGAAATGATGATGGAAACTGCAATGGAAGTTGCTAAACTTGATATCCAAGGAATTAAAATTCACTTACTTCACCTATTAAAAGGTACTGCAATGATGAAGCAATATGAAAAAGGACTAGTTGAATTCATGGATTTTGACGCATATATTAACTTAGTCGTTGATCAACTTGAAATCATTCCAAGTGATGTAATCGTACATCGTATTACTGGAGACGGTCCACCTGACTTATTAATCGGACCAATGTGGAGCTTAAAGAAATGGGAAGTACTAAATGCAATTGATCGTGAGTTTGAACGCAGAAATAGCTGGCAAGGTAAATACGCAAATAATCGAGTAGAATTAACATGATTCTAGATCGTATTTTACCGTATGCTAGAAAGCTTCTCCAATCAACTGTTAAAGAAGGTGATATTACCATTGATGCCACAATAGGTAATGGTCATGATACAGTATTTTTAGCAAAATTGGTTGGTGAAACTGGTCATGTATACGGATTTGATATCCAAGAACTAGCGATTCAAAAGACGACTGAAAGAATAAATAATGAAAATTTAAGCAATCAAGTTACACTTTTGCAAACAAGTCATGCAGAAGTAAAAAAAGCAATCCCAGCTTCGTTACACGAGAAATTAAAAGGTGCAATTTTTAATCTTGGTTATTTACCTGGTAGTGATAAATCAGTTGTAACAGTACCCGAATCTACCATTTCATCAATAGAACAAATACTTGAAATGATGGCCCCAGAAGGGATTATCGTAGTAGTGATTTATCATGGACATGAAGGCGGAGAAATTGAAAAAGATGCATTAATGAACTTTGCTCAAAACATCCCCCAAGACTTGGCTCATGTATTAACTTATCGATTTATTAATCAAGCAAATAATCCTCCTTTTATATTAGCAATTGAAAAAAGAGCTTAAAAAAAAACTGTCTAATTTTAGACAGTTTTTTTATGTTGTCTCCCCAATTATTCAAAAGTACAATTATAGAATTTTATTCTGATCCCCTCATAACCATTATAAACACCTTAAAAATTCATTAAAATTTCATTAATGGTAAATTTTTCTTGAAAAATTGGTAAAGATAAAAAAATCAAAAAAAAGAAAGAAGGTTTTCAAAATGAAAAAAGCAATTTTTGCAGGTGCAGTAGTTAGTCTTTTTACACTTAGTACAATCACAGTAAATGCCGAAAACATCGCGGCAGCAAATTATTATGTCCATCCACATCATGATCATGATGCGACAACTGATGATGGTGAGCATCATAGACATCATCACCATCACAAAGCAAATAAAATGTTAGAAAACCACAAAAAAGAAGTTGTTAAGTATATTTCAAATTATTTAAACCAACCTGAAGCTAATATAAATAAAGCTGTAGAGCAACATAAAATGGAAATGAAGAAATTAATATTTATCGCAGTTGTCTCAAAACTTTCAAATAAACCTTTGGAAAATATCATCGCTCAAAAAGGTAAAACAAATTCATTTAAAGAAATATTAGATAATAATAATATTAAACGTGAGCAATTTTTTGAAGAAATGAAAAGAGTTCATCGAGATATATTTACTCAAATTGAACCAACTAAAAATTAAATTTAAAAGAGTGCCCCTTAAGTCATTATACTTATTGGGCCTCTTTTTTTGTTTAGGCTCTGTTAAAATAAAATGTTGATTTTTACGTACTAAAAAAGACTGTTTTTTCTTTTGTAGAAAATTCACGTGTTTCTTCAACTTTTTTTTGGCTCATATCTGGATCTAAAACCGAACCAAATGTTAATCCTTCTTTGAGACCTTTTACTACACCTTTTAATAAACCATCCTGTTTCGTATTTTCAGTCATTAAAATAACCTCCTCTCACTAATGATTGTATAAAATAATTGATCACTTTACTGGTAAAGAAAAATTGTCTAATGATGAAGTTGAAGAACTTAAAAGAGCAACAAAGTATAATCGTAATACTTAACCTTTATTTTAAAAACAGAATCTCCATGTAGAAGATTCTGCTTTTTCTTATGTAACTAGCGCATTAGTTAGTTGAATAAGAAAATGGAATAAGTTAACCTTTAATGCTCTTACTACGTTCAATAAGAGTGGAAACGAAATAAGATATTATTAAAATCATCCCTATAAAGAAAGCGATAAAAAAACCAACCATCCCTTGAATACCAATCCATCCAACGGTGAATGTTAGAAAAAATAATTCATAACAAAAGCCAGCCATTATTATCGCAACAGGTACGTTAAAAGGAAATAATCGTTTCCAACCTATTGCTAATGAAGTCGAAATGACTAGTATCGCAATCGAAATGATTGTATGTAATAAGCCCCAACGAAATTCCATACGAGATTGTGCCTCTTCACCAAAAGTGGTAAGAGGTCTAGTATTTAATTCATAGACTGTGAGGATTACTGTAACAGCCCCTACAAACATAACTAGGATAAAAATAACCCAGTTTACCATTTTTAATGTGTTTTTATTCTTCACTTGATCCTCCTAAATTAAATAATTCTTCTCCCATAAAAGCCTCCGGTATAAAAATTTAAAATAATTGTATATCCATCTCGAAAAATAATTTTTACCAATTTTTTACAATTATTAATTCTATAAAAAGTTGTTTTCTCCTCTTTCATTGTTCAACTAAACTGCCAGTTAGTTCAATAAGAATATCAACAATCTTCTTTAACAGAGCCTTTGTTTAAATAACTTGTTTAGTAATGAATTTTATTAAACAGACGTTCATTTTTTTATTAAGAACATATCCCCAAATTCACAAAAAATTATTAATAATATCTAATTACGGCGTATTCATGGAATCAACTGAATATTATGTAAAGATATAACCACTTAATTGATTTGTTCATACAAACAAGTTCGTAGTTAATTGAGATAAACCAACTCTAGGGGCGTGAAGAGTTGACTACAAACCTAAACAATTTGAATAAAATATTTCGTAATGTTTTTCAGTTCATTTTACGGAATTCGAATTGGATATTATTATTAATTGGATTAATTGCGTTCATCAATTACTGGTCAATTTTTTACCTTGTTTCATTATATAGAGGATTTCATACAGAATCTTCACAAGTAAATCAGATGACTCTTTGGGTAATTTATGGGTATTTTTATGGCTTCTTCGGGAGTATGATTTTAATTTTTTTACACTCTTTTGTACTAAAACATATGTTGTTTTTTCGAAAAATTAAAAGTGCCATATCGTTTATATTCCTTCATTTTGCTTATTTTATTTCACTTATCTTATTAATTCTATTAAACTAATTTTCTATGTAATTGTTACCACTTTAATACTTAGGCTTGTTTTCTAATTCAAATATAGTTTATACTTAGATTAAATTTAATGCATTGTTCGGAGGAGCCTGTCACGATAGGGATAAGTATGTAATACTTTACTTACCCTATCGTGGCAGGTTCTTTTTTTGCGATCAGACGGGAGATGAATTTATGCTTTATGTGCAACTTGCGATTATATTAATTGCCTCTAAAGTTTTTGGGGATTTAAGTACAAAGCTTGGTCAGCCTGCAGTTTTAGGAAAGCTATTAATAGGGATTATACTAGGGCCAGCTGTTCTGGGAATCATTACTGAAACAGAAACATTACATGAAATGAGCGAAATTGGCGTCATTTTACTTATGTTTATTGCAGGTCTAGAAACTGATCTTAATGAATTTAAACGAACTGGGAAAGCTTCATCTTATGTAGGGGTACTCGGAATACTATTCCCATTACTCTCAGGTTATCTTTATGGAATCTCCATAAACTTAAGTCAATTTGAAGCTATTTTTTTAGGGCTGGTTCTTTCTGCAACTAGTGTAAGTATTTCGGTGGCTACTTTAAAAGAAATGGGTAAACTTAAAACAAAAGATGGAGCAACAATTTTAGGTGCTGCCGTAATTGATGATATTGTTGTCATCATAGCATTAGCATTTGTAATGAGTTTCAGTGGTAGCGCCGTTAGTTTACCAATTCTTTTATTGAAAAAGTTTATATTTTTTACATTTGCCATATTAATCGGTTGGAAGATTGTCCCTTGGTTCCTAAAAAAGTTTATAAAACTAAATGTATCAGAAACGCTAATCTCTGCTGCATTAATAGTTTGCTTCTTATTCTCAGCTTTTGCAGATCAAACAGGGATTGCTGCAATAATCGGAGCTTATATCGCTGGAATTTCGATATCTGTTACTAAGTTTAAACAAGAAGTTTTTGAAAAGGTCGAAACGATTGCTTACTCTGTATTTGTACCTGTTTTTTTCTCTTTAATTGGAGTATCAGTTCAATTTACGGGGTTAAGTCATTCGATTCCAACTATTATTATTTTAAGTATCATTGCTATTTTAACGAAACTAATTGGTGGAGCACTAGGAGCAAAACTAGCGGGATTTCCAACTAAAAATTCACTCGGTATTGGTTCAGCCATGGTGTCACGTGGGGAAGTTGCACTGATTATGGCATCAACAGGTTTAGCAAATAATCTATTAACTAAGGAAATGTTTGCGATCCTTGTTATAGTGGTATTAATCACAACAATTGTAACTCCACCACTTATGAAGTTATTTTTCTCTGAAAAGAGTGAAACTTTAAATAAAAAAAGTGAAGCTATAAATTAATAAACGCAAAAAAGGATCGTTTGAAATTAACGATCCTTTTTTTGCTGAGTACAAACACTCAGTTTTCATAGTTATTTGCCAGCGTGGTGCTTACCTTTTAAACCGATTCCTTCACTCTTCTATTACTCGCCTTTAACTCTTTTAATTTAAAATATAACTTAGCATTTCCATAGAAAAAGAATGATGTTAAGCCACCGTTCTTAACAATCCCTCTTCTTATCCTTTTCATCTCATCAGGTCCTGCCATTTTTTTGTCGGCTAAGTAAATGCCTAGTAACCCTTGGCATATCATTCGATGAAAACGATAGTCTTTTAAATCTTTTAAGGCTTGATCACTTTTCGTTGAAAAATACTCAATCCTATTTAACATGACATCTTTAGACGGGTAATAACTGCAGAAATTTAAATCTCCGCCTTCCTCGTCTTCCTTTTGATCAATTACATAATCTAGTAGTATATGAAGTCCTTGTACATAAGGAAAATAACTCTTATAGACTTGTTCAAATAATTTTTCAGTAATCATTTCATTAAATGAATAAGAAACTAAACAAAAAATCCCAAGAGTTGAACCTGCGCACGCAGAAAATTCATACCATTCTAAGTCAGAAAGTTCTGGTTGATATTTTTCAAACCATTTTGTTAATCTAGGCACTCGCTCTTCTTTTTTTACATGCTTATGTATTTGTAACTTACAATAATAATCAGCAAGTTGAACTAAGTACTCTTTAATTCCCTCATAATGCTTCGATTGATTTAAACTACTATGACACTTTGAAACTAGTGCGCTTAAATATCCACCATCGTCTTGTTCTTCTCGGAAGCGATAATACATTTGATCGGATTTTTGGCATTTTACTGCATCAATCATTGACTCATGTAGTGCTTCAAAATCAACTGGATCAAGCGAAGTACTTCGATCGCATAAATTATCTAAGTAATCACTAATCGTTTGATATGCAACGATAAATTCTATTACTGGTTTCAAATTCTTTTCAGAAAGTAATGCTAAAATTGCACCACCTTCACAATGGAATGTTTTTGTATCGATACTCATTAATGCTTGTTTTCTAAGTTCTGGATCTGGGATTGTCATTGCAAAATTTCTCCAATAGTTCAATTCCTGATGCACTAAAGGAAAAACAGCTTTATAAACTTTCGGCATTAATTGGATCGGATTTTTAGGTAGTGACATTTTTTCACTCCTCCCTATTTTTCATTTATTACATATTGTTTAAATAAGTTATACTCATATTGAAGTAAATATTATGGAGGTGAACTACGTTGCCTTGTTGTTTAGACAATTTCAACTAAACAATCATCTCATTTTTCTTGGCAACGGTATAGTATGATATTACCATACAAAGGGAAGCAACCCAAAATCGAACCATCAGCTTTTATCGCTTCAACTGCAACTGTTACCGGTTCTGTCACAATTGGAGCAAATAGTAGTGTATTTTTTGGTGCAGTAATTCGTGGCGACGTTAATGATACAATCATTGGAAATGATGTAAATGTTCAAGATTTATCTGTTCTCCACCAAAGTCCAAAATGCCCTCTAATTTTAGAAGATGGCGTAACAATTGGACATAGTGTTATTTTACATAGTTGTACAGTTAAAAAGAATGCATTAGTTGGTATGGGATCAATCGTTTTAGACGGTGCTGAAATCGGTGAAGGTGCAATGATTGGTGCAGGTAGCTTAGTTCCTGGAGGAAAAATAATACCTCCTAACACATTAGCGTTTGGTAGACCTGCTAAAGTAGTACGTGAATTAACAGAGGAAGACATCATTGATATGGATCGAATTCGTAGAGAATATATTGAAAAAGGACAATTCTATAAAAAGGTAGAAGAAGAAAATCAGTCAAAATAATTGAAATTGAGGATTTTTCTATAAAACAATATAAAAATCAAGTTTTGTATTTCCACACTGAGAAGGAATTTATGCCTTCTCTTTTTATTTTCCCTGAATTTATTTTAGGGTTAATTCTTTCATTTTTTTTGCTTTCTGCTCAATATTTTATCTTGAATTAGCTGTCTTTTGCACTCTCAGACAGATGTGACTGTCCCAGCTACCTTAACCCTCCCCGCTTATCCGTTTAATAAAAATTTACATATCTAAATTATTCATTTACAAAAGATTCTATTTAAATCCATAAACCCTTTTTATAATGAAGTTACAAATATCTGCATTAATGGAGGATGAAAAATGAGCGCTATTCTTCAAAAGATACACACTTATGAATGTCAACTGTTTTATCGCGTTAATTCATTGTTCCAGAAGCGTTACTTGAATTTTTTCTTCCGTAATATTACACATCTTGGTGGAGCTACTTTTACAATTGCATCAGCATTAATTTTATTACTTTATTCCAAAGGTGAATTGCATGAAGCATCAATTTTATGTTGTTGTACCCTTTCTCTTAGCCATATTCCTGTTCATTTTCTTAAACGTTTTTATCCACGTAAAAGACCTTATCTTAAACTAGAAGGTACTTTTGTGTTAAAAAATCCTTTAAAAGATCATTCCTTCCCTTCTGGTCATACAACGGCAATTATTTCTGTTGCACTTCCAATTATGATTTATTTACCATTTACAGCATTTATTTTACTACCTTTAGTTTTGTGTGTCTCTTTCTCTCGAATTTATCTTGGCTTACATTATCCATCAGATGTGTTTTTCGGAATTTTACTTGGTATCTTTACTACATTTATTTCTCAATTTTTTATCTATCATTTGTAAGGAGGAGAAGTTATGAGAGTAGCTATTTTTACAGACACCTATATTCCTCAAGTGAATGGTGTTGCCAAAACTTTAAATCGATTTACAAATTATTTAAAAGATCATGGCCACTCATACCATGTGTTTGCTCCTGAGGATTACGGTTTATCTTCAACTGAAGATGTAACAAGATTAAAGTCTGTGCCATTTAAAATTTATCCTGAATGTAAAATTTCATTTCCAAACCTTTCTAAAATGAAAAAGACGCTTAAAGAATTTAATCCAGATATTATTCATATCGCTACGCCATTTACAATTGGATTGAGCGGTCTTCATATTGCTAAAAAAATGAAAATCCCTTTGGTTGCTTCATACCACACAAATTTTGATCATTATCTTCAGTACTATAACTTAACATTCTTAGAAAATATTTTATGGAAGTATTTAGACTGGTTTCATAAACCTACTCAAAAAATATTTGTTCCCTCCAAGGATACATTCAATCATTTAGTGACAAAGGGATTTAATAATCTCTCAATTTGGACACATGGCGTTGACTGTTCGATCTTTCGTCCAACTTTGAATCATAATGAGATTAAACAAAAATATAATATTACGTCTAAATATACGGTTTGTTTTGTCGGAAGAATTGCACCTGAAAAAGATTTAGAAACCTTATCGAAAATAATAAACTATACTAAACAACGTTTTAACAAAAATTTAACTTGGTTAATCGTAGGAGATGGTCCAAAAAAAGAAGAAATGATCAAGAAAACTGGTACTGATCAAATTATTTATACAGGCTATCTTCAAAAGAAGGACTTAGTTGAGATTTATGGTGTGTCTGATTTAATG
The DNA here is from genome assembly GCF_001712755.1 of Gottfriedia luciferensis. Classification (GTDB taxonomy): domain Bacteria; phylum Bacillota; class Bacilli; order Bacillales; family Bacillaceae_G; genus Gottfriedia; species Gottfriedia luciferensis_B. The sequence goes on from NZ_MDKC01000033.1 coordinate 260,525, forward strand.
GTCTTTCCTTCTGATACTGAAACATTTGGAAATGTAGTACTCGAAGCAATGGCATGTGGAACACCAGTCATTGGTGCAAATGCAGGCGGAGTTAAAAATATAATTAGAGATTATTCAACTGGTGTCCTTTGTGAGCCACAAAATACATCTTCATTTTGCCAGGCAATTGAGGATTGCTTACATGGAAGCGAGATGTTGAAGCATATGTCAAAAAAAGCAAGAGATTATGCATTAACACAGGATTGGAATAGTATCTTTAAAAAATTAGTAATGGAATTTGAACTAATCTTTACACCACAACCACCAATCCTCATATCTAAGAAGGCTTAAAAAAATTTTCATGTTTTTTATTATCTGAATATTTTAAATAAAACAACAAAGGATAAGATTGATTAGTAACTCCTCAATCATCAACTTACGTGAATAATGAATAATTCAAAAACAAACAATATATATTGAGTAGTTACACTAGCGACTATTGTACAGTCGCTTTTACTTTTTCGTACGTACTTTTTTAATTTTGCAAAATTAGGAGGACAATAGATGAATATTTCATCGTCAAATAATTTTCAACTTTATGGTTTTAATAACTTAACGAAATCTTTAAGTTTTAATATGTATGATATTTGCTTTACAAAAACAAAAGAAGAACGTGAAGCATATATACAGTACATCGATGAACAATATAACGCTGACCGTTTAACAAAAATTTTAACTGAAGTTACGCATATAATCGGAGCTCACATTTTAAATGTTGCAAAACAAGATTATGATCCTCAAGGAGCAAGTGTTACAATTCTCGTTTCAGAAGGTCCGGTTGATAACCCTTCATCTGAAACTTTTTCCGAATCACCTGGTCCATTACCGGAGCTAGTAGTAGCAGCTTTAGATAAAAGTCATATTACTGTTCATACCTACCCAGAATATCATCCGGATGATGGAATTAGTACATTCAGAGCAGATATTGATGTATCTACTTGTGGAGAAATTTCTCCTTTAAAAGCTTTAAACTACTTAATACACCAATTTGATGCAGATATTATGACAATTGATTATCGAGTTCGAGGATTTACTCGTGATGTTAGCGGTTATAAATTATTTATTGATCATGATATAAACTCAATCCAAAATTACATTCCTCAAAAAATAAAGGACATGTATCAAATGATTGATGTGAATGTATTCCAAGAAAATATTTTCCACACGAAATGTAAGTTGAAACAATTTAATTTAGATAATTACCTTTTTGGCTACACAAAAGAAAAATTAGACGCGGATGAAATTTCACAAATAGAAGAAAAAGTGAAGTATGAGATGGACGAAATCTTTTACGGTAAAAATTTATGGAATGGTCCTGATGTGGAGGATATTGATGGATGATGGATCACAGTAAAACACCGCTTTTAACTGAATTAGTCCGTTATGCTAAGGAAGATATAACAAGCTTTGATGTTCCTGGGCATAAAAGAGGTAATTCACTCGAGGAATTAAGAGAGCTTTGGAGTGATATGGCTCTTAAAATGGATGTCAATTCTTCAAAGCGTGTTGATAACTTATCGCATCCAACAGGTGTAATCCAAGAAGCCGAAACTTTATTAGCAGATGCCTTTCATTCAGATAACGCTTATATGTTAGTAAATGGTTCGACTTCTGGCGTTCAATATATGATTATGAGCGCCCTTGAACATGGCGATAAAATTCTCCTACCAAGGAATGTACACAAATCCGCAATAAATGCATTAATCTTAGCAGGTGCTAAACCAGTATTTATTGAACCAGAAATCGATTATGAGTATGGAATTGTAAATGGTGTTTCTGTAAAATCTGTTCTTCATGCCCTAGACTTAAATTCGGATGTTAAAGCCATCCTGATTATAAATCCGACCTATTTTGGAGCAACTTCAGATCTAAAACAAATTATCGACATCGGTCATTCCAAGGGGATTCCTGTTTTAGTAGACCAAGCTCATGGTGCTCACTTTTCGTTTCACCCTGATTTACCAACTAACGCTGCCCTTCTTGGTGCTGACCTTGTTACCCTTAGTTTGCATAAAACTGGTGGTGCTTTAACACAAGCATCAGTTCTACTACATAACGATGGGATCATTACTAAAAATAGGGTTCGATCTACAATTAATTTATTTCAAACAACATCTGCTTCCTATTTACTTATGTGTTCAATCGATGTTGCAAGAAAGAAATTAGTCTTAGAAGGTCAAGAGCGTTTTGAAAAATTACTCAATTTAACAAGAAAAGCTAAAGAAGAAATTAACTCCATAAAAGGATTAAAATGTATTACGCAAGATACATATCGAAATGGAGTTGGAGTATTCGATTACGATGAGTTAAAACTCGTCGTTAAAGTTTCAGATTTAGGCATGTCTGGTTTTAAAGTATATGACATGCTTGCAGAAGAATATAAAATTCAAATCGAACTTGCCGAACCTAATGTCATTTTAGCAATTATCTCGCTAGGTGATAATGAAGACACCATTCAAACCTTAATTGATGCATTAAGAGATATTAGTGACCGATATTATGGTAAACTTCCGAAACTTGAAACAGATATAAGTGTTGCATTAAAAAATCCTAAAATGGTCATGACTCCTAGAGAAGCGTACTATCATCCAAAACGTATTATTTCAATTCATGATGCTAGTGGATTAATAAGTGGTGAATCCATCATGATTTACCCTCCTGGTATCCCACTTTGTATACCAGGTGAACTAATTTCAACTGAATTAATTCAGCATTATCTTTATTTAAAATCAGAAGGAACGATCACAATCAACGATGATGATGATCCTTATATCATAAAGGTCGTCGATCGAAGTTTGGAGGAAAATTTAATGGATTTATGGTATACAGAGAATCACCAAGAGGATACGAAGTTCTCCATAAAGGTTCAAGAACATATTCATTCTGAAAAAAGTGAATTTCAACAAATCGATTTCTTTAGAAGTGAAACATTTGGAACATTCTTTACTCTAGATGGTTATATGATGGTGACTGAAAAGGATGAATTTATCTACCATGATATGATTACGCATGTATCAATGGCCGTTAATCCAAATATTAAAAAAGTACTAATTATCGGTGGTGGCGACGGTGGAACTGCTCGTGAAGTACTACGATACCCAGGTGTGGAAGTTGTTGATATGGTAGAAATTGATGAACGAGTAGTAAGGCTATGCCAACAATACTTACCTTTAACAGCCTCAAAATTAGATCAAGATAATCGATTAACCTTATATTTTGAAGATGGCCTAAAATTCGTACAAGAAGCTGATGAAGGTTATTACGATCTGATTTTGGTAGATTCAACTGATCCTATTGGACCTGGTGAAGGGCTTTTTACAGTTGCTTTCTATAACAATTGCAAACGGGTATTAAGTGAAGAAGGTATTCTAATTAATCAGCACGAAAGTCCATATTACGCTAGTTACGCGCACGAAATGAAACGTGCACATTCCAAAATTAAAGAAACTTTTCCGATTTCAAAAGTCTATCAATTCCATATGCCAACTTATCCATCCGGTCATTGGTTATTCGGATTTGCTTCAAAAAAATACGATCCAATTAAAGACATTAAAGCTGATGAATGGAATAAGCTAGGGATCGAAACAAAATATTATAATACCGATCTACATGTTGGGTGCTTTATGCTTCCTACTTATGTAAAAAAACAATTAGATAATGAAGAGTAAGTAAAGAAACCAGCAATCTGCTGGTTTCAGACTGCCCGCCAAACGCTCGCTTTCTTCGTTACTTCGCCTTTCTGCGGTGCTCATTACCGTCTAGGGTAACTCCGCTCCTCACTAGGCTTCGCGCCTCGAAAGACAAGCGCTTGCAATCAGTCTGAAAATCAAGTTTAAAGTACTTTCTCTACACACTGAAACCAGCAATGTGCTGGTTTTTTAAATTGCAATTAAAAAAGCTGCCCTAAAAGTAGTTTTACTTTAGGGACAGCTACATTTTATTACAGTACTTCCTCATCCTTCGTTCCATTTAAAGTGAAACTTGCTGTAATGTTAGCGTTTAAAGAATGAGCTACTGAGCAATATTTATCCTTTGATAATTTGATCGCTTTTCGAACTTTTTCTGCATCTAACTCTCCACCTAATATATAATGCAAGTGAATGTCAGTAAAACGTTTAGGGTGCTCCTCAGCTCGTTCACCATTTACTTCAATTTCGAATGAAGTTAGTTTTAATCTCATTTTTTCAAGGATTAATACGATATCAATTGCTGTACAACCTGCGACCGCATTAATTAAAAGTTCAACTGGTGTAGGTGCACTATTGTCTCCACCTAAAGACTCGGCAGTATCCATTTTGATTTCATGGCCTGATGGTGCTATTCCTGAAAAAGCTAATTTACCATCCCATTTAATACTTGTTTTCATTCCATTTTCCCCTCCATTGAATAGATCTTTTCATCTATTATTTTTTCATTTCTACTACTAAATAATGTGAAAAATCTTTTGATTTTATTTTAATATCTTCTTCAATTATTTTTGCAGCATCACTAGCTTCCAATAGTTCTCCATTCACAATGGCATTTCCTTCTAATAAGACTAAATACGCTTGTCGATCCTTTTTCATTTCAAAAGAAATTTCTTCATTTTCATTTAATGCAAGCGAGTAAATATTTGCATCTTGGTGAATTTTAATTGGGGCACTCCCTTCAACCGGAGATACCATATGATACCATTTTCCTTCTCTCTTTTCCCAATCTGAAATTAAGTCTCCGTAATTCGGAGTATGACCGGCTTTGTCAGGAATAATCCATAATTGAATTAATCTTAATAAATCCCTGCCCATATTGTGTTCACTGTGATAAACACCTGTTCCTGCACTCATATATTGTATATCGCCACGTCCAATTTCATGTTTATTCCCCATACTATCAGCGTGAGTCAAGTTCCCATTAATGACATACGATATAATTTCCATATCACTATGTGGATGAGTACCAAATCCTCTGTGTGCTTTAATTAAATCATCATTTAATACTCTTAATACACCAAAGTTCATATTACTTGGATCATAATAATTTGCAAATGAAAAATGATGAATTGTTTTTAACCAACCGTGATCAGCGTGACCTAATTGTTTACTATTGATTTTTTCGAACATTGTTTATCGCTCCTTTTATTTTTATCTTTAATTCGAGATATTTACCAAAAAATAACCTATCTAGATATCTTATAAATCCATTTGTTTAACACGATACTTTCTATTTCATTTTACCGATCTCTTACCTATATTGTATCAAAAAATATCTTTAATTCAAGATATTTTTTGAAGAAAGTTTAGATAAACTTTCTATCCAACGACTAAATATAAAAATCCATATGTGGTTTTGTTTGCTTATAATATTCAATCCGATCTCGCATTGTACCAGTATGAAATTCAAATTTATGTCCATCTGGATCAGTAAAATAAATTGAATTTTTATCTCGTTTATCTCTGTCACGACCATTCAATATATTCACCTTAAGTTGAACTAATTTATCATACATTTTTTCGAATGAGTCTTCGTCTATTGAAAAAGCCAAATGGGTATATGATTGACGAATTTCATTTCTAGGTATACCCTCCTCTACATTTAAAGCGAGCCATATACCATTTAAATCAAAATATGCTGTTGTTTTTCCTTTCACTAAGAGAGTTGCATCAAATACATTTCGATAAAAATCAATCGATGTTTCAAGATTAGATACAGAAAACAACAAATGATTGATCCCTTTTATCTCCATTTACTAAATCCTCCATTCAAACCATTTTCCATGACCTTCCGTTTCTCCAATTATTTCTTCATATTTTATGCCATTAATATAATAGTCAAGATGTAGCATTCGATCCCAAATATTGTTATATAGATGAAACACATCCCTATTTTTACTAATATCTTCAATCGTTTTTAGTAAACTTTGTTTCCCCTCAACCGGTATTTGATTTGCGACATGTGTATGAAAAATACATAAAATTGTATCTTTTGATAATTGATTGACTACTTCTGGAAGTATTTTAATTCCGTTTGCTTCAATTAAATTGATTTCATTTTCTTTTAAACAGCTAACAGCTTTTTCAAATAGTTCTCTTCGTTCAAAATGCTCTGGCCAAATTAAGGCTTTTAACCACAAATAGTCTTCTTCGTTTGATAAATCATTTACGTGTAAATCTATTCCATATCGATCAACAACTGGAGGCGCTTTGCCTAATAATGCGAGAATAGTTGGGCCATTATCTTTTACCTCCGAATTGATGAGAACATTGGATTTTTTATTCCCATAAATAGTTTCACTTGAGCTATAAGAATACTTATATTGATCCCATAATAGTTGAAGTCCAGCACTAGTACCTATCTCTATTAACGAGATTGGTTTATTAACCTTTTGATAAATGTAAGAAAAACATGGATAAAGATAAGCACAACGTCTAACTTCATTTGTTTGGACAATTTTCGTTTGAATAAGCTGAATAATCTCGTTTCTAAATTTTCTACAAAAATCCTGAAAATATGGATAGGAATCTTCTAATTTCTTTGGTGTTTCTACTAGGCTTGGATAGAACTCTTTTAACCGATGATGATTACCATTCATTAATAAATAATGAATCGCACCTAATAATAAATTTGGAATAGGCTGACCACATTGCGCAAAAGCACATAAATCATGTATCTCTTCGTCTTCTGCAATTTTTAATGATAAATATTCATATAATCTACTAGAATTTTCACATTCATTTTTTGCAAATTGCTTAAAACGTTGCTTCAGTTGAATATTCATCTAATCATCCTTAATATTTTTATTTTTCAAACTTCTATTTACATAATTTTACCATACGATATAATTTCTTATTGTACTACGTGTTCTTTTTTGTTGATCTTAAATAAAAACTTTGGGGTGATTAATTGATGTCCAGACCAAATCCAAACGAATATAATCCACATTTTAAAGGTTATATTGAACTAGTTCCTGAAGGTGACTTACAAACTATTTTGAAGAAGCAATTAGAGGAATCAATCAGTTTTTTTAAAGCAATCTCGAAAGAAAAATCTGAATATCGATATGCGGAAGGAAAATGGAGTATTAAGGAAGTTCTTGGACATTTAGTCGATACTGAAAGGATAATGTGCTATCGTCTATTGGCAATTGCAAGAGGTGATCACACTCCTTTACCATCGTTTGATGAGAATGCCTATAATGAAAATGCTAATTTTAACCGACTTGAACTAGAGCAAATTATTTATGAATATCAAACTGTTCGTCAAGCCACTTTATCTATGCTAGAGAATTTATCTAATGAAACATTAGAAAATGAAGGTAATGTGCTAAATCACCCAACGACACCTCGTGCTATTGCTTATATTATTGCTGGTCATGAGTTGCATCACTTAAAAATTATTAATGATCGATATTTTTAAAAGTTGAAAGAGCAGGAAAATCCTTTTCCTGCTCTTCCTTGTATACTTACTTCTAAGCAAATCTACTCTGTAATCGATTTACTTCTGCAATTACTTTTTCTTCATCAATTGTTAAACTAATACGGTCTTTTACGATTGCTTTCCCATCAATGAAAACATCACATACATCACTACCACGTGCAGCGTATAGTAAGTGAGAATAGGCATTGCTTAATGGTTGTAAATGCTCTTTATCAAATGGATAAATTGTAATAAAGTCTGCCTTTTTATTGGCTTCAAGTGAGCCAGTATGTCCCATTCCTATAGCTTCTGCTCCACCTCGAGTAGCCAAAGTTAATGCAGTTTGCGCTGAGAATTTCGTAGCATCTTTATACATTCCTTTTTGTAGCAGTGCTGCTATTCTCACTTCTTCAAACATGTCAAGATTGTTATTAGATGCGGTGCTATCCGTTGCTATACCAACTTTTACTCCGGCGTCTAATAAACTAACCACATCAGCAACCCCAGAACCTAACTTTAAATTACTAATTGGATTATGAGCAACTCGTACATCATATTCCTTTAGTATCGCTCTTTCTTCATCATTTAGAACTACACCGTGAGCCATTACTGTCGGCTGATTAAATACACCTAATTTGCGAAGATGTTCAACAGGTCGGTTTGCATAACGCGTTTCAATATCTTGAATTTCATAATCTGTTTCGGATACATGAATGTGCATCATTAAATCATTTTCTTTTGCAATACGTGCACTTTCGATTAGAGCTTCTGGTGTACATGCATATGGACTATGAGGTGCAACCATCGTTGTTAGACGGCCATCAGCAAACCTTTTGTAGTCTTTTGAAAATTGCTCAGCACCTTTAAGATTCAATCTTTGCTCTTCTTCAGTTCCAAAGCTAAATATTGAATATGAAAATGCTCCTCTAATTCCAGTTTCACCAATTGTCTCCATGACAACATTTGGATCGATTCCATTTGGGTTAAACATATCTGAGAAAGTTGTCGTACCCGATTTAACCATTTCTAAAATACCAAGCTGTGCACTTACAGAAGCAATTTCAGTTGTATATTGTCTTTCGATTGGCCATATTTTAGTTTCTAACCAAGGCTTTAGTAGCATGTCATCTCCTATACCACGTAAAAGCGTCATAAGAATATGAGAATGTGTATTTACAAGTCCTGGCATTACCCATTTCCCTTGAAGATTAACAACTTGCTCTGCATCCTTCATTAACTCTTCAGAATGATTTCCGACATAAGTAATGAATTGATCTTGTACAATCATCATACCGTTTTCAAAGATTTTATTTTCTTGATCCATTGTAAAAAATGTTGCATTTATATAGACTGTTTTCATTATTTTTCCTCCATAGTCATTTTCTTAATTGTGTAAAAAATAAAAAAATCCTGATTACGAAGAAGGATGTAAATAAAATTACATTCTTTTTCGTAATCAGGATTTTACGGTTCCTGGTAGAGACCCTCATACCATATCAATGAGGTTATACAATTTTTGTATGTTGTTATATTAAAACATAATAAATGATTAGTAAGGAATGTTCAAGGATTTCTATAATTTAACAAAAATAAAAGCTATATACTCTCTATTCTAATTTCCCAAGTATTCTTATGATTTTGTGCATCGAGTAGTCTAAATCAAGTAAGTCTTCCTCATCAAGTTGACCAATCCGTTCACAAAAAATATGATAAAAATCTTCCCATCGTTTTGTGACAACTTTTTTACCTTTTTCAGTAAGTATAATTTTTACACTCCGTTTATCATTCGGATCTTGAATTTTTGATACATATTCTTTTTCTTCTAATTTCTTAATTAATGGCGTCATTTGCTGTTTAGAAATGCTTATATTTTGAGCTAGCTCTGTAATTGAAATTCCATCTACTGTTTGAAACAGCTCTTCTAGTATATGACTTTGTAAATGAGTTAACTCGGACTGCTTATTCTTTAAAGAGTTTTTAGTGCCCTGCTTGTTAAACTTATTAAAAACTAGAGGAAGTAGTTGGATAAACTTCTCTGCAATTTGATTTGGATTTGAATTCATTTTATTACAAACCTTTCTAGGAAAAAATATCAAAATTGACACATAGTAAATAAAAGTTTATTATTTACCGAGATATAATTCTATAATATCACAATTATATAAATTAAACCAATCTAATAAGTAAATAGATATTTACTATCTAACAAAGGAGTAAAGTAGATGAATTCAACTGGATTAACTTTTGGTATCTATCCCCTTAGTGTAGCTGGTACACCTATAGGATTAGCTACAGGTCCTGATGATAATTATGAAAAAATAGCATCTGCTCTTAAAGAGCTAAAGGGTAATGTTACTCAACTTTTACCAAGAATGTATGCTGTCTATATGGGACCTGAAACAGAGGAAAGAGTATTTAACGCTTTAAATCGATATAAAAACGCAGGTTTATTAGGCGATTTAACAATTGGCTGTCTTATGGATCCAAGCCTATCACTGGACTATTGGTTACATTTTGTTCGTAAAGTAATTAAAGAATATGGCACCTTCCTTGATTCAATTCAAATCACGAATGAGCCTAATTTATCGTTTATGGATGGTTCCAAACCATATGTATTAGAAGCGCTTGTACAAGGGGTTCTAACTGTAAAAGAAGAAATTGAAAAAAGTAATTTACCGATCAAAGTTGGATTCGGCTCGGTTCCTGAGGGAGAAAAGACAGTTCCACTTTTTTGGGAAAAGTTAATAAAAATGGGTGGGGATGAATTAATTCATTCAATTGATTATGTAGGGCATAATTTTTATGTGGATGTATTTGAGGAACCATTAAAAATAGAGGAAGTTGCTGTTTCAGTAGAAAACATACTTCGTAAATTTCGAAAAACATTGGATTGTAATGGTTTCCCTTCCACTCTTCCAATCCACATTACAGAGAATGGGTGGCCTACCGGGAAAAATCCATTTATACAAATCGAAAGGTCATATGAGCAACAATCGAACGTACTTGAGGTAATTATTCGAACAGTCTATTCTTTGCGTCAGGAACTAAATATTACTCATTATGAATTTTTTGGTTTAAGGGATGCCAATAGTTCAAAAGACGACCTATTTCATCAATTTGGTATTATGAAGGATGATTATACTATTAAGCCTGCTTATCTCACTTTTAAAAAATTAATAAATGAATTAAGCGAGTAAATCGATTACTTCTATAAATTTGAATGAAGTTAGTCATTTCGTTAAGACTAAAACAACGAGAGTTTCACCTACTTTCTACTATCTAAATGGAGGTAATAAAATTGAGCAAAAAAAATAACCCCATCAGAAACGAAGAGCAAATGAAAATACAAGCAGACCTTAATAATCTCGATCCAGGCCATTCCGTGGATGAGCACCGTAAAATTGAAACAGCCAATATAATATTAGCTGGAGAAGAAATCAGACAACAAAATGAAAATCTATAAAAGAAATCCCTCAAAAGGTCATTTTGAGGGATTTCTTTATGGTAATAGTAAAGCACATAAAGCCACAGCAACTAAGAAAGAGAGAATTTGTCAACAGTCTTAACTCCCTCTAATATTAATAACGACATTCCCCTTCTTATGCCCTTTTTCTACGTATCGATGTGCTTCAACAAATTGTTCAAGCGGGTACTGTCGATCAATAACAGCTTTTAACTTATCCGCTTCAATAAGTGCTTTTATATAGTTTAAATCTTCATAGTTCATATTTGCTACACCAAATATGGCTTTTTTATTACCAATCAAATTACTCCAAATTGCTTGGAAATAAACTGAAAGCTTCCATACAGCACTTAATAAATAGACGCATCTTTGTTAAGCAATCTTTTACAATTAGAAAAGGAGCTTTTACCTACAGTATCAAAAATAATATCATAGGTTTTCTTACACTTAGCCAGATCTTCATTTGTATAATCAATTACTTCATTTGCCCCTAAAGCCCTTACAAATTCTAAATTTGATGTACTACATAATGCGGTAACTTCTGTACCAAAATATTTAGCTAGCTGAATTGCATATGTTCCAACACTTCCTGAAGCACCATAAATGAGTACTTTTTGTCCATTTTGAATAATACTTCTCCTTAGAAAGTGTAATGCAGTAAGCGCCCCAACTGGAACAGCTGCAGCTTGCTCAAACGACATATTTATTGGTTTTTTAGCTAGAACACCTTCTTCATGTAAAGAGATATATTCAGCATTTGCCCCAAAAGTAAATCCACTATATCCAAAAACTTGATCACCTGATTTAAAATTTTTTACGTTTTTACCAATCGTGACTATTTCTCCTGCAAGTTCACAACCTGGTATTTTATTTTTCGGCTTAGTAAGGCCAAACATAAGACGTGAAGGTAGCCAATACATATACGGAAAATCGGAACTTCGTAGTTTTACATCTCCTGCGGTCACAGTTGTTGCATGTATTTTTATTAATACTTCATCATCTTTTATTTTTGGTTTTTCAACTTCTGTTATTTGAAGAACTTCTGGTGGACCATATTTTGTACATATAATCGCTTTCATAGGTTCCTCCATTACAAACTTTAATTTAGTCATTTAAACCTATGAAAAATGATTTTTAAGTATACCTATATGTAGAATAAAACAGTGTGATTCGAACCAAAACAAAAAAGACTGAATATAGCATATGCCATATTCAGCCTTAATCATTTTATTATAGACCTGCTTCAGTTTTTAAAACTTCTGCTTTATCAGTACGCTCCCAAGGAAGATCGATATCTGTACGGCCAAAGTGACCATAAGCAGCAGTTTGTTTGTAAATCGGACGACGTAGGTCAAGCATTTTAATAATTCCAGCTGGACGTAGGTCGAAGTTGTTGCGAATTACTTCAACTAATTTTTCTTCTGAAACTTTACCTGTACCAAAAGTATCAATAGCGATTGAAACTGGTTTAGCTACACCAATTGCATATGCTAATTGAACTTCAGCTTTATCAGCTAAGCCAGCAGCTACGATGTTTTTCGCAACGTAACGTGCAGCGTAAGCAGCAGAACGGTCAACTTTAGTTGCATCCTTACCAGAGAATGCGCCACCACCGTGACGAGCATATCCACCGTAAGTATCAACAATAATTTTACGACCTGTTAAACCAGCATCCCCTTGAGGTCCACCGATAACGAAACGACCTGTTGGGTTGATAAAGAATTTTGTGTTTTCATCAATTAACTCAGCTGGTACAACTGGTTTAATTACAAGTTCTTTAATATCATTTTCAATTTGATCTTGAGTAGCTTCTGGACCATGTTGTGTTGATACAACAATAGCATCAATACGAACTGGTTTGTTGTTTTCATCATACTCAACTGTTACTTGAGTTTTACCGTCTGGACGTAAGTAAGAAACTGTTTCATTTTTTCTAACTTCAGTTAAACGGCGAGCAATTTTGTGAGATAATGAAATTGGAAGTGGCATTAATTCAGGTGTTTCATTAACTGCAAAACCGAACATTAAACCTTGGTCTCCTGCACCGATTGCTTCAATTTCTTCATCTGTCATGCTACCTTCACGAGCTTCTAACGCTTGGTCTACACCTAGAGCGATATCTGCTGATTGCTCATCGATAGAAGTTAAAACTGCACATGTATCTGCATCAAATCCGTATTTTGCACGGTCATAACCGATTTCACGGATTGTTTCGCGAACGATTTTTGGGATATCTACATAAGTAGAAGTTGTAATTTCACCTGCAACAAGTACTAAACCTGTTGTAACTGAAGTTTCCGCTGCTACACGAGCATTCGGATCATTTGCTAAAATTGCATCAAGAATTGAATCTGAGATTTGGTCACAGATTTTATCTGGATGTCCTTCTGTAACTGATTCTGAAGTAAATAAACGACGTTGTGACATTGAGTCCCCTCCTAAATTGAATTGACGGATCTCTTTTTTCTCAACATAAGAATAAAAAGTTTGTTCCTATTCCTATGTTTCCCATTTAAGATAAAGATAACTCAGTGTAAATTACGAAATTGCCACTGTATTTAAGTTTTGAGCAAAAAAAAAGCCTTCCTCTTATCAAATATTACATGAGGAAAGGTTTCTTGGTTATTTGCCTTTCGCTCTTATCGTCCAAGACATAAAAAAAAGTCTTGCATCAGGTTCAGCACCTTTCACTAAAAGTGAGGTTGCTGGGCTTCGTAGGGCCTGTATCCCTCCACCTACTCGGGATAAGAGAGTATCCGTATGAAAAGTATCATATTAAAATTTCACTTTCTTGTCAACAATTTTCATCATAACATAGACATAATTCTACAATAACTTTATCTCTACATTCATTTCTATTTAATGGGAAATTACTAATTATTATATTTACATTTAAATAACTTACTTCATTTAATAAGTAAATTTTACTCAAATTTATTTTTTAATCAAATTCATAACACATTTTGCTAACTAATAGTATACACTATTAAAATAAATGTGTTATACTATTTATCGAGATACCTACATGGCAGACAAATTATATTTAAAGGATGGTATTAGTATATGAAGACAGTTGATGTAAACTTTGAATTAAACGAATTACTTATTAGTAATCAAATGTATAACCAACTAAGCGTTTCTGAGTTAGTTGAAAAAGTCCTAACAAGACAAGAAGGAATTTTAACGTCAACAGGAGCAGTTAGCGTTTCAACAGGCAAATATACTGGACGTTCACCTAAAGATAAATTTATTGTTAAAGAGGCATCTGTTGAAAGTTTAATCGATTGGGGTTCAGTAAATCAACCAATCTCTGCTGACGTATTCGAAAAATTATATAGCAAAGTACTTAACTACTTAAAAGATCGTAACGAATTATTCTTATTTAAAGGATTTGCTGGTGCTGACACTGAATATCGTTTACCTATCCAAGTAATTAACGAATTTGCATGGCACAACTTATTTGCTCATCAATTATTTATTCGCCCAACTGAGCAAGAGCTTCAAACGCATGAAGCAGAATTTACAATTGTTTCTGCTCCGACATTTAAAGCAGACCCTGTAGTTGATGGAACAAATTCAGAGGCATTTGTTATTGTATCATTTGAAAAGAAAATTATCTTAATTGGTGGTACGGAATATGCTGGAGAAATGAAAAAATCTATCTTCTCAATCATGAATTTCCTATTACCACAAAATAATGTATTACCAATGCACTGTTCTGCTAACGTTGGTAGTGAAGGCGATGTAGCATTATTCTTTGGACTTTCAGGAACTGGTAAAACAACATTATCTGCAGATGCAGATCGTAAGCTAATCGGTGATGATGAGCACGGTTGGTCAGATAATGGTGTATTCAATATTGAAGGCGGTTGCTACGCTAAATGTATCAATTTAACATTTGAAAAAGAGCCACAAATTTTCTCTGCAATTAAATTTGGTACAGTTTTAGAAAATGTTGTTGTTAAATCTGATAGCCGTTTAGCTGACTATGATGATACAACTTTAACAGAAAATACTCGTGCTGCATACCCAATGCAAGCAATTCAAAATATCATTGAGCCGAGCGTTGCTGGACATCCACATGCAATTATCTTTTTAACTGCTGATGCATTTGGAGTATTACCTCCAATCAGTAAATTAACAAAAGAGCAAGCTATGTACCACTTCTTAAGTGGATTTACTAGTAAATTAGCAGGTACTGAGCGTGGTGTTACTTCTCCACAAGTAACATTCTCAACATGTTTCGGATCACCATTCTTACCGCTTCCAGCTGTAGAATATGCAAAAATGCTTGGTGAAAAAATTGAAAAACATAATGTAAATGTATTCTTAGTAAACACTGGTTGGACTGGTGGAGAATACGGCGTTGGTAAACGTATGAATCTTTCTTACACAAGAGCAATGGTTCACGCTGCACTTGAAGGTGATTTAAACAACATTGAAACTACACAAGATGAGTTTTTCGGTTTAGCAATTCCAACCCATGTACCTGGTGTACCTGATAGCGTATTAGTTCCTTCAACAACTTGGGAAGACAAATCAGCTTATGATCAAAAAGCTCTTGAATTAGTAACTAAATTCAAAGAAAACTTCAAAAAATTTGAAGGCTTTGATGCAAAATTAGCTGAACTTGGTGGACCTTTAAAATAATCTAATAATGTAAAATGTAAGGGCTGTCCAAAAAGTCATCATTATGACTTTTTGGCAGCCTTTTTTATTTAACAATCTTCAAATAACTAATTAAAAGGAAATTCATTACATTTAAAGAATAAGATTAAAGTATCATTAAATTTAACTGAACATCATTAATAATCACCAGTTATTAATCGAATTAAATGGAGGATTAAAATGAGATCCTTAAAGATATTAACCCTGATTTTTTCATTTACTGCAATTTTATTAACTACCTTTTTTTTATATAATACTAGTTCTTCTTCTAAAAAATTAGATAAGCATGATTCACTATCTTCTAAAGAAAGTGAACCCATTATTGAATCATTATCCAAAAGGTATTATGAAATCAAAGATTCTACGAATAATCAATTACTTTATGGAGTTGAATATTATTTGGCCTTATCAGTACCAGATCGTTATAAAAACGATATAAAAAATGCTCGAATAGAAATCCTACTACCTAAAAAAGTCCAATCAATATTTGGAATCAATATTGAAGAAATAAATCATAATGAAGTATACGAAATTATAAATGGTAGAGCGGTTTTTAATATCTCTAGTTCTATAGCTACCTCAAATATGACAATAAATCAGAAAAATTATCTTAAAAATAACAATGGTCTCTACACTATAAAAATTTATTCTAATAAAAATAAATTAATAAAAAGCGATGTTTTAAAAGTACAAAATATTAATAAGAATTGAAAAAAATGAGCCAATCTTCGGCTCATTTTTTATTTTTTCATTAGATTCTTATTTTTCAGCTGGTCTATTCCCCATAGAAATAGAGATACGGTTCCAACTGTTAATTTGATTGATTATGAATACAAGATTTACATATTCTGCTTCGTTAAAGTGTTTACTTACACGATTATATAGTTCTTCAGATACACCTTTATTCGAAATTTGTGTAATATGCTCAGTTAACTCTAAAGCTGCTTTTTCTGCATCTGTGTAAAAATCGCAATCTTTCCATGCACTAATACAGTATAAACGTTGTTCAGTTTCTCCTATTTCTCTCGCTTCAGAAGTATGCATGTCAAGGCAAAATGCACAACCATTTATTTGTGAAGCGCGAATTTTAATAAGTTCACGAAGTTTATGGTCTATACCAGTTGCTTTAATAAATTTTTCCATTTCCATCATTATTTTAAGTGCTTCTGGTGCTAATTTTGAATAATTAATTTGTTTTTCCATTTTAATTCCCCCTAAAAAAGTAAATTCTAAAAATAATTAAATTAAATGTCGTTTTTGGAAATACATAAATTAGCGACAAATTTAATCGCCGATTTATATTATCCATATTAAAACGTTTATTTCATTCTGTCAAACTTCTTTTAACTTAGAATTGCTCCTAAAAAGTAAATGTTTGACAAAGAAATAAAACATTTCTAAGATTAATTAAAAATAATCTCATTTATGAAGAAGGTGTTTTAATGCAGTATAGCGTTGGAGTTGAGTATGCACTTCATTGCCTTGTTTATCTAATTGACACTCCAGAAGATTCTCCGATTGGAATAAAAGACCTTTCCTTCTTTCAAGGTGTTTCAGATACATATCTTTCAAAGATTTTTAGCAAGCTATCTAAGGCTGGTATTGTCAGTTCAGTTCCAGGAGTTAAAGGTGGATTTAAACTAGCTAAATCTCCAGAAGAAATTTCTTTTTGGGATGTAATTGAAGCAATTGAAGGTTCTAAGCCTATATTTCAATGTAAAAATATTAAAGATAACGGCTATCTTTTTAGAGAAAAAGGTTGCACTCCTAGTGCCACCTGCACAATTAATTTAGTCATGCTCTCTGCCGAAGAAAAAATGCATGAGTATTTACGCAGTAAAACACTGTCATGGTTAAACAAAGAATTAGAAAGTGTTTTGCCTAACGAAATACGTGAAGATACTAGAAACTATTTTTCAAAGAGTAGATAAAAACCTCTCTAATTTCCTAAAAAGGAAGTAAGAGCGGTTTTTCTTTTTTAACCAGCTTATCCTGTACACCCTAGATAACCGGGCGATTTTAGCACAGTCAGTACTCCGCATTCACCCATTTTCTCCTATTGCATAGGCTAATTGTATATTTTCGATTAGGAGGGATTAAATGAAAATCAAATGGCTCGTTATTTTGTTTTTATTAGTTGCTTCTATTTTAGGTGGATGTTCGAAAGATAAACCTAAAGATGGTACCACAAAAGTGAGAGTTGCAGAAGTAACGCATTCATTATTTTATGCACCTCAATATGTGGCCATTAGTGAAGGCATCTTCAAAAAGCATGGATTGGATGTTGAAATAACAACTACTGCTGGTGGAGATAAAACGATGACTGCTGTATTGTCAAACGGTGCAGATATCGGATTAGTTGGGCCAGAAACAACTATCTATGTATACGCTCAAGGCGCAAATGATCCAGTAAAAAGCTTTGCCCAATTGACTCAAACTGATGGAACATTTCTAGTAGCTAGAAATCAAACTGTACCATTTAATTGGGATCAACTAAAAGGCAAAACATTTTTAGGTCAAAGAAAAGGTGGAATGCCACAAATGGTTGGCGAATATGTCTTAAGTAAACATGGGATCGATCCACATAAAGATTTGAACCTTATTCAGAATATTGACTTCGCAAATATTGCGAATGCATACGCTTCAGGTACTGGTGAGTATGTTCAATTGTTTGAACCTACAGCAAGTATTATGGAAAAAGAAGGAAGAGGTAAAATTGTTGCTTCATTCGGCTTGGAGTCTGGAAAAGTTCCTTACACTGCTTTTATCGCAAAAGAAAGTTATTTGAAGAAGAATGCTAAAACAGCTCAAAAATTTACAGATGCAATTTATGAAGCTGAACAATGGGTTGATACTCATTCTGCAGAAGAGATTGCAAAAAGCGTTGCACCATTCTTTAAAGATACACCTTTAGACATTTCAATTAAAGTTATCGATCGTTATAAGTCTCAAAATTCTTATTCAACAAATCCAATATTAGAAGAAGATGAGTGGAATAATCTTCAAAAGATTATGAAGAACTCTGGTGTATTACCAAAAGAAGTTCCACACTCAGTTTTAGTTGATACAAAATTTGCCGAAAAATCTACGGAGAAGTAGTAGGTTAACAAAATGAGTTATCTAACAGTTAATGATATTTCTCATGTATTTTTATCGAAGGAAAAGGCAATTAAAATATTGGATGGCTTAACATTTGAAGTTGAAAAAGGTGAATTTGTATCTGTATTAGGTCCAAGTGGCTGTGGAAAAAGCACACTTTTATCGATCATTTCTTCATTACTTACACCATATGACGGTTCAGTAAAGTTTAAAGGTAAGCCTTATGATATAAAATCGGGAGAAATTGGTTACATGCTTCAGCATGACTATTTATTCCCTTGGAAAACAATTAAAGAAAATATATTTCTAGGTCTTCAGATTCTAGATAAGGATACCGAAGAAAATAAAAATCGAACGCTAGAATTGCTAAAGGAAGTTGGATTAAAGGATTATGAAAATGCGTATCCAAGAGAATTATCTGGTGGGATGAGACAACGCGTTGCATTAGTGAGAACTCTTTCTACAAGCCCATCAATTGTATTATTAGATGAACCATTTTCCGCTCTAGACTATCAGAATAAAGTAAAGCTTGAAGAATTAGTTTTCAATTTATTTAAGAAGTTAAATACTACTGCTATCTTAGTAACTCACGATATTGAAGAAGCGGTAGCTATGTGTGATCGGGTTATTACACTAACAAATGCTCCTACAAAAATATCAAAAATTTTCAATTTACCAGAAGAATTACGTATTCGCTCTCCTTTTGAAACACGACACCAATCACTCTTTTCTTCTTATGTTTCTGCGATTTGGAAGGAGTTGGAGAAACGTGGATAAAGTAAATGACGAACTAAAATCTTATCACGCCAGTATCATCAAAAAAAATCGACGCAAAAAGCTACTCATATTTTTCGTCCAACTATTAATTATAATTATCTTTTTTATAGCTTGGGAGCTTTTAAGTCATCGAAAAATAATTGATCCATTATTGTTTAGTTCACCTACTAAAATTTTCGATTTACTCCGTGCAAAATTAGGAGATGGCTCTATTTATCATGATGCTATGACAACTATCACTGAAACACTCGTTGGATTTATTTTAGGAACAATTCTTGGGATCATTCTGGCAATCATACTTTGGTGGTATCCATTTGCCTCAAAGGTACTTGATCCATTCTTAGTAGTCTTTAATGCCATGCCAAAAGTCGCTCTTGGTCCAATCATTATCGTCATTTTTGGCCCCTCATATTCGTCCATAATCGCAATGGGGATCATTATAAGCTTTGTCATAACAGCGCTGGTAATTTATCAAGCCTTTTTACAGGTAGATGAAAATTACGTAAAAGTGATTAAAAGTTTTGGTGCTACAAAAACTCAAATCTTTAAAAATGTCATCTTTCCTGCTAGTATACCTACCGTCATTTCAACATTAAAAGTAAATGTCGGATTAGCTTGGGTAGGAGTGATTGTCGGAGAGTTCTTAGTTTCAAAAAACGGTCTTGGCTATTTAATCGTATATGGCTTCCAAGTATTTAATTTCACTCTTGTTCTAATGAGCGTATTAATCATAAGTGTATGTGCTGCTTTGATGTATATTATTGTTGAATATATTGAGAGAAAAACAATAAAGAAGTAATTTGGAGTAATATGAGAAAAAGTATAGGAACATAAAAAAGCTCACTTAATTTAGTGAGCTTTTTTCCACGCTGTTGAAAAACAACCTTGTCAATTAACTTACCAAATTTTCATAAAGGAGTAGAGTGATGTTGATTTCCACTACAGGATGCTCGCTTTCCATGGGGCGAGACCTGAGCCTCCTCGGCGAGCCTGCGGGGTCTCAGCCTTCCCGCTTATCCCATAGGAGTCGAGCACCCCTCCGTTCCAATCAACTTATTCATCAAAAAGAAGTCTGCAATAAAAAATAATCAAATAGCCTTTACTTAGAGTACACTAACAGTAATTTTTTAATCAGTTTGTAAGTTAATTAAGATTGAACATCAACTTAAAAAACAAAAAAGATAAATTGGCTTCTCATAAGGACTTCATGAGTATGTATATTAGCACAAACTTGATATTTGGTTACTCGTAAGGGCTCAATGAGTAAGTAATTAGCACAAACTTGATATTTGGTTACTCATAAGAGCTTCATGAGAATGTACAAAGGCAAAAACATGATAATTGGTTACTCATAAGGGCTTCATGAGTATGTACAAAGGCAAAAACATGATAATTGGTTACTCATAAGGGCTTCATGAGTATGTATATTAGCACAAACTTGATATTTGGTTACTCATAAGGACTTCATGAGTATCTATATTAACAAAAACATGATAATTGGTTACTCATAAAGGCTTCATGAGTAAGTACAAAAGCAAAATTATGATAATTGATTACTCATGAATCTTATATTACGATGTAAAATTTATAATGAAACACTAAAAAAGCTCACTTATAAAAGTGAGCTTTTCTTAGTATTTAAGTAACTTAAACTTTGTGAAAATACTTCGTCGCGCATGATAAAACTAAATCGGCGATCTTTTTTTATGTTTGGTGGAAATTCGTCTAACAATACAGGGCCGTTTGTTTCAAAATAGTGCTTTTGTGTTAAAAGTTCTCCTATTTCGGCAAAATAAATATTTTTTATGATAATTTTATCCTTACCTGTAACACGGTATTGCCCTAAATAATTAATTTTAGATACATTTCCACCTGTTTCTTCTAAAACTTCACGTTTAGCTGCTTCTTCAGGTGATTCACCTTCCTCGACTTTTCCGCCTGGGAATTCGTATCCTCTTCTTTGATGGTCTGTAAGTAACCATTGGTCATTGTATTTACAAATAACCCAAACATGTTTTGGAGCGGGTGAAAATGGATGTTTCTCAAACGATAATTCAACTGTATTATGGTAAAAATCTTTAAATATGTACATTTTAACCTTCCTACATTCATACTTGTTTTTCCATTGTACTATTTCTATTAAAATGTTTCATCATTATTGAAATAATATTCCTGAAACTTTATGAAAATATTTGATTGCCTTGCAAATTGGACAGTATACTATATCATAGTAGTATAACTATTTAGGAGGATATAGTATGACTGGAGTATTTGTTGTTAGTGGAATTATTATCGTTGTTGTATTCGGTGCTTTCGTTCTAACTGTAAATAAAGGCTATGGTGTCCAACATAAAGTCGATAAGCTAGAAGACGTAAAAATGAAAAATAACCATGATGAGAAATAATTCTAGCAGACGAAAGGTTTGTATATGAATAAAATTTTAATTGGAATCATTAGATTTTATCAAAAATGGATTTCACCTGCAACGCCACCATCATGTAGATTCTATCCTACTTGCTCTAGTTATGGACTAGAGGCAATACAAACCCATGGTGCACTTAAAGGATCTTATTTAACGACTAAAAGAATACTTAAGTGTCACCCACTACATCCAGGTGGATATGATCCAGTACCTGATAAAATAAATAAAGAAACAAAAAAAGATACGGTCAAAGAAACTTGAAATGAATAACAAGTTTAATTTGATCGTATTTTTTTACTTAGTTATTTCAACTAAAGAAGTATATTTATAAATCTTTTTAGAAATGCTTCGGATTCTCTCTTCATCCACTTCTACCCCTAAACCAGGGCCAACTGGTACTTTAACTTTTCCATTTATTAAAGCTACCTCTGGAAAAATGAGATCATGCTCCCAATGTCTAGATGAAGCCGAAATATCTCCAGGTATTGTAAATCCGGGAAGAGATGCTAATGCAACGTTTTGAATTCTTGAAATCCCGGTTTCAATCATGCCTCCAACCCAAATTGGAATATTCTTTTCAACACAATAATCATGAATTTCAATTGATTTAGTTAATCCCCCGACTCTTCCAGGCTTTACGGTAATAATTTTGCAAGCGTTTAATTCATATGCTATTTGAATATCCTCTAATGAACAAATACTTTCGTCTAAACAAACTGGAGTAGAAATTTCCTTTTGAAGAATGGCGTGCTCGATGAATTGTCGGTCGCCGAAGGGCTGTTCTATCATTAACAGATTAAATTCATCTAATTTTTTTAGTTTCGGAATGTCTTCAATTGAATAATCTGAATTGGCATCAATCATTAGAGGGATTGTTGGATAGCTATTTCGTATAGTTGAGACAATTTCGTAATCATTTTCCTTTGAAACTTTAATTTTAAATCGTTCATAGCCTTCTGTTATATATGCACTAATTTGTTTCAACATTTTTATTGGCTCGTCTATACTAATTACAACCCCAACTGGTATCTCTGCCTTATTGCCCCCTAAAGCTTGTGCTAAACTGATTGAATTTAGTTTACTATACAAATCCCAAACTGCACCTTCAAGCCCAGATTTAGCCATTTGATTGCCTTTAAATTGATTGAATCGTGTAGCGACATCACTTGGATGATTAAACTGTTTTTTAAATAAGATCGGTATAAAGAAATCCTGTAAAGTATGAAGTGCAGTTTGAATCGTTTCCTCTGTATACCAAGGCTCTGAAAAAGCAACGACTTCTCCGTAACCACATATTCCATTAGCATCTAAAATTTTAACAATAATACTTTCACGTTTTTCATATGTACCATAGCTTGTTTTAAAAGGTACTTTTAGAGGCTGTTCTATTAAAAATAATTCAATTTGCCTTATCAACATGTTTATTCCCCTTATAGAAGCTTAAGTAGCTCTCTTCTAACTAACTTGTTTGTTGCATTTCTTGGTAAGTTGTCTACATAAAATATTTCTTTTGGAATTTTATACCCTGCGATTTTATCTCGACAAAACTCGATTAGTTCTTCTTGTGACGGAGGATTAGAGGATTTACTTACAACAAATCCAACAGGTACTTTTCCCCAATTTGGGTCTTCTTTGCCTGTTACACCAGCTTCAATGATATCTGGATGCGATAATAATACTGATTCAATCTCTGCTGGATATATATTCTCTCCACCGGAAATAATTAAGTCACTTCGACGGTCAACTACAAATAAAAAACCATCCTCATCTACATAACCCAAATCACCCGTATATAGATACTCAGATGAATCAGTTAACTTAGTAAGTTTATAATAACCTTTGCTCACGTTCGGTCCCTTCACTACAATTTCTCCTACTTCTTTTGGTAAACAAGTTCGTTGATCGTCTCTTATTTCTAGCGTACATCCAAATAAAGCTTTACCAGCCGAACCAATTTTAGAAAGCATATATTCAGGAGAAAGCGTTGCAATTTGTGAACAAGTTTCAGTCATGCCGTATGTTTGATAGACTGGCACATTTAATGCTCTTGCCTTTTGTAAAAGAGGTAACGGAGCAGGTCCTCCACCAAGTAAAGCTGCCCTTACATTGTTTAATTCATTTGTACCCTCAACAATTGTCAAAATGTCATTTAATACTTTTGTTACGACAGATAGAATTGTTACATTATGCTTTTTGACACAGTCCTTAATGGTATGTGCATCTGCTTTATTCGTTAACACAATTTTCATGCCATAAATCGCACTTTTATATACAGTAGATAAACCACCTACATGGAACATTGGCAAACAGACTAGCCATACATCCTTATGATCTAATCCTAAATTTAATACTGAGGCAATTGCGCTGCTCCAATGATTAAAATAAGTTTGTAAAACTGCTTTTGGGAAACCTGTTGTACCAGAGGTGTACATCATAGTTGCGATTTTATCACCATCAAAATTAGACTTAATCGGAAATTCCTTTGATTTACTGTTCTCTATTTCATTTATATTTAACAGTTTTATATTTTCAGGAATCTTCACCGTATTTGATTTGGCTACGATCAAAAATTCAGAATCACTATTTTCTAATTGATAGACTATTTCGTCATCACTTAATCTTATATTCAGTAAAATTGATGTTGCCCCGATATAATGAAGTGCATAAACAACTTCTATAAATTCAATGGAATTATTCATTAAAACCGAAACGTGGGATCCGTCTTTTATGCCAAGATGGTGAAATTTATAAGCAAGATTTATAACTCGATTATGTAAATCCTTAAACGTAATTTCTTCCCCATCTGTTGCAATTGCTATTCGATTAGGAGTTAATCTGACTCTCTCAAGCAAAAAATTCGGAATTTGATTCATCAAAAACACTTCCTGACTATTATCAAAATTTACAAAAGTTTATTTTAAAAACGCTCTCCTATTGGTGAGCATTTAGACGGAGAGATGCGTAGTTATACTTATACTTAATTCATAAAATGAGCAACTACATTAAGGTTTCTTCTCCGTTGCAAATTTAATGTGCAAAAAAAGCTTGATGATTTCTCATCAAGCTTCTATCTTCTTTCAAATCAAGGAAAACGTGGGAATTTATCGAAATCAGGTGTACGTTTTTCTTTAAATGCATCGCGGCCTTCTTTTGCTTCCTCAGTTGTGTAGTAAAGAAGTGTAGCATCTCCAGCTAGCTGTTGAAGTCCAGCTAAACCGTCTGTATCTGCATTCATTGCTGCTTTTAAGAAGCGAAGTGCAGTTGGACTTTTTTCAAGCATTTCTTCAGCCCATTTAACTGTTTCAGCTTCTAATTCTTCTAATGGTACTACTTTGTTAACTAAGCCCATATCTAATGCTTCTTGTGCATTATATTGACGGCATAGGTACCAAATTTCACGAGCTTTTTTGTGCCCAACAATACGAGCTAAATAGCCAGAGCCATAACCAGCATCAAAGCTACCAACCTTAGGACCAGTTTGTCCAAATTTAGCGTTTTCAGCTGCGATTGTTAAGTCACATACTACGTTTAATACGTTACCTCCACCAATTGCATAACCAGCTACCATTGCAATTACAGGTTTTGGAATAACGCGAATTAAGCGTTGTAAATCTAATACATTCAGGCGAGGAATGCGGTCTTGTCCAACATAACCACCGTGTCCGCGAACACTTTGGTCTCCTCCAGAACAGAATGCTTTTCCACCTTCACCTGTTAAAATAATAACACCAATTTTTTCGTCGTCTCTTGCATAAGCAAAAGCATCAATCATTTCTGATACTGTTAATGGTGTAAATGCGTTATGTACGTGTGGACGATTGATTGAAATTTTAGCAATTCCATTATATGTAGAATATAAAATTTCTTCATATTTTCTTTCTTGTACCCATTCAATAGTCATGAAATTTCCTCCTTTTCACTTTTCAATAAAAACCCAATTACTATTGTAGCAAATTTTTTCGAATGTTCCACATGAATTGCATGGCCTGCATGTGGAATTTTAATAATTTCGCTATTTTCTAGCCTCTCGTTCATTTTCCCCATTATTAAACAAAACTTTTCATCATATTCTCCACAAACTAATAAAGTCGGTTTTTTAAATTGCTTCAAGTCACCCCATAGAGATGGTTGAATGCCCGTTCCCATCCCTTTTAGACTATTACTTAAGCCAATTGGTGACTGATTTAATCTTCCTTGTTTAATCTTTTGTTGTGAATCTGATGGCAAATTCTTTTGAGTTGAAAATAACGGAATGTTTTCCCAATAATTAACAAATACTTCAATACCTTCATTTAGGATCATTGAAGATAAATGATTGTCTTGTTCGATTCGAGCTAATCTTTCACTTTCAGTTTTAAGACCAGCCGTACAGCTTTCTAAAATAAGCGATTTAATTTTTGTTGGATAGGCTAAAGCGAAATAGAGGGCTAGTCTACCACCCATTGAATAGCCTAATAGATGCACAGAATCAATTTGCTTTTGTTCTAAAAAATCATGTAAATCTTTAGCAGCAAATTCCATTCTGTACCGCTCATCATTTTTCGGACAATCTGTCTTTCCATGTCCTAATAAATCAATTGCTATTACATGATAGTTTCGTTCTAGTTTACTTATTAAACTTCCCCATGTCTCCTTTGAACCTGTAAAACCATGCAATAATAATATAGTTTGCCCTTGGCCAGATTCAATGTATGAATATGTGACCTCATTTATTTTAATTTCCATGAACAAGAACACCTAATTTCATTTCTCGTATTCTGCTTTTACAATGCTCCAAACTTTTTGATGAAGATCATAATTTTCTTTCCGATTTGTCTGAATTTCAATTACATGTAATCCATTATTCTTTTTAGCTAATTCATCTTCAAGTTCAAACCAATTATGAATTTTTGTATGAACACCACCAAAAAGGGCAGTTGCATGCTCGAATTCCAATCCTAAAGGAGTTCCGAATAAGTCTTCAAAATGTTTTTCTTCTTTAGATTGAGGTAAAAATGAGAAGATTCCACCCCCATCATTATTAACAAGAATCACTCTTAAAGGTAAATGATGTAGTTTTGAAAGGACTAGACTATTTAAATCATGATAGAAAGATAAATCTCCAATTAATAATGTGACACTCTCTCCAGCTGCTGCCATCCCTAATGCGGTTGCAATTGTCCCATCTATTCCATTTACCCCTCGATTACAATCAATTTTTAACTTTTTAGATTGATTATGTAAAAACGTATCCACATCACGAATAGGCATACTGTTTGAAACAAACAATGTACTTTCTTCAATTAGATTTTTTGCTAATACTTGAACGATTTTCCCTTCAAAAAGTTCATCAAACTGTTCTGCTTGTTGTAGTCCACTTTTTGTTTTTTCATTAATTGTTTTCCATTTATTCAACCAATCTAATTCTTGATTATTTGTCTTCTGATATGACTCCAAAATTGCATTACAAAATTGGATATCATCACAAGAAATCATTTGCGTTGCTTTTAACGTCGGATCCCTCCATAAGTCTCCTTCATCAATTACAATTAGCTCGCAATCTTTTTGCTTTTGTATATATTGGCTAAACGTTTTAGACACAGGCATTGCCCCGAATCGTACGATAACTTCGGAATCAAGCGAATCAACAATGTCTTCAAATCGAAGAAATGTATCATATGTATCAATTACATTCGAGTCTTCATTACCATTAATCGTTCTTCCATTTGAAAGAGGATCACATAGAACTGGGTAGTCTAATAAATTCCCTAAAGATTTAATCTTCTTTAAAGCGCCTTCTTCAACATAAGGTCCACAAACTAATAAGCCTTTTCTTTTTGATTGAAAAAGCTTGGTAAACTCATTACTTGTTTCATTTGAAATTGTCGCTAGAGTTTCAGTAAGTATTGTGTGAGCAGAATTTTTACGCTTTCCTGCTGAGAATAAGTCATCAATCGAAAAATTTGGAACTAGTGGTTCTCGAAGTGGCACATTCATATGTACGGGCCCCATTGGAGCGGTCACACATGAACGGTACAGTCGATTAACACTTGAACGCGCATATTCGTACATAGCTTCCGAAGCCTCTGGTAAGGCTAGCTCAATGAATTTTTTTACAAATGAACCGTATAATCCAATTTGATTCATAGCTTGTGGTGCACCTATATCTCTAAGCTCATGTGGCCGATCGGCTGTCAGTACGATCAATGGAATTCTAGATTCCTTTGCTTCAGAAATGGCTGGCATATAATTTGCAGCTGCTGTTCCAGAAGTACAGATCAAAACTGTAGGCTGTTTCGTACTTTTAGCGATTCCTAAAGCAAAAAAAGCCGCCCCTCTTTCATCTACTGCAATAAATGACTTTAATTTTGGATGCTCATTTACTAACATCGATATTGGTGTAGAGCGTGATCCAGGACTTATTACAACGTTTTTAATATTTAATGCACTTATTTCATCTACAAGAGCACCAATATACTTTGTTAGTGCTTCATTATCTTTCATTTCGTAACCCTCCTAATGCATTTAGCATTGGCAGAAACTTAACACCAGTTTCAAAAAATTCTTCCTCTGGTTTTGAATCTTGTACAACACCACAACCGGCATACAATTTTGCTTTATTTTCTTTAATTAAGGCACTACGAATCCCTACAGCAAAATCACCATTTCCGTTTAAATCAATCCACCCTATCGGAGCTCCATACCATCCCCTGTCCACAGGTTCAAGTTCACGAATTAATTTACATGCCTCTTCCTTAGGAAATCCTCCAAGTGCAGGGGTTGGATGTAATGCTTGAATTAATTCAAATAAAGAAACATGATTATATACTTTCCCTTCAACTGGTGTGAATAAATGCAATAAGCTTTTAGTCGCCATTATTCTTGGTGTTGAAGGTATTGATAATTCATTACAATATTGTTGTAGCGTTTCTCGAATATAGTTTACTACAAACGCATGTTCACCATTATTTTTTTTACTATTTAATAACCAATTGGCGGCTTCTGTGTTTTCTTCCTTAGTTATTCCTTTTGCGGCAGATCCAGCAAGACACATCGAAGAAACTGTATTATTTTTCTTAGAAATTAATCGCTCAGGTGTAGCACTAATAAATACAGTATCTTTTAATTGATAAGAAATAACATAGTTAACATTTCTTGTTGCTTCTAATTCATAAATTACATTTGTTGAATTTACTTCTGCAGAAAAGGTTGCATTTAAAGTTCGATTTAAAACAACTTTTTCTAATTCTTCGTTTTTCATTTGATGAATTGCTTCTTTTACGCTTTGAATCCATTCATTTGGTTCAAATTCATCTTTGTTAATACATTCTGATTGTGAAAAACTCGGTTGCTTCATACCAAACTTTTCTAAAAAGTCATCATATTCTTTATATTGAAGCAATAAATCCTCTACTGTAGTTTGTTCATTAATTTCATAGTTAGAGGTGATGAATGTCCCTTCGTTTGTAACCGTCACCATTAATTTAGGTACATAGAAATGAGAGGTACCAAAATTCTTCCAATCTTGATCATTTTTATAGTTATCAAAAAAAGAGAAACCCCCAAGAGCTATCGGTCCTGTACCAAAGCAATTTTCTTGCTCGATATACACTTGCTCTCCAAAGCGTTTCCATTCTTTTTCTATTGCAGAATACTGTTCTTCTGTACTATGATGAAAAGGAACTAAAGTACCAATTCCTGTGAGAATTAACGAGTTTTCTTGGTTTGACCAATAAAAGCGTTCAGTAAAACCCAATTCATGATAAAAATGGTAAACACTTAGGGGATGGATATTCATTATTTTTTCCACTTTACAAATGAAGCGTTTTGAACAAGCTTTTGCCTTTTGAAGAGAATGCTCAAAGAAGGCAATCGATTCCAGTTGACCTGTTCTAAGCATAATAGTTCCCCCTAGCTTAAATATACGTTAAATACATGATATAACTAAAGATACAACGATGAATGTAGACTGTCAATTTTATGAAGTTCGTCCATACTTTTTTAAAGTAAAATGACCTACATTTTCAAATAATATTAAAAAGGAGGATGTTAAAATGCAACCAACTGTTCAATCTCCAACTTCCTCAACAGGTTTTAGAACATGGTGGAATTTATTAAGACCACATACATTAACCGCAGCGTTCATTCCTGTTGCGATTGGAACAATGTTAGCGCACATAGCTCACTCATTTCATTTACTTTTATTTCTTTCAATGCTTATTGCAAGCTTACTAATCCAAGCCGCTGCAAATATGATTAATGAATATTATGACTATAAAAGAGGGCTAGATCATGAAGGTTCTGTCGGTATCGGTGGAGCAATCGTAAGGGATGGTATTAAACCTTCAACTGTTTTAAATCTTGCTTTTACTTTTTTTGGTATCGCTCTTCTATTAGGAATTTATATTTGTATTCAAAGTAGCTGGTGGATAGCAGTTATTGGACTTATTTGTATGGCAGCAGCTTATTTTTATACTGGAGGACCACTTCCAATCGCATACACTCCATTTGGTGAGTTAGTAGCGGGCTTTTTTATGGGAGTTGTAATTATTGGTATTACTTACTATATTCAAGCTGGAAATTTACCATCAAATGTGATCTTACTTTCTATCCCTACTTCAATTACAATTGGAGCAATTTTAACAGCAAATAATATTCGTGACCTAGATAATGACAAAGAAAATGGACGTAAAACACTTGTTATCTTATTAGGTAAAAAGAATGCAATTATCTTTATTGGTTCATTATTTGCAGTAGCATATGCTTTAGTTATTTTATTTGTTATCATGAATTTAATTACACCTTTTGCACTTATTTCATTAATAAGTATTCCTGTTGCAATAAAAGCAACAAAAGGATTTATTGGTAAGACTCAACCAATGGAAATGATGCCAGCCATGGCAGCAACAGCAAAAACAAATACTATAATGGGATTCCTTCTTGTTATAGGCTTAATAATTGGAAATATTTTTTCCTAATTAAGGCAGAACAATTCCTCAAAAAACTTAATTCATGTTTTCCTCCTTTTTGAACAAAATATGGATAGTCATATTCATTTACTTGAAAAGGGGGAGCATGATGCTTTCACAATCACAAATCCAAACATTTAAAAACGAGCTACTGAAACAAAAAGAACATATAGAAGAAAGACTAAATGATCCAGCTTTTACACCATACTCACTTAGAGATTCGGTTGATGAGCTTTCACTTGCAGACAACCATCCAGGTGATTTAGGTACCGAATTATTTGAACGTGAAAAGGACATATCTCTTCATGAGCATTTAAGAAACGAACTTGATGACGTTAATACAGCGTTACAAAAAATTGAAAATGGAACATATGGTATATGTGAAGTAAGTGGAGAAGAAATACCTTTTGAACGGTTACAAGCTCTTCCTACAGCAAAAGCGATGATCGAACATACTCATGATCAGCATATATCAAGTTCTAGTATAAGATACGATCGTCCTGTTGAGGAAGAAGTATTAAACCCTCCATTTAGTAGAGATCCTAAAGATCGCTCAATGATGTATGACGCTGAAGACGCACTCCAAGATGTTGAAAGATATGGAAATTCCCAAACACCGTCAGATTTTGAATTTAATAATATTGAGGAATATGGAAGCACATTTACTGAGAGCTATGAAAATGTAGGTTATGTTGAGGAATTCGAAAACTTTATCGGTACTGATATTTACGGAAATAATCGAACTGTCTATCCTACAAAAAAACATGAACAATATGAACAAGATCTTGATGACTATGAAGAACAAGCTTTAAACGGAGAATTATCAGAAATTGATGTGAAAGATATTGAAAAGTACTAAATGAATTAAAATTTCATTAAAAAACGATTACTACAATGTGGTCGTTTTTTTTATATTTTTAAATTAACTACATATACTGAATCAAGACAACTTAATTGAGGAGGTTTTATGAATATTAAGTTAATAATTTTATTTTTCTCTTTATACTGTTTATTTTTTATTTCTTCTATCTTATTTCCGATTGACTATGATTGGTATAGTCATCTAATTAAACCTAGCTATACTCCTTCAGGAAAAACAATCGGAATCATTTGGGCATTCTTATATTCTTTCATTTCTTTAAGCGTATGTATCATCGTTTCTTTAGGAAAATCCTTTAAAAAAGTAAAATGGTTTTATATTATATTTATTATTAATTATGTATTTAACCAACTGTTTAGCTATTTTCAATTCAATCAAAAAGATTTACTTATGGCTACAATTGACTGTGGACTTGTCTTTGTTACAGCTGTTCCTTTAACGATCTTCGCATATAAACATTCAAAAACTTCATTTGTATTACTCATTCCCTATTGTATTTGGTCATTATTTGCAACCTTTTTAAACTACAATATCTACGTGCTAAATAAATAGATTTTTAGATTAATATAAAAAAGGCATCCTATAAAGGATGCCTTGAACATAACAAAAATTATTTTTTGTTTACGTTAGCTGCTTGTGGTCCACGGTTTCCTTCGATGATTTCGAATTGAACTTCTTGACCTTCTTCTAAAGTTTTGAAACCTTCGCCTTGAATTGCAGAGAAGTGTACGAATACATCGTTTCCACTTTCAGTTTGGATGAATCCAAAACCTTTTTCGCTGTTAAACCATTTAACTTTACCGAATTCCATCGATAATACCTCCTAGAAATACATATATACACTATTAATGCGTGCATAAAAGAGGGGTAAAGAAAAAGAACGTCATTGTCCAATCGGTTTAGATTGCTACAACATTGAAAGTGGTCAAAACTTCTTTTCAAGACAAAGAAAAATGAGCGTTACTAAAAATTTTGTAGTGCAAATGTATCGTTAATTTCTTACCTTCAAATAAATATGCAGTTAATAGTAACTTAAATATATCATATCTAAAAAAGTGCGTCAATGACACTTAGCCTTAATTGAAAGAATTTTTTATATAATTCTTATAATTTATCTTTTATACATTTAGACCTACCTAGCTTCCTATAAAAATGGTATAATTTGTCATTAATTAGTCAAACTAAATGAGGATTCTGTAACAATTTATCAAATTTTTTATTATTAAATAACTAGATTTTAGTATTACAATATTTGTATAGTTAAACTAAAGGGAGGCATAAAAATGAAAAATTCTCATGAAGTTACATATAAAATTCATGGCCATGATATGCAGTTTGTACAAGTAGAGCTAGATCCAAAGGAAACAGTCGTTGCTGAGGCTGGGGCAATGATGATGATGGATGATGGTATCGAACTTGAAACAATTTTTGGGGACGGTTCGCAGCAATCAGGTGGTTTATTTGGTAAATTAGTTGGTGCGGGTAAGCGACTTGTTACAGGTGAAAGCTTGTTTATGACTAGCTTTACAAACCGTTCAAGCTCTTTAAAAACAGTCAGTTTCTCGGCACCATACCCTGGAACAATCATACCGTTAGATCTACATGAGTATGGAAATAAAATTATTTGTCAAAAGGATT
Source organism: Gottfriedia luciferensis (assembly GCF_001712755.1). GTDB lineage: Bacteria > Bacillota > Bacilli > Bacillales > Bacillaceae_G > Gottfriedia > Gottfriedia luciferensis_B. The sequence continues at coordinate 293,852 of NZ_MDKC01000033.1, forward strand.
CTTTTTTAGCCGCGGCAAAAGGAACTTCAGTTGGGATTGAATTTAGAAAGAAATTAAGTACCGGCCTATTTGGTGGCGAAGGCTTCATCATGCAAAAACTCGAAGGTGATGGTCTTGCTTTCTTACATGCTGGTGGTTCAATTTACCAAAAAACTCTTCAACCGGGTGAAAAAATTAAAATCGATACCGGATGTATTGTTGGCTTCACTGGTGATGTTAATTATGAAATTGAATATGTTGGAAATGTAAAAACTGCACTTTTTGGAGGAGAAGGTCTATTCTTCGCTACATTACAAGGTCCTGGAACAATTTGGGTTCAATCATTAACTTTAGCAAGATTAGCTTCTCGAATTGGTCAATACTTACCAAATTCTTCTAAGGAAGAAGGAAGTATATTAGGTGGCCTTGGAAATCTACTGGACGGTAATGATTAATTCAGACTTCTTTAAAAGCGTTTTTTTGTTTACATACAAAAAACTAGTCAACGAAATGTTGACTAGATTCAGACTAAAAATCAAATTTTAGTACTTTGTCTACACACTAAAACTAGTCAACGAAATGTTGACTAGTTTTTTTGTACTATTAGATTACTTCTTCTTCTGCCGGTTCTGCCTCACGTAATTTGTAAGTAAAGGTTGGAGTATAATCATAATCCAACTGCATCTTCTTAACGCCTTCTATATAAGTCGATAGATGGTGACTATTCTTAATAGACCCTTTATTTAGTGAAAAAGTGATTGGATGTTTCACTTGAACGTATTCTAAATAAATGTTTAATGGCTTTACCTCTACTTTAAAGGGTGGGCTTAAAGGGACCATATCATATAAATTTACAAATCTTAAACTATGCCTAACATTCTCATCGTAGTTTTCTTTAAACTTTATATTCCCTACTTTTGGAGAGCCAAATGAGTAGACATTTGGGTTACAAATTCCTTTCATTGCTATTTCATATCCTAATAACGTGGCCAATGAACCACCTAAGCTATGCCCCGTTATGAATATTTTTTTTGAAAGAGCCTTTTCCTTTACAATTGCTAAAAGCATTTCTCGACAAGATTGATAAATTGATAGAAACCCCGAATGGACACTCCCACCATTCATCACATAAGGAAATAAGTCTTGATCAATTTTCAAATCAGCTAACCAATCCAAATCTGATTTCGTTCCTCGAAACACAATGATTACGGATTCATCATTTTCAATAATATAGCCAAACCATTCTAGCTGGCTAATTGCACATGCTTTAATTGTATCTACTAATGAATAGCTTGCTGGAATCATAAACTTACCATCATTATCAAACTGAACATATGCCTGTTCAATGCAAAGTAATAGTTCTAAGGCCTTATCATAGTCAACTGAAAGGAATTTCAACGTATCTCTCCTTTCTTGCTTTTCATCATTATATGAAAAACCTCCTAATAATCTAAGAGGAGGTTAAGAATGGTGTAAAGTTCTTTGATGAATATTCCATATTTCAGATGCGTATTGACGAATCGTGCGATCACTCGTAAAAAATCCCGATTTCGCAACATTGTTAAGACTTTTTATAGCCCAATCTCTTTTATTTTGATACGTATGATTGATACATTCATGCGCTTTTACATATGAAGAGAAATCTCTAAGTAAGAAATACTCATCATTATAAGACATGAGCGAATCAAAAATTGGTTCAAACTCTTCTCTTGGTAACGGGAATAACCCGTGAAGCATTTGATCTAATACCTTTTTTATACGCAGATCATGATGGTAATAATCACTGCTTTTATAACCACCGTATTGGTAATAATTTAATACCTCGTCAGCAGTAAGTCCGAATGTAAAAATATTCTCCTCGCCAACTTCTCTTAAAATTTCAATATTAGCACCGTCAAGTGTACCAAGCGTTAAAGCACCATTCATCATAAATTTCATATTCCCAGTACCCGAAGCTTCTTTACTTGCTGTCGAAATTTGTTCACTAACATCCGCTGCTGGAAAAATAATTTCACCTAATGAAACTCGGTAATTTTCAATAAAAATTACCTTTATAAATTGACTTATATAACGATCATTATTCACAATATCAGCTACTGAATGAATTAATTTAATAATCTTCTTAGCAAAATAGTAACCCGGAGATGCTTTTGCTCCAAAAATAAAGGTTCTAGGATGCATTTTAAAATGTGAATCTTCCTTCAAACGATTATATAAATACATGATATGTAAAACATTTAGTAATTGTCTTTTATATGCATGCATTCGCTTTACTTGAATATCAAAAATTGAATCTGTATCTAATGCAATTCCATTTGTATAGTGAACATAATTTTCGAGAACTTCTTTTCTCTTTTTCTTTACATTCATAAATTGCGATAAGAATGCTTCGTCATTTTGATATTCTAATAGATTCTCAAGTTGAGTTGGTTCGTGTATCCAACCGTCTCCGATCGAATCATTTATTAAGCTACTAAGCTCAGGATTACATTGAAGTAACCATCTTCTATGAGTAATACCATTTGTTTTATTATTAAACTTGAATGGTTCATACTCATAAAAAAGCTTCATTTCTCTTTGTTTTAAGATTTCAGTGTGGATTTCAGCAACTCCATTAACGCTCTTACTGCCTACAATTGCTAAATGAGCCATTTTAACGACTCCATGAGCAATAATAGCCATTTGTTCAATTCGATCCCAATCACCTGGGTATTTGTTCCAGAGCTGCTTACAATATCTTTCATTTATTTCTTCTACAATCATATAAATTCTTGGCAATAAAGGCTTAAATAAATCAACTCGCCATTTTTCAAGTGCTTCCGATAAAGTTGTATGATTCGTATATGAAATCGTTTGAGTTGTAATTTCCCATGCTTCATCCCAGGATAACTTTTCAACATCAATTAAAATTCTCATTAACTCTGGAATCGCTAAAACTGGATGTGTATCATTTACATGAATAGCAATTTCTTCATGGAGCTTACGAATATTACCATACTGCTCCTTATATGAATCTACTATTCTTTGAATACTTGCAGAAACTAAAAAATATTGCTGTTTTAGACGTAAAATCTTTCCTTCATCATGTGTATCATCTGGATATAAGAATTCTGAAACTGCTTCAGCCTCTCGCTTATATTTCATTAGTGATTTATTTGAGGAATGAGTAGACGCTTCAGCACTCCATAATCTTAATGTATTTACCGTGTTTGTATGATAGCCAATAATCGGTAAATCATATGGTACCGCTGTGATTGCTTCTGCACCATGAAGGCGGAATTCCAATCGATTTTTATTATTAAATGATTCTACTTCTCCACCGAATAAAACTTCAATTGCTTCATCATCTCTTCGAACTTCCCAAACATTTCCGTATTTCAGCCATTGTTCAGGTAACTCGACTTGATATCCATCAACAATTTTTTGGTCAAATAGGCCATGTTTGTAGCGGATGCCACATCCATGACCAGGCAAGTCTTGTGATGCTAGCGAATCCAGAAAACAAGATGCTAACCGTCCAAGTCCACCATTTCCAAGACCAGCATCGCTTTCAAACTCCTCAAGAGCACTTAAAGAAATCCCTAATCTCTTAAGGCCAGATTCACATAACTCTCTAAGCCCTAGATGAATTAAGTTACTTTTCAAAAGCTTTCCTAATAAGAATTCAATTGATAAATAATAAACTTGTTTTTTTCGCTCTAAGCGGTATTGTTCACTTGTACCTAACCAATTACCGCTAATATATTCACGAATCATCGTTCCAAGTGTTTGAAATTGCTCTTGAGTAGTGCTATCTGCAGTACTCTTTCCATGCATACTTTCTAGTTTCTCTTTAAAACTCCATTCAAACTCCTCCACACTAGAAAACATGGAATCACCTCGCCCTAAAAGATTTTTACTTTGAAGACTGCATATATAATTTTGCATATTCTTTAGCAGATTTTAACCAACTTGAATCTCTTCTAATTGCATTCCTTCTGACTGATTTCCAATGTTTTTTATTCTCATAAATACTCAATCCACGTTCTATTGTGTGAAGCATATCGTGAGCATTAAAGTTAGTAAAGGTAAAACCATTTCCATTCTTCGTCTCTTCATTATATGACTGGACAGTATCATTTAGCCCCCCAGTCTCTCTTACGATTGGAACACACCCGTATTTCATCGCAATAAGCTGACCTAATCCACATGGCTCAAATAGTGAAGGCATAAGGAATAAATCCGCACCTGCATAAATCTGATGAGCAAAGCGTTCATCAAATCCAATGTAAGCTCTAACTTTATCGTAGTAGTTATGCTCCATTGCTTTAAAAAAGTTCTCGAATTCTTCATCACCAGAACCTAAAATTACTACTTGGACATTATGATCCATAATTTGAGGGAATACGTGTTGAATAAGATCAATTCCTTTTTGACTTGTTAATCGGGAAACCATTGCAATAATAGGAATATTTTCATCCATTTTTAATGCAAGTGACTCCTGCAATTTCAATTTATTTTCAGTCTTATTTTCGATTGTAAATTCATCGTAATTAGAGTGAATTTTTCGATCAGTAGCTGGATTATAAATGGTTTCATCAATTCCGTTTACAATTCCAAAAAGTTTGTGATCTTGCTCACGTAATAGTCCATCTAATTGCTCTCCAAAAAATTCATGCTTAATTTCTTCTTTATATGTTGGACTCACAGTTGTTACGAAATCACTTGAAATGATTCCAGCTTTCATAAAGTTGATACAATCGTAAAATTTCAAATAGTCATCGCGAAAAAATTGTTCATCGATTCCTAACATATCGTCCATTACTTCTTTTGAAAATACGCCTTGGAATTGAAGGTTATGAATGGTAAATACAGATTTCATTTTTGGATTAATATCTTTTAATGCGCCATACTCTTTCATGAAAAATGGGATCATTGCTGTATGCCAGTCATGACAGTGAATAACATCAGGTTTAAAGTCTAATTCTTTAATACATTCAATTGCAGCTAGAGAAAAGAATGCAAAACGCTCTCCATCATCAAAATGACCATACAACTTGTCTCGATTGAAATAGTACTCGTTATCAATAAAATAATAAGTTGTTCCTTCTAATTTCAATTCAAATAAACCACAATACTGTTTTCTCCAGCCTAGATTTATAGAAAGCTCTATTACTAGCTTAGCTTCTTCTCTATATTTAGCGGGAATTAACGAGTAGAATGGAAGCATTACTCTTACATTCGTATTTAGTTTATTTAAATACTTAGGGAGAGCGCCTGCAACATCTGCAAGCCCTCCCGATTTAACAAACGGTACACATTCTGAAACAATATATAAAACATTTACCACTGAATCAACGCTCCTTGGACTGAACCTTTTTGAAGCACTACTGGCTCACTTAAGCTTCCTTTTATTTCAACACCATCTTCTATTCGAACATCTTTATCTAATATAACGCCATCTAATATACAATTATCTCCAATGTTTGATTTTTGCATAACAACACAATTTCGAATAATTGTATTTTTTCCAATTTTCACAGCTCTTGAAATAATACTATTTTCAACCGTTCCCTCAATTTCACATCCATTAGCTACAATTGAATTTTTGACAATTGCTTCTTTTGAATATTTTGTTGGTGGCTCATCTTTAACCTTAGTAAAGACAGGATAAGATTTTAAGAATAATTGATTCCATATCTCAGGATTTAATAATTTCATACTTTGCTCGAAATAATCCTCAATTGTTTGAATGATTGAAACTTGTTGAGGTATTTCATACGCACTTAGTTCAACCTCATTATTTTGATCGCGTACAACGTCCATAATTGTTTCATAGCCTTTTTCGTGGAAGTTTTCAAAAAGCTTTAACAATAACTCTTTTTCGAGGATATAGATATTTAAAGATTTACTGAACTGCTTTAACTCAGTAATTTGTGCATCTGTTTCGATATGTCTCTTTAAAACTGGTCTAAAATCCACTGAGCAAATCGTATAAGTATTTGCTACTACTACATACTTTTGAGTAGAACGTTGTAAAAATTGAATATGCTTTTCGATAAAATCGAATGTACCAAAAGCTCCATCAGTTGGTTCTGGCGTAAAAATAAATAGTCCATCCTTTTTACGATTTAAGTCCCAATGTTTACCGGAGCCTAAGTGATCAATAATTGATCGATAAGGTTGATCAGGAAATACAGCGACACTCGTAATACCAGAGTTCACCATATTACTTAACATAAAATCGATTAAACGATATCGACCTGCATAAGGAAGTGTTGCTAATGGTCGATGCTGTGTTAACGGCTTTAAAGATTCAAAATGTGTTGACGCCTCAATTATTCCTAGCATAGTATGTTTCATCAAATAACCCTCTCAATCTATTTTTCTATTTGAGGAATGAGCCACCTCTTATTCTTCGCTTGTAACTAGAATTACCTCTTCATAATCTTTCTCAGGACCTAAAAGGCTTCCATCAGGAATCACCATTCCAGGAGCTACTACAGCACTTTCAATTCGTACATCTTTTCCAATAACGCAACCTGGCATAACGACAGAATCTTTTATCATACTGCCTTCTCCTATTGTTACACCTTGGAATAAGACAGAATGTGATATAAAACCTTCAACAACACACCCCTCATTAATTAGAGAGTCTTCAACGATTGCTGTAGGTGCAATGTATTGTGGTGGTTGATTTGGATTAACTGAATATATGCGCCAATCACGGTCATAAATATTTAGTTCGCTATCTTCATTTAACAAATCCATATTTGCTTCCCATAAGCTTTTTACTGTACCAACATCTTTCCAATAACCTTTGAAAGGATAAGCAACTACTTTTTTCTTTTCTTCTAATAAAAGCGGAATAACGTCTTTACCAAAGTCATTACTTGATTCTGGATTACGATCATCCATCTCTAAAAACTCTTTTAAAACATTCCATTTAAAAATATAAATTCCCATTGATGCTAAATTACTCTTTGGATATTGAGGTTTTTCTTCAAATTCAATAATATCCATTTCATCATTTGTATTCATAATTCCGAAACGGCTAGCTTCATCAATCGGAACTTCGATAACTGAAATCGATACATCTGCCTCTTTTTCAATGTGATAGTCTAGCATTTTACTATAGTCCATCTTATAAATATGATCACCTGAAAGAATCAAAACATATTCAGGCTGATATTGCTTTATATAATTTAAATTTTGATAAATTGCACTTGCAGTACCTGTATACCATTTAACTCCAGATGCTTCTGAATATGGTGGCAAAACAGTTACCCCACCATTTAAGCGATCTAAATCCCATGCACTTCCTATACCAATATATGAGTTTAGTACAAGTGGTTGATATTGAGTTAACACCCCAACAGTATCAATACCTGAATTTGTGCAATTACTTAAAGTAAAATCTATTATTCGATATTTACCTCCAAAAGCTACGGCTGGTTTTGCTAGTTCTTTTGTTAAAGAACTCAATCTACTCCCTTTTCCCCCTGCTAGTAACATTGCTACGCATTTTTTCTGAACCATTGCTGCTAATCCCCTTTCGCATTTTGACTGGACGAATGATTGTAAAACTAAAGGCAGGTAATGCTATTTCAATACTGTATGGTAAACCATGAAATGGTATTTCTTCTGATTCAATGGCAGAACGATTTATTTTACTATCGCCACCAAATTGTACATAGTCACTTGAGAGCAATTCTTTATATCGATGCTTTGCAGGTACTCCAATTCGATATGTGTCATAAGAAATCTCTCTAAAATTACAGATTACGATGACATAATCCTCTTTGTTTTTTCCTTTACGGATAAATGAAAATACACTCTGATCTGCATTATTTGCATCAATCCATGAAAATCCATCCCAATGATTATCAACTTCATAAAGTGATTTATTTTTTTTATAAATCGATAATAATTCTTTAAAATATTTGTTCATCTTGGAATGATATTCATAATCTTTTATCATCCAATCAACTTGCTCTAAATCCTTCCACTCATCAAATTGCCCAAATTCACTACCCATAAATAAAAGCTTTTTACCTGGATGAGATAAATAATAGCCAAATAGTACCCTTAATTGAGCAAACTTTTCCTCATATGTACCTGGCATTTTATTTAACAAAGATTTCTTACCATGTACTACTTCATCATGTGAAAAAGGTAAAACAAAATTTTCTGAGAAGGCATATAAAAACGAGAAAGTCATCTTATTATGATGATGCTTTCTTTGTGTTGGGTGAGTCTCCATATAAGTCAAAACATCATTCATCCAACCCATATTCCACTTAAAATTAAAACCTAATCCACCTTCGTATGTAGGTGCAGTAACTAATGGCCAATCAGTAGAATCTTCAGCTATCATTAATACTTGTGGATCATGTTCAAATACCGCTTCATTTAATTTACTTAAAAACTGAGTTGCAAAAGGATTCTCTTCATTTCTATTTTTCCAATATAAAATATTTGCAACAGCGTCTACTCGGAAACCATCAATATGAAAATATTCCATCCAATATAGAGCGTTTGAAATAAGAAATGATTTTACCTCTGGTTTTGATAAATCAAAATTCGCTGTACCCCATACTTCATTTTCTCTGGCATCATAACCTTCATATTCATATGTCGGTTCACCATCAAACATGTATAATCCATGAGAATCCTTACAAAAATGACCAGGCACCCAATCCATAATGACTCCTAATCCGTTTTGGTGGCATTCGTCAATAAAGCTCATTAGCTCATGAGGATTTCCATATCGACTAGTAGATGAAAAATATCCTACTCCTTGATACCCCCAAGAACGATCATATGGATGTTCAACTAATGGTAATATTTCGATATGTGTAAAACCATGATCTTTTACATATGGAATTAGTTCTGTCGCTAGTTCTGCATAAGTGTAAAAATCACCGTTTTCCTTCTTTTTCCAAGAACCTAAATGTACCTCATAAATTAAAACTGGTTCTTCATAAACTGACTTTTTAAATTTTTGCTTACGATATTTTGCATCTTTCCATTTATAGCCCGAAAGATCATAAACGATCGAAGCTGTGCTTGGTCTTAGCTCACTAAAGAAAGCAAAAGGATCACTTTTTAATAAAACTTCACCACGCTTGGTTGAAATTTCATATTTGTATATCGTCCCATGACCAATATTGGGGATAGATATCGTCCAAATCCCTTGATCGTTCAACTTTTCCATTTTATGTTCAGAACCATTCCACTTATTAAAGTCCCCAACAACTGAGACAGCTTTCGCATGTGGAGCCCACACTGTAAAAGTAGTTCCCACTTTATTCCCATTTTTTACAACATGTGCCCCAAAGCATTCATGGCTATGGAATAAACTTCCCTCATGGAATAAATGCACATCAAACTCAGTTGGCCGTGTCAAAAGCAACATCCTCACCTCATTACAATCTCTTAAATTCTTCTATCTCTTAATATTCTACAAATATATATATTCACCTTGTTTTTATGCAAAAAAAATTCAAAAACTTTTTCCAGAAAATGAATAACCATTCATGAAACCGTTGTCATTATTGCGTTTGTCGTAAAAATGTCGAATTTGTCGAACGAATATCACCGTATAATTATACAACGCATTTACAAAACCCCTTGTCTTAATTTGTAATTTTTTGATTTATCATAAAATTTCATACATAATTTACACTTTTATTACATATAAACTTTATATTAAAAAAGAATTGTAGAAAAATGTCGAACTAAAGGGGAGAATTTTTTTTTGAAAAATTTTTAGAAACGACTATCAAATTACAGATGCAAAAGTAAAAATAAACTTAAAAACGAATCTACTCTTTATGCGGTAATAAATTGTGGCATTAAATATTAACTTACTTACGTTTTAGGAAATTCAACAAAAATTATTGAAATACATGTAGAAAAGGATCACTTCAAAGTTACTAAGGTTTGTGTCAATATCATAATTTCCCTAGTTGTGCTACCCTCTTTGGTTGGACTTATTTTTAGCTCACTAAAATAACAATCGTAATATAGTAAAAAGGATCTTCGTTATTACGAAAATCCTTTTTTGTCTTAGTATTTAAAAGCTTATTAGACTTGCATTCGCTTATTTGATGTGATTACTCGTAAACGAATATCCGAAATCAGGAATACACCACATAAGATGACAAGAAAACCGAACAACATCCCTAATGTAATATGTTCTTTCAAAATAAGAACTCCCCAGATTATTCCAAACACAGGAATTAGAAAAGTAACACTTAATGTTTTGGTAGGTCCAACACTTTCGATAAGATAAAAGTACAATAAATAGGCTATAGCAGTACAAAATAATGCTAATCCTAGAACTGCCAATATAGCAACTCCTGAAACTTTTTCTGTAGATGCAGTGAAATTTAGAAATGTAAAAGGTAAAAGTATAATTGCAGCACCAATTTGTTGACCAGCTGCAAGTGAAAGTGGTGGTACCCTATCAAAAGCTTTCTTAGCATACACACCTGCAATCCCATATGAAATAGTCGACAAAACTGCTAGTCCAATTGCTATTTTAACATCATAAGTAAACGGTATCGAACTCCAACCTACTAACAAGATCACTCCTATTAAACCCACTATTATTCCAATCAACTTACGAATACTCAACTTTTCTTTCGTCCATACAAAAACAACCAGCGCTGTAAATAATGGCGTCAAAGAGTTTAGAATTGATGACATTGAAGCTGGCAAATGTAATGCTGATGTAGCAATTAATGTAAATGGTATTGCCGCATTTAATGCCCCTATTATTAAATATTGTCTCCATCTCTTTTTAAAGTGTAATGACTTTTTAGTAATAACCAAATATAGTACCAGTGCAAACGCAGCAATTATAACTCTTCCCTGTATTGTTAAAATTGGTCCAAAAACAGGTGAAGCTATCCTAATAAATAAAAATGAAGCTCCCCATAATGCAGCTAGGCTCAATAAAGCTATTCCATCTTTTAACTTCATTTATTTAACCCCTTTCTGAATGTAGTTGGAGTGTAATTAAAATGATGACGAAACATGCTTGAAAAATGTGCCGAGCCTTTATAACCAAGATTATGCGCTATTTCAGTTATGGTTTTCTCAGTATCTCGTAATAATCTCAAAGCTTCTATCATTCTTAACCTAGTTGCGTATTCTAACGGCGATAAACCTGTGGATTTTTTAAATAATCTTTGCAAATGAAACTTACTTACTCCAACTTCAATTGCTAACCGATCCAATGTTAAGCTATTTCGATATTCTTTTTCAATAAAATGTTTGGCAGATAAAATAATATCCTCCTCATTTGAGTGAAGTAAATCAGGACGACATCTTTTACATGGACGGTACCCATCTTTAATTGCCAAAGAAAATGACGGATAATATGACACATTTTCTTTTAAAGGGGTTCTTGACTTACACGAAGGTTTACAACAGATTCCAGTGGACTTAACTGCATAAATAAACATTCCATCATACTTTTCATCGCATGATTCAACTGCATCCCACATGACCTGATTATTTAATCCGTTCATTTAATCACCTCATCTTTAGCTATTCACATTTTAACACTAAGATATTGCGCTTGCTTTCAATTTCTTGCTTTCTAATTTCTATGGAAGAAGGATAATAGTAGTTAATAGACCATCTGATGATGTTTGGATTTAAAATGAGTGAAAAGAATATTAGTATTGAAAAATAAGGATATGTGGCCCGAATGAAGATTAACGGAAAAGAGGAATAGTGAAACCATGGAGAGCTATGACTACAATATGCTGTTTCTATTACTTTATTTGTAAAAGTGACAGCAAACATATTGCATCTATGAGAGATAATTCCTTGTACATTTTAAAATGAAAGAAGAACACTTTAATATAATGAAGAAAGCTATACTCAATTAAAGATTTTTCAATAAAGTCCTAAAAAAGACAAATAAAAAACTCAGTTACCTGTGTTATCACAAATAACTGAGCTTTAGATATGACCCGTACGGGACTCGAACCCGTGTTACCGCCGTGAAAGGGCGGTGTCTTAACCGCTTGACCAACGGGCCAAAAAAAAATATGGCAGAGAAGAAGGGATTCGAACCCTCGCACCGGTTACCCGATCTACACCCTTAGCAGGGGCGCCCCTTGAGCCACTTGGGTACTTCTCTATCATATGGCTCCGCAGGTAGGGTTCGAACCTACGACCACTCGGTTAACAGCCGAGTGCTCTACCACTGAGCTACTGCGGAAAAACTAATTATAAAAATTAATGGTGGGCCTAAATGGACTCGAACCATCGACCTCACGCTTATCAGGCGTGCGCTCTAACCAGCTGAGCTATAGGCCCATTAAATTTTATAAAAAGCGGGTGATGGGAATCGAACCCACGACCGAAGCTTGGAAGGCTTCTATTTTACCATTAAACTACACCCGCAAAATATGGGGCGACCGATGGGAATCGAACCCACGAGTGTCGGAACCACAATCCGATGCGTTAACCACTTCGCCACGACCGCCATAAAGAGTGCCGACTAGAGGACTTGAACCCCCAACCTACTGATTACAAGTCAGTTGCTCTACCAATTGAGCTAAGTCGGCATTTTATTATCTATATCACTTTGTTTTTATTACTTATATAATTTGCACCACTCAAGCTTAAGTATTGGTATCTTAATCTTCATAAAGTCGTCCTTGTCTCATATAGAAAATTCAAGGTGTTTTTCGACAAGTACGCTGATGTTTCGATACGAAGCTTATTCATTCGTGCTCTACCAATTGAGCTAAGTCGGCTTATTAAAATGTTAGTTAATTTATTTATTTAAGATGGTGGCTCGGGACGGAATCGAACCGCCGACACGAGGATTTTCAGTCCTCTGCTCTACCGACTGAGCTACCGAGCCATCTTAAATGGCGGTCCCGACCGGGATCGAACCGGCGATCTCCTGCGTGACAGGCAGGC